>OY969797.1:0-1955000 GCA_963703195.1 uncultured Alphaproteobacteria bacterium | reverse complement strand
GGGTGTTCGCACTCAAGTAGCCGGAGGCGGTAGTGCATAAAAAGGTCAGAAAAGACAAAGTCTTTTCTGTGAAGCTGGCGCGTGAGCGATCCGGTGGAGAGATCACTAGTGAGAATGATGACATGAGTAGCGACAAAGAGTGTGAGAGACACTCTCGCCGAAAATCCAAGGGTTCCTGCTTAAAGCTAATCTGAGCAGGGTAAGCCGACCCCTAAGGCGAGGCCGAAAGGCGTAGTCGATGGGAACCAGGTTAATATTCCTGGGCCAGGTGAAAGTGACGGATCTCGAGGGTAGTTCATCCTTATCGGATTGAATGGGCTGCTTAGAGGTTCCTGGAAATAGCTTCACCGCTAGATCGTACCCTAAACCGACACAGGTGGATAGGTAGAGAATACCAAGGCGCTTGAGAGAACTATGTTGAAGGAACTCGGCAAAATACCTCCGTAAGTTCGCGAGAAGGAGGCCCGGTTCGTAGGCAACTATGGGCTGGGGGCACAAACCAGGGGGTGGCGACTGTTTATTAAAAACACAGGGCTCTGCGAAGTCGCAAGACGACGTATAGGGTCTGACGCCTGCCCGGTGCCTGAAGGTTAAAAGGAGGGGTGAGAGCTCTGAATTGAAGCCCAGGTAAACGGCGGCCGTAACTATAACGGTCCTAAGGTAGCGAAATTCCTTGTCGGGTAAGTTCCGACCTGCACGAATGGCGTAACGACTTCCCCGCTGTCTCCAACATAGACTCAGCGAAATTGAATTACCGGTCAAGATGCCGGTTACCCGCGGTTAGACGGAAAGACCCCGTGCACCTTTACTACAACTTCACACTGGCATTAGGCCGAGCATGTGCAGGATAGGTGGTGGGCTTTGAAGCGTGGACGCCAGTCTGCGTGGAGCCTCCCTTGAGATACCACCCTTGCTTCGCTTGATGTCTAACCGCGGTCCGTTATCCGGATCCGGGACCCTGTGTGGTGGGTAGTTTGACTGGGGCGGTCGCCTCCTAAATCGTAACGGAGGCGCGCGAAGGTTGGCTCAGAGCGGTCGGAAATCGCTCGTTGAGTGCAATGGCAGAAGCCAGCCTGACTGCGAGACTGACAAGTCGAGCAGAGTCGAAAGACGGCCATAGTGATCCGGTGGTCCCAAGTGGGAGGGCCATCGCTCAACGGATAAAAGGTACGCCGGGGATAACAGGCTGATACTGCCCAAGAGTCCATATCGACGGCAGTGTTTGGCACCTCGATGTCGGCTCATCTCATCCTGGGGCTGGAGCAGGTCCCAAGGGTACGGCTGTTCGCCGTTTAAAGAGGTACGTGAGCTGGGTTTAGAACGTCGTGAGACAGTTCGGTCCCTATCTTCCGTGGGTGTAGGATACTTGAGAGGAGTTGCCCCTAGTACGAGAGGACCGGGGTGAACGATCCACTGGTGGACCAGTTGTTATGCCAATAGCAGTGCTGGGTAGCTATGATCGGACAGGATAACCGCTGAAGGCATCTAAGCGGGAAGCCCCCCTCAAAACAAGGTATCCCTGAGAGCCGAGGTAGACCACCTCGTCGATAGGCCAGAGATGTAAGCGCAGTAATGCGTTCAGTTGACTGGTACTAATGGCTCGATAGGCTTGATTTGATCCAGTAACAGAGAGACTTGTCTCGCTGTCATGTGACCGCACGCCAAAAGCAATGCGGACCACATGAAATGGCATCAAAAGCATACACACACAGGTCAGCGCCCGCCAAGAGCGGTAGCGCATGACCAGTATACTGACTTGGACAGAGGCTTTTTTTGGTTTGGTGATCATAGCACGAGCAAAACACCCGGTCCCATCCCGAACCCGGCAGTTAAGTGCCGTCGCGCCAATGGTACTGCGTCTTAAGGCGTGGGAGAGTAGGTCATTGCCAAACCTAATAAAGCCTCTGCGTATCTCTCTATGCGATCAATACTACTCAAAACGCCGCCAGCTCAAAAAGCTGGCGGCGTTTTACGTTGTATGAAACTGGCGGGGAGAGGCACCGCAACACATATCCTTCTATCCCTGTCTGTCCCCTTTGTTGGAGAACAGGCTAACCTCAAACCGAGTGCATCTAACGAGAGCACGTCAATGTGGGCCTGTCATGAAATACGACAGGGAACCTTCTTCAGGCGCTGCTCCTTCTGCATTTGCGTAGAAATAGATCAGCCTCACACCCATCCATGGCGTCTACGCCGCATATTTCTATCGAGCCACATAGAAGAGATGCGACACCACACGCCATCACTCGCTTAAAGGAGCGAGAGCCAACCGCTTATTCCCAACCAGCAAGACCGCCATCCCTCGCAAGCCGCTCAGAACCATTGCCCCGGCTCCATCAGCCCAAGGTCCAGCAATTGTCGCGAATGCCACTCGAAGGGGGCGGAGTTGTGCCATTTGAAGGTATGGATGTCGTATCGGCTGCCCGGATTGGTCTTGAGCGCCTTCGCGGTGCGGAACGAGCAGACCGTCGCCGTGATGTTGTGATGCCAGGGGCAGGCATAGGTGTTGTATTCCTCGTCCGAGAAGGTGTGATCTTCCCTCAGCTTGACCCCCGGCGTCGCGCGAAACAGGGAAATCCGGTCAATCTTGCGGCGGGCAGGGGGCACATGCTCTTCGTAGCGCCAGCGCAACCCGCCGAAGAAATCGAGCTGCCGCTCCTTGGGATGGTCGTGGTTCGCTGTATCGTGCCGCGCCAGCGCGTAATAGCCCGACCTGTCCAGATGTGCGTGCTCCAGCGAAACGGCATCGGGGTGCCGATCCAGATCGTCGGAGTAGAGATCCACGATATAGGTCAGCATCGCATCGCGCCGCTCTTCGGTATGAAAGGCCAGCATTTCAGTTACGAGGCGCGTTTCGCAGAAGGGGTAGAAGAGATATTCAGCGTTGTAGCAATAGTAGATCCATTGCCCCGGCGCCGCTGCGATGATCCGGTTCACGGCGCTTTCCGTCGCGTTTGCCGGTGACATGTCATAGTCGATCCGGTGCACCGTTTCCTGCAGGTCGCGCGGCAGGGTGAAGGACGGCGGCATCAGCGCCAGCACCTGGCCGAACCCCGACTGCAGGTGATGGCGCAACGTCGTGTCTACCTCCACGTCATCCTCCACCAGCACGATCGCGATCGGCCCTTTCGCGAGCGCGGCACGCTGTGCGGCGATAAAATGGTCGAGGGACGGATAGCGCATGGGATCCTCTGCCGCGGGCGGGACGGTTGGCGTTTAGGGTAGAATCGGTTAAATCGCCCTGCATTGCAAGACGTGCCGCGCGCTGATACCCCGCGTGGACCTCCCCCATCCGTTTATCCGCAGGCGCACCCATGGCAGACATCAAGACCGGCACCCCGAAGAAGCTCTTTATCAAGACCTATGGCTGTCAGATGAACGTCTATGACAGCGAGCGGATGGCAGAGAGCCTCGAAGGCTACGTGCAGACGGACAGGGCCGAGGATGCGGATATGATCCTGCTCAACACCTGCCACATCCGCGAGAAGGCCGCCGAAAAGGTCTACTCGGAGTTGGGCCGCCTCAAGCCGCTCAAGGAGCTGAACCCAGACCTCAAGATCGGCGTGACGGGATGCGTGGCACAGGCCGAGGGGGCCGAGATCATGCGCCGCCAGCCTGCCGTGGATCTGGTTGTCGGCCCGCAAAGCTATCACCGACTGCCGCAGATGGAGGCGCGGGTGCGCGCGGGTCAGACAGCGCTCGACACCGACTTTCCGGAGGAGGACAAGTTCACGCATCTCAAGGGGCGCGGGACCAAGGCCCGTCGCGCGCCTGCCGCCTTTCTGACCGTGCAGGAAGGCTGCGACAAGTTCTGCGCTTTCTGCGTGGTCCCCTACACCCGCGGTGCGGAAGTTTCGCGGCCTGCCGAGAAGGTGCTGTTGGAAGCCAGCGAATTGGTTGAGCGCGGTGTGCGCGAGGTCACGCTGCTGGGTCAAAACGTCAACGCCTATCATGGCGGCATGACGCTGGCGGCGCTCATTCGTGCGTTGGCGCGCATCGACGGGCTGGAACGGATCCGCTACACCACGTCGCACCCCAACGATATGGACGACGATCTGATCGCCGCCCATGCGGACACGCCAGAGCTGATGCCCTATCTGCATCTGCCCGTGCAGTCGGGGTCCGACCGGATCCTCAAGCGGATGAACCGCAGCCATACCGCCGAGGGCTATCTGCGGCTCATTGAGCGGATCCGCGCGGTGCGCCCCGATATCGTGCTGTCGGGCGATTTCATCGTGGGCTTTCCGGAGGAGACGGAGGCGGATTTCCAGGCCACTCTGGATCTGGTGCAGGAGGTCGGCTACGGCTACGCCTACAGCTTCAAATACTCGCCGCGCCCCGGCACGCCCGCCACCGCGCGGCCACAGGTGGACCCGGAGGAGGCCGATGCACGTCTGCAACGGTTGCAGGCCGTCATCACCCGCCAACAGCGCGCGCTGCAGGAGAGCATGGTGGGCCGCGATCTTTCGGTGCTGGTGGAGAAGGCGGGCCGCGAACCTGGTCAGATGCTCGGGAAATCGGAGTATTTGCATTCCGTGCATATCGAGAACGCAAAGGCGCATATCGGCGACGTGGTGCGCGTGCGCATCACCCGTGCCATGACCAATTCGCTGACCGCTGTCGAAATCTGAGGGGCGGGCACCGGGGGAGTGAGACGTCAGGGCCTGGGTGAGTCGTCTGCGCACTGTACCTGCGCGCTCCGTTTCCCCTGAAATAGCGCGTTGCGCGGGCCACAAACGGGAAAATCCCCCTTGGGATTGCGGTTTTGCGGGTCTGACACACAATATCTGCCACATAGCCCTTCCCTCGCCCTGTGCTTTTGCCTAACCTCTACGGCAGTGGAATCCCGGCGTGCGGTCTCTTGCGCGGGGCTTTCGGGGGAAAAGAAAAAGGACAAGAGCTGTGGCGAACACACTTTTCAACAGGTTCAAGATGGCTGCCGGTGCCGTGCTGGTCGCGGCCTTGGCGCTTCATGGTGCGGCGGCCAGCGCGCAGACGCCGAGCCAGTCGGGCCGTGACGGCGGGAAGTATATCCCAACGATCTGGATCGATCCCGACGGCTGCGAGCATTGGGTGATGGACGACGGGGCGGAGGGCTTCATGACACCGCACACCAACCGTCAGGGCATCCCGGTCTGCCGCCGGGGCGACGTCTGCGGCGTGATGCAGAGCGATCAGTTCTTCGCCACCAACAGCGCCCGCATCTCGAAACATGGTCAGCAGCGCCTTTCGGAATTCTTCCGCGCTGCGACGGCCACGAGCTTCATCATCACCGGCCATACCGACAGCCGGGCCTCTGATGCCTACAACATGCGCCTGTCCCTCAACCGCGCCAATTCGGTCGCCAAGGTCGCGCAGGCCTCCGGCGTGCGCATCGCCGATGTGCGCGGCTACGGCGAGCGGCAGCCCGCCGCCTCCAACGCCACCGCCGCGGGGATGGCAAAGAACCGCCGCGTCGAAATCATCTGCATTCGCTGAGGAAACAGGCATATGAACATTCTGAAGATCACCGCCATCTTAGGCCTCGCATCTCTCACGGCGGCCTGTGAAGATGGCTCGTTGCGCGAGCTGGGAGCGGACAAGACATTCGACGGGGGCATCGACCGCAAGCATCTCAGCCAGCTTGAGGCGGGGATCTGGGTTGACCCCAACGGCTGCGACCACTGGATCATCGACGACGGGGTGGAGGGGTATCTCTCCGCGCGGCTCGACAAATACGGCAAGCCCGTCTGCTCCGGCATCGCGGACCCGACCCAGACTGTCGGCGATTTCAAGCAGGGCTCGACCGGCATTATCGGCGACCCGATCTGACCTTGGCGAAGAACCGCCACATACCAAGGGCCGGGGTGCACAGCACCGCGGCCCTTTTTGCATGCGGACTGGCCATTCGCGCTCTGCCGCCCTATCTCACTACTGTCGCCGCCTGAAAGGAATCGCTCTTGGCTCCCTCTGATGTGATTACGCCGGAAACCGGCCCCCCCGGCCCGGTGCTGGACTTCCCCGACAACCGTTTGCTGATTGACCTGTGCGGCCCCTTTGACCAGTATCTTGCCGCCATTGAAAAGGCGCTCGAGGTCCAGATCGTGCGGCGCGGCAATTTCCTCACGCTGCTCGGCGAGCCGCCCGCGACCGAACGCGCGGCTCAGGTTCTGCACGCCCTCTATGCCCGGCTCGAGAGCGGGCGTGGTGTGGAACCGGCAGATGTAGACATGATCCTGCGCATGGGCAATTCCGCAGCGGGGACGGGCGTGCGCGCAGGCGACCAGATCGAGATGCCGATCCCGCACGGCATCGAAATCCAGACCCGCAAGAAACGGGTGGAGCCGCGCACGAAGGCTCAGAAGGACTACGTTCAGGCGCTCTTTGAGAATGAACTCGCCTTCGGCATCGGCCCCGCGGGCACGGGCAAAACCTACCTCGCGGTGGCCGTGGGCGTGTCGATGTTCCTGACCGGCAAGGTGGACAAGATCATCCTGAGCCGCCCCGCAGTCGAGGCGGGGGAGCGTCTCGGCTTCCTGCCCGGTACGCAGGACGAAAAGATCGACCCCTACATGCAGCCGCTTTATGACGCGCTCAACGATTTTCTGCCGGGCAAGCAGCTGGCCAAGCTGCGCGAGGAGAAGACCATCGAAATCGCACCCCTGGCCTTTATGCGCGGTCGCACGCTCAGCAACGCCTTCGTGGTCCTGGACGAGGCGCAAAATGCCACCGCCATGCAGATGAAGATGTTTCTGACCCGTCTGGGCGAGGGCTCGCGCATGGTGATCACCGGTGACCGTACCCAGATCGACCTGCCGCGCGGCGTGCAATCCGGTCTGGCCGATGCGGAACGGCTGCTCAAAACCATCCCGAAGATCAGCTTCAGCTATTTCACGTCCAAGGACGTGGTGCGCCATCCGCTCGTCGCCGCGATCATCGAGGCCTATGAGGCGGAGGCAGAGCGCACGATGAAGCGTGAGATCTGAGGCATGGAAACGCTCGACATCCTGATCGAGGCGGACGAATGGGATGCGCAGATGCTGGAGCCTCTGGCGCAGCGCGCGGTGATGGCGACGCTGTCGCACATGGGCCTTGACCCTCAGGGGTGCGAAATCACCCTTCTGGCCTGCGACGATGCGCGCATCGGGGCGCTCAACGCGGAGTACCGGGACAAACCCACGGCGACCAATGTGCTGAGCTGGCCTGCCCAACCGCTCGCGCCGCCCGCACCGGGGCAGGCGCCGCCGCCGCCGGAGGCGGGCTTCGATGGAATGATCGAACTCGGCGATATCGCGCTCAGCTACCAGACCTGCGCCCGCGAAGCTGCCGAATCAGGTCTTGCCTTCGACGCGCATCTGACGCACCTCATCGTGCATGGTGTGCTGCATCTGCTGGGCTATGACCACATCACGGACCCCGATGCCGATTTAATGGAGCGGCTCGAGGTCGAAATTCTTGGCAATTTGGGGTTGGATAATCCATATACAGTGATGCAACCCCTCACAGGTGCCCGCTAGGTCACCGCTTCCAAAGACAGGACCCAATGGGCGACACTGACGGACCTTCTACTGCGGCGCCCGGCGCGCAGAATTACTTTTCCCCCGATGACCATTCCCCGCCAGAGGCGGAAACCTCCCGCAGCGGCTTTTTCAGCCGCGTAATCGGCGCGCTCAGCCCCGCCGACACCAGCGCGGACGACACAGATGCCGATAAGCAGAACCCCGACCGCCCGACCACGGGCATCGGCAACCTGCGCCGCATGCGCGTTGATGACGTGATGGTGCCCAAGGCTGATATCATCGCCGTGAGCGTGGGCTCCACCCTCGACGAACTGGTCACCGTGTTTCAGGAAAGCGGGCTCACGCGTCTGCCGGTCTATGACGGCACGCTCGACACGCCCGTGGGCATGGCGCACCTCAAGGATCTTGCACTGAAATACGGCTTCAACGGCAAACCGAAGGAATTCGATCTGGTCGAGATGCTGCGCCCGCTGGTTTATGTGCCGCCATCGATGACCATTGGCGTCCTGCTCACCAAGATGCAGGCAGAGCGGCGGCATATGGCGCTTGTGATCGACGAATACGGCGGCGTGGACGGTCTGGTGACGATCGAGGATCTGATCGAGCAGGTCATCGGCCAGATCGAGGATGAGCATGACGTCGATGAAGGCGTCTACTGGACCGAGGAAAAGCCCGGCTGCTACCTCACGCTGGCCAAAACCCCGCTCGCGGAATTCGAGAGCGAAGTGGGTCGCTCGCTCACTGACCACGACGATGTGGACGAGGAAGAGATCGACACATTGGGCGGGCTTGTCTTCATGCTCGCGGGCCGCGTGCCCGCACGCGGCGAAGTCGTCGTGCATCCGGATGGCCCTGAGTTCGAAGTGATGGACGCCGACCCGCGCCGGATCAAGCGTCTGAGGGTACGGATGAACGGTACGCCACAGGAATGAGAGAAGCGACCAAGCGCGGGCTGGCGCCCGCGGCACTTGGCGTTGTCGCCTCATTGGGGCAGGCGCCGGTCGATCTTCCCGTGCTGCTGCTGGCCGGGTTTGCGGGGGTGTTTCTGCTCTACGCGCGGCGCGTGCCGTCCGCGCGACAGGCCGCTGCCCTTGGTTGGGCCTTCGGCTTTGGCTACTTCGGCGTCTCGCTGCATTGGATCGTCTCACCCTTCCTTGTGGATGCGGCGCGCCATGGCTGGATGGCGCCCTTTGCGGTCGTGCTTATGGCGGCCGGGGGCGGGCTCTTCTGGATGGCGGCATTCTGGCTTGCGCGCAGGCTCGGGCCGCACCCTGCCTGGCTGGTGCTGACGCTGCCGGGAACGGAGTTGCTGCGCGCCTATCTCTTCACCGGCTTTCCATGGGCCGCGCCCGCACAAGCGAGTGTGGATGTGCTGCTGGGGCAGGGGCTCTCCCTCGTGGGGCCGCATGGCATCAACGTCGCGATCCTCGCACTCGCGGCGGCGGCGGTCACGCTCATCCCGCGCATGGGGGTGATGGGCGCCCCTTTCGCCGCGGTTCTGGCGCTGCCGATGATCGTACCGATGCTGGCTCCGCAGGCTGTGCCGGGTGACGCGGTGATCCGCCTTATCCAGCCCAACGCGCCGCAGCATCAGAAATGGGATCCCGATGATGATCCCGGTGTTCTATGACCGCCAGCTTGCCTTCACCTCTGCGCCCCCGGACCCGGCTCTCGGGCCACCCGCCCTGATCCTATGGCCGGAAACGGCGATCCCCTGGACCCTGGAGCGCAGTGGTATGATCCTGCGCGAGATCAGCGCTGCGGCGGGGGGCACGCCCGTGGTCCTCGGCACGCAGCGCAGCGAAGCGAACCGCTATTTCAACGCGCTTGTCACGCTCGGCCCGCAGGGGCAGATCGGGCAGATCTATGACAAGCATCACCTGGTGCCCTTCGGCGAATATGTCCCCTTCGGCGATCTGGCGGCGCGTTTCGGCATCTACGGGCTCGCCCCGCAGGACGGCGCGGGGTTCAGCAGTGGACCGGGCCCCGCGCTCCTTGATCTGGGCCCGCTGGGACGCGCGCTGCCGCTCATCTGCTACGAGGCGGTTTTTGCGCATGATGTGAATGCGGCCCCTGGTCGTCCCGATTTCATCATCCACGCCACCAATGATGCCTGGTTCGGCACCTATGCAGGCCCGCAGCAGCATCTCGCACAGGCCCGCATGCGCGCGATCGAGCAGGGCCTGCCGGTCGCGCGCGCGGCCAATACCGGCATCTCCGCCATGATCGACCCCTATGGTCGGCTGATCCGCAGTCTCGGGCTGGGGCAGGCGGGCCATGTCGATGCACGCCTGCCGCGCCCGCTCGGCCCGACGCTCTACAGCCGTACGGGCGATCTGCCGCTGGCCCTGCTGATGCTCGCGGTGCTCACCGTTGGGCTGTTGCGCCGCAGGGCGCGCGGCGTCGATAGCGATTGACCCTCTGCACGGCGGGGTTTATCGGGGTCCGGACGCACCACAACGGCTTCCTGACGTGGCGCTTTATTGCATATTGGAGCACTATATGTCCCGAAAATCCTATGTCTTCACTTCGGAATCCGTTTCCGAAGGACACCCCGATAAGGTCTGCGACCGCATCAGCGATGCGGTGCTGGATGCTTTCCTCGCCGAGGAGCCGGAGGCCCGGGTCGCCGCCGAGACATTCGCCACCACCAACCGCGTCGTGATCGGTGGCGAGGTCGGTCTCTCCGACAAGGCCAAGCTGCACGACTACATGGGCCGGATCGAGGACATCGCGCGCGCTTGCATCAAGGACATCGGCTATGAGCAGGAGAAGTTCCACCATGAGACCGTCGAGATCACCAATCTGCTGCACGAGCAATCCGCCCATATCGCGCAGGGTGTGAACAAGACCGCCGACGCGACGAGGGTGCCGGCGATCAGGGCATCATGTTCGGCTTTGCCACGGATGAGACCGAGGAGTTGATGCCGGCCCCGTCCACTACGCCCATGCGATCCTGCGCCGTCTGGCCGAAGTGCGCAAGGACGGCACCGAGCCGACCCTGCGCCCCGACGCCAAGTCGCAGCTGTCGGTGCGCTATGAGAACGGCAGGCCGGTGGGCCTGACCTCCATCGTGCTCAGCACCCAGCACGCAGACGCGAGCCAGACCAGCGCAGACATCCGCGACATCGTCGAGCCCTACATCCGCGAGGTGCTGCCCGAGGGCTGGATCACCGAAGAGACGAAATGGTGGGTGAACCCGACCGGCACATTCGTGATCGGCGGCCCGGACGGGGATGCGGGCCTGACCGGGCGCAAGATCATCGTGGACACCTATGGCGGTGCCGCACCGCATGGTGGCGGGGCCTTTTCGGGCAAGGATCCGACCAAGGTGGACCGTTCCGCCGCTTACATGGCGCGGTACCTCGCGAAGAACGTCGTGGCCGCTGGCATGGCCTCCAAATGCACGATCCAGCTGAGCTATGCCATCGGGGTGAGCGAGCCGCTGTCGATCTACTGCGATACCTTCGGCACCGGCGAAGTGTCTGCCGATGCGATCGAGAAAGCGATCTGGGACATGATGGATCTGACGCCGCGAGGCATCCGCGAGCATCTTCAGCTCAACAAGCCCATTTACCAGCGCACCGCGGCCTACGGCCACTTCGGCCGCCCGGCCACGGACGATGGCGGTTTCAGCTGGGAGCGAACCGATCTGGCGGACAAGCTCAAGGGCGCTGTCTGATATCTTGTGGCGGCGCTGATGAGCGCCGCCGCAGGGTCGTTCGGCAGGCGCGGTCATGCCTGCGTCACCGCGGATGCGCGATATGGCATTGGCGACATCAAGCGGCGGCACATCGGCCTGCAGAGCTGCCTGCATCGTCTTCGCACACCGATGCCAGTCTGGAGCCGCGCTGCGGACTTCTCCTCGGGCGCCCGGCAACTCTTGCCAAACTCGCGCGCCAAATCGCCTGATACGGAGCCTTCCGGGATCAATCTGGCCTGCGGCGAAAGAGCGAAGGCGGCTGCTTGGGTGCCGCCCGCACGGGCCGCTCGGAAGGCACGCGGGTGTTGATCACATGCACGGGCGAAATCGTCTGGCCACGGACAGACGGCACCGTCGGCATCGCAGGCGCCTGTGTCGCCTCACCGAGCTTTTCGAGCTGGTCCAGAAACGCCCAGAGCCTGCGCAGCGATCCCTCCACCCGTTCGACCCTGTCGGTGGCTTCTTCCACACTCAGATCGCCGATCTGACGCAATTCGCGCATTTGGCGCATCATCCGGCTGACGACCGGCTTGATATCTTGCGCACATTCGCGCGAAAAACTCTGGAGCGTGTCGTCGGACAGGTTGCGCAGCGCGCTCTGCGCGAGCATGTCGCGCGCGAGTTTCGCCTTTTGCAGCCCGGTTATCGCCGCGCGTCTGAGGGTCTCGTCCGAAAGCTCATCCTTGGTCAGATAGTCGGTAAAGCCGAGCTTGAGCGCTTGCACCGCGATATTGCGGTGCTCCGTGCCGGTGATCATGATCGTCGCAGCCGTGCAATTGACCGGATCGGCGCGCACGGCCTCGACACCCTGCAGGCCTGTGCCATCGCTGAGGTGATAGTCCAGCAGCACCAGATCGAAACGATCCTTGCGCAGCTTGTCCGCCATCTCTGCAAGGCTCGCGGCCTCCGTCAGATGGGTTTTAAATTCGAACTCCGCACAGAGCTTGCGAAGCCTCAAGCGGTCGAACTCCTGATCGTCCACGATGAGGATGCTGGCAAACTCCGGTGCCGCGACGTCCCGCCTGTGCCGCACCGGGGCGATCTTCGAATTGAGGTTCATGCGTTGGCTCCTGCGGGCATTATCACCACAGTCATACACGACAGAACGTTAACGAAGCGTGAGGCCCGCACCATTGCGGCGCGCAGGCTTCTTGGCTAAAGCGCGGGTATGAAAACGCTCCAACGCCCCCGCCGAAACTTCTATGGCCGACTGAAAGGTCATGCGCTCAAGCAATCGCAACAGGAGTACCTGGAGCAGGACCTTGCCGGCCTGTCGCCCGGGCCCGTGGACTGGACGGCAAATCCCCAGCGGACCCCGCTGAACCTCGATGACATGTTCGGTGGCAAGCCGGTCTGGCTCGAGGTGGGGTTCGGGGGCGGCGAGCATATGGTGCATCAGGCCGTGGAGAACCCTCAGGTCGGCATCATCGGCTGCGAGCCCTACATCAACGGCGTGGCGATGCTGCTGGGCAAGATCCGCCGCGCGGGCGTGGGCAACCTGCGCGTGCATCCCGGCGATGTGCGCGATCTCTTCGACGTGCTGCCCGAGCAGAGCCTTGCGCGGGCATTTCTGCTCTATCCCGATCCGTGGCCCAAGACGCGCCATCACCGCCGCCGCTTCGTCACGCAGGAGCATCTGGTGCCGCTGCACCGCGCGATGGCGCCCGGTGCGCTGCTGCGCGTGGCGACCGATATCGCGGATTACGTCCGCCAGACCCTGATCGAGGTGCCGCGTGCGGGCTTTGAATGGCTGGCCGAGGGGCCGTCGGACTGGCGCGAGCCGTGGGGCGACTGGCTGTCCACGCGCTATGAGCAGAAGGCTCTGCGCGAGGGGCGCGTGCCGCACTACCTAACGTTCCGCAGGATCTGAGCCGCAAAGCCGCGCGGCACAGAGCGGTGGACGCTCCATTTACGCTCGTCTAAGACAGGGCAGCCAATGATGAGGACGGATCTATGTCGGGCCACGGTACCCCCATTCCAATGACATCGCGCGCCTGCGGGCCGCTTGCCGGAACCGCCGATGTGCCGGGCGACAAATCCATCTCTCACCGGTCGCTGATCCTCGGCGCGATGTGTGTGGGCGAGACCACGATCGTAGGTCTGCTGGAAGGGCAGGACGTGCTCGATACCGCTGCGGCGATGCGCGCGTTTGGGGCCGAAGTGACCGACCACGGCGGTGGCCGCTGGTCCGTGCACGGCGTGGGGGTGGGCGGCTTTGCCGAGCCGTCGGGGGTCATTGATTGCGGCAACTCCGGCACCGGGGTTCGGCTGATCATGGGCGCCATGGCGACCCAGCCGATCACAGCCACCTTCTCGGGCGATGCGAGTCTGAATGGCCGACCGATGGCGCGGGTGACCGATCCGCTGGCACACTTCGGCTGCCAGGCGGTGGGCCGCTCCGGGCGGGCGCCTTCCGATGACGCTGGTGGGTGCGCGCGCGCCCGTGCCTGTGCGCTACGTGGTGCCTGTGCCGTCGGCGCAGGTGAAATCGGCGGTGCTGCTCGCCGGGCTCAACGCGCCGGGCCAGACCGTGGTGATCGAGAAGGAGGCCACCCGCGATCACACCGAGCGGATGCTCGAAGGGTTCGGTGCGGAAATCAGCGTGCGCGAGACGGAAGAGGGGCGCGAGATTACCCTGACCGGCCAACCGGAGCTGCGCCCGCAGCATATCGAGGTCCCGCGCGATCCGTCCTCGGCGGCATTTCCCGTTTGCGCGGCCATCGATCGTGCCCGGCTCTGACGTGCTCGTGCCCGGTATCGGGCTCAACCCCACGCGCGCAGGCCTCTTTACCACGCTGCGCGAGATGGGCGCGGATCTGACCTATGAGAACGAGCGCACGGAGGGCGGCGAGCCGGTGGCGGACCTGCGCGCGCGCTTCTCGCCCGATATGCGAGGGATCGAGGTGCCGCCCGACCGTGCCGCCAGCATGATCGACGAATACCCCGTGCTGTCGGTCGTCGCGGCCTACGCGCGCGGCACCACCATGATGCGCGGCGTGCGGGAGCTTGCGCGTCAAGGAAAGTGACCGCATCGATGCCATGGCCAAGGGCCTGCGCGCCAACGGCATCGAGGTCGACGGAGGGAGAGGACTGGTGGAGCGTCACAGGCGCAGGCCATGGCAACGTCGCGGGCGGCGGGCTCTGCGCGAGCCAGCTCGACCACCGGATCGCGATGTCTTTCCTGATCCTCGGGATGGCGGCCAATGCGCCGGTACAGCGTGGATGACGGCGGCCCCATCGCCACGTCCTTCCCGATCTTCGAACCGCTTGATGCGCGATCTCGGCGCGGATGTGCAGCGCGATGGCTGAGCGCTTCACCGTTGCAGTCGACGGCCCCGCGGCAGCGGGCAAGGGGACCGTGTCGCGCGCGGTGGCCGCGCATTTCGGCTTTGCCCACCTCGATACCGGGCTTCTCTACCGCGCGGTGGGTGCCAAGGTGCTCGAGGGCGCGGAGCCCGTCGCCGCCGCGCGCGCGCTGGTGCCCGTGGATCTGGAGGCGGACAATCTGCGCTCCTCCGGCGTGGCGCAGGCGGCGAGCAAGGTCGCGGTGATCGCGCGAGGTGCGCGCCGCGCTGCTGGATTTCCAGCGCAGCTTTGCCGCGCGCGCGGGCGGCGCCGTGCTAGACGGGCGCGACATCGGCACCGTGATCTGCCCCGATGCGGCGGTAAAGCTCTTCGTGACGGCCTGCGCCGAAGTCCGCGCGCAGCGCCGCTTTGCCGAGTTGAGCGCCAAGGGTCAGAGCGACAGCTTCGACCAGGTGCTGGCGGATGTGCAGGCCCGCGATGCACGCGATATGGAGCGCGCGGAGGCGCCGCTGCGTCCGGCGCCGGGGGCCGTGACCATCGACACCACCGACCTGAGCATCGAGGACGCGGTGGCGGCCGCGATAGCCGCGGTGGAAGCAGCGCGCGGGGTCTGAGACGGCACGCTCACCAAAGGGTGTATCGCTTTTGAGGCTCCCTTCGGTAAACTTCGGCCCATGTCCAAGGAGAGCTTTGCCATGATCCGCGTCCTGACCTGCACCCTCGCCCTGTTGATCTGCCCGCTGTCCCTCGCGGCGCAGCAGACACTGCCTGCGCCTGCCGACCCGCCCGCAGCGGGTCAAGCCGCAGAGGGGCCGATGACGCTCGAACGGCTCGCGGGGATCGTACAGGCGATAGACGAAGGCGCCATCGCCCAAGGCCCGACGTTGCAATTCGCGATCGACGACATTCCGGTGATGATCATCGCGGATGCCGCCAACGACCGGATGCGGGCCATGGTCCCGATTGCAAATGCCGACGCGCTCACGCCAGAGGATCTGATGCGCCTGATGCAGGCCAATTTCGACACTGCCCTTGATGCGCGCTATGCCGTGGCAAATGGGCGGCTCTGGGGTGTGTTCATCCATCCGCTCGCGCCGCTTGAACGCGACCAGCTCATCAGCGCGCTGATCCAGACGGTGAACGTGGCGCGCACATACGGCCAGACCTATTCGGGCGGTGCGCAGGTCTTTGGCGGCGGCGACAGCAACGGCATCTACCGCGAGCTCTTTGAAGAGCTCAGAAAGAAGGGCGAGGCGCTCTAGCGGGTTGTCTGCGCGCCACCGCGCCCCATCTTCTGTGTTTAACACCAAAACTGGAGATCAGCATGAAAACCGCAAAAGACTTTCTGGAAGCAGCCAACGCCGAAGTGCCGAAGATGGACGCGCAGGACGCCATCGCCAAGCATGCCGAGGGGCAGGGTGTCTTCGTCGATGTGCGCGACAGCGCCGATATCGACAAATCCGGCACCATCAAGGGCGCACACCGCATTCCGCGCGGCATGATCGAATTCCGCGCCGATCCCGCGGCCGAGGCCTATCACAACCCGGTGCTCGCCAAGGATGCGGAGATCTACCTCGTTTGCGGTGCGGGCGGTCAGGCTGCCCTTGCAGGCAAGACACTCAAGGACATGGGTTTTTCCAATGTGACCAACATCGGCGGCTTCCCCTCATGGAAAGACGCGGGCGGCCCGACAGAGGCCTGAGACAGGTCCATGGCGGCGACGGAGGACACTTCCACTGAGGATCGCTCCGCCGCCGTCCTGAACTCCGGTATCAGCGCGAGGGCGCTGATACCCTCTACCCTAACTGTGCAACCGCCTTCGGCCATTCCTGCGTAGGCTACGACCATCCGACGACTAGCGGTTCCGCCTCATCATTTGGAGGCGCGTTCGAAGGCCTCTGCCGCGCAAGTCAACGTCCACCCCCTACAGTTTTCTCAACCTAATTGCGGAGCGTCCGCTCGCCAAGCACGTGGTTCTTGAGGAGAGGCTGCTGGAATTTGCAGCCAATGCATTATTGCCTCTCGGACAAGGAGAACAATGCAGACGGCAGCTCTGCGAAGAATGGTGAACCTGCATCAAAGAGGGTGATTGACAAAACTATAAAATTAGTTTTATTGTTATCTATGACGAAAAACAGCACAGCCGCCCTTTCGCTCGCCGCCCTCGGTCATGACACGCGTCTGACCATTTTCCGCCTGCTCGTGCGGGCGGGCGTCGACGGCCTCAACATCGGCGAGATCGGCCAGCACCTCGATATGGCGGCCTCGACGCTTGCCTATCACCTCAAGACGCTGGTGGATGCAGGGCTGGTGACGCAGGAACGCCAGGGGCGCCAGATCATCAACCGCGTAGATTTCGACGCCATGCACCAGACGGTGTCCTTCCTGACATCGGAATGCTGCACCGGCGTCAAGCTCACGCAGAAGGACGCCGCGTGATGGATTGCTCCTGTCGTCTGCTGGCCAAGATAACCATATATCTAGGGATATTGATATGACTGACCTCACACCCACCGTCCCGTCGCGGACCAGTGGCCTCGCCCAACGGATATGGAAGCAGGAGAGGGTATGGCTGGTCTCAGCCGCCATTATTGTTCTTCTTTTCATCTTCGCACCGGCGCTGGGCATGGGCACGGCAATCTTTGCCGCGCAGAACCTCGCCGGTGTCGCGCCGTTCCTCGCGCTGTCGGTCGGGATCGCCGCCTACGCAGGGGCGACCGGCGCGGACGGGCTCATCGCGCGGGCATTTACCGGATCGCCCGTCGTGATGATCTTCATCGCCGCGGCTGTCGGCGGGCTCTCTCCCTTCTGCTCATGCGGCGTCATCCCCCTCATCGCCGCGCTGTTGGCGATGGGCGTACCGCTGTCGGCGGTCATGGCGTTCTGGCTCGCCTCACCGGTCATGGACCCGTCGATGTTCGTGTTGACCACAGGCGTCCTCGGCCTCGAATTCGCGATTGCAAAGACCATTGCCGCGCTGAGCCTAGGCGTCCTCGGCGGATTTGTCGTGCATGCCATGGCGCGGGCGGGCGGGCTTTCCGATCCGTTGCGCGAAGGCGTCGGCAACGGTGGGTGCGGCGGCGCAAAGGTCCGCACGGCGCAGCCCGTCGTCTGGAAGTTCTGGCAGGATGATGCCCGCGTGGAGAAATTCTGGCGCGAGGGTGTCAAGACCACCCTGTTCCTTGCCAAGTGGCTGACGCTCGCCTTCATCCTGGAAAGCCTGATGCTCGCTTGGGTACCTGCCGATCTGGTGGCAGGCGCGCTGGGCGGCACCGGTATCGCGCCCATCGCGATAGCGACGCTGGTGGGTGTTCCCGCGTATCTCAACGGCTATGCCGCGCTGCCGCTGGTGGGCGGTCTGATGGGGCAGGGCATGGCACCCGGCGCGGGCCTCGCGTTCCTCGTTGCGGGCGGCGTGAGCTCGCTTCCCGCTGCGATCGCGGTGTGGGCGCTGGTCAAGCGGCAGGTGTTCATGCTCTACATCGGCATCGCGCTGACCGGCTCGTTTGCCATCGGGCTGCTGTTCCAGCTCTGGAGCGCGCTCTAGCAGACGCGCGGGATCGCGGCCTCCCTTCCGGCAGGCCGCGAGACGCCCCGCGGTGAACATCGTCGCGCGGCTGCCCTGCCTCTTGCACGCAGGATGCAAATCCCTTATACGCGCACATGTCTAAGGGGCGGATACAGGCACCGGACGCGATATCTCAGGCAGGGTCGGTTTATACCGGCCCTCTTTTCTTTATCGTGACGGCGCACGCGGCCCGAGGTCCAATTCTCACTCAAGACCGGCGGAGACAACCGCACGGCCAGAAAACCAATCAAAGGATACGATACGCTACATGGCGAATATGATGGACGAGTTTGAAGCACTCTTGAACGAAAGCTTCGAAATGGACACGCCCGAAGAGGGTTCTGTTGTCAAAGGCAAGGTGATCGCGATCGAAGCGGGCCAAGCCATCATCGACGTAGGCTACAAGATGGAAGGCCGCGTCGATCTCAAAGAATTTGCCGATCCAGGCGAATCCCCCAAAATCGAAGTCGGCGACGAAGTCGAAGTCTTCCTGCGCCAGGTCGAGAACTCCCGTGGCGAGGCTGTCATCTCCCGCGAGATGGCGCGCCGTGAGGAAGCATGGGACCGTCTGGAGAAAGCCTACGCCTCCGAGGAGCGTGTCGAGGGCGCGATCTTCGGCCGTGTCAAAGGCGGCTTTACCGTGGATCTGGGCGGCGCCGTCGCCTTCCTGCCCGGCAGCCAGGTCGATGTGCGCCCCGTGCGCGACGCAGGCCCGCTGATGGGTCTGAAGCAGCCGTTCCAGGTTCTCAAAATGGACCGCCGCCGTGGCAACATCGTGGTATCGCGCCGTGCGATCCTCGAAGAATCGCGTGCCGAACAGCGTGCCGAAGTCATCGGTAACCTCACCGAGGGTCAGGAAGTCGACGGCGTGGTCAAGAACATCACCGAATATGGTGCGTTCGTAGACCTCGGCGGTGTCGACGGCCTGCTGCACGTGACGGACATGGCATGGCGCCGTGTGAACCACCCCTCCGAGATCCTCGCCATCGGCGAAACGATCAAGGTGCAGGTGATCAAGATCAACAAGGAAACGCACCGCATCTCGCTCGGTATGAAGCAGCTGCAGGAAGATCCATGGGATCTGGTCGCCGCGAAATACCCGCTCGAATCCTCACACACCGGCCGCGTGACCAATATCACCGATTACGGCGCCTTCGTGGAGCTGGAGCCCGGTGTCGAAGGTCTCGTACACGTCTCCGAGATGTCCTGGACCAAGAAGAACGTGCATCCCGGCAAGATCGTCTCGACCTCCCAGGAAGTCGAAGTCATGGTGCTGGAAATCGACGGTGCCAAGCGCCGCGTGTCGCTTGGTCTCAAGCAGACAATGCGCAACCCGTGGGAAGTGTTCGCTGAAACACACCCCGAGGGCACTGAAGTCGAAGGCGAAGTCAAGAACATCACCGAATTCGGTCTGTTTGTCGGTCTGCCCGGCGACATCGACGGCATGGTGCACCTCTCCGACCTCAGCTGGGACCAGCGCGGCGAAGAGGCGATCCAAGACTACCGCAAGGGCGACATGGTTCAGGCCGTGGTCTCCGAAGTGGACGTCGAGAAGGAGCGCATCTCGCTCTCCATCAAGGGTGTCGGTGGCGACAAGTTCGCAGAAGCGGTGGGCGGCGTGAAGCGCGGCTCCATCGTGACGGTGACCGTCACTTCCATCGAGGATGGCGGCATCGAAGTGGAATATGAGGGCATGAAATCCTTCATCCGCCGCTCCGACCTCAGCCGTGACCGTGCCGAACAGCGCCCCGAGCGTTTCTCGGTCGGCGACAAGGTGGATGTGCGCATCACCAACGTGGACGCAAAGGCACACCGCCTCGGCGTGTCCATCAAGGCGCGCGAAATCGCGGAAGAGAAGGAGGCGGTCGAACAGTACGGCTCCTCGGACTCCGGTGCATCGCTCGGCGACATTCTGGGCGCCGCACTCAAGTCGTCCGACGACTGATACACGTGTCGGCGGGCGCTGTCCGGAGCGATCCGGACGCCCGCGGATGCGATTTTGAAAAACCACGGCCCCGCGCAAACCACTGCGCGGGGCTTTTTCGTGCGAATCGGTTTTGCGGGAACTTCCGTGATGGGTGGCGGACGAAAATCCTTGCAGCGTATCGCGTTAAGGTTGCTTAATCGAAGGTGATTCTGTCTCATGAATGGCCACAAAACGTCGTGTTGGTCGGTTCCATCACTTTCGCGTCAGCCGGTTCTTGCATATGATGGCGACATAATGACGCAAACACTGCGGGGGAAAAATCAATGATCCGGTCGGAACTGATCCAAAAGATCGCAGACGATAATCCACACCTCTATCAACGGGACGTCGAGCGGATCGTTAACACCATATTTGACGAGATCACGACCGCCATGGCCCGCGGCGACCGGGTTGAGCTTCGCGGCTTCGGCGCCTTCTCGGTGAAAAAGCGCGACGCGCGGGTGGGCCGCAATCCCCGCACCGGCGAGACTGTTCATGTCGAAGAGAAACATGTACCCTTCTTCAAAACGGGCAAACTGCTCCGTGACAGGCTGAACGGGAAAACTTGATGCGCTACGTCCGCTATCTGTGTATCGCCATTTTTGCGGTGGCGCTGATTTCAATCGCTCTCGCGAACCGCGGCCTTGTCGCGCTTCAGGTTCTGCCGACGGAGGTTTCGGGCCTCTTCGCGGTGAACCCCTCGATCGAAATGCCGCTGTTTGTCGTCATCCTCGGCAGCGTGCTGGCCGGTCTGCTGATCGGCTTCGTCTGGGAATGGATCCGCGAATACGGCGAGCGGGCGGAGGCCGCGAAGCAGGCGCGCGAATTGCGCCGCCTGCAGCGCGAGAACGAAAAGCTGCGCGCCCAGAAACATGAGGGCAAGGACGAGGTTCTGGCGCTGCTGGACAAGGCAAGCTAGGCACCCCATGCCCGCCGATATCTCCGTCAAGATCTGCGGCCTTGGCAGGGCTGCAGAGGTCGACGCCTGCGTGCAGGCCGGTGCGCGCTACGTGGGCTTCGTGTTCTTTCCGAAATCTCCCCGTCATCTGGAACTGCCGCAGGCCGCCGAACTTGCGGCGCATGTGCCGGTGGGTCTGTGCAAGGTCGCGCTGACGGTCGATGCCGATGATGCGATGCTCGACGCGCTCACCACCGTTGTGCCGCTCGACATGCTGCAACTACACGGGCGCGAAAGCCCTGCGCGCGTCGCTGAGGTGAAGGCCCGCTACGGCCTGCCGGTGATGAAGGCGCTGGGCGTCGCGGATCGGGATGATCTTGCCCGCATTGACGCGTTTGCCGGTGTGGCCGACCAGCTTCTCATCGACGCGAAGCCGCCCGGGGGGGCGGATCTGCCGGGGGGCAACGGTCTCGCGTTTGACTGGATGCTGCTTGCGGGACGCGTCTGGCGCACGCCTTGGATGCTCGCGGGTGGGCTCACCCCGCTGAATGTGGCCGAAGCGATCCGGCGCACTGGCGCGCGGCAGGTCGATGTCTCCTCCGGCGTGGAAAGCGCGCCGGGCGTAAAGGATCCACAGCTGATCGCGGAACTTGTCAGGGCCGCGACCGCCTGATCCGCACCTGCTGCGCGGCTTTGGCTTCTTTACCATTGCGTCCGCGGGCGATAGTGCTGGGCGCGACAGACATCCTGAAAGGTACATGCGCGATGGCAAACGATCTTTTCAACAGCTTCATGACCGGCCCCGACGAAAATGGCCGCTTCGGCGAATTCGGCGGGCGCTTCGTCTCCGAGACGCTGATGCCGCTGATACTCGAGCTGCAGGATGAGTACGAAAAGGCCAAGACCGACGAGACCTTCTGGGCCGAGATGGACGATCTGTGGGAACACTACGTCGGCCGCCCCAGCCCGCTCTACTTCGCCGAGCGGCTGACAGAGGAGCTGGGCGGCGCCAAGATCTACATGAAGCGGGACGAGCTGAACCACACCGGCGCGCATAAGATCAACAACGTGCTGGGCCAGATCATCCTCGCCCGCCGCATGGGCAAGAAGCGCATCATCGCCGAGACGGGCGCGGGCCAGCACGGTGTCGCCACCGCCACCGTCTGTGCCAAGTTCGGGCTGCAATGCGTGGTCTACATGGGCGCGCATGATGTGGAGCGTCAGGCCCCCAACGTGTTCCGCATGCGCCTTCTGGGTGCTGAGATCGTGCCGGTCACCTCCGGGCGCGGCACGCTCAAGGACGCGATGAACGACGCGCTGCGCGACTGGGTGACCAATGTGCGCGACACATTCTACTGCATCGGCACGGTCGCAGGCCCGCACCCGTACCCCGCGATGGTCCGCGATTTCCAGAGCATTATCGGCAAGGAAGTCCGCACCCAGATGGAGCGCGCCGAAGGCCGTCTGCCCGACACGCTGATCGCAGCCATCGGCGGCGGCTCCAATGCGATGGGTCTGTTCTACCCTTTCCTCGATGACAAAGAGGTGAACATCATCGGTGTTGAGGCGGGCGGCAAAGGCGTCAATGCCAAGATGGAGCATTGCGCCTCGCTCACCGGCGGGCGCCCCGGCGTGCTGCACGGCAACCGCACCTACCTGTTGCAGGACGACGATGGCCAGATCCTCGAGGGTTTTTCGATCTCCGCCGGGCTCGACTATCCCGGCATCGGGCCCGAGCATGCATGGCTGCACGACATCGGTCGCGCCAAATACGTCTCGATCACGGATGTGGAGGCGCTGGAGGCGTTCAAGACCTGCTGTGCGCTGGAGGGGATCATCCCCGCGCTCGAGCCTAGCCACGCGCTGGCCCATGTTCTCAAGATCGCGCCGGAAATGCCCAAGGATCATCTGATCGTCATGAATATGTGCGGGCGCGGCGACAAGGACATCTTCACAGTGGCGCGCGCGCTCGGGTTCGAGATGGGCAAGTTCGCCTGAGCCGGTTGCCTCAGCGGCGCAGTTCGAGAATGTCGAAGTCGCTCTCGTTCACCGGGGCGGGGAACATCAGCCGCGCGCGGTTTTCCGAGACACGCTCAAAGAGCGCCACATCAGGGGTGACCGTGCCTGTGCCCTCGAAATCGGGGGCGAGGTCGGCATAGGCCTGCGGCGTCTCATCCGCCACATAACCCACGCCGAGGTAGACCGCGCGCCCCTCGCGCATCTCGATCCTGCCACTGGTACGCTGCGAGCCCGTGAGCTTCTCGAAGGTGATGCCCGTGGCGTCGAGCGTCATCCGGCATGTGAAATCCGTGTAGACCACCAACCGCGCCAGTCCGCCGAGCTTCATCGTGCGGCAGCGCCAGTCTCCCTGCACGGAGAGATCGAAAGCGACCAGCGGCGCACCCGACAGCGCGCCCGCCACCGCCGCCACATCGTCCTGCGTGCCGTAAGCCATCGCCTCCAGCAGCGCCCTGCCTGCGGTCCGCTCGAATCGGTCGAGCCGCGCCTGCTCCTGCGGCCGGATCTGTTGCGCCGCAGCGGGCGCGGCCAGAAGCGCACAGAGCGCGGCAAGGAGCAGCGGTTTCACGTCTCCCGGTCCAGCGCATGGGCGCGCAGCACGTCCAGAGGCACCACCTCCAACGCGCGCAGATGCGTGGCCGCCAGATGCACCCGCGGCGCACAGCCTTCCTCGGCTGCCTGCATGAACCGTCCCGCGCACAGGCACCACGGATCACCGGGCTTGAGCCCAGCAAAGCCATACGCGGGGTTTGGCGTTGAAAGGTCATTGCCGACGTATTTGGAGAAGGCGAGAAACTCCGCCGTCATCACCGCGCAGACTGTGTGACTGCCCTGATCGGCGGCGCAGGTGTTGCAATGCCCGTCACGGAAAAACCCCGTCACCGGGTCCGACCCGCACAGCGCCAGCGTGCCGCCCTCCACGTTGATGCTCTCTTCCGGTTCCATGTCGTCTCCTCTCAGATCCCTTCCGCAATCGCGCGGAAAATTTCCACGTTTTGCTCCGTCACGCCTTCCTCGCGGAAGCGGCGGTCCGCGGCGTTGGTCGCGATCACCACACCCCGCTCGCGGTTGATGTAGACGTATTGCCCGTAAATGCCACGTGCCATGAACTCTCCCGCCACAGCACCCTGCGGGATCCACCACTGATAGCCGTACCCGATTTCGCCCGCCTGCGTGGGTGCGGATGCGGCGGTGGAGGCCGCCACCCAGTCCTGCGGCACGATCTGGCGCCCGTTGTAGCGCCCGTTCTGAAGATACATCTGCCCCATGCGCGCATAATCACGTGTCGTCAGGTTGAGCCCGCCCAGCACAAACGCGGTCCCATACCCGTCGGTGAGGTAATAGGGCGCAAACTCAAGGCCCATGGGGGCGATGATCTTTTCGCTGAGCAGATCCGCAATGGGCCGCCCCGTAGCACCCCTCACCACCATCGAGAGGACATGCGTGTCGATGGATACATACTGCCACTGCGTGCCGGGCGCGATGAACGTCTCATTCAGCGCAGCGGCAAAATCGTCCATGCTCCCGCCCAACGCCAGCACGCGGCCCATCCTGTTGATGTCGGAGCTCTGGTCGAGGTAATCCTCGTCGAAAACCACCCCGCTCGCCATCTGCAGCACGTCGCGCAGGCTTGCATTCTCATACGCCCCGCCGACGAGAGACGGCGCATAGCGCGTCACCGGGTCATCGAGCGATGCAATCGCGCCCTCTTCCAGCAGCACGCCGATCAGCGCCGACAGGTAGCTCTTGGCGACTGACCATGAAATACGCAGATCCTCGGGCCGGGTGCCCTTGTAGTAGCTCTCATACACGATCGCGCCGTCCTTGAGCACAACAAGGGCCGTGACGTCGCGCGCCTCCACCCACTGCGCCACCTGCGGCGGCAGGATGGCATCGGGCCCGTAGGGCAACTCCGCCGTAGGCCCGTTGCCGCGCGGCACTTCCACCGTGAGAAAGGCCTCATCCATGTTGGAGAAATTCGAGACGATCTTCTCCTCGGAAAAGAGGGAATTCACGGCCAGCAGACGCATGATCTGTTCGCGCTGCCACAGCCCCACGACCACGGCGGCAAGTACCAGCATCAGCAGGATCCGTCCCAGCCATCTTCCGAATTTGCGCATCATGCTCTCCTGCGTTCTGTCCGGCCGCACTCAATCACGGACCGAAATCAGGCGCCAGAGTGCCAGTCGATCCAGCGGCCATGGAAATCCGCGCGCCCCAGCGCCAGCGTCAGATCACCGGGCCAGAGGCGCAGGGTGATCGCGGCGCCCTTGCCGCCCGTCTCATCCCCGTCGCTCTCCATCGCGAGCCATGCCAGCGGGCGCATCTTGGTCGCCCGGGCGCCTGCCGCCTCGATCAGGGCCGTGCCGCGCGCCTGCGCCGCCGCAGGAAAATACTGCCAGGCAACTGTATGTTGAATGAGGTGCAGATGGCCCTGCGGCGCGCGCAACAGCCGCTCCTGCAGCCAGTCCACCGCATCACCCTGCTCGACCTGCGCCTGCGCGACACTTGCCGCTGCGCGCGTCAGCGCAAGCCGCTCGGGCTGATCCGGCCAGAGGTAGGCCATCAGGCGCAGGAGTTCCTTACCGCGCTGAGGATCGAGCGGGCGCAGGTCCACGCCCATGCGCGCCGTGATGCGAGGAGCGGTGGCAGGGGGCATCGGGCCGGTCCATTCCGGCGACAGGATCAGCGCGGGCAGCGAAGGGCCGAACCGCCGCCCGCCCAGATCCAGCGCATATTGATCCCACATCATGTTGAGCCCGCCGCTGGCCCCCAGCTCGCTCAGGTGGATTGGCAGATCGAAATGCGCCACCGCGACCCTCGCGCCCGCGATCAGGGCTGCGGAACGGCGCACCTCGTTGGTCTGTGGCGGGCTGTCGGTCCAGTCCAGCAGGAAAGGCTGATGGCGCTCAAGCGCACCCACCACGGCATTGGCGAGATCCGCATCGTTGGCCTTGGCGGGAGGATAGACCGCGGCGAGTGCGGCGTCCCGGCGGCTCAGCACCAGCGCATGCAGCCCTGCGGCGATGCGCAGGGGCAGCGAATGGCCCGCCGGGCCGACATCGCCCTCGAAGGCGGCGAACTTGCGGCCTAGCGCGCTCTGCGCGTCCCAATGCGTCGCCAGCAGTGTCAGCAGCCTGCCCATGAACGGGCTGCCAAGCGCCGTGCAGGAGGTAGCTTGGTTGCGGAACGCCTCTGCAAGGCTCATTTGAAGCGGTCCATGAGTTTTTGCAGCGCGCTGCGCGGCTCCTCTGCGGGCGGCACCTGCTCGGCCTTCGGTGGGGATGCCTTTGCCTGCGCCGTCGCACTGCTGCCCGTGCCGGTGGAGGGGCGTGGCGGCGCGGTGCGCAGGCTCACCGCGTTCATGAACTTCGCGCCGTCCCCCTGCGCAAGCCAGGGCGCGCCGTCGCTGACCCCGGTCAGCACATCCTCGAGCCAGTCGGCATCCGCCTTTGCAAAGTCATGCAGGACGTAGGACGCAACGAGGTCCTTGTGGCCCGGATGCCCGATGCCGAGCCGCACACGCGCGTAGTCCGGCCCCAGATGCCCGTGGATCGAGCGCAGGCCGTTGTGTCCTGCATGCCCGCCGCCCATCTTGAATTTCACCTTGCCGGGCGCGAGGTCGAGCTCGTCGTGCAGCACGATCAGATCCTCCGGCTCGAGCTTGTAGAACCGCAGGGCCGCGGCAACGCTGTCGCCCGACTTGTTCATGAAGGTCTCCGGGCGCAGCAGCACCGCGCGGGTAGAGCCGAAGCGGCCTTCGCTGACACTGCCCTGATGCTTGGCCTTCCACGGTCCGAAATCATGATCCGCCGCCATCCGCTCCACCGCCATGAAGCCGATGTTGTGGCGGTTGCGGGCGTATTTCGCACCCGGATTGCCCAGACCTGTGATGAGTTTCATGGCGCGTCTCCAATGCTTGGCCGCACCATAGCCCCGGGGCGGCGCAGCGTCCAGCAACAGACCGCCACCGCACGAAAAAGGGCCGCCCGAAGGCGACCCTGTGTATCTGCACCAACGGCAGGGGATCAATCGTCGGCTTGCTCGCCGTTCGGTGGATCCATCTCGGTTGTCGGTACTTCGTCTGCGTCGACGTCATCTCCGTCATCCTCGCCTGCGGACACCAGCGCGGAGGGCGCGGAGACCTGTGCGATGACGAAGTCGCGGTCGATCACGGGCTTGGCGCCTTCGGGCAGGGTGACGTCCGAAATCGTGAGGTTGTCACCGATCTCCAGTGCGGAGATGTCGATAGTGATGCTCTCGGGGATGTCGGCCGCGGTCACCACGAGCTCGATCTCGGGACGCACGAGGTTCAGCGTGCCGCCCTTCCTGAGGCCAGGGCACTCTTCCTCGCCGGTGACTTCGACACCGATGAAGAGGTTGATTTTCGTGGTCCGCTTGAGGCGCATCAGGTCCACATGCGTCGGAAGGTCCTTGACCACGTGGCGCTGCACGTCGCGGCAGATGACGCGCACGTCGTCGTGGCCTTCGACTTTCAGGTTGAACAGGGTCGCCTTGAAGCGGCCCTTGCGCAGACGGGTGAGCAACTTGTTGAAATCGAGGTTGATCGGCAGCGGATCGTTTTCGCCCCCGAATACGATGCCCGGCACCATGCCGTTGCGGCGTGCCTGACGAGCGGCGCCCTTGCCTGTCCCCGTCCGTACAAAAGCTTCAAGATCTGGGATCTCTCCTGCCATTTTATGTCTCCATGCGTTAGGGCGGGAATCCTCCAAGGCTGTATCCCCGCGTGAAGCCGCGCGTATAGCGGCGAAAGGGCCGCGTGGAAAGAGGAAATCTGCAGTCCTGCCGACCGCGTGCTTGCAGGCGGCGCGGTGCCGTGCGACGGCTGCGGGTATGGCGATCATCCAAGATATCGCGGCATCGTACAAGCCGCTCGGCGGCTTTGCGGCCAACGGCCTTGCCTGGGCCGCCCATTTCGCGCAGATGCCCGTGGTCAAGGCCGGGGTAGATGCCTATGGTGTCGCCGTACTCTGGGCCTCCGCAGGTGCGGTCGCGGCGATGTGGCTGGCGCCGCTTGCCCAGGCGCGGCTCGGCCGCTACGCGGTGCGGGCTGGACCCCGGTCGAGGTGTTCACGGCCCTGCTGGTTATGTTCCTGCTGCTGGCAGTCGTCAGCATCGCCGTGTTCAGCCGCGTGTCTGTCCTTGGCTACGGCGCGTTCTTCTTCGGGCCGCCGTTGATGGGTCTCATTTCCGAAGGTTTCAGCCTGAGCGGTGCATTCCTCAGCGTTGCGGTTCTGATGGTGATCGTGGGCGCGGTGCTGGTCCCGGCGCTGGCGCGGGCGAGTGCGGCTCCCTAAGGCCAGAGAGGGGCTCTGCTCCGCATTTGCCAAAGGCGAAGCCTCCAAGGAGCTTCAGTGCAAGATAAAGAAGGCGACGGGTCAGGCGGTGGTGACCACATGGCCGCCCTTATCCATGACGCGTGCGTGCAGGGCGATCTCCGTGGCGTAACGCGCTTCGAAATCGGCCAGTGTCGCGGCGCAGATCGGTGTGGGAGAGGGGGGCGACACGTTCAGCGGCCTGAACGCGATTTCCGAGCCCATCCGCGATTCGAGCCAAGCGCGCAGCACCGGCTGGGTCTCATAGGCGAACAGATGCGTGACACCCGGCGCGCCGTTCTTGTCGCTCAGGAACCCAAGCTGCGAGCCGATATGCGCCCAATCGGGCGGCGCCTCCGAAATGACGCCCTGCACGAAGCCGTCGAAATCCATAGATAGGGTGGCCGCACGGTAGCGGTACCAGCTGCGCAGATGCTCGAGCGGCGCGCGGATCACGGCCATGGTCTCCGGCTCCAGCCCGTAGGCGTCGCGCAGGAAGGGCGCGATCTTGCGGCGGTAGCGGCGCACGGGCGTATGCTTGCGCTGCTTGTAAAAGGCAATGTCCGCCCAGGGCTTTAGCGCCACCTCCATCGCGGTGGACCCCGTCTTTGGCACCGAGAACAGCACGAGGTTCTGGTCGGAGAAGACCAGCATCAGTCCTGCCAGTCGCCCTCGAAACCCTTGGGGACAAGAAGGTTGTGGCGGCCCAGATCGGTCACATGCCGCTCGCCGCACAGGGCCATGGAGGTGTCGAGCTCCTTATGGATCACCTCCAGCGCGCGCGTGACACCCGCCTGGCCCATCGCGCCCAGCCCGTAGACAAAGGCGCGCCCGATGTAGGTGCCCTTGGCCCCCATCGCGATGGCCTTGAGCACGTCCTGACCGGAGCGGATGCCGCTGTCCAGATGCACCTCCACCTCATCGCCCACCGCATCCAGAATGGCAGGCAGCATGCGGATCGAGCTCAGCGCACCGTCAAGCTGCCGCCCGCCGTGATTGCTCACGATGATCGCATCCGCACCGACCTTGAGCGCCATCCTGGCGTCCTCGGCATCGAGGATGCCCTTGAGGATCACCTTGCCGCCCCATTGCTCCTTGATGCGGGCGATCTTGTTCCAGTCGAGGCTCGGGTCGAACTGCTCCGCCGTCCAAGCGCCGAGGTTGGCAGTGTCGGAGACACCTTTTACATGGCCCACGATATTGCCGAAACTGCGGTTCTTGGTCTGCAGCATCTCGATGCCCCAGCGCCATTTGGTCGCGAGGTTCGCCATGGTCGCGAGTGTAAGCTTGGGCGGTGCCGACAGGCCGTTCTTGAGGTCCTTGTGACGCTGTCCGAGGATCTGTAGATCGAGCGTGATCACGAGGGCAGAGCATTTGGCCGCGCGCGCCCTTTCGATAAGCCGGTTGACGTAATCCTCATCGCGCATCGTGTAGAGCTGGAACCAGAAGGGCTTGTGGGTCGCCTGTGCCACATCCTCGATCGAGTTGATCGACATGGTCGAGAGCGTGAAAGGCACGCCGAAGGCCTCCGCCGCACGCGCGGCCTTCACCTCGCCGTCCGCATGTTGCATGCCGGTGAGGCCCACAGGCGCAAGCGCCACGGGCATCGCGACATCCTCGCCGATCATCTGGCTTGCGGTGCTGCGCCCTGACATATCCACCGCCACGCGCTGGCGCAGGCGGATCTTGTCGAAATCGGAGGTATTCTCGCGGAAGGTCTGCTCCGTCCAGCTGCCGCTTTCGGCGTAATCATAGAACATCTTGGGCACACGGCGCCGGTGAAGGCGCTTGAGATCGTCGATGCAGGTGATCACGGGCATGGCGGTTCTCCGGTGTAAATGCCTCATTTTCTTAGCGAAGCGGGCGGGGCAGATCAATGAGGGAAAGGGGCGCGCCAAAAACTGCTTGATTGGTGCGATGTTGTACTATATGTAAATAGTACAACATCGCACCAGATTGGAGAAAGCCATGACCCTGTCCCGTCGCAAAGCTCTGTCCCTCATCGGCGGGGGCACCATTCTTGCCGCCAGCGGCGCTGCCGCCGGTTTCCTGACCACCCGCACGCCCCGCGCCGCACAGGCGCCGTGGGAGATGGCAGGCAGCTACGCCGATCCCCGTCTCAATGCGCTGAGCTTTGGACTGCTCGCGCCCAATCCGCATAACCTGCAACCATGGGAGATCGCCCTCGAAGGGGAGGACGCCTTCGCCCTCTATCACGACCGCGCGCGGCGCCTGCCGCATACGGATCCGTATGACCGCCAGCTGCGCATCGGCTTTGGCTGTTTTCTGGAGCAGACGGCGATCGCGGCAAGCGCTGCGGGTTTTACCACCGACCTGACGTTCTATCCCGAAGGGCCGGACGGTCCCGTCGCGCGCGGCGTGCTGCGCCCGGGGGGCGAGGCCAATCCACTGGCGGCGCACATCATGGAACGCCGGTCCTGCAAGGAACCGTTCGCGGAGCGGGCCGTCCCGGCGGACCTGCGCGCGGCTGTGGCGGAATTCGCCGATGTCCATGCTGAGCCTGAGCAGGTCGAGGCGCTCAAGACCCTCACGTGGAATGCCTTTATGGTCGAGACAATGGAGCCGCGGACCATGCAGGAAAGCGTCGACCTGATGCGCTTCGGCAAGGCGGAGATCAATGCGAATCCGGACGGTATCGACCTGTCGGGTGGCTTTCTGGAAGGCCTCATGCTCGTGGGCGCCTTCACGCGTGAGAGTGCGGCGGACACCCAAAGCCCCGCGTTTGCCCAGGGCGTGGAGATCTACCGCGATATGCTGGCGGCCACGCCTGCCTACGTCGCACTCACCTCACCGGGCAACATGCCCGTGGATCATATCGAGGCGGGGCGCCGCTGGCTGCGGCTCAATCTCGCGACGACGGGGATGGGCCTGTCGCTGCACCCGGTTTCCCAAGCCTTGCAGGAATACCCCGAGATGGCGCCACATTATGCCCGCGCGCATGAGTTGCTCGCTCCGGAGGGACATACGGTTCAAATGCTGGGACGCTTGGGCTATGGTCCGGATATCCCGCGCACGCCGCGCTGGCCGCTGGAGGCGAAACGCCGCGATATATGAATACGCAACCACCCGTCGATCCCGCAGTCCTGTTTCAGATCTTCACCGAGATCGGGATCCTTGAACAGCTCAGCCGCGCCCGTCTGGAGGCGCAGCTGCCGCCGCCGCTCATCGCACCGCATTTCGCAGTGCTGAACCATCTGAGCCGCGGGCGCGACGGGGCGGTACCCATCGACATGGCCCGCGCGTTCCAGGTGCCCAAGACCTCGATGACCCATACGCTCAAGGGGCTCGAGCAGCACGGCTATGTCACGCTGCGCGCGAATCCGGCGGACGGGCGCTCCAAGACGGTGTGGATGACTGATGCCGGGCGCGCGTTGATGCAAGAGGTAATTGGCAGGCTCGCGCCGCAATTGGCACAGGCAATTGCGAAGTATCCGGCGGAGAAACTGGCGGCGCTGCTGCCGCTGCTGTCGGAGTTGCGCGCAGTTCTGGATGCCGCGCGCGACTGACGCCGCGCTCAGGCTGAATGCGCCCCGTCGCTGAGCGATTTGACGAAGGCCAGTACCTCCTGCGTGCTCTTGCCTGCCGCGATCTGGCTGACGATGGCGGACCCCACCACCACGCCATCCGCCACCTCGGCGATTGCGCGCGACTTCTCGGGTGAGTTCACGCCGAAGCCCACGACCACGGGAAGGCCTGTCGCCTTGCTGATCCGCGCCACGGCGGGGGAGACATCGGCCGCCTCCGCCTCCGCAGCGCCGGTGATCCCGGTGATTGAGACGTAGTAGACGAAACCGGAGGTGTTCTGCGCCACGCGCTTCAACCGGTGATCGTCCGTCGTGGGCGTGGCGAGCCGGATAAAGTTGAGCCCGGCGGCCTGCGCGGGCAGGCACAGCTCGCTGTCCTCCTCGGGGGGCAGATCGACTACGATGAGCCCGTCGATGCCCGCCGACTTTGCCGCCGCCAGAAACGCGTCCACCCCCATGGAATAGATCGGATTGTAGTACCCCATTAGCACGATGGGCGTCTCGTCATCCTGTTCGCGGAACGCCGTTGCCAGCGCCAGCGTGCGCTTGAGCGTCATGCCCCCGTCGAGCGCGCGCTGACCGGCAAGTTGGATCGTGGGCCCGTCTGCCATCGGATCGGTGAACGGTAGGCCGAGCTCGATGATGTCCACACCTGCGCCCGGAAGCCCGCGCACGATCTCCAGCGAGCGGTCGAAATCGGGGTCCCCCGCCATCACGTAAGACACGAACGCTTTCTTGCCGCGCGTTTTGAGGTCTGCGAATTTGGCGTCGATACGGGTCATGGGCGGGCCTTTTCAGAATGCTGTTGCTGCAATGCCCGCTCGATCACGGAAAATCAATGCACCATCACCGCGGCGCGCGCCGGAAATCGCAAAAATCCCGTTCCGGAAAAGTTGAATTTCCCGCCCCGCGCCGCCGCCGCTGCGCCCTTGCGCCATCGCGCGCGAGGGCCTAACAGGTGCCAAACGCAAAAAGGGATGCTGTCATGGGTTTCAAAATGGGTATCGTAGGCTTGCCGAACGTCGGCAAATCAACGCTTTTCAACGCGCTGACCCGCACCGCCGCGGCGCAGGCCGCCAACTTCCCCTTCTGCACGATTGAGCCTAATGTAGGGGAGGTCGCCGTGCCCGATGCGCGCCTCGACACCCTCGCCGCCATCGCGAAGTCCAAATCGATCATCCCCACGCGCATGACCTTCGTTGACATCGCAGGTCTGGTGAAGGGCGCCTCCAAGGGCGAGGGCCTCGGCAATCAGTTTCTGGCCAACATTCGCGAGACGGACGCCATCGCCCATGTGCTGCGCTGTTTCGAGGATGGCGACGTGACCCATGTCGAGGGCCGTGTGGATCCGGTGGCGGACGCCGAAACCATCGAGACGGAGCTGATGCTCGCCGATATCGAGAGCATCGAGAAACGCCTGCAGAACATCACGCGCCGCGTGCGGGGCGGCGACAAGGAGGCGGTCCAGCAGGAGCGCCTGATGCGCGCAGCACTCGAGGCGCTGGAGGCCGGTCGCCCCGCCCGCACCGTTCCCGTAGATGAGGAAGACGCCCGCGCTTGGCGTATGTTGCAACTCCTGACAACCAAGCCGGTGCTCTACGTCTGCAACGTGGGCGTGGATGATGCGGCAAAAGGCAACGCGCTCTCCGACGCCGTCGCGGTAATGGCCGCCGCGCAAGGCAACTCCTCGGTGGTGATCTCCGCCCAGATCGAGGAGGAGATAAGTCAGCTCGACACCGAGGACGCCCAGATGTTTCTCGACGACATGAACCTCGAGGAGCCGGGCCTCGACAGGCTGATCCGCGCAGGCTACGAGCTGCTGCACCTCGAGACCTACTTCACCGTAGGCCCAAAGGAGGCGCGCGCCTGGACCATCAAGCAGGGCACGTCTGCGCCGAAGGCCGCAGGTGTGATCCACGGCGATTTCGAGAAGGGTTTCATCCGCGCCGAGACGATCGCCTATGATGATTTCGTGAGCCTCGGCGGTGAGGGGCCCGCGAAAGAGGCCGGAAAGATGCGTGCGGAAGGCAAGGGGTATACGGTCAAGGACGGTGATGTGCTGCACTTCCTGTTCAATACCTGAGTTCTGCATCCACCAGGCGTTAATCCTGCGGATGCGTCAGAAAATAATCTGCTGTAAGCGCGCTACCTTGTAAGTCCTGATTATGCGGCATTCCCGGCAGCCGCCGGAGACAGCGCATTGTGAACACCATGATCAATGCGCTTCTCCAAATTCTCGCATAACTGCCTCTCAAGCAGATCCAGCAGTGTTTGTGCCTTTGCACGCGTCCTGAGGGCTTGCGGCAAGTCAGAAGTGCCCTCGCACCGATTCTGGTTCATCGAGCTGCCCAGCAAATGAAGCCTCGTGCCATTCAGCGCCGTGTCCGGCACTATTTGTGCTGCCGGGCTCAATCCTCACGCAATACCCATTACTCCGTCCAGTTGGGTTTTCTCCCGAAGAACGAGTGGCTCTGACCGTTTCAGCGGGCACGCCATCAACGAAACCTCAAGCCCGCCCAAGAAGCCATCGGTATCAAGATACGCGCTCTACATTCGTGTCCGCGGGTCGAGCATTCCTCAACGGAACAATTCAGCAAGACACTCCTTCCCGGACCCATCCGCCGTCCAGCGCGATCACCAATGGCACCTCAATCAGGTCCACCAGATCTGTAAGCACGGTTGCCGCCCATGCCCGCTCCAACTGGATATGCGGCGCGAAGCCGGTCTCCCAGAGCCAGAACGGAGACGCCTCAGCAAGGTCAGGCATCGCCAACAGCACCCGCTCCGCTCCTCCCAGCTGGGTCAAATCCGCCCCTATCCGCCCCCACTGCGTGGACGAGGCCGATCCCGCAGAATAACCCCTTGCCCTCCCACACCCCCGTCGCTAAACGGGTCAGCGGAGACGTGGCCGAGTGGTCGAAGGCGCTCCCCTGCTAAGGGAGTAGGCGAGGAATCGTCTCGAGGGTTCGAATCCCTTCGTCTCCGCCATTTTCCTCAGAATCGCGATCTTTTAACCGCCTGATAGTAGTGCGGAATTCGGCGTTTTCGCGCTGATGGCGGTGTTTGGTCCGCTTGATTTGCTGCACATTTTGCTGCACAATTTGCTGCACAAATGGGGGTTTTTCCGCCATGAGCATCGCGAAACGAGGCCGTCTTTACCACCTCCGCCGCCGCGTGCCGCGCCGGTATCGGGTGATCGAGCCGCGCGAAACCGTCTGGATCAGCCTGCACACCGACTCGGAGACCATCGCCCGCAGCAAGGCGGATCGCGCGTGGAGCCAGATGATCGAGGCCTGGGAGGCGCGCCTGGCCGGGAACAGCGCAGATGCGGAGGCTCGCTACGAAGCCGCCCGCGACCTCGCCCAGGCCCGGGGCTTTCGGTATTTGGACGCGGGCAATGTGGCCAAACTGCCGGTCGAGGACGTTATCGAACGTATCGAAGCGATCCCGGCTCCCGCGAACCAGCCCGACTCGGTGGAAGCCGCCGCCCTTCTCGGCATCGTCCCCGAACCCCGCATCAGCGTCACCAAGGCGCTGGAGCTCTACTGGGGCCTCGCCAAGGAAAAGACGCTGGGCAAGAGCGAGGACCAGCTGCGGCGATGGGAGGCGCCGCGCAAGAAGGCGGTGAAGAATTTCGTCGCAGTCGTGGGAAACAAGGAGATCGCAAACATCACCCGCGATGACATGCTGGACTTCCGACAGCACTGGCTCGACCGGATTGAGGCGGGCAAGGTCACGGCGAACTCGGCCAACAAGGATCTGATCCACCTTGGCGACGTGTTGAAGACCGTGAACATGATGAAGCGGCTTGGACTGGTGCTGCCGCTGGGCGAGTTGTCCTTCAAGGAAGGCGAGAAACAGACGCGCCCGCCATTCAGCGAGGAGTGGATCAGGATGGACCTGTCCCGTTTTTGTGCCGCCCCCGGTGCTCGTTTAGGCCACCTTCCGCTCGAAAGCGACTGGGCTTTTCCAGCCCAGTGCTGAATGGCGGCGGCGCGGATTGTAGAAGCCGTTGATGTATTCGAAGATTGCCATTTCGGTTTGCCGCCGTGTTTCCCATGACCGTCGCCAGATCAGCTCTGCCTTGATGGTTTTGAAAAACGTCTCGACGGCGGCATTGTCATAACAATTGCCCTTGCCGCTCATCGAGACCTGGAAGCCATGTTGGCGCAGGATCTTCTGATAATCGTGAGAACAGTATTGGCTGCCGCGATCCGTGTGGTGAATGCAGCCCTTGGGCGGTGTCCTGAATGCGATGGCCATGTTCAGCGCCCGGATCGCCAGATCACGTTTCATCCGGTTACTCACGGCCCAGCCGATGACACGACGCGAGTGCAGGTCCAGGATCACGGCCAGATACAACCAGCCTTCGCGGGTCCAGACATAGCTGATATCCCCCGCCCACTTTTGATTTGGTAGGTCAGCTGAGAAGTTTCGATCCAGCAAGTTCGGCGCGATATTGAACTTGTGGTCACTGTCTGTCGTGATCTTGTGTTTGCGTGTTCTAACAACGGATATCCCGTTTTGGCGCATCAACCTGCCAACACGACGGTGGCCCACGTTCAAACCGATCTCCTTCAACTCTTCGGTCATGCGTGGGCGGCCATAGCTCCCCAAACTAAGCCGCGACTGTTCCTTAATATGCGCCAGTGTAACGAGGTCAGATCGCTGTCTGCGACTGGCTGGCCGGCTGCGGAATGCGCGTAGCCCACGTGTGCTGACGCCAACGACATCACACAGCCGGTTGGCTGGGAAGGTCCACCTGTGTTCTTCGACAAACCTAAATCTCATTGCTTTAGGCCCGCAAAGAACTGGGTGGCCTTTTTTAAGATCTCCCTCTCCTCCTTGAGAAGACGGTTCTCACGCCGAAGCCGATCATTCTCTTGAGCGAGGCTCAAATCCTCTTTGGAAACCACGTCTGTGTCTCGGTTTGCGGTGATCCATTTGTTGAGCGTCGACATGCCAACACCCAGATCGTCAGCCACCTGCTTACGCGTCAGCCCACTGGTCAATGCGATACGCACCGCATCTTGCCGGAATTCGTCCGTCCGTTTCAGTCCCATAGTTCATCTCCTTTGTTGCAGTAAATGCTATCAAAGGAGCGGCATCAAACCGCGACAGGTCCAGGACACGGCTCCTCGCCCCCGGCGCGCTCGACGGGTTGAACGGTCAGGCCCGCGCCCTGCTGCTCGGGATGATCAACACCGGCTATCGGCCGTCCGAGGGCGCAGCTCTGACGGCGGAGACGATCCGATTGGACTGCGATGTGCCGCATATCTCCATCGAACCCGAGGGAAGGCAATTGAAGTCGCAGTATGCCCGCCGCGTGATCCCGCTGACCGGTGTCTCTCTGGAAGCCTTCAAGCAGTACCCCGTCGGCTTCCCCCGCTACCGCAACCGCGCCACGCTCAGCGCGGTCGTGAACAAGTTCCTCCGTGCCAACGGCCTGCTCGAAACGCCGCGCCACTCGTTCTACTCGCTGAGGCATTCCTTCGAGGACCGCATGCTCGCCGCCGGGATCGACGACCGGATCAGGCGTGACCTCTTCGGTCATCGGCTCGACCGGGAACGGTATGGCAAGGGCGCGTCGCTGGAACACGTCGCCGAACTCGTCACGCGCATCGCCTTCTGAGCCAGCAGCGCCCGCGCCCGGCGTTGCGCCTCCGATAGCCGCTTCTCTTTCTTCACGGCCGCGGACAGTTCTGCCTCCAACCGCTCGAAGACCGGCGCGAAGGCTGGGTCTTCCGCGACCAGCAACGCGACCTTCATCAGGGCCGCTTCAATCCGCGCGGCATCAACCGGCTGGGCCGGTTCGGTGCGAGTTGCTGATGGGCGTGACGGTGCCATGTCGAGCAGCATGAGGCGGCGCGTGCGTCTTGTGCAGGGCAAGCAAACGCGCTGCGCAAAGCGGCCTGTCACAGCGTGCAAATCGGATGGGGAGCCTCCCGAACGCGTGGCTCAAATCGAAGCACCGAAGTGGGCATCTTGGCGGTCGCGCCCGGCCCCCGACTCATGCGTCTGGAAGCGTTGCCTGAGACTGCGTGTTTGGGACCTTGAACGCGCGCCATGAGCTGGTTTCGGAGGGCTGCGGAAGACAACAGGAAGAAGGGCAAGATAAAAGCGCCTGCCACGAATGCCGCAAGTCACTGACGTGACTAGCGTTTTCGCGTGCATGCAAATCGGTCGTGTGCAGGTTTCCTGCAATTTCGCAGTGTTTTCAGACTGCTGGTATGCACACTGCGGAAACCTGCTCTTGGCAGCTACTCCGTAGACAAGGCGACGAGTCCGAGCATCGAGAGTTGGTATCTTCCGCCCAACAATGGGAGCGCAAGATAAAAGAGATACGGCAACACGTGCCTAGGTGTCTGATGTTGATGAAGAAATCGCACGGCAACCCTCCAACCCTTGCCGCTTAAGGGCACCTAAATATCTGATTTTGCGTTGAATTTGACGCCGCAAAAAGCGCCCATTGCGGACACGCCGCTGAATTATTCTCGTAAAGTCAGTGCGTTAACCGCATTGTTGCCGCACCACGTAAAGGGGTGCGGCTGAATAAAGCCAGCCACAACAACCAGTTGCGTGCCGAATGCGGCACCCCTTTTATCTCGCGCTCCATTGACGCGCTGTTTCCAAGCCTTGTTCTATCACCATAATTCAGTGAAAGCTTGCTTGAAAGCTGGTCGCCGTGAGCGACACATGCGCATCAAGCGGCGGGCGCAACTCGAAAGCCTTGGGCGTTCGTGCGAAGTTCCAGAGGCGAAACAAGCACCATTCCTCGCGCCGTTCATCTGCAACGGCCAACTCGTTGCGCGAGATATGGAACGGCGTGCGTTCCCACCCGTTTGTGGTTTTGACCTCAATCAAACGCTGCCGTCCGTCTGCATCGAAACTGGCAATATCGTAGCCTGCGCCATCTCCGTCTTCTTCCGACACCCAGCGGATTCGCTGCGCCAAGTCCTCCCGCCCCGCTGCGGTCAGAGTGTCACGCTCGTGCTTCAAGACGCGCTCTTCACCGGCCTTGCCAAGGGCGCGGTTGCGTTCGTCCCGCGCAGCCACGTCGAATTTCTTGGCGATGTTGAGCATCTGCTCAAGCTCGTCCGGCGGCGGTTGGTTGGTCAAGGTCGGTGCAGGCCCGACCCAGAGTTGCGACGCCTCGGCCATGCCACCAACTGGCCGGGAAGAAAGGGAACGATGCGCCCAGTCTGGGTTCATCGCCAACCAGCGTGCGACGGCGTCGATCAAACTGCCCTGAAAGTTGAACGCCGGTTTGTACCCGGTGATCCAGACATCACCGAGCCCCTTGAGCACAGCGCTGATGTTCTGGTGTTTGAACTCGACCGACCCGTCCGAACGGTTGTTGAGGCGCGGTAGAAGCTGCCGCCAATGCTCGGCCTTGTTGTAGGGACGGCCTGCCACATCGACAGCCAGCATCGCGAAGTAATCCCCGACGATCAGGTCATTTTCAGCATCTGTCCACGCTTGGCTCGACATTGCGCCAGGCTAGGGCAAGGTCTGTCTGATGTCACGAAGACACAGGATGCAGACTTTCACTGCGGTATGCTCCAAGGTCGGCTGCGCGGGACAAACCTTCCCTTCGGCGTACTTGAATGGTTGTCAGCTTACTTATCAAAGCGGATATCAGCATATCCTGTTGAGATAAGTCTACTATTCATCCGTTCCACGCAGCAAATCCCGAAGGCTTTGCGCCTGAACGGGGCGTTCACGCAAATCGAGAGCTGAGTTAAGATCGACAAGATGGCTTCGCATCAACTCCTCGGCGTTTTGCGCGTCCCCGTCTTCAATTGATTGCACGAGGGCATGGTGGGCGTGGCTCTCACACAACGCGCTCTCGCGCCTCCAATAGAGCGCTATGATCAGCGACGAGCGCGCGATCAGAGTTTCGATAAACCGCCCGATTGTGTCCTGATCAGCTATCTGCGCGATTTCGATGTGGAAGCGCCCTGACAGGTTCAGCGCGCGACCATTGTCTCCGGCGTCCAAAGCCTCGTGTTCTTTGGCGATGTGATCTTTCAGTATTTCAATGTCGCGTGGTGTGGCCCGGCTGGCGGCCGAGCGGGCTGTGCGGGGTTCCAGCAAGGCCCGGGCTTCGAACACTTCGCGGGCCTCTCGCAGGGTCGGGCTTGCCACGAATGCACCTTTGTTGCGCTGGATTTCTACAAGTTGAATGTGCGCAAGGGATTGGAGCGCCGCACGCACAACTGTTCGGGACACGTTGTAGATTTCTGCGATTTCGTCCTCTCCCAGCTTTGTACGCGGGGCGAGGCGATGTTCATGGATTGCCAAAGCCAACGCATCAGCGACCTTTTGCGAAGCATTGAGAGGTCTGGGCGTGGAGATTGGCAATGCCTGCATGCGGTGGTTCCTTCAGAATCACTGATGCCAGAGCCACCTGGCGTGGACAAGGTTTGGCTTTATTGTATACAATGCGCTGTAAGAATTGTGTTCAATATTTGAGCGCCCTCGACTTATTCAGCCCAATATTTGCGCCAAGTAGCTGACTTCATCGTGGAAGCCGTAGGCGCTGTTTGAACTCACGCCATCACAAGTCCCCAATGATTTCACCAAGGGGGTGCGCATGACTGCAAAGCATGATTTGGAACTGGTGGACGTTACTAAGCGCTATGGTCCGACCGTCGCCGTGGATGCGGTCGATCACCGATTCAAGCCCTCTTCCTATACCTGCCTGCTCGGGCCTTCGGGGTGCGGAAAATCATCGACCCTGAGGATGATTGCGGGCCACGAAAGCGTGACCGAAGGTGCGATTTTACTGTCAGGACGCGATATTTCTGCCCTGCCACCTGCGCAACGCGGCACCGCTATGATGTTTCAGAACTATGCTTTGTTTCCGCATCTGAGTGTCCGCGACAACGTCGCCTTCAGCCTGAAAATGAAGGGCGTAGAGACCAAAGAACGCCATGCTAAAGCCGGTGAGATGTTGGAACTGGTGGATCTGACATCTCTGGCCGATCGCTTGCCCGATCAGCTTTCGGGAGGTCAGCAACAACGCGTCGCACTTGCAAGGGCCTTGATCACGCGCCCTGAGGTATTGTTGCTGGACGAGCCACTGTCAGCGCTCGATCCGTTCTTGCGCATCCGGATGCGGGGCGAGTTGAAGAAGCTGCAAAAAGAGCTGGGCATCAGCTTCATTCATGTCACCCATGGGCAGGACGAAGCGCTGGCGCTGGCCGATGAAGTTGTCGTGATGAACAACGCGGTGATCGAACAAGCAGGGGCCGCGCGCGACGTATTCAATGCCCCCAGAACGCGCTTCGTTGCACAATTTATGGGCGGGCACAATGTCATCGCGCTGCCGGACGGGCACTTCGCAATACGCACAGATACGATTGCAATAACAGCGCCAAACAAGGGCATTTTGGACGCGCAGGTCACCGCCGTCGAATATCAGGGCACCCACGTTTCTCTTATGTCGCGCATTGCGGGTGACCAAGAGATGACGGTGCTAGTGCCCGAGGCCGACTACTTCACCACCCCGCATCACCCCGGCGACCAGATCGGTCTGCATTGGGATGCCAAGAACCTTCACCACCTGACCGCATGAAGCGCGGCACTTCACCACCGACAAGGAGACTACGCATGACCAAATTCACATCGCGAACCGGCCTCAGCCGCCGTTCATTGCTCAAAGGTGCCGCATCGACTGCGATTGCTGCCGGTTCCACCACCCTTGGCGCGCCAATGCTCTGGGCGCAAAACATCAAGGACGTCACACTTCGCCAGTTCGGCACAGGGGTGTCCAACCTAAATGATGTCGCCAACAAGGTTCAAGAGGATCTCGGTTTCACGCTTGAAATGACGGCCCTTGATACGGACAGCGTGACACAGCGTGCCGCGACCCAGCCCAACAGCTTTGACATCGCGGACATCGAATACTTCATCTGCAAAAAGGTTTGGGCCGCGGGCAATTTGCAGGCCATGGACACCACCAAGGTTGACAACTACGACAAAATCGCCGGAACCTTCCGCAGCGGGCTTCTGACGCCGGAAAGCACAATCGCGCAGGGTACCGCCCCGCATACGGTCGGCTTCACCTCTGGCCCCAACGGCACGGACTTTGTTGCTGAAGAATCTGGTTGGATGACCCTGATCCCAACCATCTACAACGCCGACACACTGGGCATCCGCCCCGACCTGATCGGCCGGCCGATTAACAACTGGTCCGAGCTGTTGAACCCTGAGTTCAAAGGCAAGGCGTCGATCCTCGACATCTCGTCTATCGGGATCATGGACATGGCAATGGTTGTGGAATCCATGGGCGAATACACCTACCCAGACAAAGGCAACATGACCCGCGAAGAGATCGACCTGACGATCGGCATCTTTACTGAGGCCAAGAAGAACGGCCAGTTCCGCGCGTTCTGGAAGTCCTTCGATGAGAGCGTCAACCTGATGGCGTCCGGCGAAGTCGTCATCCAGTCCATGTGGTCCCCCGCAATCACCGCCGTTAAAGCCCAAGGCATTCCCTGCGTCTACCAGCCGCTGGAAGAGGGCTACCGGTCATGGGGTGGTGGCCTGGGTCTTTCGGCCGCTTTGACGGGTATCGAACTGGACGCGGCTTATGAATACATCAACTGGTATCTGTCCGGCTGGGTCGGCGGCTACCTGATGCGTCAGGGCTATTACTCGGCGGTGCCGGAAACCTCCAAAGAGTTCATGTCTGCGGACGAATGGGGCTTCTGGTACGAAGGCAAAGCCGCCGAGGGCGACATCCTGTCCCCAACAGGCGACAAGCTGGCCGGTGCGGGCGAAGTGCGCGATGGCGGCTCATTCCTTGATCGTATGGGATCCGTCGTGGCCTGGAACTCCGTCATGGACGAAAACCAGTACATGGTTCGCAAGTGGAACGAATTTATCGCCGCTTAAGGTCAACCAACGGGTGCGCCAACCGGCGCACCCACCCTATACAATACAAAGAATACTGATGAAAAATCTGCTCAAAGATCGCCATGTAACCGGCTGGCTGATGGTCTCCCCTCTTGCGGTGGTCCTGCTGATTTTTCTGGTGCTTCCGATAGTTTTGATCGTGATCGTCAGCTTTTGGCGGGCTACCGAATTTTCGATCATTCCGGCGTTTGAGTTTGACAATTACGCCTTTCTGTTCGGGTCTTCGGTGACCTACACCGTCTTTTTCAACACCTTCAAATACGCGCTGATCACTTGGGTCTGCACGCTATTGATCGGGTTTACTGTGGCCTATTATCTGGCTTTCCATATTCGCACCCTGACCTGGCAGATCGCGCTCTTCCTGCTCTGCACGATCCCGTTCTGGACCAGCAACATCATTCGCATGATCTCTTGGATTCCCTTCCTGGGTCGCAATGGGATCGCCAATTCCACATTGATGTCTTGGGGTGTGATTGATGAACCGATTGAGTGGCTGTTGTTCAGTGATTTTGCCGTCATCCTTGCCTTTGTGCATCTTTATACCCTCTTCATGGTCGTCCCGATTTTCAACACAATGATGCGGATCGACAAATCCTTGATCGAAGCGGCACGCGATGCAGGCGCAAATGGCGTGCAAATCCTATGGAACGTTATCATCCCCCTGACCAAGCCGGGCATCATGATTGGAACCATTTTCGTGGTCACGCTGGTCATGGGGGACTTCATCACTGTGCGCTTCATGAGCGGCAGTCAATCCGCAAATGTGGGACGCCTGATTTCGAACGACATTGCCTTGCTGCAATACCCAAGTGCCTCGGCTACAGCAATTGTGCTGCTCGCGACCGTCCTGATCACAATTGGCATCCTGCTGCGCTTTGTCGACATTCGAAAGGAGCTGTAATGGAACCCCGCCCAAGGTCGTTCTATGTCCTCTCTGCATTCTTTGCGTTGTTTATGCTGTTTCTTTACGGCCCAACCCTGACAATTGGCATACTGTCATTCCAGGGCGAAGGCGGCGGGCTGACCTTTCCGATGCGCGGCGTGTCGATGTATTGGTTCTATGACCTGTTCGAGCAACAGGCCGTTGGTGACATCTGGGGCAGCTTTCGCCGCTCCATCGTATTGGGCCTGATGGTCATGGTCACAACTGTGGTTGTTTCGGTCATGGGCGGCCTCGCCTTTCGCAAGAAATTCGCAGGCTCGGGCGTTCTGTTTTACCTGATCATCACTGCACTGGTGATCCCATCGATCCTTATTTCACTGGGCGTGGGCCTCATGTTTTCGCAAAGCGGACTCAATGTGCATTGGTCGACCTCTGGATTTGGCGCGCAATTGACATGGACGCTGCCATTCGGCCTGCTGATCATGTTCGCAGTCTTCAACCGTTTCGACAAAAGCTATGAGGAAGCCGCCCGCGATCTTGGGGCCTCCCCATGGCAGACAATCCGCTATGTCGTGTTGCCGATTATTGCGCCTTCGCTGATTGGTGTGGCCTTGTTTGGCTTCACGCTCAGCTATGACGAGTTTGCGCGCTCTCTGCTGACGGCGGGCAGCTACAACACCCTGCCACTGGAAATCTACGGCATGACGACCAATGTCACCTCCCCGGTGCTTTATGCGCTCGGCACGCTGACCACAGTGTTTTCCCTGTTGATCATCGGTATCTTCCTTGGCCTTGCACTGTTGAGCAACAGGCGCAAAACGCGCGCAGTCAGTGACGCTGGAAAGGCCGTCTGATGATTGTCCTGATCAACCCAAACAGCACCGCTTCCATGACCACAGCCATGGTTGGAGCCGCATCAAAAGTGGGTGTGACGCTGACGGGGTGGACCTCCCACGAAGGACCCGCCGCCATTCAGGGTCCGGAGGACGGTGCAGCATGCATCCCGCCGCTGTTAGCGCTGGCGCGTAAAGCCTCAGATGAAGGCGCTAAGGCCATTATTATCGGCTGCTTTGATGACACCGGACTGGACGCCGCCCGTGCAATCTCATCCTGCCCCGTCATTGGCATCGGCCAAGCCGCCTATCATATGGCGGTGCTTTCGGGCGATAGGTTCTCTGTCGTGACTACGTTAGATGTTTCTGTTCCCATACTGGAAAGAAACATCCACACTTACGGGTTCGCAGCCCAACTGGCCCGTGTCCGTGCCAGTGGTGTGCCCGTTCTGGATCTGGAATCCGATCCGGTAGGAACGGCGGATGTTGTGGTAAATGAAATCAATCGTTCTGTGGCCGAAGATGAGGTGGGTACTGTCGTTCTTGGCTGCGCGGGTATGGGACATATTCCCGATTACTTTTGTAGTACCCGAAATATCCGGCTCATTGACGGCGTCAGATCAGCGGCGCTGCTTGCAAAGATCCTCGCAAGTTAATCATTCGTCCAGCAAAAAGGCTGTTGGAAGATTGGTATCGGAGTTCAAAATTGAGCGCCCGCTATGTATCAGAAGCCGCCATTTGCACGTTTTGCAGCATCCGTGACTCTGGGCTCGAACCAGTCATTCGCTGCTGTCGGCGCCAATGACGGCAGTGCGGAGATGCTGTTGAAAAACTCTGTGTTGCAGTGCGGCAAGTCGTTTGATTCACTCAGTTTATCAAGATTGGGAGGATGGAGCGATGATGGGCACTCAAAAGGTTGAAGCGCAGCTGTTTTACGAGTTCGATCTGGACGCTCACGTGCCGCCAAACCACGTCTTGCGAGAGATCGACCGTTTCCTGGACATGGGTGACATGCGAGAACGGTTGAAGCCGTTTTACAGCCACACGGGGCGTCCTTCGATTGATCCTGAGCTCATCGTACGCATGCTGGTGATTGGCTATGTGATGGGCATCCGGTCTGAGCGGCGGCTTTGCCAGGAAGTGCATCTCAACTTGGCGTATCGCTGGTTCTGTCGGCTTGGACTGGATGACAAGGTGCCCGACCATTCTTCCTTCTCGCGGTACCGCCATGGCAAATTCCGTGACAGCGACCTGCTGCGCCATATCTTCGAGGCGACGGTGGAGCGCTGCCTGAAGGAAGACCTCGTCTCCGGCGAGGGCTTCGCGGTTGATGCCAGCCTGATCCCTGCAGATGCCAACAAAGCCCGTTCCATTGCAGCCAAGGACTGGAACGAAGACGTTGCTCGGGCAGCAGGCAACCGCGCCGCCAAGGAGTATCTGGAAACTCTGGATGACGCAGCTTTTGGCGCGGCCTCGCCAGTCCAGCCCAAGTTCGTTGCAAAGTCCGACCCCGCGGCGCAATGGACGCGCGCCGAGGAAAGCCGCCCCTACTTCGCCTATGCCACGAACTACCTGATCGATACGAAAAGCTCTGTCATTATGGACGTCGAGGCCACGCGGGCAATCCGACAGGCCGAGGTGGGCGCGTCTCAAACAATGCTGGATCGCACTGAAAAGCGCTTCGGCATCAGACCGGAGTGGCTCGCCGCTGACACGACCTATGGCTCCAGCGACAACCTGGGCTGGCTGGTCAAAAAGCGCGGGATCATCCCATTCATTCCGGTGATCGATCACTCGAACCGCAAAGACGGTGCCTGGACGCGGTTTGAGTTTGAATATGACGAGGCCAACGATCAGTACATTTGCCCGGAAGGCTTCGCGCTGAAACAATTCCGCCGAAATTACTCCGATCCCAATCGAGGGAAGAACATCAGCGGCACTCGCAAGTATCGCGCTCTCAAGTCCGACTGTCAGGGTTGCCCGTCGAAGGAGAAGTGCTGCCCCAACGCGATCTGCAGATCGATCAGTCGCGAAGAGCACGAGGATGCACGCGACTTCGCGCGGTCGAGCAGGAAAACGAAAACCTGCAAGGTCAGCCGCGACAAACGGAAGAAGGTCGAGATGCTGTTTGCCCATCTGAAACGCATACTGAACCTGACCAGGTTGCGATTGCGCGGCCCCAACGGGGCCAAGGATGAGTTCCTCCTCGCCGCCATCGCACAGAACCTCAGAAAACTCGCCAAGCTCAGGCCCAAGACTATCCAAACGGAGGCCATAGCATGATCTGAGCCACCCAAATCCAGAAAATAGCGCGCTCCGAGCTACGGTTCGGAAGCGAAGAAGCTGGCCTCAACAGCAAAAAGCGAGAACACGCCAACTCCGGGGGAGTTCTTCAACAAAATCCGGACTTTGCGGGCTTTCGCTGCATCCGCTCAAATGTCCGGTGCTGGCGCTATCTGTCGTCAACGAAATGATAGACCAGTTCCAGAAATCTGCCAGAAACAATCCGAAGGTACTCAGTGTGAATTGATTTTTACGCCGAGGCTCTGACTGGATTTAATCATCACTAACGGAGTGCCTTCTGCGGACCAAAGCTGGGCGCCCTTCAAGCCGCAGAGCAGCGTCCGCGCGCGGGGTCGTGCTGATCACTCGCCCATTGGCCACGACGCACAGCCGGTTGGCCCGCAGTCGCAGCGCCTCGACCGGGTCCTTTGCGTCGAGTACGACAAGCGACGCCTTTGCCCCGACATGCAGCCCGTAATCCGCCAGTCCCATCGTGCTGGCGTTGTTCACAGTGACCATGTCGAAACAGGTCCGCATGTCTTGCGGGCTGGTCATCTGCGCCACGTGCAGCCCCATGAAGGCCACGTCCAGCATGTCGGCGGTGCCCAGCGAATACCACGGGTCCAGCACGCAATCCTGTCCCCAACCGACATTGATCCCCATCGCCAGCATCTCCTTGACCCGCGTCAGACCGCGCCGTTTCGGGATAGCTGTCGTGCCGCCCCTGCAGCACGATGTTGATCAGCGGGTTCGGGATCGCGTTGATCTCCGACTCGGCGATCAGCGGCAGCAGTTTGGAGACATAGTAGTTGTCCATCGAATGCATCGAGGTCAGGTGCGATCCCGCGACCCGACCCTGCAGCCCCAGGCGCTGGGTTTCATAGGCCAGAGTTTCGATGTGGCGCGACAGCGGATCGTCGGTTTCATCGCAGTGCATATCGACCTGCAGGCCCCGTTCTGCCGCGATCTCGCACAGTTCTGTCACCGAGGCCGCGCCATCGGCCATCGTGCGTTCAAAATGCGGGATGCCGCCGACCACGTCGACGCCCATATCCAGGGCCCGGATCGTGTTCGCCCGCGCGGTCGGGTCGCGGTAGAAACCGTCCTGCGGGAAGGCGACCAGTTGCAGGTCGATGTAATCCCTGACCTGCTCGCTTCACCTGCAACAGCGCCTCGACCCCCAGCAGCCGGTCATCGCAGGTATCGACATGACTCCGGATCGCCAGCAGCCCCATGCTTGCCGCCCAATCGCAATAGCTGCAGCGCGCGGGCGACGACGTCGTCCTGGGTCATCACCTGCTTCAGCTCACCCCACAGGCCGATGCCTTCCAGCAATGTGCCCGAGGCGTTGATGCGCGGCAGGCCGTAGGACAGCGTGGCATCCATGTGGAAATGCGGATCGACGAAGGGCGGGCTGACCAGATCGCCGCTGGCGTCGATGACCTGCCCCGTCCTCCGCATCACCCAGCGAGCTCGATCGCGGTGATCTTGCCGCCCGTGATGCCGATATCCGCCACGCGCCCATCCGGCAGCGTGCCGCCCTTGACGATCAGGTCAAACATCAGCGCTCTCCTTTGTTGAACGGCACCATCAGGGCGGCGGGCACCTGGGCGCGGCGCGACATCGACCACCAGCGCCAGAATCGACAGGACATAGGGCATCATCAGGAACATCTGATAGGGAAATACCGCGCCCAAGCTGGTCTGCTGCACCCGGATTTGCAGCGCGTCAAAGGCGGCGAACAGGACCGCCCCCAACAGTGCCTTGCCGGGCCGCCACGACCCGAAGACCACCAGCGCGATGCAGATCCAGCCGCGTCCGTTGACCATCTCGAAGAAGAAGCTGTCAAAGGCGCGACATGGTCAGGAACGCCCCGCCCATCGCCATGAACCCGCTGCCGACGATGACCGCCCCCATGCGGATCGCGGTGACGGACAGGCCCTGTGCCGCGACTGCGGCGGGGCTTTCGCCCGCGGCGCGCACCGCCAAGCCCAGCGGCGTGCGGTACAGCACCACGGCCACCACCGCGACGAGACACGAAAGCCAGATAGGTGAACGGCGTCTGCGAAAACAGCGCCGGTCCCAGCAGCGGAATGTCGGACAGGACCGGGATTTCATAAGGCTGAAACGCGACGATCTTGGGCGGGCTGGTCACCTCGGGCAGGGCCAGCCGATAAGCGTAATAGGTCGATGACGTCGCCAGCAGCGTGACTCCCAGACCCACCACGTGCTGCGACAGCCCGAACGGCACCGTCAGGCATGCTGTGCAGCAGGCCGAACAGCATCCCCACCAGCATCGCCACCGCACACGCCCGACCCACAGCCCGGTGCCGGAATAAACCGCCATCCAACCGGCGAAGGCCCCCGCGACCATGATCCCCTCGATCCCGAGGTTCAGCACCCCGGCGCGTTCGCAGATCAACTCTCCCAGCGTGGCAAAGATCAGCGGGGTGGCGATGCGGATTGCGGCAGCCCAAAAGCTGGCGGTGAACAGGATGTCGAGGATGTCCATGCTAGTCCCTCACGCACCCGGAACCGCGTCAGCATGATCGCCAGCACCATCAGCAACAGCGCGGTCGCCAGCATGATGTCGGCAAGGTACGTCGGCACATCGGCGGCGCGGCTCATGCTGTCGGCACCGACGAAAATGCCCGCCACGAACAGCGCCGCGACGATGACGCCCAGCGGGTTCAGCAGCGCCAGCATCGCGACGATGATGCCCGTGTAGCCAAACCCGGGCGACAGATCGAGCGTCAGGCTGCCCTTCAGCCCCGCCACTTCGGAAAACCCGGCCAGCGCCGCCAAGCCCGCCCGACAGCAGCGCCGTCTTGACCAGCACCGTATTGACCGGGAATGCCTGCAAACGCCGCCGCCTCGCGGTTCAGGCCAACGGCGCGCATTTCATAGCCCAGCGTGCTGCGGGTCTGGATCACCCAGACCGCCCCCGCCGAAAGGATCGCCAGCCCGAACCCCCAGTGCAGCCGCAACCCCTCGACCATGCGCGGCAGCCGCGCCTCCGGGATCAGGCGCGGCCGATTTCGGCCAGCCCATGCCCATCGGGTCCTTCAGTGGCCCTTCCAGCAGCATCGAGATGAACAGCAGGAAGATGAAGTTGAACAGCAGCGTCGTGACCACCTCGTCCACGCCAAAGCGGGTTTTCAGCAGGGCGGGGACCAGCAGCATCACCGCCCCGGCCAGCATCGCGGCCAGCGCCAGCACGGGCAACAGCGCAAGGCTTGGCCAGGGCAACGCGCCCGGTGCCCAGCACGCACCGTCATCAGCGCCCCGGCATAAAGCTGTGCCTCGGCCCCGATGTTCCAGAACTTGGCGCGAAAGGCGACGGCGACGGCGAGCCCGGTAAAGATCAGCGGCGTGGCGCGGTTCAGCGTTTCCAGCAGCGCGAACTTTGATCCGAACGCCCCCTTGATGATCAGCCCCAGCACCGAAAACGGGTTCGCCCCCGCGACGGCTCGCCAGAAGCGAGGCGATCACGACGGTGGCGCCCAGCGCCAGCACAGGCGGCAGCAACCTGCGGGCACAACGTCGGATTGGCGATCGGTTCAAGACGCATGGGCCACCTCCGTCTCGAATCCTTGCCCAGCCATCCAGAGTCCCAGCTCTGCCGGTGTCTTTTTGCCGCGTCGCAAAGGCGGGCGACAGGCGGCCGTCCGCGATGACATGGATCACGTCAGACAGCGCCATGATCTCGTCCAGATCCTCGGAAATCAGCAGCACCGCCGCGCCGCGGTCGCGCGCCGCCAGCAGCTGGCTGTGTACATAGTTTACCGCGCCGATGTCCAGCCCGCGCACCGGCTGGTTGGCCAGGATGACCTGAGGGTCAGCCTCAAGCACCCGGCCAAGGATCAGCTTTTGCATGTTGCCGCCCGACAGCAGCCGGATGCGGCGTATCGACGCCGGGGCAGCGCACGTCGTATTTGGCAATGATATCAGTCGGCAAAGACCGCGCGACTTGCGCCAGTTCAGCCAGCCATCGCGGCTGAACGGCGCGCCGCTTGTAGCGTTCCAGAATCGCGTTCTCGGTCAGGTCGAAATCCGCGATCGTGCCGGTCTTGTGCCGGTCTTCGGGGATGCGGGCGATGCCGCCTTGCACGGCGCGGCGCGGCGTCCACTTCGCCACCCGGTCGCCGTTCAGTACCAGATGCCCCGTCGCGGGCGACCGCATCGCCGCCGACCAGATCGGCCAGCGCCGCCTGGCCGTTGCCGGACACGCCCGCAAGGCCGACGATCTGACCGGCGCGCAACGTCCAGACTGACCGATTTCAGCCCCGGTGCACTGCCGACATCGGGCGTGCTGACATCGCGCAGTTCGAACAGCGCATCGCCCGGCGTCCCCGGCGCAATGTCCGGCGGCGTGGCCTCGGCCCCCATCATCATCGCGGCCAGCGCTGCTGGGGTCAGTATCAGCGGTGTCGACCCCGCCAACCAACTTGCCATGGCGCAGCACCACGACGCGGTCGGCAATCGCCATGACCTCGTGCAGCTTGTGCGAGATGAAGATCACCGACAGCCCGTTGCGCAATCGCCTGTCGCAACGTGGCGAACAGATCGTCGGTCTCCTGCGGGGTCAGCACCGCGGTCGGTTCATCGAGGATCAGGATCCGCACGTCGCGGTACAGCGCCTTGAGGATTTCGACCCGCTGGCGCTCGCCGACGCTCAGGCTGCCGACGCGCGCGTCTGGTCGACACCGCCAGATGAAATCTTGTCAGACAGCGCGACGATCCGCGCCCGCGCCGCCGCCCGCCCCAGACTGGGGCTGAACAGCGGACGCACGCCCAGCGTGATGTTTTCCTGCACGCGTCATGTTGTCGGCCAGCGTGAAATGCTGGTGCACCATGCCGACACCCGCCTCCAGCGCGGCACGGGAATTGCCCGGTGGCAGGGTCTGACCGAACACCTCGACGCGTGCCGCTGTCGGCGGTGTACTGGCCGAACAGGATGTTCATCAGCGTCGTCTTGCCCGCGCCGTTCTCGCCCAGCAGGGCGACGACCTCGCCGTTCAGCAGAAAGAAGCTGACCGCATCGTTCGCGGTCAGTTCGCCAAAGCGTTTGGTGATGGCGTCAAGGCGCAGGACATCTCGCGCTCTGGCTCATGGCAGTCTAGGACGATTTTGGTTCGTCGTCGTTGATCGTCGACCGTGAAAGCGCCCGACTTGATCTCGGCCTCGCGCTGGCGACCAGTTCCAGCGCTGCTGCAGGCACCTTGCCCTCGAACGTGCCCAGGGGCGCCAGCGTCGTGCCGCCCTCTTTCATGAAGGAATAGAGGCCGTAATCGGCGGCCGTAAAGGTGCCCGCCTGCACCGCGGCGATGGCCTTGTCCAGTGTCGGCTCGAAATTCCAGATGGCCGAGGCGACGACCGTCTCGGGATAGTCGCCTTGCGTGTCGATCACGTTGCCGATGGCCAGCACGCCCTTTTCCTTGCGCCGCGTCCGACACGCCAAAGCGTTCGGCATAAAGCACGTCGGCGCCGTTCTCGATCATCGCGAAGGCGGTTTCCTTGGCCTTGGGCGGATCGAACCAGCTGCCGATAAAGCTGACCTGGAACTTGATGTCGGGGTTCATCTCGCGGCGCACCGGCCATGAAGGCATGCATCAGGCGGTTCACCTCGGGGATCGGGAAAGCCGCCGACCATGCCGATATTGCCCGCTTCGGTCATCGCACCGGCAATGATGCCAGACAGATAGGATGCGTCCTGAATGTAGTTGTCAAAGACCGCGAAATTCGGCAGAGCGGCGTCTTCCTTGAAGCTTGATCCCATCAGGAAGGCGACGTCCGGATACTCCGCCGCCACCTCGCGCGCCTCTTGTTCGGCACCAAAAACCTCGCCGACGATCAGCTTGTTGCCGGCCTCGGCATATTCGCGCAAGCACGCGGGCATAGTCGGTGTTGCTGACATTTTCGGAGAACGTCATAGGCGATGTCGCCGCGATCCTGCGCCGCCAGCGCCGCCTTGTGAATGCGGCTGACCCATTGCTGTTCAACCGGTACGGTATAAACGCCAGCCATCTTGATCGGCTCGGCAGCCAGGGCGCGCGTGGCGCCCATTGTGCCCGCCAGCAGCGAGGTCGCTGCGGTGGTCGCTAGGAAACGGCGACGGCTTACGTGTGCTAAAATTGTCATTGTTTTTTCTCACCCCCGGGTTGGATTTGATCATGTAGCATCAAGTTTTGCCATTTGGTCAAGGAATGAATGAGGCTTGCAACATCAAGTCCCGGCGTGGCGGCATCGCAAGTCGACGAACCAAACTATAAGTGTCATTGCCGCATATGCCGCCAGACCACGGATGGCCGTAGAAAAGTTGATCCAGAGGTCGAGAATGACGCCAGCAAGGGAAAAGCCAATCATCGATTTCACCCGCTATTCCGCCGCGATCTTCGATCTGGACGGAACCCTAGTTCAATCCGAACACGTCTGGGAAGCGGCCAAAGTGGATGTGGCCAGGCGCTATGGGCTGGTGCCGTCCCGCACATTGCTTGACGCTCACATCGGGCGCGGATTGAAGGGGTTTTTCGACGAACTTTTCGGGCAGTCGCTATCACCGGCCAGGCACCGAGAAATCAGCGACCAGACTGATGTCTTGGCTGACGCCATGATGCCTTCGATGCGCAAGCCCGTTCCTGGAGCACGTGAGTTGCTGTGCAGACTTCACGACGACGGCAAGCGAATCGCGATTTGTTCTTCATCGCCGCGCCGACATATCGCGGACGCGCTTGCCATGCTGGGTATTTCTCACCGCATCGAGGCCGTCGTTTCGGCAGCCGAACTGCCGCTGGGGAAGCCAGCGCCTTTACCGTTCAGAACGACACTTGAAGTATTGGGGCTTCCGGCGGCAGAGGCATGCGTTTTTGAAGATTCATTGCCTGGCGCTCAATCCGCCCATGCAGCCGGGATTGCCGTCTTTGCCGTAGGCTCTGGATGCACAGTTCCGGAATTTGCGTTTTGTCGCGTGCAGGCCGAAAGCTTCAGTACGTTTGTCGAAAACCACTGGCGGTAACGCTGCCGCGAAATGGAACCTGGCGATGGGACGCAGCAATCGCTTGCTACAAAAATCACCGCCTTCAGCGCATTGTTCCTGTTCGAACCTAGCGCAGCATCGGTCGCAATGGGCTGATTTTGTTGAAAAACTCCAAATTTCAGATGTTGTGATTTTTCGGAAAGAACCCGCGATACCGAAAAGTCAGATGAGATCTGCGATTAGGCGCAGTGGGCTGCCACATGAGCGGCAGAAGGCCAATTTGGCCGAACCCCTCGCTTAGAAAAATTGGTGGCGCTGTACGGACAAAAATTTCACCGATTTTGCCAAAAACGGAGTTTTTCAACAAAATCGGCTCAGAGCCGACGTTTGCTGCGATACGGTTAAATGGCTGGTATGGCCCACATTGAAGGTGATCGGTCCATTACCAGACAATGTTTCTCTGGCTTGAATGTTACAAGATCACGATCTTTACTACTTTTTGCTGCACATTTTGCTGCACTAAATGCAACACTTCAGAAATATATTTCTCGCAATATCAAGGTCTTAAATTATTGAAATAAAACAACTTTCGGACTTCGTCTCCGCCACCAAACTATGCGCCAAGCGAGTACGAGACGATTGAGCACCTTGTTCGGCATAGGCTTTCTCGCCAAGTAAATTGATTGAACTTCGACAATACTGCTTCGAGTGCCGTCACGAAGCCCTGTCGACGGACCGCCATAGCGCCATTTCAGTGGATCACGGAAACTCGCCAGCTGCTGCACAGGACGGCTTGCGATGATTTCGCGCAGGTTGCAGATCTCATGGAGCGATCAATTGAAGCTGGTGTTCCGGTGTCCATCAAAGCCCGACTTCCTTTGCACCACCGCCAGCCAGCTTCGAACCTGATTGACCCATCTTCCGCGGCGCAGCCAATACCGGCTATTCAGCACATGGTGGGAACTGGTCGCGCTCAAGCCGGGTCGAGCTGATTTGCGAAACTACTCCTGATCAGCCATTTCGTGAGGGTTCTCGCCATTCCCGAATGCCCGACAAGCGTAATCGTGTCCTTGGCAATCTCGGTCTCAAAGCTGGAATGGCCCATCCACGCCGACGTGATTGCGCGCAATTCACTGATGATAAAAAGATCGACGTTGTGGCCGGGGTCCTGATAGCACAGATCGGTTTCGATTCCCGGCCGGATGACCAGCCAATAGTTCGCTTGCTTGTGAGGGGTATCATTCAACGTAAACTGGATGACGCATTTGGTGACCGGGAGCGCCGAGCGGTTGATCTTTCGTCGGATGTTCCACATCAGCATCCGGGCATCGAGGCACTCCAGCGAAACGTCTGTTTCTATGTTGCGGTGCGCCCATTCGCCGAGGCTTTCGATGATGGGCTCAAGCTCGTCAGCGCGGTCTGTCGTCATGTATTCCGCATGTGCGCCTACGCCGCTCTCCCGACGCTGAACCAACCCCTTTGCTTCCATATCTTTCAAACGTTTTGACAGCAGGCTTGGAGACATTCCCGGAAGTCCACGGCTGATATCGTTGAACCGCGTTGATCCATTCCACAACACACAAAGGACCAAAAGCGTCCAACGGGGACCCAGAAGATCAGCAGCCATCGCGATGGGGCAAAACCGCGGATAGACATTCGGGGATATGACATCACCTTTCATCTCAAGGGTGACACGTTCCACGCCGGCAAACTAGTCCACAAACTGTATTGGGTTCACTTCACTCCGATGACTGGCGGCGAGGTTGGTCGCCGCGCCATAGGTTAATGCGGTAGAAAACTGAAGGAGAATGAGAATGCCACTTATAGATATTGAAGTCATCGAAGGCGTTTTCGATCAGGCCCAAAAGGCACAGATGATCGAAAAGGTGACCAACGCCATGGTCGAGATCGAAGGCGAAGCGATGCGGGGCGTGACGTGGGTCCGGGTCAAGGAGGTGCGCAGCGGCCATTGGGGCATCGGCGGAAGCACCCCAAGTACGGCAGACATCAAAGCAATGGCGGCAGGCTGAGCTTGCTGCGGTCGCTGGTCGATGCGACCGCAGCCACACGCCGCAGGTCTGTGGATCATACCGGGCGACACTGGGAGTTGATCATATTAATGGCAAGTGGATGTGCAGTTTGCGTGACTGAACCGCCGATCCGTCGCGTCCATCCACCAAGGCAACTCGACGTGGAGCACCAAGAGATATCACAAGATGCGCGGACCCGTCAGCAGTCCGGACCGATTATACGTTTCTGCGTTTCTGTGTCGCGGCTCGTGGCTGCAATTTAGAATAGATATCAGCAGTCCTTTAGATGCATACCAAAAAAACTGACGACATCTTGTTGGGCCTCCTCGACCCTCAAGAGTTAGTGATCATGAACATAGGTTTTTAGTGCAACCTTGTGGTCCGGAGCCAGTCGGTTTGCTCGGTTTATCGCGGCTTCTGACATTGCGACAGACGGCCAAACCTGATCATTAACAGGCTGCTGAATTAGTCCATCCTCGACAGCGGTTTGAGAACATGATTCACCCTCGGCACGGAAATGGCGGGGGTGATCATGCGGGGTTTGGACGAGAGGAGCGGGTCGCTGTTCAGCTATGTCGATCTGGAGGAGCGCATCCCGCCGCGACATCCGCTGCGCAAGATCAGGCAGGTGGTGAACGACGCGCTGGCCAGTCTCGATGCCGAATTCGATGCGCTTTACATTGACTTCGGGCGGCCTTCGATCCCACCCGAGCGGTTGATCCGGGCGAGCCTTCTACAAATCCTGTTCTCGATCCGCTCCGAACGTCTGTTGATGGAGCAGATGGATTACAACCTGATGTTCCGCTGGTTCGTTGGGCTGGGCATCGATGATCCTGTATGGGTTCCGACCGTTTTCACCAAGAATCGCGACCGGCTGCTGACGACCGAGATGTCACGCAAGGTGATGGCGGCGATCCTGGCCCACCGCGAAGTTGCGCCGCTGCTGTCGGACGAGCACTTCTCTGTCGATGGAACGCTCATCAAGGCCTGGGCCTCGATGAAGAGTTTCCAGCCGAAGGCCGAGGCCACCCCGCCTGACGATGAGGGTCCGGGCGACCCGCCCGCCCCGGATACCACCCTTGAGCCTACCCCTGAGACCGCGCCTTCCGACACCCCAGCAGAGATCGACCCGATGCCCCACAACAGCCGCCGCCACCGCAATGCCGAGGTCGACTTCAGAGGCGAGAAGCGTTCAAACGCCACCCATGCCTCGGTCACCGATCCGGATGCGCGCCTTTACAAGAAATCCCCCGGCACCGGCGCGGTGCTGTGCTTCATGGGCCATGCGCTGATGGAAAACCGCAACGGGTTTGTCGTGCAGGGTGATCTGACCCAGGCCGACGGTCATGCCGAGCGGCGCGCGGCGCTGGACATGGTCCACCGCCATTCCCCCGGATCGACCCGGCGGCTGACGCTGGGTGCCGACAAGGGGTATGACGCGGCCGGGTTCGTGTCTGACCTGCGCCAAGCCTGTGTCACGCCCCATGTCGCCCGGAAATCGCGATATTCAGCGATCGACGGGCGCACGACCCGACACGAAGGATATGCGTTGTCCCAGAAGCACCGCAAAAAGATCGAGGAACCGTTCGGCTGGGCTAAGACAGTCGGCGGCATGGCACAGACGATGTATCGCGGCGTTGAACGCGTCCGATCCCGCTTCATCCTGACCATGGCCGCCAACAACCTTGCCCGACTACCGCGGTTGCTGGGGGCATGAAGGGAAACATGGACCGAGGTGCGAGCCACGGATGCGCCGACAGGCATGTCCGTCAGTCAATCTGGCCCTGATGACGGGACAGCGTTCCAGTTCGGGAACTATTTCAGCGACCTGTTAAACGGTGCTTGCAGCAAAACCGGTCCCCGTATTTGCTCAATGGGAATTGCAGATCTTGTGACAGCGTCCGCATTTTCAAGTGCATTGATATGCATAGTTAATGCATTGTTTGGATTTAAGGCGGCCCTGGCTGCTGCAAACGAGACTATATCGTAGGGTACATAGTCTAATGGCTTATCATGTAGGATCCATGACGATGCACCTACAATGCTGATTTTGCTAGATTGCCATACCACATGCAAGGGAACCATTGCGACAGTTGCATCCACGATTTCCGAATTTGCTGAAAGCAGAAGGGCCAACTCCGCTCCTTTCGATACACCGAAAACACCAACGCAGCTGACTTGTTCGGCTAAGATTTGAAGACCATTCAACACTTCGTTAATATTGATCTCACTCAAGTGGGGTGGGCCTCCTTGAAAACCAAAATAAGCAAGTTCGGCGACTTGAAATCCTTCAGCGACTAAAGCGTCATTCAAAGAAGTTACATTCAGGAAACCACCCTCAGAGCCGCCCAAGAGCACCACCAAGGGTCCTGTGTTACCAACCCGCTGAACCGCGACTTGATCGATATCGATCCTCTCGGCGTATGCGGAACCTGCCAGGAGACTGATTAGCGCAAGTGTCAATTTCCAAATAATACTCATTCCTTGTTTGTATCCGCGACTGTGCTCGCATGCTATCCGAATGCCGTAATTGGTGCAGCCGCAGCGTGAGGCAGCTGAGTGCGCCCGTCCGTCGCTGCGCACTTGGGGCCACTCAATTCATTCCACACAAATGGAGGCACGCTGTCGGCCGCTGCATTCGTGAACCGAACAATGATCGCTCTCTGATGTATGCAATCAGTCGGCGCGACTCCCTCGATGCGCGATGGACCGCCGCACGTCGGCTCCTCGCGCGATGACTGGATCAACGGGAGCGCCCTCATGTCGGCGTCCGGCGCGTCGTTCCGTCTGACGGCAGGCTTCTTGCCGAAGCTACGCGGATGTCACCGCCGCATGCTCGGGTTTCAAAGCCCCGACAATCACAGCAGAAATCGCCACCATCGCGGCGGCCACGCCTAGCATGAGCGGCAGCCCTCCGATCTGGTACGTGAGGCCGGACAGCAGCGTTCCGATCAACCGACCCGCCGCATTGGCCATATAGTAGAAGCCCACATCCATGGTGACCCGCTCAGCCTTGGAAAAGTTCAGGATAAGGAAGGAATGGAGCGATGAATTCACCGCGAAGATCGCGCCGAAGGCCAGCAATCCGCCGATGATGGTGACCGTCAGCCATGTTTGCGGTCCATCCGCGAGGAGGGCGGTGGCGGTGAGGGCGGCGGGCACAAGGGCGAGGCCCCAGGCCCAGATGCGGGCGGCTGCGATCAGCTCGGGCTCTGGCCGGGATTTGGCGCGCAGGATGCGCGGGGCGTTGGCCTGCACCAGACCGTAGAGGATCACCCACACGGCCATGAAGGTGCCGATCATAAAGAAGGCGGTTCTGTTCCCTTCCGTCGTGCCGTCCGAGAGGACCGCGTAGAAGTAGATGGGGATGCCCACGACGAACCAGACATCCCGCGCCCCGAACAGGAACACCCGTGCGGCGCTGAGCCAATTGACGTTGGCCGATTTCGAGAAGACCTCCGAGAACTTGGTGCCTTTGCGGCCCTTGGGCAAACCGGCAGGCATGGCAAGGAGGACCGCCAGCAGGATCACGGCCAGGATGGCCGCCATCCCGAGGACGGCCCCCACGAAACCGATCGTCGCCAAAAGGGCCGCGCCCAACAGGAAGCCAGCGCCCTTGACCATGTTCTTGGACCCGGTCAGCAGGGCCACCCAGCGGAACAGCCCGCCATCCTCTGCGGGGGCCAGCAGCTTGACCGCGGATTTCGAGGACATCTTGGCCAGATCCTTGGCCACGCCGCTGGCGCCTTGCACCAACATGACGTAGATAACCGACGCGCCAACCGCCCAGGCCGGATCCAGCTGCGCCAATGCCAGCAGGGCGATCACCTGCAACCCCAGCCCGGCATAAAGCGTGGATGTCAGCCCGAAGCGCGCGGCAATCCAGCCTGCGCAAAGGTTGGTGATTATGCCTGCGATCTCATACAGAACAAAGAGATAGGCCAGCTGAACCGGCGAAAAGCCCAGCGTGTGAAAATGCAGGAGCACCAGCATCCGCAAGGCGCCGTCGGTGAGCATGAACGCCCAATAGGCGCCGGTGACCGCAATATAGGCGGACAGTCCCTCCGGTCGCGGCGCGGTATTGCTCACAAGCTGTCCCCGACCATGAACGCCACATCCACCAGCCGGTGCGCATAGCCCATTTCGTTGTCGTACCACGCATAGATTTTCACCTGCGTGCCGTTGATCACCATCGTTGACGGGGCATCGACGATGCTGGATCTTTCGTCATTGGTGTAGTCCGTCGAGACCAGCGGGCGCTCCTCGTAGCCCAGAATGCCTTTCAGCGGGCCCTCGTCGGCAGCGGCGTTGAAGAGGGCGTTGACCTCCTCTGCGGTGGTTTCACGCTCCACCTCGAATACGCAATCGGTGAGCGAGGCATTCAGCAGGGGCACGCGCACGGCATGACCGTTCAGACGGCCCGTCAATTCGGGGTAGATCAGCGTGATCGCGGTGGCGCTTCCGGTGGTGGTGGGTATCAGCGAATTCAGGGCAGAGCGCGCACGGCGCAGGTCTTTCGCGGGGCGGTCGACGATGGTCTGGGTATTTGTCACATCATGGATCGTCGTGATGGAGCCGTGTTTGATCCTGAGGTTTTCATGGATCACCTTGACCACGGGCGCCAGGCAATTGGTGGTGCAGCTGGCGGCGGTGACGATCCGGTGGCGGTCAGGCTCGTAGATGTCGTGGTTGACGCCGATGACGATGTTCGCCGCCTCGTCATCCTTTACGGGTGCCGACACGACGACCTTTTTGACACCGGCCTCGAAATAGGGGGCGATTTTTGCCGCTGTCTTGAAGGCACCCGTGCAATCGATCAGCACATCGACGCCGTCCAGCGGCAGGTCAGCGAGGTCGCCTGTGCCGATGAAGGGCAGCCGCGTGCCGTCGATGGTGACGCTGTCCGCGTCATGGGAAAAATCGGCGTTCCAGCGGCCGTGGACAGTATCGAATTCCAGCAAATGTGCATGCATCTCCGGGTCGCCCACCGCGTCGTTGATCCATGCGATCTTGGCGCCGCGCGCCAGCAGCGGCTTGATCGCCAGCTTGCCGATGCGGCCGAGGCCGTTGATGGCATATACGGTCATTGCGTCATTCCCCGGTCGTCCGTTTGACCGATGTCATCGACGGCCTTTTGCAGCGAAATCCGGTCCAGCGAGGAAATCGGCAGGGCGGCAAAGCCCGTCATCCGGTTGCGTAGCGCACCATAGGTCTGATGGAAGGCGAGGCTCTTTTCCGCGTGCGAGCCTTCGGCTTTCACCGGGTCAGGCAGCCCCCAGTGCGCGCTGATGGTCTGGCCTTGCCATGCCGGGCACTCCTCGTTCGCCGCCTGATCGCAGACGGTGAACACGAAATCGAGCGCAGGCGCGTCGGCCCCCTGAAACTCCGAGACGTTCTTGGCCCGCAGGTCTGAGACGTCGTGCCCGTTCTTCTTCAAGACCTCCAGCGCGAAGGGATTGAGCTCAGACCGGGGCCTGGTCCCCGCCGAATGAGCCACAAACCGGTCTCCGGCGAGATCGCGCAGGATGGCTTCCGCAAAGATCGAGCGGGCGGAGTTGCCCGTGCAGATGAACAAAACATTGAATTTTCGATCGGCCATTTGACCGTCTCCTCTTTGTAAGGAATGAGCATGTTGTGAAGTGACTTCCGGGCGCCCCCGACCGCACTCGAGCAGCAGGTAATCGAAGGTCTCCCGTGTCGCGTCCATGTCGACGGCGTAGAGCAGGGATGTGCCGACGCGTTTCTGAGTGACCAACCCGGCCTGTATCAGCGCACTGACATAGTTCGATAGCGTGCTCGGCTTGAGGCTGAGCGCATGGGCGAGTTCCGTCGCCGGGACGCGGTCCGGATAGCGGCGCATCAGCAGCCTGAACACAGCCAGCCGCTGCGGATGACCGAGTGTCGAGAGGCGGTTGGGTATCATAATTTCCATATTTCATGAATATGTGAAATATGGAAATATGCAAATGAAGTTTTTGTAACAGCAGGCGGCGGCGTGCTGCGGTGCGCGCCTGCTCTAGGGCATTGTGCTTATGTGATTAGTTTCGGGCGCTTGCACCGTGCAGCCATCTCACGATGTCTGTCTTGGGTGCCCCGACAAAATCGCTGGCAGTTTGCGGATCGAAGATGTGCTTCTTGGGGTCGAAAACGCGGGGGCCGCGTGCTGTGTTCTTCTTCACCCAGACGGCGGCAATTCGATTCTTGTCATCCAGTTCTGCAATGTAATAGTCCATGTCCCACCAGTTTCCTTCAATCACCCTTGTGACAGTTTTATTGCAGCCCCCTGCGATTCGGACAAGATTTCGTCAGGCAAATTGTGCCATGCCGCAGCAATTCCACCTGGCCGTGCATACTTGCCGCGCGCTGGGCGGAGGTTGCCACCGAAAAGCGCTTTGCAGAGACACTGCGGCCAGGGCCGATCCCAGATTGGCTTGGATAAAGCGGGAGCCTAGGCCGGATCCGCGGGTGTGTCTTCCCAATGCTCGCCCATCGCGACGATGCAGGCGGTGCCATTGGCATAGTTCTGCACGATCACCCACTCGCCGTTCCGCGCAATGACCCAAACCTCGAGCATCGTTTCCGGATCGCGCAGTCCCATCCCATGACGTTCGGCGCCTTGGACGTTTTCCAACGTCTGGGTCAACCGGACACGATCATCGCAGCGCAGATCCGAGAATTGCGCATGGGCGCCCGGAGGAAAGGCCAGACAAAAGCCTAGAAAAATGGCGATCCGGTGTATCATTTCTTAAGGCTAGCCGCCTTTCTGCTCGAATGTAAAATATTTATGACACCCTGTGGATAATTTATTCGGCCTAAAGACCTGCAGATTTTACAATTGTTTAGGGCTTGGGGCGCCGAGGTGGTGTCATCAATCCGTTGCAAAACTGTCAAGAAACTGACTCCGAAGCGTCACGCATCTGTAGCCTTCGCACCATATCCAGCGCCCCAGACATGGGGGCGATATGCTGCAAATCAAAACGCTAACCAAGCGCTTTGGAGACAAGGTTGCCGTGGACGCGGCAAACATCTCCATCGACAAGCCAACGATGGTCGGGATCATCGGACGCTCCGGTGCGGGCAAATCCACGCTGCTGCGGATGGTGAACCGTCTCAGCGATGCCACCAGCGGCACGATCACTTTCGAAGGTAGCGAGGTCACAGCACTTCGGGGCGCTGCACGGCGGGACTGGCAATCGCGCTGCGCGATGATTTTCCAGCAGTTCAACCTCGTGCCGCGCATGGATGTCGTCTCGAATGTGCTGCACGGCACGCTGAACAAGCGCTCGACCCTTGCCACGCTCTTCAACCTCTACCCGCAGTCCGACATTCATAAAGCCATCGAGATATTGGACCGTCTGGGCATCGCGGAGCAGGCGCCCAAGCGGGCCGAGGCCCTGTCGGGTGGCCAGCAACAGCGCGTCGCGATCGCCCGTGCACTGATGCAGGACCCCAAGATCATTCTGGCCGATGAGCCCATCGCCTCCCTCGATCCGATGAATGCGCAGGTGGTGATGCAATCCCTGCGCACAATCCACGAGGAAGACGGACGCATGGTCATCGCCAACCTGCATACCCTCGACACCGCGCGCCGCTACTGCGACCGCGTGATCGGAATGCGCGACGGACGGATCGTCTTTGACGGCACGCCGGCGCAGCTCACCACCGGTGTGGCGCGCGACATCTACGGCGCAGGCGCGGATTTTTCCGAAGCTGCCACCTCTACCGAAATCGAAACGCTGGACAGACCAGAGGTTCGCGAAGCCGAAGCCTACGTCTGAGCCAGTCAACCCCGCGCCGAACCGGCGCATATCGTTCATCCACGGAGACACTGATGAAAAAGTTTATCGCCGCCGCATTGGCAACCACGGCCCTGGCCAGCCCTGCCTTCGCACAAGAAATCACCGAATTCCGCATCGGCATCCTGGGCGGTGAGAACGCTCAGGACCGTATGAACTCCAACCAGTGTCTGGCCGACTACACGTCCGAAGCGCTCGGTGTGGAAACCAAGCTGTTCGCCCCAGCCGACTATAACGGCGTCATTCAGGGCCTGCTGGGTGGCACAATCGACATGGCGTGGCTGGGTGCATCGGCCTATGCCGCGACCTTCCTGCAAGACCCCGAGGCGGTCGAGCCCGTTCTGGTCAAGGTCAATATCGACGGTTCCATCGGCTATCACTCCATCGGCTTTGCCCGCAAGGACAGCGGCGTTACGTCGCTTGACGACATGGAAGGCAAGACCTTCGGCTTCGGTGATCCGAACTCCACATCCGGCTATCTGATCCCATCCATTGAGATTCCGCAGTACAAGGACGGCATCACGATGGAATCCGGCGAGTACTTCGGTGAGGTAAAGTTCACCGGCGGCCATGAGCAGACAATCGTCGCGGTCGCCAACGGCGATATCGACGGCGGTGTGACCTGGGCCGACGGTCAGGGTAACTGGGAAGACGGCTATAACTCCGGTGCGTTGCGCAAGGCTGTCGATGCCGGTCTGGTGGACATGAACAACCTTGTCGAAATCTGGAAATCCGACGTGATCCCTGAAGGCCCGATCGTGCTGCGCAAGGCGCTGCCCGCCGACGTAAAGGAAAAGATGGTCGCGCTGGTCGACGGCCTGCACGAGCGTGACGCCGATTGCGCATATGGCGTTGCAGCAGGTGAAACGCTGGGCTTTCAGCCGGTGACCCACGACACGTACAACAGCATTATTGCCGCCCGTAAGTCCGTGATTGGCAACTAAGCACTTTTCATGACGCATCCGGTAGCCCTTCGGGGCTGCCGGTATTTTTTTGTCCGGGGGTCTGGATGGCAGAAACATCACTCATCGGTGCCGCACGGGGCGTGGATGGCATTCAATCCAGCTATATCGCCCAGGTTCAGCGGCGCAGGCTCTACGGCGGGCTGACGCTGCTGATCTTCGTGATCTTGATGGTGTCCGGCTTCAACATCGCCGATGATCGCAACGCCGGCGGTTTCTGGGAGGGCCTGCACCAGGTCGGCGACTATCCCGCCGATGTGCTGTCAGAGGCTTGGGAAAAACGTGCTGACCTGCCCGGCCTGATCGCCAAGTATTTCCCCGCATTGATCGAGACGATCAATATTGCCGCCGTATCGACCCTGATCGGTGCCTTGGGTGGCTTGTTCCTGTCTTTGCTGAGCACACGTGGACTGGCCAGATGGCCGCGCCTGATCCCGCTTTTTCGCCGCATCTCCGACATCATGCGCGCGGTGCCTGAAATCGTAATCGCGCTGGTTCTGATCTTTGTTCTGGGCGGCGGCCCCGTTCCGGCGATGATTGCCATTGCAATTCACACTGCCGGTGCGCTGGCCAAGATGTTCTCCGAAGTGTCCGAGAATGCCGATCTGAAATCTGTCGAGGGGCTGGCGTCCACTGGTGCGACCTGGACCCAGCGGATGCTGCTGGGTGTGCTGCCACAAGTCGCGCCCAACTATGTCAGCTACACGTTGCTGCGCTTCGAGATCAACATCCGCGCCTCCGCCATCCTCGGCTTCGTCGGGGCAGGGGGCCTCGGCTATGAGTTGCGCAACTCCATGGCCTGGGGGCCGGGCCGCTTTGACGAAGCCGCCGCGATCTTCATCCTGCTGTTCGGTACGATCGTCCTCTTCGATCAGTTGTCGAGCCGCTACCGAAACCGCCTGACCGAAGGTCAGTCACACTAAATTCAGAGGGCCAGGACCGATGACCGCGATTGATCTGACCGACACCAAGTCCCGTGCTGATGCACTCTTTCGGCGCAAGCGTCTGACCGCGTTCGGTGTTCCGGCGGTGATCTTTGCCTATCTCGTCTATATCTTCTTCGCCTTCGACATTCCCGGCCTTGCAGAACGCGCCAACCTCGACAACGCGGTGACGCTGGCGTCCGACAGCTGGTCGCACAAGGTCCACGTCAGCCGCGACAACCGCTCGGGTGAGGTGAGCTACGCGGTCGAGGGCGAGCGAAAAGGGACATACCCAGAGGGTATGCGCCCCGATTGGGTGAGCGGCGATGACATCATCACCATCGACCTGGGCGGTGATCACATCGTGCGCTACCTGCCGAACAATCGCACCGAGATCAGCCTGCCGGATTACCCGCTGATCGAGGTGCGGGCCGAAGGGCGCACGGTGACGTCGAACCTGCCCCAAGATCCACCTGACTGGATCTCCGCCTCGGACAGGCGCATCGGGATCACCACGCCGGAGGGGCGCATCACGCTCACCGGCGCGCGCACGGAGGTGTTCAACTATTTTCCCGGTTGGGAGCTCTTCTGGTTCACCTTGGACAGCCCCTACCATGGCCAAAGCCTGCGCACGGTCCTGTTCGGAGACCGGATTGACCCCGCGCGGCCCAACGTCGCGGGTGCCGTGTCGGACTGGTGGAACAACGCCATGTGGCGGCACAAGGACGTGGCCTGGGCCATTGGCGAGACGATCCTGATGGCGTTTCTTGGCACCATGGGCGCGGCCATGATCGCATTGCCGCTGGCGTTTCTCGCGGCCAAACGCTTCTCGCCCATCATGCTGCTGCGCGCTGCCACCCGCCGCCTGTTTGATTTCGTGCGCGGTGTGGATGCGCTCATCTGGACGGTGGTTCTGGCACGTGCCTTCGGCCCCGGCCCCCTGACGGGCGCCCTTGCGATCCTGATCACCGACACCGGCACCTTCGGAAAAACCTTCTCCGAAGCCTTGGAGAATGTGGACGGCAAGCAGATCGAGGGCGTCACCTCGACCGGCGCCAAGCCGCTTCAGCGCTACCGCTTTGGCGTGATCCCTCAGGTGGTGCCGGTGCTGCTCGCCCAAGTTCTCTATTTCCTCGAATCCAACACCCGGTCCGCCACGATCATCGGGGCGATCACCGGGGGAGGCATCGGCCTGATGCTGACCCAGGCGATTCAAACCCAAAAGGATTGGGAAGAGGTCGCCTATTACATCATCCTGATCATCGTGATGGTGATGTTCATGGACTGGCTCTCCGGCTGGCTGCGCGGCAAGCTGATCGGCCGCAAGGACTGATGGCGACTGCTTTGGTGAGCGGCGGCGTCGGCGCGCCGCCCACGGATGTGGCTAACGGCGCATTAAGGAGTTTCTGAGCATGCCCCGCCTTTCCTCCGACGCGCCTTTCATCCACCCCGAATGTGAGATCACCGGCACCACCTTCGGCGCCTATGTGGAAATCGGCAAGGGCAGCCGCGTGGCACACTCGCACTTCGGCGACTACAGCTATTGCGACCGCTACGCCGATATCGCCAACGCGCAGATCGGCAAATTCGCCAATATCGCCGCCTTCAGCCGGATTGGCGCCACGGATCACCCGCTTCATACGGCAGCATGCCACCATTTCCTCTATCGCTCGGCGGACTATTGGGACGAGGTGGAGGGGGACGCGGATTTCTTTGCGCACCGGCAATCCCGCGTGGCCCATATCGGGCATGACACCTGGATCGGCGCGGGCGCGATGATCAAACCAGAGGTGACGCTCGGCCATGGGGCTGTCGTTGCGGCAGGCGCCGTGGTGACGAAAGACGTGGACCCCTATACCATCGTCGCGGGCACGCCCGCAAAAACCCTGCGCCTGCGCCAACCGCGCGAGATCGCCGAGCGCCTGATCGCGCTGGCCTGGTGGGACTGGCCGCATGATGAACTGCGCGCAGCGCTGGAGGACTTCCGCGCGCTGGGGGCGGAGGCGTTTCTGGAAAAGTACGAACGCTAGTGGTGCAGGCCGCAAACCGGCGGGTTTTGCAAAACCTTCAATGAGCCGTCATGCAAACGTCATCTGTTACTGTCCATGCTTCCCCGAAACCTCGAAAAGGAATGTCTCATGCTCCGCATCGCCGCGCTTATCCCGATCGGCTTGGCCGCCGCGCCAGCCTTTGCGCAATCCGTTGACGGCGCGATTACCTATGGTCCGCGCCCTTTCTACCTGATCGACCAAATGGCGGAAGGCCCCTTGAAGGATAAGCTCATGTCCTGTCAGGGGCAGAATGCAACGAAGTCGCTGTTTTCGATCGGACACCGAGGCGCGCCGTTGCAGTTCCCCGAACACACCGCCGAAGCCAATCTGGCCGCGGCGCGGATGGGGGCAGGCATTCTGGAATGTGATGTGACCTTTACCGAGGATCTCGAACTGGTTTGCCGCCATGCGCAAAATGACCTGCACACGACGACCAACATTCTGGCCACCCCGCTGGCCGAGACCTGCACCACGCCCTTTACCCCCGCAAACCGCGACGCAGCCGCCACGGCCGAATGCCGGACGTCAGATATCACCCTCGCGGAGTTTCGCACATTGACGCCCAAGATGGACGCCGCCGACGGCACGGCCACGACCGTCGCGGCCTATCTGGACGGGACCGCCGGGTGGCGCACGGACCTTTACTCGGCCAGCCCTGCGACCTTGATGACCCATGCGGACTCCATCGCCTTGTTCAAGTCACTGGGCGCAAAATTCACACCCGAGCTCAAGGCACCTTCGGTGGAGATGCCCTTCAACGGCTTCACCCAAGAAGACTACGCGCAAAAGCTGGTCGATGAATACAAGGCCGCCGGAATTCCTGCCGAAGATGTCTGGCTGCAGTCGTTCAACCTCGATGATGTTCTCTATTGGATCGAGGCCGAGCCCGAGTTTGGCGCCCAGGCCGTCTATCTGATGGATGAATATGACATCGACGGATATTCCCCCATGGACGCGTCCACATGGCCCGATACCATGGCAGACCTCAAGGAGATGGGCGTCAACTACATCGCGCCGCCCACATGGATGCTGGTGAGCACAGATGAGAGCGGCAAGATCGTCCCGTCCGAGCTGGCCATTCGGGCGAATGCCGCTGGCCTTGAAATCATCACATGGACCATCGAACGCTCCGGCCCGCTCGCGTCCGGTGGCGGCTGGTACTACCAGTCCATCGCCGACATCACCAACAACGACGGCGTGATGTATGAATTGATCGACGCGCTGGCGCAGGACGTAGGCGTGGCCGGCATCTTTTCGGATTGGCCCGCGACTGTGACGTATTACGCAAACTGCATGGGGCTGGATTAACTTTCCCCTCCGATCCCGTGATCTTTGCGGCCCCTGTTCGGCTGGATGGGGGGCCTTGCGCAACATCGCATGTTCGGCCAAGACTGAAGCATCAAGATGAAGATCGTTTTTTCAACACGACCCGCGACGCGGGCTGACGCGTACGAAATCCTGCGTTTGGAAGAAGAGGCCATGCGGGGGCATGCGCAGGCTCTCTGGGGAGAGTGGCGCCCCTCAGCCGATGTGCACACGCTTGATCTGACCGGGCATGAGATCATTGAAGTCTCCGGCAACAGCGTGGGTTGCCTCGCGGTTGAACAGGCTCGGGATCACATCCGCATTCGCAAACTCTACATTGACGCGCCGCATCGGCGTCAGGGAATTGGAGCCGCTGTTCTGGCCCAAGCAGTACGGGCGGCTGACAGCAACGGCATGAAAACGCGGCTCTCGACTTTGACACCAAATTACGACGCCATCAGGTTCTATGAACGCGAAGGGTTTCACATCATTGCCACCACGCAAGAGCGTGTGCTTCTGGAATACGGGGTCGCTACTGCTCTAACGTGAGGATCACCCGATCCCCGGCAAACCACGTGCGCCCGTATTCCACCGGCAAACCCGCCCCGTCCACATTCACGCCCGACGACCGCAGCAAGGGATCCCCCTCGGCCACCTGCAAATGCAGCGCGTGCGTGGCGTCGGCCCGCACGGCAGTCAGGCGGGTGGAGGCGCGGGTGTAATCTGCGACGCCTTGCGTGCGCAGGGCTTCCGTCACGCTTCTTGTGTGCTCAAGCGCGGTCCGCATCGTGGGCAGACGCCCCAGCGGAAACAGGCTCTCAAACACTGCGATGGGTTGGTCATCGGCCAGTGATAACCCTTGATAGGCACAGACCGGATCGCCGGCCCCGATCTGGAGCGCCTGCGCCTCGCCGGTGGTGGCCGCGCGGTCTTCCAGCGCGAGGATGCGCTTTTCCGGTCTGCGGCCGGCCGCGATCAGGTTTTCATGGAACCGCACCCGTTTGCCGATGGGGTAGTCCGTGGGCGTCGCGGCGACAAAGGCTCCGGCGCCGCGCCGGGTCCGGATCAATCCTTCGCCGACCAGCGCGCCGATGCCATGGCGCACCGTATGACGGTTGACGCCGAACCGATCAGCCAAAGCGGCCTCGGTCGGCAGCTTGTCTCCAGGGCGATAGCGGCCCTCTGCCAGATCGCTGCGCAGGGCGTCGGCGATGGCCTTCCAAATGGGTGTCTTGGCGGATCTGTTACCCAAATTTCACAAATCTCTGCTGTCTTCGCGGGGTGGATCTGATAAGATATGTATAGTTGTATAGTATTTGGAATTGTTGTCGAGATGAAAGACGCGGCACTTGATCAAAACCCCCGCAAGACGTGGATGGGTCTGCTGGCCAAAGCTCCCGAGGGCCGTGTTGCGGCACTTCTGGATGACGCGGTCACGCGCCCCGCGTTCACATGGCTGCGCGCGCCCGAGATCGGCAGCACCATGGTGCGGGGTCGCGCGGGCGGCACCGGTGCGCCGTTCAATCTGGGCGAGATCACGGTCACCCGTTGCGCACTGACATTGCAGACCGGTGAAGTGGGGCACGCCTATATCCAAGGGCGCCGCAAGGCGGATGCGGAGGCCGCAGCCTTAGTGGACGCGCTGATGCAGACCCCTGCTGCGACAGACCTGCAAGCGCGCGTTCTGGATGTGATCGCCACTGAACGGAAGGCGGCCAAGGCTGCCCGCGCCGCCAGGGCGGCCGCCACCAAGGTCGATTTCTTCACCATGGTCAGAGGAGAGGACTGATGCAGGCAGAGGTCCTCTCTGGCGGTTTCGCCGATCCCGCAATTCAGTCTGCCCACGCCTTTCGCAGCGTGATGGAGGTCATGGCCCGCCCCGGCACAATCCACGACATCGGCGGTGCGCAGCCCCCGGCTGGTCTGTCCGGAGCGGCGGGTGCCCTGTTACTCACGCTATGCGATACGGATACGCCCGTGCATCTGGCGGGTCGCGCCGATTGCGAGGCCGTCCGCGCCTGGCTCGCGTTTCACACGGGCGCACCCCTCGTGGGCCCCTCTCATTGCATGTTCGCTGTGGGGAGCTGGGATGCGCTTGTCCCACTCTCGGCCTATGCGATCGGCACCTCCGAATATCCCGACCGCTCGGCCACGCTGATCGTCGAATGTGAGACGTTGGAGACAACCGGCGCGAGCCTCACTGGCCCCGGGATCAAGACCAGCGCCGGGCTGTCCCTGCCCGAAACACCAGCCTTTCAAGCCAACCATGCCCTATTCCCGCTGGGGCTGGATTTCATCTTTACCGCTGGCAGCCGCGTTGCGGCCTTGCCGCGCTCGACGGAGGTGTCCTGATATGTACGTGGCCGTAAAGGGCGGAGAGCGCGCGATTGAGAACGCCCACGCATTGCTCGCTGAAGAACGGCGCGGCGACAAGGATGTGGCAGAACTGAGCATCGCGCAGATCCGCGAACAGCTCAAGCTGGCCGTTAACCGCGTCATGGCAGAAGGATCGCTCTACGATCCTGATCTGGCCGCCCTTGCGATCAAGCAGGCGCGCGGTGATTTGATCGAAGCGATCTTCCTCATAAGAGCCTACCGCACCACGCTGCCCCGTTTTGGTGCATCCGAACCGGTCGATACGGGTGCCATGGACTGCGACAGGCGTATCTCGGCCACGTTCAAGGACCTGCCGGGCGGGCAAATCCTGGGGCCTACGTTCGACTACACGCACCGTCTTCTGGATTTCAAACTGGCGGCAGAGGGGGAGGTGCCGGCCGCCGCAACGCGCGAAGCGAGCGACGCGCCTATCCCTCACGTGACCGACTTTCTGAACCGCGAGGGTCTCATTGAACAGGCGGGATCGGCGACGCAGATGTCTGATGCACCAGCCGACATTACGCGGGACGGTCTGCGCTTTAACACCGAAGATGCCCGCAGGCATCAGCAACTGTTCCGGGAGGACGCACCTCCTGACCTGACGCGCGAACCGTTGGAATTGCCCGCCGCCCGTCCCCTGCGTCTTCAGGCGCTGGCCCGCGCCGACGAGGGCTTCACGCTGGGTCTCGCCTACTCCACACAGCGCGGCTACGCGCGCAACCACGCCTTTGTGGGCGAGTTGCGGATCGGGTCGGTTCCGGTCGAAATGGACATTCCTGAACTTGGCTTTGCCGTCGAATTCGGCGAGGTGGTTCTGACCGAATGCGAAACTATCAACCAGTTCAAAGGTTCGAAAACCGAGCCGCCGCAATTCACCCGTGGCTACGGGCTGGTCTTTGGCCAGACCGAGCGCAAGGCGATCTCAATGGCGCTGGTGGACAGGGCCATGCGGTGGAAGGAGTTGGGCGAGGATGATCAAGGCGCGCCCGCGCAGGACATCGAATTCGTGCTGGCCCATGCCGATAACATTCAGGCGACGGGGTTCCTCGAGCACATCAAGCTGCCCCATTACGTCGATTTCCAGTCAGAGCTGGAGCTGGTCCGAAAGCTGCGCCGCGCGGCGGGTGCACAGAACACGCAGGAGGCTGCGGAATGAGCGTCGACACGGTCATCTTCGACATTGGCGGCGTGCTGGTGGATTGGCAGCCCCATCTGGCCTGGGTCGAACGATCTGGGCGAAGATGGCGCGAAGGCGTACCTGACCCGGATCGGTTTCGACAAGTTGAACCTGTCGTGTGACGCGGGTGCGACCTTTGCGCAGGCGGCCGCGCGGATTGGCGACCCGGAAGATGCGGCTCGTCTGGGCCATTACGTCACGCGGTACACCCGCACAGTCCCGGCCAAGATCACCGGATCGTGGGATATCCTTTATGCGCTGAAAAAGGCGAACGTGCCCTTGCACGCGATCACCAACTGGTCCGCTGAAACATGGCCAGAGGGCTGCAAGGCCCACCCCGAGCTCTTGGAGGTCTTCGGCACGGTCGTGGTGTCGGGTGAGGTGGGCGTGATCAAACCCTCGACGGGGATCTACGCGCTTTTGTGCCAGCGCGCGGGCGTCTCACCAGAGCGCTGTGTGTTCATCGACGACGGGGTGCACAACTGTATCGGGGCACAGGCGGCGGGCATGGACGCGATCCATTTCACCGGATCAGACGCCCTGCGCGCCGCGTTGCAAGACAGGGAGCTGCTCTGATGCGCCCCGAGCGGACGTCGTTACCGCGCGGGTCGGTCAAAGATGCCGGACGCCTGTCGGGTGTCCATGAACCAGCCATCCGGCCCACAGAATTCGTCGGGCAAGAGCGGCGCAATCAGTGGCAGAACCCACATGACCACCCGGTCCAACACAACCATCCCGGCAAGGGCGGCAACAAGTACGACGGTAAAGCTCAGCATGGTATCCCCCAAGAGACTGATCCGTTTCGAGACCCTCCTAACACGCGGAGTGAAACAATCCTGTGACAGAACAAGACACGTATAATTTCGCGTACCTCGACGAACAGACCAAGCGGATGATCCGCCGGGCGATCCTCAAGGGGCTGGCGGTCCCTGGCTATCAGGTGCCCTTCGCCAGCCGAGAGATGCCGATGCCCTACGGCTGGGGTACGGGCGGCGTCCAGGTCTCGGCAGCCGTCCTGACGCCCGAGGACACATTCAAGGTCATCGATCAGGGCGCAGATGACACCACCAATGCCGTCTCGATCCGCACGTTTTTTGAACGAACAGCAGGGGTGGCGACGACGACGGCCACCCGCGATGCAACCGTCATCCAGACCCGCCACCGCATCCCCGAAGAGCCGCTGACCGAAGGCCAGATCCTCGTCTATCAGGTGCCGATCCCGGAGCCGCTGCGCTTTCTGGAACCCCGCGAAAGCGAGACCCGCAAGATGCACAGCCTCCAGGAATACGGGCTTATGCATGTAAAGCTCTATGAGGACATCTCCCGCCACGGCCATATCGCGACCTCCTATGCCTATCCGGTGAAGGTCGAAGGCCGCTACGTGATGGACCCTTCCCCGATCCCGAAATTCGACAATCCCAAGTTGGGCGATATGGCGGCGATCCAGTTGTTCGGCGCGGGGCGCGAACAAAGGATCTATGCGTTGCCGCCCTATACGCAGGTGGTGAGCCTCGATTTCGAAGATCACCCCTTCGAGGCCACCAAGGCGGATCATCCCTGCGGGCTGTGCGGCGCGCAAGATAGCTATCTGGACGAAGTGATCATCGACGATGCGGGCGGGCGGATGTTCGTCTGCTCCGACACCGATTACTGCGAAGCACGCCAGGCGGCGGGACACAAAGGAAAGGACGCGGCATGACGAACCTACCCAGCATGATCCCCTATTTCTCTTACACGGATGCCAAGGCAGCCATGGGCTTTCTGAAAGCTGCTTTCGGATTCGAGACGATACAGTCATTTGACCGCGAAGATGGTCGCCTGATGCACGCAGAGATGCGCTGCGGTGACGCCATCATCATGCTGGGCAGCGCCGACGCCTTACCGGCCAAGGGAAGCCCCGGCATCTATTTTGTCGTCACTGATGTCGATGCACACTTTGAACGCGCGAGGGCCGCCGGGGCCGACATTGTCTATCCCCCCGAAGATACGGAGTTCGGCACCCGCAGGTACCGCTGCCGCAATTCCGAAGGCCATGAATGGAGTTTTGGAACCTACCAACCGACATTCGAGGCACCCCAATGGGCATGACACCACTCCTTTCCGTCTCGGGCATCACCAAGCATTACGGCGCCCATATCGGCTGCGCGGATGTATCGTTCGATCTTTATCCCGGCGAAGTGATGGGCATCGTCGGGGAAAGCGGGTCGGGCAAATCAACGCTTCTGAACTGCATGGCGGGCCATCTGGCCCCCGATGAAGGGCAAGTGGTATTCGATACCCGCACCGATGGTCCCAAGGATACCGTCACCATGTCCGAACCCGAGCGACGGATGCTGTCACGCACGGATTGGGCCTTTGTCCACCAGCATGCCCGCGACGGTCTGCGCATGGGGGTCAGTGCGGGCGGCAACGTGGGCGAGCGGCTGATGGCCGTGGGCGAGCGGCACTATGGCGACATCCGCACCAAGGCCACGGACTGGCTGGGCCGCGTCGAGATTGATGCAGCCCGCGTGGATGACCGCCCCACGACCTTCTCGGGCGGCATGCAGCAGCGCCTGCAAATCGCCCGCAATCTCGTCACTGGCCCGCGTCTTGTGTTCATGGACGAACCCACGGGTGGCCTCGACGTCTCTGTCCAGGCCCGTCTGCTGGACTTGCTTCGGGGCCTTGTGCGCGACATGGGCCTGTCGGCGATCATCGTGACCCATGATCTGGCCGTGGTGCGCCTGCTGGCGGATCGCCTGATGGTCATGAAATCCGGGCACGTGGTCGAGGCGGGTCTGACGGACCAGGTGCTCGACGATCCGCAGCACGCCTACAGCCAGCTTCTTGTCAGCTCCGTCTTGCAGGTGTGAGAGATGTCCGTCCGATTTGACCCCATGCGCATTGAGGACTGTCCGGAGGTAGCGGCTTTTCTGGCGATGGCTGTGCCTGATGGTTGGCGCACCTCATCGCCTGCGGATGAAGCCCAATTGCAACGCGTCTTAGCCTCCTCAGGCGCTATCGTGATCTTGGCGCGTGACAGGGGCGGCATCGTTGGTCTGGCGGCCGGATGGTTTTTCCCGAATGTCATCGGGCAAGGTGATATGGTCATGCTGGATGAGCTGCTGGTCGCACCCTCCCATCGGGGAAGAGGCAACGGGACCACGCTTGTTGATGCGTTCATTAAGACGGCGCGAAACAGGGCCCGAGCGCCGCTCGAGATCTGGGCCACCACGGATTTCCCGGAAGAACCCGCCGCGATCCCGTTCCGCAGGACCGGCGGCAAACAGGTTGGATTGCTCCGCCAATTCGACTGGCCGCAGGAGGCATGCGCATGATTACGCTCGATAACGTTTCCAAGACCTTCACCTTGCACAATCAGGACAGCGCGGTGATCGAGGTCATCAGCAACGTGTCTTTCGCCGTCAGCCCCGGCGAATGCGTCGCGCTCACCGGGGCATCGGGCGCGGGGAAGTCCACGCTCATGCGGATGATCTACGGCAATTACCTCACGCAAGCGGGCGAGATCCGCATCGGCGATCTGGACATCGTGCAGGCTGAGCCACGCGAGGTTATCGCCCTGCGCCGCGAGGTTCTGGGCTATGTCAGCCAGTTCCTGAGGGTGGTGCCGCGTGTGCCGACGCAGGATGTCGTGGCCGAACCGTTGCGTGCGGTGGGCGTTTCGGCGATCGACGCACAGGCCCGCGCCAAGGCGCTCCTGGCCCAGCTGAACATCCCCGAACGGCTCTGGTCGCTCTCGCCCACCACCTTCTCGGGCGGCGAGCAACAGCGCGTGAACATCGCGCGCGGATTTGCCCACGCCTATCCCGCGATGTTGCTCGATGAACCTACTGCGAGCCTCGATGCCGCCAACCGCGAGGTTGTGTTGACGCTGATCGAAGGGGCCAAGGCGCGAGGTGCGGCGATCATCGGCATTTTCCACGATGAGGCGGCCCGTGCCCGCGTCTGTGACCGCGAAATCGACGTCAGTCGCTTCACGCCGGACCAATCTTCAAGCAGCGCAGCGGCAGGACAACCCAAGGAGTTGGCGGCATGACGCCCGGGACACAAACGGAAGGGCGCCTCGTTGCGGTCGTCGGCCCCTCCGGTGTGGGCAAGGACAGCGTGATGCGCGGTCTGCATGATGCAATGCCGGGGACATATCTGGTGCGGCGCGTGATCACGCGTGCGCCCGAGCTGGGAGGCGAGGAGTACGACGCTGTGTCAGTTGCCGACTTTCAGGACATGGCGAAGAACGGTGCATTTGCCGTTCACTGGCGCGCGCACGATCTGCATTACGGGATTCCGCAAACCGTGCGGTATCACCTCACGAAAGGATCGCTGTGTCTCGCGAATTTCTCGCGCAAGGCGCTACGGGCGGGGGCGGACGCGTTTCCGGGGCTGATCGTTCTGAACATCACAGCGCAGCCCGAAGCTCTCGCCCGGCGGCTGGCCGCGCGAGGCCGCGAGACGCCCGGCGGGATTGCCAAACGCCTCGCCGAGGCGGATAAACCCTTGCCACCGGACCTGGACGTCATCCATCTGTCCAATGACGGCCCGCTCTCTCAGACCATAGCGCGCGGCGTGGCGCTGCTTCAACCGGCGAGCGTATAGCGATGGATGAGTTCGAAGCCTCCGTCGCCCCGCGCGACCTTTCACGCCGTCCCAACCCGGCCGGGCCGCAGCACTTGCCGCCACCGGGCCTTGGGCGCAACACAACAGATCGCAAATCGAGAACATGACATGAACTCCCCCTTTCCAGCGCAGTCTTTGACACACACCCGTGACGGCACCACATCGGGCGACCTGTGCCTTGCCAACGCCCGGCTGACGCTGCCGGATCGCGTGATGACCGGCGCTGTCATCATCGAACAGGGCGTTATTACTGGGATCACCGAAGGGGACGATGTGCCCATGGGTGCTGTCGATTGCGCCGGTGATCTGGTTCTTCCGGGACTGGTGGAACTGCACACGGACAATGTCGAGCGTCACATCGAACCCCGGCCCGAGGTCGACTGGCCGCACCTGCTTGCGCTGATCGCCCATGACGCGGAACTGGCCGGGGCGGGGATCACGACTGTTTTCGACGCCATGCGCGTGGGCTCCATCCACAGCGGCAAGGGGCGCTACGTCGACTATGCCCGCAAGCTCGCCGATGAGTTGCTGGCCGCCCGCGCGCAGGGCGTGTTCAAGATCAGCCATTTCCTGCACCTGCGGGCCGAGATTTGTTCCGAAACGTTGCTGGAGGAGTTGGCGGCCTTCAGCCCAGAGGACCGCGTGGGCATCGTCAGCCTGATGGACCACACGCCCGGCCAGCGCCAGTTTCGCGACCTGACGGCGCTCAGAACCTATGTCGCCAAGAAGCGCGGCATGGATGACGCTGATTTCGCCGAGCATGTCGCGAACCTCAAAGATCTGCAAAGCCGTCTTGGCAGCAAGCATGAGGCGGGTGCCGTGGCAGAGGCCGGTCGCCTGGGTGCCGTGCTTGCCAGCCACGATGACACGACCGCCGACCATGTGGACACTTCTGCGGCCAATGGCGTCGGTTTTGCCGAGTTCCCGACAACCCTTGAAGCCGCCACGGCCTGTCGCGCCCACGGCATCGCCATTATGATGGGCGCCCCGAACCTGATCCGCGGCGGATCCCATTCCGGCAATGTCGCCGCCGAAGATCTGGCCCGCGCCGACCTTCTGGACATCGTATCGTCCGACTATGTCCCGGCAGCGCTGCTGATGTCCGCGTTCTACTTGGCGCAGCTCTGGGACGATCTGCCCCGTGCCGTCGCCACGGTCACACAGAACCCGGCCAAAGCCGCCGGGCTGACGGATCGGGGCCTGCTGCAAATCGGCGCGCGCGGCGACGTCCTGCGCGTGCGCGAGCTTGGCCAGACGCCACTCCTGCGCGGAGTGTGGAGCCAGGGCCGACGCGTTGGCTAGCGCATGACGACTGCTCCGTCTCGCTTGCGATGTGGTTTATGGAGGGGCGCGAGGGTGCTTGCCGACTGGCTCCGCCGCTTAGGTTTCCGGCAGCTGCGGGTATTGTCGATGCCCTTCATGCCCCTTCGGCGCGGCGGCATACCGCGTTTGAACAATGCAAGGCGAAGCGCGCGAATGGCAGGTAGATCTGGCATCCCATGACCGATGCTCCGATCCGCCACGCCCTTCCACCACGATCAACCGACGTCGGGCGACGAGGGGCATCACAAGATGCTGCGGCGCATCCGAAGTCCGGAACGCGCGCTCACTTACCAGAGTTGCAACTGCAGAAATCCGGGTATCTCAGAGGCAGCCCAAAACCACCGTTGGTTTCGCATGCAGTCAAATGGAAGTATGAGACGACCGAATGTGTCAGGGGAGCATTTTGCCCTCTTTTTCCTATGTTTGAATTATATCGGTGTGTACCGTTTGCCGAGGATATTTAGGAATTTGGTATGGACCGCTTTGAAACTGACTATTTGATAATTGGTGCGGGGGCTTCGGGACTTGCTTTTGCCGATACGCTACTTGAAGAAACGGACGCCCATATCACACTGGTAGATCGGCGGGACAAGCCGGGCGGTCATTGGAACGATGCCTACCCGTTTGTGCGCCTTCACCAACCCTCTTCATATTATGGTGTGTCATCGCTTGGGCTGGGCCGGGGCAGCATAGATCAATCCGGCCTGAACAAGGGCTTCGAAGAGCTTGCATCGGGCCAAGAGGTGGCAACCTATTTCCACATGGTGATGCGAGATCGGTTGCTGCAGTCCGGCCGCGTACGCTTTTTGCCGATGTCCGAACATTTGGGTGGCGGTGAAGTTCGGCAATTGCTCTCCAACAAGATTACCCAAATTGACGTGCGTCGGCGGTTCGTTGACGCGCGATTGCTCGAAAATGGCATTCCCCTCACGCATCAAAGAAAGTTCCATGTTGCTGCAGATGTTGCCTGCATCCCTCCGAATTTCTTGACCCAAAGGGCGCATCTGCATGACCGTTTCACGATATTGGGCGCAGGCAAGACAGCCATGGATAGTGTTCTTTGGCTGCTTGAGAATGGTGCGGACGCCAAGCAGATACGCTGGGTCGTGCCGCGTGATCCATGGATGATCAATCGTGCCTTCACCCAGCCAAGTGGCGCATTTTATCATGAAAGTTACGGCGGAACGATGCGCCAGATGGAGGCTTTGAAGGAGGCCAGCTCAATAGACGATTTCGCTGATAGGATGGAGGCCGCGAACTTGTGGATGCGTCTCGACCCATCAGTGCGACCAGTCATCATGCACGGACCAACCGTTTCAATTGCGGAACTTGAGCGACTTCGGGAAATTCAGGATATTGTTCGCATGGGCCATGTGCAAACCATCGAACCCGGTAGACTTGTGCTTGCCGGCGGGTCTTGTGCTGCGGCGCCCGGCACTCTGTATGTCGACTGTACCGCACGCGCACTTGGTCACACCAACACATGGCCGATTTTCAACGATGAGCGGATTGCGCTGCAAATGATCCGCCTCTACCAGCCCACGTTTAGCGTCGCTCTGATCGCCAAGATCGAAGCGAGCTTTGACAGCGACCAGGCAAAGAATGCACTCGCGATACCGGTGCCGATGACGGACACGGTGCAGACCTGGTTGGTGTCGCACATTGCGAATATGACGAACCAATTCGTTTGGTCCCAACATCCTGAAATCAAGGCCTGGATTGCGTCCTGTCGGCTTGATGGCTTTGGTCGTGCCAGCCGCGAAGTTGATCGAAATGACCCAGCGGTGCAGGAGGTATTCAACCGCATCAAAGCGGCGTCAATGCCTGCGTTTGCAAATATGAAGAAGCTGGCGGCAACCTGAGGTGCTTTGAAGGGGGCAATTCATCGAGCAAATCATTCATCAAGACGAGACGGGGTTTTCTTACGACAACCGAACGTTCGCGCGGCACAACGCGGGGCTGCTTACCTCCTGAAGTGCTGACGGTGCGTCAGATTGAGTGGCGGTTTTTGCAGGTGCAAAAAAAAATGTCTCGTAGGTCCGCTCTGCCGTCCTTGAACCTTTCTCGCGTTTCGCAGCCCTCCCGAGTGCAGCACCACTGATGCGGCTGCAGCAGCCATCGCACTCACCCGATGTGAACTATAGGATGATAGCGCCCCGACCATGTGCCTTGGCCTCATGGGGAAGTCGATCGGATCAAGATCCCACGAACGCCGCGCGGCGTTCCTGAAGCGCGTTGCACAGGTAATCGACGAAGAGCCGGACGCGGCGCACCCGGCGCAGGTCGCCGTGCAGCAGAACCCAGGTCGCGCGGCGCTGGTCGAGCTCTGTGCCCGGAACGCGTTGCAGTTCGGGAAAGACCGATGTGACCCAGGTCGCGAGGAAGGTCATCCCCGCGGCCTCGCGGTCGAGCCCCTGCACCGCGTTGAAGCCCTTGAGCAATGCCGCCTCTGCCTCGAGCGCCTGTGGCAGCAGTCGCCTACCAGCTGCCGTCAGGGACAGGCCATCGGTGCCGCGACGAAAGAGCTGGGTGCCGAGCTGTGCCTCAAGCGCCTCGACCTGGCGGCGCAAAGTGGCATGGGTGCCGCCCATATGCTCGGCCGCGGCCCTGAGCGAGCCGTGCCGCGCCACGGCGAGGAAAGCGGGAAGAGATTTCCAGTCCATGCGTCACCCGGATCGTTTTCGAACCACTGTGGCGCATTCTAGGCCCTGCACGGATCAAATGGAAATCCCTATCCTCATGGCAGACCTCAGGACCAAGGAGATCCCCATGACCGCGACCCGCACCGCCTGGCACATCCCACGCTACGGCCGCCCCGAAACGCTTACACCCGTCACGCTGCCCATGCCGAAGCCCGGCCCGGGGGAGGTGTTGATCCGCATCCATGCCTCTGCCGTCACCCGCGCCGACGGGATTATGCGCAGGGGCGAGCCGCTCTTTGCGCGCCCCTTCCTTGGACTGCGCCGTCCGCGCAATGGATTGTCCGGCACGGGCCTGTCGGGCGAGGTGATTGCGGTGGGAGATGCGGTCAGCCGCTTTGCGCGGGGCGATATGCTGTTCGGCGAGGCCGGGATGCGCTTCGGCGCCAATGCGAGCCACATCTGCCTCGAAGAAGACGGGGTCTTGATGCCAAAGCTCGATAGCCTGTCACATGAGGACGCGGCGGTGCTGTGCGACGGCCCGCTGACGTCCTGGCATTACCTGCGCACTCTCGGCCAGGTCCAAAGCGGCCACCGCGTGCTGATCCTCGGCGGGGCCGGAAGCCTGGGCAGTGCTGCGGTGCAGATCGCGGCCGCCCTGGGCGCAGAGGTGACGGCCACCTGCAGCGCCCGCAACGCCGATCTCATCGCATCCCTCGGGGCCACCCGCGTGATCGACTACAACAGCGAGAACGCCTTGCAGCCTGGCGCCGGTTACGACGTGATCTTCGACACGCTGGGTGTTGCGTCCTTCCGCGCGGCCAAGCCTGCGCTGGCCGAGGCGGGGCGCTACGTCTGCCCGGTGCTGACGCTGGGTCGTTTGCCCGCGATCCTGCTGTCTGGCCTAGTGGGCCGCAAGCGCGCCCAGTTCGCGGCCGTGGGCCTCAAAGAGCCGCAGCGCCTGCGGGCCATGCTGTCCGAGATCCTGACCCAGATCGACGAGGGCCGTCTCGCACCGGTTATGGACCGGATCTACCCGCTGTCCGATCTGATCGAGGCGCACGCCTATGTCGAGGCTGGGCACAAGCGCGGCAATGTTGTCGTGGTGTGAAACCCGCGCAGAACGATCAGCTTCGGAAACCGTCAGTCAGTCGGAGAGAATGCTACAGACGCAACAGCCTCGTCATCTAAACCGACGCTATGCGCGTCTCTGGGACCTTCCAAGACGCTCATCTTGAAGACGCGTACAACCAGCGCGGGCCTCCGGCCGCCCGCGGCTTAGGGCAGATCGGTGATCCGCTCCAGATCATCCCGGCACAGCGCGTTGACGCATTGCGGCTCGATCTCCTCCAATCCCGAAGTCTCGCAGCACCGCGCGCAAACATCGACGAGCAGGAAGTTCTTATCTTGACGGTTGGGCCCGTCGCAGATCGGGCAGCGCGGCACGCTGCGAAGGCTTGCCAAGGGCCTGCGGGATTGACAAGTTGGCGCGCAGAAGAAGGAACCCCCCATGCCGCTGCAACCGCTCGATGTTGACCCCTCCCATTGCCTGATCGCGGGGCGCTGGGGGCCATGCGCCTCCGGTGAGACGGTACAGTTGCGTGACCCGTCAGATGGCAGCACCCTGTGCCTGATCGCGCGCGGCGGGGCGGCGGATATCGACCGCGCCGTCATCGCCGCGCGCGCGGCGTTCGACGGTCCGTGGGGTCGCGCCACCGCGCTTGAACGGGGCCGCATTCTGCAGCGCATTGGCGCCTTGGTGCTGGAGCATATCGACCTGCTGGCAGAGCTCGAGGCGCGCGACGTGGGCAAACCGCTCACCCAGGCGCGGGCCGACGTTGTCGCGCTCGCACGCTATATGGAGTTCTACGCCGGTGCGGTGGACAAGCTGCACGGCGAGACCATTCCCTATCTCGACGGCTATACCGTCTATACCCTGCGCGAGGCGCATGGCGTGACCGGGCATATCGTACCGTGGAACTATCCGATGCAGATCATCGGACGTTCGGTCGGTGCCGCCCTCGCCACCGGCAATGCCTGCGTGCTCAAACCCGCGGAGGAGGCCTGTCTGACGGCGCTGGCCTTTGGCGAGCTTGCGCGGCGCGCAGGCCTGCCCGACGGCGCGCTCAACGTGGTGCCGGGCTTGGGGGCGGAGGCGGGGGCGGCGCTGACGGCGCATCGCGGTGTCAACCACATTTCGTTCACCGGCTCTGTCGGCACGGGCCGACTGGTGCAGCAGGCCGCGGCGCAGAACGTCGTGCCGGTCACGCTGGAACTGGGCGGCAAATCCCCGCAGCTGGTGTTCGACGATGCAGACATCGACGCAGCCCTGCCGTTTCTCGTGAACGCCGGTATCCAGAACGCGGGCCAGACCTGTTCGGCCTCCTCACGCATCCTCGTGCAGCGCGGGGTCTATGACGAGGTCACAAGGAAGATGGCCGAGCGTTATTCTGCCCTGCGCGCAGGCCCCGCGATGGCGGATCATGGTGTGGGCCCGCTCGTCTCGATGCGGCAAAAGCAGATCGTCGAGGAATTTCTGGCGCGCGGTGCGGATCTCAAGCTGATTGCGCGCGGGCAGATCGTGGAGGATGCCCCTGCGGGGGGCGCCTATGTCGCGCCCGCGCTTTTCGCGGGGGTCCCGCCGGATCACCCGCTGGCGCAGGACGAGATTTTCGGCCCCGTGCAGGTCATCATCCCCTTCGAGGACGAGGCGGAGGCACTGCAGATCGCCAACGGCACCGCCTACGGTCTGGTCGCCTCCGTCTGGACGCGTGACGGCGCGCGGCAGATGCGGCTGGCGCGCGCGCTTCGGGCGGGGCAGGTGTTCGTAAACAATTACGGTGCCGGCGGCGGGGTTGAGCTGCCCTTCGGCGGCTCGGGCCTGTCGGGCCATGGCCGCGAAAAAGGGTTCGAGGCGCTCTACGGCTTCACCACGGTCAAGACCGTGGCGGCCTATCACGGTTGATTTTCAGGGAAGGGACGGGACATGCGGCTTGAGGGAAAGACGGCGATCATCACGGGCGGTGCATCGGGGTTCGGCGCAGGCATCGTGCGCAAATTCGTGGCAGAAGGGGCGCGGGTGATGATTGCGGATCTCAACACGGCCATGGCGGAGGGCCTCAGGCAGGAGATGGGCGCGCGTGCGATCATGGCGACGGCGGACGTCGCCGATGGCGTCAGCGTGGAGGCGATGACCGCGCAGGCGATGGAAGCCTGGGGGCAGATCGACATTCTGGTCAACAACGCCGGGATCACCCATCTGCCGGCCCCGATGGAGACGGTCAGCGAGAAGGATTTCGACCGCGTCTTTGCCGTCAACTGTAAATCCGTCTACCTCACCGCGCGCCATATCGTGCCGCTGATGAAAGCGCGCGGGCAGGGCAACATCCTCAACGTGGCCTCCACCGCAGGCGTGTCGCCGCGCCCCAATCTCAACTGGTACAATGCCTCCAAGGGCTGGATGAACAACGCGACCAAGGGCATGGCGGTGGAGCTGGCGCCCGCCGGCGTGCGGGTCAACGCGCTCAACCCCGTCGCGGGGGAGACGCCGCTTCTCAAGAGCTTCATGGGGCAGGACACGCCCGAGATGCGAGCGAAGTTCCTCGCCACTATCCCGCTCGGCCGCTTCTCCACCCCCGAGGACATGGGCAACGCGGCCTGCTACCTATGCTCCGACGAGGCGTCGATGATCACGGGCGTCTGCATGGAGGTGGACGGCGGGCGCTGCATCTGAGCGTAAATCCGACAAAAACCTAAAAGAAATCGGCTTGCGCATATTGGTATCGGTTCGCACCTTTCCTAAATAGCCGCTAGCCTGATTGAAACAAACGTCATGATTCCCTAAAAGGGCGAAACGACTAGCCCGGCAGGGAAACATCTGCGGGCCCCAACAGTACGGAGCACGCGTGTCCCTTCTTTTGATTGTTGCCTTGCCGTTCCTGGGCGCGCTCTTGCCCGGGCTGATGTACCAGGCGGGGCGCGCGGCCTGTGCGGGTGTGACCTTCACGGTGAGCCTTGCGGCCTTCATCGGGTTGATGACGAACCTGCCCGCGGTGATGGCGGGCGATGTTGTCAGCTTCCGCGCCGAGTGGATCCCGGCGCTGGGGCTCAACTTCACGCTGATGCTCGACGCGCTGGGCTTCTTCTTCGCGACGCTGATCCTCGGCATCGGCCTTCTGATCATCGCCTACGCGCGCTTCTACCTCGCGCGCGAGGACAATATGGGCGAGTTCTTTACCTATCTGCTGCTGTTCCAGGGCGCGATGGTGGGGATCGTTCTGTCCGACAACATTCTGCTTTTGCTGGTGTTCTGGGAACTCACCTCGCTATCGTCCTTCCTGCTGATCGGGTACTGGAAGCATCTGCCCGAGGGGCGGCAAGGCGCGCGCATGGCGCTCACCGTGACGGGCATGGGCGGGCTCGCGATGATCGGCGGCATGCTGATCCTTGGCCAGATCGCGGGCAGCTATGACCTGAGCGTGATCCTGCAAAACCGCGATCTCATTCAGGAAAGCCCGCTCTACCTGCCTGCGCTGATCCTGATCCTGTTGGGCTGTTTCACCAAATCGGCGCAATTTCCCTTCCACTTCTGGCTGCCGCATGCCATGGCGGCACCCACGCCGGTCTCGGCCTATCTGCACTCCGCCACCATGGTGAAGGCGGGGATCTTCCTGATGGCGCGGATGTGGCCGGTGCTCTCCGGCACGCCGGAATGGTTCTGGCTCGTGACCGGCGCCGGGCTCATCACGATGGTGCTCGGCGCGGTCATCGCGCTCTTCAAGCATGACCTCAAGGCGCTTCTGGCCTTCTCGACCGTCTCGCAACTGGGTCTGATCACCATGCTGCTGGGCACCGGAACGGCCTTCGGCGCGATGGCGGCTGTGTTCCACATCCTCAACCACGCGACGTTCAAGGCGGCGCTCTTCATGTCCGCGGGCATCATCGACCATGAGACGCACACCCGCGACATCCGCCGTCTCGGCGGGCTGCGCCATCTGATGCCGATCACCTTCGTCATCGCCACGCTTGCAGCCCTGTCGATGGCGGGGATCCCGTTCCTCAACGGCTTCCTGAGCAAGGAGATGATGCTGGAGGAAGCCTACCGCACCGAGCTTTTCGGTCCGTGGTGGACGGTGCCCGCATTGGCCCTGCTGGGCTCGCTCTTCTCCGCGGCCTACTGCTTCCGCCTGATCGGCCACACTTTCCTCGGTCCCAAGCGGGACGACTACCCGGCAAAGCCGCATGATCCGCCCAGCGGTCTGTGGCTGCCGCCCGCGCTGCTGGTGGTGCTGGTCGTGGTCATCGGCGTCGCGCCCTTCCTCGCGGAACCTGCGGTCAAGGGGATCACATCCGCCGTGCTGGGCGGCGTGCTGGAGGTGCCGACCGCATATTTCAAGATCTGGCACGGGCTGGTCCGGGCGCTCTACCTGTCGGTCGCTGCCGTTGTGGGCGGCCTGATCGTGCTGGCGCTCTTCAACCCGCTGCTGCGGCTCTGGGACGCCACGCCGCGCCCGGAGGCCAAGGTGATCTTCGAGGGGCTCGTGGAGCGGATCGTCCTGCTCGCCAAGGCGCTGACCCTGCCGCTGCACAATGGCGCCTTCTCGCGCTATGGCGCGGTGATGGCGGTGACGGTGATCGTGGCGGGATACTACGCCTGGGCCACGGGCACGGTGGGCGCGCCGACGCGGCCCCTGCAACCCGCCGGCGCCATCGAGATCGCGGGCTGGATCATGCTGGTCGCGGCGGTTCTCGGCATGGTACTGCTGCACCGCAACCGCCTGCTGTCGCTGGTGTTGATCGGCATCATCGGGCTGATGGTCTCGGTGGGTTTCGTGTTCTTCTCCGCGCCGGACCTGGCGATGACCCAGATCACCGTGGAGGTGGTCACGACCCTCCTGCTGCTGCTGGCCCTCAACTTCCTGCCCAAGGAGACCCCATCCGAGAGCACGGTGCTGCGCCGGGTGCGCGATGTCGCCATCGCCGCGGCGGGGGGCATCGCCGTCATGGCGCTCAGCTACCATTACCTGCTGCGCGAGGCGGTCACCAACCCGATCTCCGAGTTCCACCTCGCCAACAGCTATAAGGGCGGCGGTGGCACGAATGTGGTTAACGTCATCCTCGTGGACTTCCGTGCCTTCGACACCTACGGCGAGATCATCGTGCTGGGCATCGCCGCGGTGCTGATCTACGCGCTGACCGAGACGCTGCTGGCCGGGCCGGTGCGCGCGCGCCTGCTCAACCGCAGCCCCGACAGACCGCTGGCCGGTGACATGCACCCCTTGATGATGGTCGTGCTCACCCGCGTGCTGATGCCGATGATCATCATGGTCGGTTTCTACATCTTCCTGCGCGGTCACAATGAGCCGGGCGGCGGCTTCATCGCGGGGCTGGTGGTCTCTATCGGTCTGGTAATGCAATACATGGCCAGCGGCTACAGCTGGGCCACCGCGCGCCAGCGCTATCCGCACCACGGCGTGATCGGCACTGGCGTGCTGATCGCGGGGCTGACGGGTATCGGTTCCTGGTTCGTGGGCAAGCCGTTCCTGACCACGGATTTCACCTATGTCCGCATCCCGCCGTTCCAGGAGTTCGAGCTTGCAACGGCACTTCTGTTCGATTTGGGCGTGTTCCTTGCCGTGGTCGGCGCGGTGATGCTCTCGCTCGACGGGTTCAGCCGCCTGGCGCGGCGCGCCCACGTGAAGGAAAGCGACTACGCCATGGACATCAACCCGTCCCGGAGCGAGGCGGACGCACTCAGGGGGCAGGAGGCCTGACATGGAATTTCTTGTTGCTTCCGCCATCGGCGTGCTGACCGCCGGAGGGCTCTATATGATGCTGCGTCTGCGTACCTTCCCGGTGATCCTGGGAATTGCGCTGCTGACGTATGCGGTCAACGTGTTCCTCTTTGCGTCCGGCCGGCTGACCACGGGCGCGCCGCCGATCCTGCGCGACGTCGATGTCTACACCGATCCGCTGCCGCAGGCGCTCGTGCTTACGGCGATCGTGATCTCCTTCGGGATGACGGCGGTCGTGGTGATGATCGCGCTCGGCGCCTATCTGGGCACCGACGATGATCACGTCGACGACGGCCCTGCCGCCGAGGCGGAGGACGGACAATGACACATTGGCTGATCATGCCGGTGGTCCTGCCGGCCATCCTCGCACCCTTCATCATCCTTGCCGCGCGCTATCACATGGGCATCCAGCGGGTTTTCTCCGTGGTCGGCGTGCTCGCGTTGATCGCGATGTCGCTGGGCCTCGCGATCCAGACCGCCGATGGCACGATCCTTCTCTACCAGCTTGGCGATTGGGCTGCCCCTTTCGGGATCGTGCTGGTGGGCGACCGGCTCAGCACCATGATGGTGCTGCTGATGGCGGTGCTGGCGCTCTTCGTGCTGCTCTATGCCATCGGGTCGCGCTGGGACGAGCGCGGACGGCACTTCCACGTGCTCTTCCAATTCCAGCTAATGGGCATTGTGGGCGCCTTCCTGACGGGGGATCTGTTCAACCTCTTCGTGTTCTTCGAAGTGCTGCTGATCGCCTCTTACGGGCTGATGATCCACGCGGGCGGCAATGCGCGCCTGCGCGCGGGCGTGCAGTATGTGCTCTTCAACCTGCTGGGCTCCACGCTGTTCCTGTTCGCGCTGGGCGCGATCTACGCGGAGACGGGCACGCTCAACATGGCCGATCTGGCGCAACTCGTGGAGCTGATCGGGGCGGAGGAGACGGTGGGCATCCGCGTGGCGGCAGTGCTGCTGTTGCTGGTCTTCGTGATCAAGGCGGCGGTCGTGCCGCTGCACTTCTGGCTGCCGAGCTCCTACGCCGAAGCGCCCCCGCCCGTTGCGGCCCTGTTCGCGATCATGACCAAGGTCGGCGCCTACGCGATCATCCGCGTCTACACGATGGTCTTCCCGACCGACCTGGAGGTGACTTCGGGCCTGCACGGCGACTGGCTGCTGCCGGTGGCGCTCCTGTCGCTGGCGGTCGGCTCCGTCGGCGTGCTGGCCGCGCGCAAGCTCGACCGCCTCGTGGCCTTCGCGGTGATCAGCTCCATGGGGATGGTGATGGTCGCCATCGCGCTCTTCACCCAGGCGAGCATCGCGGCGGCGCTCTACTATATGGTGCATTCCACGCTCGCGGCGGGCGCGCTGTTCCTGATCGTCGATCTGGTGCGCCAGAGCCGCGATCATCTGGAGTTGCGCATCGAGGCACCTGTCGCGGGGGCCGCCATGGTGTCGGGGCTGTTCATGGTCGCGGGCATCGCGATGACCGGCCTGCCGCCGCTCTCGGGGTTCGTGGGCAAGCTGCTGGTGCTCGATGCGGCCTATGACGGCGGTCCCGACGTCTGGGTCTGGACGGTTGTCCTCGTCTCGAGCCTGATTGGTGTGGTAGGATTTGCGCGGGCGGGCTCCGTCCTGTTCTGGAAGGCGCAAGCGGATGCGGCACCGGTGGCGGAGCCTGGGCGTGCGGCCCCATCGCATCTGTCCTTCGTGGCCGTAGGCGGGCTTCTTGTTCTGCTGGTCGCGCATACGGTTTTCGCAGGCCGGATGTATGACTACACGACCGCTACCGCAGCGCAGCTCTTCGCGCCGGAGCCCTATATCTCGAAGGTGATCGGCACGCCGGGCAAGCTCAGCGATGGCGGCGGATCATATGCAACACAAGGAGACAACTAAGATGGCTCGCTTGTTTCACTGGCTCTTCCCGCACCCGCTGCTGACGCTGCTGCTGGCGGTGGTCTGGGTCATCCTGCAGAACGGATTTTCCGCGGGCATGGCGGTCTTCGGTGTGATCCTCGGCATCATCATTCCGCGCGTGACGGCGGCCTTTTGGCCCGAACGGCCCGGCGGCTTCAAGGCCGGCAAGATGGTCTCCTACGCGCTGATGGTGATGTGGGACATCATGGTCGCCAATGTCGAGGTGGCCTGGATCGTGCTCACCGTGCCCAATGCCAAGCTCAAGCCCGCCTGGATCACCATCCCGCTCGACCTGCGCCAGCCCGAGGCGATCACCGTTCTGGCGGGGACCATCACGCTGACGCCCGGCACCGTGTCCTCCGACCTGTCCCAGAGCGGTCATTACCTGCTGGTCCATGTGCTGCACACCGATGACCCCGACGCGGAGCGTGACAAGATCAAACGCCGCTACGAGGCGCCCCTGAAGGAGATTTTCGGATGACCCTCGCAACCGATATCATGAACTACGCGCTCATCGGCGCCTTTGTCGTGGTGGGCCTTTGCCAGATCTTGTCGATGGTGCGGGTCGTCATCGGGCCCAGCACCGGTGACAGGATCCTCGCGCTCGACACGATGGTGATCAACGCCATCGGCCTGATCGTATTGATGGGACTGGCGCAGGGCACCCGGATCTATTTCGAGGTCTCATTGATCATCGCGATGCTCGGCTTTGTCTCGACCGTGTCCTATGCGCGGTTCGTTCTGCGGGGGGATATCATCGAATGAACCTGGAAATCATCGCACTCTACGCCGTGACGGTATGCCTCGTGCTGGGCGCGGGCTTCACGCTGGTGGGGGCCATCGGCCTCTTGAAATTCAACGACAGCATGACGCGCCTGCACGCGCCGACCAAGGTAGGCACCGTGGGCGTGGGCGCATTGCTGCTCGCGTCGATCATATATCAGGCGGTCTTCGCAGAGGGTGCGTGGCATGAGCTGCTGATCATGGGCTTCCTCTTTGTCACCGCGCCGATCTCCGCGCATTTCATCGCCAAGGTGAACATGCACCGCCGCGCCTGCGACGCGCCGCCGGAGCTGCCCAAGGATGAGCAATGGGCGACCTTCGACGTCCCCGCGCAGGACAGCGGCGTGCTCCCCTCCAAAAGCACGAGCGGTCAGAGCGTGGCAAAACCCGCCGCGAGGTGATCAAAGCAGATGCGAACGCGCGGGCTCATCCGCAACTCCTGATGCGCGGTGAGCCAGACAGGCAGATGCCCCATCGGCAGCGGTGAGGGGATCTCGACCAGTTCCGGATCTGCGGCCCCCACCGCGCGCAAGCCAAAGCCGATGCCGAGCCCGGCACGCATCATCGACCAGCACACCACCTGATCGTCGCTGCGAAAGCTGAACAGGCTGCGGTCCGCCTTCACCCCCGCCGCGCGCATCCCGTCGATGAGCAGCGTGCTGCGGTCATAGCCGATGAGCCGGTGCGCGGCGAGATCCTCCACCCGCTCCGGCATGCCGTGCGCCGCGACGTAGCTCCGCGCGGCGAAGATGCCCAGCGGCAACTCGGCGACTTTCTTCGCGATCAGATCACCCTGCGTGGGCCGGTACATGCGCACCGCCAGATCCGCCTCCCGCCGCAGCAGGTTCTCGGTACGGTCGCTGGCCACCACTTCGAGCGTGATCGCTGGATGCGCGCCCTGCAGCGCTGTGAGTAGGGGCGGCAACAGGTAGGTCGCGGCGATCTGGCTTGCGGTGAGGCGCACCGTGCCGCTGACCTGTTGGGTCGCGGCGCCGGTAAACGACAGCTCCGCCGCCGCCTGCGCCATAGCCTCCGCCCGCTGCTGAACCGTTTCGCCCTCCGGCGTAAGGGTCAGCCCGGCAGGCGTGCGAAAGAAGAGCCGCGCACCCAGCCGCTCCTCCAGCTGCGCGAGATGACGGCTCAGGGTGGGTTGGCTGCTGCCCATGCTCTGCGCCGCCGCCGACAGCGAACCGGCGGCACTGATCGCGGCGAAGGACTGCAGCAGATGCCAAGGGAGGGGCTCAGTATTCATATATGGATGTCAATATCCGAATTATGGCAGTTATCCATGCAATTTTGATGGCCTATCCTCTCCCTGTCAACACTCGAAAGCAAAAGGAGCTTCCCATGATCAAGACCGTTCTCATCCTTGGTGCCAAAGGCCGCTTCGGCCGCAGCGCCACCACCGCTTTTGCCGCAGCAGGCTGGCAGGTACGCGCCGCAAGCCGCCGGGGCGATGCCCAAGCCGGTCCGCAGATCCGCGCGGTTGCCGTCGATGCGCGTGACCGCGCAGCGGTGATCGCCGCGGCAAAAGGCGCGGACGTGATCGTTCACGCGCTTCACCCGCCCTATACCGACTGGGCCGCGGAACTGCCGACACTCACCGGAAACGTCATCGCGGCCGGGCTGGCGAGCGGGGCCACCGTGATGATCCCCGGCAATCTCTATAACTTCGGACCGCAGGCGGGCGCCGTGCTGCGCGAAGGGGCCGCACAGCCGCCGGTCACACGCAAGGGCGCGCTGCGGGTACAGATGGAGCAGAACTTCGCGGAGGCGTCAGCGCGCGGTCTGCGCACGGTCATCCTGCGGGGCGGCGACTATATCGAGGGCGTTAAGACCGGCAACTGGTTCGAGGACCACATCACCCCGAAAGCGCATCGCGGGATCTTTAGCTATCCGGGGCGCATGGATGCGGTGCATGCCTGGGCCTACCTGCCCGATATGGCGCGCGCCATGGCGGCGCTGGCGGACCGGCGCGCGGATCTGCCGCCCTTCGCCGCGATCGGCTTCGAGGGGTACAGCCTCACCGGCGCTGAGCTGATGCAGGCGGTCTCAGAGGCGGTGGGCCGGCCGCTCAAGCGCAAGCGCTTTCCCTGGGCCGTGCTGCGCGTGATGGCGCTGGCAAGCCCGCTGATGCGGGAGGTGATCGAGATGCGCTATCTCCGGGATACGCCTCACCGCATCGACCCCGCGCCTCTGCGCGCAGTGCTGCCGGACTTCGCGCCGACACCGCTGGCGCAGGCAATGGCGCAGATGTTGGGTCAGGTGCCCGATGCCATGACCGCCGCACCCCGCATGGCTTGACAAACGGGGCGGGCGCGGGTCCTCATCGGAGTGATTTCAAACAGGAGAAACCCCATGATGAGAACCCGCGCCGCCGTCGCCATTGCTGCTGGAAAACCGCTGGAGATTATGGAGGTCAACCTCGAAGGGCCCAAGCGCGGCGAGGTTCTGGTGGAAATCAAGGCCACGGGCCTGTGCCATACGGACGAGTTCACCCGCTCGGGCGATGATCCCGAAGGGATTTTCCCCGCCATCCTCGGCCATGAGGGGGCGGGCGTGGTGCTGGAGATCGGCGAAGGCGTCACGACGCTGGAGCCGGGCGACCATGTGATCCCGCTCTACACGCCGGAATGCCGCGAATGCGAATATTGCCTGAGCGGCAAGACCAACCTGTGCCAGAAGATCCGCATCACCCAGGGCCGCGGCCAGTTGCCCGACGGCACGACGCGCTTTTCCATGCTCGACGGCACGCCGATCCATCACTACATGGGCTGCTCCACATTCGCCAATCATACCGTCGTCCCCGAGATTGCGCTTGCCAAGGTCCGCAAGGACGCGCCCTTTGACAAGATCTGTTATATCGGCTGCGGCGTCACCACCGGCATCGGTGCCGTGATCAATACCGCTAAGGTGGAGATCGGCGCGCGTTGCGCGGTCTTCGGGCTCGGTGGGATCGGCCTCAACGTGATTCAGGGCCTGCGCATGGCGGGGGCGGACCAGATCGTGGGTGTGGACCTCAACGATGACAAGGAGGAGGTCGCCCGCTACTTCGGGATGACCGATTTCGTGAACCCCTCGAAAGTCGACGGCGATCTGGTTGCCCACCTGGTCGAGCTCACAGGCGGCGGGGCGGACTATACCTTTGACGCGACGGGCAACACATCCGTCATGCGCACCGCCCTCGAGGCCGCGCACAAGGGCTGGGGCGAGAGCATCATCATCGGCGTGGCCCCTGCGGGCGCCGAGATCAGCACACGGCCCTTCCAACTGGTCACCGGGCGCGTCTGGCGCGGCACGGCCTTCGGCGGGGCCAAGGGACGCACTGATGTGCCCAAGATCGTGGACTGGTACATGAGCGGCAAGATCGAAATCGACCCGATGATCACGCACAAGCTGACCCTCGATCAGATCAACGAGGGCTTTGAGCTGATGCACCAGGGTAAATCGATCCGCGCGGTTGTGGAATTCTGAGCCGTAATGCACTAGATTAGGCTTGCGTAAGCGCGCGGCACCTGCCGCGTGTGTCGTTCCGCCCCGTGCCCCGCGTCTGGCACGCCACAGAGCCGAACACCCGGAGGGATCCGATGTCCAACACTGCCCTGATCACTGGTGCGTCCTCCGGCATTGGCGCCGAATTCGCCCGCCTGCACGCCCGCAAGGGCGGCGATGTGGTGCTTACCGCCCGCAGCGCCGACAAGCTCGAAGCGCTCGGCAAGGAGCTCGAGGACGCGCACGGGATCAAGGCGCATGTCTTCGCGCTCGACCTCGGCGCCCCCGACGGCGCGCAGGCCCTCATCGATGCGGTCACCGAAGCCGGGTTGCAGATCGACGTGCTGATCAACAACGCGGGCTTCGGCGGCCAGGGGCGGCACATCGACCGCGCTCTCAAAGATGAGCTCGAGATGATCGACCTCAACGTGAAGGCGCTTGTGGCGTTGAGCCATCATTTCGGCGCGCAGATGGCCAAGCGCGGCAAGGGCCGCATCCTCAACGTGGGCTCCACGGCGGGCTTCATGCCCGGCGCACTGCAAGCGGTCTACTTCGCCACCAAGGCCTTCGTGCTGAGTTTCTCCCAGGCGCTGAATCAGGAGTTGCGGCCGCAGGGTGTCACGGTGACGGTGCTGGCGCCGGGTTACGTGCGCACGGGCTTTGCAGACCGCGCCGATCTGCAGGGTACAAATCTGGTCAAGGGGGGCGGTAAATCCGCAGCCTCCGTGGCAAAGCACGGCTATGAGGCTATGTCACGCGGGGCACTGGTGACGGTGAACGAGGGACCTTTGGGTTTCATGGTCAACTGGGTCATTCCGGTGCTGCCGCGTCGCGCGGTGCTCGCGATGACCGAACGCATGCAACGGAAATAGCCAAGCCATCGAGGACATGCTATGAGACTGATTGTAAATGGAAATGCACATGATGTGGATGTCGAGGAAGACATGCCGCTGCTTTGGGTTCTGCGCGACGCGCTTGGGATTACGGGCGTGAAATACGGCTGCGGCATCGCGCAATGCGGCGCCTGCACGGTGCATGTGGACGGTGTCGCTGTCCGCTCGTGCCAGCTGGCAGCGGGGGATGTGGACGGTGACATCACCACCATAGAGGGGCTGGGCGCCCCCGAAGCGCTGCACGCCGTACAACAGGCGTGGATCGACCATCAGGTTGCGCAATGCGGCTACTGTCAGTCGGGCCAGATCATGCAGGCAGCGAGCTTTCTCGCGCTCACCCCGAACCCATCGAACCAGCAGATCGACGAGGCGATGAGCGGCAATCTGTGCCGCTGCGGGACCTATCCGCGGATCCGCGCCGCGGTCAGGACCGCCGCCGCCAAGTTGCAGGGAGCCTGAGCTATGGGACGCGTCAAGACAATCGCCCGCCGCTCGTTCCTCATCGGCTCCGCAGCACTTCTGGGTGGTGTCGCCTTCGGCACCTACATGGTGCGCCGTGATCCCGCCAATCCGCTGATCGCGGAGGCAAATGCCGGGGACGCCGTCTTCAACCCCTGGGTCAAGATCAACGCCGACGGCATCACGCTCGTCACGCCGCACACTGATATGGGGCAGGGGGCGGCACAGATGCAGGCCATGCTCATCGCAGAAGAGCTCGACGTGGATCTCGATCAGGTCACCACGACGCCGGGCGTGCCCGCCGCCGCCTACTATAACACGGCGCTCGCCGCGGAGGCGGTGCCGTTCCGCTCCAACGACGACGGCTATGCCGCAGAGACCATGCGCAGCACCATGGGCGCGGTGATGAAGGTGCTGGGCGCGCAGGTGACCGGCGGATCGACCTCTGTGCCCGACAGCTTTGACAAGCTGCGCATGGCAGGTGCCGTTGCGCGCGAGACATTGAAAGCCGCGGCAGCGGTCCGCACGGGGTTCGACGTGGCGCAACTCGGCACCGCGCGCGGCGCCGTGGTGCTGCCTGATGGCACGCGCATCGACTATACCGATCTTGCCACCGACGCGGCGGAGCTTGATCCCGTCACCGATGTGACGCTGCGCGATACCGCGCAATGGCGTCTGATCGGCAAGCCTGTCCAGCGGATCGACATGGTCGCCAAATCGACCGGGGCCCAAATCTACGGCATCGACCTCAAGGTCGAGGGGATGGTGCATGCCTCCGTGCGGATGAACCCGCGCAAGGGCGCTGCGCTGCTGGGCTTTGATGCGCGCGAGGCGGAATCGATGCGCGGCGTCTCGAAAGTGGTGGAGCTGCCCTACGGCGTCGCGGTCATCGCCGACAACACGTGGCGTGCCTTCCGCGCGCTTGATGCGATCGAATACGACTGGGCCTCTGCACCCTTTCCCGCCGAACAGGATGCCCATTGGGCGGAGGTGGAGGCGTCTTTCACCCCGGACCGTCTCGACAGGGAATGGCGTTCGGACGGCGATGTGGACGCCGCACTAGGCCAGGCCGCAACGGTCGTGGAGGCCGAGTACCGCGCACCCTATGTGGCGCATCAGCCGCTCGAACCGCTGAGCGCGGTGGTGAAGGTCACCGATGCCCGCGTCGACATCTGGGCTGCCCATCAGCTGCCCCGCTTCGTCCAGCAGCGTGTGGCGGGCAGGCTGGGGATGGAGGCCGAGAAGATTTTCCTGCACAATCAATACGCTGGCGGCAGCTTCGGCCACCGGCTGGAATTCGACAACATCGACGTGACCGTGGACGTGGCAGCCACCGTGCCGGGCACGCCGGTCAAGCTGACCTTCAGCCGCGAAGAGGACTTCGCGCAAGACTACAATCGCCAGATCGGCATGGCGCGCGGGCGGGGCGCGGTTGCGGATGGGCAGGTGACGGCACTCGACCTCGACATCGCGACCGTGTCAGCCGCACGCTCGCAAGCGGCGCGGCTCGGGGCGCCGGTGCCCGGACCCGACACCCAGATCGCGGCAGGGGCTTGGAACATGCGCTACGCCATCCCGTCCCTGCGCGTGCGCGCCTACGCGGTGCCGGAGCTTGCGCCGACCTCCTCCTGGCGCTCTGTCGGCGCCTCAACGGCGGGCTTTTTCGCCGAGAGCTTTCTCGACGAGCTCATCCATGCCGCGGGCGCCGACCCGATGGCGGAGCGGTTGCGGCTGGCCAATGACCCGGACGCGCGCGCCGTGCTGGAGGCGGTCGCCGAGATGTCTGATTGGGGCAGCCCGCTCGGCCCTCGTCAGGGGCGCGGCGTGGCACTGGTTACATCCTTCGGCGTGCCGGTGGCGGAAGTGGTCGAGGTGACAGACACCGATGACGGCATCCGCATCGACCGTGTCTGGGTCGCCGCGGAAGTGGGCCGCGTGGTGGACCCCGTCACCTTCGAGAACATCGTCGCGGGCGGCGTGATCTGGGGGCTGGGCCATGCGATGAACGCCGAAATCACCTATTCCGACGGGCGCGCGGAGCAGGACAATTTTCACATGGCCGAGGGCATGCGCCTGCACCAATGCCCCGTGATCGAAGTGCGCGCGCTGGAAAACAACCCCGCCATACGCGGCATCGGGGAGCCGCCGGTGCCCCCTGCCGCACCGGCGCTCGCCAATGCGATCTTCGTTGCCACGGGGACGCGCCTGCGCCAGATGCCGTTCTTCCATGAGGTGTCGTTCGTGTGAGGCTGTCCGCACGGCTCGCGTCACAGGACGCGGGCCGCGACCAACCGCCGGGATCGCCGCAAACGCAGGCGGCAGATACCCCGCCGCGCGCCTGCGTAGGCCACCGGCCCTGCAATTGCCCTTGACGTGAGCAAGCCGCAGCGCCCACCCTGCCGCATGGACATCCTGCACATCAACCGCCCCGCGCCGCTTGCCGGTCTCGACAATATCCCGCTGCCCTCGCGCGATGCGCCGCGTGCCCAGGCGCTCGTCGCGCGCTGCCCCGTTGCCGCGGTGACGCCGCTTCTGAATTCCGAAGCGCTCGCCACCGAGGTCGGCGTGCGCGACATCTGGATCAAGGATGAACGCAGGCGCATGGGGCTGGGCAGCTTCAAGGCGCTGGGTGCTGCCTATGTCATTGCCTGCGACGCGCAGGAGGGCGATGTGAGCACGCGCACCTATGTGACCGCGAGTGCGGGCAATCATGGCATGTCGGTCGCCGCCGGTGCCGCCGCGTTCGGTGCGCGCGCAGTGGTCTTCATCGCGCAATCGGTGCCGGAGGCCTTCGCCGAGCGGCTGGGCGCGCAGGGTGCCGAGGTCATCCGCGAGGGTCATACCTACGAGGACAGCCTGGAGGCCGCCAACCGCGCAGCGGAGCGCAATGGCTGGGATCTGCTTTCGGACGGGTCCTGGCACGGCTACACCAAGCGGCCACACCGGCTGATGGAAGGCTATACCGTGCTCATGGCGGAGGTGATCGAGGAACTGGCGGAGGCGCCGAGCCACATCTTCCTGCAGGCGGGCGTTGGCGGTTTGGCCTGCGCCTGTGCGGCGCTCGCCCGGCAGGCCTGGGGCGACGGGCCGCGCATCATCGTGGTGGAACCGCAGGCGGCAGCGGCGCTGCACGGCTCCATCGCGCAAGGCCGGGCGCAGGAAAGCCATGGCCCCGTTTCCGACATGGGGCGGCTCGATTGCAAGATGCCCTCGCTCATCGCGCTGAAGGGGCTGGCGGCGGATGCCGATGATTTCGCCCTGATCACGGAGGCCGAAGGGCAGGCGGGTGCGGGTCTGGCGATGGTCGCGGGCTTCGCCTCCACCCCTTCGGGCGCGGCGGGCATTGCGGCACTTGCAGCCGCCGACGCGGACCAGCGCGCGCGGCTCGGCCTTGATGCGCAGTCGCGCGTGCTCTGCATCCTCAGCGAGGGGCCTGAATGACCGCGCGCGGCTTCGCGCGGGCGGAGTTCGAGGACAGGCTCGCGCGGGCGCAGCGGATGATGGGCGATGCGGGGCTCGATGCGCTGTTGCTCACGACCGAGCCTGACGTGCGCTATTTCACCGGGTTCCTCACCCGCTTCTGGGAAAGCCCGACGCGCCCCTGGTTCGTGGTCGTCCCGTCGGCCGGCCTTCCGGTGGCGTTGATCCCCTCCATCGGGGCGGCGCTGATGGCACGGACCTGGATCGAGGATATACGCATCTGGCGCGCGCCCGATGTGGCCGATGACGGCGTGAGCCTGCTTGCGCAGACGCTGAACGATCTGGGCGCGCAAGCCATCGGCACGCCCATGGGTCTGGAGAGCCATCTGCGCATGCCCCTCGCCGACTGGGCACGGGTGCGCGCGGCACTGCACGGCACCATACGCGACGATGCGGGCATCTTGGCCTGCCTGCGCGCGGTGAAATCGGAGGCAGAGGTCGCCAAGATCGCGCGGGCCTGTGCGATCGCGGGTCGCGCGTTCGCCCGGGTGCCGGAGATCGCGGCCGCAGACGTGCCCCTCTCGCAGGTGTTCCGCGATTTTCAACGGCTCTGCCTGGAGGAGGGGGCCGATTGGGTGCCTTATCTTGCCGGCGGCGCGGCGCAGGGCGGCTATGGCGACGTAATTTCGCCCGCGGGGGATTTGCCGCTGGCGGAAGGGGATGTGCTGATGCTCGACACAGGGTTGGTCTGGGACGGCTATTTTTGCGATTTTGACCGCAACTACAGCCTCGGCGCACCGGATCCTGCCACCGCCGCCGCCCAGACACGGCTTATCGAGGCGGTGGATGCGGCAGCGCAGATCGCCCGGCCCGGACATACGGCGGCAGAGCTTTTCACCGCAATGGACGGCATCGTCACGGGCGGAAAAGGCGGCTCGGATGCGGGTCGCTTGGGGCACGGGCTTGGCATGCAGTTGACCGAAGGGCTCTCGCTCACCCCGCAGGACCACACGGTGCTTGAGCCCGGGATGGTGATCACGCTGGAGCCGGGGATCGACACGGCAGAGGGCAGAATGCTGGTGCATGAAGAAGTCATCGTCATCACGCAAGGCGCGCCGCGCTTCCTGTCGCCGCGCGCGGCCGCGCAGATGGTGCAATTGTGAGCCGCTTTGCCTACACCCGCGCGCCTGAGGGGCCTGCGCCGCTGGGCCTCGTGGTGTTGCAGACCGACGAGACGATCGAGCCTGACATGCGCCGGATGCTGCCTGAGGATGTCCCGCTTTATGTCTCCCGCGTCGCGTCGGCGCCGGAGGTCACGCCGGACAGCCTGCGTGCGATGCAGGACCACATCACCGGCGCCGCGGCCCTGCTGCCGCAAGCGGTGCCTTTCGATGCCATCGGCTATGGCTGCACCTCCGCCACGGCGCAGATCGGCGCTCGCGAGGTGGCGCGACTGGTCGGCGCGGGCGCGCGAACTGCGCGTGTGACCGACCCGCTCAGCGCGCTCATGGCGGCCTGCCGCGCGCTCGACATGACCCGGCTGGCGTTCCTGTCGCCCTATACGGCGGATGTCTCCGACAGGCTGCGTGCCGTGCTGGCGGAGGCGGGGATCGCCACACCGGTCTTCGGCAGCTTCGAGGAGGCGAACGAGGCAAACGTAGTGCGCATCTCTCCCAACTCCATCATCGAGGCGGCGGCGGCCTTGGCTGCACAAGGCGGCACGCAGGCGGTGTTCCTGTCATGTACCAACCTGCGCACCCTGGACGTGATCGAGCGGATCGAGGCGCAGACGGGCCTTGCCTGCCTGTCGAGCAATCAGGTGCTGGCATGGCACCTCAGCGCACAGGCCTGCGTCCCGGGGCGGTTAGGGGCGTGCGACAGGCGCGCGCCATCTTGACGCTTGCGTGTGAATGGCCTACCCAAAGCCTGTGCGCGGGCGTTGTGTAATGGTAAGACCTCAGCCTTCCAAGCTGATGACGCGGGTTCGATTCCCGCCGCCCGCTCCAAGCCTTCTCCTCCCCCAATGGCAACGCTGCGACAGTCGGGCGCTTGACCCCACGCAGTACGCGCTGCAAAAAGCGCTGCATTGACAACCGAAGGACACCGCATGGCGGACAGCCCCACGTCTCCCCCCGCCGCCACGGAAGAACGCGCCGGCTCCAAGCGGATCGGCGCGCTCGGCGCGTTGCTGCCTTTTCTGCGGCCCTACCGTCTGTTGATGGTCGCAGCACTCGCAGCACTCGTGGCGACGGCGATGATCTCGCTGGCGCTGCCGCTGGCCGTGCGCCGCGTGGTGGATAACTTCAACGTCGGTGACGCGGCATTGCTCGACCAGTACTTCATCGCCGCGCTGGCGATTGCCGGGTTGCTCGCTGTAGGCTCGGCACTGCGCTACGCGCTGGTGACGCGGCTGGGGGAGCGCGTCGTGGCCGACATCCGCAAGGCGACCTTCGACCGCGTGATCTCCATGAGCCCGGAATTCTACGAAAAGATCATGACCGGTGAGGTGCTGAGCCGCATCACCACCGACACGACCCTGATCCTGAGCGTGATCGGCTCGTCGATCTCCATTGCCCTGCGCAATGCGCTCACCTTCATCGGCGGGCTCATCCTGATGCTGCTGACGTCGGCCAAGCTCGCGAGCCTCGTGCTGTTGATCGTGCCTGCCGTGGTGCTGCCGATCCTGTTCCTGGGCCGTCGCCTGCGCGTGATCAGCCGCGAGAATCAGGACTGGATCGCGGCGTCCTCTGGAAATGCCTCCGAAAGCCTGAGCGCGGTGCAGACGGTGCAGGCCTTCACCCATGAGGCGGCCAGCCGCGCGCAATTCGCGCAGATGACGGAGAGTTCCTTCGAAGCTGCGCGGCGGCGGATCCGTACGCGCGCGTACCTTACCACCATCGTGATATTCCTGGCCTTTTCCGGCGTGGTCGGCGTGCTCTGGATCGGGGCGCGCGACGTGCGCGCGGAAGTGATGACCGTCGGCGCATTGGTGCAATTCGTGATCTATGCGGTAATGGTCGCAGGCGCGGTGGCGGCCCTGTCAGAGATCTGGTCGGAGCTGCAGCGCGCGGCGGGGGCGACGGAACGGCTCGTCGACCTGCTCGAAAGCCAGGATCCGGTGAACGACCCCGCTACGGCGCAACTTCTGCAGCAGCCGGTGCAGGGCCACATCCGCTTCGAGGCGGTCTCCTTCCGCTACCCTGCGCGACCCGAGACGGCAGCGCTCGATGCGATCAGCCTGGAGATCCAGCCAGGTGAAACCGTGGCCTTCGTCGGCCCCTCGGGTGCGGGCAAGACGACGATCATCCAGATGATTTTGCGTTTCTATGACCCGCAATCGGGGCGGATCACCTTCGACGGGGTCGACCTGCGCGATCTGCGGCGCGACGCCTTCCGCCGCGAGATTGCCTTGGTGCCACAGGATCCGGTGATCTTTGCCGCCTCAGCGCGCGAGAACATCCGCTTCGGCCGCCCCGAGGCGAGCGATGCCGAGATCGAGAGCGCCGCGCGCGCCGCGGCCGCGCATGATTTCATCGCCGCCCTGCCGGAGGGTTATGACAGCTATCTCGGCGAGCGCGGTGTGATGCTGTCGGGCGGCCAGAAACAACGCATCGCGATTGCCCGCGCGATCCTGCGGGCGGCGCCCGTCCTGCTGCTCGACGAGGCGACGAGCGCGCTCGATGCCGAGAGCGAGCGCGCAGTGCAGGCGGCTGTCGAAGAGCTGAGCGCGGGCCGCACCACGCTGATCGTCGCGCACCGGCTGGCGACGGTGAAGAAGGCCGACCGCATTGTGGTGCTCGAAGCGGGCCGGATCGTCGATACCGGCACCCATGATGCACTCGTCGCCAAGGGTGGCCTCTATGCCCGGTTGGCGCGGCTGCAGTTCACCGACGGGATCGCCGCGGAGTAAGCACCGCCATTATTCCCCTTGCGCGCGGCCCCCCTAGCGGGGAACACTCCTGCGCATAGCCTCAACACTCAGGGAGAAGTCAAATGGGTCTGTGGAGTTTCGTGAAAGACGCCGGCAAAAAGGTCTTCGGCGGCAACGATGACGCCGAGGTGAGCGGCGCAGCACTTCAGGACGAGCTCAAGGAGCTGGGTCTGGATGCCGAAGGGCTCGACATCAGCGTCGAAGGCGACAAGGTCAAGGTGAGCGGCAAGGCCGCAAGCCAGGAGATGCGCGAGAAGGTCATCCTGGCAGTGGGCAATGTCGAGGGCGTCGCCGCCGTCGAGGATGATGTGACCGGCGGCGAGGGCGAGCCCACGTTCCACACCGTGGAGAAGGGCGACACCCTCTGGGCCATTTCCGCCAAGACCCTCGGCAATGGGGCGCATTACGAAAAGATCTTCGAGGCCAACAAGCCGATGCTGACCCATCCCGACAAGATCTATCCCGGTCAGGTGCTGCGCATCCCCAAGGCCTGATCCGATCCACGCGCGCCGGAATATCCTTGGACTTCCGGCGCGCCGCTCCCCGCCCCGAAGCCCCATGACGCTGCGTCGCAGCGCATGGTCCGCTTGAACTTTTGCCCGTGTGACGGCATCGTGGCGCATCACAAAATCGCAAGCCGCACAAGCGGCTGCACAGGGGAGGAAGACACATGGGATTTTCTGGAATTATCGACCGCGACGCCATCGAGGCCGAAGCCGCGTGGGAAGACCGCGACGTCCACAAAACGCTCTACAGCCTGCTGGCCGACACCACCGCGAAGTTCGGCGGCCGCAACGCGATCAGCTACCAGCTCTTTTCAGTCCCCGGCGCGCATGCTGAAACGCTGAACTGGCAGGAGGTGCACGATAAATCCGTACAACTCGCCAACCTCTTTCGCAGTCTCGGCGTCGGGCCGAAGGATGTGGTGGCCTACGTGCTGCCCAACACGAACGAGACGGCGCTGTGCATGATCGGCGGGGCCATCGCGGGCATCGTGAACCCGATCAACCCGCTGCTCGATGCGGACCAGATCGGCGCCATCCTGCGCGAGACGAACGCGAAGGTCGTCGTGACCCTGCGCCCCTTCCCAAAGACGGATGTGGCTGACAAGACCGCAGAGGCGGTTGCGCTCGCGCCCAACGTGAAGACCGTGCTGGAGGTGGACCTGCACCGCTATTTGACGGGGCTCAAGAAACTCATCGTGCCGCTGATCCGCCCCAAGCGCGCCGTGCAGAACCAGGCAACCTACAAGAACCTCAACGAGGAGATGGCCAAGCAGCCCAAGACGCTGCAGTTCGAGGACCCGCAGCACGACCGCGTCGCCTGCTACTTCCACACCGGCGGGACGACGGGCATGCCCAAGGTGGCCCAGCACAAGTACTCCGGCATGATCTACAACGGCTGGATCGGCAAGCGGATCCTGCTCTCGGAGGAGGACAACATCCTGTGTCCGCTGCCGCTGTTCCACGTCTTTGCCTGCCACGTGATCCTGATGGGTGCGATCACCTCTGGCGCGCACACGGTCTTTCCGACGCCGCAGGGCTACCGCGGCGAAGGGGTGTTCGACAACATCTGGAAGCTGGTGGAGCGCTGGAAGATCAGCTTCATCATCGGCGTGCCTACCGCGATTTCCGCGATGATGCAGCGCCCGGTGGATGCCGACATCTCGACCGTGAAGAGCACGTTCAGCGGCTCGGCTCCGCTGCCGATGGAGCTTTTCCGCCGCTTTGAGAAGGCAACGGGCGTCGAGATCCTCGAAGGCTACGGGCTGACGGAGGCCACGGTGATGGTCTCGGGCAACCCTGCGGACGGGATTAAGAAGGTGGGCTCGGTCGGGGTCGAATTCCCCTACACCCGCGTGCGCATCATCAAGGGGACCGCGGACGGCCCGGTGGACGCTGCCGTGGACGAGGTCGGCGAGATCTGTGTCTCAAACCCCGGCGTGTTTCCCGGCAATACCTATACCGAGGCCGACAAGAACAAGGACCTCTACTACGATGACGTTTTCCTGCGCACCGGCGATCTAGGGCGCAAGGACGCGGATGGCTACATCTGGATCACGGGCCGCGCGAAGGATCTGATCATTCGCGGCGGCCACAACATCGACCCTGCCGAGATCGAGGAGGCGCTGCTGGGCCATGAGGCCGTCGCATTTGCCGGGGCGATCGGCCAGCCCGACGCCCATGCGGGCGAGGTGCCCTGTGCCTACGTTGAACTGGTGGCGGGGGCGCACGTCACGCCTGAGGAACTAATGGCCTATTGCAAGGAGCACGTGAAGGAGCGCGCGGCACAACCCAAGCACATGGAAATCCTCGACGAATTGCCCAAGACGGGCGTGGGCAAGATCTTCAAGCCGGATCTGCGCCGCAGCGCCATCACCCGCGTCTTCAATGCGGCGCTGGAACAGGCGGACGTGCCTGCGCGCGTCGATCATGTCATCGATGACAAGAAGCGCGGACTGGTTGCGGTGATGGCGATGAACGGCGCCGACAAGGAGGCGGTGGGCCGCGTTCTGGGCGATTTCGTCACCCAGTGGGACGTGGCCGCCTGAACCCATAGGCGCAGACGCGCTGCCCGGATCTAAGCGGCGCGCCGGGTTAGCGCAGGTTCAGCTCAGAAAGCTTTGCGCCTGCATGGTCCGGGGCACCGGCGCGCCGATGCGGCTCAGGATTGTCGGTGCAAGCTGGAGCTGGTCGATGACATAGTCCGCCTCCGGCCCCTCCGCATCGCCGAAGTAATAGAGCGCTGCCTCCTGCTGCAGGGGATCGCGCCCACCGTGGTGGCCGCGCGCATCCTGCCCGTGATCGGCGGTGACGATCACCTCATACCCCGCTGCGCGCCATTTGGGGATGAAGGGCGCGAGCATCTCGTCCATCACGAGACATGCGTGGTCCATCTCCTGACAGTCGTGGAAGTAGCGATGGCCCATGCTGTCGAGCGTGCAGGTATGCAGCATCCCGTAGTCGAGGCCGAACCTCTGGCACAGGTTGGTAAGCGTCGCGAAGAGATCGACATCCGACGGCGTCATCTGATTCTTGAGGTTGTAGCCCGACATGGTGTGGAAACGGCCATGATTGATCGAGGTGCTGTCCGGCTCGTCGTATTCGATATCGCGCACGAAATCGAAGGGATGACGGTTGAAGAACTCCGACCAGAAGCTGTGTGCCACGGCACCCGTCACGCCGCCGCCCTTGCGCACCTGTCCAAAGACATCCGGTTGCTCCAGCCGGAAGACATTGCCATTGCCGGTGCAGCCATGCACGGCAGGCGCGACACCTGTGTGGATCGAGGCGTAGCAGGAGGCGGAGATGGACGGCAGCACGGCGCGGACTTTCCAGACGCGGGCATCGCCGCTGTCCACCCAACCCTCCAGATTGCCGAAGAGGCGCCGCCAGTTGCGATAGGGGACGCCGTCGAGGATGATGAGAAGGAGCTTGGATTTCACGGCATGTCCCGTTCTGGTTGACCATTCTGTTGCCACACGGCCATTTCTGAGTAGCACGGCTCTCCCCGACACCCAAACGAATGGCGATGATCACGGATTCGTGATGCCAGTTAAGAACCGGGGCTCACTCATGCGGCGTTTCGGAGGATTTTTAATCGATTGGTATTTGGATGAAACGGATTTTTGGACTGGGTGCCTTGGCACTGCTTGCGGCGATGGCACTGCCGAACACTGGCGCAGCACAGTCAGCGGATGGTTTTGTCGCGACATCGCTGGGCTATTCCGAGGTGATGCTTGACCGGCAGGATAACGTGACCGGCAAGATACCCTTCGCGCTCGACGCCCGCAGGTCGGGGACGCTGCAAACGGGCAGGCTCTACTTCGGTGGGCGTCTGGTCGCCTCCGTTATCTCCGAGCGTACCAACACAGCCGGGAAATTTCCCATCCTGTCGCGCCTGCCTCCGTCGCATGCGGCAGGCACGTCCGATACGTTCGGCGTGGTGAACGAGATCGCGCTGACCGCCACGCTCACCTTGCCCTGGGTCACGGGTTTCGTGCAGGGCGAGTTTACCGAAGTCGAATATCCCGGCCAATCCGACACGCAGTGGCGCAAGGTTTGGCTCGCCGTCGGAGATCTCTCGGCCTATCCCGTCTATGCCGCCGTCGGGCGCAAAACCGTGAACTTCGGCAATTTCGCCAGCTATGCGCCCTTCACCCACAGTCACAGCAGCCACTATTTCTGGGCCCAGACCGAGGATCCGTTGCTTGAAATCGGTTACGTGACCGAGGACACGCAACTCGCGTTTTCCCTGATCTCCTCGCACCGCGGCAACCGCGTCGTCAGCAGCCCCGCCAACGACGGCGACTATGATAACTTCGCGCTCAATGGCACGCACCGGTTTGCGCTGGGCAACGGGATGGATCTCGCGGTTGGTGCCGGATATCTGCGCGGCACGATTTACGACAGCACGATTGCGCATCATCCGCCCGACGTCGGGATCGACCGGGACTGGAACGGCGCCTATACCTTCAACGCGACGCTCAGCGGCGCGCGTTACGACGTGATGGCGGAATTCACCCAGACCGAGGAGGTCTGGCCCGCGACCGGTCACAAGGTGAGCGCGCTTACGCTGCAGGGACGCTACCGAACGGAGATCTTCGGCAAACCGGCCACGCTCTCTGCGATGGCGAGCAGGGGCGTGCAGGGCGATTCGGGCACCGAATGGGAGAAGATGGACCAGATCATTCTGGGGCTCGAAGTGCAGGCGGCAAAGCACATGAGCCTCGGTCTGGAGTACATGTTCAACGATGGCTTCGTACCCCTGATCCTGCCGACGATCGCGGGCGATGCGGGGGTCGAATCCCACACGCTCATCGCAGGTGTGAAGCTCACGTTCTGACGCGAGCGGGCCTAGTTCCCCGCACTCTCCATCTTGCGGCTGGCGATCGTCTCTTCCAGCCAGCCGATGCGCATTTCCGGAACGGAGCTGAGCAGCAGGTCGGTGTAGTCGTCAAAGGGCGGTGCGAGGACCTGTGATTTGGGGCCATAGCGCACGACGCTGCCCTGATACATCACCGCGATGCTGTCCGCGATGGCCTTCACCGTCGCAAGATCATGCGTGATGAAGAGATAGGCCACGTTTTCGACCTTCTGCAGGTTCAGCAGCAACTTGAGAATTCCGTCCGCCACCAGCGGATCGAGCGCGGAGGTGACCTCGTCGCAGATGATGAGCTTGGGCTTGGCCGCCAGCGCGCGGGCGATGCAGACGCGCTGTTTCTGGCCACCTGACAGCTCCGCCGGATAGCGGTCCTGGAAGCCCTCGCCCAGCTCGATCTCGTCGAGCAGTTCCTGGATGCGGGTCTGTTTTTCACGGCCCCTGAGGCCGAAGTAGAACTCCAGCGGGCGTCCGATGATGGTGCCCACGGTCTGGCGCGGGTTCATCGCGGTATCGGCCATCTGGTAGATCATCTGCAGCTCGCGCAGATCGTCGCGCGGGCGGGTAGCCAGATCGGGCGTGAGGCTGTGCCCGTCGAATGTGATCTGCCCCGCGCTCGGCGGCAGCAAACCGGTGATGACGCGCGCCAGCGTGGACTTGCCAGAGCCGCTCTCGCCGACCACGGCGAGGGTCTGGCCCGCGTGGATGTCCACGTTGATGTCCTTGAGCACGTCGAAATTGGTGCCCTTGTAGCGCGCGGTGATCCCCGCGACGCGCAGGATCGGCGTTTCGGTCGGGGCCTTTTCCTCATGGCGGATCGAGCGGACGGAGACCAGCGCCTGGGTGTATTCCTCCTGCGGGTTGTTGATGATCTGGTCGACGGTGCCGTATTCGACCATCGCACCCTGTTGCAGCACCATGATGTGATCGGAAACCTGCGCCACCACCGCAAGATCGTGGGTGATGTAGAGCGCGGCCACGCCGGTATCGCGGATCGCGTCCTTGATCGCCTTCAGCACGTCGATCTGGGTCGTCACGTCGAGCGCGGTCGTGGGTTCGTCGAAGACCACCAGATCGGGCTGCGGGCAGAGCGCGAGGGCGGTCATGCAGCGCTGCAACTGGCCTCCCGAAACCTGATGCGGATATCGTGCGCCGATATGCTCCGGGTCGGGCAACCCGAGCTTCTTGAAAAGCTCCACGGCGCGCTGCTCGGCCTCCTTGCGGGAGAATTTGCCCTGACCTATGGCGGCTTCGGTCACCTGCTCCATGATCCGCTTGGCGGGGTTGAAGGAGGCGGCGGCGGACTGGCTCACGTAGGTAACCTCCGCACCGCGCAGCTTTCGCCGGTCGGGCATGCCCGATTGCAGCACGTCGCGTCCGTTGACCCAGACCTCGCCACCCGTTAGCTCCACCCCGCCGCGCCCGTAGGCCATGGCGGCAAGGCCGATGGTGGACTTGCCCGCACCGCTCTCTCCGATGAGACCCAGCACCTTGCCTGCCTCCAGATCGAAATCGATGCCGTGCACGATCTCAATGTCGCGGGCCTTCTCGCCGGGGGGATAAATCGTCGCCCCGATCTTGAGGCCGCGTACCTTCAGCAGGGGTTCGCTCATCCGCGACCACCTTTCAGCGATGTGGTCCGGCTGAGAACCCAGTCGGCCACGAGGTTGATGGAGATGCACAGCACCGCGATGGCATAGGCGGGGTAGAGCGCAGCCTGGATGCCGTAGTTGATGCCTTCCTTGTTCTCCTTCACGATCCCGCCCCAATCCGCCTGTGGTGGCTGCACGCCGAGGCCGAGGAAGCTGAGCGTGGAGACGAAGAGCACCATGAAGATGAAGCGCAAGCCCATCTCGGCCACGAGCGGCGACAGCGCGTTGGGCAGCGTCTCGCGGAAGATGATCCAGCCGATCTTCTCGCCGCGCAGGCGCGCCGCTTCGACGTAGTCCATCACTGTGATGTCCACGGCCACCGCGCGGGCAAGGCGGAAAACCCGCGTGCTGTCCAGAAGGCCCATCAGAACGATCAGCGTGAGGATGGTCGTGGGCATCACCGAGAGCACCACGAGCGCGAAGATCAGCGAGGGGATGGACATGATGAGGTCGATGAACCGGCTCAGCGCCTGGTCGATCCAGCCGCCCGAAACGGCGGCGAAGAAGCCAAGCACCGCGCCGGTCACGAAGCTGAGCACCGTGGCGGCGGTAGCGATGAAGATGGTGGTGCGCCCGCCCCAGATCATCCGGCTCAGCAGGTCGCGCCCGATGCTGTCGGTGCCTAGCAGGAACTGGTCCGACGGAGGCTCCCAGACGTCGCCTACGACCTCCGCCATGCCGTAGGGCGCGATGAAGGGCGCGAAGATGGCGCAGAAGAAGAACAGGAGCGTGAAGAAAAGACCGATCAGGGCGGCGGGAGGGATGCGGATCATGATGCGGCCCTTCCAGAATTGAGAGGGGTCTCTGGCGCTTCGCCTGCACCGGATGCCTCGCGGCCCATTGGCTCGGCCAAGACGCCTGGACGCATTAAATGAAGAGTTCGGTGCTTCTTCATTTGGGGTGCCTCAGGCGCGGGTTGGTGACGATCGACACGATGTCCGCCACGAGGTTCAGCCCGATGTAGACAGCCGCGAAGATAAGCCCGCAGGCCTGCACCACCGGCACGTCGCGCTTGGCCACGTGGTCCACCAGGTATTGGCCCATGCCGGGATAGGCAAACACGACCTCTACCACCACGACACCGACCACGAGGTAGGCCATGTTGATCATCACCACGTTGACGATGGGCGCCACGGCGTTGGGGAAGGCGTGCCTGCGGATCACGGTAAGCATGCGCAGGCCCTTGAGCTCTGCCGTTTCGATATAAGCGGACTGCATCACGTTAAGGATGGCCGCGCGGGTCATGCGCATCATGTGTGCCAGCACCACGAGGGTGAGCACGATGACGGGCAGGGTGATGGATTTGAGCTTTTCCACCAGCGTCATGCTGTCATTGATCAGCGCCACGGAGGAGAAGCGGAAGTTGGTGAGAAGCCAGTTCTGGATCCCGTCCCCGAGGAAGTCCCAAGAGCCGATCCAGATCGGCAACTGGATCGCGAGGATGAACATCAAGATATAGCCGATCATGAACTCCGGGATCGAGATGGTGGTGAGCGTGATGCCGGAGATCAGTTTGTCCGGCCAGCGGTCCTTGTAGCGCACGGCAAGCAGGCCCAGGAAGATCGCCAGTGGGACCGATATGAGGGCCGCCCAGAAGGCGAGAAAGAGTGTATTGTTGAGGCGGCTGCCGATGCTTTCCGCGATGTCGCGGTTGTTGGTCAGCGCAGTGCCGAGATCGCCTTGCAGCACGCCGCCCAGCCAGTTGAAATAGCGCGTGACGGGGGGATCGTTCAGGCCCAGCTCCTCGCGGAGGTTCGCCAGCGAGACGGGGGTCGCGCCCTGTCCGAGGATCTGTTGCGCCACATCGCCCGGCAGCATCGTGGTACCCGCAAATATCAGTATCGAGGCGGCGAAAAGAAGCATGATGCCCAGCGCGAGGCGCTGGGCAACAAGGAGGACGATGGGGTGCACGGGCGCTTACGCTTTCCAGGTGAACTTGAATGCGTACCAGTTCATCATCGGACTGTTCGGATCGCCCTCAAAGCCCTGCACCTCGTTGGAGACGGCGTCGATGAAGTCGTTGAACATCGGCAGGATCAACCCGCCTTCCTCGTTTAGCATCGTGCCCATCTTGGAGTAGATCTCCTTGCGCTTGGCGATGTCGAGCTCGGCACGTGCCTCCAGCAGCATGGCATCGAACTCGTCACGCTTCCACCGCGTGTCGTTCCAGTCGGCGGTGGAGAGATAGGCAGTGGAATACATCTGGTCCTGCACCGGACGGCCGCCCCAATAGGAGGCGCAGAACGGCTGAACGTTCCAGACTTCGGACCAGTAGCCATCGTTTGGCTCGCGCTTGATCTCCAGCGGGATGCCCGCCGCCTGTGCGGATTGCTGGAAGAGTGCCGCGGCATCCACCGCACCGGGGAAGGCGCCATCGGCCACGCGCAGGATGATCGGGCTGCCGTCATGGCCGGAACGATCATAGTGGAACTTGGCCCGCTCGAGGTCATGCGGGCGCTGGGGAATGGTGTCGTCGAACAGCGGGTAGGCACCGTTGATGGGCATGTCGTTTCCGATGCCGCCGTAGCCCTGCAGGATCTTGTCGACCAGCTCCTCGCGGTTGATCGCATATTTCAGCGCCAGCCGCAGGTCGTTGTTGTCAAAGGGTGCCGTGTCCACATGCGCGATAAAGACGTAGTGGCCGCGGCCCGAGACGTTTTGCACGCTCAGGTTCGGGGCGCGGTCGAGCAGGCGGGCGATCTTGGGTTCGACGCGGTTGATTGCATCGACCTGGCCGGACTGCAGCGCCGCCGTGCGCGCGGTTGCATCGTTCAGCACGATCACCTCGACCTTGTCGTAATGCGCCACCTCGTCCTGCGAGCCGCCCCAGTAATCGCTGCGACGTGTCGCAGAGGCGCGGACGCCGGGCTCGAAGCTTTCCATGACATAGGCGCCTGTGCCGATGGCCGCCGTCTCTGCGCCGAAGCCGCCATCGGGCTGGATCACGAGGTGGTAGTCCGCCAGCAGGTAAGGCAGGTCGGCGTTGCCCACACTCAGCGTGACTTCGAAGATGTCATCGCCATCGGTGCGCATGCTCTCGATGCCCTGCACGATGCCGAGGGCGCCGGATTTGGAATCCTCGTTGGAGTGGCGCTCCATCGTGCGCAAAACGTCCTGCGCCGTGACCATCTCGCCGGTGGAGAACGGAACGTTGGCACGGATCTTGAAGCGCCATGTCTTGGCGTCCGCCGAACCTTCCCAGCTTTCCGCGACCAGGCCGATGACCTCGCCATCCGCATCGACTTCGACGAGGGTTTCACCCCAGAGCTGGCCAATGGCGATCGGCACATCGGAGGCCCAGAGGGCTGGATCCTGGGTGTTGGTGCTCTCGCCACCCTGGACGCCCATGCGGAACGTGCCACCGGCCTTGGGCGTCGCATCCTGCGCACGGGCGGTTCCGGCGAGGATGGAGTTGGCCGCGGCGGCGGTCACGCCGAGGGCTGCCGCGCGCGCGATGAATTCGCGGCGTGTGATCTGGCCCCTTGCTACGGCGGTGCTGAGATCTTTGAGTTGGTCATTCATATCGGTAGTCTCCCGGTTGGAATCGTGCATCTTTTGTGCACGCTTGTTTTGATTGATGGCCGAAGGGTTACGCATTTGCGACCTTGCCGCAAGCGTTAATGCCCCTGCGTTGTTGCAGCGGCATTACAGGTTGTCGCGCGGTATCGTATCGCTGTGATCGCGCGAGTAGATGAGTTCGCCGTTCTCCCAGGCTTCGATTTTCGCGCCCAGATAGAAGTTCGCCGCGTCACACCACATTTCGCAACGCGCCCGTGTGCGCAGCCTTGTGTCGTCGCGCTCGAGTTCGTCCTCCCAGTCGCAGGTGCCGCGCGCACTCAGCGGATCGTCGGGGTGGATTTCCCACCGCTCGCGCGCGACGGAGCCGCTGATCAGGCCGTGATCAGCATCGCGCAGCTTGCCGAAGTCATCCTCGATCACGAGGGTGTGCAGCCCGGTGACCATGTCCACCTCCTGCCGCCGGACGTGGGTCTCGGCGCGCAGCTCCTCGGTTTGCCAGGGATCGGCAGCCGCGGGCGGCGGGAAATGCACCTCGTCCGCGCCTGCGGTGGGCCGCTGGGGCAGGGCGATGCTGCCCTGATGCAGGGTAACGCAGGCCGCCCCCGGCGCGGGCCACAGCAGCGGCCAATAGGCGGTGGAGATCGAGACGCGCAGCCGGTGACCCGCGGGGATGCGGTAGGCGATATGATCGAGGTCCAGGCCGACCTCTTCGACCTTGTCGGGTGTCATCGCGCGCGGTGTCGCGGAGCCGCCGCGATGCGTGAGGTTCAGCACGCCGTATGTGATGCGCGTGGCCGCCCCGTCGGGGTGGATGTGGTTGAGCCGCACGGCGATCTGGCCCTGCGCGCGGTCGCACGACAGCGCAAGCGTGAGCCGCGCCGCCCCCAGCAGATCCATGTCCGCATCAAGTGGCGCGCTGGTGAAGGTAGCCGAGAGCGCATCATCGCCGCGCTGGTCGCCGGGCATCTCGGGGCCGAGCCAGATTGCGCAATATTCTCCCGACCGCGGCACCGCAGTGGGCGGGCGAGGCCACGGGCAGGTCGATGATCTGCGGGGCGTCCTGCAGGGTGCCACCCGTGCCCAGATGCAGGGTCTGCACGGGCAGGTGGCCGGTGGCGCCGACAGCTTCGGCGATCCAGCGGCCCGGGCGCTGCGTATACCATGCCGCCGGGCGCACACCGTCCATCAGATAGACGCGGTAATCGGGGTCGTCCCGCACGCCCGTATCCATGCCTTTGAGCCATTGATCCCACCAGCGCAACGCCTCCTGCAGAAAGCCGATGCGCGGCTCGGGCACAGCGAAATGCGGATACTTGTGCACCCAGGGCCCGACGATGCCCTTGGCCCCCTCCAGCGCCTCGACCAGCTGCGGCACGGCGTTCTTGTAGGCATCGCCCCAACCGCCCACCGCCAGCACCTTGGCCTTGATGGCGGTGTAATCCTCGCAGACAGAGCCATGCTGCCAATAGGCATCGCGGCGCTGGTGACGCAGCCAGACGCTCGGCAGGAAGGGCTCGTTTTCGAGCCGCTGCAGCCACATCTCGCGCCAGTCCTTGCGCAGTGCGGGATCGGGCGCGCGGGATGAATAGCTCCACATGGTGGCGCCCCAGCCGAGGTTCTCCCCCAGAAGGCAGCCCCCCTTGTAATGGATGTCATCGCCAAAGCGGTCCACCGTGGAGCAAAGCGTCACGATCGCCTTCAGCGGCTCGGGCGCGAGGGCTGCCACCTGCAGCGCGTTGAAGCCGCCCCAGCTGATCCCCATCATCCCGACGTTGCCGTTGCACCACGGCTGTGCCGCCGCCCATTCGATGACCTCCACCGCATCCGCAAGTTCCTGCGCGCTGTACTCATCCTCCATCAGTCCTTCGCTGTCTCCGTTGCCGCGCATGTCCACGCGCGCGCAGGCATAGCCGCGCGCGGCGAAATAGGGATGGGTCAGCGCATCGCGCGCGCAGGTGCCGTCGCGTTTGCGGTAGGGCAGGAATTCCAGAATGAGCGGCACCGGATCATCGCCCGCATCCTCGGGCATCCACAGCCGCGCGGAGAGGCGCGTGCCATCCGTCATGATGATGGCGTGATCGGGGTCTTCGGTGACGGGGCGCAGTGCATTCTTGGTGTTTTTCATGGGCCGAGCGTCCTGCCTGCGGCCCCCATTGTCAATCTGCAAGAAAGGGCCGGAACAACCCCGGCGGGAAAGCTGAGCGGGCTGTGGTCCTCAAAGGCATATCTTGTGTGTGTTTGTGCCACAGGGGGCAGATAACTGGGAAGACGGCGAGGCTAATCTCAAAGAAATGCTGGATTTTTGGCAATCGTGAAAATACGGTGCCCAAATAACGGTGAAATCACGGCGCGATTAAACGGGCCGGATGGCAGCAAAACAAAAATGACAATCCGAGCGACCCGCGACACAGCGGGCGCTTTTGAGGTAGAGTGGTAGAGAGCTATGAAGGCGATTGATTTCGTCGTCCGTGGAAGTGCGGGCGGGTTGCAGCGTGGGACGGTTTCCCCGGATACGACAAACCAGGTAATTGTGGCCGGGTCCGGCCAGGAAATCTCCATTAACGCACGCCAGTCGGATTTTGCATCGCAGGTGCGCAACGGCGACCAGCTCGTGATCACGCTCGCGGATGGGCGCACGATCACGATCGACAATTTCTTCAACGATACCGGTGCGGCGAACCGTCTTTTCGTCTCCGCGGACGGGTACCTCAACGAGGTGAGCTTCGTCGATGCGGGGCAGGGCAACCTTTATGCGCAATACGGGCCGACATCCGAATGGGGCAAGTGGAGCGCCTCGGACGAGTTGATCTTCCTTGGCAATTCCGAAGTGGCGGGTGTGCCGCTGGACGAATCCGGTGACGTGTCGATGCTGGGCGCGGCCCTGCTGGGCGGCACCGGCTTGCTGGGCAGTGGCGCCGCGATTGCCGCGGGCGTTGGCGGTGCGGCACTCGCCGCCAGTGGCCTCGGCGGCGGCGGCAGCGAGAGCGGTAGCGATCCCGTCCCCCCCTATGTGAACGACGCGGAGTCGAACGTGACCGTCGGCGGCGATGATCAGGAGCGCGAGCTCACCATCACCGGTGGCGGCGAGCCCGGCTCGACCGTGATCGTGACGGTCGGCGACAAGATCATCGAGACCGTTATTGAAGAGGACGGCACTTTCGAGACGGTCTTCGAGGGTGACAACTTCCCCGAAGACGGTGCCTATGACGCCGTGGTCGAGGTGACACCGGGCGGCGGCGGCACGCCGGTCGAGCTCGACGGCCCATCCTTTGAAATCGACACGACAGCACCCGAAATCATCTTCACCTCCGGCACGCAAAGCAATGGTGACGTCTTCAACGCGGTCGCATTCGAGGACGGCGTGAGCATCACCGGTACAGGCGAGGTCGGCGCGACCGTTGCGATCACGGTATCGGGCGTGACAAAGACCACCAGCGTCACCGAGAGCGGCGAATGGTCGGTGTCCTGGACGACGACGGAAATCGAGGCAGGTGAATACCAGACCGGCATCACCGCCGTGACCACCGACAGCTTCGGCAACAGCCGCAGCTACCAAGAAGTGCTGGTGATCGACACGGTCAACACCGTCACCGTGAGCCAGACCATCGCCACGACAATTGACGGCGTGACGGTCGAGGGTGACGATGTCATCAACGGCGCCGAGCATACCAGCGGTGCGACATTCACCGGCACCGCACAGGCAGGCTCCACAATCGACGTCACCATAGGCTCCGTGACCAACACGGTCACGGCCACCGCGGCCGGCACGTGGAGCGCGACATTCACCCCTAGCCAGCTGGCGAAGGGCGAATACGACGGCACGGTCACCGTGACCTCCACGGACGTGAACGGCAACGTGGCGCAGACCACGGGCAGTTTCCAGGTCGATACCTTGGTGCGCGACTTCGCCATCACCTCCTCCACCGGCGGTGCGGACGGCGTGATCAACGCGACCGAGGCGAAGAGCGCGCTGAGCGTGTCCGGCACCACCGAGCCGGGCTCCACCGTGACGGTCGAGCTAGGCGGTACGAGCGTGGAGGCCGTGGTCTCCGCCAGCGGCAGCTGGACGGCGACCTTTGCCGCGGGCAGCATCGCATCGGGTACCTATACCTCCACCATGACGGCGACGGCGACGGATGCCGCGGGCAACGTGGACACCGCCACGACATCCGTCCAGGTCGATACCGATGCGGGTGTGCTTACGATCGACAGCACCCCCGTCGAGGGCGATGATGTCGTCAACGAGCAAGAGGCCAGCGACGGCGTCATGCTGACAGGCACCGCAGATCCCGGCGCGGTCGTGACCGTGACCATGGAAGGCGTGAGCAAGAACGTGGTCACCAAAGCCGACGGCACCTGGCAGGCGTTCTATGCGGCCAGCGACGTGGCGCCCGGCGTCTACACCGCCGAGATCAAGGCAACGGTGACCGACGCCTACGGCAACAGCCGTTCGGCCAGCGACAGCGTCGAAGTGGACACCCGCCTCGACAACCTCGGCATTCAGGCCGATGACATCGCGGTCGACAACATCGTGAGCGCGGCGGAGCGGGGCGGCATGCTGACCGTGACCGGGACCACGGAAGTCGGCTCAACCTCCGTGCTGGTGACCATGGCGGGCCAGACCGTCGCGGCATCGGTGGATGCGGCGGGCAACTGGAGCGCGCCTTTCAACGCGGGCGGTTTCGCGGCGGGCACCTACACGGCGAACGTGGGCGTGGTGGCCACCGATGCGGCGGGCAACACCAAATCCGCCAGCGCCACCGTGCAAGTCGACACCGAGGTGAAACCCTTCGACATGACCTCCAACTCGGCCGGTGCCGATCAGATCGTGAACGCGGCCGAGGCGGCAGCGGGAATTGATCTGGCGGGCTCCGTCGAGGCAGGCTCGACCGTGCGGGTGATGTTTGACGGCAAATCCTACACCGCGGCGGTGGATGCATCGGGCAACTGGTCCGTGACCGTGCCGGCGTCTGACGTGCGCAGCGGGGAATATGCAGCGGGCATCGTGGTGACGGCGACCGACCGTGTCGGCAACGTGGCCACCATCGAGGACACGCTGGCGATCGACACCGCGGCGCCGGACGGCCCGGTGATCGCCTCCTTCACGCGCGCCGGTGATGGTATCCGCGGCATCTCCATCGAGACGGAAATGGAAAACGGGATCCCGTCGACGGATGTCCAAACCGTGGTGCAGATTGGCACCGACGGCTCGATCACCGAAGTCGAGGGGCTGCAGAGCTTCAACGTGCCGCGCGGCGAGACGAACTTCGACTTCTCGACAAACGTGCCCAATGGCTCGCAGTTGATCGTGAATTCGACCGACACCGCGGGCAATACCTCCGGCACATTCCTGGTTCTGGATGACGAATCCGACATCAACTCGGTCGATCTCACGAACATGGCGCTGGGCGAGTACCAGATCGAGAACCTCGATCTCGATTTTGCCGAAGCGGCCAGTGTGGTGATCGATGAGGCGAGCCTTCTGGCGCTGTCCACGGCGAGCAACACGCTCACCATCCGGGGCTCCGGCGAGGATCTGGTGACGGTTCAGGGCGGCGTTGCGAAAGGCACGCAGGTCGTGGATGGCGAGACCTTCAACGTCTATAACGTCGGCGCGGAGGGCACCCTGCTCGTGGAGCAGGAAGTGCCCGTCATCATCTAGACCACCTAAGACCAAGACAACGGGATGCGGCGGGGCCGAACCACCGCCGCACCCGGCACAGGCTGAAGAACAAAAAAAATAACAATAATACGTATAAATATCGGCACTTTAAGGGCAGGATATGGGGCAGTGTAGGGCGAAAACGGCAGCGTTATGCGCAAGTGCGCTCGCGCTGGCGGGATGCTTATCGGATAGGGGTGGAAATGCAGCCGCCGACGACGTGGTGGCGATGCAGGCGACCACCTCCAACTCCGCTACGGCCACGGCCAAACCCACGCACGCCGAGAAGATCAATGCCGAGAGCGTGATCATCCAGGGACTTCTTGCACGCCGCTCGGTGCTGCCGCCGGGCAGCCCCTTTGACCAGGTTGCAAGCGCAGTCCTCGCAGCCAATGCCCGCAGTGCCGAGAGCGAGCTGCGCGCCGCACAGCTGCGCGCCCGCGCCGCCTCCAAGAACTGGTTGCCGCAGATCGGGCCGCAGGTGAGCCTCACCTCGCTTGGCTCGCTCGTGGCGAACATCGTCGTCGAGCAGGTGATCTTCGACAACGGCCGCAAGAAGGGCGAGCGCGAATTCGCCGTGGCGGATGTCGAAGTTGCCGCCGTGGCGCTGGCCAGCGATACCAACGCGCGGGTGCGCACCGGGCTGGGCCTCTACATAGATGCGGAGGAGGCACGCGAGAAATTTGCCCTCGCGAGCCAAAGCGCCAAGGACATCGGCCACTTCGAATGGGTGATGCAGCAGCGCGTCAACGGCGGCGTCTCGGACAGCTCGGATCTTTTCGTGCTGCGCCAGAAGCTTCTGGAGATCCGTGCCAGCCAATCCGCCGCCGCCGAGACCGCGCAGACCTCGATTGCCGAGCTCAATGCGATGGCGCTGGGCGATCTGGGCGCGGTCCGCGGCCTGCCACCCCTGCCGGTGCGCGCGGAGCTTTCGCAGCCGCTGAGCGTGACGCAGGCCGAGGCCGAGAAGATCCGCGCCATCGCCGCCGCCAAGATCGACCGCGCAGGCCAGCTCCCCGGTCTGAGCGCGGGGGGCACCGTGGGCGAAGACAGCACCTTCGGGCTCAACCTCGGCTCTGAAAACTTGCTGGGCCTTGGTACGGGCGACCGTTTGCGCGCGATCGAGGCGACACGCGAGGCCGCGGGCCGCCGTGTCGCACAGGCCAATGAGACCGCCACCCGCCAGCTGCGCAAGTTCGAGGGCGAGATCGCCGCGACCGAGCGGCAGGCTGCGGAGGCCGCGACCCTCACAGCACAGGCCAAACGGAACCTCGACCTCTTCCAGGCGCAATACGACGCGGGCCAGCGGCAGGTGATGGATGTCGTAGGCGTCTATGAGACCTTCGCCCGGCAGCAGGAGGCCGAGGTCACCCTGAAATACGACGCCATCCGCCTGCGCGTGGCGATGGCCGAACTGCTGGGCGTTCTGGCGGATGGATCCGACATATGAGCAAGCCCTTCACCCTCACCATCGTGAACGGAAATTCGGGGCGATTGCGCGCCGCAGCAGCGGCGGAGCTGCCCGAGCCCTCCAACAGCTCGACCTTCGAGGATCGCCTGCGCGCGCGGTCGCGCCTCATCTCGACCTATGCAAGTGTGCTGGGCAACGATGTCTCTCAGGCGGACCTGACCGAGGCGCTGGCCAGGCGGCTCGACCCCTCATCGAGCGAGCAGGACGAGGCGCAGGCGATTGCCACGCTGCTGCGCGCGCATGGGCTCACGGTGGAACTTGCGCGCAGCGAGACGATCGGCGTGCCGCGCCTTCCCGCGCTGGTCTACATGACCTCCGGCCAACTGCTGCTGGTTCTGGGGCGCGAGGCGGCGCAGCTCGTGGTCTACGACGTGACTTGCCCGGACAATCGCGCGCTGGTGCCCGCGTCCGATTTCACGCCCTTTTTCTCCGGGCTGACGCTGCACGCGCAGATGCCGATAGAGACGGTGGCCCAAGTCCACAAGACCGCCGAAAAGCCCGCGCATTGGTTCTGGGGTCAGTTCGGCCGGTTCAAGCGGCAGTTGGGCGAGGTGGCGCTCGGGTCCTTCGTGGCCAACCTGCTGGCGGTTGCGGTGGCGCTCTTTTCGCTGCAGGTCTATGACCGTGTGATCCCGCACCAGTCCGAGGCAACGCTCTGGGTGCTCGCCGCAGGCGCGCTGCTGGCGCTGCTGATGGAGGCTTTCATCAAGATCGCGCGCGCGCAGCTGATGGACGGCGCCGGTCGCCAGATCGAGCTGTCGGTGCTGGAGCTGCTGATGAACCGCGTGCTCGGCATGCGCAGCGACCGACGCCCGCAAGCGCCCTCGGATCTCTTCTCCTCGATGCGCGAGTTCGGCTCCGTGCGCGAGTTCTTCACCGCCTCCACCATCGGCACGATTGCCGATATTCCGTTCATCTTCGTTTTCCTGTTCCTCGTCGCCTCCATCGCGGGCAACGTGGTCTGGGTGCTGGTGCTCGGCGGGATCCTGATGGTCGTGCCGGGGTTCTTTCTGCAAAAGCGGATGATCCGGCTGACCCGGGAAACCCAAGGCGCCACGGCCAAATCCTCGCGTCTGCTGCATGAGGCGATCTTTGAGATCGACACGCTCAAGACCCAGCGCGGCGAGGACCGCGTCCGGCGGCTTTGGTCGGAGCTGACCACGCTGTCGGCGGTCAAATCCTCCGAGCAGCGCAAGCTCGCCTCCGCGCTCACGTTCTGGTCCCAGGGCGTGCAGCAAGGCACCTATGTCGCTGCCGTGATCATGGGCACGTATCTCGTGTTCGCGGGGCAGTTCACCGTGGGCTCGATCATCGCGGTGGGCATCCTCACCTCACGCACGCTTGCACCACTGACGCAGCTGGCGGGGACGATGGCGCGCTGGGGCAACGTCAAATCCGCGCTCGACGGGCTGGAGCATATCGCGACCGCGCCGCAGGACGCAGCCGAAGGCCGGATCTATATGCGCCGCGACAGGCTCGCCGGAAATTTCGAGCTGCGCAACGTCACCTTCCGCTACATGGAGGAGGGCGCGCCGACACTGGATCTGCCGGGCGTCAACATCCTGCCCGGTCAGCGCATCGCGGTGCTGGGCGCCAACGGCTCCGGCAAATCATCGCTGCTCAAGCTGCTGAGCGGGCTCTACGCGCCGACCACGGGGCGGATCCTGATCGACGGCACCGAGATGTCCCAGATCGAGCCGCGCGATCTGCGGCGACTGGTCGGCTACCTGGGCCAGGATGTGCGTCTCTTTGCCGGTACGCTGCGCGACAACCTCAACCTCACCATGCTGGAACGCGACGATGCCCGCCTGATGGCGGCGCTGGAGTTCGCGGGCCTCGGCGCCTTCGTGCGCAAGCATCCCAAGGGGCTCGACCTTGAGATCCTCGATGCGGGCGCGGGCCTCTCCATCGGGCAGCGGCAGTCCATCGGCTGGGCGCGGCTCTGGCTTCAGGACCCCCGCATCTGCCTGCTCGATGAGCCGACGGCAGCGCTCGACCAGAAGCTCGAGCAGGCGCTGGTGCAGCGTCTGCAGGGCTGGATGGAGGGGCGCACGGCGGTCATTGCCACCCACCGCGCACCGATCATGGCGCTGACCACGCGCACGATCATCCTCGTCGATGGCCGGATGAGCATCGACGGGCCGAAAGACGAGGTGCTCAGACATCTGAGCACGATGAAGGGAGGTGCGGCATGAGCACGGCGATGGACGGCCATATCGCCCGGCAGATGCGCGGCCCCTCGATGGTGGTCTGGCTGAGTGCGGCGACAGTCGTGGTTTTCCTCATCTGGGCCTTCTTCGCTTGGGTGGATGAGATCGTGCGCGCCGAAGGCTCGATGATCTCCGAGCTCGCGGCCCCAGATCATCCAGAACCTCGAAGGCGGCATTCTTGCGGAGCTTTCGGTGGGCGAGGGCGATATCGTCGAGGCGGGCGATGTGCTGGCACGGCTGCACAACACCCAGTTTCAGTCCTCGGTCGATGACCTGCGCGACCAGATCAGCGCCTTCGAGATCCGCCGCCTGCGGCTGGAGGCGGAGATCGACGGTGCCTATGACTTCGACGTGCCGCTGGAGTGGCGCAGCCGCACGCCGGAGATCGTCGCCTCCGAGGCGGCCCTGCTGCAGGCGCGGCAGTCCGACTACGTCACGTCCGTCGAGGGTGCCAACCGCGTCCTCGTGGAAGCGGTGCGCGAGCGTGACCTGATGGACGGCCTGCTGGAGAACAAGATCGTATCGCTCATCGAGGCGACGCGGGCACGCAAGGCGTATGCCGATGCCAAGATCCGCTACGACGAGGTGGTGACGCGCACCGATCTCGACCGTGCGCAGGAATATTCCGACGTGCTCAAGGAGCTGGCGACGCTGCGCCAGAACCTCAAGGCGAGCAACGATCAGCTGGACCGCACGCTGCTGCGCGCCCCGATGCGCGGCATCGTGAACAATCTCGCCGTGACGACCATCGGCGGCGTGGTGCGCCCCGGCGAGGAAATCCTGCAGCTGATACCGCTCGATGAGGAGCTGTTCGTGGAGGCCCGCGTGCGGCCCAAGGACATCGCGGGCGTACGACGCGGGCAGGCGGCGACGGTCAAGCTCTCGGCCTATGACTATACCATCTACGGCACGCTCAAGGGGGAGGTGACGCTGATCTCCGCCGATACGTTCAAGGACGAGCGGGCGCGCGACCCCGACGGCGATCCGCACTACAAGGTGACACTGGCCGTCGACACGACCAACCTCACCCAGCGCCAGCACGCGCTGGAGATCCGGCCCGGCATGCAGGCGAGCGTCGAGCTGCACACCGGCTCCAAGACCGTGCTGCAGTATCTGCTCAAGCCACTCTACAAGTCGAAGGAAGCCTTCCGCGAGCCGTGAAGGTCAGGCGGCGGTGTCGAGCCAGATCGTGACCGGCCCGTCATTGGTCAGCGCGACGGACATGTCCGCGCCGAAGCGGCCCGTCGCCACTTGCGTCCCCAGCTCCCGCAATGCCTGCGTGAAATGCGTATAGAGCGCCTCAGCCACATCGGGTTTCGCCGCATAGGAAAAGCCGGGCCGCGTCCCGCGCGAGGTATCGGCGGCGAGCGTGAACTGGCTCACGACCAGCGCGGCCCCCCCGGTCTGGACGAGGCTCAGGTTCATCTTGCCGAGCTCGTCCTTGAACAGACGCAGCTTGGAGATCTTGAGCGCCAATGCCTCCGCCGCGGCCGCGTCGTCGCCGGGCATGGCACAGACAAAGATCACGAGCCCTGCCCCGATCTCACCGATCACCGCGCCTTCGACCGTCACGCTGGCCTTGCTGACCCTCTGCAGCAGCGCCCTCACGTGTCGTGCCAGCGGATGATGTCCGCCACCCCGGCGCGCTCGGTGCGGAAGGCATTCGCCGGGGCGTCCTCATCCGCATAGCCCAGCGAGATCGCGCAGAGGACCAGCCGGTCCTCCGCGATGCCGAGGTGCTCCTTGAGCAGCGGCGCATAGGCCGCGACGGCCGCCTGCGGGATGCTGGCGATGCCGAGCGCCGTCGCTGCGAGCGTGAAGGCGGTGACAAACCCGCCGGTGTCCATCGCGCCGTAAGGGCCGAGCTCTGCCGGTGAATGGATGATCGCCACGTGCGGCGCGTCGAAAAAGGCGTAGTTGCGCAACATCTGCGCGGCGCGGCCCGCGCGGTCCGATTTCTCGATCCCCACGGCATCATAGAGCTGGAAGCCGCAGGTGCGCCGCCGCTCCGCATAGGCGCCCGTATAGGCGCTTGGCCAGTCGAGATCGGGGGCAGGCGGTGTGCCGGCCGAGGCCGTCTGCAGCAAGGCGCGCCGCAACCGCTCGGTGCCCTCGCCTTGCGTGATTTCGACCTGCCAAGGCTGCGCGTTGCACCACGACGGCACGTGCCGCGCCACATCGACAATGCGTGCGAGGTCCGCCTGCGGCACGGGGTCGGGCCGGAAGGCGCGGCAGGAGTAGCGTGCCTCCAGCAGGTTATTCAGGGTGTCGATGGTGCTCATGTCTTATCCATTCTGTGCATAGAAATACCCCGCGATCGCAGCGAGGATCAGGCCCGCGATCACCGCGAAGGCGATCTTGACCGCGGAATAGGGCCGCTCCCCCTGCACCCGCCCGGTGCGCCCGTTGACGACAAAGCGGTAGCTCTTGCCGCGGTATTTGTAAGCGGCGAGCCAGACCGGCAGCAGGATGTGCTTGAAGGTCATCGCACTCAGGTCAACATCCATCGAGTGAATGCGTTGGCGGTCGCCGCCGATGTCGAATTTGATATCGCGCTGGATCATCGCGTCCATCCGGGCGCGGGCCTCCGTCAGACCTTCCTCCAAGGTGACCGAATACCCCTCTGCCCGGAACCCGGCGAGGTATTCGGGGGCGTAGGGTTCCAGCGCCGCGAGATCCCATGGCTCCAGCGCATCCGTGAACCTCTTGGGGAGCGACCGACTGGCGAGCACCAGCACATCGTCGAAAAACCGCGCCACGCGCCCCGAGACAGAATGCCAGCGCACCTTGGCCACGCGGACCTGTTGACGCTTGCCGTCGCGCACCACGGTCTGGGTCACGTAGTAGACCGTGCCGCGCTCGCCGGTATAGCGGGTGTCGGATTGTGCGTCATAGGTCCAGTAGGGGACGTAGATCCCGTCCATCCGGCGCCCCTTGCGCGCATAGGCCTGCAACCCGTTGGGCGCGAACCACAGCCCGCCCAGCCAGTCCTTCATCGCATCGCGCGCCATCTCTTCGGGCAGTGCGAAGGGCAGGACGCCACGCGGCTTGATATGGCGGTGCAGGCCGGTGTCCACGACCACGGGCGTGGCGCAGAACGGGCATTCCGTCGCTTGATCATGGCCCGCGATTTCAACCTGTGCCGCGCAGTTGGGGCACTGGCTAACCCTTGTCTGCTCCATCTCTGCCTGGTCGAGGGTTTGCGATAGGCCGCGCTGCAGATCGAGTTCCGCGATCGCGCGGGCTTTGGTCCAGACGGTCCCGATGCTCTGGGTCGCACCGCAGTGGTCGCATTTGAGCTGGCCGCCTTCCGGATCGTAGCGCAGATCCGAGCCGCAGGTATCGCAGGGAAAGCGGTGCTCTATTTCGGGGGCTGCGGGGGGGGTCTGGGGCACGGGGAGAGGGGCTTTCGGCTAGGGGCTGCGCAGGGACCTTCGGGCCTCGGACGTGGAGGGTCAAGGGGGCGGAGGGGCGTGCACCACCAGCCGCAATTCGATCACCGCACCAGGGCGGCGCAGTCCCGCAACCTCAACGGCGGTCCACGCGGGCAAGGGGACGCCAAGGACGTCGCGCAGGGCGGCATCCACGACGGCGAAGTCCGCGCGCAACCCGACGTGGTAGCTGGTCACTTCGACCACCGCATCGGGCCCGGCATCGACGGCCTCGAGGATCGTGAGCACCTTGGTGAGGGCGTTCCGCGTCTGGGCATCCGCACCTTCCGGCATCGCGCCGTCGGCATCCGCGCCAGTGGCGCCGGTCAGGAAGACGAAATCCCCCGCACGCACGGCAGGGGAAAAGCCCGTGGCCGCCACGGCATGCGCAAGGGCGGGCGGGGAGATCACCTCGCGCACAGCGCGGCTCAGGCTTGTGGCGGCGGCGGTGGCAGCACGGTAAAGAGCTGTGCCAGTTCGCGCACGTCCTCGGCCCGCATCCAACCGTCCTGCCCCGCGGTCCAGACGTAACTGTCGCGGGTCAGCGTGCCTTCGGTCGCCATGCGGCCCAGACGCGCCTTGGAGTAGGGGCCGCTCGTCTCCCCACCGCTCGCGATGTGCCAGACGTGTTCGACGGGCGGCGGGGGCGGGGCGATGGCGGCGGGCGCCGCGACGGAGGACGCGGGCCGCGTGCCCCATGGCCCGCCGGCCGCCGCCTGTGCGCCGATCTGCATGCCGAGCCCGGCCCCCATCCCGGCCTGGATCGCCGCCGCGCCCGCACCGTCGCGGCCCAGGGCTTCGGCGGCCTGAAACTGCATGTATTCGTTGAGGTTGCCGATCACCCCCATAGAGGAGCGCTTGTCGAGCACATCCTCCACCGCGGGGGGCAGCGAGATATTCTCGACGTAGAGCTCAGGCAATGTCAGGCCGTAGCCCGCCAGCGTTGCCGCGATCTCGGAGCCGATGATCTTGCCCAGCTCGCGGGTGTTGGCGGCCATGTCCAGAACCGGGATCTGCGCGCGCGCGATGGTGCGGGAGAATTCCTGCACGATGATGTTGCGGATCTGGTAGCTGATCTCGTCCATGGTGAACTCGCCGTCCGTGCCCACGATCTCGCGCAGGAAGAGCGAAGGGTCTGTCACGCGCACCGAGTAGGTGCCGAAGGCGCGCAGACGCACCGGCCCGAACTCCGGGTCGCGCAGGATTACCGGGTTCTTGGTGCCCCACTTGAGGTCGTTGAACCGCGTTGTGTTGACGAAGTAGATCTCCGACTTGAACGGCGATTTGAAGCCGTGGTCCCAGTGCTGCAGGCTGGTCATGATCGGCATGTTGTTGGTTTCGAGCATGTAGAGACCGGGAGTGAAGACATCCGCCAGCTGCCCTTCGTGGATGAACACCGCCGCCTGCCCCTCGCGCACGGTGAGCTTGGCGCCGTATTTGATCTCATAGCCCTCGCGCTCGAACCGCCAGACCATCGTATCACGGGTGTCATTGGTCCAGTGGATGACGTCGATGAATTGACCGGAGAGGAAATCGAAAATGCCCATGGCGTGTCCTTCGGGTTGGTGGCGAGGCGTGCTCGCGAAATCTAGGGGGCGCGGCGCGTCATATCAACCGCGGGCCGGGGTCGGTTCTCATACCGGGCCTCCGCCCACCAGCTCCGCGGCGATGGTCTGAACGGTCGGACGCGCTTCCTCGGCACTCATGCCCGGTGTCAGGCGCGGGTCATAGAGCATGCGCAACAGCAGCTCGTCATGCCGGGTGAGCAGGGCGAATTCATCGTCGTCGTTGAAGATCGACGGGCGCGCGGCGGGGCTGTCATTGGCCAACCCCATGCCCTGCGCCAGTTCCTCGTGGATGCACGACAGGCGCAGCAGGCTCGGGTTCTCCGCACGGATCACGGCCAATGCGGCGGTGTAGGTGTTCGTCCCCGCGCCCGAGGCATAGGCCGCAACCACGCAATAGGTGTCGCGGCGCAGGCGTTCGAGCGGCAGAAGGCTCGCATGGCTGATGCCCGGCACGCGTGCTGCGGCCTGCGCGAGCGCCTCCGCGCGGTCATCCTCGCCCGCGATGATCACGATGAAATTGGGCTTGTCGGCCATGCTCACCGGGTGGCCCGTCACGCGGCTCAGCCGCTCGGCATAGCTTGCGATCTGCGCGCCGTCGCTCGTCCGTTGGGAGGGCGGGACGCCGTCGCCGAAGATCACCTCCATCCGCACTGGCACGTCCCAGCGCCGCAGCGGGCTGGCGCCGCCCCGGCCTGCGAAATTACCGTCATACTCGTTGAAGAATGCGATCTGCTCGAAGTTGCGGGCGAGCATCGTGTTGGTGAACGGGGTGTCCGGTCCGCCCCCGTCACGGCGCAGCAGGCCCTGGCTCAGCTGCGCGCCCTGCACCTGGTTGAGGTAGCTGCGCAGCTGCGCGCTGGCCTCCGAGGTGGGGCGCGCCACTTGCGGTGCGGGTTGCGGGGCGGTCACGACCGGGCGCGCCACGGGCTTGAGGACCGCGCCCGTCTGGGGTGCAAGCTCGGTGCAGGCGCAGAGCGCCAGCGCCGCCAATCCCGATCCCAGAGCACGAAGGGCGCGCCAAGTCACCATGGTCAGCTGGTCACGCTGCCGCCGGCCGTATCGCCCAGCCCGGTCTTGGCCGCGCGTGCGGAGGCCAGCGTGTCGCGCAGCCGCGCCTCCATCGCCTTGAGTTCCACCTCCGCGGCGGCGCGCTTGGCCTTGCCTGCGTCCGCGATCTGCAGGCTCTCCTCGATGGTGCCGATGAGATCGGCGTTGGCCTGTTTCACCGCCTCGATGTCGAAGACGCCGCGCTCCATCTCCTCGCGGATGACCTTGTTGCTCTCGCGCAGGTTCTTGGCGTTGGAGGTCAACAGCTCGTTTGTCAGGTCATTGGCCTCGCGCACGGCCGTCGCCGCCTCGAAGGAGCGTTGGATGGTGACGGCCTGCGCCAGCTGCGTCTCCCACAGCGGCACGGTGTTCACGAGGGTCGAGTTGATCTTGGTCACGAGGCTCTTGTCGTTCTCCTGTACCAGCCGGATGGAGGGCAGCGATTGCATGGTCACCTGGCGCGTGAGCTTGAGATCATGCACCCGGCGCTCCAGGTCGTCGCGCGCGGCACGCATGTCGCGCAGCTCCTGCGCCTTCATCACCTGATCGTTCTCGGGCGCGGCCTTGACCTCCGCCTCCTTGGCGGGAATGACGGTCGCGTCGAGCTCGCCGATTTTTGCCTCGCCCGCCGCGATATAGAGCGCGAGCTCCTCGTAGAACTGCAGCGTCTTCTCATAGAGCATGTCCAACGACTTGATGTCCTTGAGAAGCGTATGCTCGTGAGACAGCAGGTTGTCGGTGATCCTGTCGATCTGGGCCTGCACCTTCTCGAACTTGGCGGTGAACTTGGCGAAGGGGGCCGCACGGCCGATCAGTTTCTCCCACCAGCTGCGCTCGCGGCGCACGTCGAGCTCGGAGACGGAAAAGCCGCGGATGGTGGTCACGATGCCGCGCAGGCTGTCGCCCGCCGGGCCCACATCCTTGTTGCGAACGTCCGCGAGCATGGCCTGGCTGATTTCCTGCAGCTCTGCCTGGGCCGCGGAGCCGAAGGCGATGATGGACTGGGTGTCCTCCATGTCGAGCTCGTCCATGCGGGCGCGGATCTCGGCGGATTGCGGCGCATTGGCCTGCTCGAGCGTCACCACGGCGTTGGCATCGCTGGGCTCTGGCAGGACCACGGCGGTGACCTCCTCGACCAGGGCGAGGGTATCGGCGGCTTTTTGACGGACAGTTTCAGACATTGATGCTTCCTTGCTAAACGGGGGCGCGGATCACTCCGTACGCACCCCTTCCCGTGACAGCCGCTCACGCAGCACGTCGATTTCTACAGTCAGATCGCTGCGGTCTTCGAGCAGCGATTTCCGGTTGCGCGCGGTGAAGTTCTTTTCGAGATCGTCGAGCAGCGCGAGGTAGTCCGTGCGCGCCTGCGCATCGCGGGTGCGCGCATAGATATCGGCAAATTTCGCCGTCGCGTCGCGTGCGCCCTGCAAATAGACGCCGAGGTATTTGCGCGCTGCCGTCAGGTCGCGCGGATCCTCCTCCACCGTGCGGATGAGATCGCGCGCGGTGTCGATGAAGTCGTCGAGCCTTGCAGAGCTCTGGCGGTCGCCCGCACGGGCAATCGTCTCGCGCATGGTTGCCAGATGCAGCTCCGCCTCGTCGACCACCCGCGCGACGCGGTCCTGCTGGAAGGTGTCAATGCCGTCCATACCCTTGTGCCGCATGGGGTCGATCCCGAAGGCCGCGATGTGCAGCCCGCCGCCGATCACGCCGTAGAGCAGCGGCGCCAGCAGGGCAGCCCCCTCGCTGTGCGCGGCGACCGCAAGGGCAGTGCCGAGACCGCTGGTCACGGCCGCCAGGAGCTTGCGCGGCAGCGCGGGGCGCCGGGCCACCTTGCGGGCGTCGAACGCCGCCTGCGCGCGCAGGCCTTCGCGCAAGAGCCACGCCGAGAGGGTCCAGGCCAGCGCGCCGAGCAGTGCCGTTGCAAGGCCGATCGCGCCGCCCGCGAGGCTGGTCGCCACCAGCACGATTGCGGGGATGAACATAACGTTGGCGCGCCCGCCCACAGGGTCGACTTCGAGCTTGCGCGCGCGGGGTGCGGGGGGCTTTTCGGCCTGCGGGTCGGGACTGAATTTGCCGCCGTAGCGCTGCGCCATGCTCAAAGCCCCCCGACCCAGCCGGACGCCACGCCGAACATCAGCACGATCAGCGCGATATAGGCGCCTTTGGAAAACGGTCTTGGTCCCATGGGTCCCCCGGTTAGGGGTGCAAGCCGCACCCGCGTAATCCTATCATAGGCACGCTCTTACCCCGATTCTAGTGCCGCCGTCACCCAAAGGGCCCGCTTGGGAGCCCATTGGGGGGGAAACTTTGCGCTCTGCTACCCTTACGGCCGATCGGGCTGCATGCTTTTGTCGTGCCGCGGGAATGGTCCTGTGGAAGAGGTGTGATGCAGCGGCGCAATCTGATCGACAACCGACAGCCCCCGCGGGTCAAGGGTGGCGCCGCGCGGCATCACCGCAGGCTGCGTCTGGTGCTGGCACTTCTTTGCGTCGCACTTACCCTAGTGGTGATTTACCGCCGTTAGCGGCGGGGTTTGCCGGGTCGGCTGTCCGCGCCGGGCTTTGCCGTGCGGCTGGAGAACACGCGGGGTTTGGCGGCGCCAGAGACCGTGCCCGCCTTGGGGCCGCCACCCGACTTGCCCGAGGGCTTGCCGCCTCCTGCCTTGCGGGCTGCCGCCTCCCGCGTGGCCTTGTCGGGGCGGGGCGCCTTGTAGGATTTGCCGCGCCGCGGACGCTCTTCCTCGGCCTCCTCGCGCGGCTTTGGCAATCCGGGCTGGCCGGGACCGCCGAACGCGCCCTTGTGCGGGACACGCCGCTTGGGCCCGCGCTTGACCTCCTGAGGGGCGGTGGGTAGCGCGCCCAAGAGCCGCTCGGCTTCGGGGCCGAGCTGGTCGCGCAGCACCTTGCGGCGGACCTCCTCCACCGCGCCGGGCTTCAATTCGCCCAACTGGAAGGGGCCGTAGCTCACCCGGATGAGCCGGTTCACACTGAGCCCGATCTCATCCATGGCGCGGCGGATCTCACGGTTCTTGCCTTCGCGCAGCCCCACGGTGAGCCATGCGTTCGCGCCTTTCTGCCGGTCGAGCACGACCTCCATCGGCTGGAACGGCTCGCCCTCGGCGATGATCCCCTGCCGCAACGGCTCGAGCACGTCTTCGGTGGGCCTGCCGTTCACACGCACGCGGTAGCGGCGCAGCCAGCCGGTCGAGGGCAGTTCAAGCCAGCGCTTCACCCCGCCGTCATTGGTGAGCAGCAAAAGACCTTCGGAGTTGAGATCGAGGCGACCGACGCTCATCACCCGCGGCATATCCGCGGGCAGCGCGTCATAGATCGTCTCGCGCCCCTTTTCGTCGCTGTCGCTGGTCACCAGCCCCGTGGGCTTGTGGTAGAGCCAGACGCGCGCGGGCTCCGGCGCGCCGACCGGGGCGCCGTCCACGGTGATGCGATCGGCGGGGGTGACGTTGAGTGCGGGCGAGGTGATCACCGCGCCGTTCACGCTCACCCGGCCCGCCTCGATCATGCGCTCGGCTTCGCGGCGGCTCGCGATGCCCGCGCGCGACAGGGTCTTGGCGATGCGGTCGCCTTGCGGCGGATCTGTGGGGGTCTGGCTCATGCCTTCTGCCATACCTCACCCGCACCCCTTGCGAAAGACGCTGTTTTGCGCCCATCTGGCGCCATGGAATTCACACCCTTCATGCAGATCGCCCTCGAGGAGGCGCGCGCGGCGGCGGAGCGCGGCGAGGTGCCCGTGGGTGCTGTCATCGTCGCGCCCGGCGGCGCGGTGATCGCCCGCGCAGGCAACCGCACCCGCGCGGATCATGACCCCACCGCCCATGCAGAGATGCTTGCGATCCGCGCGGCCTGTGAGCACCTGGGGGCGGAGCGGCTGACGGGCTGCGCACTCTACGTGACGCTGGAGCCTTGCGCGATGTGCGCGGGCGCCATTGCCGCCGCGCGCATCGAGCGGCTGTACTACGGGGCTGCGGATCCCAAATCGGGCGGTGTGGCGCAGGGCGCGCAGGTCTTCGACCACCCGCAATGCCACCACGCGCCGCAGGTCTTCGACGGCATAGCGGAGCGGGAGGCAGCAGCCCTGCTGCGCGATTTCTTCGCACAGCGCCGCTAGAGCGTGATCGCCTGCATCACCTGAGGCTCGATCACCTTCGTGCCGTCGGGCACCCCCTCCGCCAGCGCCTGCGCCGATTGCGCGAGCAGCGGGAAAGTGCGGTAATGACAGGGGATCACATGCTTGAAATCAAAATAGGTCCGCGCGGCATAGGCTGCCATCTCCATGTCCATCGTGAAATGCCCGCCCGCCGACAGGATCCCGATGTCGGGTTTGAAGTAGTCCCCGATCCAGCCCATATCGGCCATCAATCCGGTATCGCCCGAGATATAGAGGCTGTGACCGTCACCGCGCAGCACAAAGCCGCATTCGCTGCCCATGTAGCGGGGCGTTCCGTCCACATCTGCCGCCGAGGAGTGGGAGGCAGGCACCATGCTCGCGCGCACGCCCTCGCCCAGTGAAATGGTGCCGCCCATGTTGAAGGCGGTCCCTTCCACCGCGCCCTGCGCATGCAGGTGCTGGGCCAATTCATACATCCCCGACACCGGCGCGCCGGTCCGCTTGGAGATGGCGACCACGTCGGTGATATGGTCGAAATGCCCGTGGGTGACGAGGATCTGTGTGGCGCCATGCGTCGCGGCAGCGTGCTGATCTTCCGTCAGCATCGGGTTGCCGGTGAGCCAGGGGTCCACCAGCACCACCTGATCGCCGATTTCGATGCGAAATGATCCATGTCCGAGCCAGATGATATCCATAGCCTGTCCTCCTTGCTGCTATTTCAGGCACAGCTTAGCCGATTGCGCCGCGAAGGCGAGGGGCCCGTGGGAAACCGTGCAGCTGCCATGGATCCACGCCCGCCTGCCGCTTGCCTGCGCGGCGTAGGGGCGGTAGAGGACGGACAAGCAGATGAGGAACGGATATGTCGATAGATGAGAGCACCGCCGCGCGGGTGGCGAAACTGGCCCGGATCAAGGTGGAACCCGATGCGCTGCCGGCCCTTGCGCAGGAGTTCAACACCATCCTCGGCTTCATCGAGCAACTGGGTGAGGTGGACATCGAGGGTGTCGAGCCGATGACCTCGGTGACCCCGCAGAACCTGCCGCGGCGTGCCGATGTGGTGGCCGACGGCGACCAGCAGGCCGCCATTCTGAAGAACGCGCCGGACGCGCGCGAAGGGTTCTTTGCCGTGCCGAAGGTGGTGGAATGATGTCCGATCTGAACAAGCTGGGGCTCGCGCAGGCCCGCGATCTGCTGCGCAAAGGCGAGACGAGCGCCAAGGAGCTGACCGAGGCGTGCCTTGCCGCGATCGAGGGCGCGGGCGCGCTCAACGCTTTCGTGCACCACACGCCCGAGATCGCACTGGACCGGGCGGCGGCGGCGGACATACGGCTGAAAACCGGGGACGACGCACCTGCGATGTGCGGTCTGCCCATCGGCATCAAGGACCTGTTCTGCACCAAGGGCGTGCCGTCACAGGCGGGCTCCCGCATCCTCGAAGGCTTCCTGCCGGAATACGAATCGACCGTGAGCCAGAAGCTCGCCGATGCGGGCGCCGTGATGCTGGGCAAGCTCAACATGGACGAATTCGCCATGGGCTCCTCGAACGAGACGTCCGTCTACGGCAATGCGGTCAATCCGTGGCGGCGCGGCAATGAGGATACAGCACTCACGCCCGGCGGATCCTCGGGTGGCTCCGCGGCGGCGGTCGCGGCGGATCTGTGCCTTGCGGCGACCGGCACCGATACCGGCGGCTCGATCCGTCAGCCTGCGGCCTTCACCGGCACCGTGGGCATCAAGCCGACCTACGGGCGCTGCTCGCGCTGGGGGATCGTCGCGTTCGCCTCATCGCTCGATCAGGCGGGGCCGATGACCAAATCGGTGCGTGATGCGGCGATCATGCTGGCGGCGATGTCCGGGCACGATCCCAAGGACAGCACCTCCGCCAACCTCGCCGTACCCGACTTCGAGGCGGCCCTGACCGGCGATGTGCGCGGCAAGAAGATCGGTATCCCGAAGGAATACCGCATGGACGGCATGCCGCAGGAGATCGAAACCCTCTGGGCAGAGGGCCGCGAGATGCTCAAGTCGGCAGGCGCGCAGATCGTCGACATCTCGCTGCCGCATACCAAATACGCACTGCCCGCCTATTATGTGATTGCGCCGGCGGAGGCGTCCTCCAACCTCGCGCGCTATGACGGCGTGCGCTATGGCCACCGCGCCAAGCTCGAAGCGGGCGACGGCATCACCGAGATGTACGAGAAAACCCGTGCCGAAGGCTTCGGCGCGGAGGTGCAGCGGCGGGTGATGGTCGGCACTTACGTCCTGTCGGCGGGTTTCTATGATGCCTATTACAACCGGGCACGTCGCGTGCGCGCGCTGATCAAGAAGGATTTCGACGATGTCTTCGCCAGCGGCATCGACAGCATCCTGACCCCCGCGACGCCCTCGGCGGCCTTCGGCCTGGGCGAGATGACGGATGCGGACCCGATCCAGATGTACCTCAACGACGTCTTCACCGTCACCGTGAACCTTGCGGGCCTGCCCGGCATCGCAGTGCCCACGGGCCGCGACGCGAAGGGCCTGCCCCTGGGGCTGCAGCTCATCGGGCGGCCGTGGGAGGAGGCGGATTTGCTGTCTTCCGCCTATGCACTGGAACGTGAGGCGGGTTTTATGGCAAAGCCCGAAAAATGGTGGTAAACGGCCCGAAAGCGCAACCAAAAGGCAATTTTGTGATGATGAGTGTTCGATTTGTGCTGCTGTCCTGCGCCCTTGCGGCCCTTGCCGCCTGTCAGCCCGCAACGCCCGACGACAGCAACTTCGGCGTCGGATTCGACCAGACGTTCGATGCGCAGCGCGCCAACCGCGACGCGGCCCTGACCACCGGCGTGCCGATCGCGCCGGGCGTGAGCGCGCAGCCACTGCCTGCCCCCGGCTCCGCCGAGGAGACCGCCGCACAGACCGCAGCGATCCTCGCCAGCACTGGCCAGACTGGTGATCCCGAAGGGCTCGCCGCAGCTTCGGCCAATTCAGGTGTCCCTCCGCTCAATGCGAGCCCGGGCAACCCGGTGCCGAGCGCCGTGCTCGATGCCGGCACCGGCATCAGCCAGGAGAACAACTTTGACGCGGTGTCCGGACAGCGCAGCATCGAGAGCGATGCCGCGCGCATCGCCGCCAACCGTGCGCAGTACCAGGTCATTCAGCCGCAGGCGCTGCCAGAGCGGGTGACCTCGGAGCCCAATATCGTGGCCTACGCGCTCTCGACGAACCACCCCGTCGGCACCAAGGTCTATAGCCGCAGCGGTTTCAACGCCGCCAACCGGTATAACCGCAGTTGCAGCCAGTTCCGCCATCAGGACCAGGCCCAGCTCGCCTTCCTCGCCGCAGGCGGGCCGGAGCGGGACCGCCAGGGCATGGATCCGGACGGGGACGGCTATGCCTGCACCTGGGATCCATCGGTGTTCCGCAACACCGGCGGCTGAGCCGCGCGCATGCGCCTCGTGCCTTCGCCCAATTGCGGACCGCGGCGCGGCGGGCTGAAGCCGAGCCTCATCGTGATCCACTACACTGCGATGCAAAGCGCGCAGGCCGCGATCGAGCGGCTCTGCGATCCGGCGGCCGAGGTCTCCGCGCATTACCTGATCGACACCCGGGGCGCCGTCACGCAGATGGTCGAGGAGGCCTGTCGCGCGTGGCATGCGGGCGTGGGGGAGTGGCGCGGGATGAACGACATCAACTCACGCTCGATCGGGATCGAGCTTGCCAACCGCGGCACGCACCCCTTCGCCGCTGCCCAGATGGACGCGCTGGAAAACCTGTTGGCGGGCATCATGGCGCGCTGGGGCATCGCTCCGGAGGGCGTGATCGGCCATTCCGACATGGCACCGGGGCGCAAGGTCGATCCCGGCCCGCATTTCGACTGGTTGCGGCTTGAGCGCGCGGGACTGACGGCACCTGCCACCCTGCGCGGCGATTCTGCGGAGGGTGAGCGCGGCTTTGTGAGGGCGGCGCAGGCGGCTGGCTTCACCGCGCCCTGCGAGGTGGAGACGCTGCTGCAGGCCACGCGCCTGCGCCGCGCGCCCTGGCGCCGCGGGCCGCTGCAGCCAGACGATTTTCTGCTCTGAGCGGCAGATGGCCATTGACCGCAGGGATGCCTTGCGACTAAGCGAAAAGCGCGCGGAAGGCTGGATGGCCGCTTCGCCGGGCAACCGGCGGGGAGGAAAGTCCGGACTCCGATAAGAGACGGTGCCGGGTAACGCCCGGGCGGGGCAACCCGACGGAAAGCGCCACAGAAAACAAACCGCCCCGCGTGCGGGCTTCGGCCCGAACCGGGGTAAGGGTGAAACGGTGGGGTAAGAGCCCACCGCGCGGCTGGTAACAGCGGCGGCACGGCAAGCCCCACCGGGAGCAACGCCAAATAGGGACCGCGTGCTGCATCTGTCGCAAGGCAGGTCGGCGGAGCCGCTTATGCTCCAGCAGGTCCGGGTTGGCGGCTGTAGCCCATGCCGGTAACGGCAGGGTCAGAGGAATGGTCATCCATGGGGGGCAACCCTCGGGACAGAATCCGGCTTACAGGCCTTCCGCGCATGGATTGATCGGGGCCGGGATTTTTCGGAAAATTCCGGCTTCCGCTCCAGCTGACGGGCGATACGGGGTTGACTCGCTGGTGGCGGCGGGTAGAAGCCGTGGTTCAGAGATTTACGCGCGCGCGCAGATGCGTGCCGCTGCACAGGAGAAGACAAGATGGCGAAGCCAACCACGATCAAGATCCGTCTGAACTCGTCCGCGGGCACAGGCCATTTCTACGTCACCAAGAAAAACGCGCGCACCATGACCGAAAAGATGGTGATCAAGAAGTACGACCCCGTCGCGCGCAAGCACGTGGATTACAAGGAAGGCAAGATCAAGTAAGATCGCCTCCTGACGTCGAATTTGAGAAAGCCGCGCAGGATTGCGCGGCTTTTTGCGTTGGGGGCTGCGGGGTCACTCTTCGTGACTGTCTGCTCGCGCCTTGGGGGCGGGGTCGCGTTCAAGGGCGATCTGAACATGGGCGGTGTGCCCGGCGGCGCGTCACTCGGAGGTCTGGGTTCTGGGGCTAACGGTCTTCCGGCGGGGTACCTTCGTTCATCGCGACAAACGCCGCGATGTCGGCCATCGTCCATTTGAGCTGGCGACGTTGGGTCCCTGCGGGGTGGTGCGGCAGCCCCGTTCCGTCGCGCAGCGCGCGGGCCGGGCGGATCGGGCGCGGGACGAAACCGCCGCCGCAATTAGGGCAGACACTGTGCAGCACATCGCGGACGCAATCCGCGCAGAAGGTGCACTCATAGCTGCAGATATGCGCGTCAGGGCTTTCCGGCCGCAGATCGCGGTCGCACATTTCACAGTTCGGTCTGAGTTCGAGCATCAGTGTCTCCCATGAAAAAAGCCGCCCCCGGGGGAGGGGCGGCTTTGCGTCGTTGCATGATCCGCGCTGTTTACTCGCGGTTGCCGAAGAGCTGCAGCAGCATCATGAACATGTTGATGAAGTTCAGATACAGGCTCAGCGCGCCCATGATCGCCGCCTTACCGAGCCACTCGCTGTCGCCATGCTGGGCATGGCTGATGTAGTCGGTCTTGATCCGCTGCGTGTCATAGGCGGTCAGGGCCGCGAAGATCAGCACACCAATGGCGGAGACGGCGAAGGTGAGGCCGGGGCTCTGCAGAAAGATGTTGATGATCGACACGACGATCAGGCCGATGACGCCCATGATGAGGAAGCTGCCCCATCCGGAAATGTCCTTCTTGGTGGTGTAGCCCCAGAGCGACAGACCCGCAAAGGCGATCGAGGTCGCGAGGAACACCTGCACGATGGACGCGCCGGTGAACACCAGGAAGATCGAGCTGATCGACAGACCCATCACGAAGGCGAAAGCATAGAACAGCAGCTGTGCGGCGGAGGCGGACATGCGGTTGAGCGCGGCGCCGAAGCCGAACACGAAAGCGAGCGGCGCGAACATGACCACCCATTTGAGCGGGGAGGCATAGAGCGCCTGGCCAAGGCCGGTCAGATACTGCCCTTCGCGCAGCGCCATGGTTGCACCGGTCGGATCGGATGTGACCGCGAGACCGGAGATCGCCCAAGCGGCGGCGAAGGTAATCAACATGCCTACGGACATCGTACCGTAGACTTTGCTCATATGTGCGCGCAGGCCCTCATCAATCGCGGCTGTGCGGCTTCCGGCACTCGTCCGGATTGTATTCACGTCTGCCATGTAAAACTCCCTAAAGCTTGCCCGCACAAGGTTTTACGCGGGGACACGCGTAATATCGGGTGCAGGCCCTTCCTTTTCAAGGTTTTTCGGTCAGGTTTTTGGAACTGTTCAGGACTTCCATGACGCTGGGGCATCCCACAACGGCCGGGCCGCCTCCGCCCGCGCCTGCGCACGGTCCAGACCGACATCGCGCAGGGCGTCATCCGACAACGCGGCAAGGGCGCGGCGGCTTCGATGCAGCGCGATGGCGGCGCGCAGGGATGGGAAAACGGCACGCGGAGCGCGGCGGGGGGAGGTGTGTGACAGGAGCATGATGGTTTCCTCTGTGTGATGTATCTGCGATTATCATTCCAATGCTTGATATATAGTGTGGGATAGTCCATCATTAAAGCGAATGATTGTGATGTTTGATATTCGAAAGTGTGATGTATGAGAAATCTGGATCTGGCCACCTTGAGGGCACTGGTCGCGGTCGCGGACGCGGGCGGTATCACGCGTGCGGCGGGTTTCCTGCACCTGACGCAATCGGCGGTCTCGATGCAGATCAAGCGTCTGGAGGAGCTTCTCGACGTCCAGCTGCTGGACCGAAGCGGGCGCGGCATCGCCTTCACCGGAAGCGGTGACCAGCTTCTGGGCTATGCGCGCCGCATGGTGGCGATGAACGACGAGGCGGTGCTGCACCTCACCGCGCAGGAGTATTCCGGCAGCCTGCGGCTCGGCGTGCCGCATGACATCGTCTATCCGGCCATCCCCCAGGTGCTCAAGCAGTTCAACGCGGCCTATCCGGCGATCCGCGTGGCGCTCGAATCCTCGCATACCCGCATGCTCAAGGAGATGTTCGCGCGTGGAGAATGCGACGTGATCCTGACGACAGAGACGGAGCTCGGTCAGGGCGGCGTGACGCTCGCGCGGCGCCCCCTTCACTGGGTCGGGGCGCCCAATGGCGCAGCCTGGCGCCAGCGTCCGCTGAGCATCGCATACGGTCGCCTGTGCAGTTTTCGCCCGCTGGCCGTGGCCGCGCTGGATCAGGCTGAGATCCCGTGGCAGATGCTGCTGGAAACCGACAACGACAGCGCCATCCATGCCACCGTCAGTGCAGATCTTGCCGTCTACACGGCAATCGAAGGCACGGAGCCGCAGCAACTGGCGCGAATCGATCATCGCGGCGCCTTGCCCGCCTTGCCCGAGCACAAGATCAATCTCTATGCGCCCCAGGGCGCGCAAACTGCGCCGATCGCACAGCTCGTGACGCTCCTACGCGAGACGATGTCGACGCGCTAGAACCAGCGGCGGCGCATAATCCCGGCGCTCTTCGGCGATTGTTTATGTTTCTCAGCTAGCAACATCCCGTACAGCTGCTGGATGCCGTTTGGCAAACAGCGGCCAAGGCCTTGAAAAGTGGGAGTATCGCGGCTGATTTCCCCTTTGGCCGGGAAAAGGCGAATGTGTAGATGTGTTAGCTGTTTGCGAAACATGCTCGCTTAGGTAGAAGTATGTTAACCATTTGGAGAATCCGGCTAAATCCCGTTATTTTCCTTTTAGCGGGATTTTGGTGTTGGGAAGAACGACGAATTTATGACCCATATTGTGGACAAACATGTTGGCAAGAAGATCCGCCAGCGCCGTTGGCTGGTCGGGATGACCCAACAGCAGCTGGCGCAGGTGGTTGGAATAAAGTTTCAGCAGATCCAGAAGTACGAGACAGGCACGAATCGGGTGAGCGCATCGCGGCTCTGGGATATCGCGGAGGCGCTGGGCGTGCCGGTGTCCTCCTTCTTCGAGGGGCTGCGCGACGGTGAGGGTACAGAGCGAAGCGGGCATGGCGATATTCCCGTCGATATCATGGGCGACCGCGAGGCGATGGAGCTGGTCCGCTCCTACTACCGGATCCCCGTGAACCAGCGCCGCCGCCTGTTTGAACTGGCCCGGGTCTTGAGCGACGTCGCCTGAGATCGATTTGCGCTACGATGGCGGCACCATGGCTCCCTGCGCTCGGCGGATTTTCGCACCCGGCGATGGCATGTCGCACTTGCATGGCGCGGGATTGAGTGAGACGACAGGCACATGATTTCGGACCAGACGCTCCTCGACACCCTGACCCGCGTGGCGCATCTGATGGCCGATGCCGCTGCCGCCGCGATCCTCCCGCATTTCCGCAGTCCGCAGCTCGGCGCAGACAACAAGCTTGCCGGTGGCTATGACCCCGTGACCGAGGCCGACCGCGCAGCGGAGGTGGCGATGCGCAGCGTACTGGCCCGCCACCGCCCCGAGGATGCGATACTGGGCGAGGAGTTGGGCGCGCAGGCGGGCAGCAGCGGGTTGGTCTGGGTCATCGATCCCATCGACGGCACGCGCGGTTTCATCGCCGGGACGCCCACCTGGGGCGTGCTCATCGCGGTCGGCCCACAAGACGGGACCGACGCGGGGCCGGTCATCGGGATCGTCGATCAGCCTTACATCGGGGAGCGTTTCATCGGCACGCCGCGGGGGGCCGAGTTGATCCGCGGTGACATCAGCCATCCCCTGAGCACGCGCGCGCCGCGCCCGCTGGCGGAGGCAGTCGTGTTCACGACTTTCCCCGAAGTGGGCAGCGCGGAAGAGGCGGCGGCCTTCCGCGCAGTGGCCGACCGCGCGCAATTTGCGCGCTACGGGATGGATTGCTATGCCTATGCGCTGGTCGCTGCCGGTCAGGCGGATCTGGTGATCGAAGCAGGGCTGAACGCCTACGACATCCAGGCGCCCCTCGCGCTGATCCACGCCGCAGGCGGGATCGTGACGGACTGGCGGGGCGGCCCGGCCCATGCAGGCGGGCGCGTCCTTGCCGCGGCAAATACAGCTGTGCACGCGGAGGCGCTCGCGGTTCTGCGCGCACAGCCACTCTGATGCCGGGCAGGGTGCTGCTGCGCGGCGCGCAGACGGTGGTGACGATGGATGATGCCCGGCGCGAGCTGCACGGCTGCGATGTGCTGATCGAGGGCGGTGTGATCGCCGCCATCGGGCACGATCTGCCACTGCCCGATGATGCGGAACATGTCGATGTAGCGGGTTGCGTGCTCACGCCCGGCCTCGTCAACACGCACCATCATCTCTACCAGAGCCTGACGCGGGCGGTACCGGGCGGGCAGGACGCGCTTCTGTTCGGCTGGCTGCGCAGGCTCTATCCGATCTGGGCGCGCTTCACGCCCGAGCATATCCACACCTCCACGCAGGTCGGGCTGGCCGAGCTGGCGTTGTCGGGCTGCAGCCTGAGCGCCGATCACCTCTATCTCTATCCCAATGGCACGCGGCTGGAGGATACGATTCATGCCGCGCGCGAGATGGGCCTGCGCTTTCATCCCACGCGCGGCGCGATGAGCATCGGGGAGAGTAAGGGCGGCCTGCCCCCCGACATGCTGGTGGAGGAGGAGGGCGCGATCTTGCGCGATTGCGTCCGCGTGATCGACGCTTTCCACGATGCCGCGGAAGGCTCGATGTGCCGTGTCGGCATCGCACCTTGTTCGCCCTTCTCCGTGAGCACCGATCTGATGCGCGACGCGGCCCTGCTCGCGCGCGACAAGGGGGTGATGCTGCACACCCATCTGGCGGAGAACGACGAGGATATCGCCTATTCGCTCGAAACCTTCGGCTGCCGCCCCGGTCAATACGTCGAAAGCCTGGGCTGGGTCGGGCCGGACGTCTGGCATGCCCATTGCGTCAAGCTCGACGCAGCCGAGATCGCGCTTTTTGCAGCCACGGGCACCGGCGTGGCACATTGCCCGTGCTCCAATTGCCGTCTGGGAAGCGGCATCGCCCCGCTGCGCCGGATGCGCGACGCGGGCGTGCCGGTCGGTCTGGGGGTCGACGGATCTGCGAGCAACGACGCGGGCAACCTGATCGCCGAGGCGCGGCAGGCGATGCTGCTCCAGCGCGTGTCGCAGGGCGCGGACGCGATGAGCGCGCGCGAGGCGCTCGAAATTGCCACCCGTGGCGGCGCGGATGTGCTGGGGCGCCCCGATTGCGGGCGGATCGCCGTTGGCAAACGCGCCGATATCGCGGTCTGGGATGTGACTGGGTTGGAATCCGCCGGTTCATGGGATCCTGCTGCGCTGCTTCTCGCCGGTCCCACGACGGTGCGCGATTTATTCGTTGAAGGGCGTGCGGTGGTACGAAATAGTCATATTACGACCATAAATATGCCCGAACTTCTGCGCAGACAGAGGAAGATGGCATATGAATTGCAGGAGCATACATGAAACAGCTGGCTATGGGCGCTGCCCTGTTTGTGGCTCTTGCCGCATTCGGCAGCACGAGCCCCGCACCGCAGGCGCAGCAGGCCGAATTCCACAACGCCAATGCCGTGGCGGCGGCACCCTCTGCCGAGGCGCATATCAACGCGATCCGGGCGCGCGCAGGCCTGCCCGCCGTGCGGCGCGATCCGCGGCTTGACGCGGCTGCCCATGCACAGGCGAGCTACATGGCCGCCAACAGGATCATGACGCACAGGGGCCGGAACGGCTCAAACGTGGCGCACCGGGTCACGCGCACCGGGTACAAATGGTGTACCGTCGCGGAGAACGTCAGCAGAGGCTACCGGACGCAGGCCCGTGCGATCGAGGCATGGCGCCTCTCCCCCGGGCATTACCGGAACATGACCAAGAAAAACGTGCGTCATTTCGGCATTGCCAATGTTAACGGCTTTCGCGCGATGGTGCTCGCTGCAGGCCGCTGCTAGGCGGCGCGCAGCCCTAATTCACGAGGCGCCCGGCGATCCATGTGGCGCGCAGGGCGCGTTCGTCCCCCATCATGATCGTCGCAAACACATCTTCCCAGACACTTCCGCTACGGTTGGCGCGCTGGCTGATTGCGGCGGTCGAGCGTAGATCGAGCACCGCGAGATCCGCGTGGGCGCCTGCGCGCAGGTGGCCGATCTCTTCGTCCAGATGCAGCGCCTGGGCGGAGCCTGCGGTCGCAAGCCACATCAGCTGCGCCGCGTGCAGTGCATTGCCATGGTGCTGCGCCGCCTCATAGGCCGCGGCCATGGTGCGCAGCATCGAGAAGGAGGAGCCCCCGCCGGTGTCCGTCGCGAGCCCCAGCGGCACGCCGTGGCGCGCCAGCGCCATCAGGTCGAGCGCACCCGAGCCGATGAAGGCATTCGAGGTAGGGCAATGGATCACACGGCCCTGCACCTCCGCCAGCCGGTCGACCTCCCGCGCGGTCAGGTGGATGGCATGGCCATAGAGCCCCCGCGCGCCCAAGCAGACCATGCTGCTCGTAGGTGTCGAGATAGTCGCGGGCGTCGGGGTATAGCTCTGCGACCCAGGCGACCTCATCGGGCTGTTCGCTCAGATGCGTCTGCATCAGGCAATCGGGATGCTCGGACCAGAGCGCGCCGAGCGCATCAAGCTGTTCCGGCGAGGAGGTAGGCGAAAATCGCGGCGCGATGGCATACCGTGCGCGCCCCTTTGCCGTGCCACCGCGCGATCAGCGCCTTGCTGTCGTCATAGGCCGATTGCGCGGTGTCGCGCAGGCCCGCGGGCGCGTTGCGGTCCATGCAGGTCTTGCCGGTGACGATGGCCTGCCCCCGTGCGGCGGCCTCGTTGAAGAGCGCATCGACGCTATGGGGGTGGATCGTCGCAAAGGAGGCGATGGTCGTCGTGCCATGCGCCGTCGTGAGATCGAGGTACCGCGCCGCGACCGCCGCAGCATAGTCCGCATCCTCGAAGCGGATCTCTTCGGGAAAGGTATAGGTCTCCAGCCAGTCGATGAGCCGCTTGCCCCAGCTCGCGATCATGGTGGTCTGCGGATAATGGGCATGGGCGTCTATGAAGCCAGGACAGATGAGGTCGTCGCCGTAGGAGACGACCCTGGCCTGAGGGTGTGCCGCGCGCAGCTGCGCCGCATCCCCCACGGCCGCGATCCGCGTACCCTCCAGCAGCACCGCACCGGCGCTGTCGATATGCGCGCAGTCCTCCCAGGGTGCGGCGAGCGGATCCCCCGTGAAGGTGAGGATCTGGCCGGTGAGAAGGGTCTGTGTGCTCATACCTCGCGTTGTAACGCTTTGCGCTGCACAGGCAATGGGCAGCACCGCCCGGCAACCGTTCATGACCCGCCAGGCGCCATTGTGGTCTGCCCTGCGCCTGCCTATGGTGCGGAAAAAGCGCAAGAGGGGTGCAGGCATGGCCGACAACGATTCAGATACACTCGCCCCAGACGCCGAGGAGACCGAGCAGGAAGCCTACACGCTGGGCAAGCGCGATGTCGCCGCGATCCTCTATGCGGTGGAGATCGACGACCGCGAAAAGCTCACCGAGTTGATGGAGCCGCTGCACGCCGCCGACATCGCTGACCTTTTGGAGCAGATCAGCGCTTTCGAGCGGACGCGGCTGATCCGGCTCTATGACCGCGAATTCGACGGTGAGATCCTGTCGGAGCTCGACGAATCGATTCGCGACGAGGTCATCGCGATCCTGACGCCGCAGGTGTTGCAGGAGGCGATGCGCGAACTCGACAGCGATGACGTGGTCGACATCATCGAGGATCTGGAGGACGCCCAGCAGGAGGCGATTCTCGGCTCGCTCGATGAGAGCGACCGCGCCGCGGTCGAGCAGGCGCTTGCCTATCCGGAGTATTCCGCCGGCCGCCTGATGCAGCGTGAGGTCGTGATGGCGCCGGAGCATTGGACCGTCGGCGCCGCCATCGACCACCTGCGCCGCACCCCCGAGGCGGAGCTGCCCGACCAGTTCTATCACATCATCGTCGTGGACCCGCGCCTGCACCCGGTGGGCAACGTCACGTTGGGCAAGCTCATGCGCTCCAAGCGCGAGACGCCTGCTCACCGCGCTCTACGAGGAGACGTTTCACGTCATCCCGGCGACGCGCGACGAGGGCGATGTGGCCTATGCCTTCAACCAGTATCACCTGATCTCCGCCCCCGTGGTGGACGAGGATGGCCGCCTGATCGGCGTGATCACCATCGATGACGCGATGGCCGTGCTCGACGAGGAGCATGAGGAGGACATCATGCGCCTTGCGGGCGTGGGCGAAGGCTCGCTGAGCGACCGGGTGATCGAGACGACCAAGCAGCGCCTGCCATGGCTCGCCGTGAACCTCGTGACGGCCATCGCCGCGAGCCTCGTGATCGCCCAGTTCGAAGTGGCGCTGAGCCAGATCGTGGCGCTGGCGGTGCTGATGCCCATCGTGGCATCCATGGGCGGCAATGCCGGGACCCAGAGCCTGACGGTGGCCGTGCGCGCGCTGGCCACCAAGGACCTCACCGGCTCCAACGTCTGGCGGGTGATCCGGCGGGAATGCCTCGTGGGGCTGATCAACGGGTCGATCTTCGCTGTGGTGATGGGCATTGTCGGCGTGATCTGGTTCGGCTCGCCCGCGCTGGGCTACGTCATTGCCGCGGCGATGGTGGTCAACATGGTGGTGGCGGGGCTCGCGGGCACCGGCATCCCGATCGTGCTGGAGCGGGTGGGCGTGGACCCCGCGCTCGCCTCGGGTGCCTTTGTGACGACGGTGACAGATGTTGTCGGCTTTTTCGCTTTCCTCGGGCTCGCGGCGGCGGTCCTGCTGTGAGCCTCGCGGACGTGAAGGCGGCGGCACGTAAGGCCGCCTTCGCACGCCGCAAGCCGCTCTTTGACGCGGCAAATGCCGCACAGGCGGGCCAGCTGAGCGCGGTTCTGGCAGGCCACCGCGGCGTGCCTGTGTCGGGCTTCATGCCGATCCGGACGGAAATCGACCCGCGCCCCGCGATGGCCGAGGCCAGCGCATACGGCCCCGTCGGCGTGCCGGTGATCGAGGCAGCGGCACAGCCGCTCAGGTTCGCGCGCTGGACCCCGGACGCGGCGATGCGCGCCGGGCCCTTTGGCGCGCAGGTGCCTGAGGTGCTTGAGTTCTTCGAGCCGGAGATCGTGATCGTGCCGCTCTTGGCCTTTGACCGGCGGGGCGGGCGGCTGGGCTATGGCGGCGGCTTCTATGACCGCACGTTGCAGATGCTGCGCGCGCGCCGCGCGACGCTCGCGATCGGGTTCGCCTTCGCGGGGCAGGAGGTGGACGAGGTGCCGCTGGAGCGGACGGACCAGCCGCTCGATCTGATCGTGACCGAAGCAGGCGTGATCGAGATTTGAGCCGAGGGCCGCAACCCCCGAAAACCCGATGCGTGTGGCGTTCGGCCCGCCGCGCAGGTTGCCTTGGCTCTTGCGGCGAAGGGTGCAGACGCGTAGCGATGGCACCATGAAAATACTCTTTCTTGGCGATGTGATGGGCCGCGCCGGGCGCCGCGCCATCACCGAAAATCTGACCCGTCTGCGCAGCGAATGGAAGCTCGATTTCATCGTGGTCAACGGCGAGAACGCGACCTCCGGCATGGGTCTGTCGGGCGCGCACGCGAAGGATCTGCTGGACGCGGGTGCGGACTGCCTGACGCTGGGCGATCATGCCTTCGACCAAAAGGACATGCTGGCCTTCATCGAGACCGAGCCGCGCATCATCCGCCCGCTCAATTTCTCCAAGAACGCGCCGGGCAAGGGTGCGCGGCTCTTCAAGACGCGCACCGGCAAGCAGGTTCTGGTGACACAGGCGCTGGGCCAGGTCTTCATGAAGCGGCCCTTCGATGATCCGTTCTCGGCGCTCGATGCGGTGCTCAAGACCCATCCGCTGGGTGGCTTGGCAGCGGCGGTGATCGTGGACATGCATTGCGAGGCGACATCGGAGAAGATGGCGATGGGCCATTGGTGCGACGGCCGCGCGAGCCTCGTCGTGGGCACCCATACCCATGTGCCGACCTCGGATGCGATGATCCTGCCGGGCGGCACCGCCTATCTGACCGACGCGGGCATGTGCGGCGATTACCATTCCGTGATCGGCATGGACAAGGCGGAGCCCCTGCGCCGTTTCATCACCGGCATGCCGAAGGACCGGTTCACCCCCGCCAACGGAGAGGCGACGCTGTCGGGTGTATACCTCGAGACGGATGACAAGACGGGCCGCGCGACACGGATCGTGCCGGTGCGTCAGGGCGGCACAGCTGCAACAGAGCGTACCATGACCCGACACGAGGTCCTGTTCTTTTCGGGCTGCCTGATCCTGCTCGGTGCGGGCTGGGGCGTAACCATGCCGATGACCAAGATCGCCGTAGCGACGGGTTACGGGCATTTTGGTCTGCTGGTCTGGCAATTCGTGCTGGGCGCGCTGGCTGATGGGCGTCGATCTGCGCCATCCGCGGGCACGCGGCCTGCCCCGCAATGCAGGCACCCTTCGCGCCTACGTGGTCATCGCGCTCATCGGTGCGGTGCTGCCGAATGCGATTTCATACCAGGCGGCGGTGCATCTGCCCGCGGGGCTGATGTCGCTGCTGCTCAGCATCATTCCCATGTTCGCCTTCGTGATCGCCCTTGGCCTGGGCATCGACAGCTTCTGCCTGGCGGCGGCTGGCAGGTCTGGTGTTCGGGCTGATCGGCGTGCTGATCATCATCGCACCCTCCGTCGACATCGGCGTCGCGGCGCCCACGGGATGGCTGCTGGCGCTATCTCGTCGTGGCGATGTTCTATGCGTTCGAGGGCAATTACGTCGCGAGCTGGGGCGTCGCGGGCCTTGATCCTTTTCAGCTGATGCTCGGCGCATCGCTCGTCGGTGCTCGCAATCATCGCGCCGCTGATGCTGGCCATGGGCCAGTACCGTCGTGCCGCAATGGCCGATGCCCGTGGCGCAGCAGGCGCTGGTGGCAGGCTCGCTCGTGCATGTGATCGTCTATGCGGGCTATGTCTGGCTGGTCGGGCGCGCCGGGGCGGTCTTCAGCGTCCAGGTGAGTTACCTGGTCACCGGCTTCGGCCTGTTCTGGGCGTGGGCGTTGCTGGGCGAGGCGTTCTCGAACGCGATCTGGCTCGCGCTGGGTGCGATGTTCACCGGCATGTACCTCGTTCAGCCGCGGCCCAAAGCAGCGCTTGCGACGCCGCAGGGCTTGGGCGACAGTTGACCCGGTCAAAGAGGCGGAATTTCCATGCAACTGTTCTGAGCTTTCGCAATTCTCACAGGCCATGATGGCCTTGGCGGTGGTCGTGGTGATGTTCTTGCTCTTCCTGCGCGAGACCCTGCCGACGGAGGTCGTCGCCCTTTCCGGCGCCGCGGCACTGCTGGCGCTGGGTCTGCTGCCCTATGACGAGGCGCAGGCGGTGCTGTCGAACTCCGCGCCCTGGACGATCGCGGCGATGTTCATCGTGATGGGCGCGCTGGTGCGCACCGGCGCGCTCGAAGTGCTGACGCGCATGGCGGAGCGCTATGCGCGCAGCAACCCCAAGCTCGCCGTGGTCGGCGTGATCCTGTCGGTCATGGCGGCAAGTGCGATCATGAACAACACGCCCGTGGTGGTTGTGATGATCCCCGTGGTGGTGCAGCTGGCCAAGACCCTCGGCACCAAGGCGTCCAAGCTGCTGATCCCGCTCAGCTATGCCGCGATCATGGGCGGCTCGCTCACCCTGATCGGGACCTCGACCAACCTGCTGGTGGACGGGGTGGCGCGCGCGCAGGGCATGGAGCCTTTCGGCATCTTCGAGATCCTGCCCATCGGGCTGGTGGTCTGTGCCTGGGGGCTTGATCTATATGGCGACCATCGGGCGCCGCCTGCTGCCCGAGCGCGACAGCATGGCGGGCATGCTCAGCGACCGCTCCAAGATGAAGTTCTTTTCCGAGGCGGTGATCCCGCCCGACAGCAACCTGATCGGGCGCGAGGTGCTGGATGTGAAGCTTTTCAAGCGCGAGGGCGTACGGCTGATCGACGTGATGCGCGGCGATGCCTCGCTGCGGCGCAACCTCAAGGACGTGATCCTGCAAACCGGCGACCGCGTGGTGCTGCGCACACAGATGGCGGAACTGCTGAGCCTGCAGGCCACACCGGAGCTCAAGCGGGTCGATCAGGTCTCAGCGGTGGAGACCAACACCGTCGAAGTGCTGATCACGCCGGGCTGCAAGATGATCGGCCGCAGCCTGGGCGCGCTGCGTCTGCGGCGGCGCTACGGCGTCTATCCGCTGGCCGTGCACCGGCGCAACCAGAACATCGGCCGACAGCTCGACGAGCTGGTCGTGCGGGTGGGCGACACGCTGCTGCTGGAGGGCGCGCCGGAGGACATCCAGCGACTTGCGGTCGGACATGGACATGGTCGACGTGAGCACACCCTCCCAGCGTGCCTACCGGCGCGGGCACGCCCCCATTGCCATCGGTGCACTGGCGGCGATCGTCATTCTGGCGGCCCTCGACGTGGCGCCGATCCTGATGCTCGCGGTGATCGCGGTGGCTGTCGTGCTGGTGACCGGCTGCATCGACGCGGATGAGGCGTTCTCCTTCATCGACGGGCGCCTGCTGGCGCTGATCTTTTCCATGCTCTGCGTCGGGGCGGCCCTGCAGCACACCGGCGCTGTCCAGCTGATCGTCGACGCGATCTCACCCTATCTGGCGGGCTTGCCGCCGGGGCTCGTGATCTTCTGCGTGTTCCTGCTGACCACCATCTTCACGGAGATCGTCTCCAACAATGCCGTGGCGGTGATCATGACGCCGATCGCGATCATCGCTCGCGGCGGCGCTGGGGATGGATCCGCGCGCATTGGTCGTGGCGGTGATGATCGCGGCGTCCTGTGCTTTCGCCACGCCCATCGGCTATCAGACCAATACGCTGGTCTACGGCCCAGGGGGCTACAGGTTTACCGATTTCATGCAAGGTCGGCATGCCGCTCAACCTGTCGATGTCGGTCATCGTCAGCATGGTCATTCCGCTGATCTGGTGACGCGGGAAGGGCGCGATGCGCCCTATGGAGGCTCTGCCTCCAGACCTCCGGAGTATTTTTGGCCAAGTGAGGGTGAGGGCCCGTGCCGACTAGAGCGGCCAGAACACGAGGATGGCGGGGATTGAGACGGCGACGATGATGATCTCGAGCGGCAGTCCGATGCGCCAGTAGTCCCCGAAGCCGTAGCCGCCCGGGCCGAGGATGAGCGTGTTGTTCTTGTGCCCGATGGGGGTGAGGAACGCCGAGGAGGCGGCGATCGGCCACCGCCATCAGGAAGGGATCGGCGTTCACGCCCATGCTCTGGGCCATCTGGATGCCCACGGGAGCGGCGACGATGGTCGTGGCGGTGTTGTTCAGAACGTCCGAGAGGGTCATGGTGACCACCATCAGCACGGTGAGCACGACCCAGGCGGGCATCCCTTGGGTGAGCGAGACGAGCGCGCCCGCGATGAGCTCGGTGCCGCCCGACTTCTCGAGCGCTGCGCCCAAGGGGATCATCGAGCCCAGCAGCACCACTACCGGCCATTCGATGTGGGTGTAGAGCTCCGACAGGGGCACGATTTTGGCCAGCACATAGGCGATGACGACGATACCAAGCGCGATGGGCAGATAGATGAGCCCGAGCGAGGCGGCAGCAACAGCGCCTGTGAAGATGCCGATGGCGAGCCAGACCTTGCTGTTCTCGGTCACGGCGAGACCGCGGTTGGCCAATGGCAGCGCGCCGAGCCAGAAGGCGACATCATCGCCGGTGTCGCGTGGCACCAGAAGCAGCAGGATATCTCCCGCCTGCAACCGGGTCTGGCGCAGGTGGTCGGTGATCTTGCGGCCGCGGCGCGAAATGCCCAGCAGCACGGTGCGCTGGCGCCACGCGAGCCCCACCGCCTGTGCCGTGCGGCCCGCAAGCGCGGCTCTCCGCGGTGACGACAACCTCGATGATCTCGACCCCTTCGCCGTCCGCGCGCAGACGCTCTTCGCGTTCGGTATCCGCCATCGCCAGATCGAGAGCGGAACGGAATTCATCGAGCGCGTCGGGCGTGGCCTCCAACACCAGCGCATCGCCCGCGCGCAGCTCCGAGTTCTGGGCGCGGCCATAGCGGCGCTTGCCGTCACGCATCAGGCCGATGATGGTCACATCGGCTTTCTCCGCGGTGTCCTCAAGCTCGGACAGGCGCTTGCCGATCTGCTTGCTGTCCGCGGGCACCACGAGTTCCGCGATATAGGCGGCGAGGTCTTCGGTGGTGATGGTCCCGTCGCCGCGCGCGGGGATCAGGCGCCAGCCGACGAGCGCCACGAAGGCGAGGCCCGCAATCGCCGCGATGCCGCCCACGGGGGCGAAGTCGAACATCGCGAACGGCGCGCCGAGGCTTTCCTCGCGGATGGCGGCGATGATGATGTTGGGCGGGGTGCCGATCAGCGTGACCATACCCCCGAGGATCGTGGCAAAGCTCAGCGGCATCAGCGAGAGCCCCGGCGCGCGGCCCGCCTTGCGCGCGGTCTGGATGTCCACCGGCATCAGCAAGGCCAGCGCAGCCACGTTGTTCATGAACGCGGAAAGGATCCCGCCGATCGCGCCCATCAGCGTGATATGCGCACCCAGCGAACGTGAGGCATCCACCAGCGTGCGCGTGATCAGCAATACCGCGCCGGAGCGCACCAGCCCCGCCGAGACCACGAGCACCAGCGCCACGACCAGCGTGGCCGGATGCCCGAAGCCGGCAGAAGGCATCGCCCGTTTCCACCACGCCGAGCACCACGCCCGCCATCAGCGCGGAAAACGCTACGATATCGTAGCGAAAGCGCCCCCAGAGCAGCAAGCCGAAAACAGCGCCGAAAAGCGCGAAAAGGATGATCTGGTCTTGCGTCATTGCTGCACCGTGCTGTGGACAGCGTAGGCGCTGCACCGCTCTTCGTGCCACGTTGCGCGGGGGAATGGAAGAGACGCGAAGGCAACGCCGTGCCGCTGCGGATTCCTGTCGCGGCGAGCCTTGCCCCCGGCGCTTTCCCTGCCGTATAAGCGCGCCAGACCGCATTGCTACAGCACGGAGACACTCCATGGCAGGCCATTCCAAATGGGCAAACATCCAGCACCGCAAGGGGCGTCAGGACAAGCTGCGCTCCAAGATGTTCTCGAAGTTCTCCAAGGAGATCACGGTGGCCGCCAAGATGGGCGACCCGGATCCCGACAAGAACCCCCGCCTGCGCCTCGCGGTGAAGGAGGCCAAGCAGGCCTCCATGCCCAAGGACAACATCGACCGGGCGATCAAGAAGGCCGTCGGGGGCGATGCGGAAGACTACGAAGAAATCCGCTATGAGGGGTACGGCCCCAATGGCGTCGCGGTGATCGTCGAGACGATGACCGACAACCGCAACCGGACCGCCTCCACGGTGCGCTCGACCTTCACCAAGAACGGCGGCAATCTGGGCGAGACAGGCAGCGTCGGCTTCATGTTCGACCGCAAGGGCGAGGTGACCTATCCGCCGGAGGTGGGCGACGCAGATACGGTGATGATGGCCGCGATCGAAGCAGGCGCCGAAGACGTCGAGAGCACGGAGGACGGGCATGTGATCTATTGCGCCGATACCGATCTCAACGAGGTCTCCACCGCGCTCGAAGCGGCCCTGGGCGAGAGCGACAGCACCAAGCTCGTCTGGCGACCGACCACCACCACGGAGATGGACCTAGAGAGCATGCAAAAGCTGATGAAGCTGATCGACGCGCTGGAGGATGACGATGACGTGCAGCGCGTAACTGCTAATTTCGAGGCGTCCGACGATGTGATGGAAGCGCTGGAATAGCCGCCGACGTGCAGCGTAATTGCCGAACAAGAAACCCCGCCGCAGTATCCTGCGGCGGGTTTTTTTTGGTGTGCTCAACTCTGCCCCCACCGGCATCAAACCACCCCTCGGGGCGGTAATGCCTCACGCGGGTAGCCGGGCGCGCCTCAGATCGTCTGCCAGCCGGATCGCAGCGCATTCCAGAGCCCGCTGCGGCACCGCTTGGGCTGCTGCATTTCGCGCTCTTGCGCCAATGTGGCCAGCAGGTGCTTGACCTCGTTGAGCCGCGCATTGGCACCGGTGCCGCCCGCGCTGGCTTGCATGGCAAGGATCTTTGTCTGCGTCTCCAGAGCGTGGGCGATCAGCTCCAGCTCGGATTGGCTGATTTCCAGCTTCTTTTTCGTAGTGATCATCTGCTTGTTTCCTTTGACTTACTGAGGGCAGATAGGTGTTCGGAAGTATATACGCCAGCGCGGCAGCTTCAGTTTCACGTGAGGTCATGAAACATTCGTGAGGTGCAGGTGCATAGCGGCAACATATTGGCGAGACATGGTTTTTTCGGACAACTTACGTGAGGTAAAATCTAGCATTCCACCTGATCACTGACAAAACGCATTGCCGTGAGCGAAGTGTGAGAGCGCGCAGCCGCTCTCGACAACACTGCGCGCGCCGCCTAGACCCCCGTGCAGAGCAGTGGCCGGAGAGGGCGCCTGAATGATGTCGTCCTTTATACCCGGTTTCGTGCTGAGCCTGACCCTGATCCTCGCCATCGGGGCGCAGAACGCCTTTGTCCTGCGTCAGGGATTGCGCCGCGAGCATGTCTTCTGGGTGTGCCTGACCTGTGGTCTGTCGGATGCGCTGCTGATCGCCGCCGGTGTGGCGGGATTCGGGGCGCTGGCCGAAGCGGTGCCGTGGTTCGAGACGGTGATGCGGTATGGCGGGGCGGCCTTCCTGATCTTCTACGGCGCGCAGAATGCACTGAGCGCGTGGCGCGGCGGCAGCGCGCTGGAGGTGGCGGGACAGGCGCCCAAATCGCTGCGCGCCACCATCCTGACGCTGCTGGCGATCACCTTTCTCAATCCGCATGTCTATCTCGACACGCTGGTGCTGCTCGGCTCGATCTCGGCGCAATATGACAGCGGGCTTGCCTTCGGCGGCGGCGCGGCACTGGCGAGCATCCTCTTCTTCTTCGTGCTGGGATACGGCGCGCGGCTGCTGCAGCCGATTTTCGCCCGTCCCGTCAGCTGGCGCATACTGGATGCCGTGATCGCACTCACGATGTGGTTGATCGCGGCCAAACTTCTGCTGACCTAAGCCCTTGCACGCGCTGTGCGATTGCGCTCAAGTCACGCCATGGTAACCCGCATCCCTTCGCGTCCGCTGACAGGTATCTTCTGGATGCTCGTGACGGGCATCTGTTTCATCATGGTGACGGCATTGGTCAAGACGATGGGCCCGCGCCTGCCGCCGGGGGAGGCGGCGTTCCTGCGCTACGCGATGGGACTGGTGTTCCTGATCCCTTCGCTGGGCGCCCTTGCCAAGGCGCGTCTGACGGGGCGCCAATGGGGCCTCTTTTCGCTGCGCGGGTTCTTCCATGCAGGCGGTGTGATCCTGTGGTTCTACGCGATGGTCCGCATCCCGATCGCGGAAGTCACGGCGATGAACTACCTCGCACCGATCTATGTCACCATTGGCGCCGCGCTCTTTCTGGGCGAACGGCTGGCGGCACCGCGCATCGTGGCGGTGCTCCTGGGGCTGGCGGGTGCCGCGATCATCCTGCGGCCGGGGTTCCGCGAGGTGAGCAGCGGGCATTTGGCGATGTTGCTCGCGGCGGTGGTCTTCGCCGGCAGCTACCTCGTGGCCAAGATCATGGCCGACGAGGTCAAGCCGGGCATCGTGGTCGCCATGCTGTCGATCTTTGTCACGCTGGGCCTTGCGCCCTTCGCCATGGCCGACTGGATCACCCCCACGGGGCGCGAGCTTGCGTTTCTGGCCAGCGTGGCGGTCTTTGCGACGGCGGGGCATTACACCATGACCCTCGCTTTTGCCGCGGCCCCCGTGACGGTCACACAGCCGGTCACGTTCTTGCAGCTTGTCTGGGCGACCCTGCTCGGTGCCGTCTGGTTTCAGGAGGCGATCGACATCTGGGTGATCCTAGGCGGCATCGTGATTCTCGGCTCGGTGACCTTCATCACCTGGCGCGAGGCGATGCTGAAACGCCGCATAACGCCGGATGCCCCTGCCACCAAAGGATAAATTTTAGTTGATTGACGGATCAATCTAAAGCCTTCACGCTCGCCGCCATGTTGAACAGGATCTGTTTTTGATGCCCCGGCCGGGCGTGGAACCGCTGCGCCGCGCCGCCTTGGTGGAGGCGACGATCGCCGAGATCGGGCGTGCGGGCTCGCTCGCCGTGACGGTGGGCCAGATCGCGCGGTCCGCAGGCATGTCCACCGCGCTCGCACATCATTATTTCGGCGGCAAGAACCAGATCTTCCTCGCCGCGATGCGCCACATCCTCAAGGAATACGGCGCGGTCGTGCGGGCGCATCTGCGCGGTGCGCAGACGCCCTATGCACGGGCGGAGGCGATCATCACGGCGAGCTTCGACGAGACCTGCTTTGCGCCCGAGACGATATCCGCCTGGATGACCCTCTATGCGGCGGCACCCACGCAGCCTCAGACGCGGTGCCTGCTGGATGTCTACCAGGCGCGCCTGCGCTCCAACCTCACGCATGCGCTGCGCCCGCTGAGCGCCACGCCGCAAACCCATGCGGATCTGATCGCTGCCTTGATCGACGGGCTATACCTGCGCGCGGCCCTGACCGGGGCGACCACCGCGCAGACCGCCCGCTTGGCGGCGCTCGACGCCTTGGCGCATCTGCTGAAAGATCCCGCATGACCCAGCCCAATATCCTCATCCTGATGGTGGACCAGCTCAACGGTACACTCTTTCCCGATGGTCCCGCCGACTGGCTGCATGCGCCCAACCTCAAGAAGCTGGCCGCGCGTTCGACCCGGTTCCGCAACACCTATACCGCGTCCCCGCTCTGTGCGCCGGGGCGGGCGGCCTTCATGTCGGGCCAGCTTCCCAGCGCCACGGGTGTCTATGACAACGCGGCGGAGTTCACCTCCTCCATTCCAACCTACGCGCATCATCTGCGGCGCGCGGGCTATTACACCTGCCTTGCGGGCAAGATGCATTTCGTCGGTCCCGATCAGCTGCACGGCTTCGAGGAGCGTCTGACGACGGATATCTATCCCGCCGATTTCGGCTGGACACCGGACTACCGCAAACCGGGTGAGCGGATCGACTGGTGGTATCACAACATGGGGTCGGTCACCGGGTCCGGCGTGGCCGAGATCACCAACCAGATGGAATATGACGATGCCGTCGCATATGAGGCGACACGCAAGATCTACGAGCTGTCGCGCGGTCTCGATCCGCGCCCGTGGTGCCTGACCGCGAGCTTCACGCATCCGCATGACCCCTATGTCGCGCGCAAGAAGTACTGGGACCTATACGAGGAATGCGACCATCTGCTGCCCGATGTGCCGATGATGCCCTACGAAGAACACGATCCCCATTCCAAGCGCATCCTCGACGCCAATGACCGCGGCAATTTCGAGATCACGGAGGCTGATATCAAACGCTCCCGCCGCGCCTACTTCGCCAATATCAGCTACCTCGACGACAAGCTGGGCGAGATCCTCCAGGTGCTGGAGGACACGCGGCAGGAGGCGATCATCGTCTTCGTGTCCGACCACGGCGATATGCTCGGAGAGCGGGGGCTGTGGTTCAAGATGAGCTTTTTCGAAGGCTCCGTCCGCGTGCCGCTGATGATCTGTGCCCCGCAGATGGCGCCGGGCCTGCAGGAGACGCCGGTGAGCAACATCGACATCTGCCCCACGCTGTGCGACCTGGCTGGGGTGGACATGTCGGAGATCATGCCCTGGACCACGGGCCAGAGCCTTGTGCCGATGGGGCAGGGGATGGAGCGGACGGAACCCGTGGCGATGGAATACGCGGCGGAGGCTTCCTACGCGCCGATGGTCTCGCTGCGCTATGGCAAGTGGAAGTACAACTGCTGCGCGCTCGACCCTGATCAGCTCTTCGATCTGGAGGCGGATCCGCATGAATTGCACAATCTCGCCGGGGTTGCCGGCGCATGCGGGCACGCTGGCGCAATTGCGCGCGAAGTCGGAGGCGCGCTGGGATCTGGCGCGCTATGACGCGGATGTGCGCAAATCACAGGCGCGCCGCTGGATCGTCTATGAGGCGCTGCGCTCAGGCGGCTACTACCCGTGGGACTACCAGCCCCTGCGCATGGCCTCCGAGGCCTATATGCGCAACCACATGGATCTGAACGTGCTAGAGGAAAACAAGCGCTTCCCGCGCGGGGAGTGATACCGTCGGCGGCCCCGAAGGGTGCAGGTCCGCTGTCACGACAAGGCACTCGATAAAAACCGACAGGGACCCTTTCATGCTGACCTCAATCATTTCCTTCGGAGTGATCCTCGCCTTCGTGCTGGTGATCTTCTGTACGATAAAATGGTGGAACCTGACGCTGACGGGGACCACGCCGCAGCCGCTCTACATCTTCATCGCGATCCTGTTCACCTCCGGTCTCGATGTGGGGTTGATCATGTTCCCGCTGGCCTTTGATTTCCCCCTCTATGCCGATACGGCAGCCGAACCCGCCTATGCTTTCACCAATCCGCTGGCGCTCGAGTTCGGCTTCTGGGGCTTTCTGATCTGGGCTTTCTACTTCCTGACCACCTTCTACTTCTGCGCGATCGAGCCGCGGGTGCGCTTTTTCGAGATCCCGGCAGTGAAGATCCTCAACAACATCGTCATCATAACGACCTGCGCTTTCACCGGCGCGCTGTTCCTGATCTACATGCCCTATTACATCGCCGAAGTGGGCGACGGTGAGACGATCCTGCCGGTCTTCTACCTGATCTGTTTCCTCGTGATCCTCATCGCGGCGTTCAGCTCCACGGACATCAAGTTCGTCAAGGTGCTCTCGGTCAGCTCAACGGTGCTCTTCTTCGGCCTCATCGGGTTCATGTTCTTCAACGCGGGCATGACCCTGGGCGATCTAGGCTCCTCGGCGAGCAACATCGGCGGCTATTTCACCAATATCCACCAGTTCATCACACCGCTGACGGATTACCACGAGTTCTACCTCTTCTGGTGGTTCGCCTGGTCGATCATGATCGGGCAGTTCGTCTCGCGCTTCGTGGGCGGGCTCAAGACCTGGCAGTTGCTGGGTGCTCTGCTGATCTTTCCCTCCATCCCGCTCGCGCTGTGGTTCTCGGTTCTGTACTTCTACTTCCTCAACGGGATCGGCACCGAAGGCATCCCGAACTGGGCCATGACCGTCGTCGGCATCGTCTTCGTGATCAACTCCTTCGACAGCCTGATCCGCCTCTATACCGACAACCTCAACTTCACGGCGGAGCGGTTCGGCACGGTGTCCTATGTGCTCGCCAATGCCGTCGGCCTCTTCGTGCTGACGCTCCTGTTCCAGAGCCAGTGGCTGCAGATCCAGTGGGTCGGCAGCGTGGTGATCGCCATCTATCTCGGTGCGCTGGCGTATATGTTCTTCGCCAGACGCGCGCATATGAAGGATCTCGACGGGCAGGCAGCGCCGCTCAACTGATCCGCAATCAACAGCCCCGTGCGGATGTGCTGCGCGGGGCCCCAGACCAAAAGAGAGCTTTATGCAAACCCAACCCACCGCCAGCCACTTCATCAACGGCGAGTATGTCGAGGATACCGCGGGCACGCCCATCGAGGTGATGTATCCCGCCACCGGCGATGTCATCGCCACGGTCCATTCCGCAACCCCCGCCATCATCGAACAGGCACTGAGCGCTGCACGGGGTGCGCAGGCCGCCTGGGCCGCGATGAGCGGGACCGAGCGTGGCCGCATCCTGCGCCGCGCCGCGGATATCATGCGCGAACGCAACCATGATCTCAGCGTGCTGGAGACCTATGACACCGGCAAGCCGTATCAGGAAACCAGCGTGGTCGATGCCACCTCCGGCGCCGATGCGCTGGAGTATTTCGGCGGCATGGCCGCGACGCTGACGGGCGAGCATATCCAGCTGGGCGAGGATTGGGTCTATACTCGCCGCGAGGCGCTGGGCGTCTGCGTCGGCATCGGGGCGTGGAACTATCCCACCCAGATCGCCTGCTGGAAGGGCGCACCGGCGCTGGCCTGCGGCAATGCCGTCATCTTCAAACCCTCCGAGACGACGCCGCTTTGCGCGCTGAAAGTGGCGGAGATCCTGACAGAGGCGGGGCTGCCCGCGGGCCTCTATAACGTGGTGCAAGGCCTGGGCGATGTGGGCGCCGCACTGGTGACGGATGCCCGCGTCAACAAGGTCTCGCTCACCGGCTCCGTGCCCACCGGGCGCAAGGTCTATGCCGCGGCGGCCGAAGGCATGAAGCATGTCACCATGGAGCTTGGCGGCAAATCCCCCATGATCGTCTTCGAGGATGCGGACATCGAGAGCGCGATCTCCGGCGCGATCCTGGGCAATTTCTACAGCTCGGGGCAGGTCTGCTCGAACGGGACCCGCGTCTTCGTGCACCGCGACATCAAGGAGCGCTTCCTCAAGCGGTTGTCGGAGCGGCTCGCGCAGGCGGTGATCGGTGATCCGATGGACCCGGCCACGAACTTCGGGCCGATGACCTCGCGGCGCCAGCGCGACATCGCGCTCGACTACATCGCCAAGGGCAAGGCGGAAGGCGCGCGGCTGGTCTATGGCGGTGAGGTGATCGAGCGTGACGGCTTCTACATCCAGCCCACCGTCTTTGCCGATGTGAGCGACGACATGACCATCGCGCGCGAGGAGATCTTCGGCCCGGTCATGGCCGTGCTCGATTTCACCGAGGAAGCCGATGTGCTGGCGCGTGCCAATGCGACCGAGTTCGGTCTTGCCGCCGGTGTCTTCACCCGCGATCTGGCCCGCGCGCACCGCGTCGCGGCGGGGTTCGAGGCTGGCACCTGCTACATCAACACCTACAACGATGCACCGGTCGAGGCGCCCTTCGGCGGCGTCAAATCCTCCGGCGTGGGGCGCGAAAACTCCCGCGCTGCCATCGAGCACTACAGCCAGCTCAAATCCGTCTACGTCCGCATGGGCGAGCTGGAGGCGCCGTTCTAGGGGCTGCGGGATCCGGCGGCGCGCTGGCGCGCATGCCATGATCGGCGCCTGCGGCGAACGTGCTCGCAGGACATAAGTGGTGAAAGGGGGGCGGGGCAAAGGGCCCTGTCTGCCGAGAGGTGCTTGAGGGCTCGTTCCGATCCTCAAGTCACCTCGACAAGTTTGGGTGCGATTCTGCGGCGCCTCAAGGACAAGCGCGCTGACGCGCGGGCCTGCGGCCTCCTTGACCCGCCGCAGAATCACGAAAAGGAAGTTGGAAATGGAAGCGGATTTTGTGATCGTGGGTGCGGGCAGCGCGGGCTGCGCGATGGCCTACAGGTTGGGCGAGGCGGGCAAATCCGTGCTCGTGATCGAGCATGGCGGCAGTGATGCGGGGCCCTTCATCCAGATGCCCGCGGCGCTCAGCTATCCGATGAACATGAAGATGTACGACTGGGGCTACAAGTCCGAGCCCGAACCGCATCTGGCGGGCCGCAGTCTGGTCGTGCCGCGCGGCAAGGTGATTGGCGGCTCCTCCTCGATCAACGGGATGGTCTATGTGCGCGGCCATGCGATGGATTTCGACCATTGGCGCGATCAGGGGGCGGAGGGGTGGAGCTATGCTGATGTGCTGCCGTATTTCAGGCGCATGGAGAACTGGCATGACGGCGGGCACGGCGGCGATCCGGCATGGCGCGGCACGGACGGGCCGTTGCACGTGAGCCGCGGACCGCGCGAGAATCCGCTCTTCGATGCATTTGTGCAGGCCGGAAAACAGGCGGGCTACGAGGCCACCGACGACTACAACGGTCACAAGCAGGAGGGCTTCGGCCCGATGGAGCAAACGGTGCATAATGGGCGGCGCTGGTCGGCGGCCAACGCCTATCTGCGCCCCGCGCTCAAGCGCGAAAACGTTCAGATCACCCGCGCGCTGGCCCGCCGTGTGGTCATTGCCGATGGCCGCGCGACGGGGGTCGAGGTCGAGCGCGGCGGCAAGATCGAGGTGATCCGCGCCCGGTGCGAGGTCATTCTGGCCGCCTCCTCCATCAACTCGCCCAAGCTGCTGATGCTGTCGGGCATCGGCCCGGCCGCGCATCTCGCGGAGCATGGCATCGAGGTGATCGCGGACCGCCCCGGCGTGGGGGGCAACCTGCAGGACCATCTCGAGGTCTACATGCAAATGGCGGCGAGCCAGCCGATCACGCTCTACCGCTACTGGACGCTGTTGTGGAAAGGCGTGATCGGCGCGCAATGGCTGTTCTCCAAGCGCGGCATGGGGGCGTCAAACCAATTCGAGAGTGCGGCGTTCATCCGAAGCCGCGCGGGCGTCGCCTATCCGGACATCCAGTATCACTTCCTGCCCATCGCCGTGCGCTATGACGGCAAGGCTGCCGCCGAGGGGCACGGGTTCCAGGCCCACGTCGGGCCCATGCGTTCGAAATCACGGGGGCGCGTCTCGCTGCGGTCCGCGGAACCTGCGGATGCCCCGAGGATACTCTTCAACTACATGTCCCATCCCGAAGACTGGGAGGAATGGCGCCGCTGCGTCCGCCTCACGCGGGAGATCTTTGCGCAGGATGCGTTCAAGCCCTTCGTCAAGAATGAGATCCAGCCCGGCGCGGCGGTGCAGACGGATGACGAAATCGACGCCTTCGTGCGGGAGCACGCCGAGAGCGCGTATCACCCCTGCGGCACCTGCAGGATGGGCCACAAGGACGATCCGGATGCGGTGGTGGATGCGCAGGGCCGCGTGATCGGTGTGGAGGGTCTGCGTGTGACCGACAGCTCGATCTTCCCGCGCATCACCAACGGTAATCTCAACGCGCCCTCCATCATGGTCGGTGAGAAGATGGCCGATCACGTGCTCGGCCGCGATCCGCTGGCGGCAGCCAATGACACGCCTTGGATCCATCCCGATTGGGAGACCGAGCAGCGCTAAAGGTTAACGGGGGCGCCACAAATCTGAGCAAAATTAACTATTTATTAACTTTCTCGTTAAGTTTTTGGGTGATCCGCGATAGTCTTGCCGCAACAGCAAGGCAAAGCGGTGACCGTGGGCTTCAACCATCTTTCAAAACGGCACCTGTGGCATTCGGCGTTCTTGGCGATGCTCGTGCTCGGCACGTTGGTCCTTTCGGGCGGTGCGCTGCGCGCCAACATCGGTGAGGCGGGGATCAAGGGCCCCATGCGCGTGATCGACGGCGACAGCATCGAAGTCGCGGGTGTCAGGATCCGCCTGCATGCCATCGACGCGCCCGAGAGCGACCAGAACTGCGAGACGGAACAGGGCACCGACTGGGCCTGCGGGGGCTGGATCACCAAGGCCGTCAGCGACCGCTACAGCGGCGTCACCGCGCGCTGCACCTCGCTCGACACCGACCGCTACGGGCGCACCGTGGCCCGCTGCGAGGCGCTGGGCAGTGATATGGGCGCGTGGCTGGTAGGCCAGGGTATGGCCTTTGCCTACGTCAGGTACGGTGCGGACTACGTCGGAATGGAGCGCGCGGCGGCCGCTGCGGACCGCGGGCTGCATGCCGTACGCCTGCAAAGCCCTGCGCAACATCGCGCCACCCGCGCCAAGGGCCGCATCCCGCCGGACCGCACCTGTGCGATCAAGGGAAACATCAGCGCCAGCGGTGTGCGGATCTACCACCAGCCCGGTCAGGCGTTCTATGAGCGCACCGGGGTCGACGAGGCGAAGGGTGAGCGCTGGTTCTGCTCTGGTGCCGCGGCGCAGGCGGCGGGTTGGCGCCCGGCGCGGCGCTAATCCACGCGGTAGGGCAGCACGTCGCGGCGGTCGGGATCAACGAAGAGGTTACGCTCCAGCGGCGGGACCGAGCGTTGATGGCAGGTTTTGCGCGCGCAGATCCGGCAGGAAATCCCGATCGGCTCAAAGGCGGTATCGCGGCTGAGGTCCAGCCCGTCGGCATAGACCAATTGCGCGGCATGGCGCACCTCGCACCCCAGTGCGATGGCAAAACGGCGCATGGGCGCGCCGAAACGCTCCGCCGATTTGGTAATATCGCGCGCGATGGAGATGTAGCGCACGCCGTCCGGCGTCTCCGCAAGCTGGCGGAGGAATTGCCCCGGCGTCTCGAAGGCCCGGTGCACGTTCCACAGGGGGCAGGCCCCGCCGAACCGCGCAAACTGCAACCGCGTCGCGGAGTGTCGCTTGGTGATCGTGCCGGCCTGATCGACGCGCACGAAGAAAAACGGCAGCCCCTTTGCGCCGGGCCGTTGCAGGGTGGAAAGGCGATGCGCGATCTGCTCAATCGAGGCACCGAAATGGCGCGCCAGCACTTCCAGATCATGGCGGCAGGACAGCGCGCGGGCCTGGAATGCGCCGTAGGGCAGCAGCGCGGCCCCCGCGAAGTAATTGGCGAGACCCATCTTGGCGATGTCGCGGGCGGCGGGCGAATGGAACCGCGCGAGATCCAGAGTCGCCTCGAGCAGCGCGTCATGGCGGCTCAGCGCGACTTGGAGGAGCAGCTGGAAGGTCTGGGTCGGCGGTTGCGCCCCGCTTGAGATGTGCAGCAGGCCGCGCTCGGGATCGTGCAGGCGCAGCGGGTCCATCTCGGTGAAGGCGACGCTCAGCCCGGCATCGCGCAGCGCGTCGATGGCGACGCCGCGGATCTGGTCGGGCGTGCCCGCGCGACTGGCGAAATGCTCCGCCGCACGGTCCACCGCGTCGATGTAATTGTCGCAGTAATGAAAGAAGTCGCGCACTTCCTCCCAAGGGCTGGGCATGGCCCGGGCATCCTCGCGCCCCAGCGCCTCATCGAGCGAGGCAAGGCGTTCCTGCGCCTGTCTGTAGCCCTGATGCAATGCGATGAAAGCGCGTGCGAGACCCGGTGCGTTCGACGCGGTCAGCCGCACATCGGCGAGCGCGGGTCCGTCGCCCTCGAAAAGCGGATCGCCCAGCACTTCCAGCAGATCGCTGGCCAGACGTTCCGCATCGCCCGAGCTGAGCTCGGTCACGTCCATCCCGAATTCGGAGGCCAGCGCCAGCACCACCGTCGTCGACACGGGGCGGTTGTTGTTTTCCATCTGGTTGAGGTAGGGCAGGGAGACGCCGAGGCGGGCGGCGAAATCCTTTTGCGTGTGGCCGATGCGCAGGCGCTGCTCGCGCAGCTTGGCACCGGCATAGAGTTTCTGTGTGGCCATTGCGCGCCCTTTGCAAATCCCGGATCGCGCCAGTGTTAACTTTGCAAATCCAGTCCCGCAAGGGGCGCTTGCAGGTCTCAGACCTTGGCGGCGCGCGCGGCCAGCACCCGCTCGCGGCGTACCACCATGCCGATGGCGAAGAGCCCGAGGATCGCGGTGCCCAGCATCATCCACAGCAGCGGGAACGCGCCCGTCTCGGGCGTGAGCAGCACGCCGACCCAGGCGCTCAGCCCGGCGCCGCCGCCGATCATGATCGCGCCGCCCAGCCCGGAGGCCGTGCCAGCGAGATGTGGCCGGACCGATAGCATGCCCGCGGTTGCATTGGGGATGCACAACCCGTTGCCGAGCCCCACAAGCGTCATCATCCCGAAGAAGCTCGCAGGAGTGCCATATCCGGATACGAAGATCAGCAGCGATATCGCGCTGCCCGTTGCATTGGCGATGCAGCCCCACAGGACCATCTGGTTGATGCCGAAGCGCACGGCGTAACGTCCGGTCAGGAAGTTGCCGGCAAAGTACCCGACAGCGGGCGCGCCGAAGAAGAAACCAAGCGTGGCGGGCGACATGCCGAAGACCTCCTGCCCCACAAAGGGCGCGCCGCCCAGATAGGCGAAGAACGCGCCCGAGCTGAACCCCGCCGCCATCGCATAGCCCCAGAAACGCGGGCTGCGCAGCAACTCCGGATATTCGCCGAATTGCGCGGTGAGCGATTTATGCGACGCAATCGCGGTCTCGCCCATATCCGTCCACGCGAGCAGCCAGGTCAGCCCGCCCATGATGAAGAGCGCCCAGAACACCGACTGCCAACCGAAAAGCTCATCGAGCAGACCGCCGATCGCCGGGCTGATCATCGGGACCACGGCCATGCCCATGGTGACGTAGCCGATCATCGAGGCGGCCTGATCCTGCCGGTACATGTCGCGCACGGCGGCACGGCTCAGCACCATTGAGGTGGCGATGCCCGCCTGCATCATGCGGAAGGTCAGGAAGACCTCGATGCTCGGTGCGAAAATGCAACCGACCGTCGCAACCATGAAGATCACCAGCCCCCACAGCACGATGGGCCGCCGTCCGAATTTGTCCGACAGGGGCCCCACGAAGATCTGCAGGATGGCGGAAAAGCCAAGGTAGATCGCGACCGAGAGCTGCATGACCGCGTAATCGGTCTCGAAATGCGCGGCCATCGCCGGCAGGCTCGGCAGGAACATGTTCATCACGCAAGCCGACATGCCGGCAAGGATGATAAGGGTCAAGATATGGGGCGGTGATCTGCGGTCGCCTAATTTGACGGGGCTCAGATCTTCTCGTATTGCTTGCATTTGCCAAGATCTAGCTCGCGGTCCGCCGCTTGTCCAGATTGCCCTCGCGAAAGTGAGCGGCTGCACCGAGCGCACCAACTTAGCAATTGTGCAATTTGCAATCTCGCCGCTGAAAACTCTTTGCAAATTTGCCAAATCACCCTTTGTCTCCCTTCGCGGCTCCGTTACACAGGGCTTCAGCAATCCGATGGGAGGAGCCGACCATGAAAGATATCCTGCAACAGCTTGAAGACCGCCGCGGTGACGCACGGCTGGGTGGCGGGCAGAGCCGCATCGACGCACAGCACGGCCGAGGCAAGCTCACCGCGCGCGAGCGGGTGCATCTGCTGCTGGATGAAGGCTCCTTCGAGGAGTTCGACATGTTCGTGACCCACCGCTGCACCGATTTCGGCATGGACGAGCAAAAGCCGGCCGGTGACGGGGTCGTGACCGGCTGGGGCACCATCAACGGCCGCCTCGTCTATGTCTTCGCGCAGGATTTCACCGTGCTCGGCGGCTCGGTCTCTGCGACGCACGCCAAGAAGATCTGCAAGATCATGGACATGGCCGTGCAGAACGGCGCACCCATCATCGGGATCAACGATTCCGGCGGCGCACGGATCCAAGAAGGCGTGGACAGCCTTGCAGGCTACGGCGACGTGTTCCAGCGCAACATCGAGGCCTCCGGCGTGGTGCCGCAGATCAGTGTGATCATGGGCCCCTGTGCCGGTGGGGCCGTCTATTCCCCCGCGATGACTGATTTCATTTTTATGGTGAAGGACAGCTCCTACATGTTCGTGACCGGGCCGGACGTGGTCAAGACGGTGACGAACGAACAGGTCACCGCGGAGGAATTGGGTGGGGCCTCCACCCACACGCGCAAATCCTCCGTTGCCGACGCGGCCTTCGAGAATGACGTCGAAGCGCTTGCGGAAGTGCGCCGTCTGGTGGACTTCCTGCCCGCCAACAACCGCGAAAAGCCACCCGTGCGCCCCTTCTTCGACAGCCCCGACCGGATCGAGCCATCGCTCGACACGCTGGTGCCGGAAAATGCCAATACTCCCTACGACATGAAGGAGTTGATCCTGAAGTTGGCAGATGAGGGCGATTTCTACGAGATCCAGGAAGAATTCGCGCGCAACATCATCACCGGCTTCATCCGGCTGGAGGGGCGCACCGTCGGTGTCGTTGCCAACCAGCCGATGGTGCTGGCAGGTGTGCTCGACATCGATTCAGCACGCAAGGCCGCCCGCTTCGTACGCTTCTGCGATGCGTTCGAGATCCCGCTGCTGACGCTGGTGGATGTGCCCGGATTCCTGCCCGGTACGAGCCAGGAATATGGCGGGGTGATCAAGCATGGCGCAAAGCTTCTCTATGCCTACGGCGAGGCGACCGTGCCGATGGTCACGCTGATCACACGCAAGGCCTACGGCGGCGCCTACGTGGTGATGGCATCCAAGCATCTGCGCGCGGATTTCAACTATGCGTGGCCCACGGCGGAGATCGCCGTGATGGGGGCCAAGGGCGCGACCGAGATCATCCACCGCGCCGACCTCAAGGACGCCGCCAAGATCGCCCAGCACGCCGCCGACTACGAGGCGCGCTTCGCCAACCCCTTCGTCGCCGCCGAGCGCGGGTTCATCGACGAGGTGATCCAGCCGCAGTTGTCGCGCAAGCGCATCGCCCGCGCCTTCGCCTCCCTGCGCAACAAGACGACCCACAAGCCGTGGAAAAAACACGACAACATTCCGTTGTAGGTGGGCGATATGAGGATGCCCTTTGTCTCTCTCTTCGGGAACGGCGCGCGGTGCGCGGGGTCGTGCGGAACCGCGCGCCGCGCTGCCACGTTGCTCCTCAAAGGAGAGCGACATGACCAAAGACCACGGACCCAGCATCAAGGACGACGAGACCTACGAGGCGCTGCGCGAGGATGGCGCCTCCAAGCAGAAGGCCGCGGCCATCGCCAATGCGCAGGCGAGCGACACGCAGGATCCCTCTGCCAAGGGCGGCAAGCAGCCCCCTTACGAGGACTGGACGAAGGAAGATCTCTACGAGCGCGCGCAGGAACTGGAGATCGAGGGTCGCTCAGGCATGGACAAGTCGGAGCTGATCGAGGCATTGCGCAACAGCTGAGCTGTGAGGGGGCGGCATGAGCCTTTTTGCCACCCCCGGCTTCACCATCAGCCATGCCGACGGAAGCGCCTTTGAGGGTGCAGGCCTGCGGCCTTTCTTCGAGTACCGACATCTGGGCGTGCCGGAGGCTACGGTCGGCAAGTTCGGCGCGCATGTGATCCGCGCCGTGCCGGGGATGGAGAGTCCCGGCACGTGGCACACCCATGATCTGGAGTTCCAGATGGTCTATGTCACCAAGGGCTGGGTCGTGTTCGAGTATGAGAACGAGGGAGAGCATCTGCTGCGCGCAGGTTCCTGCGTGCTCCAGCCTTCCGGCATTCGGCACCGCGAGGTGCGGCATTCCGATGACATGGAGCTTATCGAGATCGTCTCTCCGGCGGACTTCTCCACCCAGGAGGCGTCCGCACCATGAGAACGCTCGTCGCCCTCGCGCTGCTCGCCACGCCGCTGGCCGCCACCGATGTGCCGTCCGGGCAGGAGCTTGTGCTGCACGAAGTGCTTGTGGATGCCCAGGAGGAGACCACCTACCTGCGGTTTCGCTACCTCGCGCCGCGCATTGGCGCGGGGGAGGGGCAGGTGAGCTTCGATGTCGCCGGGCAGGACATGCTTCATCTCTGCGAGACGTTCGCGCTTCCCTACATCGCCGAATACGCGCTTGAAGGCGACAAGATCGTGATCTCCTTCATGGACCGGATCACCGAGTTCGGACAACCGGACCCGGACGCGACGCAATATTTCGAGTCCTTCCGCGCTGACGGTGCGGGCTGCATATGGGACGATTTCTGATGTATCCACAATATCTTGCGGCGCACAGCTCATGTGGACAGATTTCTGCGGCTAAAGCGTCACAGAAATTCTCCACGGATTTATCCACATATCCAATGGCCCGGGAGTTGGATAGGATGGCAAAGGGCGACACATGCGTGTGGCTCAAATCCATTGCGGGGAAAATGGCAGGTTTTGCAAAACCTTCCCGTACAACAAGTTACAGGAGCTATAGATGTCGAAGAACATCAGACTTTTGGCAACACTGGGCCTCGTGGTCCTGGTTGCCGCCTGTGCGCGCGAGCAGCAGGTCGAAGAATTTGTCGTGGTTGATCCAGAGCCGATCAGCCAAGAGCCAGTCTACACCGGCAAGTACAAATAATTCAAAGACAGGATGGGCGTTCGCGCCCGTCCTGACCGCCCTTTCCGCGGAGGGCGTGGCATGGCGCTAGCCTATATGCTCAAACACCGCGGGTTTCCCGGCCGTCTGCCCGGTACGGATTTCCAGTTCACGCTGCGCCGCGCCAACCCCAAGGGGGCGACCGAGCTTGTCGCGCGCCAGCGCCGCCCGGACCGCCGCGCGCCCGACCGCCGCGCTGACGAGGCATTCTTCAAGGCCCTGTGGGACAACTTCGGCGCCGAGCCCTTCGAGCGCGGCAACCTCGATGCCGGGCGCCTGTCGTGGTTCTTCGGCCGCGAAGTCATCCCCGCGACCGACCCCTTCGATGCCGAAAGCTACGAGGCGATGCTGGTCATCGACCTGCGCGCCGCGCGCCAGAGCTTTCCCCATATCATCGAGGCGGAATAGGCATGATGTCGCCCAAACTCCCGCAATACGAGCAAAGCTTGGCCGATGCCGGGCCCCTTTGCAAAGAGCACTTGGGCGCGGGCAGGATCCGGTACAGTCTGATTCCTGCGGCACGTCAGGGATCTACCCCTGTGCGGCGTCCGCGCCACGACCACACCCCTTCCTATGGCGGGCAGCAGGTATGTCCCTTCTCCTTGCTGTCCGCCCTTTTTCCATCAGTGGTAAAGAGTTTACGGGAACGGACGGCCGAGTTGGCGGTTGTGGTGCCAGACACAAAGAAAAAGGGATCCAGATCATGGGCACACCAAAAATCATCCTCGCACTCGCAACCGTCGCCGCATTGTCGGCCTGCGGTGGCTCGATCGGCGAACAGGCACTGGGCGGCGGCGTCGTCGGCGCAGGCGCCGCGGCGGCAACGGGCGGCAGCATCGGACAGGGCGCGGCTCTGGGTGCAGGTGCCAACGTGCTCGCGTGCCAGAGCGAGCTCGTCGTTTGCGACTGAGCTGACATCGGGGCGTTCCGCCCCAGCCTTCCAAGAAACGAAACCCGCGCAGGCCCCGAGCCTGCGCGGGTTTCGTCGTTTCGACACATCTATTCACCATCCAGAAGGGCCCACCCTATGTTCAACAAGATCCTGATCGCCAACCGGGGCGAGATCGCATGCCGCGTGATCAAAACCGCGCGCAAGATGGGCATCAAGACCGTCGCGATCTATTCGGACGCGGACAAGCAGGCGCTGCATGTGCAGATGGCGGATGAGGCGGTGCACATCGGGCCGCCGCCCGCCAACCAGTCCTATATCGTGATCGACAAGGTGATGGAGGCGGTCAAGTCGTCGGGTGCCGAAGCGGTTCACCCCGGTTACGGCTTCCTGTCGGAGAACTCCAAATTCGCCGAGGCGCTCAGCGCGGCAGGTGTGGCCTTTGTCGGCCCGCCCGTGGGTGCGATCGAGAAGATGGGCGACAAGATCACCTCCAAGAAGATCGCCAAGGACGCAGGGGTGAGCACGGTGCCCGGATACATGGGCATCATCGCGGATGCGGACGAGGCGGTAAAGATCTCCAACGACATCGGCTACCCGGTCATGCTCAAGGCCTCCGCGGGCGGCGGCGGCAAGGGCATGCGTATCGCCTGGAATGACGCGGAGGCGCGCGAGGGCTTCCAGTCGTCAAAGAACGAGGCGGCGAACTCCTTCGGGGATGATCGCATCTTCATCGAGAAGTTCGTCACCCAACCCCGCCATATCGAGATCCAGGTACTTTGTGATGCGCATGGCAACGGGATCTACCTCAACGAGCGTGAATGCTCGATCCAGCGCCGCAACCAGAAGGTGGTCGAGGAGGCGCCCAGCCCGTTTCTGGACGCCGAGACCCGCAAGGCGATGGGCGAGCAGTCGGTCGCCCTTGCGCAGGCCGTGGGCTACACCTCCGCCGGGACGGTCGAATTCATCGTGGACGGGGATAAGAATTTCTATTTCCTGGAGATGAACACCCGCTTGCAGGTCGAACACCCAATCACCGAGATGATCACCGGCGTGGATCTGGTCGAACAGATGATCCGTGTCGCCAATGGTGAGGCGCTGAGCATCAGCCAGTCCGACGTCGGCATCAACGGCTGGGCCATCGAGAACCGCCTCTATGCCGAAGATCCCTACCGCGGGTTCCTGCCCTCCATCGGGCGGCTGACGCGGTACCGCCCCCCGGCAGAGATCGCGGCGGGCCCGCTGCTCGACAACGGCAAATGGCACGGCGACGCGCCCGCCGGCGAGACAGCCGTGCGCAACGATACCGGCGTCTATGAGGGTGGCGAGATCTCGATGTATTACGACCCGATGATCGCCAAGCTGTGCACCTGGGCACCGACCCGTGCGGAAGCGATCGAGCGGATGCGTGTCGCCCTCGACAGCTTCGAGGTCGAAGGCATCGGCCACAACCTGCCGTTTCTGAGTGCCGTGATGGACCATCCCAAGTTCGTCGCCGGCGAGATGACGACTGCGTTCATCGAGGAGGAATATCCTGACGGGTTCGAGGGTGTCACGCTGGCCGAAGCCGAACTGCGGCGCATCGCGGCGGCCACCGCTGCCATGCACCGCGTCGCCGAGATCCGCCGCGCGCGCGTCTCCGGCCGGATGGACAACCACGAGCGCAAAGTGGGCAGCGAATGGAACGTGACCCTGCAAGACGAGAGCTTTGACGTGGCCATCGACGCCGATCATGACGGCGCCACGGTGACCTTCGAGGACGGCGAGAGCCTGCGCGTTTCCGGGAGCTGGACCCCCGGTGACCAGCTTGCCACGATGACGGTGGGCGATGCGCCGCTGGTGCTCAAGGTCGGCAAGATCTCAGGCGGGTTCCGCATTCGCACGCGCGGCGCGGACCTGCGGGTGCATGTGCGCACGCCGTTGCAAGCGGAGATGGCGCGCAAGATGCCGGTGAAGGTCCCGCCGGACACATCCAAACTGCTGCTCTGCCCGATGCCGGGTCTGGTGGTCAAACTCGACGTCGCCGTGGGCGACGAAGTGCAGGAGGGGCAGGCGCTCTGCACCATTGAGGCGATGAAGATGGAGAATATCCTGCGCGCCGAGCGCAAGGGCGTCGTGACCAAGATCAACGCCGATGCCGGTGACAGCCTCGCGGTGGACGACGTCATCATGGAGTTCGAATAGGGCTCATGGAGACCGGCGCATCCTTCCCTCTCGCTCTGGCCATCGGCGCGCTCGTCTGCGCCGTCACGCTGGCGCTGTGGAAGGAGGCGCGCACCGCCGGTGTCATCATCGCGCAGTTCTTCCTGACCATTGGACTGCCGGTGCTGGTGATCACGGGCGCGCTGGTCTGGCTCGCGTTGCCGTTCCTCCGCGAGTTGGAGACGGCGATCCAGCAGGCGATGATCGCAGGGCTGGTAATCGCGGTGGGCTGGCTGACCTCGGCGATTTTCGCGGAACTGGCCCGGGCCCGGCTGCGCGCCGAAAAACTGCGCGACTATCACAAGGCGATCTACGCCGAGATCGGCAACACGCTGGAAGCGTTGTGGCGGCAGGGCGAGACGGAGGAGTATACCAAGGCGATCGCCCAGCGGATGCAGGACGAGCCGGACTACGTTCCCTTCATCCCGCGCGAACACCTCGATCATGTCTATGACGCCGTCATCGGCGAGATCGACGTGCTGCCGCGCCAGACGATCGACGCTATCGTTTCCTACTACAGCCTGATCAAGTCGATCGCGGCCCTTGCCGATGACATGCGCGGCAATACCTTCGGCACGTTGGCGCCGGAACGGCGCGTGGCGCTCTATTCAGATTATGTGGAAATGCGCAAACAGGCGTATCTTTTCGGAAAACACGCGCTGGGACTGATCAAGGCCTATTCGGACGGCGGCCGCAAAGCCGCCGAGCAGAAGCTCAATACCCCGGCCGCGGGCCGGTCCGGCCTGTCACGGGGATCGGGGTGAAGGGAATGTTCGGATCTTTTTCCATATCGCACCTTCTTACCTTTACACCTTTAAATATAGGTAAATCGGGGCCGCAGTGCAAGGCCGCGCTGCTGCGTCAGCCGTCTGCGCGTTCCTTGGCATCGCGCACTTCACGCTTGCGGATCGGCATTTTGTCGATGCTGGCGGTGATTTCGCGCACGTCTTGCGGAAACGGCTTGCGGATCTTGAGATCCCCATCCTTGCCCACCAATGTCAGCATGAAGCCGCGGGGACGAAAGCGCAGGCGGATGTCGGTGCGCGCATCGGGGTCGGTGTCTATCACCACGACCACGTCACGCTCCGTCAGATCGGCCGCACGGTTGGCCAGCAGTTCCATCTGCTCGATGAAAGCGGGATCGTTCGGCGTGTCCGCGAACACCACGACGGGCCGGGATTTCCATTTAAATTCACTCAAATCCGTATCGGCTGCCTGGAAAACCATCAGCGGCAGATCGGGCGAAAACAATGTCTGCGCGTGCCCTGGGACGGTTGAAAGGCCAATAATAACAGCACTCAAGATAGATTTCATATGCTCTCCCTCTGAGCCATATATAGGCGCCTTTCGCGCGATTGCGAAGCCGGATCGCGCGATTTTTAGCATTAAGCCCGCCGCAAGGGATTGTGTCGCATGACTGCCGCAACGTTCCTTCCACGGCTGCCCCGCGCGGCCCTTTGGCGCAGAGGCATTGCACAGCTTATGGATATCATCCTTCATGTGGGGGCCCACCGGACCGGCTCGACCAGTTTTCAGCATTACTTGCGCGGTAATCGGGCGCGTCTGATGGCCGATGGCACAGCACTCTGGGAGCCGCAAATGCTGCGCAAGGGCCTGATGGACGGGCTTTTTGCGGCGCCGCGCATGCTCAACGGGCGCAACCTGCAGCAGCGCGCGATGGGACGCGTGCGCATGCATACAGGACAGGCTGAGCGCGCGGGCGCGGAGCGGTTGCTGGTCACCGAAGAAAACATGATCGGCGCGCCGCGGACCTGCCTGCGCTCAGCACTTCTCTACCCCGCGGTGGGCGAGCGGATGGCGCGGCTCGATGCCGCATTCGAGGGCCGCGTCGCCCGCGTGCTGATCTGCGTGCGCGCACTCGATCTGTGGTGGTCCTCCGTGGCCGCTTACGGTGTCGGGCGCGGCCATGCGGTGCCCGACGATCACCGGATCGACGCGCTGTCTCACGCGCCGCGCAGCTGGCGCGATGTGATCACGGACATGGCCTGCGCGCTGCCCGGCGCGCAGATCAAAGTGCTCCCGTTCGAGCAGTTTGCGGGACAGGCCGACAAGGTGCTGGCCGAGGCCACGGACCGCCCGGCCCCGCAACCCCATGCGCAGAGCTGGCTCAACCGCTCGCCCGACGTGGCGATGCTGCGCGACAAGATGGCAGACAACGGCGTGTTGTCAGATGCGCTGCCCTCCCATATGGCGCAGGGGGAGGGGCGCTGGTACCCGTTTACCCCCGCACAGGCCGCGCGTCTGCGCGAAGCCTATGCAGACGATATTATGTGGCTCGCCGCTGGTGCGGACGGGCTTGCGACACTGACAGAGGATCCCTCCCGCGCAAGAACAGGCCCGAGCCTGCCTGCGGGACAGACAAAAGGACATTCCAATGACCAAACCGACCCCCGCTTCAAAGGACGCATGGCGCAAACTGGCTGAGGGCGAGTTGCGCGGCCGCGCGCTCGAGGATCTCACGTGGAAGACGCTCGAGGGGATCGAGGTCTCACCGCTCTACACCGCGGAGGATCTGGACGGCGTGGATCATCTGGGCGGCATCCCGGGTGCGGCACCCTATACCCGCGGCGTCAAGGCCACGATGTATGCAGGCCGCCCCTGGACGATCCGGCAATACGCCGGCTTCTCCACCGCCGAGGAGAGCAACGCTTTCTACCGCCGCGCGCTGGCGGCCGGTCAGCAGGGCGTCTCCGTCGCCTTCGATCTGGCGACCCACCGCGGCTATGACAGCGACCACCCCCGCGTCGAGGGCGACGTGGGCAAGGCCGGTGTGGCGATTGACTCCGTCGAGGACATGAAGATCCTCTTTGACGGCATCCCGCTGGACAAGGTCAGCGTTTCCATGACGATGAACGGCGCAGTGATCCCGATCCTCGCCAACTTCATCGTCGCGGGGGAGGAGCAGGGCGTGGAACCGTGCCGAGCTCTCGGGCACGATCCAGAACGACATCCTCAAGGAGTTCATGGTCCGCAATACCTACATCTATCCGCCCGAGCCCTCGATGCGGATCATCGCGGACATCATCGAATACACCGCCAATGAGATGCCGAAGTTCAACTCCATCTCGATCTCGGGCTATCACATGCAGGAGGCGGGCGCGAACCTCGTGCAGGAGCTGGCCTTCACCCTTGCGGACGGGCGTGAATACGTGCGCACGGCCATCGACGCCGGCATGGACGTTGACAAATTCGCCCCGCGTCTGAGCTTTTTCTTCTGCATCGGCATGAACTTCTTCATGGAGGCGGCCAAGCTGCGCGCCGCGCGGCTGCTGTGGAGCCGCATCATGGAGGAGTTCGAGCCGAAGGATCCCAAGTCGTCCATGCTGCGGACCCATTGCCAGACCTCCGGCGTGAGCCTGCAGGAGCAGGACCCTTATAACAACGTGATCCGCACCGCCTATGAGGCGATGAGCGCCGTGCTCGGCGGCACGCAGAGCCTGCACACCAACGCGCTGGACGAAGCGATCGCCCTGCCGACCGAGAATTCCAGCCGCATCGCGCGCAACACCCAGCTCATCTTGCAGGAGGAGACCGGGGTCACCAATGTCGTCGATCCGCTGGCAGGCTCCTATTATGTCGAAAAGCTGACCCACGATATGGCCGAGGCCGCGTGGAAGCTCATCGAGGAAGTCGAGGAGATGGGCGGCATGACCAAGGCCGTCGCCACCGGAATGCCCAAGCTGCGCATCGAGGAGGCCGCGGCCCAGCGACAGGCGGGCCAGGACCGCGGCACCGACGTGATCGTGGGCGTGAACAAATACCGCCGCGACAACGAGGATGCGATCGAGATCATGGATGTGGACAACGTCGCCGTGCGCGACAGCCAGATCGAACGGCTCGAACGGATCCGCGCGAGCCGCGACGAAGGCGCGCTGACGGTGGCGCTGGAAGAGCTCACGCGCCGCGCGCGCGAGGGCGGCAACCTGCTCGAGGCCGCGGTTGACGCGGCCCGCGCCCGTGCCACAGTGGGAGAGATCAGCATGGCAATGGAAGAAGTGTTCGGCCGCCACCGCGCGGAGGTGAAGACCCTCGCAGGCGTCTATGGTGCGGCCTATGAGGGCGATGCGGGCTTTGCCGCGATCCAGAAATCGGTCGAGGAATTCGCCGAGGCCGAGGGCCGCCGCCCGCGCATGCTGGTGGTCAAGATGGGACAGGACGGGCACGACCGCGGCGCCAAGGTGATCGCGACCGCCTTTGCCGACATCGGCTTTGACGTGGATGTGGGCCCGCTGTTCCAGACCCCGGCAGAGGCCGCGCAGGACGCGGTGGACAACGACGTGCACGTCATCGGCATCAGCTCGCAGGCCGCTGGGCACAAGACGCTGGCCCCGCAGCTGGTCAAGGCGCTCAAGGAAGCGGGGGCGGAGGATATTCTCGTGATCTGCGGCGGCGTGATCCCGCAGCAGGACTACCAGTTCCTCTATGATGCGGGCGTCAAGGCGATCTTTGGGCCCGGCACGAACATCCCCGATGCGGCGCAGGACATTCTCAAGCTGATCCGTGCCGCCCGCACATGATCGCCTTCGACCATATCGCCGTGGCAGGGGAGACCCTTGCCGCGGCCACGGCGCATGTGGAGGAGACGCTTGGCGTGCCGCTCCAGGCTGGGGGCGAGCATGCGGTCTTTCACACCCATAACACCCTGCTGGGGCTGGAGCAGGGGCTCTATCTCGAGGCCATCGCGGCCAACCCCGATGCGCCGACGCCTGACCGCGCGCGCTGGTTCGATCTCGACCGCTTCGCCGGACCGCCGCGCCTGACCAACTGGATCTGCCGCTGCGATGATCTGGACGCGACGCTGGCAGGGCTGCCGGAGGGCTTTGGCACGCCCGTGGACCTGCAGCGCGGCGATCTGCGCTGGCGCATGGCGGTGCCTGCCGACGGGGTGCTGCCCTTTGACAATTGCGCGCCTGCACTGATCGAATGGCAGGGTGATGCCCATCCCGCGGCGCGCCTGACGCAGAAAGACTGCCGCCTTGAGACGATGACCATCGTTCACCCGCAGGCACGCACGCTCGCCGCGCTGCTTGCCCCACTCCTCACGGATGCGCGCATCACCTTCGAGGAGGGCGCGCCGCGATTGCGAGCCCAATTCGCAACGCCGAAGGGATCGGTCACCCTGTGCTGATCCGCGCGGCGACCCCTGCGGACCTGCCGCATGTCAAAGCCATGTGGAACGCGATGATCCGCGACACGACCGCGACCTTCACCACGGCGGAGAAAACTGACGCCGATCTCGCTGCGCTGCTGGCCGCGCGCGGTCAGGCGTTCCTGGTCGCCGAGCATGACGGACGCTGTGCAGGCTTCGTTACGTTGGGGCGCATTTCGGCGCGGGCCCCGGCTATGCCCACACGGCCGAACATACGATCATCGCCGAGCAGACCGGGCCAGGGCACGGGCCGCGTACTGATGCAGGCGGCGGAGCGTGAGGCGCGGGCGGCGGGGCTGCATGTGCTGGTGGCGGGCATCAGCGGTGAAAACACCGCCGCCCTTCGGTTTCACGCCCGATTGGGGTTTGCAAAATCGGGCCATCTGTCTCAGGTAGGGCACAAGAACGGCCGCTGGCTCGATCTCGTTTTCATGACCAAGATCATCGGTCCGACCTGACAACAGATGCCGCGCGCGTTAGGATAGCCTATGTCGATCTGGACCCGCATTTCCGAGGCGCTCTCTGCGCTCGCCGCAGGCGAGGGGTTGTCTGCTGTGTTCGACCGTCTGCGCACGCCGCCGGAGCGCTCGGTCGCGTTCACCATCGCCGTCATCGCCCTCGGTGCCAAGATGGCGAAGGCCGACGGGCAGGTCACGCGCGATGAGGTGACGGCCTTTCGCGAGGTGTTCCGCATCGCCGACGAGGACGCGACGGGGGCCGCGCGCGTATTCAACCTCGCGCGCACCGATGTGGCGGGCTTTGACGATTATGCGCGGCGGATCAAGGGGATGTTCGGCGATGACGGCACGATCCTCACCGATTTGATGGAGGGGCTCTTTCACATCGCCATGGCTGACGGCACCTACCACCCGAATGAGGACGCGTTTCTGGAACAAGTGGCCGAGATCTTCGCGCTGCCCGAGGGCACGTTCGAGGCCCTGCGCGCGCGTTTCGTGCCAAACACCTCGCCGCTGCCGCATACGGTGCTGGGCATCGCACCGGGGGCCAGCCGTGCCGAGGCGCGCGCGGCATGGCGAAAGCTGGTGCGCGCGAACCATCCCGACGCGCTTACCGCGCGGGGCCTGCCCGAGGAGGCCATGCGCATGGCCGAAAAACGCATGATCGACATCAACCGCGCCTGGGAGACACTTTCGGGCAAGGGCAAGTGATGCGCATCGCGACCTATAACGTCGAGTGGTTTGCGAGCCTCTTCGACGACCGCGATCGCTTGCGTGACGATGCCGAGGTCTCGGGCCGCTGGGGCGTGAGCCGCGCCGAGCAGACCGCGGCGCTGGGCGCCGTGTTCCGCGCGATCGACGCGGATGCAGTCATGGTGGTCGAGGCACCCGACGCCGGGCGCGGGCACGACACCATCGCTGCGCTCGAGCATTTCGCCGCCCGCTTTGAGCTGCGCGCGCACAAGGCGGTGATGGGGTTCGCAAATGATACCCAGCAGGAGATTGCGCTGCTCTACGATCCGGACCGGCTGAGCGCGCGCCACGATCCGCAAGGGCCGCCCACGGGGTCAAAGGGCGCCACTGGCGCACCGCGCTTCGACGGTCGCTTTCGCATCGACCTCGATGTGGATGCGACAGAGGATCTGGTGGTGTTCTCCAAACCTCCGCTGGAGCTTTCGGTCGAGACGCGGGGTGGCTTTGCCTTCCGCATGATCGGCGCGCATCTCAAGTCCAAGGCGCCGCATGGTGCGCGGAACGCGGCCCACGCCCTGAAGATCTCGATCGCCAATCGGCGCAAGCAGTTGGCGCAGGCGATCTGGCTGCGCGCGCGCATCGACCGCATCGGCGAGGAGCAGGCGCCGCTGATCGTGCTGGGCGATCTGAACGACGGTCCCGGTCTCGACACGTTCGAGGATCTTTTCGGCCGCTCCTCGGTGGAGATCGTGCTGGGCAGCGAAGGGTCCTTCCCGCTGCACGATCCGCATGCAGAACGGTTGCTTTCCCCACGCGCGGGCGCTGTGCCCACCACCGCGCGCTTCTGGATCGCGCCGGAGGAACGCTACCTGCAGGCGCTGCTCGACTACATCATGGTCTGTCCTGCACTGCGCGCGCGGCAACCGCGCTGGCGCATCTGGCATCCGCTGGACGATCCCTCCTGCTGGGCCGATGTGGCCCTGCGCGAGGCACTCGTCGCGGCGTCCGACCATTTCCCCGTCACGCTCGACATTGATCTGTGATCTTGGCGGCGCGCCGATCCCTTCCTATATTAAGCCGATGAGAGATGTTTTCGCCGCTTCCTTGACCGTGCTGCTGCTCGCCCCGCCGCTGGGCGCGCAGGAGACCGAGCCGCCCTCGTTGATGGAGCGCGGTGCGCAGCTCTTCTTCGAAGGGCTGATGGAGGAAATGGCACCCGCGCTCGACGAGCTCGGTGCATTGATGGAGGAGGCGGGCCCCGCCCTGCAGCAGTTCCTCGCCGAGATGGGCCCCAAACTGCGCGGGGTGCTGGAGGAGGTAGAGGACTGGAGTGCTTATGAGGCGCCCGAAGTGCTGCCCAACGGCGACATCATCATCCGCCGCAAGCCCGACGCACCCGAACTGCCGGAGGCTGCGCCGCAGATCGACCTCTAGCGCTTGGAGGTCTTGACCACCACCTGCGCGCCCAGCGACTCCGCCAGCGAATTGAACCGCGCCTCCGCCACCTCACCGTAGAGCGGCATCATTTCCGCGCTCAGCCGCAAGTGCAGCTCTTTCTTTTTGGGGTACCAGCGCATCTCACCCAGTTCGGCCACCTTGTCCATCCACAGCATCGCGCCAAAGCGCATCGCCTTGCCTAGGATTTCCGCCTCCATGCGCGTCTTCTCGTCGACCATGTCGAAGAGGTCGGAAAAGCGGCTGTTCTCGCGCTTGTTGGAGTAGCGGTGCATGAGTGCGAGCCCCATGAATATTCGCTCGGAATGCTTGAGTCCGCCCAGATTGGCGCGGGTGGCATTGTCGAAACAGACCTCCGCACGGTAGTCGGGATGCGCGCGCCAGCTGACGTCATGTAGCAGACAGGCCGCCTTGATCAGCCGTGTGCGCGGGGCGGGCGCGGATTTGTAGAGCGGTAGGATGAAATTGTAGAGCGTGCGGCCGAAGCCGGGGCTGCGTGCGTCCTTGTCCTCGGCAAAGCGGCAGGCCTCGATCAGCGGGTCGCGGTCGCGCAGGCGCTGGGGCATCTGCTCATAGAGCATGCCTTCGCGGATGCCGTAGCTGGAAATGGCGATGTCCTTGGGCCGGAACGTCTTGACCAGCCGCGACAGCACTTCGCAGGCAAAGGGCACGAGGGTCGCGCGTGCCGAGGAGACACCGGCTTCGAGCCGCAGCTTGTCCATGTCCCCGCGCCGGATGAATTCACAGGTCTCGCGCACCGATTTGCGCGTCATGCGGTACTCATGCAGCACATGCAGCGGGTAGTCACGGCGGATCATATCGATCCGGGCAATCGCCCGCCACGAACCGCCCACCAGAAAAAGGCGGTCGCGCTGCGGCCCCATCTTGTCGGCCAGGCGCTCCAGCGTTTCCTTGATATGCGCCTCCCGCGCTTTCGCCCCGCCCTTGATGTCGCGCAGCTTGAGCGGGCCGAGGTTGGAGGTGACGCGACGCCCAACGCGCCCTCCCGAAATCTCCGCCATCTCGAGCGATGAGCCACCGATGTCGCAAACCAGCCCGTAGGCCCCGGGCCATCCCAGCAGCACGCCTTGCGCCGAAAGGCGCGCCTCTTCCTCGCCGTCGATGACCCAGATCTTGATGCCGGTCTGTGCGCGCACCTCCTCGCAAAAGGCGCGCCCGTCCGCCGCATCGCGCACGGCGGCGGTGGCCACGGCGGTAAGCTCGCTCAGCCCCATGCCCTCGGCGAGCTTGGCAAAGCGGCGCATCGCGCTGAGCGCGCGCACGCGCCCCTCGGGCGACAGATGTCCTGTATCGGCCATGCCCGCACCCAGCGCGCACATGATCTTTTCGTTGTAGAAATACGCAGGGCTGCGCGCAGCGCCGTCAAACACCACCATACGCACGGAGTTTGAGCCCACATCGACAACACCCACGCGGCGCAGCGCCCGCGCGCCCGGATCCTGGAACAGCGGTTTACCGAATAGCCCCAGATCGACGACACCCGTTTCCGGGACGGCGGGCGTCGTGGACGTTTGATCTGTCATGCGCGCTCCGGCAGCTGGGGTCGTATGATGGCGCAAACTGGCCCATCACCGGGCCCGCGTCAATCGCCAAGCCGCTGCGCTGCGGCACTCAATCCTCGGTATGGGTGAGTTTTGGCACATCCGATGCGCCGGCAGAGCCGCGCCCCGAGAGCGAGGGGTTTTCCATGAAGAACCGGTGGCAGCTGAAGGCGAATTGCCCCTCTGGCAGGGGCGGACGGGTGAAGCTGCCATCGGGCGCCATGACCCAGCTCTGCGCTACATCGGCCATGTTGGCGGCCATGATCTGGCTGGTGATCTGGGCCTGGACGGTGGCATTCTCGATCTCCACCAGCGTCTCGACACGGCGGTTCAGGTTGCGGCCCATCCAGTCGGCGGAGGACATGAAGACCCGCGCCCGTTTGTGCGGCAGCCCGTAGCCGTTGCCGAAGCACACGATGCGGCTGTGCTCCAGGAACCGGCCCACGATGGATTTCACGCGGATGTTTTCCGACAGGCCCTTGATGCCCGGACGCAGCGCGCAGATGCCGCGGATCACAAGGCTAATCTTCACCCCCGCGTTGGAGGCCGCGTAGAGCGCGTCGATCACCTCATCGTCCACAAGGCTGTTCATCTTGGCCCAAATCACTGCGGGCTTACCCGCCGCCGCATGCGCTGCCTCCGCCGCGATCATGGCGAGCAGGCGCGGCTTGAGCGTGGTGGGTGAAATCGCCAGATTGTCGAGATGCGCAGGCTGGGCATAGCCCGACAGATAGTTGAAGACCTTGGTGGCATCGCGGCCCAGCTTCTTGTCGCAAGTGAAGAGCGACAGGTCCGTGTAGATGCGCGCGGTGATCGGGTGATAATTGCCGGTGCCGTAGTGGGTATAGGTCACGAGCTCGGCGCCCTCGCGGCGCACCACGGTGGAGATCTTGGCATGTGTCTTGAGGTCGAGAAACCCGTAGACCACATGCGCGCCCGCCCGCTCCAAACGGCGGCTCTGGCGTATGTTGGCCGCCTCGTCGAAGCGCGCTTTAAGCTCCACGAGGGCGGTCACCGACTTGCCCTCCTCGGCGGCCTCGCACAGCGCCTCCACGATCGGGCTGTCACGCGAGGTGCGATAGAGCGTCTGCTTGATCGCCACCACATTGGGGTCGCGCGCGGCCTGCTGGAGGAACCGCACGACCATATCGAAGGTCTCATAGGGATGGTGCAGCAGCATGTCCTTGGAGCGGATCGCGCGGAACATGTCGCCGTCATGGTCGGTCACCCGTTCGGGGATGCGCGGAATGAACTGCGGCCACATGAGGTCGGGCCGGTCATCGCCCACCAGCTGGGACAGATCGTCGATGCCGATCATGCCGTCGATCTCGATCACGTCCTGCGGTAGCGTGCCCAGCTCCTGCATGATCAGGGCCAGCAGCTTTGGCGGGGCGCCGGCCGAATGGGTCATGCGCACGACCTCGCCGCGGCGGCGGCGCTTGAGGGCGACCTCGAACTCGCGCACCAAATCCTCGGCCTCGTCCTCGACTTCCAGATCGCTGTCGCGCAGCACGCGAAACGCGAAATGCGCCTTGAGCTTGTAGCCGGGAAACAGGTCCGGGATCTTGAGTATCAGCAGATCTTCCAGCGGCAGGAAGCGGTTGCACCCCTCCGGCGCGGGCAGTGAGACGAAACGGTCGATCTGCGCCGGGATCGGCAGAAGCGCCTGCAGGGGCTTGCGGTCGCGGCTGCGCTCGAGTTGCAGCGCGAGGGCGAAGCCGGTGTTGGGCAGGAAGGGAAAGGGATGCGCCGGATCGATCGCCAGCGGCGAAAGCACCGCGAAGACCTGGTTGAGGAAGACATCGTCGAGCGCCTCCAGATCCTCCTTGCTCAGATCGTCGCGCCCCTCCAGCATGATGTTCTGCGCGTCCATCTCGCGCAGCAGCTCCACCAACACGGCCTGCTGTCGCATCATGAGTGCGCGGGCGTCCGCGTTGATCAGCACCAGTTGCTCGGCGGGGGACAGGCCATCGGCGGCGGGGGTGGTGTTGCCCGCCTGCGCGAGCTCGCGCAGGCCCGCGACGCGCACGGTATAGAACTCATCGAGGTTGCCCGCGGAGATCGACAGGAAGCGCAAGCGCTCCAGCAGGGGCACGCGGAGGTTCTCCGCCTCCTCGACGACGCGCCAATTGAAGCCAAGCCAACTCAGCTCGCGGTTCTGGAAACGGCCGGGGCCGGTCAGGTCCAGATCAGGCAAATCGACGGGGGTATCGAAGGGAGCAGTGAGAAAATCGGCGTCAGACATATGCGCGCTTATCCAGCATCATTGTAACGAAAATAAGTCGGGGTCGGGGCGACTATCACGCGGCGGTGTCGCCATTGTCCAGCACTACCGCCGCGAGCGCGCGGGTCAGGGGGCGTTTGCGTGCAAGGCTCTCGCGGTCGAGATCGGCCACCAGCGCCAGCGCCGCGGCAAAGCTTCGGTCCATCCGCTTGAGCAGATAGGGCACCAGATCGGCGGGCGGCGTCAGTTGGCGGTCCGCCAGCAGCTTTACCAGAACCGCGCCGAGCAGCGCGTCGTCCGGGGCGGCGATGGCAGCCTCCAGCGCGCCGCGCAGACGGCTCTCCAGATCGGGCAGGGTCAGGCCCCAATGCGCCACCGTCCCCGCACCCGTGAGCAGGAGCGAGTGACCCTCCGCGAGCACGAGGTTGTGCAGGTGAAAGAGCGCGGTCTGCGCGGCCGCATCCGCCGCGATCTGCGGCACGTCCTCCACCGCCACGGCACCGCGCGCGAGTTCCGGCACATCCGCCTCGTGCAGCGCGCGCGCCGTGATGATGCGTGCGCCGGTGGCTTGCGCCCAGACATGCACCAGATGCGTCTTGCCCGCGCCCTGCGGCCCGGTCAGCACCATTTTGCCGCCCGACCAGTTGCGCCAGTTCTCGATCATCGCGACGGCCATCGCGTTGGAGGGCGCCACGAGGAAATCATCGCGCCCCCGCGCGGTGCGCACGGGAAGATCGAAACCGAGTTGTCTTTCCATGTCAGGCTGCGTCGTCATCTTCGACGGGGGGCGCTAAGGGTTGCTCTATCCCGCGGTAGAGGAGGCTTTGCTGGTATTGCTCCACCCCGAACCGCGCGATCACACCGAAGGCCGCCGCAACCGGCACCGCCACGAGCATGCCCACAAAGCCGAAGAGCGTGCCGAAGACCGACAGCGCGAGGATCAGCCAGACAGGGTGCAGGCCGACGGAATTGCCCACCAGCTTGGGCGTGAGCACGTTGCCCTCGACCACCTGACCGATCACGAAGATGCCCGCGACCATTCCGATGCTGATCCAGTCGCCCCAGAACTGGAAGAGCGCGAGCCCGATGGCGAGCGCGCCGCCGATGAGCGCGCCGAGATAGGGGATGAAGGTGACCAGCCCCGCGATGAAACCCACCACCAGCCCGAATTGCAGCCCCACCACCATCAGGGCGATCGCATAATAGGTGCCCAGGATAAGGCAGACGGTCCCCATCCCGCGGATGAAGGACGCAAGCGTGCGGTCCACATCGCGCGCGAGCCTGCGGATCACCGGCGCATGGTCCCGCGGCAGCAGGCCGTCCACATGGGTGATCATCCGGTCCCAATCGAGCAGCATGTAGACGGCCACCACGGGCACGATCACGAAGAGCATGATCACGTTGATGATCCCCGCAGCCGAGCTCAGCGCGGTGTTCAAAAGCTCACCGCCACGCTCCTGCACCGCGGTGCCGAGCGAGGTGATCGAGCTTTGCAGCGTGGAGCCTTCTTCCAGCAGGGAGGGGAAGCGCTCGACGAAGAAAGCGCTCAGCCTGCGGGCGAGATCCGGCGCGATCTCGAAGAGGTTGATCGCCTGGGAGACGAGCGTGGGCACCACCAGCAGCGCCATGATCACGAACATCAGGAGCGCTACGACGGTGATAGCCGCCGTGGCCATCGCGCGGCTCAGGCCCAACCGCTCCAGCCGGTCGGCGACCGGATCGAGGAAATAGGCCAACGCGCTGCCAAGCACGAACGGCAGCAGGACATCGCCCATGAACCACAGCAAGAGGACGAAGACGCCCGCGACGACGCCCCAGTATCTGAGCTGGTCTTTGATCGGCAGTCCCATCACGCGCCCTTCTGTAAGCCAGCTTCACACATCGCTCATGGGCGCGCCGGTTTCAAGGGCGCGTCGCTGAATTAGCGCCTGCGCCTGCGGCGAAATTGCGCCAGCAAACCGGTGTAGAAAACGCCGTAGACCGCCACCGCGACAAGGGCGGCGCAAACGCCGAGCTTGCTCGCAAAGCCCATGGTGCCTTCGATGAGCAGGGCGTGGATCACGCTGCCGGAGATGACCACGAGGCCGAGCGTCAGATGCGCGGTGCGCCAGCGGTGCAGCCCGAGCCTGTGGCGCGCCAGTGCCAGCAGCGCAGAGATCAGCAGCGCCACGGTGCCCGCCACTCCCCAAACGGAGAAGGGCGTGGGCGATACGAGCAGCAGCGCGTCAAGCGTACCCATCGGGCTGGTGAGGTAGAGCCCGCCGATATGGACCCAGACCAGAACCAGCAGCGCCGCGCCCACCGCCCTGTGCGCAAGCCGCGCATGCCGCGGGCTCAGCCCCGGCAGCGCCCGCAGACCCAGGAGCGGCTGGAATAGAAGCAGGACAAGCCCCAGCGTACCGGCAAGCCCTGCCGCGATGTAAGGCAGATCGCGGTAGGCGAGCAGCGGGCTCATCGCGGCCACGGCCAGCGGCCACAGGGTGAGGAGCGTCAGCAGCCCCCAGGCCGCGACCGCATGCAGATCAGGCAGGCGCAAGAACGAAATCAGCGCTTAGGCTCGTGTCGGAAGCACTGGGCATCACGGGGCGCAGGAACACGGTCTGATAGGCGCCATCGTCATAGGCCAGATGCGCATGCGGTTGTCCGAAGTTCGGGACGATCTGCGGCATCTCCAGCCGGTAGGTCCCGGTCGCATCGCTGAGGACAGAGCCGTGGTTGCGCGGCTCACGCTCCCCGCCCAAAGTGGTCGCGGCCCAGATCTGGATCCGCACACCCTCAAGCGGTACGCCGTCGCCCGCCCGCAGCACGCGGCCAGACATCATGAAGCCATCGCCGAGCTTGTCCACCAGCGGGGCGCCGGGGCGGTAATTGTTGGCACCGCCGCGCATGGTGGCGGTGGGGGCGAAGCCCTGCTGCGCACTCACGGGCGCGGCAAGGCTTGCGAGCGCCGCCGTGCCTCCTAGCACGAAGCTGCGGCGGTCGATGTAAGGTCTCTTGAGGGAAGGGCGCATGTGATAATCTCCTGTGTCGGGGGAAGGTCACTGCCCCTCAAGATAGCAGCACCGCGCGACGTTTCAATATGCACCCCACCAGCGCGCCGCCATACCGCACCTTCAGATGTCGAGCGTGTTGGCCCGTTCCCACTGCGAGAAATGCGCGCAGAAATCTTGCCATTCCATATGCTTCATCTTGAGGTACGCGGCACAGAACGCGGCCCCCATCGCCTGTTTGAGCGTGCTGTCGCGGTCAAAGGCCCGCAGCGCGTCCAGCAGGTTCAGCGGCAGCTTGGGCGCGCCGCGCACCTTGTGACCTTCGGCGTACATGTCGATGTCGTGCCGCTTGCCCGGATCGGCCTTGGCGCGGATGCCCGACAGGCCCGCCGCGATGATCACCGCCTGCAGAAGGTAGGGGTTCGCAGCACCGTCCGGCAGACGCAACTCGAACCGCCCTGGTCCGGGCACGCGCACCATATGGGTCCGGTTGTTGCCCGTCCAGGTGACGGTATTGGGCGCCCAGGTGGCCCCGGAGGAGGTGCGCGGCGCGTTGATCCGCTTGTAGCTGTTCACCGTCGGGTTGGTGATCGCGGCGAGCGCGGAGGCGTGTTTCATGATCCCGCCGAGGAAATGCTTGCCCTGCTCCGAAAGGCCCACTTCGCCGGTCTGTCCCTCACCCTCGCCTGCAAAGACGTTTGTGCGCGCCGCATCGCCCGGCGCATCCCAGACGGACACATGCGCGTGACAGCCGTTGCCGGTCAGCCCCTCCACGGGCTTGGGCATGAAGGTCGCGCGGAAGCCATGCTTCTCCGCGACCGTCTTCACCATGAACTTGAAAAAGCTGTGTTTGTCGGCCGTCCTGAGGGCATCGTCGAAATCCCAGTTCATCTCCCACTGGCCGTTGGCGTCCTCATGATCGCTCTGATAGGGATTCCAGCCCAGATCGAGCATGTAATCGCTGATCTCGCGGATGACGTCGAGACGGCGCATGAAGGCCTGCTGGTCATAGCAGGGCTTGGCCGCGGTATCATAGGCGTCGCTGATCTGCGCGCCGTCGGGCGTGAGCAGGAAGAACTCCGCCTCCACGCCGGTCTTGACGTGCAGGCCCATCTCCGCGGCCTCCGTCACCAACCGCGAGAGCACGTTGCGCGGGGCCTGCGCGACGGGTTCGCCCTCCATCACGCAGGTCGCCGGGACCCATGCGATCTCCTTGTTCCAGGGCAGGATGATCACCGCCTCCGGGTCCGGCACGGCGAGCATGTCGGGATGCGCGGGCGTCATGTCGAGCCATGTGGCAAAGCCCGCGAACCCCGCACCGTCCTGCTGCATGTCGGCGATGGCGCGCGCGGGCACCAGCTTGGCGCGCTGGCCGCCGAAGAGATCCGTAAAGGAGATCATGAAGTATTTCACGCCGTTGTCGGCGGCAAATTTCGCAAGCTCTTTGGCCATCGGTCTGTTTCCCTTACTCTGTTTTCGCGCGCTCAGTAGCCCGTGCCGGGCTTGCCCGGATACCAGTCCGTCCCTGCCAGCGGCACCCGCGCCATCGCTGCCGCCTCCATCGTCAGCGCCACGAGGTCCTCCGGCTCGAGATTGTGCAGGTGGTTCTTGCCGCAGGCGCGCGCGATGGTCTGCGCCTCCAGCGTCATCACCTTGAGGTAGTTCTTGAGCCGCCGTCCCCCCTCGATGGGGTCGAACCGCCCCGTCAGCTCGGGGTCCTGCGTGGTGATGCCAGCCGGATCGCGCCCCTCGTGCCAGTCGTCATAGGCACCCGCCGTGGTGCCGAGCGCATTGTACTCCGCCTCCCAGCGTGGATCGTTGTCGCCCAGAGCGATCAGCGCCGCGGTCCCGATGGCCACGGCATCGGCCCCCAGCGCCATCGCCTTGGCCACATCCGCGCCCGACCGGATCCCGCCCGACAGGATCAGCTGCACCTTGCGGTGCATCCCCAGATCCTGCAGCGCCTGCACGGCGGGGCGGATGATCGCGAGCGTCGGCTGGCCGACATGTTCGATGAACACGTCCTGCGTGGCCGCCGTGCCACCCTGCATCCCGTCGAGCACGACAGCATCCGCGCCCGCCTTCACCGCCAGTGTCACGTCGTAATAGGGCCGCGCGCCCGCAATCTTGACGTAGATCGGAACCTTCCAGCCGGTGATCTCGCGCAGTTCGAGAATCTTGATCTCCAGATCGTCGGGGCCGGTCCAGTCCGGGTGACGGCAGGCGGAGCGTTGGTCGATCCCCTTGGGCAGATTGCGCATCTCGGCCACGCGGTCGGAGATCTTCTGCCCCAGCAACATGCCGCCGCCGCCGGGCTTGGCGCCTTGGCCCACCACGATCTCGATGGCATCGGCGCGGCGCAGGTCGCGGGGGTTCATGCCGTAGCGCGAGGGCAGGTATTGATACACCAGCTTGTCCGAATGGCCCCGCTCCTCATCGGTCATGCCGCCGTCGCCGGTGGTGGTCGAGGTCCCCGCAGCCGAGGCGCCACGCCCCAGCGCCTCCTTTGCCGGACCCGACAGCGCGCCGAAGGACATGCCCGCGATCGTGATCGGAATATCGAGGTGCAGCGGGTTTTCCGCGTGCAGCCCGCCGATGGTCACGGAGGTCTCGCATTTCTCGCGGTAGCCCTCGAGCGGGTAGCGCGAGATCGATGCGCCCAGAAACAGCAGATCGTCGAAACTCGGCAGTTTGCGCTTGGCGCCGCCGCCGCGGATGTCGTAGATGCCAGTCGCCGCAGCACGGCGGATGTCGGAGTTCACATCCGGTGAGAAAGTGGCCGACAGGCGCGGCGTGGTCTGCGGAATGCGCTTGGGGTCATTGTCGTTCATGTCACTGTCCTCAATAGTCCGCGGCGTTGTCGACGTCGAAGGTGTATAGCTTGCGGCCGGATCCGTAGCGCGTGAACTCCTCGGGCCTGGCTTGTGCACCTGCCTCTGCCAGCAGCCGCGCCAGCAGTTCCAGATGTTCGGGGCGCATCTCCTTTTTCACGCAATCCGCGCCGAGCGATTTGACCTCACCGCGCACGAAGAGCTGCGCCTCATAGCAGCTGTCGCCCAGCGCATCGCCCGCATCGCCGCAGACCACCAGCGTGCCCGACTGCGCCATGAACGCGGACATATGCCCGATGTTGCCATGCACCACGATGTCGATCCCCTTCATCGAGATGCCACAGCGCGAAGAGGCGTTGCCCTTGATCACCAAGAGACCGCCATGGCCCGTGGCCCCGGCGTATTGCGAGGCATCGCCTTCGATGACGACCTTGCCCGACATCATGTTTTCCGCCGTGCCGGGCCCTGCGGAGCCGTGGATATTGACCGTCGCCTGACTGTTCATGCCCGCGCAATAATAGCCGGTCGAGCCTTTCACCGTCACCTCTATGGGCGCATCGAGCCCGCAGGCGATGGCGTGCGCGCCCTTGGGGTTGAGGATCTCCCATGCCGTCTGGTTGGTCTGCCCCGATTGCGCGTGCAGCATCTGGTTGAGCGCGCGCAGACCGGTTTCCTGCAAATCCACTGTCTGCATCTCAGGCGGCCTTCTCGGCTGGGGCCGGGGCGCCGTTGTGGCTCCAGAAGTAGACGGTCGCCGGTTCCGGCTCCCAGACGCGGGCATGCTCGATGCCGGGCAGATCGACGAGCGCGCGGTACTCGGAGCCGAAGGCCACGTATTGCGCGGTCTCCGCCATGACCGCGGGCTTGCAGGCAATGGGATCGCGCAGCACGCCGAAGCCGTCCTTGGTGCCCACCACGAAGGTGAAGAACCCGTCCAGATCGTCAAGGCTGCGCTCCAGCGCGTCTCCGAGGCTCAGCCCGTTGCGCATCTGCCAGGTGAGGTAGGCGGCGCCGACTTCGGTATCGTTTTCCGTCTCGATGTGGATGCCTTCGCGGCGCAGCATGCGGCGCAGGGAATTGTGATTGCTGAGCGAGCCGTTATGCACCAGGCACTGATCATCGCCGGTGTTGAACGGATGCGCGCCCATGGTTGTGACTGCCGATTCCGTGGCCATGCGGGTGTGCCCGATGCCATGCGTGCCCGCCATCTGCGCCAGATCGAACCGGGCCGCCACGTCGCGTGGCAAGCCGACCTCCTTGTAGATCTCGATGCTGTCGCCGCGGCTCATCACCCGCAGGCTCGCGTCGATGTCTGCCAGCGCCGCGCGTGCCTGCGCCGTGCTGCCCGCTGGAAGGTCGAGGATGGCGTGGCTGCTCTTGACCGCGACATGCACCGGCGCGCCCAGGCGCGCCGTCAGCGTCTGCGCGAGCCCCGCGAAGGCGGTCGCTGGGCTGTCGGACTGCAAGGTCATCTTGGTGCGGCCCGCCCGCTCTCCGTTGTAGATCGCGATGCCCGCGCTGTCGGGCCCGCGGTCCGTCATCGTGACCAGCATGGCCGTCAGCAGTTCGCCCAACCTGGGCTCCAGCGCCTTGTCCTTGAGAAACAGCCCTACAATCCCGCACATTGCATTTCTTCCCGACTCATACCGCGGCCCCTGCACCGCACTGCGCCCGAAGCTACCAGCAAAGCCGCGAAAATCAACCGTGAGGAAACTTTATTCACCCTCACGGCGTGCGGCTGCTCAAAACTGCATCACGATTTCTGCGGGTAGCTGATTATGGACAGATACCGCGCGGGCAGGCGCACGAGGACTTCCGGCCCGTGCGGCGCATCCGCATCGAAAAACAGCGTATCGCCCGGCTTGAGCGGATAGACCGCATCGCCGTGACGGTAATCGACCTCCCCCTCGAGCATGTAGATCGTCTCGATCCCGCCATGCTGGAAGGTGGGGAAGACATCCGCCGCGTCCGACAGGGTGATGAGATAGGGCTCCACGATGACACCGCTCGCGTTGGCGCCGATATGGCCCAGCAGGTTGTACTGGTGGCCTGCCCGCGTGCCCGCGCGCTCCATCTCCACCCCTTCGCCCGCCTTCGTGTGCACGGCCATCCGTGCCTCCTCGAAGCCGCGAAAGAACGCAGTCAGCGGTACCGAGAGCGCGTTGGCGAGCGTCTGCAACGTGGTGAGTGAGGGGGAGGTATTGCCGTTCTCGATCTTGGACAGCATCCCCGCCGAAATGCCGGTGACCGCCGAGAGTTCGGCCACGGTGATCTCCTGCTTGCGCCGGAACGCGCGCAACTCGCGTCCGATTGCGACCTCGAGCACGTTCTCGCGGCTCTCGCGCAGGCTGTGGGGGTCTTGCTGGAAGAGAGGGGCGGTCATTGATGCAGGCTCTCTAGTTTCTCCGCCGACCCTAGCACAGAGGTTTCCCGACAGAACCGGTTTTTGCCCTTGATGAACAATCCGGGGCCGCACGGCGCGCGCCGCCGCTGGACAGCGCCCGCGCGCGCGGCCTAGTCTGTGCACAATACCTGCGAAGGAGTCCCTGCCATGACCGCTGCCGATGGCGCGCCCGTAGTCCTTCCGGATGCCGCCCCTGCGCCCGACCGCCTGCTGCACCAGACTGCGCGCATCCTCAAGGCCCGCTCCTATGACGAGGTTTGGGCGCATCTGCTGGAGGGGCTGGCGCTATTCGGGATCACCGCCGTGCGCTATGGCCTGACGCGGTCGCGCTACGGGCTGTCGCTGGGCGATCTGCAGGATATCCTGTTCCTGTCGACCCTGGGCGCCCAGGACACGGCGGACTACATCGAGGCCGGCGCCTATCGCCGCTCGCCGCATTATCGCTGGATGGCCGAGAATGATGGCGCGGTGTCCTGGGGCTGGTTCGTGCGCGAGGCGGCAGAGGGGCGGCTCTTGCCGTCCGAGCGTAATTTCATCGCCCAGATGGCGCGCGCGGGCCAGCCTGCGGGCTATCTGCTGAGCTTTCCGTCCGACACTGCGCGGCTCAAGGGGGGGCTTGGCATGATGGGGCAGCGCGGCTGGTCGCAGGCCCGGATGGATGCGCTTTGGTCGCGACACGGCGAGGCGATCGAGGCGATGTGCCTTGCCGCCCATCTCAACTTCATTCGCATGCCGCTGCCGTCGCGGCGCAACCCGTTGCGCCCGCGCCAGCGCGAGATGCTCGAATGGATTGCGGATGGCAAGTCCATGCAGGACATCGCGGTCCTGACCGGATTGTCGGTCGCCACGGTGGAAAAACACCTTCGCGGCGCGCGCGACGCGCTCGATGTGGAGACGACGGCGCAGGCGATCGCGCGGGCGAGCCTGCTCGGTCAGCTCTTTGTGGTGGACGCCGGCGGCACGGATTGACAGGATCGCGCCACGCACAGCCACAGGAGCCGACCATGCGCACCCCCTACGACACCGAACTGCAGGAGCGCCTGATGCGCTATGCCGCCATCGACACCCAGTCCGACGGGGAAAGCGCCGAGCCAGCCCTCCACCAGTCGCCAGCTCGACCTGAGCCGGATGCTGGTGGCGGAGCTGGAGGAGATGGGCGCGCGCGACGTGCGCCTGACCGACTACGGCGCGGTGCTGGCCACGGTGCCGGGTACGGTCGAGGGTCCGGTGATGGGGCTCTGCGCCCATGTCGATACGGCGCCGCAATTCAATGCGACGGGGGTGAAGCCGCGTCTGATCGCGGGCTACAACGGCGGCGACATCACCTTTCCCGACGCGCCCGACCGGCGTCTCGGGCCCGATATCTCGCCGCATCTGAGCTCTTGCGTTGGCCACGACCTGATCACCGCTTCCGGGACCACGCTGCTGGGCGGCGATGACAAGGCTGGTGTGGCGATCATCATGACGGCGGCGCGCCATCTGCTGAAGAACCCGCAGATCCCGCACGGCGAGATCCGTCTGGCCTTCACCCCCGACGAGGAGATCGGGCGCGGCGTCGACCCGCGCCTGCCTGACGACATGGCCTGCGATTTCGCCTATACCTTCGACGGCGCGCACCCCGGCGAGGTGGAGCACGAGACCTTCTCGGGCGACCGCGGCATCGTCACGGTCACGGGCGTGAGCATCCACCCGGGCCTGGCCAAGGACAAGCTGGTGAACGCCATGCATCTGGCCGCCCGGATCATCGACACCCTGCCGCAGAACACCATGACGCCCGAGACGACCAGCGGCACGCAGGGCTTCATCCACGCCACCGACATCACCGGAGATGCGGGGCAGGTGCGCATCGGCTTCATCCTGCGCGACTTCGAGCGCGAGGGGCTGGCGCAGAAGGGCGCGGATCCTGCGAGACGGTCTGCGAGATGGTCGCGCTAAGCGAGCCGCGCGCCGAGATCACCTGCGAGATCACGCCGCAATACCGCAACATGCGCTACTGGCTGGAGAAGGACATGACGCCGGTGCATCTGGCGCACGAGGCCGTGCGCGACGCAGGGCTCGAGCCCGTGTCCATCCCCATCCGCGGCGGCACAGACGGCTCGCGCCTGACCGAGTTGGGGTTGCCCTGTCCCAACATCTTCACCGGCATGCAGGAGATCCACGGGCCGCTGGAGTGGATCTCGGTGCAGGATATGGGAAAGGCTGCGGAGGTGGCGCTGCATCTGGCGCAGCGCGCGGTGCGCCGCGACTGAAGCGCGCGCGCGGGGAGAGTGCGGGAGCGAGGGGCCAGCCCCTCGCGCTCCCCGGAGGGTTTAGGGCCAAGAAAGATAGATATGATTGTGTCGGGTGTGGCTTTGGACTAGGACCGGCGCAGGCCTTTTCAGGAGTTTGCCCCATGCGTTTGAGCCGCTATTTCCTGCCCGTTCTCAAGGAGACCCCTGCCGAGGCGCAGATCGTCAGCCACCGCTACATGCTGCGCGCGGGGCATGATCAAGCAGAACGCGCGCCGGAATCTACTCGTGGCTGCCGATGGGCTTCAAGGTGCTGCGCAAGCTGGAGAACATCGTGCATGAGGAGCAGATGCGCGCGGGCCATATCCCGATGCTGATGCCGACGCTGCAATCTGCGGACCTGTGGCGCGAGAGCGGGCGCTACGACGATTACGGCGAGGAGATGCTGCGCATCAAGGACCGCCAGGGCCGCGACATGCTCTACGGGCCGACCAACGAGGAAATGATCACCGACATCTTCCGCTCCCACGTCGGCAGCTACAAGGACCTGCCGCTGACGCTCTATCACATCCAGTGGAAGTTCCGCGACGAGATGCGCCCGCGGTTCGGCGTCATGCGGGGTCGGGAATTCTTCATGAAGGACGGCTACAACTTCGATCTGACCAAGGAGGACGCGCTGCACGCCTATAACCGCCATCTGGTGAGCTACCTGCGGACCTATGAGCGGATGGGGCTGCAGGCGATCCCGATGCGCGCGGATAGCGGGCCCATCGGCGGCGACGACACGCATGAATTCCTGGTGCTGGCCGAGACCGGCGAGTCTGAAGTCTTCTATGACAGCGCCGTGACCGATCTGCGCTTTGGCGACCGGGCCATCGACTATGACAGCCATGCCCAATGTGCCGCGATCCTGGAGGAGTTCACCACGAAATATGCGCGCACGGACGAGACCCATGACGAGGCGCTGTTTGCGCAGGTCCCGCAGGAGCGCCGCCGCGTGGCGCGCGGCATCGAGGTCGGCCAGATCTTCTACTTCGGCACCAAGTATTCCGACGCCATGGGCGCCACCGTGCAGGGGCCGGATGGCAAGGTCGTGCCCGTGCACATGGGCAGCCACGGCATCGGCGTGAGCCGTCTTCTGGGCGCGATCATCGAGGCCAGCCATGACGACAAGGGCATCATCTGGCCCGAGGGTGTCACACCTTTCGACTGCGGGATCGTGAACCTCAAGCAGGGCGATGCTGAGGCGGATGCCGCTTGCGACGCGCTCTATGACGGTCTGACGGCACTGGGGCTCGACCCGCTTTACGACGACACGCAACGAACGGGCGGGTGGCAAATTCGCGACCATGGATCTGATCGGGCTGCCCTGGCGGATCACCGTAGGGCCGCGCGGCCTCAAGAACGGCGTGGTCGAGCTCACCTCACGCCGCACCGGCGAGAGCGAGGAGATGCCGCCAGAGCAGGCGGTCGAGCGGATCGCGCAGATCTACAAGGGCCTCACGGTGCGCGGAATCTGACCGAAAGCGGCGGCGCGGGCTGGACCCCGCGCCGATTTGCACCATTCTTTCCCGCGACAAAGGGAGGATTGGCGATGAGATTTTTTCTGGGCTTTGGATTGGCGCTTACGTTCGCGGCAGGGGCCTGCGCGCAAGGCGTGGGGCAGGGCGCCAAGAACGCGCCGCAGTTCTCTCCCGCATGGCCGACCCAGACCCGCGCGCCCGCGCTCCAGAGCGGCATTGAGATGCAGATCGAGGTGCTGGCGGAGGGGCTTGAGACGCCATGGGGCATCGAGGTGCTGCCCGAGGGCGGCTACCTGGTCACCGAACGATCGGGTGCGCTGCGCCTCGTGCGGAACGGCACGGTGAGCGCGCCCATCAGTGGTGTGCCGCCGGTCCTCGCCCAGCGGCAGGGTGGTCTGCTCGACGTGGCGCTGGCGGAGGATTTCGCCGCGAGCCGCGTGATCTATCTGACCTACGCCAAGCCGATGGGCGGCGGGACCTCCGCCACCGCCGCCGCGCGCGGTGTGCTGAGCGCCGATGCGACCACGCTGACGCAGGTGCGCGATGTCTTCGTGCAGGATCCGCCTTCACCCAATGCGATGCACTACGGCTCCCGCGTGGTGCCGCTTGACGGGCATCTCTTCATCACCACGGGCGAGCATTTCTCCCAGCGCGAGCGTGAGTTCGCGCAGGATCTCGACAAGACCTACGGCAAGATCGTGCGCGTGACGCCGCAGGGCGATGCCGCGCCGGGCAACCCATTTGACAGTGAGGTCTGGACGCTGGGCCACCGCAACGTGCAGGGCGCGGATGTGCGGCCCTCTGACGGAAGCCTCTGGGCGCTTGAGCATGGGGCGGCGGGGGGTGACGAGCTCAACAAGATCGTGCCCGGCACTAACTACGGCTGGCCGGTGGTGAGCTACGGCGTGAATTACAACGGCTCCGCCATCGGGAGCGGGGAGGCCCGCGCCGAAGGCTTCGCCGAGCCGCAGTACTACTGGGACCCGGTGATCGCGCCCGGCGGCTTTGCCTTCTATGAGGGCGGGATGTTCACGGGCTGGCAGGGCGACGTCATCGCCGCGTCGCTCAATCCCGGCGGCGTCGTGCGCCTCAAGCTCGACGGCGACCGCGTCGTGGGCGAGGAGCGGTTCCTCAGCGGCGAGATCCGCGTGCGCGACATCGAAATAGACCGCGACGGCGCGATCCTCATCCTCGACAACAGCGACGGACGGCTTTTGCGCCTCACGCCGGGCTGAGCGCGCGACGCCGCTGCTTTTCAGGCTTGCGTCGCGTGTGCTAGATAAGGGCACACCGGCACGGCGTTGAGGATGGAACCGACAGATGATCTTGCGCGCACTGGCTCTTGTCGGCGGTCTGGCCGGGGCCGCGAGCACCTCGCAGTTCCCTGAGTTCTCGCAACAATATCTGCAGCGGCTTGGCGGGGCGGTGGATGCACTGGGTGAGGTCGTGGCAGACTTCGATGCCTCGGCGGGCGCCTCCGGCCTCAGCCGCGCAGACGCGCTCGCGCAGATGCGAGGCACGCCGTTTCTGGAGCGACGCGGCGCCGACATGTCGCGCGCCATCGCGCGCCATGCGCGGCTGAGCGCCGATCTGGAAACGCTGGAGGGGCAGGGCCCGTTCATGCGCGCCTATCATGCCGCGCGCTTTACCGACAGCCAGATCGCCCGCGCCGCCTGGGACGCCTACCAGCCCGCGGTGCCGGTGAGCTTTGCGGGGCTGAGCTTTGCGGCGCTGGGGTTCGTGCTGGGGGCGGCGGGCGTCGGCGGCCTGTTGGCGCTGATGCGGATGCCACTGCGGCCACGGCGGCGCACCGGCTAAGCCTTGACCCTGACCGCTCAAAGCCTCACCTTGCCGCGAAACATCGAGCAAGGACCGTAATGGCCACCCGCACACCGCCTTTTGCCCCGTTTGAATGGATGATCGCATGGCGCTACCTGCGCGCACGCCGCGCGGAGGGGGGGGTCAGCACGATGACCTGGATCAGCCTCATCGGCATCACGCTCGCGGTCTTCGCGCTCATCGCGACGCTTGCGGTCCGCTCCGGCTTTCGCGCGGAATTCGTGGACACCATCCTTGGCGCCAATGCCCATGTCACGGTCTATGAGATGGGCGTGATGCAGCCCGGCGGCCGGGTCGACCGCAGCATCCGCGACTATGATGCGCTGGCAGCACAGATCGCGGCCGTCGAGGGCGTGACCCGCGTGGCCCCCATCGTGCGTGGACAGGTGATGGCGACGTTCCAGGGCAATAATGCGGGCATGGAGGTTTACGGCATCACGCCGGAAAACCTCGCTACCATCCCGCGCATCGCCAATCCGCAAACCGCCCAGGGCGACATCGCGCGCTTCGACGAGGGGATCGCCATCGGCTCCGGGATTGCGCGCAGTCTGGGGGCGCAGGTGGGCGACAGCATTCGCATCATCTCACCCGACGGAGTCAAGACCGCCTTCGGCACGAGCCCGCGCGTGAACGCCTATGAGATCAGCTACATCTTCACCGCCGGGCGCTATGACATCGACCGCACCCGCGCGTACCTGCCGCTCGCGGAGGCGCAGAGCTACTTCAATTCCGAAGGCGCTGTGAACGAGTTGGAGGTGATGGTGGCCGAGCCCGATGCGGTGGAGCGGATCAGCGCCGACATTCTCGCCGCGGCGGGCGATACCGCGCTGATCTGGACCTGGCGGGAGGCCTCGGCGGGGTTTCTCGACGCGCTCGAGATCGAAGACAACGTGATGTTCGTGATCCTGTCCATCCTCGTCCTCATCGCGGCCATGAACATCGTCTCGGGCCTGATCATGCTGGTCAAGAACAAGGGGCGCGATATCGGTATTCTGCGCACCATGGGCCTGTCGGAGGGGTCGATCCTGCGGGTGTTCTTCATCTGCGGGGCCTTCACCGGCATCATCGGCACGGCACTGGGTGTGATCCTGGGCTGTCTCTTTGCGCTCTACGTCGATCAGATCTTCGGCATTGTGAACTGGCTCTCGGGCGGCAACGCGTGGGACCCGTCGATTCGCGGCATCTACTTCCTGCCCGCCAAGCTCGAGCTTGGCGATGTGCTCAGTGCTGTTGGCCTGTCGCTGGGCCTGTCCTTTGTCGTGACGATCTTTCCCGCGCGCCGCGCCGCACGGATGAACCCGGTCGAGGCGCTGCGCTATGAGTGATCCTGCGCTGCGCCTGCGCGGCATCACCAAGGCCTACAACCACGGCAAGCCCAATGAGGTGACGGTGCTGCGCGGCGTCGATCTCGAGGTCGCGCGCGGCGAAGTGGTCGCCCTGGTCGCGCCATCGGGCGCAGGGAAATCCACGCTGCTGCACATCGCGGGCCTGCTCGATACGCCCGATGCGGGGACGGTCAGCATCGGCGGCGCCGACATGACCGGCACGCGGGATGCCACCCGCACTGCCGTGCGCCGCAATGACGTGGGCTTCATCTACCAGTTCCATCACCTGCTGCCGGAATTCTCCGCAGCCGAGAACATCGTGCTACCGCAACTTGCCAACGGGGTGGCCCGCGCGCAGGCACAGGCCCGCGCCATGGCTCTGCTGGGCGAGGTCGGCGTGGCTCCGCGTGCCGCGCACCGTCCCGCAGCCCTCTCCGGCGGAGAGCAGCAGCGCGTCGCCTTCTGCCGCGCGCTGGCCAATGCGCCCAAGCTCCTGCTCGCCGATGAGCCTACCGGGAACCTCGATCCAGCCACCTCAGAGACGGTCTTCGCGGCGCTGATGGCGCTCGTGCGCAGCACCGGCCTCTCGGCGCTCATCGCCACCCACAACCTAGAGCTTGCCGCCCGTATGGACCGCCAGATCCGCCTTGATCAGGGCAGGCTGAGCCCGCAGTAACCTCGCCCAGCAAACCCATGCCCGACCGGAGTCGACCCATGCCGCAGATATCCCTGGACCAGATCGAACAGACCGTGCGCGCGGCCCTCACCGCCCACGGCGCCTTCGCCTTCGCCGCTGCCGAAGTCGCCCGCGCCGTGCGCAGCGCCGAATGCACGGGCAACAAGATCTGCGGGCTCTATTATGTCGAGAGTTACTGCACGCAGCTGCGCTCGGGCCGCGTCGATGGCGGCGTGGTGCCGCAGGTCAGCACACCGCGCAGCGGTGCCGTCGTGGTGAACGCGGGGATGGGGTTCGCGCAGCCCGCATTTGCCCATGGCCTGCCCGTCGCCCTCGACGCCGCGCGGCGTGCGGGCGTGGCCTCCCTCGCCGTGGCCCATGCGCATACCTGCACGTCGCTGGGCTATTTCACCGGGCAGATCGCGGCGGCGGGGATGATCGGCATCGGGTTCACGAACGCCTCGCCCATCGTCGCCGCACCGGGGGGCAGAACGCGCGCGATCGGCACCAACCCCATCGCCTTTTCCGTGCCGGACGGGCAGGGCGGTCTGGCGATGCAATTCGATCAATCCACCACCACGGTGGCGCTGGGCAAGATCACGATGGCCAAGGCCGCGGGGGAGCGCATCCCCGAAGGCTGGGCGCTCGATGCGGTGGGTGCACCCACCACCGACCCCGACGCGGCGCTCAAGGGCTCGCTCGTCTCCATGGGCGGCTACAAGGGTTGGGGCTTTGGCCTGATGGCGGAGGTACTGGCGGCAGCAATGACCGGCTCGACCCTCTCGCGCGATGTGGGGCCCCTCAAGGCGCCGCAGGGCGCGCCGCATGACCTGGGCCAATACTACCTGCTGATCGACCCCACGGTGAGCCACGATTTCGGCGACCGGATGGTCAGCCTCGCCGCTCATATCGCGCAGGATGAGGGCGCGCGGATGCCGGGCAGCAACAGGCAGGTGATGGATCCGGTGGAGGTCGACGCGCAGACCTGGGCGCTGATGGAGCGGCTCGCCGCCGCCTGACCCTCACGCCTGCTGCGTGAGCCAAACGCCGATCGCCATCGTCCCGATCCCCGTCGCCCGCGTCAAGCTCACCGGTGAGACCTGCGCACCGAAAAGCCCGAAGTGATCTATGAGCGCCGCCGAGAAGAGCTGCCCCAGCAGCACGAAGAACACCGCGTTGCCGATCCCGAAATGCGGCGCGATATAGGTGATGCTGAGGATGTAGAACGCCACCAGCAGCCCCGCAAGGAACAGATGCCACGGCGCGCCCGCCATCCGCGCGAACCCCTGCGGCGCCACGACCAACGCCACGATGAGCGAGACGGCAAAGGCCACCACGAAGAGCACCGACGCCGCCGCCGCGGGCGAGCCTACGCGCGCGCCGAGCTGCGCATTGAGGGCTGCAAGCACCGGAATGCCGACCCCCGCCAACGTCATGATGAGTGCGTATTGTGCCATGGGCCCCCTCATTCGCAGATCGTCTCGAGATCGACACCGTCCCAGGGCAGACCCACATCGTAGGCCGGGCTCTGCGGCAGCGGCGCCACCGGCATGACCTGGCGCACCAGCGCATGTAGGCGCTGCGTCCGTTGCCCTGCGGGGTTGAGCGCGCGGCAGCACACCAGTTCTTCCACGATGGAGCCCTGCTGCTCAAAGCCGAAGTCGAGGAAGCGCCGGTCCTTCAACTCAAAGAGATAGGGATCGTCGCTCACCTGATGCTCGTAGGCCGCGCGCAGCGGCGAATAGCCCGTGGTCCTGCGGTTCTGCCACTGCCAGACATGGGTGAGCTCGTGGGCGAAGAGCATCGCCGCCACCAGCCCGATCCGGTCGGGGTAATCGGGCAGGTAATCGTCGAGATACCAGTCCTTGTCGAACAGCACCCGGTTATAGATCGCCACGGCGGCGGGCTTGGTCGTGATCCGCGTCTCGTCGGGCGGCGGCGGCGGAAAGATCTGCTCCCGGCAGGTCGTGCGCGGGCGCGGCTTGCGGTCGAAGGTCACCGCGCGAGTGGGCGCGCCATCATGCAGGCGCACGCGGTCATAGTCGAGCGTGGGGCCATGGATCCCCTGCGCAAAGGCGCGCTCCGTCACGGTGAGCGGGCGGCCGCAGGCGGCGAGGATCAAGAGCAGAAGAAGGGCGAGGCGCATGCGCGCATTAACGCGCCGCCCCGCCGATTTCACAAGCCCAAATCAGCAAGGCGGGGGCGGGGTACGCAGCCCTTGGCGCGGCATCGGCGCAGAAATTGACACAGATCAGAGCGGGGCCGCGCCGCCGCGCTAGCATGGGGCCAAATCAGGAGGGTTCGGAAATGAAACTTGCAAGTTCGATCATGGCTTTGGTACTGCTGATCCCCGGCGCCGCACCGGCACAGGACGCTGACGCGGGGGCGTTCCTCTATAGCCAGCACTGCGCGGTCTGTCATGGTGTGGAGGGGCGCGGCCAAGGCCCGCTCGCGCCCGCGCTGCTCTTGAAACCCCCGTCGCTGCGCGACTTGTCCACGCGCTACGACGGCTTTCCCACCCGCCGCGTGGTGATGCGAATCGACGGCAGCGACCCGCTGGTCAGCCACGGCTCGCCGATGCCGGTCTACGGCCCGTTCTTCGCGGGCGACGATACGGCGATCAAGGCCGAAACGGGCCAGCCGATCATGACAAGCCGCGCGATTGTGGATCTGGTGGTGTATTTGCGGGAGTGGCAGGAGTGAGGGGGTTCGGTTTCATGAACTCCAATAGCAAACAACCGCCCCATTCTGGTCTGCGGAATGCTTTCAAAGACAGCGATGAGAAGTAGCATATTGGAAATCGGCATTAGTTAATTGATTAGAATAGCGGGCGAGGGTGAAGCGGGGAGAGCAAACTTCTCATTGTGAAGAGACTTCAAAACAACTCATTCGATCTGTCTTTGAGCAAAGAAATAAGGAATTGCAGGGGCTTCAAACTTCTCTGGTAAGCTAACAGTTGACGCGTTGATGAGATAAGGAAACACCTCCGTAGACCTAAACAGAACATTCTGCTTCTGCCAGTGCAATGTGTAAATTTTCCCGGACTGTTCAGGGATATCGTTTATTCGCGGTGAACCCAGTCCAGTATAAAGAAAAATCCAGTCACCTGGGCCAACATGTCCTCGGCCAAACCAATACAGGTTGTCATTTATAGGGAATATTTCATTCTGTGACTGCTTGATCCCTATTCCCAACCAATAGTGACCGAGATCGCAGAAAGAATTTACGCGTATCGTGACGCGTTCCTTTCCGCCTACACCACGATCAACAACATCTACGATTTTCAGAAACTCACTCATCTCTATCACCGCTTTTGCTGAAAATAAGTGGTGAAACAAAACCTGCAATTAGCATCAGACACCCTATAGAAAAGACTATGACACTACCCCCTTCGGAGTGCTGGTTCCAACCAATACTCATTAGAAAAGCCGCGACAATGTAAAGAAAAGAAGTAATCCAATTAGCCTTTCTTAAGCTTGATAGCTGTATTCCTAGCTTCGCTACTTGTACCTTCAATTTGGAGTTTTCAGTTTGAAGATCTTCAATCTTAGTTTCTTTCTCCAGGATAATGACCTTATTAGCAGCAAGATTATTATCTTTGTCCCGCATCGCTGCCGTCGCAATTTTTCCGGTGGCTGCTGACGGATAGCTCCTAGGGTGTTCAGAAATTTGAGAGAATGCATTAGTCAATTCCGACTGAGGAAATGACGTCTCAGATATTGGTGGCAGAATTTCCTGTTGCGAGCTTTGAGCGTCGGTCTGGCTGCCTGAATCAAAGCCAGACACGATGGGCGGCTCTAGCCTTTCGTCTGTCAAAATAATAGCCTCCAACAGGCTCTGTTGCACAAATCGCGTGAGGGATTCATCTCGTGAATCCAGCGTGGTAGCTGGGATGCATGAGCAGACCCATACCCCCGACCTACAAGACCAGGAACTGGCCAGCCTACAATGAAGCGCTCAAGCGCCGGGGCTCGCTGACGATCTGGTTCGACCTCGAGATGAGTTGGGATGCCGTGCCGACAGGCAGGCGTGGCCGTCAGCAGACCTACAGTGACACTGCTATTCAGACCTGCCTTACGATGAAGGTTCTGTTCGGCATGGCGCTCCGGCAGACGACCGGGTTCATCGAGAGCCTGCTGCGGCTGATTGGGCTCGACTGGACGGTGCCTGACTTCAGCACGCTGTCCCGTCGTCAGAAGACCCTGGCCGTCAACATCCCCTACCGTGGGTCGAAGGGCCCGCTGCACCTGCTGATCGACAGCACCGGGATCAAGGTCGAAGGTGAAGGCGAGTGGCACGCCCGCAAGCATGGCGGCCCCAAACGGCGCGTCTGGCGCAAGATCCACCTTGGGATCGATGAGGAAACGTTGGAGATCCGGGCCGTCGAAGTCACCGGGAGCCACATCGGTGATGCGCCGATCCTACCCGGCCTTCTCGACCAAATCTCGCAGGACCAGGAAATCGGTAGCGTTACGGCTGATGGCGCCTACGACACGCGCAAATGCCACGATGCGATTGCAGATCGCGGTGCCCATGCCGTCATCCCGCCCCGCAAGAACGCGAAGCCCTGGAAGACGATCACCGCTGGAGCCGTGGCGCGAAACGAGGCCCTGCGCGCGGCGAAATACCTGGGCCGCGCGCTCTGGCGACGATGGAGTGGATACCACCGCCGAAGCCGCGTCGAGACAAAGATGCATTGTATGAAGTTGCTGGGCCAGCGGCTCATGGCACGGGACTTCGACCGCCAGGTCGCAGAGGTCCAGATCCGCATCGCCGTCATGAACGGCTACACCGCGCTTGGCATCCCTGTCACAGAAACCGTGGGATGAATCCGTCCGGGGAAAGGGGAACTCCGGACATCAGACGCTTTGTGCAACAGAGCCCCTCCAACAATCAAACATCCAACTCCCCCACAAACTGCGCGTTATCCTGAATGTACTGGAACCGCAGTTCCGGCTTCTTGCCCATCAGCCGCTCCACCAGATCCGCCGTCTCGCCCGGCACGTCCTCCTGCACGCTCACCTTGATCAGCTTGCGCGTGGCCGGGTCCATCGTGGTCTCCTTGAGGTCCTTCGCATCCATCTCGCCCAGACCCTTGAAGCGTTGCACGTCGATCTTGCCCTTGCCGCCCAGACCCTTCTCCATCAGCGCGTCCTTCTCCGCGTCATCCGCCACATAGACCCGGCGCGCGCCCTGCGTCAGGCGGTAGAGCGGCGGGCAGGCCAGATAGAGGTGCCCGTGGTCGATCATCGGGCGCATCTGCGTGTAGAAGAACGTCATCAGCAGCGCCGCGATATGCGCGCCGTCCACGTCCGCGTCCGTCATGATGATGATCTTGTCATAGCGCAGATCGTCGAGGTTGAACTTCGTCCCCATGCCGACGCCCAGCGCCTCGCACAGATCGTTGATCTCCGCGTTGGTGTTGAGCTTGCCGGAGGCGGCGCCCAGCACGTTGAGGATCTTGCCCTTGAGCGGCAGCAGCGCCTGATTGACCCGGTTGCGCGCCCCCTTGCCGGAGCCTCCCGCGCTGTCGCCCTCCACGATGAACAGCTCTGTTCCCTCGCGGGTTTTGGAGGTGCAGTCGGTCAGCTTGCCGGGCAGGCGCAGCTTCTTGGTGGCGGTCTTGCGTGCCGTCTCCTTTTCCTGGCGTCGCCGCAGACGCTCCTCCGCGCGCAGGACCAGGAAATCGAGGATGGCGCCCGCGGATTTCGTATCCGCCGCGAGCCAGTTGTCGAAGTGGTCGCGCACGGCCCCTTCGGTCATCTTATGCGCGATCTCGCTCGACAGGCGGTCCTTGGTCTGTCCGACAAAGGCGGGCTCGGCGATGAAGCACGACACCAGCGCGCAGCCGCCCGACATCAGATCCTCGCGGGTGATCTGCGCGGCCTTCTTGTTGTTGCTGAGCTCGCCGTAGGCCTTGATCCCCTTCAGGATGGCCGCCCAGAAACCCGCCACATGGGTGCCACCCTCGGGCGTGGGCACCGTGTTGCAATAGCTCTGGATGAAGCCGTCGCGCGCGGGGGTCCAGTTGATCGCCCATTCGACCTTGCCCGCCTCGCCGAACTTTTCGCCGAAATCCACGGTGCCCGCGAAGGCCGCATCGGCATAGGTCGTGGCCGTGCCCAGCGTTTCCGTGAGGTAGTCCGAAAGCCCGCCGGGGAAGTGGAACGTGGCCTCTTGCGGGGTATCGCCATCCGGGATCGCGGATTTCCAGCGGATCTCGACCCCGGAAAAGAGATAGGCCTTGGAGCGGATCGAGTTGAAGAGCCGCGAGGGCCGGAACTTGAGCGTGCCGAAGATCTCGGCATCGGGGTGGAAGGTCACGGTCGTGCCGCGCCGGTTCGGGGCGGCGCCGATCTTCTGCACCGGGCCGAGCGGCACACCGCGCGAGAACCGCTGCTCGTAGAGCTCCTTGTTGCGCGCGACCTGCACCACCATGCTGTCCGAGAGCGCATTGACCACGGAGGCCCCGACCCCGTGCAGACCGCCCGAGGTCTGGTAGGCCTTGCCGGAGAACTTACCGCCCGCATGCAGGGTGCACAGGATCACCTCCAGCGCGGATTTGTCCGGGAACTTGGGGTGCGGGTCGACCGGAATGCCGCGCCCGTTGTCGCGCACGGTAAAGGAATAATCCTCGTGCAGCTCCACCTCAATCCGGTTGGCATGGCCCGCTACCGCCTCATCCATCGAGTTGTCGAGGACTTCGGCCACGAGGTGATGCAGCGCGCGTTCGTCCGTGCCGCCGATGTACATGCCCGGCCGCTTGCGCACCGGCTCCAGCCCCTCCAGCACCTCGATGGAGGAGGCGTCGTAGTCGCTGGGCTCGTGGTCGGAGGCGGAGAGGAGATCGGACATGGGATGCGCCTGTTGTTATATATGCTCGGGCGCCATTTTGACAGGCCGCAGAGGGCGGGGCAATCGCCCAGAACGCTTAATCCACAGGCAATCGCGCAGCCGCGCGCCGGTTTGCGCCGGTTTGCCCTTGGCGCGGGCACCTGATCCGCGATAGGCGCGCAGCAAAGCCGACCCGCACCGACCCGCCCCCGAGGAGCACCGCCATGGAAACCCACCGCCCCCAGACCCTGCGCGACGTACCTGATTGGCGCTACCTGCTGCAGGAATACGACGAGCTCTACCGTTATCTGCCCGCAGGCGGCAGCGACCGGATCCGCGGCCACCAGCGCAAGGTGCGCGAGGCCATCAGCCGCCTGCTCAAGCGCAATGCCGCCGTGCAACTGCAGCCGCGCGCGCAAAAGCCGGTGACAGCGCATCTGCGCCGCGCCCTGGATGAGGGTCGGCAGGGCTCGCTCGCGCCCGTGGTGCGCGCGCTCGATGCGCTGGCGGAGCATCTGAGCTGGCAATATGGCTATGAAAAGGTGCCCAAGGGGCTCGCCGACAGCTACGCCTATGCCGAGCTGGCAGGCCAGAGCGGCCCCATCGTGAGCGATGAGATCATTCTTGGCGTCGTCCTCTTCGCACCCGGCTGCACCTATCCCGCACATGCGCACCAGGGGATCACGGAGAGCTATGTCTGCCTGTCGGGCGCGGTCTCCGAGAACCATCAGGGCGTCTACGTTCCGGGCTCGATGATCTTCAACCCGCCCGACCACCTGCACCGCATCACCGTGGGCGACCGTGAGCCCGCGCTGCTGGCCTACGCATGGATCGGCGAAAAGACGGATCTGCATGCCCAGAAGATGGTCTTTACCCGCACCCGCAAGGGGTCATAGCGCCGAGTGGGGAAACCGGGAGGCCGTGCCCGCGCTTGCGGGTACCCCGGTGCCGCGTGATCTGCGGAGGGCGGAGCGGTCGGAGCGCAACTGCGCGCCTTGCGATGCGAATAGATGCGGTCAATTACGGCACGGCCAGATCCTCTTCACCGCTTGAACGCCACCGGAAGGTTGAAGCTGTATTGCCCGGCGTCGAGCCCTTTGGGTGCGGCGGAGTAGCTGGCGCTCTGGACGGCCCTGATCGCGGCCTTGTCCAGGCTGCGGGTGCCGGATGAGGTGACGACCGAGACGCCCTTCAGCTGGCCCGCGCGCGAAAGGGTGATGCGCAGCACCGTGGTCCCGCTCGCGCTGGTGCCTGCCGGGTAGCGCTTGCGCCGCTCCACGCGGTTGCGGATGGATGCGCCCCAGGCAGCCATCAGGTTCCGGCGCGCGGCCTCCGACAGGCTGGCGCTTTGCGTCGCGCGGGTACTGCCCGCATTGCTCCCAGACTGGCCATCCCGCGCCTTTTGCGGTTTCGCGGCGGCAGATGTGTTCTTGCTTTGCGCAGGCTTGGCCGCAGGTTTGGGCAGCTGCGCCACGCGCTCTTTGGGCCGAGCGGAGGCTTGCGGAGCGGCGCGCGGGTCCGGCGGCTGCGCGGTTTGCGTGTCGATCCGGGGCAGCGCCTCCGGCAGGGCCGCTGTCAGTTCGGGCAGCTTCGGCAAGGCCGCCGGGGTGTCATCGGACGGCGGCTGTGAGAGGGCAGGGAGCGGCGGGCTCTGCGTCGGGGCGAGGGCAGGCGGCTGGGACAGTGTCTCCATCACCTCGACCGGGCGGGTCCATGTCGCGACCATATCGGACAGCGCGCCGGAACTGGCCATGAGAGACACGCTGGCTTGCCCGGCGGCACCCTGGGACTGTGCGCCGGGTGGCCCGAACTGAGCCAACAGCCCGACATGTACCGCCGCCGCGATGCCTGTGAAGGCGATGAATTCGCCCAGCCGCGTCATCGTTGATCCGTGGCAAGCTGAACGCCCTCGAACCCGAGTGCCGAGAGCCTGCCAAGGACGACGGCCAGATCCGCCGCGGGCAGGGCCGCATCGGCGCGGATCAGCACCCTCGTGTCGGCGGCGCGCGTCTGCGAAAGCATCTCCCACACCGCCGCCTCGCGCAGATCACCGAGCGCCAGCGCGCCATCGGCGGACATGTGCAGGCGCAGATCCTCCTGTGGCGCCTCACCGCGCGCCGTCCTCGGCAATTGGACGTCGAGCGGCGGCGGGGTGACGATCTGCGCGCTCATCAGGAAAAAGATCAGCAACAGGAACACCACGTTGATCATCGGCAGGGCCGGTTCCGTGTGTCGGCGCGGCTTGGGCTGGGAAAAATCCATGACCTATTCCACCAGGATCAGCCGGGTGAACCCCGCTGCAGTCAGACGCTGCGCCAGATCGGTCAGGCGCTGCACATCGGCCCCGTCGCGCGCGCGCAGCACGATCGCATCGTCGCGCGATGCGGTCAGCGGGGCGAGCGCGTCCGGTAACGCTGCCTCACTCTGTGCCACGCCGTTGAGCAGGACGCCGTCCGGCAGCAGCGTGATCAGCCGGGGCGGGCCGGAATAATCGCCCCCGCCGCCTGCGCGCGCAAGATCAATCGCCGTTTCGCGCCCGAACTGTGCCGCCAGCATGAAGAAAACCAGCAGCAGAAACACCACGTCGATCAGAGGTGTCAGCGACGGCTTGCGACGTGCGCGGGAGGGGGCGAAGGCGAACATCAGGCGTGGCGTGTCTTGAGCTTCGGTGTGGGCTGGGGGGCGGTGAAGATGCGGGTCGCCGCATCCTCCATGTCGGCCTGCACCCGGTCGGCAACGCTCTCGATCCAGCTGAGCGCCATGGAGGCGGGGATCGCCACGGCCATGCCCGCCGCGGTCGTCAGCAGCGCCTCCCAGATGCCCCCGGCAAGCACCGTCGGATCCGCCTGATTGCCGCTGCTCTGCAGGGCCTGAAACGCGGCGATCATCCCCAGAACGGTGCCGAGCAATCCCACCAGCGGCGCAATCGTCGCGATCAGTTCGAGCGCGCGCAGCCCGCTGCGCGTGTCCCGCAGGAGCGCCTTGGCGACACGCGTCGTCTCTTCGCGCGCCTCTGCTTCCGACAGCAGGTCACTGCGGTGATTGCACATGGCGGCATGTGCGAGCGTCGCGCGCAGGCTGTGCTGATCTTCGAGCGCGGCCACCGCCTTGTCGCGCCGCCCGTTGCACCAATCGCTCAGCGCGGCGTTGGTGGGCGCGGCCGACCAGGCGCCCGAACGCCAGAGCCGCCAGATCTTCCACAGGATGATGGCCATCGTCAGCACCGAAAGTGCCGCGATCAGCCAGAGCGCCGGCCCGCCGCGTTCGAGGAATGTGGTCAGCCTGTCGAGGTCCATCATGGGTGTCCTTTCCCTGTGCGATCCATCCTGCGAGAAGCCGCTGTCTGGCGCCTGTGTCCTGCGCTCGCGCGATGCTCAGCGGCAGCACTTTGGGCCCCGCAAATCAGGGCGTCAGTATGCCGACCGACGCCGGGCCTGTCACCCCAGCGGCGGGCGTGGCGCAACAGGCCCTTGGCGCCGCGCCTGCGCAGGCCCTCTGTCGCGCCCATCATCGGCATTGCGCAGCCCTGCAGGGCGATGCGCGTCATCTGCAGCGGTGGCACGCATTGATTGCTCATCGGATCACATCCAGCGGTTGATAGACAAGGCCCCGGTCGGTGCGTTCGCACCAGGCCGTGATGCCGAACACCTGCGCGAGCCTGTCGGGGGTCAGCACCTCCTCGGGCGGGCCATCGGCCACCACCGTCCCGTCGCCCAGAAGGATCAGGCGCGTGCAATGACGTGCGGCCAGCCCCAGATCGTGCAGCGATACCAGCAGGGATTTGCCCTGCCGCGCAAGGCCCGCGAAAGTCTGCATCGCGGCGATTTGATGCGCGGGATCAAGCCCCGCGATCGGCTCATCCGCCAGCAGCAGCGGCGTGTCCTGTGCCAGCGCGCGCGCGATCAGCACCCGCGCCTGCTCACCGCCCGACAGCTGCGTCGCGGGGCGGTCGCGCATCGCCGTGAGTTCCATCTGCGCAAGTGCCGCATCGACGTGCCGCTGATCCTGCGCCCGCGGTTTCTGCAACGCGCCCAGATGCGGCGTGCGGCCCAGCATCACCACGGACTGCACCGGGATCGGCCAGGCGATCTCGCGCATCTGCGGCATCCACGCGACCTGTGCGGCGCGGCTTGCTTGCGGCAGCGCCGCGAGGCTGCTGTGGCCTTTGTGCGGCAACAGGCCGAGGATGGCGCGCATCAGGGTCGTCTTGCCCGCACCATTGGCGCCGATCAGGCCGACGAACTCGCCCGGCGCCACGTCGAAGGAGACATCGCGCAGGACCTCACGCCGCTGCAACCGCACTGAAAGCCCTGCGACCGAAAGTGCTGTCATACCCGTTCCCGCCGCAGCTTGAGGATCAGGTGCAGGAACAGCGGCGCCCCGACCAGCGCCGTCAGCACGCCAAGCTTCAGGTCGCGCTCCGGCAGGACCACGCGCGCGGCGATGTCCGCCGCAAGCACCATCACCGCACCGCCCAATGCCGAAGCCCAGAGCAACCGCGAGGGGTGCGATCCCACGAAGGGCCGCAGGATATGCGGCACCACGAGGCCGACGAAACCGATGGCCCCCGCGACGGCGGTGCCCGCGCCGACCACACACGCAGTGCCTAGGACCACCTGCAGCCGAAGGCGGCTGATCCCTATGCCCATCGCCTGCGCGGCATCCTCGCCCAGCGTCAGCGCATCGAGCCCGCGCCCCAGCGTGCCCAGGAGCACCGCGCCGATCACCATGAAGGGCAGCACCAGCCAGACATGCGTCATCGAGCGGTCTTCCAGCGAGCCCATCATCCAAAAGACGATCTCGCTGGCCGCGAACGGATTGGGTGACAGGTTCAGCACCAGCGAGGTCAGCGCGGCGGCCAGTGCAGAGACCGCGATGCCAGCGAGGATCAGCGTCAGGGAGGTACCGCGCGGTCCGGCCAGCGCCATCACCAGCAGCACCGCCACCAGCGCCCCGGCGAGGGCCGCCAGCGGCAGGCCGAGCGCGAAACCCGCCGCGAACCCGGTCTGGATCGCGATCACCGCGCCCAGTGCGGCGGAGGCGGAGACACCGATCAGGCCGGGCTCGGCCAGCGGATTGCGCAGATAGCCCTGCAGGGCCGCACCCGCGAGCCCGAGGCTCGCCCCGATCATCACCGCCAGCAGTGCGCGGGGCAGACGGATCTCGCGCATCACCAGCGCGACGGGGCTGTCGCCGCCCTGCATCAGGCCGCGCAAGCTATCGGCCACGCCCAGGCGCGCCGGGCCGATCAGCATGGAGGCGGCGAAGAGCACCGCGATGGCAAGGCCGAGTGCCAGCATCTGCCGGGTCATGGCGCCACCCCGGTCATCCGGCGGCGCAGGTCGGCCAACTGATCCGCCGCGCGCAGCACGAAAGGCGTGTCGCAGACCCAGTCGTGATCCGTCAGCGCAGCCGTGGCGCGGCCCCGCTCCAGCGCCTTGACCGCGGGGTGGCGCATCACATCCTCGGCCCGCGATCCGCCCGGATAGGGGCTCGTGGTGATGACCAGGTCGGGGTCGGTCAGGGCCAGCACCTCCAGTGGCATGCGGCCTCCCGAGCCATAGCCCGCCTCTATCGCGCCATTGCTGAAACCGGCCAGTTCGAGGATCTCGTTCGCCATCGACCCCGCGCCGGAGGTGAAACCGTTGGCGTAATAAAAGATTGCGCTTGGGCGCGGTCCCCGGCCTGCTGCCAGGGCCGCCCGGCGCGCCTCGAAATCGGCGATCATCGCGGCGGCCTGTGGTTCGCGGTGCAGCAGCCTGCCCATCTTGGCCAGCTGGTCCGTGACACCGTCGAGCGATGTCGTGATGTCAAAGATCTCCACCCGGATGCCCAGACCGCGCAGCATGCCGAGCGTGCTCTCGGGCGTGTATTCCCCGGCCAGCACGAGGTCGGGCTGCATCAGGAAGATGTCCTCCGCCTGCGCGTAATTGATGCGGTAGGCCTGCGCCTCTTGCGCCATGGGCGAGACATGGGGGTCGAGGGCGATCTGCGAGACCGACAGCAGCTGATCCTCATCCGCCAGCATCATCGCCAGTTGATCGGTGCACAGGTTCATCGAGACGACGCGCTGCGGCGCCTCCGCCAGCGCCACCGGCACCAGCCAGAACATGGCCACGCCCGCCAAAGCGGTACGCGCGGCCATGGCGCTGATATGTCTAGAAATCCGCACGAAGCCCGAAGTAGGCCGCGCGGCCCGGTTGATTGAACCCGCCTGCAGTCTCGTAATCCTCGTCGAGCAGGTTCTCGAGCCGAACATAGACCTGCGACCTGTCGGTCACGTCATAGGAAAGGCCCGCCCCGACCAGCGTGTAATCCCCCACCTTGTTGCCCACGGGGGCGAAGGCACTGGGCACGACATCGGCCACATGGCGCACGTCGACATAGCCGGTGAAGCGATCCGCGAAATCACTCGACAGCCCGATCACCGCGTCATGCCGCGGCGTGCGGCTCAGGCGCACGCCCTCGGTCTTGGCGTCGGTGTAGGTATAGGCACCATAGAGCGATAGGCGATCCGACACCGCGTATTGGCCCGACACTTCGATGCCCTGGGATGTGGTCGTGCCCGGCACCTGGTTATAGCAGCCAAAGCCGCTGCCGCAGGCGACGGATCCCGGATCGAAGTCGATCAGATCATCGACATCGGTGTAGAACAACGTGGCCTTCACGAAACCGCGGTCGCCGTAGGTCTTCTCGACGCCGAGCTCGTAGCTGATGCTGTTTTCGGGCTGCAGCGTGGGATCGCCGAAGCTGCTGAACCGCTCGAAGAGCGAGGGCCCGCGGTAGCCCGTGCCGATGGAGGCGCGCAGCGCGAGGTCGGTTTGCGGGCGGTAGACGGCCGTCAGGCGCCCCGTCGTCTTGCCCCCGAACGACGAATTGTCGTCATGGCGCAGGGCCGCCGACAGATCGAGACTGTCGAGCGGGCTGTAGAGGAGCTCCGCCGTGAGGCTGGTGTTGTCCTCCGAGCCCGAGACCGTGCCGGACGTGATCTCCTCTTGGGTGTGGTCGATGCCGAAGGTGAGGGCCGTCGCGGACCCGAGTGCCGCGCTACCCAGATAGGTCAATGACGTGCGCTCCCCGTCGAAGCGGGTGGGAAAGCCGCCCGGATCCCTGCGCTCGACGTCGAAATAGGCATAGCTCAGCGTGTGGGTGATGACCCCGGTCTCGAAGGTGGCAAAGACGCGCGCGCCCCGCTCCTGCTCGAAGAGTTCGCCCGTTGCGTCAAGCGTGAAGGAAGAGCGGTCGAACTCGCCGTCACTCTCGCGGTAATAGAGCGCGCCACCGACCGTGAGGGTATCCGACAGGGCATGTTCGCCCGAGAAATGGAAGGTGGACTGCTCGAACGCATCCTCTTCGGTGTTGAAGGACTGCGACGAGATACCTTGCGTGTCGATGCGCCCGTAGCTGAGGGCGACGAAGCCGCGCTCGGTCCTGTGGCCGAGGCTCAGCGTGCCGGAGTACGTGTCGAAGCTGCCGGCTTCGGCTTCGGCGCGTCCCGAAAACCCGAGCTCGGTCGGCCGAAAGGTTGTCAGGTCCACGACACCCGCGATCGCCTCGGAGCCGTAGATGGCCGATTGCGAGCCCTTCAGCAGCTCGACGCGCGTGACGCCCGATGCGGTGAAGCCGCCGAAGTTGAACTGGATCTGCGGCCCCGTGGGATCGGAGACGTCGATGCCGTTTATACGCACCCCGACATAGCGCGCAGGCAGGCCGCGCACCTGAAGCGTGCCGACGCCACCCAGGCCGCCGTTACTGGTCGCGTTGACGCCGGGCAGCCGTGCCAGCCGCTCCAGCACGCGGCTGTCGTTCGCCCCGGCATCCGTTCCTTGCAGAACTTCGACGTTGGCGCCGGTGCGCGCCTGTTCGACGGGCCTGAGTGAGGGCGCCTCGACGATGATCGGATCAAGGTCGAATGCCGCCTCTTGGGCGATTGCGGGTGTGGTCAGGATGGCGGTGCTCGCCAGAAGGGTTGCCACGGTATGGCGTGTCATAAGTAGTCCTCCAGCCGCAGAACATGCGGTCGCAGTTAAATTGACTGGCGGAAAGGCAGACTCCGCCAGCGGTGCAAATGCCACCACCACGGAAAGGACCGTAGCCCATGACACGCCCCGTGCCCGGACTGGGTGAACGCTTCGGCAGGTCTCCTGACTCGCGGGTCGATGCTTAGCCGGGTCTTCCCACTGTGGCGTGCACAGAAGTGACATGTACCGGCTTCGCTCGCCGCTTACAGTTGCGGGGGCAGTCACGGATTAGGCGATGCTAGATGCGCCGCACCGTGTTCCCTATTATCCGGACCTCACGGTCCAGACCGAAGCACTTGCAATCCTATGGGAAGAGTCGAAATTTGAAAAGGACAAAAGGGTGCCCGCGAGAGACGGAATGCGCCTTCCTGGCCTCTGACCGCGACCACAAGTGCGAAAGCACAGGTGCCGTCGGCGCACGCCGCACGAGAAGTGGTGAGGGGCCGGGTTGCCCACAGCCTTCGACGTTCAGGCCCGCAAGTTCCTGACTAACATCCCGCGTCGCGGTGGGCGCAGCGGTGCGCCCAGCTCGAACACCCGCTCGATCAGTGCCTTATGCGTCGGCGGAACGGGGTCCAGGGCGTGCCCGTCCGCCGTGCCGATCTTGATCTGGTAGACTTGGAAAGCATCGCTCACGATGGAGCCGGACCGCGCGTAGGCCGGATCCTCCAGCGCCTGTGAGAGCGGGACGAAGGTGACGCCGTCGGCGAACAGCCGGGCGAAGAACGCATCCGCGACTTCGGTGAAAAAGGCAACCGGATGGATCAGGCCGATGCCGATCACGTCATGCCCGAAGACCTGCGTGCAATTATGTGCATCATGCGCAACCTGCGCTGCGGCGTAGTCGACGAACTCGGCCTTCAGGCGCTCCGCCTCTTCGGTGCGTCCCGTCTCCAGCAGATGCCGCCAGGCACGGTCCCATTCCCATTCGTAATACCAGCTCGTCACATCCGCGCCGCGATAATCAAGCCGGGCCAGATGCGCATTGACGGCGGCGCGTTTCTCCTCCGTGTTGCCCCACAGATCCAGCGGGTGCCGGAACGCGCGCAGCGGCGCCTTGGCGATCCAGGGCGCGAGCAGTTCGTCTGCGATGGACACGTCGCGGATGAAATCCTCCGCCGATGTCTCATTCAACAGGGGATGCGTATGGGTGTGGTTGCCGATGTGGTGGCCGGCCGCAACCCAGTCATCAAGAATGCCCGCATGGTCGGGATCGACGTCGAGCGGCCATGAATTGGCCAGTGCGAACACGCCGGACACTTCGTTGCGCTCAAGCGCGGCGATGATCTCAGCGGCGACCGACCGCGGCGTGTAGCCGTCCGGCAGCCCCAGATGCGGGAAGACGGGCAGGTCGTCGAGTGTAAAGGCCATGCGCATGAAAATGCCTCCTTAAATAGGCACGAAGGTCTCATGCGCTCGATGGTCTGGCAAGGATTATCGGGACCCGGCCGTGGGCGTCATGGCCGAGGACATGGTGCAGGACCTGCCTTTAGTTTTCCTCAATCCCCACATGCGCCAACACCGCCTCCGCCACCTCTTGCGGCTTCTGGTGGTGCAGCCAGTGGTCCGCGCCTGCAATCTCCACGCGCGTCAGATCGGGCGCAAACTGCTCCAGCCCTGCCGTGGCTTCCGGCAGCAGCGCCGTGTCGTCCGTCCCCCAGACCAGCAGGTGCGGGCAGCGGACCTGCAGCCGCGCGGGATCGAAGGTGAGCCCCTCGATCGCCTCGCCCGGACCGCCCAGGCGCAGGGGGGAGGCGCGGTACCAGTTGATCATCCCGCGCAGGCCTGCCGCGTCACGCCACGCGTCCTTGTACCCCGCCAGAACCTCGCCCCGCAGCCATTCCATCTCCATATGCGCCGAGAAGAGCCCCATCAGCCGTGCGAATTCATCCGCGGCGAGAATGTCTTCGGAGCCTTCACGGCGCAGGAAGTGGATGTATTGGGAGGCATCTGTCTGGGCGCCGCCCTTTGCCAGCTCGCGCTGGAACGGGGCAGGGTGCACGCCGTTGAGGATTACCAGATGGCGGACGAGGTCGGGACGCGAGATCGCCAGCGCATAGGCCACCGACGCGCCCCAGTCATGGCCCAGCAGATACACCGGCTCCTCTCCGATGAGCGCGACCATGTCCGACACCAGAAGCGCCGTCTTGTAGAGCGCGGGATCGCCGGGGCGCCAACTTTGCCCGTATCCGCGCTGGTCCGGCGCGATGCAGTGAAACCGCGTCGCCAGCAAGGGCGCGAGCTGTGCCCAGGCGCCGGAGTATTCGGGAAAACCGTGCAGCATCAGCAGTCTGGGCGCATCCCTGTCGCCCCAATGGCGTACGAAGAACGCCTCCCCGTTCAATCGGACCGTCTCGTTCCACTGTGCCATCATTGCTGCCGTCCTCCCCCATATGCCGTGAAAGCTTAGGGTGCTGCGCCCCCCGCGCGCAACGCCGGCCCGCCCAAATGACGCAACATCACGGATTGCATCGGCGGGTGTCGCCAATCGTGGCTTCCCGTTCCGCCCTATCCGCCCTAGAAGAGCGGCATGTTGCACTCCATGCCCAAGATCATGTCCACGCCCGCGCATATGCGTGCCATCGCCGTGTTGGGCCTGCCGCTCATTGGCGGGCATCTGGCGCAGGTCGCGATCCACGCGACCGATACCGTGATGCTGGGCTGGTACGGGGTGGAGGCGCTGGCCGCGGTTACGCTCGCCTCCACCTATTTCTTCGTGATCTTCATCTTCGGATCGGGCTTTGCCTGGGCCGTGATGCCGATGGTCGCAAGCTTCGATGCGGAGGGCGACCAGACCTCGATCCGGCGTGCCACGCGCATGGGGCTCTGGCTCAGCTTCGGCTTCGCGTTGCTGGCGCTGCCGCCGATGATCTTCGCCGCACCGATCCTGCGCCTTCTGGGGCAGGAGCCGGAGGTGGTGCGCCTTGGCGCGCAATACCTCGCCGTGGTGGGCTGGGGCATGATGCCCGCGCTCTTCGTCATGGTGCTCAAGAGCTATCTGGCGGCTCTGGGCCGGACGCAGGCCGTGCTCTGGATCACGGTGCTGGCGGCCGTCATCAATGCACTGGTGAACTACGCGCTCATCTTCGGCAACTGGGGCGCCCCGGAGCTGGGCGTGATGGGGGCCGCCATCGCGTCGATCAGCACGCAGGTCGTCTCACTCGTCGGGGTGGTGGTCTACATTCGGCTGGTGTTGCCGGAGCACGATCTCTTTCGCCGCATGTGGGCGGCGGACCGCGACATGCTGGACCGCGTGTTCAGCCTAGGCTGGCCCATCTCCGTCACCTCGCTGAGCGAGGTCGGCCTCTTTGCGGCTGCGGCGGTGATGATGGGGTGGCTGGGCACCGTACCGCTCGCGGCACATGGTGTGGCAGCGCAACTCGCCTCGCTGACATTCATGGTGCATCTGGGCCTCTCGAACGCCGCCACCGTGCGTGCGGGCAACGCCTACGGGCGCGCGGACGCCCCGCATCTGGCGCGCGGCGCAAGGGTGGTCACGGCGATGTCGCTCGTCTTTTCGGTGATCACGGTCGCTGTCTTGGTCGCCTTCCCCGAATTCCTCATCGGCATCTTCATCCTCGAGGACGAGCCCGCGCGCCTCGAGATCCTCAGGATCGGGGCTGGGCTCTTGCTGATGGCGGGGGTGTTCCAGCTTGTCGATGGCGCGCAGGCGATCGCACTGGGCACCCTGCGCGGTGTGCAGGACACGCGCCTGCCGATGGTCTATGCCGCCTTCAGCTACTGGGTGCTGGGCGTGCCTGCGGCATATGTGATGGGTTTCGTGCTGGGTTGGGAAGGGCTCGGCGTCTGGGCCGGGCTCGCGCTGGGGCTTGCGGTGGCGGCGGTGATGCTGAACTGGCGCTTCTGGTTCACCGTCCTGCCCGATGTTTCACGCAAGCAGCAAACGCGGCCTATGGGCGCCTAGCCCTTCATCAACCTGTCCGCCTTCTTGCGCACCAGCGTGCTGCGCAGGTCGTGCATGGCCAGCAACAACTGGTCCGTGACCGCCTCGAGCTGCTCTTCGGTGGCGCGCGATTGCACCCAATGCGTCGTCGCGTTGAGATAGTCTATCGCGCGGAAGATGTCGTCGATCTCGCGGTGCGCCAGCGTCTGCGCGCGCTCGGCCATCCAGTCCTTGATGGCCGCGACGTCGGCTTCGCTCAGGGACCGGTCGCCATGTGCCTTGATCTCGCCGTTGCGCATGTTGAGCACGGCGATCTGGTCCATCTCGATGCGGCGCTGCCGGTTTTCGGTATCGAGCCGGAAGACGAATGCACCGTTTTCGCGGACACGAAAGTAGTAATCGGGCAGCGCGTCAGCCATGAAGGGTCCTCAAAAGTGGCGTTAGGCACAGGATTACGCAGGTTTTTCGCCCGTGCACAGGGCAAAGGGCGATATTTCTCACCACGGCTGCGGGTTCAGCGCAGTTCGTTGCAGAATTGCGTGATCCGCTTGCAGGCCTCCTCCAGCAGCGCGTCCGAGGTGGCATAGCTGATACGGAAGTTGGGGCTGAGCCCGAAGGCCGTACCGAAAACCACCGCCACGCCGGTCTCCTCGAGCAGGGCCGTGGCAAAAACCTCGTCATTCTCGATCAAGGTGCCCGCGGGAGAGGTCTTGCCGATGAGCCCGGCAATCGACGGGTAGACGTAGAACGCCCCTTCGGGCACCGGGCAGACGATGCCGTCGATTGCATTGAGCGCCTCGACTACTAGATTGCGGCGGCGGACGAACATCTCGTTATGCGGGCCGATGTAATCCTGCGTGCCGTTGAGCGCCTCGACGGCCGCGTATTGGCTGATCGAACAGGGGTTGGATGTCGATTGCGACTGCACCTTGCGCATCGCCCCGATGAGCTTTTCCGGCCCCGCGGCGTAGCCGATGCGCCAGCCGGTCATGGCATAGGCCTTTGAGACGCCGTTGACCGTCAACGTGCGGTCATAAAGGCCCGGCTCCACCTGCGCAGGCGTGCAGAAGAGGAATCCGTCATAGGCCAGATGCTCGTACATGTCGTCGGTCATCACCCAGACATGCGGGTGCCGCATGAGAACATCCGTGAGCGCCTTCAGCTCATCCCGGCTGTATCCCGCACCCGTGGGGTTCGAGGGGGAGTTGAAGATCAGCCACTTCGTCTTGGGCGTGATCGCCGCCTCGAGCTGCTCTGCCGTCATCTTGAACGCTTGCTCCAGCTGGCATTCCACCACAACCGGCGTGCCGCCCGCCAGCAGCACCATGTCAGGATAGCTCACCCAGTAAGGGGCGGGGATGATCACCTCCTCGCCGGGGTTCATCGTGGCCATCAGCGCATTGTAGAGCACCTGCTTGCCGCCGGAGGACACGCTCACCTGTGCGGGCACGTAGTCGAGCCCGTTGTCACGTTTGAACTTCGCACAAATCGCCTGCTTGAGCTCCGGGATGCCGTCCACGGCGGTGTATTTCGTCTTGCCGGAGGCGATGGCGGCCACCGCGGCATCCTTGATGTTCTGCGGCGTGTCGAAATCGGGCTCTCCCGCGCCGAGGCCGATCACGTCGCGGCCCGCGGCCTTGAGCTCTTGCGCCTTGGTGGTGACGGCGATGGTGGGGGAGGGCTTGACGCGGGCAAGTGTACGGGAGAGCAGTTCCATTTCGGCCTCGATGCGCTATATAAAAAGTCTCGTCTCTCATAGGGGGTGTCCCCCCACCCACGCAAGCGCCTTTGGCGCGGCACAGCAAGCGCCCAACGGGCGTGACAGAAAGGCCGACATGAGCATGCCGACAGATCCGCAATCGCATCACGACGACTGGTACAGCCCCGCTTCCTCAACCTTTGGCGACAGGATGGCCTCTGCGCGCGAGGCCGCGGGCATGACACAGGAGGATCTGGCGCGGCGCCTCGGCGTGCGGCCGAGCACATTGGTGAAATGGGAAGACGACCTCTCCGAGCCGCGAGCCAACCGGCTCTCGATGCTGGCGGGTTTGCTCAACGTCTCCATGATGTGGCTGATCAATGGCGAAGGCGAAGGGCTCGATGGACCGGTGGACATGGAAGTGCTGGCGCCCGAAGCGGCGGAGCTGCTGTCGGAGTTCACGCATCTGAGCGTTCAGATGCAGCAGAACGCCAAGAATGCCGCGCGGCTCGAAAAGCGCATGCGCGCCCTCCTGCGCCAGGCCGCCCATGTTTGAGATGCCCCGCCCCACGCGGCCCGAAGGCGAACCGCGCGAGACCCGAATCAAGCGTCTCGCGATGCGCTCCATGCGCCGCGGCATCAAGGAGATGGACCTGATCCTGTCGTCCTACGCGCAGGCCCGCCTGGACGACATGGATGCACAGGGTCTCACGCTCTATGACGACCTGCTCGATGAGAACGACCATGACCTATACCAATGGGTCACCGGCCAGACAGCCGCGAAACCGGCCTATCAACCCCTGATTGAGGACATCCAAGCCCATATTTCGAAAGAATAATTTGATTTGAGAGCTTTTAACGAAATGTTCTGATTTGTTCCGCATTCTATGGCCCAGAGCCATAAAGAGTTGGAGAGTAGTATGAGCATTCAGGACCCCATCGGCCTGCCAGCCGGTGAGACGTCTTCCAAGCCCGAAAAGGGCTTCATGTCCGGGTATCTGGAGGCGCTTTCCCTCGTGGAACGCCTGCACAGGTTACTTTTGGACGTGATCAAGGATGAGTTCGAGCGTGTCGGCGTGCTGGAGATCAATGCCGTGCAGGCGTTACTGCTCTTCAACATCGGTGACAATGAGGTCACCGCCGGGGAGCTCAAGAGCCGCGGCTACTACCAGGGCAGCAACGTGAGCTACAATCTCAAGAAGCTCGTCGAGATGGGCTACATGCATCACCAGCGCTGCGAGATCGACCGCCGCTCCGTCCGGGTGCGCCTGACCGAAAACGGCCGCTACATCCGCTCCGTCGTGGCCGACCTCTTTGCCCGTCACGCAGGCGGGCTGGAGGATCGCGGCGTGCTGGGTCCCGAAGGCATCGTGGAGATCACCGCATCGCTCAAACGGGTGGAGCGTTATTGGACCGACCAGATCCGCTACATCTACTGATGGGCAATGGGCATGGGCAGCGCACCGCTCCATCCAAGATCGGACCGGCCCGATCGAAGAGGGTGGGGCGGCAGCGGCCAACGCAGCAGTCGATTTTAAATTTACCCGCACCGAACGGGCCAACCCACGCCGAACGCCGCATGCTAAAGCACGTCGAAAACCCTAGCGCTGCGACAGCACCAGCCCATCGAGCTCACGCAGCAGCTTGACCTCCATCGCGCGGGCGTAATCCTCGAAGCCGAGCGCCACCTCGAGAAACGCATCCGGTCCCAAAATGACCTCCGCCCGGAAATAGGCGCTCAGCTCACCAATCTCGGCCTGCCGGATGTCGCCCGACGCCAGATCATCCGCCCCGATCACCAGCCCGTTCACTGTCAGCCCGCGCCCCTCGAGCTGGGGCTTGACTGTGCGCGGACGCGGCCCGAGGTTGCTCTTGCCGTCGCCCGACAGATCGAGCGTCTGCCGCCAGCAGTGGTCGCGTTCCGCCAGCAGCCGCGCGCCATGCAGCATCGCCACCCCGAGCGCGGTGCCGGGCGTGGCCTCCACGCGCCGCTCGGTCGCGCGCAATTGTGTCGTCACCGCTTCAAGCGCCGCTTCACCACTCATCCGGGTCCAGGGCACCAGCGTCAGCTGGTCCTGCGGCCCGCTCCATTCGAATACCATCAACTCCACCGGCGTCTCCGCCCGCTCCAGCAGGGCCGCGCGGACAGCGGCGCTTTCCAGCGCCTGCGCCAGCCCGTCAAGTTGCAGCCGGTACTCCCGCGCATCGACCGATCCCGAAACGTCGAGGCCGAGCGCCAGCGCTTGGCGGCAAACCTCCTGTGCCACCACCGGCACCGGCGCGCATGCCAGCAGCAGTGCCAGCAACCGGCCCATCACCCCGCATCTTCCCCATCGGGCAGCGCTCCGATCGCGGGGGGCGCCAGCTCCCGCTCGAGCTTGCGCCGCATCGCGCGCTCGTAGTCCTCGAACCCCTCGGCCACGATCAGGAAGGCGCCCGGTCCATGGAGGACTTCGCCGGTGTAGAAGGCGATCAGGCCGACCTCGCCCTCGTAATCGGCGCCGTTGACCACAAGGCCGTTGACCGTCACGCCGTCAAAGGGAAACTCGCGGTAGGCGGTCGCGGGCGGGAACCCCTCGTTGTTCTGCCCGTCGCCAGCCATGTCGAGGGTCTTTTTCAGGCAATCGGGACCCCGCGACAGCAGCTGCGCGCCATAGCCCAGCGCATATCCGATGGCGGTCGGGAAATCATTGTGGCTGCGCGCGCTGCGCGCCACCACGTCCGCCGCGTTCAACAGCGCCGCGGGGCTGTCGATCATCGTCCAGTCAAGGATCAGCTCCTGATTATAGCGACCCGACCATTCATAGACGGCGAGCGCCACCGGCAGATCGCCTGCGAAAAACGCCTCCACCACTTCCGGCGCGGTCAGGGCCGCAACGACCCCGCCCCGCTGAAGCGTGTCCTCCGCCGCATCGACGGAGGACGACACATCGATCGCCAGCGCCAGGGCCAATCGACATTCCGCCGCCCAGACAGGCTGCGCCGCAACGGCCAGCGCCCCGGCAAGGAGCGCGCGTCTCACCAATGTCCGGTGTTCTCCATGGAGGCCCAGGGCTCCGCGGGCGCCAGCGTGTCCCCCTCCTGCAGCAGCTCCACGGAGATGTTGTCGGGCGAGCGCACGAAGGCCATGTGTCCGTCGCGTGGCGGGCGGTTGATCGTGACGCCATTGTCCTGCAGATGCTGGCAGGTCTCGTAGATGTTCTCGACCGTGTAGGCCAGATGTCCGAAATGGCGGCTGTCCGACGGCAGCGCGTCATCGCCGTCCCAGTTGTAGGTCAGTTCCACATCCGCATGGCCGTCATCCATGCCCGGCGGGCACAGGAACACCAGCGTGAAGCGGCCGCCCTCGTTCTCCATCCGCCGCCGCTCCACCAGCCCGAGCAGCTTGTAGAAGGCGATAGAGGCATCGAGGTCTTTCACACGCACCATCGTGTGCAGATATTTGATCGGCATGGGGTTGCTCCTGTAAGGGGTTTTAAACTCGCCCTTACCCTAGCACCGCCTGCGCCCCTGTCGAGCCGCGGCCAGTCAAAAGGCAGCGATCAGAACGACGACGCGATGCCGATCCCAAGGCCGAGGCGATTGCTGTCATAGACACCGATGGTGCTGTCGGTGCGTGACGCGCTCAGCGTAACGCGCGGATTGAAGCCGTAGTAGTCGATCTGCCGGAAGGTCGCGGAGAAGTCCGCCGAGATCTCGAGATCGCGGCGCCCGTCGATGCTCAGCAGATGGGCGTCATAGTCGCGCCACCGCGCACCCAGGCTCACCTGCACCGCCGCCCCCATGATCTCACGCCCGAAAATGTAGCCACCGCGCAGACGTATCTCATTGTATTCATGCAGGATATTTGGCGAGCGTTGCCCCGTGAGATCAATCCCGAAGGTCAGCCCGTCTCCCCGCTCCAGCGCCCGGTCTAGGCTCACAGAAAGGCTCAGGCTTTCGGAATCGGAGACCCGCTGCCCGTTCTCCGTCTCTGCCGTCAGCCCGTAGCGCAGCTTGTTGCGGGGCGAGAGGTAATAGCTTTGCGCCGCGCTCGCCCGCAGATAGCTTGAATAGCGTGAGCCGGCATAAAAGAGCTGCCCCAGCTCCAGCCCGAGATCGAGTTCGCCGCGCCTGTCGGCACGCAACTGCTTGAAGCCGTAGCCGATGCTCGCCGTGCCGAATGCGTAATCGCTCCCCTTCGCGTCAGGCAGATCGCGCTTGGCGGAGGAGCCCAGCACGTAGCTGCGGTAGGAGAGACCGAAGGTCAGATCATGCGCGCGCCGCTCGGTTTGGGCAAAGCGGTAGCGGGACTGCAGCCGCACACCGTATTCGAGGCCGGAAATCGCCTGCGCCTCGGCGTTGATCGGGCGCAACTGCGGCCCGCCGCCGAGGAGTTGGTCGAAGATCGAGTTCGACAGGTAGCTGTCGCGCGCCGAGCCGTTGTTGATGTTGGAATTGGGTGCGAGGGTGAACGACAAGTAGGTCTGCCAAGGATTGCGCCGCTGCACGTAGCGGAAATCCTGCCGGGCGCGCTGGGCGTGGGCGGGGCTCGGTGCATGCTCGACGGCGCGGCGCAGCCACAGTTGCGCCCGCGTGCGCTTGCCGTCCGAGGAGAGCGCCTGCGCCATCAGCAGGGCGGCGGAATGCTTCTCGGCATCGGTTTCGGCGCGGCGCCAGCCCTCCCGTGCGGCCAGCTGTGCGGCTTCGAACTCCTGCGCATCGCGCAACGCCGCCGAGCGGATCAGATGGGCCGTCGTGTCCGAAGGATCGCGCAGCAGGAGTGCATCGGCGTAGGCGATGGCCCGCGCGAGATCTCCGCCCTGCAGGCTCAGCTTGGCCGCTTGCAGCATTTCGGCGGGGGTGACATCGCTGATTTGCTGGGCCGCCAGCGGTGCGGGCAGCCCGGCAAGACCGAGCGTCATCACCACCGCGGCGGCCCGCGCAATCGCGCGCATGCAAAAGGTGGTCATGGCGTGGGCGTGGATGGTTCCCGGTAGACTATGAAGCCGCTGGTATCGCGGGTGGAGGTGGCGTTCGGTTCCACCGAATTCTCAAGCACGAAAATGCCGACGATCTCGTCCGGACCCGTCCCCGCCACGACGGCGTAGTAGTTTCCGGATTCGTACTCCGCGACCTCGCCATCCTCGTTTACGAACTGGCTTGTGATCTCGCCCACCAGATCACCGCTTTCGCGCAGCACGCCCGGCCCGATCACAAAACGCGCAACCGGGATCGTGCTGCGCCCAGGCGCGATACCTTCCGCGACATCGGCCGTTATGTCATTGCCCGCCAGATCCAGCACGCGGCGGTTGAAGATCGTGCCGTCCACACCGGCACCTTCGTCGAAGTCATCCGTATCGATCACGATCCGCACGTCAGCGGTGGTGTATTCCAGCCCGCCCCGGCCCGCGAAATCGCGCATGCCCGCGGACTGCCCGTTGAATGCGGCCTGGAACCGGTCCGGCAGCGTCACGCCGACATCGCGCTGATAGATGAACCCGCCAAAACCGTAGTTAACGTAGTTGCCCGTGCGCACGATCGCAAATTGGGTATTCGGGACCGTCACACCGGCGTCATTGGTCCGCGTATTGCGGCTCTGGCCATAGATCGCGCGGTAGGTGAACTGGTCGATCGCCTCTCCGGTGACCGGATCATTGGTCAGCTCTTCAGCCTCGTAGACGTTGAAGCGCCCGCCGTTGAGACTGCTGACCGCGCGGCCGCGGACATAGGGGCTGTCGCCATCGAAGGCGAGGTTGTCCACGGTGAAGGTGTCGTTGTCTGAATCGTAGGACACGCCCTTGGCAAAGCCGTTGCCGAGGGTCCTGCTGCTGTCACCGTCGTCGCGTTCCTCGCTGCGGAAGATCGCATCGCCCGGCGTGGGGGAGCTGCTGCCCGGAGGCACACCGTCAGTCGTTATCCCGTTTCCGTCGGTCTCGCCGCCGGTCACGCCCTCGCCTGTGGTCTCTTCCGCCTCCTCGAAGGGGTTGCCGCCGCTGCATGCAGCCAAGGCCGCGATCAGCGCTAGGCTGAAAATCTGGTTTTTCATTATTCTGCCCTCGGGAACGATGGTGGTTTTGAAGAGACAATCGCCGCGTGCGCCCCGGATTGTCAACGCCGGAAGGGACATGCTTCGATAAACACGGCCACCATGGCCAAAAAGCAATACCGCATATGGCGTTCCCGCCCGGCAATCCACCAGATATAGTGGAAGGCGAATCCAACCCAAAGGACGCCGCCATGCCCGTCAGCCCAGAACACCAAGCCGAAATCGACGCCCAGCGCAGCACGCCCGAGCCCACCCTGCGCGCCACCGCGGCGGGGATGGAGGCGCACCTCTACACCGCCTATCCAGTGCTCGATCACGGTTTCATCCGCGTGATCGACTACATGGGCGATGATGCCGCCATTTGTCAGGCCGCACGCGTGAGCTACGGCAAGGGCACCAAATCGGTGCAGAACGACGAGGGGCTCATCCGCTATCTGATGCGTCATTGGCACTCCACCCCGTTCGAGATGTGCGAGATCAAGCTGCACGTGAAGCTTCCGGTCTTCGTCGCGCGCCAGTGGATCCGCCACCGCACGGCCAACGTCAACGAATACTCGGCCCGGTATTCCATCCTCGACCGCGAGTTCTACATTCCCGCGCCCGAACATGTGAACGCCCAGAGCGTGGTCAACAATCAGGGCAGGGGCGGCGTGCTCGAGGGCGCGGAGGCCGCCCGCGTGCTCGAGATCCTCAAGGCCGACAGCAACCGCGCCTATGACCACTACGAGAGCATGATCAGCGAGACGGCCCCCGACGGCACGCCGCAGGACGGCCTCGCCCGTGAGCTCGCCCGCATGAACCTGCCCGCCAACATCTACACCCAATGGTATTGGAAGGTGGATCTGCACAACCTCTTCCATTTCCTCCGCCTGCGCGCCGACGCCCATGCCCAATACGAAATCCGCGTCTATGCGGATGCGATTTGCAAGGTCGTGGCGGATTGGGTGCCGGCGGCTTATGGGGCGTTCGAGGACTACCGGTTGGGCGGGGCGACGATGTCGGGCAGGGCTTTGGATTGTATTCGTCGGATGTTGAAGGGGGAGGAGGTCACGCAGGAGAATAGCGGGATGAGCAAGGGGGAATGGCGAGAGTTTGAGGGGGTTTTGAAGTGAGTGATGATGACAAGAACCTACCTGACAAGATTCCCGCTTCAGGTCGGGGCAAAGCAGGAAGGGTTGTTCTTAACACTCTCGGCGCAGTTCCATTTGCTGGAGGATTATTTTCCGCAGCAGCGGGCTACTGGGGCGAAAAAGAAGAAGAAAAGGCAAATGAGTTCCTAAGAAGCTGGATTGAAATGATCCATGATGAAATTCGCGAAAAAGAAAAGACTATACTTGAGATAACAGCGCGACTTGATCTTCATGATGAAAAAATCTCTGATCGCATCACTTCTGTTTCATTTCAAAGCCTCCTGAAGAAAAGCTTTAGGGAGTGGCCTGCAGCGGAAAGTGAAGAGAAAAGACTGCTTTTGAGAAATTTGCTCTCGAATGCCGCCGCGAGTTCCATTTCGAGCGATGACGTTGTACGTTTGTTCATTGATTGGCTTAGCTTGTATTCGCCCTTCCATTTTGAAGTGATTGCGGCAATCTATAATTCGAACGGGATCTCTCGTGGTGCAATTTGGGATAAAGTGGGGCGCGAGAGGGTGCCTGAGGACTCTGCTGACGCCGACTTGTTTAAGTTATTGATCAGAGATCTATCTATGGGATCAATAATCCGGCAGCATAGAGAACGTGATTATCAAGGAAATTTTATTAGGAAGGTTCCGCGCCCTAAAGGCTCCTCGGGATCTACTCTTGTGTCAGCATTTGACCGTGAGGAGGGTTACGAGTTGACTGCACTTGGACAGCAGTTCGTTCACTACGCGATGAATGAGATTTCCCAAAAGATTGGTTTTGACGAGTCATAAGCGTAGGACGTGTTTCAGCGCTTCTCGACCTTGTCTTTGCATAAAATACAATCCACCAGTTTACTACAATCGTGCTGCATCCATTCCAAAGCTCCGATTTGGAAGCGCCTGATCCGAGGCTCCGCCCGTTCGACCCTAAAACTGTTCACTAGACAGTTTCCGAAATGGGTCTCACCCACCCTAATCGTGCCGAAGGCATGCCTGCGGCGTGACGCTGTCGTTTCGCTTCCTGCCGTCGGTTCGGGCGGATCGCTTGAGGTTTAGGGCAGCGCTCGTATCCCCTGCGAAATGCTTGCGCATGGCGCGGTCGGGTCCGTAGGGTCGGGGCACCTTACGTCCGACATCCCAAAGAAAGCCCCCAATATGATCCTCTACGGCCTGCACACTTGCTCCGACTGCAAAAACGCCCTCAAAGCCCTCGAAGCGGCAGGCCACACCGTCACCTTCCGCGACGTACGCGCCGACCGTTTGACCGAGGCCGAATGGGCCGCCCTGATCGCTGAATTCGGTGACACCATCATCGACCGGAAATCCCAGACCTACCGCAATCTCTCCGCATGGATGCGCGAGTCGGAGGCCGAGGCGCAGCTGATGGACCAACCCGCCCTCATGGCCCGCCCCCTCCTGACTGACGGCGCCAAGTTCACCGTTGGCTGGGATGACGCCACCCAAGGCGTCTGGCTGTGAAAACTGCCCCTTTAGCGTCGCATGACTGCGTATATACTTGGAAAATCTGGGCCAGTCCGCCATCTGCGCCATGGGGTACCTACACCCCGTATCCGCCCGAAGACACTGCGCAAAAACCGCTAAATTCTCGAAATATCTGGACTTGCCCGCACAGTTTCACGAAGCTAATCGCAAAACAGCCACAAGCGAGGCTCAAGATGTCTAAACTCAACGCACTGGCGCTCGCCGCCACTTTCGGCCTCATGGCCGCTCTGCCCCAGAATGCCAGCGCAGAGGTGAAGATCTATCCCTACGTCGGATCCGACAACTACTGCGCCGCAGGGCTGCAACCTGTCGTTTTCGAGGGCCTGATCAGCTGCGGAACACCCAATACCCATGTGAGCTATCAGGCTGCTATGACGCACCCTATTGCTCGCCACGCACCGAAAGCGGTGCGCGCGACGCGCCACCCCCGGCCTGTCGCGCGGGCGGATTGTCCCGTCGGGACCAAGGGCTGCACTGTCGACTAGCCCTGCGATTGCCTATGCTCAGCCCCGGCGCCTCACAGCGGCGGGGCGTTTGTCAGAGCAGGGTGATGTCCGATGCCATCTGGCGCCCGTCGCGCCCCTCCGACAATTCGAAGCTTACCTTCTGGTCGTCCGCAAGGCCCGTCAGCCCCGACCGCTCCACCGCGGAGATGTGCACGAACACGTCGTTACCGCCTCCCTCAGGTGCAATAAATCCATAGCCCTTTGTCGTATTAAACCACTTCACGGTTCCCGTTGGCATCTGTTCCACGCCTCCTGTTCCAAGTCCGCCCGCAACCTGCAGGGCAGGCGCCCGTAAGTGCACGGACCCCATGGAAAAAGATTTGGTCATTTCTGAAAAAATTCAAGGCGTCCGTTGCAATTTTCCACCTTTGCCGCACTGTGTCGGCGCAAATGAGGATAATTTGAGCATGCCCCATCTTTACGGTCTGAATAATTGCGACACGTGCCGCAAGGCCTTGAAAACGCTAGCTGAACTTAAAATGATCGATGTGCGCACCGACGGCGTGCCGCCTGACCTGCTTGCCCGTGCCCAGGCGCAGTTCGGCCCCGCGCTGCTCAACACCCGCTCCACCACCTGGCGCGCCCTGAGCGAGGAGGAGCGTGCCATGGACCCGCTGGATCTGATCGCCCGGCATCCCGCCGTGATGAAGCGCCCGCTGATTTCCGTGGGAGATCAGCTGTTTCTCGGATGGTCGCCGGAAACGGTCGCGCAGGTCAAGGCGGCGCTCTAGCCGCGGGGCCGCAGCGCGCGGTCGAAGGAGATCGGTCCCGCGCCCTTGATCACCAGCACCATCAGCGCGAACACCCACAGCACGCGCTGGTCCAATATGATCCCGTCCGGAAACCGGTCGAACCATGCGCCCAGCACTTTGCTGTCATCCCAACCATTGTGCCCGTAGAGATCCGTGAGCGATTGCACGGTGATAAATCCGATCATCCCCAGGGCCGCGAGGCGTGTCATGAGCCCGAGCACGATAAGGGCAGGCAGCAGGAACTCCGCCCAGGTTCCCGCCAGCACGAAGAGCTTGTGGAGAAAGGAGAATTGATCGGTGTCATAGCCCACCGCCTCCATCATGCGCGGAAAGATCTGGACGTAGGCGCCCGTCGAGGGAGTGAAGATGCCGAGCACGCCGTCGCCCAGTTTTGTAAGGCCCGAAACCCAGAAATACATCAGCAGGATCGCCGCAAACAGCACCCGCGCGAGCGTCGGCAGCAGCCAGTCGGCGGCCTCCAGCCGGTCGGTCGTCGCTCGGTAGAAATTCATCAGGGAATGCATCGGGTGTCCTTTTCGGTGGTGCAGAAGGCATGGGCCTGCAGGGCGAGCATCAGGCTGGCGGCGAAGTCGAATGCGGGTGCTGCGGCCTCTGCCGCCTCGACCGCGGGGCCCATCGCCTCAGTTCGCAGTGCGGTGAGCCAGGTGGCGGCGCCGATAGACAGCAGATGCACCTCGGGATCGAATTCAGGGCGGGTGATCAGAACGGCCTGGCCTTCCGCACGTGGGGCGGGGGCCTGTGCATCGCGTGCCTTGCGCCACAAATCGTGTATCGGCCAGCGCGAGCGCAAAAGCTGCGTGGCGGGCGCTAGGGCGATCTGCGCGCGTGCCAGCTCTTCGGGAGGCCGCTGCAGCACGGCGGTGTCGAATGGTGCGGCGTCGGCTGCGTGATAGGAGGCGCGCAGGGCCAGATCGAGCCTTGCCATGTCGCCAAGATAGCCGAGATGAGCCAGCGGCTCGAACGCGCCGAGAAAGGCAGGGAAATCGGTGCCGTAGTGCATCATCAGCGGAGAGCGGGGCGGATGCGCACGCACGTAGTGCGGTGCAAGGCTGTCGAAATTCGCCGCGCCGAGAAGGCCGCGCACCAGCGGGAATGCCGCCTGCATCGCTTCGATCAGGGAGACGGTCACGTTGTTGCGGTAGACGCCGTAGCGCCGCCCCGCAGGGCCGCCCGAGGCGTCGCGCAGCCCCTCCGGCACGGGCAGGCGTGCATCTAGCAGACCTGCGCGAAATTCGGATTGGCTGACCGGCATCAGGCGACCGCAACCGCTGCCAGCGCTGCGGCGGCACGATCGGCCTCCGCGCGCAGGACCGGCCATTCGGGCACGTTGCTGTCCCATTCCACGAGCACGGGTTTCGGCCCGGATTTGCCCAGGCTATGCCTCAGGAGATCCCACACGGGATCGGCGACGGGGGCATCATGGCTGTCGAGCAGCAAGAGAGCACCTTTATCGTCTAGGTCATGCGCATGGCCGCCGACATGGATCTCTCCCACTGCCTCCATAGGATAGGCGTCGATGTAGGCTTCCGGCGTGGTGTCGAGATTTGTGGAAGAAACAAAGACATTGTTCACATCGAGCAAGAGACCGCAGCCTGTCCTGTGGACAAGCTGCCCCAAAAAGTCGGTTTCTGAAAACGTACTCTCCGCAAAAGCGAGATAGCTGGAGGGGTTTTCGAGCAGCATTTGACGGCCCAGCGTGTCCTGTACCTGCGCGATATGGTCCGCAACGCGGTCGAGCGTTGCTGGCGTGTAGGGCAGGGGCAGCAGATCGTTGAGATATTCGGCGCCATGGGTGGACCAGGCGAGATGTTCGGAGAAACTTGCGGGGTTTGTGCGCTCGATGAGGCGTCGTAGGCGTGAAAGATGAGCGTTGTCGAGCGGTTGCTCGCCGCCGATGGACAGCCCGACACCGTGCACCGACAGTGCGAAACGTTCCGACAGCGCGCGCAGCTGCGCATGCGGACGCCCGCCGTCGCCCATGTAATTCTCGGCGTGGACCTCGATCCATTTAACAGCACCGGGGGCCGCGATCAGCTTGGTGAAGTGCTGGGGCTTGTAGCCGATGCCGACGCCGTTTGGCAGGGCTGCGCGTGGGGAGGATTGATCAAACATAACAAGGCCCTCCGGGTCATTATTCAGGTCCACGGGGCCCTGTTCTCCACAGGGCCCTGTGGATATCTCTCAAGCGGGCAGATCACGCTCCAGCGCGGTGAGGGAGCCTTGCCGCTCGGTGCCGTCCGCCATTGCGGGCAGTTCGATCTCGGCGCAGGTCCCTTCGTCGACGAGCGTCCATGCATTGCCCTGATAATCGGTCACAGAGGTGCCGGCGCAGGTGGTGCCGGGGCCCGCTGCGCAGTCATTGGCGCCCGCAAGCGACACGCCGTAGCACTTCTCCTTGGAGGCGGCATGCGCTGTGGTGCCGACGCCGGTGAGAGAGGCGGCGACGGCGCCTGCAATCGCGAGGGTTTTCATGGATGTGGACATCATATCTCTCCTTGGTTGAGGTCACGTTGAATTCGGATGAGGCCAGTTAAGCAAGCTCTGTGCGGCAAATCCACTCACGAGAAGGTGTGTCACAAGCGTGTCAGAAAATCACTCCGATTTTTTCGGTTTTCGGGCGTGCAGGGGCGGGTATCACGCCCATATGTAACAAAACGGGGGCCCGCAAAGGCCCCCCGCAGTGCTTATGTTACAACAGATCCGGCGGGGTTGCCTCGCGCTTGAGCGTCGCTGTAACATCGCCCAGAGCCTGCACAGAGGTCTGTTTTTCGCCCAGACGGCGCAGGGAGACTGTCCTGTCCTCCACCTCTCGGTTGCCCACGGCGAGGATCACCGGCACCTTACCGACCGAATGCTCGCGCACCTTGTAGTTGATCTTTTCATTGCGCACGTCCGCTTCGGCACGCACGCCTGCGGCGACTAGCTCCGCGACGACCTCGCGAACATAGTCATCCGCATCCGAAGTGATGGAGGCGACGACGACCTGGCGCGGGGCGAGCCAGAATGGCAGCTTGCCCGCCCAGTTTTCGATCAGGATGCCGATGAAACGCTCAAACGACCCCAGACAGGCGCGGTGCAGCATGTAGGGGCGGTGTTTTGCGCCGTCCTCGCCGATGTAGCTCGCCTCGAGCCGTTCGGGCAGGTTCGGATCGACCTGAAAGGTGCCGCACTGCCAGACGCGTCCGATAGCGTCGGTCAGCTTGAAATCCAGCTTGGGGGCGTAAAAGGCGCCCTCACCGGGATCGAGCGTGAAATCGTGGCCGGTCTTGCGGATCGCCGCCTCCAGCGCCGCTTCCATCTTGTCCCAGCTTTCTTCGGTGCCGACCCTTTTTTCGGGGCGCGTGGCGAACATGATTTCGAATTTTTCAAATCCCAGGTCGCTGTAGACGGACGACAGGAATTCGATAAATTTTGCGCATTCCTCTTCGATCTGGTCCTCGCGGCAGAAGATATGCGCGTCATCCTGGGTAAAGCCGCGCACCCGCATGATGCCGTGCAATGCGCCGGAGGGCTCGTACCGGTTGCACGATCCGAACTCGGCCATGCGCAGCGGCAGGTCGCGGTAGGATTTCAGACCCTGATTGAAAATCTGGACGTGGCAGGGACAGTTCATCGGTTTCAGGGCGTTGATCGCCTTTTCCCGCGCGTGCTCCTCGTCGACTTCGACGATGAACATATGCTCCTGATAATTGTCCCAGTGGCCGGATTTCTCCCACAGTTTGCGGTCCACGACCTGTGGCGTGTTCACCTCGACATAGCCGCCCGCGCGCTGTTTGCGGCGCATGTAGTCTTGCAGCTGCGTGTAGATCATCCAGCCGTTGGGATGCCAGAAAATCTGTCCCGGTGCCTCTTCCTGCATGTGGAACAGGTCCATCTCGCGGCCCAGCTTGCGGTGGTCGCGCTTGGCCGCCTCCTCGAGCATGTTGAGATGCGCCTTGAGCTTCTCCTTGCCGGTGAAGGCGACGCCGTAGATCCGCTGCAGCATCGCCCGGCTGCTGTCGCCGCGCCAATAGGCGCCCGCGATCGACATGAGCTTGAACGCATCGCCCGGCAATTGCCCGGTGTGCTGCAGGTGAGGCCCGCGGCACAGGTCCTGCCAGTCGCCGTGCCAATACATGCGCAGCGGCTCGTCGCCGGGAATGCTCTCGATCAGTTCGACCTTGTAGGGCTCGCCCAGATCCTCGTAATGCTTGATCGCGCGGGCACGGTCCCAGACTTCGGTGCGCACCGGGTCGCGGGCATTGATGATCTCTTTCATCTTCTTTTCGATGAGCCCCAGATCCTCGGGGGTGAAGGGCTCGGCGCGGTCGAAATCGTAGTACCAGCCGTCCTTGATCACCGGGCCGATGGTGACCTTGGTATCGGGCCAGATCGATTGCACGGCGCGCGCCATAACATGCGCCAGATCGTGGCGCACCAGCTCGTTGGCCTGTTCCTCGTCGGCCATGGTGTGGATGGAAATGCGGGCGTCCTCGGTGATTGGCCAGGCCAGATCGTAATGGGCACCGTTCACCGTGGCGCTGATCGCCTTCTTGCCCAGCGAGGTGGAGATGTCGGATGCCACATCCGCCGCAGTGACGCCTGCGTCATACTGCCGTGCGTTGCCATCGGGGAGAGTGAGTTCGATCTGGGCCATGCGGGCCTCCTCGTCGGTTTGGCGCCTACGAGACGCCCGGTTGCGGGTTATGTGCCGTGGGTTGTGCCGCGCTGCGGCGCCCATGTCAAGAGGCGCTGCCCCCGACGGGTCGTACCCGCGAGGAGAGTGTCAGATGCGCCAGTGCCAGCGCGGCGCCGAAGCCCGCGACCATGCCCAACGTGGTGAGCCCGTAGCCGAGGATCACGGCCCCCCCCACGGCGGAGCCGATGGCGGCACCGACATAGATCGCCGCCGCGTTGAGCGCGAGCACCACGGGCGCGCGGTGGCCCGCAAGCCCGATGAGCCGGGTCTGCTGCGCGGGCATGAAGGACCAGCCGCACATCGCCCAGGCAAATACCAGCACCAGCAGCACGGGCTCCGACATCGGCAGCAGCGAAAAGCAGGGCATCAGTAGGATCTGCGCGACACACAGCCCGCCCAGTGTCCGCAGGGCGCCCAGACGGTCCGACAGGTAGCCGCCGAGGATGTTGCCTGCCACCGCCCCGATCCCCGACACCATGAGGACCAGCGCGATGCCGTCCCTGCCGAAGTCCATGGTCGCGCTGAGTAACGGCGCGATATAGGTGAAGAGGACGTACTGCGCGCCGATGAAAGACCCGGTGAAGCCGATGGCCAGCATCAGGCGGCCTTCTCCCAGCACATCGCCCAGATCGCGCAGGCTGACCGGCTGGAAGGTAAGACCCGCAGGCACCCGCGTCCAAATGAGCCAGAGGCAGGGCAGCGCCAGCACGAACACCAGCCAGAAGGCCCAGCGCCAGCCGAAAGTATAGGCGATCCAGCTGCTCGCCGGGACGCCGACCACCTGGCTCATGGTGAGGCCGAAGAACACCGCCGCCAGCACCTTGGCGCGCTGATGCTCCGGCGTGAGGGATGCGGCGACTGCGGCGGTCAGCGGCGTGAAGATGCCGCCCCCCACTGCCGCCAGCACCCGCGCGGCGTTGAGCCCTGCCATCCCCGGCGAGAGCGCCGAGATCGCCGCGGCCAGCGCAAAGATCGCCAGCCCGATCGTCATGATACGCCTTCGACCCACTTGCCCCGTGGAGGCAACGAGCAGCGGCGAGAGCAGCGCGTAGGCAACCGCGTAGACCGTCAGCAGCTGGCCGGTTTGTGCCGGGCTCAGCGCCAGATCCTCGCCCAAGGGTTCCACCAGACCGATGATGCCGAACGCACCGACGCCGATCACGAAATTGCAAATCGAGAGGGTCGGGATCAGGAAACGGTCGGGCTGTGTCGCGTTCATTGCGCGATCCTATCAGCCTTGCGGAACCGGGCAAGCGAATGCCCACGTGCCGTAGCGGCACTTTGGCGTGCATGCGCGGCGGATCCTGCCCGGAACGCGGGCCAGATGCCTCTGGACGAGGGGCCGGAGCGAGACTGCAAGGCGCAGCCTAGGCGTGTGCGAATCCTTGAACTCCACCATGTGCTGGTGCACGATCATGCAAATTCATAGAGGTGGAATAATGCCGAAATACAACCGCAAGTTCGACCTGTCCCTCGATGACATCGACATGATCGAAGCCGCGCTGCGGATGATCAACCGCGACCTGTCGCTGGACCGCGAGGGTGTGAAGCCCCTGCTCCCGCCAGCGGAGGAGGGCGGTCACATGAGCCAGATCGACGATCTGCTGGGCCGGTTGCACAATCAAAAGATCTTCTACCGCCCCTGCAAGGAACCCTATGTCAGCGGCTAGGCTGCCATGAACACTGCCGCCGCCATTACCATGAAGCAGAGCCATCCAGCGGTGAAGATGATTGGCCGAAGCGGCAGACGCGCAAAGCCGGTGACATACCCCACGGCATGCGCCACCCGCAACCAGAAGAACACAATCGCGCACCAATAGGTGAGGGCGGTGAACCCGTCCAGGCGGTCCACGATCAGCACCAGCACGGCGAAGGGGATCCCCTGTTCCAGCAGGTTGAGATGGGCGCGGTAGGCGCGCTGAACCCAGGGCCGGTGAAGCGCGGGGTTCGAGATCCGCACGAACCCGTCTGGCGCGTCATCCGGCAGGCTGCCCTCGGGCACGGTGTTGACGCCGATGATGTAAGGGATCCAGAGCGAGGCCGCGAGGATCATGAGGCAGGTGAGAATGCCCAGCTCTGTCGGGAACGCCATCTCACATCTCCATCTTCAGCGCGGTGCCGGTCTCGAGCCACGACTTGAGCGAGGCCGCAAAACGGGCCCAGCCTTCGCCGACGCCCTCCTGCCCGGCGGGGAGCGCATAGTGCAGGATCGTGAGCTTGCAGTATGGCCCCTCGCCCTCGATCTCAAAGGCCATATGTGAGGCTTTAGCGTCCGGGCCGAAGAATGCGGGCTCGAACGTGGCCTCAATGCGGCTCTTGGGCGTCAGCTTGGTATACGTCTGGGTCAACATGGTCGAGCCGTCGGCACGGATCCAGGCATGCGCGCCGCCGTCAGCCTCCACGCGGTCGCACAGGAAATGCGTCGCGGCCATCTTGTCGGGGTCGGTCAGCGCCTCCCAGAGCGCATCCTGCGTGCAGCGGATGAAGGTCTGCGTCATGAAATCGGGTTTGGTTTTCCTGTCTTGCATCGGGGTTTTCCCTTCGAGTTGTGATTTGAGGTCAAGCACCGCTCGCGCCGCGGGTTTGACGAGCAAGGGCTCGATCCAGCGGTCAATGGTTTGTTGGAGGGGGACGGCATTGAGGTAATGGTATTTGAACCGCCCCACCTTACGGGTCACGATCAGCCCTGCATCCTCCAGCACGCCCAGATGCTTCATCACGCCGAAGCGTGTCATCTCGAGCTGCGCGGTCAGATCGCCGAGGGTCTGCCCGTCCCGCTGGCGCAGGGCGTCCAGCAAGGTGCGGCGTGCAGGATCGGCAAGGGCTTTGAATATCATGTCCATGGATCCCTTATAGGTGACTATATAGTCACGTGACAAGAGGGTAACGTATTAACTTCACCGTGTCGGTTGCCCTTCGCCGATGCCCGGCACATGATCGGGCCACAACGAAAGGACCCAACCGCATGGCAGAGCCATCCATTCTCGACACCGCCCAAGGCCGCCGGATCGCCTATCACCTGACGGAAGGGGAGGCGCCTTGCGTCGTTTTTCTGGGCGGGCTCAAATCGGACATGGAGGGCACCAAGGCAGTGCATCTGGAGGCTTGGGCGCGCGCGACGGGGCGCAGCTTTCTGCGCTTCGACTATTCCGGGCATGGTCTGTCGTCGGGCAGTTTCGAGGAGGGATGCATCGGCGACTGGCACGTCGACACGCTGGAGGTGATTAACCGGCTCACCGACGGGCCTGTCGTGCCGGTCGGCTCCTCGATGGGCGGCTGGCAGGCGCTGCTCCTCGCGCTGGCGCGGCCCGAACGGATCGCGGGGATCGTGACCGTTGCCGCGGCACCCGACTTTACCGAAGACGGCTGGTGGGAGGGATTCGATGCGGAGCAGCGCGCGCAACTGGCCGCGACGGGCCGCGTCGAGTTGCCCTCGGACTACATGGAGCCCTATTTGGTCACCCGCCGGATGATCGAGGACGGCCGTGCGCATCTGGTCCTGCGGGATGCGCTCGAGGTGCCTGTCGCGATGCGGATGCTGCAGGGCACGGCTGACACGGCTGTCAGCACCGCCACTGCCATGCGACTGCTGGAGCATGTCAGCAGTCCCGACCTTCAGTTGTTGCTCGTGAAAGATGCCGACCACCGCTTTTCCGACGGCCCATGCCTGGGCCTGATCGAGAGGGCGGTCGAAGACGTCATCGCCCTGGCGCAGGTGTGAGCATGACGACATCTGTGCTTGCCCACCGCGCGATGCGCCGCGGCAAGTCGCGCCTTGAGCGCCTCTGATGCGCAAACCGGCCAGCATGTGGAGCCTTGAGACCTTCGGGCGCGTGCGGCTCTCGCGGCACTTCTACATGCGCGACTTCTTGATGAGTGAAATCAGCGTGTTCCATGGTTTTCCGAACGTACCGGATGAACCTGACCTCGCCATCGCCCATGGCCGCAAGCTCTGCGAGGAGTTGCTCGACCCGCTGGAGGAGACCTTCGGCCGCATCGCCATCCGCTCGGGCTATCGCAGCGCCGCGCTCAACACCTACGGCAATGACCACAAGCTCAACTGCGCGCGCAGCGACAACCCGATCGAGTGCCACATCTGGGATTGGCCGGGCAGGCCCATCGCAGGCACCTCGCTGGTGATCCCGTGGTTCGCGGACCGCTACGCACAGGGGCGCGACTGGCGCGATCTGGCGTGGTGGGTGCATGACCATCTACCCTATTCGGAGATGTGGTTCTTTCCCAAGCTCGCGGCGTTCAACCTAGTCTGGCGGCCCGAGCCGCTGCGCACCATCAGCAGCTACATCGCGCCGCGCGGCATGCTGCTGCGTGCGGGGGCGGCGCCATCCGAGGATGCCGGGACCCGTGCCGCGCGCTACGCGGATTTCCCCCCGTTCCGGGGCATCGCATATCCCTGAGGGCTTGCGCCTGCGCGCGCGGCACGGCATGCACAGGGGACCGATTAACGGGGTGACGCCACCATGAAAGAGCCGCTGGTTCTGCTGCCGGGGATGATGTGCGATGCGCGCCTGTTCGGCCCGCAAATCGCGGAACTGTCGAGTGATACCGCCGTGATGGTCGCGCCCGTGACGATGGGAGAGCGGATCGAGGAAATCGCCTCCGGCCTGCTGGATCTGCTGCCCAAACGCTTTGCGTTGGCCGGGCTTTCGATGGGCGGGATCGTCGCGATGGAGATCCTGCGCCGCGCGCCCGACCGGGTGACGCGCATCGCCCTGATGGATACCAATCCACTGCCCGAAACGCCGGTGATCGCCGCCAACCGAGAGCCGCAGATCGTCAAGGCACGCTCGGGGCGGATGCTCGAGGTGATCCGCGAGGAGATGAAGCCGAACTACCTCGCGCCCGGCCCTTATCGCGGCGAAGTCCTTCAACTGGTGATGGAGATGGCGCGCGTATTGGGGCCTGAGGTGTTCATCCGCCAGTCGCGCGCGCTGCAACGGCGCAAGGACCAGCAGGCGACGCTGCGCAAGTGCCGTGTCCCTGCGTTGGTACTATGCGGCGCGCATGATGCACTCTGCCCGGTCAAGCGACATGAGTTCATGGCGGAGCTCATTCCCTACGCGCGGCTCTGCGTGCTGGAAAACGCGGGCCATCTGCCCACACTGGAGCAGCCCGACGAGACGACTGCTGCCCTGCGGGCGTGGATGTCCCAACCTTACGTGCTGCAGTGAGATCACGCGCTAGCGGGGCAGGGCCGCGCGCTCCTGCGGGCTGACCACATGGACGGGATGGATTGGCGCGCCGGTGTCGGTGTCAAACAGCGGATTGCTTTTCCACCGCCCACTCACCCGGTTGCCCAGAATACGGGCGAGCGCATCGAAGAGCATCGCACGCAGGTTCTCGTGGCGCGGCTTCTTGCCTGGCACGGGAACGAACGCCTTGCCGACCACGGGCCCGAGCGGGGCGGTTTGCGCGATCACGCTGGTGCGCACGCCGACGAAAGACATCTTGGGGTTGCGCGGCGTGTTGAACATCGCCGTACCGCAGCAACTGGCCTTCCAGCGCAGCAGATTCTTCGGGCCGAAAGAGAAGACGGCCAGATGATCGCGACCCTTTGCCAGGGTCAGCAGGTAGGGTGAGGTCTGGTAGATGTCTACCGGCTCCGGCGCGGGATCGGCACCGCCGCTGTAGATCTCGCCCGCGCGACAACTGGCGCAGTAGCACACCGCATGCGTACCGCTGCGCGGGCTGACGTCGGCCAAAGTGCCCGCCACCTTGCCGCAAGGGCAGGAGAACGGAACTTCGGCCATGAGATCAGGCCGCCGCGTTCTTGTTAGCCGCCTTCTTCTCTGCGGCCTGCTTCAGGCGATAGCCGGGAGGGGTCTGCTTTTCATGATCGTCGATAAAATCAAGCACCAGCGGGCGGATGTTCGTGCGCCAGCTCTTGCCCGCGAAGATCCCGTAGTGACCCGCACCCTCCTCAAGGTGGCTTGCCTTCTTGTCGTCGGGCAGACCGGTGCACAATGCGAGCGCCGCAATGCACTGGCCGGGTGCGGATATATCGTCTTTTGTGCCCTCGACCGTCTTGACGGCTACGGTCGTGATCATGCCGATATCGACCTTCTTGCCCTTGATCGTGAACTCGTTTTTGGCAACTTCGCCTGCCTTGAAGATGCGATCCACGGTCGAAAGATAGAACTCCGCCGGCATGTCCATCACGGAAAGGTATTCGTCATAGAACTTGTTGTGCTTGTCGTGGTCGTGCGCTTCGCCCTTGGCGACACGCTGGATCTGGTTCACGAAGGCGTTCTTGTGCGTATCCATATTCATCGAGATGAACGAGCTCAGCTGCAGCAGGCCGGGATAAACCTTGCGCCCGACGCCCTTGTGTTTGAAACCCACGCGCTGGATCATGAACTGCTCGAGCTGGCCCATGGTCACGGAATGGCCGAAGTCGGTGACTTCGGTCGGGGCAGCACTCGGGTCGATGGGACCGCCGATGAGGGTCAGTGTGCTCGGTTGCGCGCTGGGGTCTTCCTCCGCCAGATAGGCGGTCGCGACCAGAGCGAGCGGGGCAGGCTGGCACACGGCGATCACATGGGTGTCGGGGCCCAGATGGCGCATGTAGTCCACCAAATACATCGTGTAATCTTCGACATCGAACTTGCCTGCGCTCACGGGGATCTCGCGGGCGTTGTGCCAGTCGGTAATGTATAGCTCGCAGTCCGGCAGCAGGCTGATCACGGTGGAGCGCAGCAGGGTCGCGTAATGCCCCGACATCGGCGCCACCAGCAGAACTTTCCGTTTTTTCGCGGTGCGGCCCGACACGTGGAAGTGCAGCAGGTCACCGAAGTCGCCCTTGATCTCGATCTGTGGCTCGACGAGCCTGTCGGTGCCGTTTGCGCCCACGAAAGGCGGGATGTTCCAGTCGGGCTTGGCCACCATGCGGCTGAAAGTACGCTCCGTCACCTCGCCCCACGCCCGCATCCATTGCAACGCAGGGCTGGGGACCATAGAAAAGGCGGGGTAGGAGGCCATCGCAAGCGCGGAAGCACCGAGCCACTGATTAGTGTTTCGGATCGTTTCCATCATATCGTAGGATGCCATGTAACGCATCGGGAACTCCTGTACCAAGGCCCGGCCACGCCGGGGGCATTCATGCCGCGCGCCTCGGGGTGGGGTGGCTGAACAAAATGCTGCAGGTGCAAAGATAGGGCGGAAAAGTTAAGATGACAACTAAATCTGAGAACGAAGGCGTACCGACTGCGGCATCTTTGGCACGCATTACCGAAAACCTCGGGAAAGTGGACGCCCTGCGGGAGCGGCTGGCAGCGGTGCTGGCGAACCGCAATACCCATCACGCAGCGCTGGATGCGCCGAATCAAGAGCTTTTCGCAAAAGCGGCCAAGGCATACATGCATGAGGCGGTACACAACCCGGCCAAGGTGATCGAGCATCAGCTTGAATTCTGGACGAAATCCGTCACCCATTTCATCGAGGCGCAGCAGGCGCTGGCCAAGGGAACGCTGAGCGCGCCACCTGACCGCACCGGCAAGGATCGGCGTTTCGCCAACCCCCTCTGGGAGCAGCATCCCTATTTCAACTTCGTCAAGCAACAGTACATGATGAACGCGCAGGCCATCTCCCAGGCTGTCGAGGATGTGGAGGACATGGAACCGCGAGAGAAGCAGCGGCTCAAGTATTTCTCGCGCCAGATCATCGACATGATGAGCCCGACCAACTTCCTAGCCACAAATCCCGATGCGCTGCAGCGCGCGGTGGAGACGGAGGGCGAGAGCCTGATCAAGGGCCTCGAGAACCTGATCAGCGATCTGGAGGCCAACAACGGCGAGATGATCGTGCGGCTGGCCGATGAGGACGCATTCCAGCTTGGCGGCAACATCGCGACCACACCGGGCAAGGTCGTGTTCCGCAACCGCATGTTCGAGCTCATCCAGTACACGCCCACGACCGAGCAAGTGCATGCCACGCCGCTGCTGATCTTCCCGCCCTGGATCAACAAGTACTACATCCTCGACCTCAAGGCGCAGAACTCGCTGGTGAAATGGGTGATCGACCAGGGCTACACACTCTTCATGGTGAGCTGGATCAACCCCGATGCCACCTACCGCGACGTCGGTATGGAAGACTACGTCGAGGACGGGTATGTCACGGCGCTGCGCGAGGTGAAGGCGATCACCGGCGAGAAGCAGGTCAATGCGGTGGGCTATTGCATCGCGGGCACCACGCTGAGCCTGACGCTGTCGCTGCTCAAGCAGCGCGGCGATACCTCCGTCAAATCCGCCACGTTCTTCACCGCGCTCACCGATTTCTCCGACCAGGGGGAGTTCGAGCCCTTCCTCACCGATGACTTCATCGGCGGGATCGAGGCGGAGACGGCGCACAAGGGCATCCTGCCGTCGATCGTGATGGCGCGCACGTTTTCATTCCTGCGCTCCAACGATCTGGTCTACGGTCCAGCGGTCAAGAGCTACATGATGGGCGAGACGCCGCCCGCCTTCGATCTGCTCTACTGGAACGGCGACGGCGCGAACCTGCCTGCGAAGATGGCGATGCAGTACCTGCGCGGGCTGTGCCAGCGCAACGAGCTTGCGAGCGGTGGCTATGATCTGTGCGGTCATCATCTGGTGCTGGATGAAGTCGACGTGCCGCTCTGCGCCATCGCCTGCGAGACCGATCACATCGCGCCTTGGAAGGACAGCTACCGTGGGGTGCAGCAGATGGGCAGCAAGGACAAGACCTTCATCATGACGCAGTCGGGCCATATCGCAGGCATCGTGAACCCGCCGAGCAAGGGCAAATACGGCCATTACACCAACACCGATCTGACGCTTGGACATGAGGACTGGCTCGAGACCGCGGAGTTCCACGAAGGCTCCTGGTGGCCGCGCTGGGAGAAATGGCTCGCCAAACGCTCCAGCAAGATGATTCCCGCCCGCGTACCCGGTGCGGAGGGGCGCGACATTCTGTGCGATGCGCCGGGAACCTATGTTGCCGTAAAGGCAAGAGGCTGATTTTCATGAGGGAATGAGAACGGCGGCGGATCAATGCTGCAGTGCAGAAAATACTTGCAATGCTGCGCTGCAGCATCTATATGTTTGTTCAGAGGCGGACCCGAACACCGACGCAGGGGAAGCCACAGAAATTCAACCGGGGCGATGGTGCCCCGGTGATGCAAACAAAGGATGATACCAATGGCCAACGCAACAACACCTGACATGACAGCAATGCTCAAGGACATGATGGGCGCATTCCCCGTCGACACCAAATCCATGGAAGCAACGTTCAAGACTTCCGCAACGCTGAACGAAAAACTCTCCGGCGTGGCACTGACAGCTGTCGAGAAATCCACCGAGATCTCCTCGGCCTGGACCAAAGACACCGTCGCCAAGCTGACTGAAATGGCGAAAGCCAAGAACGAGCCTGCCGACTACGCCAAGGCGATGACAGATTTCGCGACCGCCTATTCCGAAGCGGCTGCTGAGCACATGGCCGCATTCGCGGAAGTAGCGAAGAAGGTCCAGATGGAAACTGTCGAGCTGATGATGGCGGCAGGCAAGGACATGTCCGACGAGGCGACTTCCGCGATGGCGAAAGCCAGCGAAGAAGTGAAGTCCGCGGCCAAGAAAGCGACAACCAAGTAAGTTTGGTTTCGAGCCGGGCGCGCGACCTTCGGGTCCGCCGCGCCATGAGGGTGAGCTGCATGCAGCTCACCCTTTCTTTTTGCGCGTGCGGCGTTTAGGCTGCACTGCGGCACATCCTCGGGGAGGGACATACGTGAGCGAGACGGGCAAACCCCTTTTGATCAAGAGATACGCCAGCAGGCGCCTCTACAACACCGAGACCAGCGACTACGTGACGCTCGAAGATATCGCAGGCTTCATCCGCGACGGTCGCGAGGTGCAGATCGTGGACCTCAAATCAGGCGACGACCTGACGCGTCAGTACCTGCTGCAGATCATCGCCGAGCATGAGAGCCGCGGCGAGAGCGTGCTGCCGGTTGATGTGCTCAACGATCTGGTGCGCAGCTACATGACCGGCAAGGTGAGCGTCGTACCGGCGTTCCTGCAGCAGTCTTTCGCGATGCTGCGCGACGGCCAGGCCAAGGTGGTAGAGAATATGAACTCCTTGAACCCGCTGGCGAAGATGCCTGGTTTCGACGCCATGCAGGCGCAGCAGGAGGCTTTTCTGAAAGCCATGACCGGCGGATGGGTTCCGGGCACCCCGCCGCGGAAATCAGCGGAGGACGGCGGACCGGCGCAGTCGAGCGAGGATCTCGAAGCGATCAAGCGCCAGCTGGCCGAGCTCCAGGAGAAACTCTCCAAGCTGAAGTAGCGCGACGGAACGGGCATCCTTTGTGCCGCGCGGTTGCGCGCTCGCGTGTCCTGCGTAGTGCCGTTAGCAGGGCGGGGAGAAGCTTCGCGGCAGGGTCGGCGCGCTAGACCCCGATACGGTCGCGCAAAGCGTACCACGTCATCGCGAGCACCAGCAGCGGAGAGCGCAGGGCGACGCCGCCGGGGAAGGGGGGCGTCGGCAGTGCGGCCATCGTATCGAAGCCGTCGCCATCTCCCTGCACCGCACGCGCCATCAACTGCCCCGCATGTGTGGCGGAGCCCACGCCATGACCTGAATAGCCCGAGGCCGAGAGGATGTTGCGGGAGATCCGCGCGAGGTAGGGTAGGCGCTTCATCGTGATGCCCAGCGTGCCGCCCCAGGCGTAGTCGATGGGCACATCGCGCAGCTGCGGAAAGATGACGGACATCGGCTTGCGCACCGTTGCCGCGATGTCGCGCGGGAAGCGGTAGCCGTAGGTTTCGCCGCCACCGAAGAGAAGGCGGCCATCGGCGCTGCGCCGGAAGTAATTGACCACGAAACGGCTGTCGGCCACGGCCACGTCGCGCGGCAGCACATCGGCCATCCGGTCGCCCAGCGGTTCGGTCGCGATGATGAAATTGTTGATCGGCATGACGCGGGCCGCCACATGACGCTGCAGCGCACCGAGGTAGCCGTTGCAAGCCAGGATGACGTGATCGACCTCGACGTGGCCCTGCGATGTGTGCAGCTTTGCGCGGGCGCCTTCGTCGATCCGCTCAACCGCGCTGCCCTCGTGGATGCGCACACCTGCGGCCTGCGCCGCGCGCGCGAGGCCGAGCGCGAAGTTCAGGGGGTGCAGATGTGCGGCCCCCATATCGAGCGTGCCGCCTAGATAGTCGGGCGAGGGGCAGACCGACTGCAGCGCCGCGCGGTCCAGCGGTTCGATCTGGTCATAACCGTAGCGCTGCGCGAGATGGTCGGCATAGGCGTAAAGATCCCGCAGATCGCCGCGGGTAGAGGCGGTGTGCGCCACGCCGGGCCGCAGGTCGCACGCGATGTCATGGTCCGCGATCAGCGATTTGACGAGGTCTTTGGCCTCTTCCGCCAGCGCCCAGAGCTTGGCCGCTTCGGGATCCCCTACGAGCCTTTCCAGCGTGTCCTGATCGAGCCGCTGGCCCGAACCGAGCTGCCCGCCGTTGCGCCCCGATGCGCCGAAGCCCACGCGCTGCGCATCGAGCAGCACAACGTCGCGCCCCGTCTGCGCCAGATGGAGCGCCGCCGAAAGCCCCGTGTAGCCCGCGCCGACAACGCAGACATCCGCCCGCTGCGCCCCGGTGAGCGGGGCGAAAGGCGGCAGGGTCTGAGCGGTGGCAGCGTACCAGCTGGGCGGGTAGGCGCCGCGCGCATCATTGGCATAGAGCAGGTTCATCAGACGTTCAGCAGCAGATGTTCACGCTCCCAAGGTGAGATCACCTGCAGGAATTCGTTGTATTCCGCTTCCTTCACGATGCGGTAGACACGGGCGAACTCAGGGCCCAGAACGTCGTGCAGGGCGGTCGCCTCACTGAAGAGGCCAAGCGCCTCGCCCATGGTGCGGGGGATGTCGCCATCGCCGTCGTATGCATCGCCCTTGAACTCCGGCAGGGGGGCACGTCCCTCCTTGAGGCCCAGATAGCCGCACGCCAGCGACGCGGCGATGCCCAGATAGGGGTTGCAGTCCATCCCCGCCAGACGGTTCTCCACCCGCCGGGCGTGGACGCTCGAAAGGGGGACACGGATGCCGGTGGTGCGGTTGTCGCGGCCCCACTCGAGGTTGATGGGCGCTGCGTGATCCTTGACGTAGCGGCGGTAGCTGTTGACGTAAGGTGCGATCACCGCAAGCGCCGCGGGCATGTGGTTCTGCAGCCCGGCGATGAAATGCATGAAATGCTCCGTCTCGCCGCCATCAGCGGCGGAGAAGATGTTCTTGCCGGTCTTGGCGTCGAGCACGGAGTGATGGATGTGCATCGCGGACCCCGGTTCGTCCTCGATCGGTTTGGCCATGAAGGTGGCGTAGCAGTCGTGCCGCATCGCGGCCTCGCGGATGAGCCGCTTGAAGTAGAAGACCTCATCGGCAAGCTTCACCGGATCGCCGTGCAGCAAGTTGATCTCAAGCTGGCCCGCTCCGCCCTCCTGGGTGATCCCGTCGATCTCGAACCCCTGTGCCTCGGCGAAGTCGTAGATATCGTCGATGACCGGCCCGAACTCATCCACGGCGGTCATCGAGTAGGCCTGCCGCGCGGCGGCGGGGCGCCCGGAACGGCCCATCATCGGCTTGATCTCCTGCGCCGGGTCGAGGTTGCGCGCGGTCAGGAAGAATTCCATCTCGGGCGCCACCACCGGCTCCCAGCCTTCGGCATGGTAGAGATCGACCACGCGTTTGAGGACGTTGCGCGGGCTGAACGGCACCACGTTGCCGTCACGGTCATAGGCGTCATGGATGATCTGCAGCGTCCAGTCCGCGGTCCAGGGCGCCGCAGTGGCGGTGGACATGTCCGGACGCAGAATCATGTCCTTCTCGATGAAGCCATCCTCGCCCGCGGCCTCGCCCCATTCGCCGGTAATGGTCTGGTAAAAGATGCTGTCGGGCAGGTGGAAGTTCTCCTGCCGCGCGAATTTGGACGCGGGCACGGCCTTGCCGCGCGCGATGCCGGGAAGGTCGGGGATGATGCATTCCACCTCGTCGAGGCGTCCGGTCCCTGAGGTAATCCCTGGCTGCCTGCGGCAGCTTGTCTTTCCAGTCGTCCATCAGGCTCTCGCTTTGCTCTTGAAGAATTGCGCCATTAGGTCTGCGATCTTGTCGTTGTCCGTCGGCAGCGGCAGGTCCTGCGTTGCGGCGGCAAGCTGGGGTGCGGGCACCACGCCCTCGCCGCGGGTGCGGATCAGCCCGTCGATGAACTCCGCCCCGAACTCCGGATGCGCCTGCACGGTCCAGATGGTATCACCATAGGCGAGCATCGCGTTCTCGCAAAAGGGGGATAAGCCCACGACCCGCGCGGCGTCCGGCCGCTCGACCACCTGGTCCTGGTGCCATGCGTTGAGCATGACCGGCGCACCGTCGAGGATGTATTCCTTGCGCCCCACTGACCAGCCGCCCACGAATTTCTCGACCTTGCCGCCCAGCGCCTGCGCGATGATCTGATGGCCGAAGCACACCCCGATCATCGGTTTGTCGGAGGCATGGATCGCGCGGATCAGCTCCTCCAGCGGCGGGATCCAGGGATGCGGCTCGTAGGCACCATGCTTGGAGCCGGTGATAAGCCAGCCATCGGCGGCCTGCGGCCCCTCGGGAAACTCCCCGTCCACGACCGAGAAGGTCTGGTAGTTGAAGCCGTGACCATCCAGCAGGCGCACGAACATGTCGTCGTAATCGCCCAGCGTTTCGATCATGCCCTCGGGCGAATGGCCTGTGCGCAGAATACCGATTTTCATGGGCTACACCGTATCCAGATAGATCTCGACCTGCTCGGCACGGTCGAGTTCCCGCATGTAATGGACCTCCTGCCGCTTGGTCAGAACGAGGTTTTGTATGAGTTCGGGAGAGAAGATGCGCGCGATATGCGGATCCTTCTCGAAGAGGTCGATGGCCGCCTCCCAGGTGCTGGGGATCTGCGGCAGGTCTGCGGCATAGGCGTTGCCGGTGATCGGGGCGGGCGGCTCCAGCCCGTCCTCGATCCCGTTGATCGCGGCACCCAGCACGGCGGCCAGCATCAGGTAGGGGTTCACGTCGCCGCCCGAGACGCGATGCTCGATCCGCCGCGCGGCACTGGCGCCGGAGGGGATGCGGATCGCGGAGGTGCGGTTCTCGTAGGCCCAGCTGACGCCGGTGGGCGCGTGGCTGCCCGGCACCATCCGGTCAAAGCTGTTGGCATGAGGCGCAAAGATCAGCGCGGATCCCGGCATCGCCTGCAGGCAGCCCGCCACCGCATGGCGCATGATGTCCGTTCCCTCCGGGCCGCCGTTGTCGAAGACGTTCTTGCCCTCGGCGTCGATCACCGAGAAATGCGTATGCAGACCTGAGCCGGGATAATCCTCGTAGGGTTTGGCCATGAAGCTCGCGGCGAAGCCGTGGCGGCGCGCCAGGCCGCGCACCAGCATCTTGAAGAGCCACGCATCATCCGCGGCGCGCAGCGCGTCGTCGCAATGCATCATGTTGATCTCGAACTGGCCCAGGCCCGCCTCCGAGATGGCGGTATCGGCGGGAATGTCCATCGCCTCGCAGGCGTCATAGAGATCGGTGAAGAACTCGTCGAACTGATCGAGCGCGCGGATGCTCAGCGTCTCGGCGCCCTTGCGCCGCTTGCCTGAGCGCGGGCTGAGCGGGACCTGCAGCTTGCGGCCTGAATCGTCGATCAGGAAGAATTCCAGCTCCACCGCGCAGACAGGCGTGAGCCCGCGTGCCTTGAACCGGTCGAGCACCGCGCGCAGGGCATGGCGCGGGTCGCCGCCGTAGGGGCGCCCGTCCTCATGGAACATCCAGATCGGCAGCAGCGCGGAGGGGGCCTCGAGCCATGGCATGGGCATGAATCCACGCTCCGTCGGCTTCAGCACGCCGTCGCGGTCGCCGCTGTCGAAGACGAGTGGGCTGTCGTCGATATCCTCGCCCCAGATGTCGAGGTTGAGCACGGAGAAGGGAAAGCGCGTGCCCTCCACCGTGACCTTGTCGGCAAAGCGGGTGGGGATCCGTTTGCCGCGCGGCACGCCATTGAGATCTGCGGCCGCCACACGGATGGTGCGGACGGATGGGTTTTTTCGAAGCCAGTTGTGCATAGGTCACCATTTGGTGCGCTGGCACAGACCGAGGGGCCGCTGAGGCAAAACCGACGCCAGTGGCCAGCGCCACGGGATTTGATCAAATTACTGATACTATCGTATCAGATTCGGGCGCAAGCGCATTTTTTGCCGCCCTTCCTGAGGCAGGTGACGGTTCAGCCGCGCATTTACAAGGCCGAAACCGGCGATGATCGCAAGCGTCAGCAAGATGAAATACCCCGCGAGGATCGGATAGGGGACGAAAGGATTGAAGGTCTTGTCGGCAAAATAGCTCGCGTAATAGAGCGCGTCGCCGCGTTGCTGCCAGGCCGGAAAGCTCGAGATGTAGACCAGCGTCGTGGCGTGGAACAGAAAGATCGCCTCGTTGGTGTAGGCGGGCCACGCCAGCCGCAGCATCGTCGGCCAGATCACCCGGCGGAACCGGGCCCAACCGCTCAGCCCGTAGGCATCCGCCGCCTCCACATCGCCCTTCGGGATGGATTGCAGCGCCCCGTAGAAGATTTCTGCCGAATAGGCGGAGGTGTTGAAGAACAGCACCACGAGCGCGCCAAGCCAGGCCGAGGTGAAGGGATCGAAGATCGGATACTGTGCCTTGAGGCTCAGAAACACGAAATAGGCAAAGAAGAACTGGATGAAGAGCGGCGAGCCGCGGAAGAAGAAGATGAACCACTCCGAGGGCTTGCGCAGCCAGCGCTTCGGGCTCGCCTTGCCGAGCGCCAATGCCGTGGCGAAGAAAAAGCCCAGCAGCAGCGCCACCAACCCGAAATAGACGTTCCAGATCATGCCGGACCCGATCAGCGTGAACTGCTGGCACAGCGTGAAGTCCTCGCGCGGGAGCAGACGCTCCCCGATGCCGATGGCGCGCAGGCCGTAATCCTGGATGGTCTGGAGACAGGCGTTCATGCTGCCTTCCTCTGCGCTTCGCCGCCCGTGGTGGCCTGGCCGAGTGTCAGCCGCTGCATGAAACGCGCGGTCACCACTTCGGAGATGCGGGTGAACAGAAGATAGAACACCAGCAGCCCGAGGAAGTACCACATCCGCCAGTCGGGATGCGGGTAATCGGTGAACCGCGTCGTCTTGGAACCGCCAAGCTCGCGCGCCCAATAGACGATATCCTCGACGCCGAGCAGGAACAGCAGTGGCGTCGCCTTGATCAGCACCATCCACAGGTTGCTGAGCCCGGGCAGCGCATAGACCCACATCTGCGGCACCAGCACGCGGCGAAAGATCTGGCGCTGGGACAGGCCGTAGGCTTCGGCGGTCTCAAGCTGCGCGCGCGGGACGGCGCGCATCGCACCGAACAGGACGTTGGCGGCAAAGGCGCCGAACACGATGGCAAAGGTCAGCACCGCGATGGCAAACCCGTAGACCTCATGCACCCATTGGGGCGAGGTCCCGAGCGGCATCTTCGCGGCCTGGCACACCAGAAAATCATTGCCCTGCCGGATCGGCTGATCCCAGTCGGGGCAAAGCGCGTGATGGCGCAAATATTCGATCCCCTGGTCGAGGGCGATCACGAAGAACAGAAAGAATGCGATGTCCGGAATGCCGCGCACCACGGCCATGTAGGTCTTGCCCAGCCAGCGCAGCGGCGCAATACGCGAGCGTGCGGCGGAAGCACCGCCAAAGCCGAACAGGAGCGCCGTGGGTGCGGTGATGGCAAGCAGGATCAGCACCGTGAGCACGGACCAATAGAGGTTCACATGCTTGCCTGTCGTCAGGTAGCAGGCAAACCATTGCAGGCCGTCGATCTGGGAGGGGTCGGAGCAGAAGCTGAAAATGGAACTGCCCTTTCAGGACCGGAGGCGCGGGCGGCATGCGGCATGCGGCTTCGAGGTGAGATCGGAAGAAGGGGCGCGGCCGTTCGCGCCCCTTCCGGGTGGCGTGGCTATTCGAAGACCTTGGCGTCCTCGCCGAACCACTTCTTGATGGCGGCGTTGATGGTGCCGTCTTCCTTCATGGAGGTGATGGCAGCGTTGAATTTTTCCTTCAGCTCCGTGTCGCTTTCGCGCAGGCCCATGCCGACACCGCCACCCAGCGGTACGTCGTCACCCACGAACACCAGCTCACCGCCCGATTCCTCGACCGCGGGCACGAGCGCATCCTTGTCGGCGAAGACGGCATCGGCCTCGCCATTGCGCACGGCGGCGACGGTTTCGTCATAGGTGGCGAACTCCAGCAAGGTCGCCCCGCTCTCGGCGACGTAGCCCGCCTGGATCGTGCTGGTCTGCGCCGCGATCACGCCGCCGGTCACATCGGCGTCCGCGGACAGCGCCACATAGGCGGAGGCGGCGGGCGGGATGTAGTTCTGTGTGAAGTCGATGACCTCTTCACGCTCGTCGGTGATGCTCATGCCGGCGATGATGGTGTCGTAGTTGCCGGATGTGAGGTTGGGGATGATGCTGTCCCATTCGTTCGTGACCCACTCGCAGGTCAGCTCGGCGCGGCGGCACATCTCATCGCCCATCTCGCGCTCGTAGCCGTCGACTTCGCCCGCGTCGTTGATGAAGTTATAGGGAGGATAGGCGCCTTCCGTACCCATGCGGATGGTATCCGCGAAGGCCATACCGGCGGTCAGCGCAAGCGCGCTCGTCAAAAGGATCAGTTCTTTCATATTACTCTCTTTTAGGTTGCACTATTTAACGTTTACGCGGCGTGGGTCGCAGACAGGAACCCCCGCAGTCGCTCTGATTTGGGCGCGCCGAAGAGGGTCTCCGGGCTCCCTTGTTCCTCGATCAGCCCCTGATGCAGGAAGACGACCCAATCCGACACGTCGGCGGCCAGTTTCATGTCATGGGTGACGATCATCATGGTGCGGCCCTCGGCCGCCAGATCCTTGATCACGCGGACCACTTCCTGTTCCAGTTCGGGGTCGAGCGCGCTTGTCGGCTCGTCGAACAGCAGCGCCTCGGGCTCCATGCACAGCGCCCGCGCGATCGCGGCGCGCTGCTGCTGGCCACCGGAAAGCTGGGCGGGGTAGACATCGCACTTGTCGCCGATGCCCACCTTGTCGAGATAGCCGCGCGCGGCGCTCTCAACCTCCGACACAGGGCGGCCCAGCACCGTCACCGGCGCCTCCATCACGTTCTGGAGGATCGTCATATGGGCCCAGAGGTTGAACTGCTGGAAAACCATGCTGAGATTGGTGCGGATGCGCAGCACCTGCTTGGGGTCAGCCGGACGGCGGCCATGGCCGCTCCCCCGCCAGCGCACCGGCTCGCCCTTGAAGATCACCTCGCCCTGCTGGCTGTCCTCAAGCAGGTTGGCACAGCGCAGCAATGTCGACTTGCCGGACCCCGACGATCCGATGAGCGAGACCACGCAACCCTTGGCCGCGGAGATGCTCACGCCCTTGAGCACCTCAAGCGCACCGTAAGCTTTGTGCAGATCTTGGATTTCGATCACAGGGGTGTCAGGTGTCACAAGCGCGGCCAACGTTCATTAATTCAGCACACATATGACGGCAGATTCGCCTTACTTGCAACGCGTAACCGGGAATTTGCACCGATACGGCACATCCGGTGCCGCGAAACCGGGCTTTAGGCCGCGCCTTCCGCGCGTTTGCGGGCCTCGGCGCTGTCCACGTCCGTGATGCCCAGCAGATTGCTCACCAGCCGCAACAGCGCGTCCTCTTCCTTCGCCCGCGTGCCGTCGGCGAGCACCACCTGCCAGAGCGCTTCGATCACCGCGCGGCGCTGCTCGTAGGGGACCGCATCCTTGATCGAACGGGTGAAGCGGACAGTGTCGGGCGCTTCCGCCTCCAGCGCCTCCGCATCGCGCATCAGCGCGTCGCGCCGCTCATCCGAGAGGCCGTAGCGCGCCGTGACGATGCCCAGGATGCGGGAACGCTCCGCCGGGCTGTAGTCATTGTCTGAGCGGGCGACGCGCACCAGCAGGGCGGTCAACGCCAGGCGCGCATCGTCATCGGCCATTGGTTCGGGGGCCGGATCGGTCAGTCTTTTGAGAAAATCTGCAAACATGGAGATCTACCTAGGTGTCTGTGCGGGTTTTACAAATCGCCGAGCGCATTTTTCCGCGCAGCGACGATATCCTCGCCGGTGAGACCGAGGGCTGTCTCGATCTCGACGAGCTGTGCTTCCTCCGCGTCATCGCGCCTGCCATCGGCAAGCGCCACGGCCCACATTGCATCCGCAAGCGCCTTGCGCTCGGCATAGGCGACTTCCTCACGCAGGATGGCGGCGAACTCGTCGGTGCCGGGTGCGTGCCGCTCGAGCGCTTCGCATTGTGCGCGCAGCTTCGCAGCGTCAAGCGGTTTGAGCGAGAACGTGGCGGTTAGGATGCGGTCGATCTGTGCCACTTCGGCCGCTACATACTGTCGGTTTGCCAGTGCGACACGCACCAGAAGCGCGCCGAGCGCGAGCTGTGCATTGGGCTGCGGCAGCGGTTTGGGCGGGGGCGCAAGGCGCGGAAAGAGACGTTCGAACATCGGTTTTTGTTAACTGAGATCGGGCGTCTTGCCAAACCTTATCGTATCAAGCGCAATGCCCTGCGGATCGGTATTGGTGAGCACGAGACCCGCGATATCCGCCGCACCCCCCGCGCGCAGGAACCCCAGATCGAATTCGCCCACAGGGCTCACGACGTTGCGCGCCAGCACGCTGCCGTCCCGCGCGAGAAACATCACCTCCGCGCTGCCGTCCTCACCGCCGCGCAGATGCAACGAGAGCGCAGATTGATCCGTGTCAAACAGCACCGCGATGGCGCCTTCGCCCTGTGCCTCGCGGCGCGGGAATCCCGCACTCGCGTAGCCATTGAGCACTGCGGACCCCCCAAATCGCACCACGGCGAGGTTCTGGCCCGCCATCCCCGGCAGCAGCGTGAGCGGGCCGAAGGCCGCACCGCTCACGGTGTCATAGGTACCTGCCTGACCAAGGCTCTGTCCTGCGAAACGCTCACCGAAACGCGCGCCGGGCAGGGCCAGCACGTCATCGACCGGATGGCCCGGACCAAAGCCCGCACGGGTCTCGTCGAAGGTGATGATCTGGGGCAGGGCAAGGCTGAGCGGATCGACGATGCAGACCGCCTGTCCGCAGGCCTTTGCGGGCAGGGGCAGCAGGACGAACAGGGCCGCAAGAAATCTCATCAGGCCAGCCTATCACAATTCAGGGGTCATAGCCCTCAATAATGATCAGGTTGCTTTCGGCCACGCTCATCCGGATGTCCTTCGCCGCCTGATAGCCGGGGCTTTCATAGCAGGCGACGGCATCGGCATAGCTTGGGAATTCGATCACCACGGTCCGCTCGTTCGCGCGGCCCTCGCGCACCTGCTGGGTGCCTCCGCGGACCAGGAAACGTGCATTGAATTCGGCGAAAGGCTTGGCATTGGCCTGGCGGTATTTCTCGTAGACTTGCGCATCGCGCACATCCACATTCGCAATCCAGTATCCTTTTTTGGGCATCGCTCTCTCCTTGTTTGCTAATCGATGACGCTAGCGCAGGGCGGCAAACCGCTTGCCCAGCGCGGCGGCTTCCTGCGCCAGACCGTAGGGCGGGTTCAGCACGAAGAGCCCGGAGCCGACCATCCCGTGACCGGGCCGCGCAGGCGCAAAGCGAACCTCATGCCGCATCCCGCCGGGGTGCGCTGAGGTAAGCGAATCGAGCATCGGCAGGTGCGCGCGTGAAGCCAGCAGCGGGTACCACAACATGATGATGCCCACGTTCCACGCGCGGTGCAACTTGGCGATGTTGCGGGGAATATCAACGTAGTCGCGCTTGATCTCGAAACTCGGATCGATGAGCAGCAGGCCGCGGCGCGGCGTCGGCGGGCAGAGCGCGAAGGCGGTCTCAAACCCGTCGCGCAGATGGCATTTCGCCCCCGTGGGCGACATGGCGAGGGTTAAGGCGGCATGTTCCTGCGGGTGCAATTCCGCGAGGTCGATGCGGTCCGCAGGCCGCAGCAAATGCGCCGCGATCATTGGCGAGCCGGGATAGGCGTCGCGGCCGTCCTCCCGCGCGACCCGGTCCAGCACGCGCGCATAGGGGTGCTCCGGCGCGAACCAGCCGCGCACCTGTTCGATCCCTGCCGCCGCCTCGCCGGTCTTGCGCGCCTCCTCCGCCCCCAGATCATAGAGCGCGCGGCCCGCATGCGTCTCGATGTAGCTGAGGGGTTTGTCCTTGGCGGTGAGGTAGTCGAGTGTCCATGCCAGCAGGCTGTGCTTATGCACATCCGCTAGATTGCCGGCATGGTAGATGTGTTGGTAGCTGAGCATCCGCGAAGGTGTAGCCGATGCGCGGGTCTGCGCAACAGGAAATCGGTCGCTCCGGTGCGGCGCCTATTCGACGGTGATGGTGATCACCTCGCTCAGGACCGGCGGATCATGCGGCGTGTGGGTCCAGTCGCCCAGCAGCAGCTGCAGGGTATGGGTCCCTGCCGGCAGATCTTTGGTCACCTGGGTCTGGCCGCCACCGAAATGGACGATCTGATCTGTGGCGGGCAGGCCCGCGCTCATGTCGAGGCTCGCGGGGTCCGTATTGATCAGCAGATGGTGGTGGCCGGTGTTGTCGGCTTCGGTCCCCGCAGGCGCCACGCCCATCCCTTGGAGCCCGAAGACGACCGTGACCGGATTGGAGAGCGTCGCCCCATCGGCGGGCGAGATGATATAGGCCTTTGCGCCCTCGGGCGCGGCCGTGCGTTCCGCCGTGGCGGTGCCTGCCGGGACAAAGGCGAGTGTCATGGCCGCGAGGGCGGCGGGTAGCAGATATTTCATGTGATCCTCCCAGAACAGCGGCTTTCCTGCCGCTCCCGGCAAGGTAGCACGGGTTGATCATGGGACAACCGAGATCCGCGCGCCCTGTGGGCAAGAAGGCAACGCTGCGGGCAGATCACACCAGCCGCGACATGTCCTTGGCCGCCTTTACGAACCCTTCGAACAGCGGATGCGGCTTGAACGGCTTGGATTTCAGCTCCGGATGGAACTGGACCCCGATGAACCAAGGGTGATCGGACCATTCGACGATCTCGGGCAGTTTCCCGTCGGGGGACATGCCGGAGAAACACAGCCCCGCCGTCTCGAGCTGTTCGCGGTAGGCGATATCGACCTCGTAGCGGTGGCGGTGCCGTTCGTCGATGGCAGTGGTGCCATAGACCTCCGCCACCTTGGAGCCCGCCTTGAGCGTGGCGTCATAGGAGCCGAGCCGCATCGTGCCGCCCTTGTCGTCGCCCACGCGGCGCTCGACCTTGTGGTTGCCCTGCACCCATTCCTTGAGGTGGTAGACCACCGGCTCGAAGCGTTTCTTGCCCGCCTCATGGTCGAATTCCTCGGAACCCGCGGTGGTGACCCCGGCCACGTTGCGCAGCGCCTCGATGACAGACAATTGCATGCCCAGACAGATGCCCAGATAGGGCACCTTGTGCTCGCGCGCGTATTGCGCGGCCTTCAGCATGCCCTCGGTGCCGCGCTCGCCGAAACCGCCGGGGACGAGGATCGCGTGGAAGCCTTCCAGATGCGGCGCAGGGTCTTCACGCTCGAAGATCTCCGAATCGACCCATTCGATTAGGACGCGCACGCGGTTGGCCATGCCGCCGTGCACGAGCGCCTCCTTGATGGATTTATACGCATCCTCGAGCTGGGTATATTTGCCCACGATCGCGATCTTCACCTCGCCTTCGGGGTTGTGGATGCGGTCGTAGACATCTTTCCACACGGTGAGATCGGGACGCGGCGCGGGCGAGATTTCGAAGGCGTCAAGCACCGCCTGATCGAGACCCTGCGCGTGATAGGCCAGCGGCGCCTCGTAGATCGACTTGAGGTCATAGGCGGCCACCACGGCCTCCTTGCGCACGTTGCAGAAGAGAGCGATCTTTTCGCGCTCCTTCTCGGGGATTGGCTGTTCGGAGCGACACACGAGGATATCAGGCGCGATCCCGATGCTCTGCAGCTCCTTGACGGAGTGCTGTGTGGGCTTGGTCTTGAGCTCGCCCGAGGCCGCGAGATAGGGCAGCAACGTCAGGTGCATGAAGATGCACTGCCCGCGCGGGCGGTCATGGGAGAACTGGCGGATCGCCTCGAAGAACGGCAGCCCTTCGATATCGCCCACGGTGCCGCCGATCTCGCAGAGCATGAAGTCGACCTCATCCTCCCCGATGGCGAGGAAGTCCTTGATTTCGTTGGTAACGTGCGGGATCACCTGGATCGTCTTGCCGAGGTAGTCGCCGCGGCGCTCCTTTTCCAGCACGGTGGAATAGATCCGTCCGGAGGAGACGGAATCGGTCTTGCGCGCTGAGACGCCGGTGAAGCGCTCGTAGTGGCCCAGATCGAGGTCCGTCTCCGCGCCGTCGTCCGTCACAAAGACCTCGCCATGCTCGAACGGGCTCATCGTGCCGGGATCGACGTTGAGATAGGGGTCAAGCTTGCGCAGGCGGACCGAAAAGCCGCGCGCCTGCAACAGCGCACCAAGGGCCGCGGACGCCAGCCCCTTGCCCAGCGAGGAGACCACACCACCGGTGATGAAGATATAGCGTGCCATGTCGAAGTTACTCCCGTGCGCAACTGATCTCTCGTGCGTCTGAATTACGTCTTGTGGGCCTGTCCGGGACATGCCCCGACGGGTGCGATTTACGCACCTTCACGGGGTTTCAGTCTAGCAGGATTCGGAACGTCAAGGCAAGGCTTTGGGCGCAACATGATGTTGCAACTTGGCGTCCTGCCTCAAGCTGTTGTTGTTGCTTGCTCAGTCGAGCGTCGGCACCAGCGGGGCATTGTCGCCCGCGGCGGGTGGCAGCAGGTTGTCGGGATCAGGCGACGGTACCGTCTGGTTGAGCGCGGGCGGCGAGGCGCTGAGCCGGTCGAGCACCGACACGCCCGCGGATTTCTGTGCCGAGGTAATGGTGAGCGTGATCGACGTCACCACGAATGCCGCGCCCAGCAGCCATGTCAGCTTGCTCATCGGGGTTGCGGGCGGACGCCCGGAGTTGGCACCGCCACCGCCGCCGCCGATCCCCAGTCCGCCGCCTTCGGAGCGTTGCAGCAGCACCACGCCGATCAGGCCGAGCGCGAGAATGAGGTGGATGATCAGGACGACGTTTTCCATGGGGTGCGGGCTGCTCTTATCTGGGTCGGTTTGGGGGTATCTAGGCAAGTTTGCCTATGGGGGCAAGGGAGGATGCGCGCGCATCTGCGCCCGAAGGAATGGACAAGCCGATTATTGCAGGGCAGATTGCGGACATGCCCCATGACAGCCATGACCACGATCACCCCCACAGCCTGCTGCCGCCCGAACCTGCGTTGCGCGTAAAGGCGCTGGAACACATCCTGCTGCAAAAGGGGCTGGTGGATCCCGCCGCCCTCGATGAGATCATCGACACCTATGAGACCCGCATCGGTCCGCGCAACGGCGCGCATGTGGTGGCCCGCGCATGGTCGGATCCCTCGTTCCTGCAGGCGCTGCGCGATGATGCGGACGCCGCGCTGGATGCGACTGGGATACGTCGGGCGGCAGGGCGAGCATATGGTGGTGGTTGAGAACACGCCCGAGCAGCACAATATGGTCGTTTGTACATTGTGCAGCTGCTATCCTTGGCCGCTCCTCGGGATCCCGCCGGGCTGGTACAAATCAGACGCCTACCGCGCGCGCGCCGTGCGCGAGCCGCGCGCTGTGCTGGCCGAATTCGGGGTCACGCTGGCCCCCGAAACCGCAGTGCGGGTCTGGGATTCCACCGCCGAGGTGCGCTATCTCGTGCTGCCGATGCGCCCCGACGGGACAGAGGGCTGGAGCGAGGAGGCGCTGATGGATCTGGTCAGCCGTGACAGCATGATCGGCACCGGACTGGCGCGGGTGCCCGCGTGAGCCGCGTCCACGACATGGGCGGCCGTTTCGGCGACGGCGCGGTCGTGCCCGACCCCGAAGGCGTCGTCTTCGAGGCCGATTGGCACGCGCGCGCACTTGCGCTGACGCTGGCGGCGGGCAGCTTGGGGCAATGGAACATCGACGTGTCGCGCCATGCGCGCGAATGTCTCGCGCCCAAGGATTACACCGCCTTCAGCTATTACGAGAAATGGATGGGCGGGCTTGCCGCACTGCTCGTGCAGACGGCCGTGCTGAGCCGCGCGGAGCTGGCGGGTGCCGACAACGCGCAGATCAGCGAACTGGCGGAGCGCAAGCTCACCGCCGATCAGGTCGCAGGTGTGCTGGCGCGCGGCGGCCCGGCCGACCGCGAAAGCGATATCGCACCGCTCTTCGCCGTGGATGAGTGGGTGCGGACCCGCAAGATCGCTGAGAATGTGCTGGTCGCGTGGCGGGCATACGCGCCTGCCGTCCTACGCGGCAGGCGCTCAGGGGCGGATCCTGCGCTATCACGGGACCCATGTGCTGCCCGACAGCAACGCGCACGGGCTGGGCGAGGCGCCCGAGCCGCTCTACGCGGTGGTGTTCGCGGCCTCCCAGCTCTGGGCGCACCCCGAGCATCCGCGCGACGAGGTCGTTCTGGACCTGTGGCAAAGCTACCTGGTGCGCGCATGACCGCTGCGCCCGACCCGGTTTTCGAGGCGCCCTGGCATGCGCAGCTCTTCGCGCTGACCGTGCATCTCAACGAAGCGGGGCATTTCGGCTGGCCCGACTGGGCCGCCCGGTTCGCGGCGACCTTGAAGGAGCATGGGTTGGCACGCGAGCTAAACGGCGGCGATGACTATTTCACCGCATGGCTCGACACGCTGGAGGGGTTGCTCGCGGAGTTGGAGATGGCGGAGCCGCAGATGGTCGAGCAGATGCGCGCCGCGTGGGAGCGTGCCTATCTCGACACGCCGCACGGGCAGCCCGTCACGCTCAGCGAGGATGCCTCCGGCTAGGCGCTGCGGCCCCTCAGACATCCACATCGTCCACATCCGCCTGGCCGGACAGCGCGCGGCGCACGATGCTCCAGCTCAACCCGATGGCGAGCACGAAGCTCAGGACGCCCAGGCCGAGCCAGACCCGCAGACCCGGATCGTCGAGCCGCATCACGCCCAGATCCACCAGCACCCAGACGCCCGCACCGACCAGTGCCAGCACCAGCAGCATGCCGAGCGCGCCGATGCTGCGCAGGGTCGCGCGCAGGTAAATGATATAGCCCACCAGCAGCAGCAGACCCACCAGCACCGCGATGGAGACATTCATGCTGCCGTAGCTGCGCAGCCATTGTACGTAATTGTACTCGGTCGGGTTGAACGTGGCCGCGAGCAGCCCGAAGGCGCAGATCCAGCGCAGCAAAAAGCCCATGGTCGTGGTTCCCTGATCCGTTTGGCCGCACTATCCGGGCCGCGCGCGCAAAAGTCTATGGGGCGGGCGTCAGTTTGCTGTTTCGCGCGGGCGCGCGGCCCGCTATAGGGGTGCCGGTTTGGACCGTGCGACCCCGTGCCGTCCACCGCAGGATCGAGAGGAATATCATGGCCAATGTTGTTGTCGTAGGCGCCCAGTGGGGCGACGAGGGGAAGGGCAAGATCGTCGATTGGCTCTCCGAGCGCGCGGATGTGATCGCGCGTTTTCAGGGCGGGCATAACGCGGGTCACACGCTGGTGATCGACGGCGAGGTGTTCAAGCTGTCGCTGCTGCCCTCGGGTATCGTGCGCGGCGGCAAGCTGTCGGTGATCGGCAATGGTGTCGTGCTGGACCCCTGGCATCTCGAGAAGGAAATCGCACAGTTGCGCGGGCAGGGTGTCACGATCACCCCCGAGACGCTGATGATCGCAGAGAACACGCCGCTGATCCTGCCGATCCACGGTGAGCTCGACCGCGCGCGCGAGGCGCAGGCGAGCGTGGCCAAGATCGGCACGACGGGGCGCGGCATCGGGCCCGCCTACGAAGACAAGGTCGGGCGCCGCTCTGTCCGGGTTGCGGATCTTGCCGACGATGCGACGCTGGAATTGCGGGTGGACCGGGCATTGGTGCATCATGACGCGCTGCGCCGCGGCCTCGGGCTCGAGCCTGTGGACCGCGCGCGCCTGCTCGCCGATCTGCGCGCGATCGCGCCCGTGGTGCTGGAATATGCTGCTCCCGTCTGGAAAGTCCTCAACGAGAAGCGCCGCGCGGGCAAGCGGATCCTCTTCGAAGGTGCACAGGGCGCGCTCCTGGACATCGACTTCGGAACCTATCCCTTCGTGACGTCGTCGAACGTGATCGCGGGGCAGGCGGCGACGGGGACAGGCATCGGGCCCAATGCCATCGACTTCGTGCTCGGGATCGTGAAGGCCTACACCACCCGCGTGGGCGAAGGGCCGTTTCCCGCGGAACTGCATCGATGCGGATGGTCAGCGCCTGGGTGAGCGGGGCCATGAGTTCGGGACGGTCACCGGGCGCAAGCGGCGCTGCGGCTGGTTCGACGCGGTGCTGGTGCGCCAGACCTGCATGACCTCCGGCGTCAAGGGCATCGCGCTCACCAAGCTCGATGTGCTCGACGGGTTCGAGACGCTCAAGATCTGCGTGGGCTATGAGCTTGACGGCAAGCGGCTCGATTATCTGCCGACGGCTGCGGACCAGCCAGGCGCGCTGCACGCCGGTCTACGAGGAGTTGCCGGGCTGGTCGCAATCGACCGAAGGCGCGCGCAGCTGGGCCGATCTGCCGGCCGAGGCGATCAAATACGTGCGCCGCGTCGAAGAGCTGATCGAATGTCCTGTGGCGCTTCTGTCCACCTCGCCGGAACGCGAGGACACGATCCTGGTCACCGATCCTTTCGCGGACTGATTGCCGCAATTGAAATGCGCAGGAGGCGGGCCATCTGTGGCTCACACCCTTCGCCCTCGAAAGGATACCCATGGCCCTGAGTTACAAAGCCCGCCGCCGCTGGTCGCTGTTTGTGCTGCTGATCGGATTGCCGGTCTATATCATCGCAATGATCTGGGGGATCGCACAATTCAACCGCCCGCCGTTCTGGGTCGAGCTTTTGATCTACATCGGCTCCGGCGTGATCTGGGCGTTCCCGCTCAAGGCGGTGTTCAAGGGCGTGGGGCAGGCCGATCCGGACGGGCCCGACGACCCGCTGGCATAGGATGGCATGGCAATGCTGTGGCGGACGCAAAAAGGCGGACCTCATCAGGTCCGCCTTTTCGCTTTTCTGTCGGTCGGTAGGGCGCTCGATCAGCCTGCGGCGCGGGCACCGGGCTTGAAGCCGATCTGCTCGGACGCTTGAAAGCGACCACCGCTCAGCTTCTCGATCTTGCCATCGCGCAGCAGCTTGCCGAAGGAGCGCAGGCTATCCTCGCGGGTGAAGTCATCCTCCTGCACCTGACGGACCTTGGTCATCAGCTGCGGGCGGGAGAACTGCTCATGGCCTTCCACGAAGGACAGGTAGGCCGCGGCGGCCTCCAGCAGATCGGGCAGATCCGTGGCCCCCATGTTGGCCGCGAAATCCGAGAAGCTCTCGGCATCGGGCATGGCCTTCTCCGGCTCCGGCGACGTCACCAGAGCGGCGACACGGCGCGGGCGCACAGGCTGTGCACTGGCGTCGCGCGCCACGTCGATACGCTGTTCGGCCACCAGCTTGAGCGGCGCGGGCCGCTGTTCGGCGGGGCGTTCGGTGCGGCGACCCTCACCGGACGCGGGCCTGCGGGGGCGCACCACATTGGCCAGATCGTCGCGGTAGGGCTCATCGCTCTCATGCTCAGGCGTCGTCCCGCCGACGGCCTCATCGGCCTTCTTGGCGGCTACGGCGGCACGCAGGTGGGCGAAGGCGTCACGCCGGGTGGCGCTTTCGGGCTCGCCCATCTGGTTATCGGTCTCTTCCATCAGGCGGGAGAGGTCCACGTCCGCCGCGGCGCGCATAGTGCTGTCGCCAGCTTCCACCGCATCGCCGTCCTCGTCCGCGTCCTCATAGGCCGCGTCAGGAACTTTGAGATCATCGGACGCCTGAGCGGGTTCCTCATCGGCCTCGGCCGTTTCGGGCTCTGCGTCGCCACGCGCCATGTCGGCCTCCAGATCGGCCAGCTCGCGCGCCAGCTCCTCCTCTGCCTCCTCGCTCAGCGTCGATGTCCGCGCAAGAGGGGCTTTGCGCAAAGGCTGCTCCGCGGCGGGGGTGGTATCGTCCTCCTCCGCCTCGTCGTCATATTCTTCGAGCTGGCCTGCGTCGATGGCGGCTTGCAGCGTTGCGCGCTTGACCTTGAGCACGCGGGTCCGGGGTGCTGCGGTCGCGTCGGCGTCGGCATCGGGGTCGGCTTCATACTCGGGCTGCTCGGGGGTTTCGGGCTCGAAGAGGTTTTCCTCGGCATAGAGCTCCTCTTCCTCGAAGTTATCCTGCATGTCGTCGATGGCACCGATGCTGTCGGCGGCTGAGACATCTTCGTCCTGCTCATCCTCGCCGCTCTCGTCGGCAACGAACTCGAACTCCATATCGGCGAAGCTGCCGTCCTCCGCCTCGCGGTCGAGGCGGTTCAGGATCGCCGCGACGTCGTCATCCTCGCTCGGTGCGTCCGCGGCGGTGTCGCTGGCGTCATCGCCATATGTCTCGTCGTCCGCATCAAGCGCATCCTCGAGATCGCGCAAGGTGTCGGCAAGTGCTGCGTTCGGGGCGACGGCTGAGATCGGCGCCGGAATTTCTTCGGCGAGCGGTTCGTCCTCGACGTAATCGGTCGCGGGCTCCGCCTCTACCTGCTGGGAGACAACGGCGCGGATGCGCTTGAGCTTCTCGGCGATGCTGTCGACCTTCGCGCGCTCCGCGGCGGGGGCAGGGGCCACATCCTCTGCGAGATCATCCTCGGTATCGCTGACATCGGCGAGCCGGGGGTAGGACGCCTCGGCAAAAAACGCCTCGACCTCGGCGTCGGGCAGGCTCGGCACGATGTCGGGGACATCCGCCCCGGGCATCTCCGCCTCCGCCGCTTCTGCCTCCGCCGCGTCGGCATCAGCGGTGACAGCACCAGAGCTTTCCGCATCGGCCGCTTCATCCTCGTCGCCGGGCGTCATCTCTTCGGCTTGCGCGCTGTCGGGCTTTGCCTGCTCCGGCGCTTCGACCGGTTCGGGCGCACTCATCTGCTCGCTGGCTGCTTCGGCCACGGCATCGGCCACATCCTCTACAACGTCCCGCGCCACATCCTTGGGCGTGACCTGATCGGCGGCGCCCCCGTCCAGCAAAGCTGCGGCACCTGCGTCGGCGCCGCGGGCGGACAGCACAATGCGGCCTTCATCCTCGCGTGCGTCGACATGTCGCGAAATCTGGCGCTGGGCGATGCGGGCAAGCATCTGGGCGTCGGGCTGGGGCGGCTCCGCGCCGAAATACCTGTCATCCGCGGCCAGATCGCGGAAATATTCCGCGATCGCCTTCATCGTGCCGAACGAATCGTCGAACCCCTCCAGCGTGCACGAAAACGTGCCATAGGATACGGTAAGGATTTTGTTATTGCTGATCATCGGATGCTCGTCCTCTGCGTCTTGGTTATGCAGGGTTTACCATGACGCCCGAGACCAAAGCGGTCCCAAACTGTGCCCGCGCCGGTGTCATTTCGTGGCGTTATTGTGATTTGGTTCCAGAATGGGCATGAATGCCCCATGTCAGACAGCATTGTTCACAGTTCCGATCCAATTACACTTCTCGGTGGGGGTCACGCTACGCATGCAGACCTTACGGAGGCCTTAAACATCGCGCCGCAGCTTGTTGCGGTGGATGGCGGGTTGGTGACCGCACTGGCCGCGGGGCGGATGCCGGATGCCGTGATCGGCGACATGGACAGCGCTCCCCCAGAAGCGCTGGCGCAGGTGCCCGCGGCACGACGGCACCGCATCAGTGAACAACAGTCTACCGATTTCGACAAGGCCCTTCGTGGTGTGGACGCCCCGGTGCTGCTGGGCGTAGGCTTCTGCGGCGCGCGGGTGGATCACGAACTGGCTGCCTTTCATGCGCTCGCACGCCATGCGGACCGGCCCTGCATCCTGGTGGCGCAGACAGAAGTGATCGTGCTCGCACCACCGCGGATCACGGTTGCGACGGTTGCGGGGGAGACGGTCTCGCTCTTCCCGCTGGCACCGGTGACAGGACAGAGCGACGGGCTGGAATGGCCGATCGACGGGCTGACGTTTGATCCGATGCAGTTTGTGGGTACATCGAACCGGGCGCTGGGGCCGATCACGCTGACCATGGCCGCACCCGCGATGCTGCTGATCCTGCCGCGGCGGCTGCTCAGACCGCTGGCGGCACATTTCGCGACAGGCGCCGCGCGCTGGCCTGCTCGCGCAGGACAACATACACCCCCGCCGTCATCGTGAGCGCGATGCCCCATGCGGCGAGCGTATCGGGCAACTCGCTGAAGAGCCAGAAGCCGACGAGCGTCGCCATCGGGATCTCGAGGTACTGCATCGGGGCGACGGTTGCGCTGGGCGCGAAGCGCAGGGACCAGGTCATCATCAGATGCGCCAGCGTGCCGAGCACGCCGATGGCCGCAAGCAGGATCCATTCCGGCCCTGTGGGGACCACGAGGGCGAGGGGGGCGATGCCGCCCGTGAGCCCCAGCGCGATGAGGGGCAGCAGCAGGGCCGTCGCCATGACGCCGCTCACGGCCTGCAGGGCGATGGGGTCGACATCCTTGGCGATCTGACGCGTGGTCAGCATGAAGAGCGCGAAGATCACCGCGACGGCCAGCGGCAGCAATGCCACCCATCCCACGGCGAGGAAATTGGGCTGGATCACCATGAGCGTGCCGATGAACCCGACCGCACAGGCGGCCATACGGTGCATCCCCACTTCCTCCCCCAGCACGAAATGGCCCAGCAGCAGCATGATGAACGGCATCACGAACGCAATCGCGATGGCGTCGGCGAGCGGCAGATATTGCAGCGATGTGAACATGAAGCCGATGCCGAGGATATGCAGCACCGTGCGTATCGCAGCCAGCCGGAGCGTCCGCGCCCGCAGCCGCCAGGTCAGGCCCGCAAGCATCACCAGCGGGATAAGCAGCACCGCCTGCACGGCAAAGCGCGTCAGGATCAGCTGCCCGAGCGGGATCGTCGGCCCGAGGATCTTGGCGATGGAATCACCGAGAGGGGCGAGGATGCAGAAGCCCAGCATGAGGGCGATGCCAAGGAGGGGACGGTCGGCTGTCATGGGCTATGGGTTAGGGGTATCGCGCAGGGCTGGCAAGGGTGAGAGGAGCTGCACCGGGCGCGCGCGCGCAATTCCAGCGAGACCCCGCGGCACCGGATCAACAGTTCGGCACGTTGACCGCGAGCCCGCCCAGCGATGTTTCCTTGTACTTCTCGCTCATGTCGACGCCTGTCTGGCGCATCGTCTCGATGCATGCATCGAGCGGGACCAGATGCGTGCCATCGCCCCGCAGCGACAGCGAAGCCGCCGAGACCGCCTTGATCGCGCCCAGACCGTTGCGCTCGATGCAGGGCACCTGCACCAGCCCGCGCACCGGATCGCAGGTCATGCCCAGATGATGCTCGAGCGCGATTTCCGCGGCATTCTCCACCTGTTCGGGCGTGCCGCCCATCACCGCGCAAAGCCCCGCGGCGGACATCGCGGCGGCTGAGCCCACCTCCGCCTGACACCCCGCCTCCGCGCCGGAGATGGAAGCGTTGAACTTGACCAGCCCGCCGATGGCCGCGGCGGTCAGCAGGAAATCCTCGATGTGACTTTCGGACGCGCCCGGCACATGGTCGAGGTAGTAGCGCAGCGTGGCGGGCAGGACACCGGCCGCGCCGTTGGTGGGCGCAGTGACGACCTGCCCGCCTGCGGCGTTCTCCTCGTTCACGGCCATGGCATAGACGCTCATCCAGTCGTTGATGGTATGGGGCGCGGATTGGTTCAGCCCGCGCTCCGCCAGCAGGGCATCGTGGATCCCCTTGGCGCGGCGTTTCACGTTGAGGCCGCCGGGCAGGATGCCGTCGCGCACCAGTCCGCGGTTGATGCAGTCGTTCATCACCTGCCACAGCCGCTTGGTGCCCGCGCGCAGGTGCACCTCGCCATTGCGCGAGATTTCGTTGGCGCGCTTCATCTGCGCAATGGTCTTGCCCGAGGCTTTGGCCATCTGCAGCATTTCGGCGGCGGACTTGAACGGGTAGGGCACTGGTTCGCCCTCGTCGGTGTCCTTGCCCGCGGCGAGCTCCTGATCGGTCATCACAAAGCCGCCACCGATGGAGTAGTATACCTGCCGCAGCGTGACATCGCCCTGCGCATCGGTGGCCATGAAGGTCATGCCGTTGGCATGGCCGGGCAGCGGGGTGTCATAGTCGAAGATCAGATCGGCCTTGGGATCGAAGCGCAGCGGATCGAGGCCCTCCACCTCGATCATGTGGCGCTGCGCAATATCCTTGAGGACCTCTTCGGCCCGCTCCGCGTCATAGCCTTCGGGCGTGAAGCCCGCGAGCCCGAGGATGGTGGCGCGGTCGGTGGCATGGCCAATGCCGGTGAACGCGAGGCTGCCGTGCAGAGACGCGCGCAGACCCGCGAAATGAAAGGGTGAGGCGCGCATGAGATCAAGAAACCGCGCCGCGGCGACCATCGGCCCCATGGTATGCGAGGACGAGGGACCGATGCCCACTTTGAACATCTCGAAGACGGACAGAAACATCAGGTGGCGCTCCCTTCAGGAGGATTGGCGTAGGAGGGCGCGGTGAATGGGGCGGGCCCAAGTCCTTCGGCGGCCCGGACGGCGCGCACCGCCGGACGGGTCTCGAGGTCCTGGGCAAGCGTAAGCAGGCCGGGATACTCTTGCAACTCGAACCAGGCAGTTTGCCCTGCAGGATAGAGCGCGCACCAGCGCAGCAGTGTCGCGATGTAGTAATCGAGCACATCCGGCGCCCCGACCGGCGCAGCGCCGCGCGTGCAGTAGCGGGCGTCCAGCAGGTCGAGGGCGTCCGGAAGGGTCATGTGGTCGGGGCTGCGCCGGGTGAGCGTGCGCCGCAGGTGCGCCTGTGCTGCGGCATCTTCGCCCACATATTTGGCCGGATAGAACAGCATGCGCAGTTGCGCATGCACCGTGTTGGACGTGAAAAACAGCCACTTGAGAAAATCGCCGCGCGCAGGCGCCTGTGTGTCGGGGGCCAAGGCACCGTGCCGGTCGGCCAGCCACAGCACGATCGCCGCCGTCTCGAACAGCGGGCCGTCAGGTGTCTCCAGAACGGGGATCAGACCGCCAGGATTGAGCGCAAGATAACCCGCGCTGCGCTGCGCTTGTGCTGCGCGCTCCACAAGCTGCGTGCGGTAGGGCACACCCAGCTCCTCCAGCACAAGCCGGACGATCAGGGAGGCATTGTCAGGGGCGTAGTGCAGCACAAGGTCCATCCGCCCTGTTTGCCCCCTTCGAGATTGTTCTGCGGTGCAAAAAGCGACCAGATTACGCCTATTTGGGGCAGCATCCTGCGACAAGCGGCGCGCGCGCCCGCGTTTGCGTGCCGCCGCGTTCCGCGCATTGCTGCGCAGGCATGGGCGAGCGGATGCAATTGGCCCTCGCACCCAGTGCGTATCTTTTCTATAAGCCCATTCTGAAAGCCAGACCTGCACGTGCGCCCGCAGCGCGCCAGCAGACCCAAACGGAGGATCCCCATGGCCGGAGAGCTCTCGCCCATCGACAAGGCGAAATTCGTTGCCGCCAAACGTGCCGCGCAATTCGTGGAGGACGGCATGCGCGTGGGCCTTGGCACCGGCTCCACCTCTGCCTGGCTGGTGCGCTGCCTCGGTGAGATGGTGCGGGAGGACGGGCTCAAGATCCGCGGCGTGCCGACCTCGAGCCGCACGGCACAGCTCGCGCGTGAGGTGGGTATCGACGTGATCAGCCTCGACGAGGCGAAATGGCTGGATCTGACCATCGACGGTGCGGATGAATTCGACGGCGACCTGAACCTCATCAAGGGCGGCGGCGGTGCACTGCTGCAGGAGAAGATCGTGGCCACGGCCTCCGACCGGATGATCGTCATCGCCGATGCGGCCAAGGAGGTCGAAAATCTGGGCGCTTTCCCGCTGCCCATCGAGGTGATCCCCTTTGGCTGGCAGACCACACAGGCGCTGGTCGAGGAGACGCTGATATCCATGGACGTGCTGGGCCGATCCAGCACGCTGCGCATGAACGGTGAGCGCCCCTTTATCACCGATGAGGGCAACCATATCCTCGATCTTCATCTGGGCCGCATCGGCAATCCGCGCCAGCTCGCACTGGTGATCAACCAGATGCCGGGCGTGGTTGAGAACGGTCTTTTCATCGACATCTGCGACACGGTCGTCATCGGCTACGGCGACGGGCGCGTGGAGGTGCGCGACATCAACGAGGGCACGGTGGACACCGAACGGCTCGACTTCGTCGAGAGCGACAACCTCTTCTCCGATCTGGGCGATTGAGAGAACCGCTGGGACGGTGCGAGCCGCGCCGGGAATAAGGAAAAGACATGAGCGATTTTGACTACGACCTGTTTGTGATCGGCGGCGGCTCCGGCGGTGTGCGGGCGGCGCGGGTGGCGGCGGGCGAGCATGGTGCGCGCGTAGCCCTTGCGGAGGAGGACCGCTACGGCGGGACCTGCGTGATCCGCGGCTGCGTGCCCAAGAAGCTGATGGTCTTCGCCTCGAGCTACCGCGACGTCGTGGAGGACGCGCGCGCCTACGGCTGGGACGTGAATAACGGCTCCTTCGACTGGCACCAGTTCCGCGCCAAGATGCACGGCGAGCTTGACCGGCTCGAAGACATCTACCGCAAGCTGCTCGACAGCGCCGGGGTCGACAAGTTCGATGCGCGCGCCACGCTCAAGGACGCGCATACCGTGAGCCTCTCCACCGGGGAGGAGAAGACTGCCAAGCACATTCTCATCGCCACCGGCGGGCGGCCTCGGCGGCCCGACATCCGGAATGCGGAGCTCGGCATCGTATCGGATGACATCTTCAAACTCGACACGCTGCCGCGCTCGCTGCTCGTCATCGGCGGGGGCTACATCGCTTGCGAATTCGCCTGCATCCTGCACGGCCTCGGGGTCGAGGTGAGCATGTACTTCCGCGGCGGACAGATCCTCAACGGCTTTGACGACGAGGCGCGCGGTCTGGTGGCCGAGCAGATGCGCAGCCGGGGCATCTCGATGCATTCGGGCGCCAGCATCCTGGAAATGGAAGCCCGCGAGGGCGGCACTTGGGTAAAGGCCACCACCGGCGCGGAAAAGATCTTCGACAAGGTGTTCTTTGCCACCGGACGCGTGCCCAATACCGATGAGATGGGGCTCGAGGCGCTGGGCGTGAAGCTGACCCGTGGCGGCGCCATCGCGGTCAATGAATACAGCCAGTCCGATGTGCCGTCGATCTATGCCATCGGCGATGTCACCGACCGCGTCAACCTGACGCCTGTGGCAATTCGCGAAGGGATGGCCTTTGTCAACACCGTCTTCGCCGGGGACCCGACGCCGGTGGATCACGAACTGATGGCCTCCGCCGTCTTCACCCAGCCCGAGATGGGCACTGTGGGCATGACCGAGGAAGAGGCGCGCGCGCAAGGGCCGATCGAGGTCTATGCCACCTCCTTCAAGCCGATGCAGACAGCCTTTGCAGGCAGGCACGACCGTGTCATGATGAAGCTCCTCGTCTGCACGGACACACGGCGCGTGCTGGGCTGTCACATCGTCGCACCACAGGCGGGCGAGATGATCCAGCTGGCGGGCATCGCCGTCAAGATGGGCGCCACCAAGGAGCAGTTCGACCAGACCTGCGCGGTGCATCCGACGATGTCAGAGGAATTGGTCACCATGCGCAGCCCCGTGCGGCGTTCGTGACCCTGTACGACTTGAAATAAATGTGTGAACGCACAGTTTACACCCATACGACAGGCCTGCTTCCGTGCAGGGCGACTTTGAGAGGGAAAGACACATATGGCTGGCAACACAGGCGGTCCTTGGGGCGGCGGCGGTAATACAGGCGGCGGCAAAGGCGGCGGTGGGAACAACGGCGGCGACAATGGCGGCGGCGGAAACCGCGGCGGCGGCGACCGCCCACCGATCCCCGAGATCGAGGAACTGGTGAAAAAGGGACAGGAGCAGCTGCGCGTGCTCATGGGCGGCGGTGGCCGTTCCGGCGGGACAGGCGGCGGCGCGGATGGCGGCGGCGGCGGCCCCGTCCTGACCCGTGGGACCGTGGGCATCGGCCTGTTGGTCTTGGCCGCGGCGTGGCTCTTTACCTCCACTTACCGCGTGGACACCCAGCAGCAATCCATCGAGCTTTTCCTGGGCGAGTTTTCGGGCATCGGAACGGAAGGTCTGAACTTCGCCCCATGGCCCTTCGTGACGGCGGAAGTCTTTGACGTGACTACGCAGCGCACCGAAACGCTGGGCGTGAGCCGGGGCGGGCAGGGCGATGACGGCCTGATGCTCACCACGGACGAGAACATCGTGGACATCGACTTCCAGGTGGTCTGGAACATCAAGGACGCGGAGGATTTCAAATTCTCGCTGCGCGACCCAGACAGCTCCGTCCGCGCGATTTCCGAATCCGCGATGCGCGAAGTGATTGCGCAATCCGAACTTGCGCCGATCCTCAACCGCGACCGCGGTCTGGTGGAGGAGCAGGTCGAGGAGTTGATCCAGACGACGCTGGACAACCGTGAGACCGGAATCAACATCTTGCGTGTCAACGTCAACAAGGTCGACCCGCCGGCGCGGACTGTGGTGGTGACTGCCCCCGATGGCACGACCACGCAGGTCTCAGTCGTGGACGCGTTCCGCGACGTTCAGGCCGCCGAGCAGGAGCGTGACCGTCTGGAACGTCAGGCCGATGCCTACGCAAACCAGCGCACCGCCGAAGCGCGCGGTGAGAGCGCGCGTCTGCTCGAGGCCGCAGAGGGCTACCGTGCCCGCGAAGTCAACGGCGCCATCGGTGAGGCGAGCCGCTTCGAGGCTGTCTTGGGTGAATATGCCTCGGCTCCCGAAGTGACGCGCAAGCGTCTCTATCTGGAGACGATGGAGAAAGTGTTCGGCCAGGTCGACAAGATCATTCTCGAGAACAACGAGGGCGAGGGTGGCCAGGGGGTCGTCCCCTATCTGCCGCTCAATGAGCTGCGCCGCAATTCCGGAGGGAACAACTGATGAACAAGCTCAACTTCCTTTTGCCGGTCGTGGCGATCGTCGCCGCGACGGCCCTGTCGTCCATTTTCGTGGTGGACGAACGTGAAAAGGCGCTGGTGCTGCGCTTCGGTGAGATCGTGCAGGTCCGCACGGAGCCCGGACTGGGCTTCAAGCTGCCGCTGATCGATGAGGTCGCGCGGTTCGAGGACCGGATCCTGTCGCTGGAAACCCCGGTGATCGAGGTGACACCAGCCGATGACCGCCGTCTGGAGATCGACGCATTCGTGCTCTACCGGATCAGCGATGTGGTGCAGTACCGTCAGGCCGTTGGCTCTGGCGGGGAGGCACGCGCCGCAAACGATCTCAGCGGTATCCTCGAATCGCAGATCCGTGCGGTGCTGGGTTCGCAGGGTGTCACATCCAACACCATCCTGTCGCCCGAACGCTCCGCGCTGATGGATCAGATCGCGACACGTTCAGATGCACGTGCATCCGCGCTGGGTCTGGAAGTCGTGGACGTGCGTCTGCGCCAAACCAACCTGCCCGAGCAGAACTTCGACGCGACGTTGCAGCGTATGATTGCCGAGCGTGAGCGCGAAGCGACGGACGAACGTGCCCGCGGGCGCGAGGCGGCGCAGCGGGTGACGGCGCTTGCCGACCGTACCTTCGAGGAGATCATCTCCGAGGCGCGTCGGGATGCGCGCATCATTGAAGGTGAGGCGGACGCCGAACGGAACAGGATCTTTGCGGATGCCTACTCCAAGGACCCCGAGTTCTTCGAGTTCTATCGCTCGCTGGCGGCCTATGAGCAATCCTTGCTGGGCAACAACACCAGCATGGTGCTCTCGCCGGACAGCGAGTTCTTCAACTATCTGCGCTCGGACCAAGGCGTCCGGTCGATCGAGGGCGAACTGCGCTGAGAAGACGCGGGACGGGAATAAAGAGAGGGGCCGCACATTCGTGTCGGCCCCTTTTTCGTTGCAGACCTGGCAGTGCTTCGGTGACCATCGGCCTTCTCAGGCGGTGGCTACGTCAACCGCCTCGGCGAGGGTATCCACGATGAGGTCGATCTCCTCGGGTGTGGAGGTAAAACAGGGTGCAAGCAGCACATGGTCGCCCGCCACCCCGTCCGCACAGCCCTGCGCCGGGTAGCAGATCATCCCCGCCGCCATCGCCGCCGTCTGCACGCGCCCCGCGACATTGCGACTGACGTCGAACGGGGCCTTGCTGCTCCGATCCGCCACCAGCTCCACGCTCCAGAAAAGCCCGCGCCCGCGGATATCGCCGACATGCGCGTGCTGACCCAGCCGCGCATGCAGCCCGGCCTCGAGCTGGGCACCGAGGGTCCGGACATCCGCCAGCAGGTCGCGGTCGTCGATCTCGCGCATCACGGCCATCGCCGCCGCCGCAGCCACCGCGTGGCTCATGTAGGTGTGCCCGTTCCAGAGCTTGCCCGACCCCGCCAGGATCGCGTCGCAGATCTTCTGCGATGCCATTACCGCCGCAATCGGCTGGTAGCCTGCGCCCAGCCCCTTGGCCATCGTGGTGATATCGGCGCAGATCCCCTCCTGCTCGAGCGCGAAGAGCGTCCCCGTGCGCCCCATGCCGCACATGACCTCATCGGCGATGAGCAGCACGCCATGGGTGTCGCAAATCTCGCGGATCCGCTGGAAATACCCGGCAGGGGGCGGCTGCGTGCCGAGCGAGGCGCCCACGACGGGCTCCGCGACAAAGGCGCAGACGCTCTGCGGACCAAGCGCCAGTATCTTCTCCTCGAGCTGGTTTGCCATGCGCAGCCCGAAGGCTTCCGCGCTCTCACCCTCGCGGCGCAGCCGGTAGCCGTAGGTCGCGCCGATGTGATGCGTCTCGATCAGCAGGGGGGCAAAGGGGGCGCGGCGGCCGGCATGGCCGCTCACGGCCAGCGCACCCAGCGTGTTGCCGTGGTAGGAGGGCGCGCGCGCGATGATATGGGCGCGCCCCGTCTCGCCCCGCTCGACATGGTACTGCCGTGCAAGCTTGAGTGCCGCCTCCATCGCCTCAGAGCCGCTGCCGAGGTACATCACACGCCCCTCGCCGGTGCCTTCGGGCGCACGGGAGACGAGGTGATCCGACAGCTCCTCCGCCCACGGGTTGGTGAAGAGGCCCGTGTGCGCGAAGGCGAGCGTTTCCACCTGTTCGCAGATCGCGCGGCGCACCGCGGCGTTGTCATGACCCAGCGAGGAGACCGCAGCCCCCCCGCATGCATCCAGATACCGCTTGCCGCTGTCGTCGATGAGGTAGGCACCCGCCCCGCCCACGATGCTGGGCTGGGTGGCGGTCAGGCTGCGGCGCAGGACATGGCTCATGGGGGGGTTCCTTGCAGGGCGGGCGTTTTCGTCGCATCTGTGATAGCATGAAGTTCCCGGTGGCGCCCATGCTGTTTTGCTAGGCCCGGCAGCCGCGTTCACGGCTTTGGCACGAAGTGTTGAAATCGCGGCGGCGAGATACATGTTTCATATTGCGGAGGGGGGCGGCACCATGCACTCTGAACGCATCACACATTGCCCTTGAGAGGGCAGCAGACCGATCAGGAGACGCTCATGCAGCCCAAAGCTGTCGCCCGGACACAGGCCATCACACAGGCGCCAACCCATTCGACGGCCCTGCGCGCAGGTCTTATGGCGCTTCTCGCCCTTGCGCTGTTGCTGGGCCAGACCCTCACCGCGCAGGCCAAGCCGGAAAGCCTCGCACCGCTGGCCGAGAAGATCAGCCCGTCGGTGGTCAACATCACCACTTCCACCCTCGTCGAGGGACGCACCGGGCCGCGAGGCATTGTGCCCGAGGGATCGCCTTTCGAGGATTTCTTCCGTGAGTTCCAAGACCGCAACCGCGGCGATGACGAGGCACCCGCACCGCGGCGGTCCTCCGCGTTGGGCTCGGGCTTTGTGATCTCCGAGGACGGCTATGTGGTCACCAACAACCACGTGATCGAGGGTGCCGATGAAATCACGATCGAATTCTTCTCCGGCGCGGAACTGATCGCAGAAGTGATCGGCACGGACCCCAACACCGACATCGCCTTGCTGAAGGTCGAAGCCGACGCGCCGCTGCCTTTCGTGAGCTTCGGTGACAGCGATGCGGCGCGTGTCGGGGATTGGGTGATCGCCATGGGCAACCCGCTGGGGCAGGGCTTCTCCGTCTCCGCAGGCATCGTGAGCGCGCGCAACCGCGCACTTTCGGGCACCTATGACGACTACATCCAGACCGATGCGGCGATCAACCGCGGCAACTCCGGCGGGCCGCTCTTCAACATGGATGGACAGGTGATCGGCGTGAACACGGCCATCCTGTCGCCCAATGGCGGCTCCATCGGGATCGGGTTTTCCATGGCGTCCAACGTCGTGACCCGTGTGGTCGACCAGCTGCAGGAATTCGGTGAGACGCGCCGCGGCTGGCTCGGTGTGCGCATTCAGGACGTCACGCAGGACGTGGCCGACGCGATGGGCCTCGCCTCCGCTACCGGCGCGCTGATCACCGATGTGCCCGAAGGGCCCGCGCGCGAAGCGGGGCTGGAGACGGGTGACGTGATCCTGTCCTTTGACGGCGTCGATGTCGCGGACACCCGCGCACTTGTACGCCAGGTGGGCAACAGCCCCGTGGGCGCCACAGTCCGTGTGACCGTCATGCGCGAAGGCAAGAGCCAGACCATTGCCGTGGTGCTGGGACGGCGCGAGGATGCCGATGGTACGACCTCACCGGAAGCCGAGGACAGCCCCGACACGCCGACAGAGCCGGAAGTCTCCTCGCTGCTGGGGCTGACGGTCACACCGCTCACCGACGAGATGCGCGCCGAACTGGGTGCTGCGGATGATATGGAAGGTCTGGCCGTCACACAGGTCGAGGAAGGCTCGGAAGCCTTCGAGAAGGGTTTGCGGGCAGGCGACATCATCACAGAGGCCGGTCAGCAAAAGGTCACGTCGATCTCCGACCTGGACGAGCGTGTGCAGGCCGCACGTGAGGCAGGTCGCAAGTCGCTCCTGCTGCTGGTGCGCCGCGCAGGCGATCCGCGATTCGTGGCGCTGACGCTCGACGGCGAATGAACCCTAGCACCGCCATGCTGATGAAAAGGCGCCTTTCCGGAGGCGCCTTTTTTCATGGCCTGCGCGGTACCGCCACGATCCCTAGGGCGCGTGCGGTCTCGATGGAGAGCACATCGCTCGGCAGTCCCTGCGCCGTCTGGACGGCTAGCACTGCACGCCGCGTGGGTGCATCCATGCTGCCGTTGATTTCCCCCTGGTAGAGACCGCGCGCGCGCAGCGCCCGCTGCAGGGTCGAGACGAACTCGACGGTGAAGACGGGCGGGCAGGGGATCTCGAACCAGCGGTCTGTGCGCGGCGTCACGATCTGCTGGCGCGTCTCGTTGCGGTAGACGGGCAGCGATGCGATGCTGCCGTCGGGGTTGGTTCTGGCGGGTGTGACGAGGACCTGTTCGCTCACCCGCTCGATCACCGCGGGGGTCGGGATGCTGCCCCAGCAGGTGCCGGGCGGCGCGCCGGGCGGGGCCAGCCCGTTGCCCGAGACGACACCGCTCTCGGACACCGTCTGCCCCTGCAGGCATCCGGCCAAGAATGCGACCCCCGCAAGGGCCGCGAGGAGCTGTGATGCGCGTGCCTGTACCATGGCCCAATGCCTTTGGGTCTGCTTGTTTGGCGCTACCCTAGCCTGTTTGCCGGAGCCTGCCTAGCACTGCGGTCCACGCGCGCGGAAATGGACGCGAAAGGGGCTGGTGCGCAGCCGCCTGCTTGCGTAGAAAAGGGCCAAATCGTTTGAAAAGGGCACGTTTGATGGCAAAGATCACCTATGTTGAGCACAATGGCACCGAGCATGTTGTCGAGGTCGCCACCGGCCTGACCGTCATGGAAGGCGCGCGTGACAACAACATCCCCGGCATCGAGGCCGATTGCGGCGGTGCCTGTGCCTGCTCGACCTGCCATGTCTACGTCGATCCCGCCTGGGTGGAGAAACTGCCCGCCAAGGACGACATGGAAGAGGACATGCTCGACTTCGCCTATGAGCCCGATCCCGTCACCTCCCGCCTGACATGCCAGCTGAAAGTCACAGATGCGCTCGACGGTCTGCGCGTGAAGATGCCTGAAAAGCAGATCTGATGGCGGCAGGGGCGCGGCGTCTGCCGGTGCGCCTCCGGTCCGCGCTCGCCCGCTGCGTGCGGCGCGCGTCATGTGCGGCGCTGCTGGTGCTGTTGCCGGTCGCCGTCATGGCCGAGACGATCAGCGCCGCGCGCTACACTGAGCCTACCACGCGCTACGCCCACGGCGTGCTCGGCGATGCGATCGAGCATGGCGCGTTGGAACTCACGCTCCACGATGGCAGCCGCCGGGTGATCCGCCTGCCGCAGGAACGCGTGTTCGAAGATACCGAGCCGCGTCTGGCGGATGTCGACGGCGATGGTCGGCCCGAGGTCATCGTGGTCGAGGCTCATCTGGATCAGGGTGCGCGGCTCTCGGTCTATACCGCGCAGGGCCTGCTCGCCGCGACACCCTATATCGGGACGGCCAACCGCTGGCTCGCGCCCGTGGCCGCCGCAGATCTGGACGGTGACGGCGCGGTGGAGCTGGCCTATATCGACCGTCCGCATCTCGCCCGTACCCTGCGGATCTGGCGCTTCACCGGCGGCGCGCTGCGCGAGATCGCGGCGCTGGACGGGCTCACCAACCACCGTATCGGCGAGCGTGACATCGCCGGGGGCCTGCGCGACTGCGGCTCGGGCCCCGAGATGATCGTCGCGCGCGCGGACTGGCAGCGGCTGATGGCTGTGACCTTCGATGCCGACAGCTTGCGCGCCCGCGACATCGGCCCGCACGAGGGGCGGCAGAGCTTCGCGGCAGCGCTGGCCTGCCGGTGAGGGCGGTGCTCGCCCTCGTGGCGCTGCTCGGCGCGCCGGGCGCCATGGCGCAAGAGCAGATCACGCCCGATGCCTTCCTCGACCTGGCACTCGGCCGCACGCTGAGCTTTTCGAGCGTGCGCTCCGGCATCCTTGTAGGAGTGGAGCAGTTCCTGCGCCGCGATCTGTCGGTCTGGGCCGATGAGACGGGCCGCTGCACCTATGGTCGGATTGAGCGGCGCGGCCCGCTCCTGTGCTTTCTCTACGAAGATGCACCGGACCCGGACAACTGCTGGATCCCGTTTCTCGATGAGGGCACACTGCTGGTCCTGTCACAAAGCACCAATGAGGTGCAGCGCATCAGCGACATCACCGAGAAGCCGGTGATCTGCGAAGGCGCGCCGACCTCCTGAGCGCGCATTTCCCTACCGCTCGCATCACTGGTCAGAGCGCGCGCCACCCGATATCGCGGCGGCAAAACCCCTGAGGCCAATCAACCGCATCGACGAGCGCATAGGCACGCTCCTTTGCCTGCGCCAGCGTGTCGCCTCGCGCCGTCGCGTTGAGCACGCGCCCGCCGCTGGCGACCACCGCACCGTCGCGCAGCGCAGTGCCTGCGTGAAAGATCATGGAACCGCTGTCACCCTCGAGGGCGTCCAGCCCGGCAATGACCGACCCTTTTTCATAGTCGCCGGGATAGCCCTTGGCGGCCAGAACCACGGTCAGCGCATGATCCTGCGCCCAGTTGACCTGCAACGCGCCGAGGCGCCCCTCCGCCGCGGCTTGCATCAGATCGAGCACCTGCGCGCCCAGTCGCATCATCAGCACCTGACACTCCGGATCGCCGAAGCGCACATTGTATTCCACCAGCCGCGGCGCGCCATCCTTGATCATCAACCCGGCATAGAGCACGCCCTGATAGGGCATTCCCCGTGCGGCCATCTCCGCCACGCAGGGGCGGATGATCTCCTCCATCGCCCGGCGCTCCACCTCCGGGGTAAAGACCGGGGCAGGGGAATAGGCGCCCATGCCGCCCGTGTTGGGGCCGGTATCGCCTTCGCCCACGCGCTTGTGATCCTGAGCAGAACCGATGGGCAGGACACTCTCGCCGTCGCACAGCACGAAAAAGGATGCCTCCTCGCCGCGCATGAACTCCTCGATCACGACCTCGGCGCCCGCCGCGCCGAAGCTGCCGCCGAACATGTCGTCGATGGCCGCTTCCGCCTCCGCCACCGTTTGCGCGATGATGACGCCTTTGCCGGCCGCCAGCCCGTCAGCTTTGACGACGATCGGCGCGCCTTCGGTCCTGACATAGTCCTTGGCGGATTGCACATCGGTGAAATGGCCGTAGGCCGCCGTCGGCGCACCGCAGGCATCGCAGATCTGCTTGGTAAACGCCTTGGAGGCCTCCAGCGCCGCCGCGGCCTTCGACGGACCGAAGACGAGCACGCCCGCCTCGCGCAGTCGGTCCGCGACCCCCGCCGCCAGCGGCGCCTCCGGCCCGATGATCACGAAGTCGATGTTGTTGCGCGCGGCGAATTCCACCACCGTGCCGCCGTCCTCGATGTCGATGGAAGCGCAATCGGCGATCAAGGCAATCCCGGCATTGCCCGGCGCCACGATCAGCTTGTCGCATTTGGGGTTCTGCAGCACCGCCCAGGCCAGGGCATGTTCGCGTCCGCCGCCACCTAGGATCAGAATATTCATGGCGCGTTCTCCCTTGGCCTCTGTTGTCGGGCGTTTTAGGATGGCGCGACCTTCTGCACAAGGATGCAAGCATGGATCTCTTCGACGACACGCCCGAGGATGCGGCACCTGAGGGCAACAGCCCCGAATACACCGTGGGTGAGCTTTCGGGCGCGATCAAGCGGGTCATCGAGAACGAGTTCGGCCATGTCCGTCTGCGCGCGGAGGTGGGCCGGGTGAGCCTGCCGCGCTCCGGCCACATGTATCTCGATCTCAAGGACGACAAGGCGGTGATCGCGGGCATCATCTGGAAGGGCGTCGCAGCCCGGCTGCAGACCATGCCGGAGGAGGGGATGGAGGTCATCGCCACGGGCCGCATCACGACCTTCCCCGGTCAGTCGAAATACCAGATCATCATCGAGGACATCCAGCCCGCGGGCATGGGCGCGCTGATGGCGGTGCTGGAAAAACGCAAGGCGGCGCTGGCGGCGGAGGGGCTATTCGATGCCGCGCGCAAGCAGCCCTTGCCCTACCTGCCGCAGATCATAGGTGTGGTGACCTCGCCCTCGGGGGCGGTGATCCGCGACATCCTGCACCGCCTGCGCGAGCGGTTTCCGCGCAAGGTGCTGATTTGGCCGGTGGCCGTGCAGGGCGCCAAATGCGCCCCTGAAGTCGCGCGCGCCATCGAGGGTTTCAACCAGCTGACGCCGGGCGGCGCGATGCCGCGCCCGGACCTGATCATCGTGGCGCGCGGCGGCGGCTCGGTGGAGGATCTGTGGGGCTTCAACGAGGAGGTCGTGGTGCGTGCCGCCGCCGCGTCGCAGATCCCGCTCATTTCCGCAGTGGGGCATGAGACGGATACGACCCTGATCGACTATGCCGCCGACAAACGCGCGCCGACGCCCACCGCGGCGGCTGAGCTTGCGGTGCCGGTCAGGCTCGATCTGCTGGCGCATCTCGACCAGCAGCACGCAAGGCTGAGCCGTGCCCTGACCCAAGGGCTGAGCCAGCGTGGCCAGCGCCTGCGCGACATCGGCCGCGCGCTGCCGCGCCCCGACAGCCTGCTCGACAGCCCGCGCCAGCGGCTCGACCGTGCGGGAGACAGGCTCGCCCGTGCGCGCGGCCTCACCGACCAGCCCCGCATCCGGCTGGAGCGGGCCGCGGCCCGCCTCGATCCGGCGCTCATGGCAGGGGTGCACAAGCGCAGGATGCGGCTTGCGGATCTCGGCGGCGGCCTGCGCCCTGCCGCGCTGCGCCAACGCCTCGCACTGAACCGCCAGCGCCTCGAAGACCGCGCCGCGCGCCTACGCCCCGCACTGGCGCGCGACCGCGTCCAGCAATCGGCACGCCTCGCACGCACCGCACGCGCATTGTCGGAAACGGCGCAGCGCCAGATCAGGACCTGGCGCAACCAGATCACCGCCGCCGAGCGTCTGCGCCGCACGCTGGGCTACGAGGCCACGCTGGAGCGCGGTTTTGCCGTGGTGCGCAGCGAGGGGAGCCTGATTACCGCCGCTGCCCAAGCGCCCGCGTATGCCAGTTTCGAGATCCAGTTTGCCGATGGCAAGATCACCCTCAAGCGGTGATCCTCCGTCTATCCGGTCGCTAGACGCCGATCCTCGGCCCCGGACAGAGCAACTCCTCATCACTCTCGTTGGCTTCATAGAGCGGCGTCACCGCCGGATCGTTCTCGAACCGCGCGATCAGCCCGCGCGGCCCGCGCTCGAAACTCCAACATTGCGGATCGGGGCGGTCTTCGTAGACGAAACAGATCAGCTCATCCACCTCGTACCATTCCCCCTCCATGCATTGGCCATCCAGAAACGACCAGCGCACGCGGCGGTTGGGCAGGTAGATCTCCGCGCCATAGGGCTCTGACCCGGTGCCGTAATATAGCGTCTTGCCGCGTGTGTAGGCATCGAATTCCTCGGCGCTCATCAACGATTGCGCGGCGGCGGGCAGGGCGGTCAGGAAAAAGAGGATCAGGGCAAGTATTCTCATGCCGCCACCATGCCAGAGGTGCGGCGCCCCCGCCAGAGCCGCGACGCGTTTCCGATCGGCACCAGCGGCGCGCTGCCACCGCGCAAAGGAGGGCTGAATTGTCGCTTTTCGCCCCGATGGCCCCCGTGCCCTTTGCTAGACAGGCGCAAATGCACGAGAGGGCGAAGCCATGGCGCTGGACAATCAAAAAACCGGACCGGACAAGGGTGTCTGGAAATCGGGCAAGGGCAAGGGCCGCCGCCACACCAAGGGTCGCCAGCTCGAGGATCGGGCATGGGGTGAGGTCCGCGACCTGCTGGGCGCAGAACTGCGCGACCGCGACCTGCTGATCGAGCATCTGCACCTCATCCAGGACAAATACGGCCATCTTTCCGCCGCCCACCTGCGCGCATTGGCCGAGGAGATGCGCCTGAGCATGGCGGAGGTCTACGAGGTCGCGACCTTCTATGCGCATTTCGACGTGGTGAAGGAGGGCGAGACGCCGCCCCCCGCGCTCACCATCCGGGTCTGCGATTCGCTGAGCTGTGAGCTCGCGGGCGCGCAGGCGCTGAAATCGGCGCTGGAGGAGGGGCTCGACCCGAGCGAGGTGCGCGTGCTGCGCGCGCCCTGCATGGGACGGTGTGATACCGCGCCGGTGCTGGAGCTGGGCCACGCCCATATCGACCACGCCACCCCCGAAAAGGTGCACGCCGCCATCGCCGCAGGCGACACCCACGCCCATGTTCCTGCCTACGAGGCCTATGCCGCCTATGCCGCGGCAGGCGGTTACGGGACGCTGGCAAGGCTGCGCGAGAGCGGAGACTGGGAGGAGGTGCAGGAGAGCGTGCTCGCCTCCGGGTTGCGCGGTTTGGGCGGCGCGGGGTTTCCTTCCGGCAAGAAATGGGGCTTCGTGCGCGCCAATCCAGGCCCGCGTTATCTCGCCGTGAACGGGGATGAGGGGGAGCCGGGCACGTTCAAGGACCGCTACTACCTAGAGCGCACGCCGCATCTCTTCCTCGAGGGCATGCTCATCGCGGCCTGGGCCGTGGAGGCCGAGCGCGCCTATATCTACATGCGCGACGAATACCCGGCGGTGCTGCAGATCCTCGCCGATGAGATCGCGGCACTCGAGGACGCGGGCGTCGTCGCCCCCGGTTATATCGATCTGCGACGCGGGGCAGGTGCCTATATCTGCGGTGAGGAATCGGCGATGATCGAGAGCATCGAGGGCAAGCGCGGCATACCGCGGCATCGCCCGCCTTTCGTCGCGCAGGTGGGGCTCTTCGGGCGCCCCACGCTGGTGCACAACGTCGAGACGCTGCACTGGGTCGCCCGGATCTGCCGCGAGGGGCCGGAAATCCTCTCTTCGGTGGAGCACAACGGCCGCAAAGGGCTGCGTAGCTACTCCGTTTCGGGCCGCGTCGCACGCCCGGGCGTCTATCTGCTTCCCGCAGGCTCCACCATCACCGACATCATCGCTGCGGCAGGCGGTATGGCTGCAGGCCACAGCTTCAAGGCCTACCAGCCGGGCGGTCCGTCCTCCGGGCTGCTGCCCGCGACCATGTCCGACATCCCGCTCGACTTTGACACGTTGCAACCGCACGGCAGCTTCATCGGTTCCGCGGCGGTTGTGGTGCTGTCGGACAAGGACCGCGCGCGCGACGCAGCGCTCAACATGCTGCGGTTCTTCGAGGATGAAAGCTGCGGTCAGTGCACGCCCTGCCGCGTGGGGTGCAGCAAGGCGGTCACGCTGATGCAGGCCGACCGCTGGGACCAGGGGCTGCTGGAGGAGCTGTCACAGGCGATGGTGGACGCCTCGATCTGCGGGCTGGGACAGGCGGCGCCGAACCCGATCAGGCTCACCATGAAGCACTTCCCCGACGAGATCTGAGGCGACCTCCGCAGTTCACGTACTGCATGAGATATGAGCCGCAACTAGCTGCTGTGCTTACTTATTCTGTACGGTGATACAGGAACATCCGCGTTGCTTCAGACCGGTGCAGAGCGCTTGGGCACCCTTCAGCGTGTCGCGCCCGATGCGCGCGAAGAAATAGCCTGTCCTGCCCGAGACGCGGTTCTTGACATAAATGAGGTCAAGCGTCTCGGCGCTCACCTGCTTGCTGCAGCGCGCCGTGAGCCGTCTCACCTTCTGTTGGGCGGCCGCCTCCGAAATGCCGAAGCCAAGCTGCACCCCCCAGGGCTTGAGCGGCGGCGGGCCTGTTCGTTTGAGCGGTGTCAGCCGTCGCTGCGAGGCCATCTCGCTGCAGGCGGCACGAAAATCCTTGTCTGGCGAGAGGCTGAAATCATGCGTGTCGGGCGGCGCGTCGCGCCATTGCTCGGCGCGCAGGCCGGTGATGATGGGGACGTAGGCCACCGTCTCCCGCGCGAGGCCCTTGCCTTGCAGGAACCCCTCTGCACGCCGCTCGCCCCCGTTATAGCCGATGGCGGCCAGCCCCTCGTTGCCGTAGCGCTGCACCATCTCGGCGAGGTATTGCGCGGAATGCTCCAGCGCATCGGCGGGGTTGTAGGGGTCTTTGAGCCCGCGCAGCCGCGCGGTGCTGGGGATGAATTGCGCGATGCCGCGTGCGTTCGCAGGGCTGAGCGCGTTGGGATCGAACCGACTTTCCTGCCAGATGAGCCGCGCGAAGAACCCCGTGTCCAGCCCGTGACGTGTCGCGAAAACCTCGATCGCGGCGCAGGTATCATGCACGAAATGCTCGGCGCGGATGCAATGCGCATGGCCCCATTTGCCGCTGGAGCAGGCAGGCGCGCGCGGGTCGGCGTGGGCATCCGCCGCCCAGATCATGGACATGATGAGCAGAACTGCGCGCATGTTTCATAGGTGGCGCGCGCCCGCAGGCTTGTCAATCGCGCGCCCTTCCATCCGCAGGCCCAAGCGGATAGATCAGACGGGCAGACCCAACCGGAGACCTCGCCCGTGGCGTTTTTCAAAAAGCTCAAAGACCGCTTGTTCAAGTCCTCCTCGAAGATCGACGAGGGGCTTGAGGCGATTGTCAGCGACGGCGGTGAGGAGGAGACGTCACTGCAGGATGCGGGCGTGGCGGAGGCCGAAGCGCAGGCGCGGGCCGAGGAGGCCGCGCGTGCCGAAAAGGACGCACAGGCGGCGGAGCAAGCTCAGCTGCAGGCCCAGGAGGCCGCCCGGCAGGCCCAGGAGGCCGAGCGCCGCAGCGCACGGGAGAACGAGGCGGCGGAGCATGCGCGCAGGGCCGAGCAGCAGTCGAGAGAGGCCGAGCAGGCACAGAGGGAGGCGAAAGCCGCCGAGGAGGCGGCGCGGCAAGCCGAGGAAGCCGCCAAAGCCGCGCAGGCGCAGGAGGCCGACGCGACGCCCGCGCCCAAGCCAGGTCTGCTGGGCCGCCTCATGGGGCGTGGGACGAGCGCGCCCGTGGTGCGCCGTGTGCTCGACGATGCCATGCTGGAACAGCTTGAGGAGTTGCTGATCAGCGCCGACATGGGCGTGGATACGGCGCTGCGCGTGACCGCCAACATGGCCGAGGGGCGCCTGGGCCGGAAGGTGTCCGTGGCCGAAATCAAGACGCTGCTGAGCGACGAGATCGCCCGCATCATGGAGCCCGTGGCCCGCCCCCTCCCGCTCTATGGCAAGACGCCGCAGGTGGTGCTAGTGGTGGGCGTGAACGGCTCCGGCAAGACGACGACCATCGGCAAACTTGCCAGCCAGTTCCGCGCCGCGGGCAAGAACGTGGTGATCGCCGCCGGTGACACCTTCCGCGCTGCCGCGGTGGAGCAGTTACAGGTCTGGGGCGACCGCGCGGGCGTGCCGGTGCTTACCGCGCCGCAGGGCTCGGACCCCGCAAGCCTTGCGTTCGACGCGATGGGAAAGGCGCAGGCGGATGGCGCCGATCTGCTGCTCATCGACACCGCCGGGCGGTTGCAGAACCGCGGTGACTTGATGGAGGAGCTGGCCAAGATCGTTCGGGTCATCCGCAAGAAGGACCCGGACGCGCCGCACAACACGCTGCTGGTGCTCGACGCGACCACGGGACAGAACGCCATCACGCAAGTGAAGGTCTTTCAGGAGATATCCGATGTGTCGGGCCTCGTGATGACCAAGCTTGACGGCACCGCCAAGGGCGGCGTGCTGGTGGCCCTCGCGGACAAGTTCGGCCTGCCCATCCACGCCATAGGCGTGGGCGAGCAGATCGACGATCTGCAGCCCTTCGATCCGCAGGAATTCGCGGATGCGCTCATCGGGATCGACCGCTAGGTGCCCACATGTTGACAGACTGGCTCATCTCGATCGAGGGCACGCCGACGGGCCAGACCGCGGCGCTCTGGCTCGCGCTGATGGCGGCATTCCTGCATGCGGTCTTCGGTGCGCTGCAAAAGGGCCGACATGATCCATGGCTGACACGTGGCGCGATCGACGGCAGCTATTGCCTGATGGCGGCGCCCTTCGCGCTATTCGTGGTGCCCTGGCCCGAGCCGCACATGTGGGCGATCTTCGCCATCGCCTGGGTTATCCACTGTGTCTACAAGTTGCTGCAGGCCGCCGCCTACTCCCGTGGCGCGTTCACGGTCGTCTATCCCGTGGTGCGGGGGACGGGGCCGTTCTTCACCGTGATCGGTGCCTATTTCATCTTCGGCGAAGTCTTCAACGGGGTGCAATGGGCCGGGGTCGCGGTGCTGATGGCGGGGATCTTCGGGCTGGCCATTTACAACTTGATCTACCTCGTGTCCGAACGCGACACGCTCAACATGGCGCTCGGGCTTGCGGTACTGACGGGGCTTTTCGTCGCACTCTACACCACCTTCGACGCCTACGGGATCCGGGCCAGCGCGGACCCCTTCACCTTCCTCGCATGGTTTTTCATGATCGACGGTTTTCTCTTTCCGATCATCGCCTACCGGCGCTGGAACGCGATGGAAAACCCACCCGCGCTGCCGCCGCTGCTGCGCAGGGGTGTGTTCGGCGGCGTCATCGCCTTTTTCAGCTTCGGCGCGATAATGCTGGCCACACGCCTTGATAAGGTGGGCGAGGCGGCAATATTGAGAGAAACCTCCACGGTGTTCGCGGCCCTCATCGGCTGGCTGGTGCTCAAGGAGACGGTCGGCCCGCGTCGGATAGCGCTCATGGCGCTGATCGCGGCGGGGGCGGTGATAGTGGAATTCGGAGGCTGAGCATGGCGGAGACGCGCGAGATCAATCCAATCGTGAAACAGGTGCTGGAACTGGGCCCGACGCTGGCCTTCTTCGTGCTCTACATCCGGATCAAGGACGATGTTTTCACGTTCGGCGGCACCGAATACACCGGCTTCATCGTGGCGGCGGTCGTGTTCGTGCCGGTTCTGCTGGCGGCTATGGGGGTCCTTTGGGCGCTGACGGGCAAGCTCAGCCGGATGCAGGTCTTCACCGCCTTCATGGTGATCTTTTTCGGCGGTCTGACGGCCTGGTTCAACGATGAGCGGTTCTTCAAGATGAAGACCACGATCGTCTACGGCTTTCTTGCGCTGATCCTCGGTGTGGGGCTCCTGCGCGGACGCTCATGGCTCGAATTCGTGATGGCCGATGCAATGCCGATGCGCCATGAGGGATGGATGATCCTCACGAGGAGGCTGACGGCGGCCTTCCTCGCGCTGGCCGTCGCCAACGAGCTGGTGTGGCGGACCATGTCCACCGATGCGTGGGTCAAGATCGAGACTTTCGGCTTTCCCATCCTGCTGATGGGGTTCCTGTTCTGGCAGTTCGCGCGGCTGCAACCCTATGTGATCGAGGAGGGTGACAAGACGCGCTGATCGCGCAGCCCCCCCCCGGAGCTTCAGCCGCGCAGCGCCGCATGGAGCGCGCGGCCCGACTGAACGCCTTCGCGCGCGCCCATCAGATCAAGCCAGCGTGCCATATGCGGCTTGTCCTCAAGCGTCTGCTGCTGCCCCTCCCAGAGCGAAGCCCAGCCCCAGATCGAGAAATCCGCGATCGACAGGAAATCACCGGCAACATATTCGTTCTCCGCCAGCTGCCGGTCGAGCACGCGGTAAAGACGCCCGGTCTCGCCGCGATAGCGTTCCTTGGCGTAAGGGATGTCCTGCGGCGGGTCGAACTTCGGCGCGAATTTGAGGAAATGATGCGCCTGACCTGCCATCGGTCCGAGCCCGCCCATCTGCCACATCAGCCATTGATCCACCGCGATGCGCTCGCGCTCCGTCCTGCCGGTGAATTGCCCGGTCTTGCGCGCAAGGTACTGCAGGATTGCACCGCTTTCGAAGATCGACACCGGCGCGCCGTCCGGTCCTTCCGGATCGGTAATGGCAGGCATGCGGTTGTTGGGCGAAATCTTGAGGAACGCGGGATCGAATTGCTCTCCCTTCCCGATGTCGATGAGATGCGTGTTGTAGGGCAGGCGCATCTCTTCGAGGCAAATGGAGACCTTCCACCCGTTCGGGGTGGGCCAGTAGTAAAGGTCGATGGGTGCACTCATGGCAATGGCCTTCGGCTCGGAATTTCCAGGTCATCATGCCGCTTTTGAAGCGCGCCACAAGGGAAACGGGCGAGGCGCGCGATGCGCCGATCACGGCAGATTGTATCCGCCCGTGCCTCGCACTTGCTTGACGCGGGCGCGGCTTTCGCCTAACCGGTGGGCCGTGGCGATTTGTTACCGGATTGCGGGCCACGTTAAACATGCCGCTAAAAGGTCAGGATGAAAGCCCCCTTTCGCTTGACCGCGTTTGGGGGTTTTTTGTGTCCGACCCCACCGTTCGGGCACGCAGAGGATTGGGACGATGAGCGACGACTGGAACCCGGCCACCAAGGCCGTTCACGCAGGCACGAGGCGCAGCCAATACGGCGAGGTCTCAGAGGCGATCTTCCTCACGCAGGGGTTCGTCTATGAGAGCGCCGAACATGCCGAGCAGCGCTTCATCGCGAGCGGCGAGGATGAATTCATCTATGCCCGCTACGGTAACCCGACGGTCAAGATGTTCGAGGAGCGCATTGCGGCGCTTGAGGGGGCGGAGGATGCCTTCGCGACCGCCAGCGGCATGGCGGCGGTCTCGGGCGCGCTCACCTCGATGCTGCGCGCAGGCGATCACGTGGTCTCCGCCCGCGCGCTCTTCGGCTCCTGCCTCTATGTGCTGGAGGAGATCCTCACGCGATATGGGGTCGAGGTGACTTTCGTCGATGGCACGGATCTCGCGCAGTGGGAGGCCGCGATCCGCCCGGATACCAAGGCGGTGTTTTTCGAGTCGATCTCAAACCCCACGCTGGAGGTGATCGACATTGAGGCCGTGTGCAAGCTGGCCCATGCCCATGGCGCGCTGGTGCTGATCGATAACGTCTTTGCCACCCCGGTCTACAGCCGCGCGCTGGAGCAGGGTGCAGATGTGGTGATCTATTCGGCAACCAAACATATCGACGGGCAGGGCCGCACGCTGGGCGGTGTCATTCTGGGCAGCCGCGACTTCATCCGCAAGACGGTCGAGCCCTACATGAAGCACACCGGCGGCTCGATGTCGCCCTTCACCGCCTGGGTCATGCTCAAGGGGCTGGAGACGATGGGCCTGCGCGTGCGCGCGCAGACAGGCTCAGCGCAGGCCGTCGCGGAGGCGCTCAGCGGTCATCCTGCGCTGGCCCGGACGATCTATCCCGGTCTGGCCGACCATCCGCAGGCAGCACTTGTTGCGCGCCAGATGGGGGCGGGCGGCACGGTACTGGCGCTCGACCTCAAGGGCGGCAAGCAGGCGGCGTTCAAGTTCCTCAACGCGCTGGAGATCGGCCTTATTTCCAACAACTTGGGCGATGCCAAGACGATCCTGACGCACCCCGCCACCACCACGCACCAGCGGCTGCCCGACGCGCAGAAGGCAAGCCTCGGGATCACGCCGGGTTTGGTGCGGGTGAGTATCGGGCTGGAGGATCCTGCCGATTTGATTGATGATTTTCTGCAAGCGTTGGAACGCCTTGATTAATTGGCAGTTGAGCCTTGCTGTGCTTCAAGTCGAAATAATATTTTGGAATCCCGCTCAAGGCGCCTACATATGGCTCCTGACAGACGAGGGGGGTTGACCCATGAATATCGCGACACCAATCACGCCCACACCGGACCGTACCGCCGCGCAGGAGGCTCTCGAAACGCTGCGCGCATGGGCGTCCGCCGCCGATGCCTCAGAGCTGGCAACGCTCGACCCCGCGGTGGCCCAAATGCTGTCGGGCGGTGCTGCCTATCCACTCTTCAAGCGCGAGTATCCCACCGATTTCGCTATCGAGCCGGAGTACAAGGATAGTCTGCCTGATCTGCAGAACGGACCTGCGAGCCTCATCCTGGGCGCCCGCCAGCAGATCCAGCACGTGGGCATCTCGAATTTCCGCCTGCCCGTGCGCTTTGAGACGCGCGATAACGGCCCGCTGACGCTGGAGACATCTGTGACCGGCACGGTTAGCCTTGAGGCGGACAAGAAGGGCATCAACATGTCGCGCATCATGCGCAGCTTCTACAAGCACGCCGAAAGCACCTTCAGCTTCAAGGTGATAGAGGCCGCACTTGATGACTATATCAATGATCTGGAGAGCTTCGATGCGCGGATCCAGATGCGGTTTTCCTTCCCCATGAAGATCTCGAGCCTGCGTTCGGGGCTCGTGGGCTACCAATACTACGATGTGGCACTGGAACTGGTGGAGCGTGCAGGCGTTCGCCAGCAGATCATTCACCTTGATTACGTCTATTCCAGCACGTGCCCCTGCTCGCTGGAGCTGTCAGAGCATGCGCGCGCCACGCGCAACCAACTGGCCACGCCGCATTCGCAACGATCCGTCGCGCGGATCTCCGTGCTGCTGGAGCAGGGGGCGGGCTGCTTGTGGTTCGAGGACCTGATCGAGGCGTGCCGCCGCGCGGTGCCCACCGAGACGCAGGTGATGGTCAAGCGCGAGGACGAACAGGCTTTCGCCGAGCTCAACGCCGCGAACCCGATCTTCGTGGAGGACGCGGCACGGCTCTTCTGTGCGCAGCTTCTGGCGGATACACGCATTTCCGACTTCCGCGTGATCGCGAGCCATCAGGAAAGCCTGCACAGCCATGACGCCGTAAGCGTGCTGACCGAAGGTGCGACCTTTGCGCAGGACAGCCTTGATCCCAAGCTTTTCAACACGCTCTTCCACGTCGGTTGACGGCTGTCGGCAATGGCCGGTGCGCATGGCCCGTCATAGCGCTGCTGTGGCGGGCCTCTTCTTGTCCGATGGCCGATCCGCCCCGCCACCGCGTGCGGCCACATTCCCGAAACCTTCAAGAGTGCAATAAACGCGCAGCGGCTATGCGTTTTTGACGGTGGTGCTGCAGTGCAGCGATACCTATCTGGGTGTCACGGGGATACTCCCGTGACTGCAAGAACAATCGCGAAGGCACATAAGATGATCTATCAGAACGCATCCGAGCAATTCGCCGCCCGCATTCCCGCCCGTGGCCAAGTCAATTCCACTGCTCCTTTCCTCACAGCGCGCCGCGCATTGGGCCAGCTCGGCCAGATGCTCGTCTCGCTCGGCGACGGCTTCATCAAGGCGACAGAGGGTTCCGCCCGCATTGACCGCATCGCGGCACTGCGCGCCAAATCCGATGCCGAACTGTCGGCAATGGGCATCAAGCGCGACGATATCGTGCACCATGTCTTCAGGGATCTCTACTTCACCTGATCCATGGCTGAGCGCTGACACGGGGCCCGCGGCACCCTTCCTGCAAGGAAGCGGCGCCGCGGGCCTTTTGCGTGATTGGCCGCATGGCGCCTGCGCGCTCGCTTGACACCGGAGGGCAGGCGCGCCAACCCTGCGCGGATGGATCTGCGCCCGGTTGGATATGTGATTGGCCTTTTGGTCGCCGTGCTGGGCGTGGCGATGCTTGTGCCGATGCTAGTCGATGTGGCGGAGGGGCGCGGGCCATTGGCCGGTGTTTTTCCAAAGCGCGGTGATCACGCTTCTGGGCGGTATCGCAATCGCGCTTTCCTGCGCCAGCGGCGTGCGCGAGGGGCTCACGATCCAGCAGACCTTCCTGCTGACCTCCTCCGTCTGGCTCGCGCTGCCGCTTTTCGGCGCGATTCCCTTCGTGCTCGGCGCGACCGACGCCCGCGTGGTCGATGCGGTGTTCGAGGCGATGTCCGGGCTGACCACCACGGGTGCAACCGTCTTTTCCGGGCTCGACACGATGCCCAAGGGGCTGCTGATCTGGCGCGCCATCCTGCAATGGCTGGGCGGTATCGGCATCATCGTCGTCGCGATGGTGTTTCTGCCGGAATTGCGCGTCGGCGGCATGCAGATCTTCAGGTCGGAAAGCTTTGACACCCTGGGCAAGATCCTGCCCCGCGCGGGCCAGATCGCCACCCAGATCTCCGGCCTCTATGTGGCGTTCACGCTCATCTGCGTACTTGTCTACCTGGCGCTCGGCATGACCCCCTTCGATGCGACCGCCCATGCGATGACGACGATATCGACGGGCGGTTTTGCCAATTATGACGCGTCCTTTGCGGTCTACTCCGGCCCGATCGAATATGCCGCGGCGGTGTTCATCATCCTGTCTGCATTGCCCTTCGTACGCTATGTCCAGCTCATCAACGGTAATCCGCATGCGCTGCACCGCGATCCGCAAGTGCGCGGATTTGTGATGACTATCGTTGTGCTCATCCTCCTGCTGGTCGTCTTGCTGGAGGAGGGGGTGCATCTGACCAATGAACAGGCGGTGCGCGAGGCCTTCTTCAACGTGACCTCGATCATTTCAGGTACCGGCTACGCCTCGGTGGACTACATGCAATGGGGCAGCTTCGCGGTGGCGCTCTTCTTCTTCATTGGGCTCATCGGCGGTTGCGCGGGCTCGACGGCCTGCTCGATCAAGGTATTCCGCTACCAGCTTCTCTTCGCCTCCATCCGCGCGCAGTTGCGCCGCATACGCTCGCCGCACGGGATTTTCACGCCGCGCTATGACGGTCGCCCCGTGAGCGAAGAAGTCCTTGCCTCCGTGATGACCTTCTTCATGTTCTTCATCGTCACGCTGGGTGTGGTTGCGGTGGCGCTGTCGATGACGGGGCTCGATTTCGTGACCTCCATCTCGGGTGCTGCATCCGCGCTCGGCAACATCGGGCCGGGATTGGGCGATATCATCGGTCCTGCGGGCAATTTCTCCACGCTCAACGATCACGGCCAAATGGATCCTGACCGTCGCCATGCTTCTGGGGCGGCTGGAGCTGATGGTCGTCTATGTCATCTTTACCGTGCAATTCTGGAGAGCCTGATGCCCAAAGCCAATCCCGTGCCCGAACCCGCCCGCTCGGCGCGCAGATCTCCCATATGCTCAAGGCGCGCGGGGTGGATGTGATTTTCGGCATCCCTGGTGTGCACAACCAGGAGATGTACCGCGGCATCGAGGAGGCGGGCATCACCCATGTGCTCGCACGCCACGAGCAGGGCGCGGGCTTCATGGCCGACGGCTACGCCCGCGCGAGCGGAAAGCCGGGCGTGGCTTACGTGATCACCGGGCCGGGGCTGTGCAACATCATGACGCCGATGGGGCAGGCCTACAGTGACAGCGTGCCGATGCTGGTGATTTCCTCCTGCCTCGATGAAACGGCGGCGCGGCGGGGGCAGCTGCACCAGATGCGCGACCAGCGTGCGGCGGCGGCGACGGTCTGCGACTGGTCCGAAGAGGCGCGCAGCGCGGAGGCGGCCTGCGGGCTCATCGACCGCGCGTGGGCGGAGTTCGTGACGGGCAGGGCGCGCCCCAAGCACATACAGGTACCCATCAGCCTGCTCATGGCGGAGGCCGGGGCCGCACCCGCGCCGATGCGCACAGAAACCCGCGCGCGCCCCGATGCAGGGCAGGTGCGCAAGATCCGGTCCATGCTCGAAGCGGCAAGAAAGCCCGTTTTCGTCTTCGGAGGCGGTGCGGCAGATGCGGCGCAATCGGGCATCGCCACGGAGCTTGCCACCCGCTTCGGTGCGGCAGTCTTCACGAGCTACGCCGGGCGCGGCATCGTGGCGCCGGATTATCCGTTGCTCTTCGGTGCCTACCTTGCCCGCGAGAGCAGCGCACAGGTCATGGCGCAGGCCGATCTGGTGCTGGTCATCGGCAGCAGCCTCGATCGAGGTGGACATCTGGCGCGCGCATCTGGGCCACGACTGCCCGATGATCCGCGTGGACATCGACACGGAGGTGCTGTGGGACGGGCAGCGGGCGCAGCATGCGGTGCTGGGCGATGCACGCGCCTTCATGGAGGATCTGCTGCAAGGCGACGCAGCACCTGCACGGACGCAGTGGTCGCCCGTTGAGATTAATGCGCAGCGCACCCGCTGGCGCGCTGAAGTGGAGGCGGAATACCCCGGCATCCTCCGCGATCTGCGACGCGCTGCGCGCCTGCCTGCCCGAAGGGACGATGATCTATTCGGACATGACCCAATTCGCCTATTGCGCCAAGGAGGTCTGGGACATGGATCGGCCCGGCCACTGGCACCATCCCTATGGCTTTGGCACGCTGGGCTATGCCACGCCTGCGGCCATCGGCGGGGCGGTGGCGCGGCCGGGGTTGCCGACCATGGCGATCATCGGGGACTACGGCTTCCACTACACCATGGCGGAGCTGGGCGTGGCGGTGGAGTTGGGCCTGAGCCTGCCCATCATCCTGTGGGACAACGCCAAGCTCGGCGCGATCGAGGCGAGCATGATCGGCGCTCAGATCGCCCCGAACGCGGTCATCGCGCGGAACCCTGATTTCTGCAAGCTGGCGGAGGCTTTCGGCGCGCATAGGGCCGCGCCGCAAACGCTGAGCGCGTTTCAGGATGCCGTGCGCGCGGCGTTCGACGCGGATGGCCCTACGCTCATCCACGCGACGCCCGCGATGCTGGGCTAGGCTGCCGTCAACCGGTGCGCAGAGGGTGCGCAGCGGTGCCTGAGCTCTATTCCCAGCAGCTCACAAGCACGGTCATACCGCTCGCCCGCTCGGATATCTGAAACGCGGTGAGGCTCGCACTCCCCGCCGCCGTCGCGGGCAGGGCGAGCCCGGCGGCGCGCGATGCCTCGCGCACGGTCGCGGCATTGAGCGCGAAGCTCACATCCTCGGGCAGGACCGGCCCGTCCTCGGGCGCGTCCGTCAGCATGCCGATCACCGCGCCGGACTGGTCCAGCACCGGGCCACCTGCATCGCCCTCCCGCGCACGCAGTGCCAGGCGGTTCAAGGTTTCCTCGCCCTGAAGGCCGCGCACGTCGGCCAGCGTACCGAAGCTCATCGAGGGGGCGGTCAGCACGCCTTCGAACGAATAACCGGCCAGCGCCACCTCGCTCTGCAGGCGCGGCGGCTGCGTGGCAAGGCGTGCCACGGACAGCGGCGCCAGTGCCGCACGGGGACGCAGGAAGGCCACGCCGCGCGCGGCGTCATCCGCGATCACGGTCGCATCGAGATCTCCGTCGAGCGTGATGCGCGCACAGCTTTGAACAGCGCTGGAGGTGGTCGCCACATCGCCCGCTTCGGTGATGAAGAACCCGGAGCGCGATAGCTTCGGCTTGCGGATCTTCAGCCCGGACACGAGGTCGACAGACTGCATCGAGGCATCGCCCGCAGTGGCGCTCAGCACGCCGGGCAGGCGGGTGAAGCTGCCACGCATCGCGGCCAGCAGGCGGCGGCGCCGCTCCTCATCGCCTGCGGGCCAGATCAGCGTGAAACCCTTGATCTCGCCATTCTCGAGTGCGGCCTCGGTATAGCTGACCATGCGTGCATTCTCGCCCACGAGCGTGAAGCTCGTGTTGCCCCGCTCGCGCGGGCCGGCCAGCGGCACGATCTCCAGCGTCTGCATGATTTCATAAAGGCCGAAGAGCGTGTCCTGATCGCCCGGCTGGCTGATCAGCAGCACGCGCGCGTCGATATCGCCGGTGGGCCGGTACTGCGCGAAGGGGGGCTCGTAGCGCTCGAAGGCGACTGCACCCAGCGGCAGCGTGATCTCGATCCCGGCCTGAGTGTCGCGCACGGTTTGCAGATCCAGACCCTCAAGCACCGCATTGTATTGCCGCTCGAGCACGGTGCGCTGCAACGTGGTGAGGATGCCTGTCACCTGGTAATTGTTGGCCTCCTGCCAGGCGGCCATGGAATTGCGGGTGCCGCGCCCGAAGGCACCGTCGATGGCGGCGCTGTAGAAGCCCGCCCATTGCAGCATGGTCTGCAACTGCATCCGCTCGTCCCGGCTCAGCGCCTGCTCGGCGCGGCGGGCCTGGGACGGGGTCTCATCGGCAGGTTCGGGTGCTGCGGCAGGCTCCTGTTCCGGCGCGGGCGGCACGTCGGAGACCTGCGGCGCTTCTTGCTGCGGCGCGGGTGCCGTACCCTGTGGCGCCGCCACGGCGCCCGTGCCCAGCACATTCGCCCCCACAGGCCAGAACTGCTGGCCGAGGCGGGCGGAAAGCTGGATGAAGCTGTCGCGCGGGATCAGTCCCTCGCTCAGGTATTGCGAAAGCACCAGTTCGGCATCCGCGCGCAGGTACGGGCCGACCATCACCCCGTACCAGCCGCCGCCGACGGCAAAGCCGTTCACATCCTGCAGCAGCGTCGCATAAGCGCGCGCGCGGTCGGTTGCACGGGCAAGCGATGGCTGCGCCTCGATCTGGACCCATACCACCTCGTTCGCACCGGCGGTTTGGGCAGAGGCCACGGGCGCCAGGCCGCAGGACAGCACGCTCAGACAGAACAGGAACACTCGCAACATCGGCAATAACGCCCTCAAAATTTCACTTTGGCGAACATAATCAGGAACGGGGGGTGATTCCCATATGCGAAGCACCTGTTTTGATGAGATTACGGCGCGCATCCTCCCCTGACGCGGCCCGGGGCGGTGCCGCGTGATTGACCCCCGGCGCGCCGCGCCCTAGTAAGAGCGCCACACGGCAAAGGAATTCCAGATGTCAGACACGCCCCGCTCGTTTCAGGAGATCATCTTGCGCCTGCAAACCTATTGGGCGCGCCGGGGCTGCGCGATCCTTCAGCCCTACGACATGGAAGTGGGGGCAGGGACCTTCCACCCCGCGACCACCCTGCGCAGCCTGGGCGATCAGCCTTGGGCCGCGGCTTATGTGCAGCCCTCGCGCCGCCCCACCGATGGGCGCTACGGCGAGAATCCCAACCGCCTGCAGCACTATTACCAGTACCAAGTGCTGATCAAACCGAGCCCGCCGGATCTGCAGGAGCTCTACCTGGGCTCGCTGGAGGCGATCGGCGTGGACATGGCGCTGCATGACATCCGCTTTGTCGAGGACGACTGGGAGAGCCCGACGCTGGGTGCCTGGGGGCTGGGCTGGGAGGTCTGGTGCGATGGCATGGAAGTGAGCCAATTCACCTATTTCCAGCAGGTCGGCGGGCATGACTGCCATCCCGTCTCGGGGGAGCTGACCTACGGGCTTGAGCGGCTGGCGATGTACATCCTCGGCGCGGATCACGTGATGGAAATGCCCTTCAACGATCCGGACGCACCCATCCCGCTCAGCTACGGCGATGTCTTCAGGCAGACGGAGGAGGAATATGCGCGCTGGAACTTCGATGTGGCCGACACTGAGGTGCTGCTGCGCCATTTCGAGGAGGCGGAGGCCGAATGCCGCACCATCCTCGCGCAAGAGCACCTCGACCCCAAGACGGGCAAGCGCATCGTGATGGCGCACCCCGCCTATGACCAGGCGATCAAGGCGAGCCATATCTTCAACCTGCTCGACGCGCGCGGCGTCATTTCCGTGACCGAACGGCAGGCCTACATCGGGCGCGTGCGCGCGCTGACCAAGATGTGCGCGGATGCCTTTGTGCAGACGCGGGCAGGCGGCTGGCGCGAGGATGCCGCGTGAGACGGGCCCGGAGGCCGCAGCAGTGACAGCCCGCTATATCCCCAAGGCGGAGCGCCCGCAGCCGCGGGGCGCCTTCGAGCAGGCGATGGCCCTGGGCCAGCGTCTGCCGGGGCTGCCGGGCTACATTTGCAACCGAAAGCTCAAGCGCCGCTTCTGCGGCCGGTCGGGCGCGGAATTCGCGCGCGTACTGGCCGATACCGGCCCGGGGGATCTCTGCCTCGATCTGGGCGCCAATGTGGGCGCGTTCACGCAGGCGATGGCGCAGACCGGCGCCGATGTGATCGCCTATGAGCCCGATCCCGTCACCTTCGAGACGCTGCTGCGCAACACCGCACATCTGCCGAACGTCACCTGCCACCAAAAGGCCGCGGGCGCGCGCGCCGAAGAGCTGATGTTGCACCGGGCGGCGCGCTGGTCGCAGGACGATCCGCTCAGCACCTCCATGGCCGCCTCGCTGGTGCGCACGGGGCCGGGCATGAGCGATGCGAACGGCGTCATGGTGGAGGTGGTCGATATTCCCGCCATGCTTACCGCGCTCGACCGCGACATCCGGGTGATCAAGATGGACATCGAGGGGTCCGAATGGGACCTGCTCGACGCGCTTCTCGATGCGCCGGTGCTCGCGCGCATAGATTGCATGTTCGTGGAAACACATGAACGTGTCTCTCCAGAGGTCAACATACCGCGCTTCAACAGGCTGCGCGCCCGTGCCGAAGCGCTCGACCGGCCCTATATCAATCTCTACTGGCAGTGATGAGGGGCAGAACATGACAGGCAAGATACTCGGGGGGTTCATCGTGATCTCTGCATTGATAGCGGGGGCAGCACTCTATTACCTCCAGATCTACGGCTTTTACCGCGAGGTGGACGCGCCTGCAGAGGGGGTTATGCTCGTCACCCTCGGCGATGCGCAGTCCGAGGTGATCCCGGTCGAGACGTTCCGCGCCATCGACGCGGACAGCTCGCCCATCCGCTACCGGGCTTGCTTCACCACGCCCTACAGCCTCGCGCTGCTGACCGAGACCTTCCAGATGGTCGAGAACATCACGCCCCGCAATGCGCCGGGCTGGTTCGACTGCTTTGACGCAGAGGCAATCGCGGGGGAGCTGGACGCGGGCACCGCACTCACCTTCTTGAGCCAAAAGAACATCCACTTCGGCGTGGACCGTATCGTGGCCGTCACCAGTGACGGGCGCGGCTATGTCTGGCACGAGCTCAACGACTGCGGCGAGAAAGCCTATGACGGCACCATCGTGGGTGAGGAATGCCCACCCTTGCCCGTCCCGACCCAATAACGCCGAGCGCGGCAAACCCGAGGTACCCCCGTGGCTGATCTGCTGATTGAACTGTTTTCTGAAGAAATCCCCGCGCGCATGCAGGCCCGCGCCGCCGCCGACCTCAAGAAAGCGATGACGGACGGCATGGTGGAGGCGGGCCTGACCTATGCCTCCGCCGCCGCCTTTGCCACGCCGCGCCGCCTGTGCCTGACGGTGGAAGGGGTGATCGACGCGAGCCCGCGCACCGTGGAGGAGCGCAAGGGCCCGCGCGCCGACGCGCCCGAGAAAGCCATCGAGGGGTTTCTGCGCGGCGCGGGCCTCACCCGCGATGACCTTGAAGAGCGTGAGACGCCCAAGGGCGCGATCCTTTTTGCGAAGATCGTGAAGGAGGGGCGACCGGCGGCGGACATCATCGCCGAAATGCTGGAGCAGACCATCCGCACGTTCCCATGGCCGAAATCCATGCGCTGGGGGGCGGGCAGCCTCAGATGGGTGCGTCCGCTGCATGCCATCCTGTGCCTCCTGAGCCGGGAGGACGGGGCGGAGGTCGTGCCCCTGGAGGTGGACGGGATCAGCTCCGGCAACGTGACACGCGGTCACCGCTTCCTCGCGCCGGATGCCTTCACAGTGAACGGCTTTGACGACTACGCGGCCAAGCTCAAACGCGCCTTCGTCCTGCTTGATGCGACCGAGCGGCAGGACGCGATCTGGCACGACGCGACCAACATGGCCTTCGCCTCCGGGCTGGAAGTGGTGGAAGATGCGGGGCTTCTGGCCGAGGTTGCGGGACTGGTGGAATGGCCCGTCGTCCTGATGGGCCGGATCGGTGATGCCTTTCTCGACCTGCCGCCGGAGGTCTTGCAGACCTCGATGAAGGAGCACCAGAAATTCTTTTCCGTCCGCAACCCCAAGACGGGAAGGATCGAGCGTTTCATCACCGTGGCCAATCGCACCACGGCGGATGAGGGGGCGACGATCCTCGCGGGCAACGAGAAGGTGCTGGGCGCGCGGCTGTCTGACGCCAAGTTCTTCTGGGACAACGATCTGCGCGTGGCGAAATCCGACGCGGGCATGGGGGCATGGGTCGAAAACCTCAAGAACGTGACATTCCACAACAAGCTGGGCACGCAGGCGGAGCTGATCGAACGGATGTCCGCACTGGCCCGTGAACTGGCGCCCATGGTCGGTGCGGATGCGGACGATGCCGAACAGGCCGCGCGCATCGCCAAGGCGGACCTCAGCTCCGAGATGGTCTATGAATTCCCCGAACTCCAGGGCCTGATGGGCCGCTATTACGCGCAGGCCGCAGGGTTCAGCGACGAGATCGCCGCCGCCGCCGAGGAACACTACGCACCGCTGGGGCCATCGGATAATGTGCCAACCGCGCCTGTCTCCATGGCCGTGGCATTGGCCGAGAAGATCGACAAGCTGACCGCCTTCTGGGCGATTGACGAGAAGCCCACGGGGAGCAAAGATCCGTTTGCGCTGCGGCGGGCGGCGTTGGGGGTTATTCGGATACTGGTAGAGAATGAGTTGAGCGTTGCCGTTGCGGACGTCCTGCATAATCATTTTGTACTACTTGGAGTGACGTTTGGTGCTGCTGACGATCCTGATGATTATCAGGGAATGAACTACGAAGTGGATCTCGCGTCCTTTCTCCACGACCGTCTCAAGGTCTACCTCAAGGATCAGGGCATCCGGCACGACATCATCGACGCCTGCATTGCCATGGAGGGCAATGACGACCTCACCCTGCTGGTCAAGCGCGCCCGCGCGCTCTCCGACACGCTCAAGACTGACGATGGCGAGAACCTTTTGCAGGCTTTCAAACGCGCCAATAACATCCTGAGCCAGGCCGAAGAGGCGGACGGGGTGGAGTATTCCTATGGGGCGGATGTGAAATACGCCGAGACCGAGGAGGAGCGCGCCCTCTTCGAAGCTCTCGATGCGGCAGAGGCGCAGATCACCCCGGCGATGGCAGCGCAGGATTTCACGACCGCCATGACGGCCATGGCGGGCCTGCGCCCGTCACTCGATGCCTTCTTCGAGGCGGTGCAGATCAACACCGACAATGCCACGCTGCGCCGCAACCGCCTGAACCTGCTGAGCCGCATCCGCGCACTGTGTACTTCCGTCGCGGATCTGACCCGGATCGAGGGCTGACAGCGTCACGGTAACCTGACAGGGCAGGGTGTAAGCTTAAGCTTGCCCTGTGCGGCTTTGTGCCTATGCTGCAGGTGAACCTCGATCATGCCGCAGTGCAGAATAGTGTGCAGAAGAACCGTGCAGAACAACCCAGACACCACGCTGATTACCCCGACCGCCCCGATCACCACCAGAACCCATGGTGGCCGGGCGAAATGCCTGCAGCGTCTGGTCCGGCTCGAATTGCCGGTGCCGCGCACGGTCGCGCTCTCCTTTGCGACGGTGCAGAAGATCGCCAATGGCGAGCTGCCCGATGTGGATCAGGTGGTAGACCAATTTCCCGCCGATGCGCTGCTCTGTGTGCGCCCGTCCAGCGAGGATCCCGACTGGGGCGGGCCGGGGGCCGTGCTCAACATCGGGATGAACGATGAGCGCTTCGAGCGCTACAGCCAGGGCATGGGGGAGGAGGCGGCCGCCACCCTCTACACCCGCTTCATCCAGTCCTATGCGACCAATGTCGCGCGCCTGGATCCCGACATGTTCGACATGGTCGACGGTGAGGGCCGCGCGGCGCTGGCCGATACCATCGAGGCTTATGAGACAGAGGCCGACGAACGCTTCCCCCAGTCCCGCCGCACCCAGCTTGCGGCTGTGCTGCGCTCCATGGCGCGGGAGTGGAACGGCACCTCCGCGCGCCTGCTGCGTCAGGCCAAGGGCGCGCCCGCCGAGGCGGGCCTGGGGCTGGTGGTGCAACAGATGATCTTTGGTCTGGGTGCCGGTCAATGCGGCTCGGGCGTGCTGCAGCTGGTGAGCAGTGAGACCGGCGCGCCGCAGGTCACGGGCCGCTACCTCAGCCAGAGTCAGGGACGCGATGCGCTGGCGGGGGAGGCGGGCACGCTCTATCTCACCCGCGATCCGCGCGGGCCCTCGCTCGAGGAGGAACTGCCGCAGGCTTTCGAGACCCTCAAGACCTACGCGAGCCTCATGCGGACGCGGCTGCGCGCCGAGATGCAGCTGGAATTCGCCATTGACGACGGTGTCGTGCATATCCTCGACGGCGTGCGCGTGGCGCGGTCCTCCCGTGCGGCGGTGCGCATCGCCGTGACGCTGGCGCAGGACGGCGTGATCAGCCGGGAAGAAGCGTTGATGCGCGTACAGCCGCGGCTGCTGACGGAGCTTTTGCACCGCCAGATCGACCCGCGGGTGCGTCGCGACGTGATCGGAGAGGGGATCGCCGCGAGCCCCGGTGCCGCCACCGGCAGGCTGGTCTTCGACAGCGCCGAGGCGCAGGCCAGCGCCTCGCGCGGCGAGGCCTGCATCCTGGTGCGCCGCGAAACCTCATCGGAGGATGTGCGCGGCATGCATGCGGCAAACGCCGTCCTGACGGAGCGGGGCGGCATCACCAGCCACGCAGCCGTGATCGGGCGCGGGATCGGCCTTCCTTGCGTGGTCGGCGCCTCCAGCCTCATCTTCAACCAGCGCGACAAGACGATCACCGCGCGCGATGGCCGTGTGTTCCGCGCAGGCGACGAGATGACGGTGGACGGCTCCACCGGCCAGATCCTCGCGGGCGCCGCGACCCTGCGCGAGGCCGCGCTTGACGAATACTTCCAGACGCTCATGGCCTGGGCCACCGACAGCGCCGACATCATGGTGCGCGCCAATGCCGACACCCCCGCCGATGCCAAGACTGCGCGCAACTTCAACGCCGAAGGCATCGGCCTGTGCCGGACCGAACATATGTTCTTTGACGCGGGCCGCCTGACGGTCATGCGCGAGATGATCTTTGCCGATACCTCGGACGGCAGGCGCGCGGTGCTGGAGCGGCTGTTGCCGATGCAGCGGGACGACTTCACCCAGCTCTTCCGCATCATGGAGGGCAAGCCGGTGTGCATCCGCCTGTTCGACCCGCCGCTGCACGAATTTTTGCCGATGGACGCCAGCGGGCAGCGCGAGCTGGCAGAGGCGCTGGGCCTGCCGCGCTCCGACGTGACGCGGCGGATCGAGGCGATGCGCGAATATAATCCCATGCTGGGCCTGCGCGGCGTGCGCCTCGGCATCACCGTGCCCGAAATCTACGATATGCAGGCCCGCGCGATCTTCGAAGCGATCGTGGAGGTGAGTCGCGACGGCGCGCCGGTGGTGGCTGAGATCATGATCCCGCTCGTCTCCGCGCGCCGCGAGGTCGAGCTGGTGACAACGGCCATCGACAGCGTAGCCCATGCGGTCAGGCAAGAGAGCGGCGTCGATTTCGACTACCGCGTGGGCGTGATGGTGGAAACCCCCCGTGCTGCCCTGCGCGCCGCCGAGATTGCACCCTATTGCGCCTTCCTCAGCTTCGGCACCAACGACCTGACGCAGATGACCTACGGCCTGTCGCGCGACGACGCCGGACGCTTCATGTCGGCCTACGTCCAGCAGGGGGTTTTCGACGAGGATCCGTTTCACACGCTCGATTATGACGGGGTCGGAGAGCTGTTGATGTTGGGCGCGCAACGGGGCAGATCGGCACAGCCAGGCATCACATTATCGGTCTGCGGGGAGCATGGCGGCAACCCCGAATCGATAGCGTTTTGCCGCGCTGCCGGCCTCGATTACGTCTCATGTTCACCGTTTCGCGTACCGGTTGCAAGGCTCGCTGCAGCACAACTTGCAATTTCCGACAAGATCAAGTGATCTTCCAATAGGTTAAACACATCATCTAGCTCGACCGGCAGACTCCCTGCTCACCGGCGGGCCGTCGGGTTGCCCGTACATTTTGCATCGTCTAGCGCCTCACCTGTGTAACAAGACAGGAGACCTGGGGATGCGGTCTGGACGAAAGATGATACGGATGGGGGCGGCTGCGGCCGCTCTGGTGATGGCAATGGCGCCCGCGGCGCTCTTGGCGAACTCGACGGCGCAGGCGCTTGCAAAGGTCGAAGCGCGCGGATTGGCCTCCGTCTCCGAAGACCGTCTGGCCCTTCTTGCCGTCCCGCAGGTGCTGCCCAATACAGGATCCGGCAGCGGCGCCAAGGACGTGGTTTTCTCGCGGGCCTGGATCGCGAGCCAGCCCAAGGCGAAAGGCTCTGCCGAATTCAAGTGCCTGGCCGAGGCGCTCTACTTCGAGGCGCGCGGCGAGACCGTGAAGGGGCAGTTTGCGGTCGCTGAAGTGATCCGCAACCGCGTCAAGTCGAACCGGTTTCCCAACACCTATTGTGGCGTGATCCATCAGGGCACGGGCCGCAAGTACCAATGCCAGTTCACCTACACCTGTGACGGCAATCCCGAAACCATCCGCGAACATGCGGCCTACGCACGCGTGGCAAAGGTCGCGCGGGCCACGATGGATGGCCGCGCCCCCGAGATCACGAATGGCGCCACCTTCTATCACACCACGGCCGTGCGCCCGAGCTGGGCCCGCAAGTTCACGAACACCGCCCGTTTCGGTGTGCACCTGTTCTACCGGCGCGGCGTGCGCACCGCCAGCAACTGATCCTGACGCAAAGTGCCCTCCGGGTGGCGCATGCGGCCCTCGACGCAGCCGAAGCTGCGGTATACACGGCCACGTGACCTTCTGCCCGGAGCCTGCCCATGTGTCCTCCTTCGTCCGAGACGCGCCTCGCCTTCGCCCATCCCGCCGAGCGGGCCGCCGCCACCACCGGCAGTGATGCGCTCGACCGGATATCGGTGCGCGATCACACGGTCGAGGTGGAAATCGGCGCCTTTCAGGCAGAGCGGGGGGTCACGCAGCGCATCTGTTTCAATGTCGTCGTCGAGGTGCGCCCGCTCAGCGGGCCGATCCACGACGATGTGGACCGTATCCTGTCCTATGACCGCGTGACCGAAGCCATTCAGGGCGCGCTCGCCACTGAGCGGCTGGCGCTGCTGGAGACGCTGGCAGAGCGGGTGGCGGAGCGGATCCTGCGCGAGCCGCAGGCGATGCGGGTCTTTGTGCGCATCGAGAAGCTTGACCGCGGACCCGGCGCGCTGGGTGTCGAGATCGTGCGCGCGCGCGACGGGGCACCGCCGCCGGAGATCGTCCGCCGGTCCCGCGCTCCAGCCGGAGCTTGTCTATCTCAGCAATGCCGCCATCGCATCGGCGCATCTGACCGGCTGGCTCGACCAGCTGCATGCGCAGGGCCGCCCGTTGGTGCTTTGCGTGGGCGCCCCGCCCGAGGCCGCACCGCAGGTCGCGCATCGCATGGCGCAGCGCCGGATCGACCTGCTGGCGATCGAGCAGAACGCATGGGTGCTGGCCGCGCGCGATGACCGCTGCGTGGTGGTCGAGACCCGGACCGAGCTCGACTGGGCGATGAAGAACGGGCAGACCAGCGTCTGGGCGCCGTCCAAGATCGTGCTCGACAGCGTCGATACGCCGTCGGTGCAGCCGCGTGACGCGGTGGCCCTCGCGGCATGGTTTGCCGCGACATTCGACGCGGCCGAGATGCTCGTCATCGGCGAGGCGTTGCCGCAGGGTGCCTGCGTGCCGCTACGCGCGGTGCCCGCGGACACGGCAGAGCTCTGACACCCGTGCAACGCTACGTCCGACCGCTGATCAGCTGTGACCCCGTACGCCCCGCGCATGCGCTGCGGCTAGCGCGCGGTTGGGGCTGGTTTTCCCATGTGGAGGTGCTGCGGCGCGACCATGCACCCGAGGTGCGCGATGTGGACGCACTGAGCGACGCGGAGCGCAGCGCTCTGACCGCGGCGCGCGCAGAGCAGCCGCGGATCATGGGCATCGTCAACATCACGCCCGACAGTTTTTCGGATGGTGGGCAGCATTTTGCGGCGCAGGACGCCATCGCAGGCCGGTCTGGCCATGGCCTCGGCGGGTGCGGATATCCTCGACATCGGCGGCGAATCCACCCGCCCCGGCGCGCAGCCCGTCGCAGTGGAGGAGGAGATTGCCCGCACCGCGCCGGTGATCGAGGGCCTGCGCAAGCGGGGATATGGCGGGACCATCTCCGTCGACACGCGCAAGGCGGCGGTGGCGCGCGCAGCGCTCGATGCTGGTGCCGACATGATCAACGATGTCTCCGGCTTCACCCATGATCCCGCGCTTGCCGGGCGTCGCCGCGCAGGCAGGTGTGCCGGTCTGCGTGATGCACGGTCCCTTCGATCCCGCGACCATGGAGCAAGACCCGCGCTATGATGATGTCCTGCTCGACGTCTACGACTTTCTGGGCGCCCGGCTCGACGCGCTCACAGGCGCAGGGCATCGACCGGGCGCGGATCATCGTCGACCCCGGCATCGGCTTCGGCAAGACGCTGGAGCATAACCTCGCCCTCTTGGCGCGGATCGAGCCTCTTTCACAGCCTTGGCGTGCCGGTCCTGCTGGGCGCCTCGCGCAAGCGCTTCATCGGCACCATCGGCAATGCGCCCGAACCGCGCGACCGGACGCCGGGTTCTGTCGCGGTGGCCCTTGCGGGCATCGCGCAGGGCGTGCAGATTGTACGGGTGCATGATGTGGCCCAGACCACACAGGCAGTGGCACTTTGGCGCGCGAGCGTGAGCAGGATTACAGGTATGACAAAGCTCTTCGGGACAGACGGCGTGCGCGGCACCGCCAACATCCATCCCATGACCGCCGAGATGGCGTTGCGCATCGGCGCCGCCGTGGGGCGTCTATTTCCGGCGCGAGGGCGGCTCCTCCGTGCACCGCGTGGTGATCGGCAAGGACACGCGGCTGTCGGGCTACATGTTCGAGAGCGCGCTGACGGCAGGGCTCACCTCCACCGGCATGAACGTGCTGCTGCTGGGCCCGGTGCCGACCCCGGCGGTGGGGGTGCTCACCCGCTCGATGCGCGCGGATCTGGGCGTGATGATCTCGGCCAGCCATAATCCGGCGCAGGACAATGGCATCAAGTTCTTCGGCCCCGACGGGTTCAAGCTGTCCGACAAGGTGGAGGCGGAAATCGAGGCGCTGGTCGCGGAAGGGGTGCAGCCCTCGCCGGCGCCTGAAATCGGGCGCGCCAAGCGCATCGACGACAGCCGCTTTCGCTATATCGAGCGGGTCAAATCGAGCTTTCCGCGCCAGATGCGCCTCGACGGGATCAAGGTGGTGATCGACTGCGCCAACGGTGCCGCACACCACGTGGCGCCCATGGCGCTGTGGGAGTTGGGCGCGACCGTGATCCCTGTCGGCGTCTCGCCCAACGGGCATAATATCAACCAGAACTGCGGCTCGACCTATCCGCAGACCGCTGCCGAGACGGTGGTGTCCCATGGCGCCGATGTGGGCATTTGCCTCGATGGCGATGCCGACCGCGTGATCCTGCTCGACGAAAAGGGGCGCGTCGGGGACGGCGATCAGTTCATGGCGCTGATGGCCGCGCGCTGGAAATCCGATGCGCGGCTCAAGGGCGACGCGCTGGTCGCCACGGTGATGAGCAATCTCGGGCTGGAGCAGTTCCTCGGCGCGCGCGGCGTGCGGCTCGAGCGGACGGGTGTCGGCGACCGCTATGTGGTGGAGCGGATGCGCGCAGGGCGGCTTCAACCTCGGCGGGGAGCAGTCAGGTCATATCGTGATGACGGATTACGGCACCACCGGCGACGGGCTGATGGCGGGCATGCAGTTCCTGGCCGAGATGATCCGCGCCGGGCGGCCCGCGTCCGAGCTGATGCACCAGTTCGAGCCGGTGCCGCAATTGCTGGAGAATGTCCGCTTCGGCGCCGGTCAGACGCCGCTGGAGGATGGCCATGTGCAGGCCGCAATCGCGCAGGCGGAGGCGGATCTGGCGGGCGGCGGGCGCCTGCTGATCCGCAAGTCCGGCACCGAGCCGCTGGTGCGGGTCATGGCCGAGCATGAGGATGCCGCGTTGATGAAACGTGCGGTACACAGCGTGGTACAGGCCGTCGAGGATGCCGTGAAGGTCAAAGCCTAGCGGCCGAAGAGCCGCCGCAACGCGCCGTATTGGCTCAGCCCGACGCCGAGCAGGATGAGCGCCATCGCCAGCAGCAGCGATTGCGGCAACGCTTCGCCCAGGATGAGCGCGCCGAGCACGACCGACCACACCGGCACCTGGTAGTTGACCAGCGACATGAAGACCGGCCCCGCGCTGCGCACCACCAGCACGCGCAGGAAATTGGCGCCCGCGGTCGGCACCAGCCCGAGAAACGCAAGCACACCGAGGATCTGCAGCGACGGCGCGGGCGGCGGGCCCTCCATCACAAAGGCCAGCGGCAGCGAGATGCAGGCGCCCACGATCAGCAGGACAGTCGAGAGCCCGATGGGATGCACCGCGGGCAGACGGCGCATCAGGATCGAGCCCACCGCATAGCAGCCCGCCGCAGCGATGCAGGCGATGCGCCCGGGCGCCTCCAGCGACTGGCCGGTGCTGGTCGAAAGCCTGACCGCCGATGAGGATCACCACGCCGACGAAACCGATGAGGAAGCCTGCGGTCTTGCGCGGTGTCATCCGCTCGCCGGGGACGGTGAAATGCGCCAAGGGCAGCACGATCAGCGCGACCGCCGCCATCGACACGCCGGCAAAGCCCGACGTGACATATTGTTGACCCCAGGCCAGCAGGGTGAAGGGCACAGCCGAGCTCAGCCCGCCGATGACGAGCATGGTGCGCCAGTCATGCACGCTTGCCGGTGCCCGCCAACAGCGGGCAACCCATCGCCCCCCAGATCACCGCCATTAGCACCGCGGCAAACCCGACCCGCGCGGCGGCGAGCCAGAAGGGCGGCATCCCGCCTGCAAGCGCGACCTCGGTGACCATGAAGGTGCCGCCCCATGTGAGGCCGAGAAGGGCGACCATGATCCAGCTGAGCGGGGTAATTTGGGGGGTGGTATTCATCCGCCCTGATAGGGTCAAAGCGGCGGCGGGTGCAAGGGTGGTGCGCGCCCTGCGGCGCTGCGACAATGCGACCGGAACACTAATGCCGCTCCGCGCGTTTCCTACCCTAGCAACAGCAAAGGAGAGACAAGATGGACGGATCAATCCTGATCGGCGCGATGGCTTTTACCACCCTGCTGGGTGTGGCGGCATTCGCATTCATTTCCAAACGCAAAGTCGACGAGCGCAAGGCGCAGAAGAACGCGCCGAAGTCGACACTTGCCGAGGATAAGGACTCCAAGGGCAAGCCCGCGGACGTGTGACAAGGACGAGGCCCGGACTGCCGGGCGTAAACGGAAAAAGGCCCGGGCGTTTCCCGGGCCTTTCGCTGTGTTTGGAGAACCTTAGTTCTTGGCCTTGTCCACCATCTTCCCGGCGGAGATCCATGGCATCATCTCGCGCAGCTTCTCGCCAACTTTCTCGATCTGATGCTCGTCGTTCATGCGGCGCGTGCCCTTGAAGAAGGGCTGGCCCACCGCGTTTTCCTGCATGAAATCACGCACGAACTTGCCGCGCTGGATGTCGTCGAGCACGGCTTTCATGCGGGCCTTAGTCTCGTCGTAGGGCAGTATGCGCGGGCCGGACACGTATTCGCCATACTCGGCCGTGTTGGAGATCGAGTAGTTCATGTTGGCGATGCCGCCTTCGTAGATCAGGTCCACGATCAGTTTCACTTCGTGCAGACACTCGAAATAGGCCATCTCGGGCGCATAGCCCGCCTCGACCAGCGTCTCGAAGCCCATACGGATCAGCTCGACCAGACCGCCGCAGAGCACGGCTTGCTCGCCGAAGAGATCGGTCTCGCATTCTTCACGGAAATTCGTTTCGATAATGCCCGAGCGACCGCCGCCGATGGCCGAGCAGTAGCTCAGGCCCAACTCCAGCGCCTTGCCTGAGGCGTTTTCATGCACCGCCACGAGGCAGGGCACACCGCCGCCCTTGGTGTATTCGCCGCGCACCGTGTGGCCGGGGCCCTTGGGCGCCATCATGATCACGTCGATGCCGGGCTTGGGCTCAATCAGGCCGAAGTGCACGTTCAGCCCATGCGCAAACGCGATCGCGGCACCCTCACGGATGTTGTCGTGCACATATTTCTTGTAGGTCTCGGCCTGAAGCTCATCCGGCATGGTGAACATGATCACATCGGCCCAAGCCGCAGCTTGCGCGATGCCCATGACCTCAAGGCCCTCACCCTTGGCCTTGGCCGCAGAGGGCGAACCCTCGCGCAGGGCCACGACGAGGTTCTTGGCGCCGCTGTCGCGCAGGTTCAAAGCATGCGCATGGCCCTGTGAGCCATAGCCGAGGATCGCGACCTTCGCGTCCTTGATGAGATTTACGTCGCAGTCACGGTCATAATACACGCGCATGATATTTTCCTTCAGTTGGTAGGTGCGGGTTTGGTTCTGTCGGTCTGGGCTGCACAATAGGGATACCGCTGCCGGTTGCCATGGTGAAAGGATGAGATTAGACGGGATATCAGAGAAAGTTATGCGCAACACTGGTGAATAGTGAAAAAGTCATGCTTGACGATCAGGATCGCAGGTTGTTGCGCTATTGGCAGGCGGAGCCGAGCCTGAGCATGGGCGAGCTTGCCGAGCGTGCGGGCCTCACGCCCGGACGCGCGGCGCGGCGCATTGCACGGATGCAGGAGACCGGCATTGTGCAGGGCATGGGTGTGGTCATCGACTGGGCGGCGCTCGGCTATGCGGTCGAGGTTTCCCTGCGCATCACGCTCGACAAGACGCAAGGCAACGCGTTCGACGCCTTTCTGGCCCGCGCGCGGGAGGTGCCTGAGGTGCTCGAGGTTCAGACCTTTCTGGGCCGGGTCGACGTCCGACTGTCGATCATCGCGCGCGATATGGCTCACTACCAGCAGATCTACCGCAGCCGCATCCTCACCCTGCCGCACATCTCGGAGATCGAGGCGCTGATGCATGTCGCGCGGGTCAAGACGAGTGAGGGGTTGCCGCTGTGATCGCGCTGGACGAAACCGACCGCGATCTGCTGCGCGCACTGGCGCGGGACGCTACGCAAAACGCGGGCGCGCTTGGCCGCAAACTGGGCCTGAGCCAGCCCGCCACATGGCGTCGCATCCGGCGGCTCGAAGAGGCGGGCGTGATCCGTGCACGCGCGCTGAGGCTCGATGCGGGCAAGCTCGGTTTCGGCGTGACGGTCTTTCTGGGCGTCAAGCTCGCGCTGCGCGGCCGCGTGAGCCTGGAGGATTTCGAGCGGGCCGTCACCGCGATCCCGGAGGTGCAGACGGTCGAGCATGTGCTGGGGCTCTATGATTACCGCCTGCGCGTGGTCGCCCGCGACTTGCCGGATTTCGAGCGTGTGCTGCGGCGGCGGATCATGACCCTGCCCGGCGCGGGGGAGGTCGAGGCCAATGTGCTGCTGAGCGAGGAGCGGCTGCCCGGCCCGCTCTAGTGTGCCCTAAAGGAAACTTATGCCACGTTGGGGCACGCAGGGGAGAGGGTAGAGCGGGGTAGTATACCGAGATAGACTTTGCCATCGTGCGCAGGCTTTCTTATCTCTGGTGGCAACAGATTATTGGAGGATGGACAATGGCACTGCTCGACACGGTGGACCCGGAGGGGTTGGATGAATTTTCAGTCGTTTTCACGGACCGCTCGCTCAATTCCATGAGCGGGGCGTTCCAGCAGGTGATGCGCGACATCCACGCGATGCTCTGCGAGGTCTACGGGGCGGCCAGCGCGGTCGTGGTGCCCGGCGGTGGCTCCTACGGGATGGAGGCGGTGGCACGCCAGTTCGCGCGCGACCGCGACGTGCTGGTGGTGCGCAACGGCTGGTTCTCCTACCGCTGGAGCCAGATCATCGAAACCGGCGGGCTGACTGCCAACACCACCGTGATCAAGGCGCGACCGCAGGGCAACGCCATGCCCGCGCCCTATGCCCCGCCGCCGATCGAGGATGTCGTGGAGGCGATCCGCACCCAGAAGCCCGCCGTCGTCTTCGCGCCGCATGTGGAGACCTCCGCGGGGGTGATCCTGCCGGACGCCTATATCTCCGCGATGGCGGATGCCGCCCATGAGGCGGGCGCGCTGATGGTGCTCGATTGCATCGCATCGGGCTGCGCCTGGGTCGACATGAAGGCGCTGGGCGTCGATGTGCTGATCTCCGCGCCGCAGAAGGGCTGGAGCGCGCAGCCCTGCGCGGGGCTCGTCATGCTGTCCGATCGGGGCGTCGCACGGCTGGCCGAGACGCAGTCGGACAGTTTCGCCATCGACCTTGGCAAATGGCACGCGATCATGCAGGCGTACCTGAATGGCGGTCACGCCTATCACGCCACGATGCCCACGGATTCACTGCGCGTCTTCCGCGATACCATGCTGGAAACCAAGGAGTTCGGCTTTGCGCGGCTGAAGGAGGCGCAGTGGCGCCTGGGCGAGGGGGTGCGCGCGATGATGGCGCAAAAGGGCGTCACGTCGGTTGCGGCCGAAGGCTACGGCGCGCCGGGTGTGGTCGTGAGCTATACCTCGGATCCGGATGTGAAGACTGGCAAGGCCTTTATGGCGCATGGCATGCAGATCGCGGCGGGTGTGCCCTTGCAAGTGGGCGAGCCCGAGGATTTCAGCACTTTCCGTCTGGGTCTGTTTGGTCTGGACAAACTCTACGACGTGGACGGCACGCTGGGGCGGCTCAAGTCTGTCGTGGACAAGGTTTTGTGAGGGATCTGTGATGCTGCTCCGGCAACCGCAGCGGTGACGGAGCGTCGTCTTGCCGCGATTCTTGTCGCGGATGCCGCGGGGTTCACCAATGCGGTGTCCGCAGATGAGGCGCGGGCGGTCCAAGAAGTCTCGCGCGCGATCAGTGCGCTTCAAAGCCAGATCGGCACGCACGGCGGACGGACGGTCAAGACCATGGGCGATGGCCTGCTGGCGGAGTTCGGCTCCGTGGTGAACGCAGTGCGGGCCGCGGTCCGGATTCAGCACGCCGCCACCGGTGGCGAAGCGCAGGACAGCTTTCAATTCAGGATCGGCGTCCATCTGGGCGACGTCATCTTCCAGCCCGATGGCGATATCATGGGCGATGGGGTCAACATGGCCGCCCGACTGGAGACGCAGGCCGACGTCGGTGGCGTTCTGGTTTCGGCTCAGGTTTATGAACAGGTAGTCGGCAAAGCGGATGTGGCTTTCGAAGATCGGGGATCGTTGCATCTCAAAGGCATCTCACAGCCCGTCAAAGCCTATGCCGCCTACCTGGCGGACGGGCGGCAGATACGCCCCAGACCGCTTGCGCCGCCTCCCGACAAGCCGTCCATCGCAGTGCTGCCCTTCGAGAACCTCTCATCAGAGGCCGAGCAGGAGTATTTTGTGGACGGCCTTACGGAGGAGATCACCCTTGCGCTCTCCGGTGCGGCAGCGCTCTTCGTGATCGCGCGCAATTCGAGTTTTTCCTACAAGGGCAGGACCGCGGACATCGCAGCCGCAGGGCGCGAGTTGGGCGTGCGGTACACGCTGACCGGCAGCGTGCGAAAGGCGGGCAACCGGCTGCGGGTGGCGGCTGAGCTCTGCGAGGCGCAGACTGGTCGGCGCATCTGGTCCAAACGGCTCGACGGGACCACGGACGACATCTTCGAGGTGCAGGACGAAATCGCGCAGGCCGTCATGATGGCGATCATCCCATCGATCCAGAGCGACGAGCTGGCCCAGGCCATTTCCAAGCGGCCCGACAGCCTGACCGCCTATGACATGGTCCTGCGCGCCACAGCCGCCCTTCACCAAGGCGAGATCAAAGCTGCCATCCCGCTCCTCGATCAAGCGATCGAGCTCTCCCCGGACTATGCCAAGGCTCTCGCGCTGCGGGCCTGGTGCAACACGCTGATTACCACCTGGGTCGGGGAGGACGACAGTGAGGCCCACCAGGTGCGTGGCGTTGGACTGGCGCGGCGCGCGCTCACCGCGGCCCGGCATGATCCGGAGGTAGAAGCCTATGCCGCCTATGTGCTGTGCTTTTTCGGGGAGGATCTCGCGCTCGGGTTCAAGACCCTGCGCGCGGCTGTTGAGCGCAGTCCGAACTTCGTATGGGCGCTGGTCTCGCTTGCGGCACAGGAGGCGATCCGCGGCGATCCGCACCGTGCGCAGGAGCTTTGCGTGCAGGCCGAACGGCTCAATCCGCGCGACCCGATGGCCTTTCGCCTGCATTCGACCCGGGCATTGGCAAGCTGGGCACAATGCGACTGGGCGGCGCTGCTCGACCATGCGGCGACAACCCAAGCGCTCATGCCCAACTTGTGGAACACGCGCGCGCATGTGATTGTCGGACTGGCGGAGTTGGGGCGCACGGAAGAGATGCGCGCCGCTGCGCGCGACTTCAAGGAGCGTTTCCCGGAGTTCCGGCTGGCGACCCACGCCGAACGCCTGTCAAAGCAAAAGAACCTCGCGGGTGCACCGCTGGACACCTGGTTGAAGTGCCTGCGGGCGGCGGGACTGCCGGACTAGCGTCGCTTTCAGGTGATCGCGTCCAGGATTCGCGCCCAGGACCGGATGCCCTTGTGAAAGCTCTCCATGTCGTATTTCTCATTGGGCGAATGGATCTGGTCGTCATCCTTACCGAACCCGATCAGCACGGGCGTCGTGCCGAGGATCTTGTCGAAATACCCCGCGATGGGGATCGAGCCGCCGCAACCGATGTAGGCGGCGGGCACCTGCCATTCATCGCTCAGCGCCTTGAGGGCCTTGCCGAACACCGGATCGTCCGTGGGCGTACCTGACGCGGGGCCAGTGCCGTGGCCCGTCCATTCGACCTCGCAATCGGGGGGCAGCATTCCTTCGACCATCGCGCGAAAGCTTTTGCGGATGGCCAGCGGATCCTGGTCGCCCACGAGCCGGAATGAGATCTTGGCGCTCGCCTTTGAGGGCAGGACGGTCTTGAATCCGTCGCCCTGGTAGCCGCCGCCGATGCCGTTGACCTCGCAGGTGGGCCGCGACCAGATCATCTCCAGCGGTGTGCGGTCCTGCTCGCCTGCCGGATGGCTCAGGCCCACATCCGCCAAGAAGCCCGCGTGATCAAAGGCGAGCCCCTGCCATTGCGCTTCGAGCTCCTCCGCTGAGCTCCGGCACGCCGTCATAGAATCCGGGTATGGTGATGCGCCCCTCATCGTCATGCAGCGACGCGATGATGCGGCAGAGCACGCGGATGGGGTTCATCGCGATGCCGCCAAACATGCCCGAGTGCAGGTCCTTGGAAGGCGCCGTGATGGTCAGCTCCTCGCCCAGGAGGCCGCGCAGCATCGTGGTGATGGCGGGCGTGCGGCTCTGGAACATGCCGGTGTCGCAGATCATCGCGAAATCGGCACGCAGCTCCTCCGCGTTCTGCTCCATGAACGGCACAAGAGATGGCGAACCGGATTCCTCCTCCCCCTCGAAAAAGAAGGTGATGCGGCAGGGCCACTCGCCCGTGACCTCTTTCCACGCGCGAAACGCCTCCACGAAGGTCATCAGCTGGCCTTTGTCATCCGCCGCCCCACGCCCGCGGATCACCGTGCCTGCGTCCGTCTCCTCAATCGCGGGATCGAACGGGTCGCGGTCCCACAGGTTCAGCGGATCCACCGGCTGCACATCGTAATGGCCGTAGAACAGCAGATGCGGCTTGCCCGTCTCGGGGCCCACATGGCCCACGACCATCGGATGGCCGGGCGTCTCGCGCTTTTGCGCATCCACCCCGAGGCTTTGCAGATCGGCGACCAGCCAGTCGGCGGCGTCCTGGCAATCTTGCTTAAACGTGGGATCGGTCGAGATCGACTTGATCCGCAACAGCTCCAGCAACCGCTCCGTCGCTGCGGGCAGATCGGCATCGATTCGGGCGAGGACGGCATCGAGGGACATGGCAAACGCTCCTGAGAAAGGGATCTGGCGAGACCCTAGCAGCCTGCATTGCCATGTCTAGGTCAAGTCTGGGTGTCCGGCGGACGCCCGGGCGTCAGGTATGCGCGCCCATGACCACGATGCCGAAAAGCACGAACCCCGCGCCGGTAATCTGGCCAAGCGTGAGGCCATGGCCGATGCTGTAGGCATAGCCCAGCACAAGTGCCGTCTCCGCGACCATGATGCCGAGATAGACGAGCGACAGGTTGCCTTGCCGCAGCAGGATCATCTCCATCATCACGGCGACAAAGAGCCCGCCCGCGATCAGCCCCATCGCCAGCAGACCCGGTGTGCCGCTGAATTGCTTCATGCCGACAGTCGCGATGGCGTAGGCGCCGGCGGTCAGAAGGAGGATGGCGACGGTAGTGAAAGGGCTCAGGCTGACGGTCATCTCAACGCTCCGGCGCAGTCGGTTCCAATGGGTGCTGATGCTTCACCTTACGTCAATCCGTGCGACAGTTCTGTGAATTGTGTCACACAGAACCGGGAAAAATGCGGGAGGTGCGGAGGCCGGGACTGCGACACTAAGCGCGGCTTTGCGTATTGAACGATTTGGAACCATTCTATATCTGAGGTCAGAAGTAAGAGACGCCCGCGCGCGGCGCATAACAATCACGGAGATGCGCATGACCTATTCGGACCAGCTCGACGCGGCGATCCAGCGGCTGCACGACGAAGGCCGCTACCGGACCTTCATCGACATCGAGCGGCGCAACGGCAGCTTTCCGCATGCGGTCTGGACCCGTCCCGACGGGAGCGAGCGCGACATCACCGTGTGGTGCGGCAACGACTACCTCGGCATGGGCCAGCACGACGTGGTGCGCGCGGCGATGCACGAGGCGATCGAAGCGACGGGTGCGGGCTCTGGCGGTACGCGCAACATCTCCGGCACGACCGTCTATCACAAGCGTCTGGAGGCGGAACTCGCCGATCTGCACGGCAAGGAGGCGGCACTGCTGTTCACTTCGGCCTATATCGCCAATGACGCCACGCTCAGCACGCTTCCCAAGCTCTTTCCCGGTCTGATCATCTATTCCGACGCGCTCAACCACGCCTCCATGATCGAGGGCGTGCGCCGCAACGGCGGGGCCAAGCGGATCTTCCGCCACAACGACGTCGAACACCTGCGCGAACTGCTCGCAGCCGACGATGCCGATGCGCCCAAGCTGATCGCCTTCGAATCGATCTACTCCATGGATGGCGATTTCGGCCCGATCGAGGCGATCTGCGATCTGGCCGATGAATTCGGCGCGCTGACCTACATCGACGAGGTGCATGCCGTGGGCATGTACGGCCCGCGCGGGGCAGGGGTGGCCGAACGCGACCGCCTGATGCACCGGCTCGACATCATCAACGGCACGCTGGCCAAGGCCTATGGCGTGATGGGCGGCTACATCGCGGCCTCTGCAAAGATGTGCGATGCCATCCGCTCCTATGCGCCGGGCTTCATCTTCACCACCTCCCTGCCGCCCGCGGTGGCGGCCGGTGCCGCGGCGACCGTCGCCTACCTCAAGCGCGCGCCGGAACTGCGTGAGAAGCATCAGCAGCAGGCCAAGGCGCTCAAGCTGCGGCTCAAGGGGCTGGGCCTGCCGATCATCGATCACGGCAGCCATATCGTGCCGGTGATCGTGGGCAATCCCGTCCACACCAAGATCCTGTCGGACATGCTGCTGGAGCAGCACGGCATCTACGTGCAGCCGATCAACTTCCCCACGGTGCCGCGCGGCACTGAGCGTTTGCGCTTCACCCCGTCGCCGGTACACGGCCCGAAGGAAATGGATGCGCTGGTTTCCGCAATGGATGGATTATGGGCGCACTGTGCGCTGAATCGTGCCGAGGCCGCCGGATAAGCCTTCTATACATCGCTAATCAGATTGCGTTGTGCTACCGTTGATCTAACAAAGAGCCGTGACGAATCAAAGAGATTCAGTCAAAAACGGACTAACGGGCACGAAGACTAATTAGGGCATTGGTATGATAGGGCGTTGGACCTCGCGTAAGACTGAGGAAGAAACGGTACAGCCTACAGGTTTTGACGCGTTCGAATTGCGCCTTGGCGACCTGATGCGCGGCGAGCGTGCCACGCTCGGAAAATCCCTGCTCGACGTCCAGCGCGAATTGCGGATCAAGGCCTCCTACATTGCCGCGATCGAAAACGCCGACCCCGATGCATTCGACACCCCCGGTTTCATCGCAGGCTACGTCCGCTCCTACGCGCGCTACCTCGGAATGGACCCCGACAAGGCATTTGACGCCTTCTGCAAGGAGAGCGGTTTCAGCGTGGCGCATGGCATGTCCGCCAATGCCTCCGTGATCAAGAAGCCGACCCGCGAAGAGCGGATGAGCCGCCAGACCGAGCATGACATCTTCTCCCGCCCCGTGATGCCCTTCGCCCCCGGTGGCGATGCCTTCCTGAGCCGGATCGAACCTGCGGCCATTGCCTCCCTGCTGGTGCTCGTCGCCCTGATCGGCGCGATCGGTTTCGGCGGCTGGACAGTCCTCAAGGAGGTGCAGCGCGTGCAGGTGACACCCGTTGACCAGACGCCCATCGTCCTTTCGGATCTTGATCCCTTGCAGGCGGCGACGCCGGAGGCGCCTACGATCGACGGCGTGACGGCACCCGCAGCACTCGAGGATGCGCCCCGGGTCGAGGCGCTTGACCGTCTCTACCGCCCCGCAGCGCTCGATGTGCCCGTGTTGATCGCGCGGGATGCGCCCATCGCAACGCTTGATCCGCGCGTCGGCGGTTTGTTCGAACAGCCGGCCGCCCCCGCCGTGCAGCAGACGGATACGATCAGCGGGGCGGTCGATGTGGCCCTCGCCCAGGCAGTCGAGGCGACGACAGGGCTCAGCGTGCCGCAGGTCCTCGAAGGTCCGGCCCCTGCCGTGCAGGTCGTGGCGACAGGCGAGACATGGGTGCGGATCACCGCCGCGGACGGCACCACCATCTTCGAAAAAGTCATGCAGAAGGGCGACACCTTCGATGTGCCCTCGCTTGAAGAGGCGCCCGTGCTGCGCACAGGCCAGAGCGGCGCTGTCTATTTCGCGATGAACGGCGAATTTTTCGGCCCCGTGGGCGGACGCGGCAGCGTGACCTCCAACGTACCGCTGCAACAGCAGGCGCTTGCCGAACTTTACCAGCCCGCACAGCCCGGTCAGGACAGCGCGCTTGAGACGCTCGTGGCGGAGTTGCGCGCCAACGCGCCCGTGTCGGCACCGCCCGCAGACTAGCACGCACCGCGCTGCGGCCAAATAACACTCAGCTTTGCATTGCAGCACCGCGGCTGCGTAGCTAGGTAAGAGATGTCTTATCTGTCCAGTGAGGATGACATGTCGCTCAACCATATCCGCCCGTGGCGCAACATCTACCGGCGCAAGTCGCGCCAGATCATGGTGGGCAACGTGCCCGTGGGCGGCGATGCGCCGATCACCGTGCAGACGATGACCAACACGCTCACCACCGACGCGCGGGCCACCATCGCGCAGATTCAGGCCGCCGCCGACGCGGGCGCCGACATCGTGCGCGTCTCCGTGCCGGATGTAGAGAGCTCGAAGGCACTCAAGCAGATCGTGGCCGCATCGCCCGTGCCGATCGTGGCGGACATCCATTTCCACTACAAACGCGGGATCGAGGCGGCAGAGGCGGGTGCGGCCTGCCTGCGGATCAACCCCGGCAACATCGGCGACGAGAAGCGCGTGAAGGAAGTGATCAGGGCCGCGCGCGACAACAACTGTTCGATCCGCATCGGCGTCAACGCGGGCTCGCTCGAGCGGCACCTGCTGGAGAAATATGGCGAGCCGTGCCCCGACGCGATGGTCGAGAGCGGGCTGGACCACATCAAGATCCTGCAGGACAACGATTTTCACGAGTTCAAGATCAGCTGCAAGGCGTCCGACGTCTTTATGGCCGCCGCCGCCTATCAGCAGCTGGCGGAAGCGACCGATGCGCCGATCCACCTTGGCATCACCGAAGCCGGCGGGCTGATCTCAGGCACCGTGAAATCCGCCATCGGCATGGGCAACCTGCTGTGGATGGGCATCGGCGACACGATCCGCGTCTCGCTCTCCGCCGATCCGGTGGAGGAGGTCAAGATGGGCTTCGAGATCCTCAAATCGCTGGGCCTGCGCCACCGCGGCGTCAACATCATCTCCTGCCCGTCCTGTGCGCGTCAGGGCTTCGACGTGATCAAGACGGTCGAGACGCTGGAGAAGCGGCTCGAGCATATCAAGACGCCGATGAGCCTGTCGATCATCGGCTGCGTGGTCAACGGCCCCGGCGAGGCGCTGATGACGGATGTCGGTTTCACCGGCGGCGGGGCGGGCTCTGGCATGGTCTATCTCGCTGGCAAGCAAAGCCACAAGCTCGACAATGCCAAGATGGTCGATCACATCGTCGAGCAGGTCGAGGCGCATGCCGCCAAGCTCGAGGCGCAGGCGGCGGAGGCGGAGGCCGAGGACGCCTAGCGCATCCCCAGACCCATCTGCATCAGCATCTTGCGTACGGGTGCCGCGCCATAGAGCGCACCCAGACCCGCCGCACGGGCCTGGCGGGCCATCGGCGCGCTGGCCTGCGAGGCGCGGTTCAGCAGGTCGATACCGCGCACGCGCAGCGTGACATCGCCGTAGCGCGCCTTGTGATACGCCTCCAGCATCGCCGCATCGCCCAGGCCTTCGGGCCGCTCCTGCGCGAGGTCCAGCAGCGTCGCGATGTCCTTGAGGGACATGTTCAGCCCCTGCGCCCCGATCGGCGGCATCACATGCGCCGCCTCCGCGATGAGCGCGAGCCGCTCACCGTTCAACCGCTCAGCATGCTGGGTGACGATGGGCCAGATCTGGCGACGGCTCGCAAGGGTAAGCGGCCCGAAATGATAGGTCGACCGCTCGGAGGCTTCCTCCTCGAAGGCCGCCACGTCCATCTCCATCCGCGCCTGCGCGGCAGGGCCATCATCCATCCAGACCACGGCGGAGCAGGGCATGCCGTCCCGGTCGGGCAGGGGCACCAGCGTGAAGGGACCGCCCGTGCGGTGCACCTCCGTCGAGACGTTCTCATGCGGGATCGGGTGGGTGACCGCGAACACCACGGCCTTTTGCCCGTAGCGCTGCGTGCGCACCCCGATGCCTGCCGCCACGCGCATCGGCGAGCCGCGCCCGTCCGCCGCGATCACCAGCTTCGCTTCGATCCGGCTCCCGTCGCTCAGGTTCACCTTTGCACTCCCTGCGCGGGTGAAGAGCCGCGTGGTCGCGACGCCGGGGCGGAAATCGACACCGTCGAGCGTGTCCAGCCGCGCCAGCATCTCGCGGCGCAGCAGCCAGTTGGGAAAGTTCCATCCGAACGGCTGGTCCGAGATCTCCGAGGCATCGAAGGCGCGGGTCACTGGCTCCTCGCCGCCCGCGTCAATGATCCGCATCACCTGCAGGGGGGCCGCATGGGGCGCCAGCGCCTCCCACAGGCCCGCGCGCTCCAGCAGGCTGCGCGCCGGTTGCAGCATCGCGGTCGAGCGCAGATCGGCGCCTTCGGCGGCGCCGTCCGTCACCGGCGCGGCGGGGTCCACGCAGACCACGCTGAACCCCGCGGAGCCGAAAGCCGCAGCCGCGGTCAACCCCGCGATGCCGCCGCCTGAAATCACGATATCTCTGGGCGTGGTGTTGGAGGGGGTCATGGCGGTGCTCCTGTCAGATCAGCTTGCTCAGGAAAGTAGATAGGTCATCGGTGTGAAACTGCACATGCGGCGCGTCCGCGCGCGCGGCTGCGACATGGACGGTCCGCATGCCCAGATCATGCGGCACGGCCAGATTGCGCGCGTCGTCTTCGAACATCGCCGCGCGCTCCGGCGCAAGCCGGTCCTGCGCGAAGACGGCGTCAAAGGCGCCCGGCTCGGGCTTTGGCAAAAAGCCTGCATGCTCCACCCCGTAGACGGCATCGAAAAGCCCCGACAAACCGCGGGCGGCCAGCACCCGCTCTGCATAGGGCGCACAGCCGTTGGTATAGACGATCCGGCGCCCCGGCAGGGTGCGGATGCGCGCCGCAAGGTCGGGGTCGGGCACGAGGCTCTCCATCGAGATGTCGTGCACGTCGACCAGATAGGGCTCCGGGTCCACGTCGTGCTCGCGCATGAGCCCGGCGAGCGTCGTGCCATGGGTGTGCCAGTAGTGCACGCGCAGCCGGTCGGCCTCCGCGCGGTCCACGCCCAGCGCCTGCATGACCCAAGCAGTCATGCGCACCTCGATCAGGTCGAAGAGCCGCGCGGAGGGCGGATAGAGCGTGTTGTCGAGGTCAAAGACCCAGGTGGTCACATGGGAGAAGGCATCACGGGGCATGGGCTCCGTGGTAGGGCGCGGCAGACCGCTGCGCAAGGGGGTAGGCGCGTCGAGGCGCCCGCGCTAAGGTGTTTTGACGCTTCACGAAAGGGCCGTTCATGCCGCCGCAGATCCCCACCAGCCGCAACGGCAACACCGACGCTTATTCCATGATCCTCGATGCGATCGACAACGGCACCTATCGCCCCGGCGACAGGCTGGTGGAGAGCGAGCTTGCCGACCGTCTCGGCGTCTCGCGCACGCCGATCCGCGAGGCGCTGCAGCGGCTCGAGACGCAATCGCTGCTGGTGCGCGACGGGCGCAGTCTGATCGTGGCCTCTCTCGATCACAATCAGATGGCCGAACTCTATGTGGTGCGCGGCGAGCTGGAGGGGCTCGCCGCCCGGCTCGCTGCGCGCAACGCGACCGAGGAGGAAGTGAAGCTGCTGCGTGAAATGGTGGAGGCTGACAATGCGCTCATCGAACATCCCGCCGCGCTCGCACGGGCCAACCGGCGGTTTCACAAGCAGATCCACCTTGCCTCGCACAACCGTTTCCTCGTCCAGCAGCTCGATCTGGTGCACCGCTCCATGGCGTTGATGGCGACGACATCGCTCGCCGTGGTGGGGCGTGGCGTCATCGCGCAGGCCGAACATGACCGCATCGTCAGCGCCATAGAAGCGCGCGACGGCGATGCCGCCGATGCCGCCCTGCGCGCACATATCTCCGTGGCCTTCACCACAAGGCTCAAGCAGGAGGCGGCACGGCGTCAGGCGGAGGAGTAAGGCGGGGCGGCGATGGCACGGTCCTATGGGCGGCAAGCGCCGACACCGGCGCTCAACCGCCGCAATCTGTCGGCCGGGTCACCCCATGCTCGGTCTTGTCCCAATAGAACGGGGCCAGCACAAGCTCCTTCAGCGCCTTGTAGGCGGACAGGGCGGCCATCGGGAAATAGAGCGGTAGCGTGAAGACCCAGATCATCAGGTGGCGGTGCTGCCTGCCCGATACCGCCGTGAGCGAGATGCCCAGGCTCAGAAGCTCGGATGCGACGAAGAAGGCGACCATGAAATGCGCGACAGGGCTGCCCAGCGTGGTGGCCACCGGATGCTCGACCCCGGCGAGGATCAGCCAGAAGGACCACAGCAGCGGGGCGCAGGCAAACTGCGCGAAAGTCGCCAGCAACAGTGCCTGAACGCCCAGGAACCGCATCAGCCCAAGATCGCGCAGGAGCGCCCGCGGTGAACGCATATGGACGAGCCAGGTGATCAAAAACCCCTTGAGCCAGCGCGAGCGTTGCTTGATCCAGGGCCAGACGCGGCAATTGGCCTCCTCATAGGTGACGGTGGCGATAAGCTCGGTCACATAGCCGCGGCGGGCAAGCCGGATGCCCAGATCGGCATCCTCCGTTACGTTATGCGCATCCCAGGCGCACAGATCCTCCAGCGCGCCGCGCCGGAAGAAGAGCGTGGTGCCCCCCAACGGCAACACCAGCCCCAGCCGCGCGATACCGGGCAGGATCACCCGCCACCAGGTCGCATATTCGATGGTGAAGCAGCGCGACAACCAGTTGGCGCGCGGGTTATAATAGTCGAGCACACCCTGCAGGCAGGCGACATGGCCGGGCGCATCCTGAAACCGGGTCACGACCTTTTCGATCTGGTCGGGCTCGGGCGCATCCTCCGCGTCCCAGACGCCGATGATCGAGCCGCGGCAGAAGTCGAGCGCATAGTTGAGCGCGCGCGGTTTCGTGGTGAGATTGTTTGCGCCCGGCACCTCGATCACGCTGATCCATGCAGGCAGATCCGTGCGGGCGATGGTCTCGCGGGTGACGGCATCATCTGCCTCCAGCACCAGAACCACCTCCAGCAGGGATTTGGGATAGGTGAGCCGCGTCAGCCGCTGGATGAGCTTGCCCGCGATCTCCTTCTCCCTCAGCAGCGGGACCATCACCGAGACTTTGGGCAGCGGGAAAGGGGCGCGGTTGCGGGCGACGGGCATGTCCGTATCCTGCGGCAGCCGCGTCATCTGCGCGACGAAGGCCGCGAGCTTGAGCACGGTGCTCATCACCAGCGTCACAAAGGCAAAGAGGATCCCGATCGTGATCACCCAGAGCGGCGCCATGATCAACGCGGCCAGCAAACCCGTCAGGAGCGCCAGCGCGAGCGGTTTGCGCAGCGGCGCCGTCTCCTCCCAGCCGCGGCAACTGTCGGAGGCCGGAACGCGGCACGCCGCCTTGAGCGCGAGCTCAGGCCCGTAGAGCACGCCAAGATGTTCCTTGATCTGCTGCTCGGGCACGAGAACCGGCAGCATGCGCCGCCCCGCCTCACCCATGCAGGTGCGCAAGCGTTCGAAATCGGAGGGTCGGTTGGTGCCCACCAGCAGGATGTCCCCCATCCTGAGCCAGGGTACGCAGCCGTACCGCAGGCACAGCGTGGCGGGCAGAGCCGTGCGCAGCAAGGGATCGGGCGGATCGCTGGCCAGATCGGCTAGCGCGATCCCATGCTGGCGCGAGACCATCTGCAGCACCTGTTCGGCACTCGCGAGGCCCTCGGACACCAGTATCTCGCCCAGAGGCGCGTCGATAAGGCGCTGCAACGACAGCGCATGCACCAGATCGTTCTGCGAAATGATCTGCGCGTTGACCATGATCCGGCCAAGGGGCAGCCGGGCCGCAGGCGGCGTGGCCGCTTGCGGCTCCGGCAAACGCAGAGAAAGGTCGCTCATCGCGCAACAGCCTGAAATCGTTCCAAATCGACTGGAACGCTGTCAGGGAAGTCTTAACATATGCTTAATACGTTCGGGGGCCGGTTTCCCGTCCGCCGGGCTGTGGCCGCGCCGCCTCAGCTCTTCAGGCGGGCTGGGCATCCTTCGCGCGGGCGGCCATCGCTTCGGCAAACCGCTCGAAGAGGTAATAGCTGTCTTGCGGGCCGGGCGAGGCCTCCGGGTGATGCTGCACCGAATAGACGGGCCGCCCGTCCAGACGGATGCCGCAGTTCGAGCCGTCAAAGAGCGAGCGATGCGTCTCCACGACCCCCGCAGGAAGCGATTGCGCATCTACGGCAAAGCCATGATTCATCGATGTGATCTCGACCTTGCCGGTGTCCATGTCCTTGACAGGATGGTTGGCGCCGTGGTGGCCATGGCTCATCTTGACGGTCCGGCCGCCCAGTGCCAGCGCCAGCATCTGGTGTCCGAGGCAGATGCCGAAGACCGGCATGTCTGTCTTGTCGAGCACGTCGCGGATCATCGGCACTGCATAGGCGCCGGTCGCCGCCGGATCGCCGGGACCGTTGGACAGGAACAGCCCGTCGGGGCGATGCGCCATGATGTCCTCATAACTCGCCGTAGCGGGCAGCACCGTCACATCGCACCCCGCCGAAGCGAGGCAGCGCAGGATATTGCGCTTGGCGCCATAGTCCACTGCGACGACTTTATGCAGGGCCTCCGTCTGGCGCGGATAGCCGTCCGGCCAGGCCCAGCGCATCTCGTCCCAACGGTAGGATTGCGCGCAGGTCACATCTTTCGCCAGATCCATCCCCTCCAGCCCCGCAAACCCGCGCGCGGCGGCCACCAGCGCGGCCACGTCGAACTCCCCGTCGGGGTTATGCTCTAGGGCGGCATGCGGCGCGCCCTGCTGGCGGATCGCCCGGGTGAGGCGGCGCGTGTCGATCCCGCCGATCGCGATGCGCCCGCGCGCCGCCAGCCAGGCCGACAGAGGCTGCACCGCGCGCCAGTTGCTGGGTGCGGTCGGCATCCATTTGACTACCATGCCTGCCGCCACGGGGTCGGATGTTTCGTCATCTTCGGGGTTGGTGCCGGTATTGCCGATATGGGGGAAGGTGAAGGTCACGATCTGCCCCGCGTAGGAGGGATCGGTCATTATTTCCTGATAGCCGGTCATGGCGGTGTTGAAACACATCTCCGCCACGGTGCGGCCCGTCGCGCCGAACCCCATGCCGTAGAAAAGTGATCCATCCGCCAGCGCGAGGCAGGCGGTCGGGCGGGCAGCGGGAGGGGTGGCCATGGTCAGTTCCTTTGCGGGAAGGGGGCGCGCGGCGCAACGCGCCACGGCGCGGCAAACGGATGGAACCTACCGTGCGGCGCCGGTGCGGTCAAGATTGCCGGGCAAATGAAAAAGCCATATGGATCAACGCGCTGCGCGGATGCCAAACGCATTGCAACCGCGTAGCCGATTGCGTATTATCGGCGCTCTTGAACTCCCCGAAAAAAAGGCGCCTCATGGATCTCCGGACACGCATCAGCACCGCTCTCAAACAGGCGATGAAAGACAAGGCCGCGGAGCGGCTTTCGACGCTGCGTCTGGTCAATGCCGCGATCAAGGACAAGGACATCGACGCCCGCGCGACCGGCAACGACGACGGCGTGGGCGATGCCGAAGTGCTCGCGATCCTCGGCAAGATGTCCAAGCAGCGGCTCGAATCCGCCCGTGCCTACGAGGAGGGGGGGCGCCTCGATCTGGCGGAGCGCGAGCGCGAGGAGATCTTGGTGATCGAGGAGTTCTTGCCGCGTCAGCTCGATGCGCAGGAGACGGAAGCCGCGGTCGATGCGGCCGTGGCCGAAGTGGGCGCGAGCTCCATCCGCGACATGGGCAAGGTCATGGGCGTGCTTAAGGCCAAGTACACCGGCCAGATGGATTTCGGTACGGTCGGCCCGATGCTCAAGGACCGTCTGTCGAACTGAGGCCTCTGGGGGCTAGGCCTGCCCGTGGCGGGATGGACCTTGCGTTCCCGCAAAATCCGACCTGAACTGCCCTAGCGGCGCAGCACGCGCAGCAGATCATCGTAGAGCGCAATCCGCTCTTCCTCGCTCAGAAATGCGCCGATCTCCACCTCGCGGCCCTTGCCGCGCAGCGTGACGTAATGTGGCACGGGGCCTTCGTCTTCGTATTTCGTCACTTGGGTCCAGTAGCGGTCGCAGTCCCATTCCTGCACATCACCGCGCGGATTGGTGCGGGTGAGCCGCGCCGTCGTCTCGCCCAGCACCAGCTCCTCATTGATCTGGCGCGATTTGAAGTTGCGTTGCAGCGCCCAGTAGATCCCCCAGACCGCCGCCAGCGTGAAGGGCAGGATCCCCCACAGCAGCGGCGAGCCCAGCAGCGGCAGGACCGGGATCGAGATGAGCGTGAACGTCGTCAGGACAAAGGCCGCCATACCTCGCGCAGGAAGCGAGTTATGCGGCCACAGCCGCATTTTCTGCGGCGTGCTGTGCGGCGGGGATATCCATTCGTAAGGCATGCGCAACCTTTATCAAACATCCGCGCTGGATCAATGCGACAAAGCGTATGGTCAAAGCGCGCGCCCAATTGCGTGCGCCGCGCGGGATTCCTTTGGCGACCGCTGACGGATTTGACCGCGCCCATCAACCGGTCTCTCAACGCTGGCTGGGTGCATCAATCGGATCGGAACGAAAAAGGGCCCCAACCGCAGTTGGGGCCCTTTGCGTGCATCAAGGATGCGTCTCAGCTCTTGTTCGGCTCATACTGGGCATCGCGGGGGTGATCGTTGCCCGCCCACTCGTCGTACGTGTCGGGGTAGCGGTGCGACTTGTCCCAGTCCGACTGCTTCGGAAGCTGCTCGAAAGTATGCTCCGGCGGTGGCGAGGGCAGTGTCCACTCCAGCGTGTCCGCATACTCGTTCCAGGGATTGTTCGCCGTGACCCGCGCGCCGCGCGTCAGCGTCCAGGCCATTACCCCGAAGAAGAACAGGAACGAGCCGAAGGACAGGAACGCGCCCATGCTCGACCACCAGTTCCAGTAGGCGAAGGCATCGGGATAGTCGATGTAGCGGCGTGGCATGCCCTGACGGCCCAGGAAGTGCTGTGGGAAGAATGTCAGGTTCGAGCCGATGAACATCGCCCAGAAGTGCGTCTTGCCTGCCCATTCGGGGTACATCCGGCCGGACATCTTCGGCAGGTAAAAGTAGATCCCTGCAAAGATGGTGAACACGGCGCCCAGCGACATCACGTAGTGGAAGTGTGCGACCACGTAGTAGGTATCATGGTAGTAGCGGTCCACGGCGGCCTGGCTCAGCACGATGCCCGTCACGCCACCTACGGTGAAGAGGAACAGGAACCCGAAGGCCCAGAGCATCGGTGTCTCGAAGGAGACCGATCCGCCCCACATGGTGGCGATCCAGCTGAACACTTTCACCCCGGTCGGCACCGCGATGACCATGGTAGCCAGCATGAAATATGCCTGTTGGTTGAGCGACATGCCCACGGTGTACATGTGGTGCGCCCAGACGACGAAGCCCAACGCGCCGATCGCGATGATCGCCCAGACCATCGGCAGGTAGCCGAAAACGGGCTTGCGCGAGAACGTGGCGATCACGTGGCTGATGATGCCGAAGCCGGGCAGGATGATGATGTACACTTCCGGATGGCCGAAGAACCACAGGATATGCTGGTAAAGCACCGGATCGCCGCCGCCCGCCGGATCGAAGAAGGCGAAGCCGAAGTTACGGTCCATCAGCAGCATGGTGATCGCACCGGCCAGCACGGGAAGCGCCAGCAGGATGAGCCAGCTCGTGACGAAAATCGCCCAGGAGAAGAGCGGCACCTTGAACAGTGTCATGCCGGGGGCACGCATGTTCAGGAACGTCGTGATCATGTTGATCGCGCCGAGGATGGAAGACGCGCCGGAGACGTGCACCGCGAAGATCGCGAAATCCATCGACATCCCGCCCTCTTTCACCGACAGCGGTGGATAGAGCACCCAACCCACGCCGGAACCGGACTGGCCGTTGCCGCCGGGCAGCAGCACCGAACAGATTGCCAGGGACGTACCGGCCACATACAGCCAGAACGAGAGGTTGTTCATCCGGGGGAACGCCATATCCGGCGCACCGATCTGCAAAGGCATGAAATAGTTGCCGAAACCGCCGAAAAGCGCCGGGATCACGACAAAGAACATCATGAGAATGCCGTGACCGGTGATCAGTACATTCCAAAGATGCCCGTTGGGCGTACAGGTTTGGGAAGCATCGGCAATGAAGCGCGCGCCTTCCATGCACATGTATTGAACGCCCGGATTCATGAGCTCGAGACGCATGTAGATCGTGAATGCGACAGCGATGAACCCGACGAAAGCGGAGACGATCAGGTAGAGAATCCCGATGTCCTTGTGATTCGTAGACATGAACCAGCGCGTGAAAAAGCCGCGCTCGTCTTCATGGTCATGCCCGTTGATGGCTGCGTCTGCCATGCGGTGCCTCCTTGGCTTGGTATTGAAATGCGGCAGCGCCTGTTGGCGAAACGCACCGCGGTCTTGGCCGTCGTTCTAAAAGCAACCGACCCACAGGGCAATGGGCGCGATGGTCGCAGGGCCAAGTATTTTCAAGGCCATCCTCTCCGCAAAGCGGCAGTCTGAGCCAGCATGCGCCCCGTTTCTTAAGATCGGATAAATTTGATCCAACCAGATCTTTTCGCCTGGGCTGAATTAAGGTGGCGTTAGGGGCACGGCGTCCATAGTGGCGCATGCCAATGGAACAGGAACCAGACCCGTGACCCGCACAGTCGCCGCGCACGATATCGCCAAGCACGAAGAATCCGGCGCGCCAAGCCAAGAGGCGCACGGCAATAAGCCGTCGATTGACCGCGTCGTGAACCTGTTGCCGGGATTCGTCTATGTCTTCAGCCATGTAACCTATTCAAACGACTACACGAACAGGTCGGTCGCAGAGCACCTCGGCCATACCTCGGAGGAGATCCGCGCCTTCGGCCCGCAGATGATGGCGAAGCTGGTCCTGAAAGAGGATCTGCCTCTGCTCGCGGCGCATATGATGCGAATCGCGCAATTGTCGGACAACGAATCCGTCGCGCTGGAGTACCGCGTCACCACAAAGGGAGGGGAAGTCCGCTGGCTGCGCTCGGTCGATGCCGTCTTCGAGCGGGACGCCGCGGGTACGGTGCTGCGTCACATCGGCTGCGCCAGCGATATCACCACGCAAAAACGCGCGGAGCTTCGGCTGGCAGAACTCAATGCAGAGCTCGAGCAGAAGGTCGCAGAGCGCACGCGCGATCTTGCACGGCTCAACACCGACCTCGAAACGCGGATAACCGAGCGCACGTTGGAGTTGCAGCAAACCGTGGATGAGCTCGAGCGGCTCACGTATGTCGCCACCCATGACCTCAAGGTGCCGGTCAACAATCTGAGCAGGCTCGGGCTGATGCTGGCGGAAAAGGCGCATCTGCTGCTGCCCGAGCAGGTCGAACAGGTCTCCTGGATCAACAAATGCACCGATCAGCTCAACGCAAAGATCAAGGGGCTGGTGCTGGTGGCGCAGATCAGGATGGGCGATTTTGGGCCGTCGGAGCGATTCAACCTGCGCGGGGCCGTCGCCCGTGCGGTGGAGGTCAACGGCCTGAGCGGCCCCGCCCGCGGCGTGCAGATGCGCATCGACATCGCCCCGGAGATCACGATCCGCTTCCCTTGTCTGGAATTCGACAGCATCCTGGAGACGCTGCTCGACAACGCAGTCAAATATGCATGTGCCGACCGGCCCCTGCAGATCCGCATCAAGGCCGTGCTGCGCGACGGGGCGGTGCAGCTGCGGGTCCGCGACAATGGCTCTGGTTTCGATCCGCTTCGGGATGGGGACAAGGTATTCGGGCTCTTCCAACGCGCCCACAAGAGCCCTGCAGGCAGCGGTATTTCGCTCTACTGCGCCCGGGAGATGCTGACACGGCAGGGGGGCGATCTGCTGGTGCGCGCAAAACCGGGTGCAGGCGCCGAATTCACGGTGAAATTCCCGATGGACAAGGGGACGCCATGACGCCGCTCAACCGCATTCTTCTGGTGGATGACGATGCCGTCACGAATATGATCCACTGCCGCGTGATCGAGCGTTCGGGCCACGTCAATGCCATTGACGTGGCCACGGACGGGCAGGAGGCGCTCGATCTGCTGCGTGCAGATTTGGCCGCAGGCAGGCCACTGCCAGAGCTGATCTTTCTCGACATCAACATGCCCGGCATGGGCGGTTTCGAGTTTCTGGAGCATTATGCGGAGCTCTCGATCGCGCCCGATGTGCAGCTGATCATCGTCATGCTCTCGACCTCGCTGCTGCGCGCCGACCATATGCGCGCGCAAGCCGACCCCAATGTGCACAGCTTTTGCGACAAGCCGTTGCGGCTCGAAAAGCTGCTTGAACTTGTCGAAGCCTTCCAGAGCGGGTGCGACGGTCAAAACTCGGCAGCCTGACCCACGATGTCAGCGCATCTGAGGCACTTCGCCGAAAATCTCGCCAAAGCTGCGGTGCAAGGCGAGATCGAGATCCGCCATCGTGACGGGGAGGCCCAGATCGACAAGGCTGGTGACCCCGTGATCGGAAATCCCACACGGCACGATCCCGCTGAAATGCTCCAGATCGGGTTCGACGTTGATCGATATGCCATGAAAGCTGATCCATTTGCGCAGGCGGATACCGATGGCTGCGATCTTGTCCTCCGCGATGTCGCCTGCGGACCCTGCGGGTTTTTCCGGGCGCGCGACCCAAACGCCCACGCGACCTTCTCGGATCTCGCCGGTGATGTTGAACTCCGCCAGCGTGGCGATCACCCAGGCCTCAAGGGCCTGCACGAACCGGCGCACATCGCGCCCGCGTGCGCCCACATCGAGCAGCACGTAGGCCACCCGCTGCCCCGGACCGTGATAGGTATACTGCCCGCCACGCTTGGTCGCGAAGACATCGAAACGCTCGGGATCGGTCAGATCGCCCGGTCGGGCGGAGGTGCCCGCCGTGTAGAGGGGCGGATGCTCCACCAGCCAGATGCATTCCGATGCCGTGCCGTCCGCAATTGCCGCCACCCGCGCCTCCATCCAGGCTTCCGCCGCGCGAAAGCCGGTGAGGCCGGGTGAGGTGATCCATTCAATCATAGCGCTGCCGCTTTCTCATGCGTGCCGCGGTGCGCAGGCTCAGGCATCCACCGCCGCGCGCTCTGCCATCACCTTGCGCAGGATCTGTGCATAGTTCTCCACGCCCTGCGCCCCGGTCACGAGGTATTTGCCCTCGAACACCATTGCGGGCACACCGGATATCCCGCGGTCGGTCCAGAAAACCTGCGCCGCGCGGGTCGCGGGAGCTTGTGCCTTGCTCTCGAGCAATGCGCGCGCCTCGGCTTTGTCGAGCCCGACTTCGCTCGCTACATCTGAGAGCACGTCGACCTGAGAGACATCGCGCCCTTGCGTAAAGTGCGCCTCGAAAAGCGCCAGTTTCAGAGGATGTTGCAGGCCCTTTTCGCGTGCCCAGTCAAGCAACTGATGTGCGGCAAAGGTGTTGACGATCCGGCTTTCCTCATCGAAGCGAAAATTGATCCCCAATTCCTGCCCAAGCGCCTGCATCTGGGCGCGGTTTTGCGCGCTCTGCTCGGCGCTGGCGCCGTATTTCCGCATGATGTGGGCGCGCAAGTTCTCGCCTTCGGGCGGCATGTCCGGGTTGAGCTCGAACGGATGCCAGCGGATCAGAGCGCCAAGGTCCGTTGCCGCAAGTGCCTGCTCCAGCTGGCGAAATCCGATGATGCACCAAGGGCACATGACGTCGGAAACGATGTCGATCGTGATCGGGGCAGGGGTCGCTTCATTAAGTGTCACGGGCGGTATGCTCTCATACGTAAACATCGCCTTAATCTCGCGCCATTCCGGGCGTGATGCAAGGCATGACGCCTGCCTTGTGGGGCCAAGCCCCTTGACCGCGCACCTCAGGACCGATGCGCGCAGAATGGTGCAAATACCGCTTGAGCTATGCGACCTCCCGCGCTATTGGAACCGCACCATCCATGGCGTGCGGTCGTGGCGGAATGGTAGACGCGCAGCGTTGAGGTCGCTGTGGGGTAACACCCGTGAGAGTTCGAGTCTCTCCGACCGCACCAAATTTTCCAAAAATTGTTGAAAATGATGCGCATCGCCCGCGCATGGTCTATGTCCGTCCGCCTTCCGCAAATTCAGACAAGCGGGCGCATCGGCTCCGCTTCCATGTCGACCGATGCGATGCGGGCGAGTTCCTTCAGGTTCGTGACCGTCAGCTCTCCGTCCCGCCAATGGGCGAGGTTGGCGCGCCGCAGGCCGCTCAGCGTCTTGTTTGTGTGTACCAGCGACAGGCCCAGCGAATCTGCTAGATCTTGCTGGCGATAGGGCAGCGGGACTGTCTTGCCCTTCGACAAATCGAGGGCGTTGAGATGATTGAAGAGCCTGAGAAGCGCCCATGCGACACGCTGGGGGCCGGTGCGCTGCCCGAGCGAGACGACGGTTTCGCCCAGAAAATGCTCCTCCACGGCAGCGATCCATGTGAGGTCGAACGCGCGCTGCGGTTCGGTGCGGAAAAGATTCCAGAGCGAGGAGCGATCAAAGACGCATAGCACCATGTCCGTCGTCGCCTCCACTGAATGCTGCATATCGCCCATGACGGCGGCCTGCAGGCCGATGAAGTCCCCGGGCATGACGAAGCTGATGACCTGCCTGTGGCCGTTCTCCAAAGTTTTGTACCGCAGGCCCATTCCGCTCAGCGCGGTATAGAGCTGCGGCGTGCTCGATCCTTCGTTGAGCAGCGGCGTTCCGGCCTCGACGGTCATTTCGCCCACCTTGAACGTCATCATGAACGACAGCGTATCCGCGCTGAAGGTCTTGAAGATGGGCTTGCTGCGCAGCGGGCATGCCTTGCATGATACCGACGCCTTGTGGCGCACGGTCTGCGCTGATTTCTTGTCAATGGGCATGATTGCGACCTTCGAATGGATAGGTTTGCGGCACGCGTCTTTGTTTAATGGTTAGGGCTAGACCTGCGGGATGCAATGATTTTATGTGATCACACCGAGGTGCGCATCTTTGAAGAAGCGCTCTGTGCGATCGCTTTAAGTCGCGACGCATCCTTGGTAATAACAGCTGCCGGATGCGCCTGCACTTCTAGCTGAATGTCACGCATCACCGGCGCAGTGTAAGATAACCGATGAGAAATCCGATACCGGCGGCGATCCCGATGGCAGCGGCCGGATTGGCGCGCACCACGTCTTCTGCTTGGCCGTAGCCTCGCTCGGCGTTGGTTTTCAGCGCATCGACCGCCTCGGCGCCTTCCTCGACAAGTCCGGCTGCTTTCCGGGTCGCGAGTGTGCGCAGCGCATCGCCCTGTGCCTTCCCGTATTCCGTAACGGTCGCGCTGAGCACGGCGACATCGTCGCGGAGGATCTCGATCATCTCCAGAACATCATCGCCGCGCTTTTCGACGTCTGTTTTCACTTCTTGTGCCATGATCTTCTCCATCTTGTTTGTCTGTAGATGCAACCCGTGGGTTGGCCGTTGGTTCCCTGCGCCTCCGGTCACTGCGGGCAGGGAAGAGGGGGCGCAGAGCACGTCTGGCTGACCGCCTATCGCCGTTCCTTCTTTGGGCGGTGATGACGCGCAGGGGCAGCGCGCCAGCATGATTGGTGTCGCTGGGTAAACTCGCTATTCAATGTCTCCATCTTCACACGGGCGCAATATTCCCCGGCAGGCTCGTCCTCCGTCGATAATCGCGAGACGGTGGGGATGGTGCAGCAACCCGAGAACGCCTTGCGAAACTGCCGATCTCTGATATCGGTCTGACACGAGGCAGTTCATTACTGCACTTGAGTTTTTGGCTTCTTGGAACCAAACGGGCAGCACGCTGTTTTGTCCAATCAGCCCCAAAAAATATGCCGTCCACAGGATGTCTGTGCACGGTCCGAGCGGAAAGAGTATCCATGACCGACGAAACTTCGGAAGAGCAAAAAGCGAAGGAGGAGCGGATCAAGGAGAACCTGCGCCGCGCCTATCGCGAAAAGGCTGAGGAAGAGCTTCCCGCGCACCTGTTGGCGCTTATTGAAAAGCTCAAGGCACAAGACGGTCAAGATGGTACAAATTGAACTCAAGGCCGCGGCCGAACCGCGCGATGAGCTTGTAACGCATTTGGGCGTTCTGCGTGCCTTTGCGATCAGCCTGTGCCGCAACCCGTCGCTCGCCGATGATCTGGTGCAGGAAACCGTCATGAAGGCGTGGAAATCGATCGAGAAATTCGAGCGCGGCACGAACATGCGCGCATGGCTGTTCACGATCCTGCGCAACACATACTACAATACCTATACGAAATCGCGACGTGAGGTACAGGACAGCGACGGCATTCTGAGCGGCAACCTGTCAGTCAAGCCCGAGCATGACGGACGCATGGCCTATACCGATTTCATGAAAGCGTTCGAGCAGCTGCCCGTCGAGCAGCGCGAGGCACTGACGCTCGTGGGTGCTTCGGGCTTTGCCTATCACGAGGCGGCAGAGATGTGCGGCGTGGCCACCGGTACCATCAAGAGCCGGGTGAATCGTGCGCGACAGCGATTGGTGGAGCTGCTGGACCTCGATCCGGAGGATTCTCTGGAGCTGACGGACAGCGGCACGATGTCGGTGATCGTATCGGGCCAGAACGTCCGCCGCTGACCGGGTGCCATCCATGTCTGCCTCGGAACCAAATACGCGGGGCCTTTGTTTGTTTGTCAGATAGACGACAAACAAACAACGATGGAGAACTACTATGCTTGGTTGGGCACTTACATTTCTGGTCGTCGCGATCATCGCCGGTGCATTGGGCTTTGGCGGTATTGCTGGCGCATCCGCCGGGATCGCTCAGATCCTTTTCGTGATCTTCCTGATCCTCTTCGTGGTCGCGATGATCGCGCGCGCAGTCCGGGGCCGTCCGCCGGTCTGAGGACTTATCACGAATGAATTTCAGGGGCCGTAGCATCATGCTGCGGCCCTTTTTCAATGCGCGGTTTCTTTATCCGGCAACTTGGCCGCCAGACCCTCGATGGGAAAGCGCAGGCGCACCGTGAACGCCTCCGCGTCCTGCACCCGCTCCAACTCGCCGCCAAGCTGTGTGCCGAATGCCGCCATCAAGTCTGACCCCAACCCTGAGGATTTCTCTGCATCCGGCGTCTCGATGACACGCGGCAGGCTGTTGGATAGCTCGATCAGCGCGTCATCCGCGCCGACATGCGAAAGACGCAGCTTCAGCGTAGGCTGCGCGCCCTGCGGCGCCCCGAGATACTTGAGCGCGTTGGTCAGCGCCTCCGTCACGAATAGCGACAGCGGCACGGCCTGATCTGGGCTCAGACGCATCGCCTCCAGCTCGGTTTCCAGATGCACCCCGCCCTCCGATGTGCCCATCCGCACGACCTGTGCGGCGATGGATCTGAGCAGCTCGTCCATGCTCACATCCGCCTGGCTCGAGGTTTGATAGAGGTCGCGGTGCACGGTCGCCAAGCTGTTGACGCGATCATGCAGGCTTCGGATGATCTCCTTCACCTCGGGCGTTGGCGATTGACGCATCTGCATGTTCATGATCGAGGCAATCAACTGCAGGTTGTTCTTGACGCGGTGATGGACCTCGTGCAGCAGCACGTCCTTCTGACGCGCCACATCCTCCAGCCGCGCTTCTTCATGCACGATCCGGTCCGTCAGCAGGCCGAATTCCTCCGCCACATCGCGCAACTCGCCCGGCGCCTGATGGAACGCCACAGCTTGCGGTTGCGCGCGGCGGGAGGAAAAGGACCGCATCGCCGCGCGCAGTTGCACCACATGCCGGGTCACGAAGAGCCGTGCGGCGAACCATGCCACGCCCAGGCTCGCCAGCCACATCAGGATCGGGAACACCGCAGGATGGGTGAGATAGAAACGGCTGCCGAAGTCCGCGACATTCGTCCATGTCCCCAGCGCATAGACGTCCTGCGCCACCAGCGGCGCCACCGAGTAGACGCGCATCTCGCCGTCCCGGCTGCGCCCAATAAAACTGCTGGGCAGATCGGCGAAGCTCTCGCCCTCGGCAAGGACCGGCAGCAGACCTCGGGCCATCGACGGGCTGCCCGGCGCCGTCAGGATCGTCTCGTCGTCCTTCACGGTCAGGAAGGTGGCGCCGATGTCGGGGCGTTGGTTCGCGGCGAGCATGGCGTGGGGCACGGAGACTGCCGTGAACCCCTGGAGCGCGCCTGCATCGTCAAAGACCGGATAGGAGGCATAGATCACCGATGTGCGGGAGGCGGGCGCCGCTTCGTTGACCAGCACCACCGGCCCGGGGTTGGCGAGCTGTGCCTCGAACTCGGGCGAGGCGGGGAAACTGAAAGGCCGCGCCGCGCTGGAGCAGGGAACGAAGCCGTTGAGATCGTAGTAGCCTGCAAAGGAGAAGGGCGTGGCGTCGATCATCCGCAACATCAGCGCGTTGCACCGCGCCAAGTCGGGCAGGGCGGCCGGGACCAGTATGCTCAGCGTCTGTGCCGAAGACTTCGCCCGCTCGATCAGTGCTGCTTCGGCCTGCACGGCACGCAGGGTTTCGCCCACCAGTGCTGCCTGCGACCGCTGCTCCGCCTCGTTGATCACGCTTTGGGATCGCAGGATCGACACGATCATCAGCGGCAACAGGGCGACTGCGAAAACCAGCGCCAGACGAAAGTTCAGCTGATCCGCTCTGCGCAGCAGCGGCTTGAAAACGGGGGAGAAACTGGACAAGAAAGCTCCGGGCAAATGCGGCGGCCGCAGTCTTGTTGCGCCGTTCCGTTCACGTCTGATCAGTTTTGGCACCGCGAAGGATTCAATGCAAGGGCGTGCAGGATATCGTCTGCCCCGAAGGGACTCTGCAGAACCATGTAGGGGCTATCCTGCGCGCCACGCTCCGCTGCACCGCCCATCAGGACGATCGCGGCGCCGAGCCTTTGCAACTCTGCCAGCAACGGACTCTGCGACAGCTCAGAAGGGCCCGCAAGGATGATCGCGCCCTGAAGGGCGTCCAACTCGGCGAGCATTGGTGCGGCGTCGTCCATCACCTCGGCCAAAAGGATACTGGCATCCGGATGAGCGTATTGAATCGCATCATTCAGATCAAGGCGCGTCACACCGTCCAATCCCACCATGAGGAAGGTTGGGTTTTGTTGCGTCATATCATTTCAGTTCCTGGCATTCTGGTAGGTTATCTAGGGACCCTCGGCCAAGTCGTCTTTAAACTATGACATAGTTGCGGAACTTATTTCAATTGCGCCTGTTTGGCAATGTCAGCATGTCTCTTCGAAGTACTGCGGCGCAAGGGAGAGGCTGATTTGGAAGATATCGCAAAGATCAAACGCTTGCTTACAGGCATCCTGATCGTACTTTTGTTCGGTGTGGTTTACTTCGCGCGCGACATGTTGTTGCCCATCGTGATCGCCATCCTCATCTCTCTCACGCTGAGCCCAATCGTACGCACGCTCTGGCGTATCGGTGTGCCACGCGCCGTCTCCGCGGTGGTGCTGATCCTCGGTGCGTCGACCGTGCTCTTCGCCGGCGCCTATATGATCAGCGGCCCGTTGTCAGCGGCCTTCTCCGATGCACCCCAGCTTGCAGACCAGATGCGCTTCAAGCTCAGCGGTCTGCTCAACTCCCTCGAACAGGTGCAGAATGCCAGCTCGCAGGTCGAGGAGCTGGCAGATGGTGCAGACGATCCGGGCAGCACCGAGGTCGAGATCAAGCAACCCGGTCTTGTCGAGTTCGCGGCGGGGAGCATCGCCAATTTCCTGTCACTGCTGGCGGTGGGCCTCGTACTGTCGATCTTCATCCTCGCATCGGGTGACCTATTTTATGCCAAGTTGGTGGAAACCGCGCCGACCCTTTCCGACAAGCGCAAGGCGGTCGAAACCATGCGTCAGATCGAGCGGTCGATCTCCCATTATTTCCTGACCATCACTGCCATCAATGCAGGTCTCGGCGTCGCGGTCGCCATCGTGATGAGTATTCTGGGCATGCCCTTGCCGCTGCTGTGGGGCGTGCTTGCTTTCATGCTCAACTTCCTGCCGTTTGTGGGCGGGATGGCCGGGGTCGTTGCGGCGGCTGCGGTCGGCATTCTGACCTATGACACGCTGCTTGCGGGGCTCCTGCCTGCCGGGCTCTACCTTATCCTGACGTCGGTGGAAGGGCAGTTCATCACACCGACGATCCTGGGCCGCAGGCTGGAGCTCAATACCGTCTCCGTGCTGTTGACCGTCATCATCTGGAGTTGGTTGTGGAGCATTCCTGGCGCCCTCATGGCTGTGCCGTTCCTCGTCTTTCTCAAGGTGGTGAGCGAGAACATCCCCGCGTGGTCCAGCTTTGGCAACTTCCTCAGCGGGCGCAGCATCCGCAATACATCGCAATCCTCCTGATGGCGTGACCCGCCTGTGGCAGGACTGCCGATCTTAGGTCTGCTCACCCACGCGGCTGCAGTGACGCCTGCGCCCTGCGACCCTCAAATGAAAAAGGGCCCCGCGCATCAGCGCGAGACCCCCTCATTATCTCATCGGCGCTTCCGTAGAAGCGTCGGTTCTTTGCTCAAGCGGCGTCGCGCTTGTGCTCGCCTTCCTTGACCTCTTCGATGATCTTGGACACGAACGCAGGCAGATCTTCAGGGCTGCGCGAGGTGATGATGCCGTTGGAAATCGCGATTTCCTGATCGACAAAGTTGGCACCCGCGTTCTTCAGATCGGTGCTGATGGTATGGTAGCTGGTCATCTCGCGACCCTCGACCACGCCCGCTTCGATCAGCAGCCACGGTGCGTGGCAGATTGCGGCGACGATCTTGTCGTGGCTCACGAAATCACGAACCTTCTGAACGGTCGTCTCATCGCCGCGCAGGATGTCGGGGTTCATCTGCCCGCCGGGCAGCACCAGACAGATGTAATCCTCGACGTTCACGTCGGAGATTTTCAGATCCGCATCGACTTCCTTGCCCCAGTTGCCGTCTTTCCAGCCCTTGATCGGCTTGCCGTCGAGCGAGGCCACGTGCACGGTCGCACCCGCTTCGCGCAGGTCCTTGAGTGGCACGAGGAGTTCCGACTCTTCAAAGCCATTGGTGGAGATAATGAGGATTTTCGAGTTGTTGAGCGTTGGCATGTGCTCTCCTTTCAAATTGATGTCCATGGATCGGGCGCAGCAACGCTGGCCCGTGCCGGTCCTTGCGCGGGCGGCTCCATGATGGGTTATGCGGGGACAACAGGTGGCGCTGCGGGGAGTTCCGGCGCGTCCGCAAAAAAGCAGTCTCGCGGTCTCGCCGGGATGCCGCTCAGTTCCCGCCGCCGAACAGCGGCACGGTCGAAATAGACATCTTGGCAGAGCCGTTCTGCAGGTCCGCCGCATGGGCGACATAAACGAGGGTCTGGTTCTTGCTGTCCAAGATCCGCCGCACGTTGAGCGTCTTCCAGATCACTGACCGGCGCTCGGAAAACACCTGCTCGCCCTCGTCCGATCGGTCGATATCTCCGATCTCGATCACGCCGGTCTGCCGACAAGCGATCGACGCGTTGGAAGGATCCTCGAACCAATTGCCTTTCTGCAGGCGGTCCACCAGACCCCGCTCGAAATAGGCGATGTGGCAGGTCACGCCTTGCACCATCGGGTCGGGGAAGGCTTCGATCACGATATCATTGCCCGCCCAATCCACGTCGATCTTACCGATCTCCTCGGCGAGGGCAGCGACAGGAAGCAGCAGGGGCAGGAGGGCGGCGGTGAGGGTTTTCATGGTGGCGTCCTTTTGTTGAGTAGGTAAACAGGCCATATCGCCGTCGGTTCCGGCCCATACCATTAGGTTCTTGCAGTGCGCACAGCGGCGGACATGCGCCGCACCTCTAACCTGCGCGCCCTGCGGTCTCTCAAACGCTCTGCGCGGCACCCTTCGGCACGAAACGCGCGCCGGGCGGGATCAGGGGCGGGCGCGCGTTCGTCTCGGCGATGCCGTAGCCCGCGATGCGCTTGTAGGTGGCGGCATGCTCGGCCAGTTCTTCGCGGCTGATCACATCCTCGATCCGCGCGAAGGCCCCGCCGCAGCGTTTCTCGACGATATCGAGGATCTTGTCCGGTCCCGCGCTGCGGTTCATCAGTATGATCTTAGACGTGGCGGGCAGCATCTCGGCTTCATAGGCGTGCAGTGCCTGTGGCGTGAGACCATGCGCGAGGAAGGCCGCGACGAGCTTGCGCGCGTCCGTGATGCCCGCGCCCGCGCCATTGGACCCTACGGGGTAGGCGGCGTGGGCCGCATCGCCCATCAACGTGGTGCGCCCCACCGTCCAGCTTTCGAGCGGATCGCGGTCCACCATCGGATACTCGAAGATCTCCTGCGCGCCGCGGATCAGGGCAGGGGCGTCGAGCCAGTCAAAGCGGATCTGCTCGAAGGCGGGCAGGAAATCATCCAGCTCCGCCTTGCGGCTGTAGTCCTCCTTGCGGAACTGCGCATCGCGCCCCATCTGCAGGTTGCAGATCCAGTTGATCTGCGCGAGGCCAGTCGCGGGGTCGGGCGCCGAAATGGGATAGCTCACGAACCGCAGCCCTTCATGCCCGACAAGGACCATCGACGCCCCCGACAGGAACGGCTTTGCCAGCGTCGTGCCGCGCCAGAGCATCGCACCGCCCCACTGCGGCGGGCCTTCGTCGGGCTGCATCTGTCGGCGGATCGCTGAATGGATGCCGTCCGCACCGATCAGCACGTCGCCGCGCGCCGAACGGCGCACGCCGGCGCGGTCCTCCAGATGCAGCACCGCCTGTCCATCTTCGGTGTCAAAGCCCGTCCCACGCCAGCCGGTGTGCACCGCGTCCGGGCCTGCACGGCGGATCACCTCATCCAGCAGCAGCATGTGCAGGCGCCCGCGATGCACCGAATAGGACGGCCAGTCGTAGCCCGCCGCCAGACCGCGCGGCTCGGTCCAGACATGCAGGCCGCGTTTGGTATAGAGCCCGTAATCCTGCAGGCGAATGCCCACTTCGTCCAGTCGCGCCGCAAGCCCGAGATCATGCAGTTCGCGCACCGCGGAGGGTTGCAGGTTGATGCCGACCCCCATCGGGCGCATCACCGGCGTCGCCTCGTATACCTCGAACGGGATGCCGACCTGATTGCAGCTGAGCGCCAGCGCCAGTCCCGAAATCCCGCCGCCTGCGATCAATACCGTCATGCCAGCCCTCCCTGCTGCGTCGACCCGCTTGGTCCGAGCTTGCCACAGCCTGTGCACCTGTTCCAGCGTTCCAATTTCTTCTCCGGCACTGCAGGGCACGCCACAAGCCCGGGAACTCGGGCGGCCTTCTGCCCGTTGCGTCCAGATGGGTTGAGTTTGCGCAGATTTACCGTGGCGTAAGGTCAACCCATTTGCGCCCGACGATCAAAGCGGGCTAAGGTATGGAAAAACGATTGTGTGTTATAGTTTCGGGAACAGGAGCGCGTCAGTCGCACCGGACCCCGAGGCAAAGTCCGAGGGTCTGAGCTTGAAATCATTTACTCTGCGGGGGGTACGGCATGCTGTGGCGGCCGCGCTTGTCTGTCTCGCTGCACCGGTCGCGCAGGCTGCCGAAGTCACCCTCACCGGCGTCGCTGATGAGGATCTCGCCGATGAGTTGCGCGGTGGATCCCTGCTGGTGGAGCAGACCCTGCAAGAAGAAAACCCGGCCAGCGAGGGCGAGATCCTCGCTGCCGCGCAGGCCGACTACAAGCGCCTGCTGGCCGTTCTCTATGACAATGGCCATTTCAGCGGCGCGATCCGCATCGAGGTCGACGGCGTGGAGGCGGCCACGATCCCGCCCGTCCAGCCGCCGAGCGCGATATCGCGCGTGCAGATCAGCGTCGATCCCGGCCCGCGTTTCGTCTTTGGCCGTGCGACCATCGCACCGGTAGCGCCCGGCACCGAGCTGCCCGAGGCGTTCGCGACGGGCCAGCCCGCCAGCCTCGGGGTGCTCACCGCCACCGCGGGCGCCGGGGTCGAAGGCTGGCGCGCTCAGGGCCACGCCAAGGCGAGCCTGAGCGGGCAGGAGATCACTGCCAATCACCCCGAACGCGTGATCAACGCGGAACTGACACTGGCTCCCGGTCCGCGGCTGCGGTTCGGCCCGCTCGTGATCCGCGGCGAGAGCGACGTGCGCGAGCAGCGCATCCTCGACATCGCGGGCCTGCCGGTGGGCGAAGTGTTCTCCCCCGAAGAGATCCGGCTCGCGACCGAGCGCTTGCGCCGCACGGGGGCGTTCAGCGCGGTCGCCCTCACCGAGGCCGAGCAGATCGGCCCCGGTGACACGCTTCCGATCACCGCCCAGATCACCGATGCGCCCAAGCGGCGGATCGGCTTCGGCGCGGAGCTTTCCACGCTGGAGGGGCTTGGCCTCAGCGCCTTCTGGCTCCACCGCAACCTGCTTGGCGGGGCGGAGCGTTTGCGTTTCGACGCCGAGGTTGAGGGCATCGGCGGCAATTCCGGCGGTACGGACTACAAACTTGGCGTCCGTTTCGAGCGACCCGCGACCTTCAACGAGGACACCGATTTCTACGCGCTTGCCACGCTGGAGCAGCTCGACGAGGTTTCCTTCTTCTCGCGCCAGTTCGACATCGAGGCCGGGATTAAACGCATCGCATCGCCCGAGCGGACCTATACGCTTGGGCTCGGCCTGCGGACCGCGCAGACCCGCGATGTCTTCGGCGAGAACGAATACACCATCCTGACCCTGCCGCTGGGCGCCGAGTTCGACTACCGCGACGATGAGCTCAACGCGCGCGACGGGTTCTATATCAACGCGAGCGTCACGCCCTTCGTGGCGGTGACGGGCGCGGACAACGGCCTGCGCAGCTACGTCGATGCGCGCGGTTACCGCACCTTCGGGACCGCGCGCCCGGTGACCTTCGCGCTGCGCGGTCAACTGGGTTCGATCTACGGATCGGAGCTGTCGCGCACGCCGGCGGATTACCTCTTCTACTCCGGCGGCGGCGGCACCGTCCGAGGGCAGGAATACCAATCCCTGGGCGTCCCGGTGGGGGATGAAACCACCGGCGGACGCAGCTTTCTGGGCCTGACCGCCGAGGCGCGCGTCGGCGTGACGGATAGTATCGGTGTCGTGGCCTTCGTCGATGCGGGCTATGTCGGCGAGGAGGAGTTCTACGACGGTAGCGGCACCTGGCATTCGGGTGCGGGCCTCGGGCTGCGCTACAATACAGCCATCGGCCCCATCCGCCTTGACGTGGCCGTGCCCACCTCCGGTCCGGATACGGATGAGGATTTCCAGATCTATATCGGCATAGGACAGTCATTCTGATGCGCATCCTCCGCTTTCTGACCATAACGCTTGCCCTGCTGACGGCCCTTCCTGCGCTGGCGCAGGAGGAAGATCAGGGCTTCCTCACCCGCCAGATCCAGAACGCGTTGAGCGGGGCGGGCCGCGAGGTGCGCATCAGCGGCTTTGAGGGCGCGCTGAGCTCGGAGGCCTCTTTCGACCGGATGACGATTGCGGACGCGGAAGGTGTCTGGCTGACGCTCGAGGATGTGGCGCTCATCTGGAACCGCTCTGCGCTGCTGCGCGGGCGGCTTGAGGTGGAGGAGCTGAGCGCCGCGCGCATCGACATTCCGCGCCTGCCTGTGCCGGAGGACGACGGCCTGCCCGATGCCGAAGCGGAGCCTTTCGCCTTCCCGCAGCTGCCCGAACTGCCGGTTTCAGTCGATGTCGAGCTGGTGCGCATCGCCGAAGTGAACCTCGGCGCGCCGCTGGTGGGTGAGGCGGTGACGCTCGAGATGACCGCGCGTGCGCTGCTCAATGACGACGGTCTCGATCTGTCGGTCGAAGCGGCGCGCACCGACGGCAGAGCGCGGCACCTTCGATCTCATCGCGCAGCTCTTGCGCGCGGAGCGGACGCTCGATCTCACCCTCGCGCTGAGCGAGGCGGAGGCGGGCATCGCCGCGCGGCTTCTCGATATTCCCGATCAGCCGTCGGTCGACCTCACCGTGCGCGCCAACGGCCCGATCGACGATCTGGTGACGGATCTGAGCCTCGAGACGGATGGCGAGGAGCGGCTGGCGGGCCAGATCCAGATCACCGCCCTGGGCGATGCCGCGAACCCCGACCGGCGCATCCGCGCAGACATCGGCGGCGACATCACCGCCGTGACCCTGCCGGAATACCGCGATTTCTTCGGCCCGCAGGTGAGCCTGACGGCAGATGCGCTGCTGGGCGCGGATGGCGCCGTGGCGCTGGACTCCTTCGATCTGCAGGCCGCATCGGTGGATCTGTCCGGGCAACTGCGCCTGTCGGAGGCAAGATGGCCCAGCTTCATCGACATCGAGGGCACCATCGGGCGCGATGACGGCGCGCCCTTGTTGCTGCCGGGTGGCGGTGGCGAGACGCTGGTGTCGCAAGTCACCCTGCGCGTCGATTACGACGCGAGCGCGGGCGAGGCCTATGAGGCGGTGTTCGACATCGTCGGTCTGGAGACGAGCGCCGCGCAGGTGGCGCAGAGCACGCTGCGCTCCACCGGTACGTTGACGGGTGCCGAGGGCAACATCGGCCAGCTGCTGGGCCAGATCGCCTTTCAGGCGCAGGGCCTTGCGCTGACCGACCCGGCACTGGCAGAGGCGCTGGGCACGGACATCAGCCTCGACACGCAGATCAACTACATCGAGGACCAGCCGTTGCGCCTCAGCGATCTGACCCTCGAGGGCAGCGACTTCAGCCTGAGCGGCGACGCGACGTTTGACGAGATCGGTCGCGGGCTCGAGATCACGCTCGACACCGAGCTTGCCGCGCAGGACATCAGCCGCTTTTCCGCGCTGGCGGGACGCGAGCTCGACGGGTCGGTGGCGATCACGGTGGCGGGCGACGTGACGGCCATCAACGGTGCCTTCGATCTGGCGCTCGGCGGGACGGCCGATGCGATCAAGACCGGCATCGCGCAGGCCGATGCCCTGCTCGAAGGGCGCACAGATCTTGAGCTGCGCGCGATCCGCAACGCAAACGGCACCTTCGTGCGCGGGCTCGAGCTCAGCAATGCCGCCTTGCTGCTGACGGGCGAGGCGGAGCTTGCGTCAAGTTCGAGCCGGGTCAATGCCGACGTGGTGCTGCGCGATATCGCGACGGTGCTGCCGCAGTACGAGGGCCGCGTCACGCTCGCCGCGCGAGCGCGCGAAAACGGCGCGGGATGGATCGTGGATGTAGATGGCAACGGCCCCTATGACGCGCGCATCGCCGTCGACGGGCTGGCCACGGGGCCGGATGCGGATCTTAACTTCACCGCCCGGGTGCCGCGGGTCTCGGATTTCGCCGCGGGCGTGCCGGGCGCGCTGAGTGCTGCGGGCAACCTGCGCCAGACGCCGCAGGGCTGGCTTTTGCAGACGGACGCGTCGGGCCCCTATGACGCGACGGCGCGGCTCAATGGTCTTGTGACCCCCGCGCTCGATCTCGGCTTTGATTTGACCCTGCCCGATGCCGCCGCACTGGCGCCGCAGGTGCAGGGCCCGCTGCGCGCCACGGGACGCCTGCGCCAGACGCCGGACGGCTTTGAGATCGAGACGGATGCCTCCGGCCCGTTTGGCGCGGATGTCTCGGTGTCGGGCGCGCTCACGCCTGCGCTTGACGTGAATTTCGATCTCGCACTGCCCGACGTCTCGCCCTTCGCGCCGGGCGTCCGGGGCGGACTGCGCGCGCAGGGCGATCTGCGCCAGACCGATGCGGGCTTTGCCGTCGACGCCACGGCGAGCGCACCCTACAACAGCCGCGCCACCGTCGAGGGTGTGGTGACCGGACCCGACGCGCAAGTGGATTTCACGCTGGCGCTGCCCAATATCGCGAGCGTCGTGCCGCAACTCGCGGGCCCGCTCAACGTCGAGGGTTCCGCGCAGAAGGTCCCGCAGGGATGGCGGCTCGACACCGATCTGCGCGGGCCCTCCGGCACCACGGCGGACATTGCCGGGCTCGTCGGTGCGGACGGGCAGCTCGACATAGACGCGAGCGGCAACCTGCCTCTGGGGCTCTCCGCGCCGTTCATCGCGCCACGGGTCCTGCAAGGGCAGGCGCAGTTTGACCTCAGCCTCGACGGTCCTGCGGGCCTCGATGCGCTGAGCGGTGTGATCCGCACGTCGGACGCCACGCTCACCGCGCCCAACCTGCGCATCGGACTGGAAAACATCGCCGCGGAGATCCGGCTGGCCAACAGCCGCGCCCAAATCGACATCAGCGCAGACGCGAACACCAGCGGACAGCTGGCGGTGCAGGGCGAGGTAGGCCTGACCGGTGCGCGGCAGGCCGACATCGCGATCCGCCTCGATGAGGTCGTGCTGATTGACCCGCGCCTCTACCGCATACCGCTGAGCGGTGCGCTGAGCCTGACCGGGCCGCTCGCGGGCGGGGCCACCATCGCGGGCGACGTCAGGATCGGGGAAAGCACCATCACCGTGCCGTCGACCGGCCTCACCAGCATCGGGGAAATCCCGCCCATCGATCACATCGGCGCGCCGCAAGACAACCGTGCCACGCGGCGCCGCGCGGGCCTGCTTGAGCAGAGGGCAGCAAGCGATCCGGCCGGCGGTGCGGGTCCCGGGGGCGGCTTTGGTCTCGACATCGCGCTCAGCGCGCCGGGCCGGATCTTCGTGCGCGGTCGCGGGATCGATGCGGAGCTTGGCGGCAGCCTGCGGATCACCGGCACCACCACCAACATCATCTCCGCAGGCCGGTTCGAGCTGGAGCGCGGGCGCATCGACATCCTCGGCAAACGTTTCGATCTGGAGGAGGGCACGGTGCAGTTTCAGGGCTCGCTGGTGCCATTCATCCGCTTTGTCTCCACCACCAGCACGCGGAACGGCACCGCCACGATCATCGTCGAAGGCCCCGCGGACGCACCCGAAGTCAGGTTCGAGAGCAATCCGGCCGGGCCGCAGGACGAGGTGCTGGCACAACTTCTCTTCGGGCGCAGCCTGTCGGAAATCTCAGCCTTCCAGGCGCTGCAGCTGGCCAATGCGGTCGCCACTCTGGCCGGGCGCGGCGGTGTCGGTGTTGTGGGCAACCTGCGCGATCGCTTCGGGCTCGATGATCTGGACGTGACCACCACCGACAGCGGCGAGACGGCGTTGCGTGTCGGCAAATACATCTCCGACAATGTCTACACGGATGTGACAGCGGCGTCCGACGGCACCGGCGAGGTCTCGCTCAACATCGATCTTACCGATAGCCTGAAGGGCAAGGCGACGCTTGGCTCTGACGGGAACTCAGCGCTCGGCATCTTCTTCGAGCGCGATTACTAGGGTGTACCCGACGGCGTGAAGCGCCCGAAGCGTCCGCGCTTGAACAACAGCCCGTCGCGTTCCTCCGGTTGGATCGCGGCGGCGGTGATCTGACCCAGGATGATCGAATGATCCCCCGCCAGGTGCACCGCATAGGTGTCGCAATGGAAGGTGGCCAGACTGCCATGCAGGGTGGGCGCGCCGTTCGGCCCCGCCTCATAGGGGTATGGCGCGAAGTCATGCCCCTGTTTGGAGAAATGTCCCGCCACGTCGACTTGATCCGCGCTCAGCACATGGATGCAGAAGGCAGACGCGTTGGCGAAGGCATCGTGCCGCTTGGAGCTGCGCGCCGCGGACCACAGCACCAGTGGCGGATCGAGCGAGACGGAGGAAAACGAGTTTGCCGTCATCCCCAGCGGCCCTTCATCAGTCTGCGCGGTGATCAACGCCACGCCCGTGCCGAACTGCCCCAATGCACGGCGCAGATCGGTCGTGCGGGTCGGGTCGGGTGTGAAGCGCTGCATATCGGATTCCATGGCACGAGCGGTGCCATGGTGGCCCGCATTTGTCCAGAGGCGCCGGGCGCCCGCGTCGGCTAGCCTTCGGCGTTCAGCGCATCGCGCAGCCAGTGGACCGCGTCGCAGGCAGCCGCCAGCGCGGTATCCTGGCTTTGCCAGATGCCTGCACCGTGGTGACCTATGGGATACCAGCCGCGCCCGTCCTCCGGGTCGCGGCGGAATTCCTCAAAGCCATAGGTCCCATCCGGCCGCAGGAAGACATCGACGCAAATGGTCTCTCCTTCGAGGTTGATCGAGCGGACGACCTGATTTTCATGGGCCATCAGCGTGGCCTGTATCGGTGGGCAAACCTGCGAGGGCGCTCGTGGCTAAGCGGCCCTCGCGGGATGCCCGGGCTCACTTGTTCATCCGGTTCTCGACCAGATCATCGACCACCGAGGGATCCGCGAGCGTAGAGGTGTCGCCCAGCGATCCGTGATCGTTCTCCGCGATCTTGCGCAGGATGCGGCGCATGATCTTGCCGGAGCGGGTCTTGGGCAGGCCGGGAGCCCATTGGATCAGGTCCGGCGACGCGATCGGGCCGATTTCCGTGCGCACCCAGTTGCGCAGCTCGGTGCGCAAATCGTCGGTATACGCCTCGCCCTCCATCAACGTGACGTAGCAGTAGATGCCTTGCCCCTTGATCTTATGCGGATAGCCGACGACAGCTGCCTCCGCGACCTTCGCATGGGCCACGAGGGCCGATTCGACCTCCGCCGTGCCCATCCGGTGACCGGACACGTTGATCACATCATCCACGCGCCCCGTGATCCAGTAATCGCCATCGGCATCGCGCTTGCAGCCGTCGCCGGTGAAGTAATAGCCGGGGTAATCGGCAAAGTAGGTCTTCTCGAAGCGCTCGTGATCGCCCCAGACGGTGCGCATCTGTCCCGGCCAGCTCCGCGCAATGCAGAGCACGCCCTCGACCGGGTTGCCTTTCAGCTCTTCCGCCGTCGTGGGTTCGAGCACCACGGGCTCGATCCCGAAAAAGGGCTTCATCGCGGAGCCGGGCTTCATCGCATGCGCGCCGGGCAGGGGGGTCATCAAGTGGCCCCCCGTCTCCGTCTGCCACCATGTGTCCACGATCGGACAACGCCCGTGGCCCACGACCTCGTTGTACCAGTTCCACGCCTCGGGGTTGATCGGCTCCCCCACCGTTCCGAGGATGCGAAGGCTGCTGAGGTCGGCGGATTTCACGAAGTCATCGCCCTTGGCCATCAGCGCGCGGATCGCGGTGGGGGCGGTGTAGAACTGGTTGACCTTGTGCTTCTCGCAGATCTGCCAGAAGCGGCTGGCGTCGGGATAGGTCGGCACGCCCTCGAACATCAGCGTGGTCGCGCCGTTGGCGAGCGGGCCGTAGACGATGTAGCTGTGCCCGGTCACCCAGCCCACATCCGCCGTGCACCAGAATATGTCGCCTTCCTTGTAGTCGAATGTGATCTCATGGGTCATCGCCGCATAGACCAGATAGCCGCCCGTGGTATGCACCACGCCTTTGGGCTGACCGGTCGAACCGGAGGTATAGAGGATGAAGAGCGGATCCTCCGCGCCCATCGCCTCCGGCGCGCAGCTGTCCGGCGCCTCGGCCGCGAGCGCGTTATAGTCGTAGTCGCGGTCCTCGACCCATGTCGTCTGCTTGCCGGTCCGCTTGACCACCAGACATTTCACGCTGTCGCTGCAGTGCAGCAGCGCCTGATCGGCGTTGGTCTTGAGCGGCGTGTCGCGCCCGCCGCGCGGCGCGTGGTCGGCGGTGATCACGACCTTGGCCTCGCACCCGTTGACGCGGGCCGCCAATGCGTCGGGGGAGAAGCCCGCGAAGACGATGGAATGGATCGCGCCGATGCGCGCGCAGGCCAGCATGGCATAGGCCGCCTCGGGGATCATCGGCAAATAGATGATGACGCGGTCGCCGCGCGTCACGCCGAGGTCCTTGAGGACATTGGCCATCTTGCAGGTATTGGCGTGCAATTGGCGGTAGCTGATGTGCTGCGCGCCTTCATCGGGGCTGTCGGGCTCCCAGATGATCGCGGTCTGGTCGCCGCGCGTCTCCAGATGACGGTCGATGCAATTGGCGGCCACGTTGAGATGCCCATCCGCGAACCAGTTGATCTTGACCGAGCCGAGGGTGAAATCCACATCGCTCACCTGGCTGAAGGGCTTGATCCAGTCCACCCGCTCCGCCTGCGTCCGCCAGAAGCCGTCCGGATCGCTCATCGAGGCGGCGTACATTTCCTCGTATTTCGCGGCATCGATATGGGCGTTGGCCGCAAGCTCTTGGCTGGGCGGATAGGATTTCGCTGTGTGTGACATGGGGTGTCTCCTCCTTGGGGTGGCTTGCGTCTTGCTGCGCGGTATCGCCGGTGTTTTGCGCAGCTTAGGGGCTGTCGCGGGCTAAGGGAATGATCTTGGCGCAGCGCGCCGGCCGCTTCTGTAAATTAATTTCCGAAAATGTGGTAAACCCTGTAAATTCTGACATACGGCCATTGCCGTCCTGGCTTTGCGCCCCGCTAGGGGATCAAGGGCTTGGCACCGCTCCGGTCTCGCGCTAGCCTGCGCCGCAAGCGCTGCCGGGAGGGCGCGCAATAAAACGGGAGAGACACATGAACAGATATTTGAGCGGCGCAGCCGTCTGCGCGCTGAGCCTTGCATTCGTCAGCGAAGCGGCGGCCACCGAATGGAACGCCTCCGTCTGGGGCAAGCGGCGCGCCTTCACCGAGCACGTCGAGAAGATCGCGGAGCTGGTCTCCGAGAAGACGGGCGGCGAATTCACCATCAACGTAAGCTACGGCGGGCTGTCCAAGAACACCGAGAACCTCGATGGCATCTCCATCGGCGCCTTCGAGATGGCGCAGTTCTGTGCGGGCTACCACCGCGACAAGAACCGCGTGATCACCGTGCTGGAGCTGCCGTTCCTCGGGGTTGAGAACCTCGAGCAGGAAGTGGCCGTCTCGCGCGCTGTCTACGCGCACCCCGCCGCCGCCGACGAGATGGCGCAGTGGAACGCCAAGCTGCTGATGACCTCGCCGATGCCGCAATACAACCTCGTCGGCACCGGCACGCCGCGCACGACACTGCAGGATTTCGAGGGCATGCGGGTCCGCGCGACCGGCGGGATCGGCGATGCCTTCGCCTCCGTCGGCGGTGTGCCGACCTCCGTGACCTCCTCGGAGGCCTTCCAGGCGATGGAATCCGGCGTGGTCGATACGGTCGCCTTCGCCCAGCACGCGCATCTCTCCTTCGGGACGATCAACGAGGCCGACTGGTGGACCGCCAACCTCAACCCCGGCACGGTGAACTGCCCCGTGGTGGTCAACATCGACGCCTATGAGAGCCTGTCGGACGCCGAGCGTGAAGCGCTCGACAGCTCCGTGGATGAGGCGCTCGATCATTATCTGGCCAATTACGCTGAATTGCTGAAGCGCTGGGACGCGGTGCTGGAGGAGAAGGGCGTGCAGAAAGTCGAGATCGCCCCCGAAGTGATCGCCGAGTTCCGCACCCGTGCCGCAGATCCGATCCGCGACCAGTGGATCGCCGATATGGAATCGCAGGGCATCCCCGGACAGGAACTCTATGACCTCGTGGTCAAGACGCTGGCAGACGCCAAGAACGGCAGCTGATCCTGCGGCGGGCGAATGAGCCTGCCCGAAAGACACGACAGGGGGGCTGCGCGGCACTCGCGCAGCCCTTTTTCACCTACGATCCTATTCACTTCTGATACGAGGGGGCGGTTATGGCAGGTTCAGCCGCAGTGCTGGAAGATTCCAGCCTATTGAGCAAACTCGACCGCATGTTGCTGCCGCTGGAGCGTTTCGGCGCCCTGCTGAGCGGGCTTGCGATCTTTGCGCTGATGTTTCTGGCGGCCTATTCGGTCACCGCGCGCAAGTTCTTCGGCAGCCCGCTGCTGGGCTATGTCGATTACATCGAGGCCGCGATGCCGGTGATCGCCATCATGGGCATCTCCTACGTGGCGCGCGATGGCACCCACATCCGCATGGACATCCTCGTGAACGCGCTGCGCGGTCGCACGCTGTGGCTCTTCGAACTGGTGTCGGTGCTCCTGATGCTGGTGCTCATGGTCGGGCTGACCTACGGCGCATGGGAGCATTTCGACCGTTCCTTTGATTGCGCGCGGCCCTGGTGCTCACGCGACAGCTCGATCGACATCAGCCTGCCCATCTGGCCGAGCAAACTCGTGGTGCCGGTGGCATTCGCCATCCTGACCCTCCGGTTGCTGTTGCAGGCTTGGGGCTATGGCCGCGCGCTGGTGCTGGGGCTGGAGAACCCGGTCGCGGTACCGCTCTCGCTCAGCATAGAAGAACAGGCCCGCGCAGAGGCCAGGATCCTCGAGGGAGCCGATTGATGGAACCTATCGAAATCGGCATCTATGTCTCGATCGGCATGCTGGTCATGGTGGTGCTGGGCATGCGCGTGGCCTTCGCCGCGGGGCTTGCAGGCTACATCGGCCTCATCTGGCTGCGCTGGAACCAGTTCGACTATGACCCCGAGCGGTTCTGGAAAGCGGTCGAGATCAGCACCAAGATCGCGGGCCTGACGCCTCATTCCAAGGTCTCCGCCCAGGTTCTGAGCCTCATCCCGGTGTTCATCATGATCGGCTATCTCGCCTATCACGCCAAGCTCACGACGGCGCTTTTCGAGGCGTGCAAGCGGTGGATCGCGTGGGTGCCGGGGGGCCTTGCCGTCTCGACCGTCTTCGCGACCGCGGGCTTCGCCGCCGTCTCGGGCGCGTCGGTGGCAACGGCGGCGGTCTTTGCGCGCATCGCCATCCCGGAGATGCTCAAGATCGGTTACAACAAGCAGTTCGCGGCAGGCGTCGTCGCCGCGGGCGGCACGCTGGCCTCGCTCATCCCGCCCTCCGCCATCCTCGTGATCTACGCGATCATCGTCGAGCAGGACGTGGGAATGCTGCTGCTGGCGGGCTTCATACCGGGGGTCTTCTCGGCCATCGTCTATGCAGCGCTCATCATCGGCATCGCCCTCATCTGGAAGAACGTGGGCCCGCCCGTGTCAGGTTTCACCTGGAAGGAACGCTTCGAAAGCCTGCCGCCTGCACTGCCCATCGTGGCGGTCGTCGTTATCATCATCTTCTTTGTCTACAACCCCTTCGGCGATGCCTGGGGAACGCCCACCGAAGGCGGCGCCGTGGGTGCGTTCATCGTCTTCCTGATGGCGCTCTACCGTGGCATGCGCTGGGCCAAGCTGAAGGAGGCGCTGCTGGAGACGGCCAAGCTGACGGTGATGATCTTCTCGATCATCTGGGGCGTGCTGATTTACGTGCGGTTCCTGGGCTTCGCGGAGTTGCCGGAGGCGTTTTCGGACTGGATCACCTCGCTCGAGTTGGCGCCGATCGTGATCCTGATCTGCATCCTGCTCGCCTATGCGGTGCTGGGCATGTTCATGGACGCCATTGGCATGCTGCTGCTGACGCTGCCGGTGGTCTATCCGGCGGTCATGGCGCTCAACGGGGGCGAGAATGTCGCCGCCGCCGATTCAGCCTTCGGCATGTCGGGGCCGATGTGCGCGATCTGGTTCGGGATCCTGGTGGTCAAGATGGCGGAGTTCTGCCTGATCACCCCGCCCATCGGGCTCAACTGCTTCGTGGTGGCCGGTGTCCGGGACGATCTGACGGTACAGGACGTGTTCCGCGGGGTAGCGCCGTTCTTCTTCGCGGATGCGGTGACAATCGCGCTGCTCGTGGCCTTCCCCGCGATCGTCTTGTGGCTGCCCTCGCTGGCGGGCTAGCATTCCCCCTGCGCCGTGACGTATGGTCCGGCGCAGGGGCACACCCCCCGTCTTGGTGCTCCCCCGAGATGTCTGAAAGCCTGCGATGTTTCGTTTCCTGCATACCTCCGATCTGCATCTGGGCAAGCCGTTTGGCCGCCATCCCGAGGATGTGCGCGGGCGGCTGCGGCAGGCGCGGCAGGGTGTGATCGACCGCCTCGCCGCCGCCGCGCGCGGCAGTGGCGCGCAGGTGGTGATGCTCGCGGGCGATACCTTCGACCAGCAGACGCCCGCGCCGCGCATCCTGCGCCAGGCGCTCAACGCGATGACACAGGCGGCGGACATCACATGGGTGATCATGCCCGGCAACCACGACAGCCTCGCGGCGAGCGAGCTTTGGCAGAGCATCGCGCGCGACCGGCCCGCCAATGTGACACTGGCATTGACGCCGGAGCCTGTGGATCTCGGTGCCGCATGGCTGCTGCCCGCACCTTGCACGGTCCGCGCGCCGGGCCGCGATCTGACGGCGGAGATGGCCCAACCCACACCGCAAGGCGCGCCGCGCATCGGGCTCGGCCACGGCGGGATCCGCGTGTTCGACAGCGCTGCGGCGGAGGGCCCCGGCGGCGTGATCGACCCCGCGCGTGCGGCACAGGCGGGGCTCGATTATCTGGGTCTGGGCGATTGGCACGGCCAGATCCGGATCAGCGCCAACACGTGGTATTCCGGCACGCCCGAGCCCGACAGCTTCAAGCACGCGGCACAGGGCACAGCGCTTGCCGTGACACTCGCGGGCCCCGGTGCCGCGCCCGAGGTGGTGCCGGTGCCCACAGGTGAGATCCGCTGGCAACGCGCCGTGCTCGACCTCGCCCCGCAGGAGGATGCCGCCGCCCTGCTGGATGCCGCCCTGCCACCACTCGCAGAGCGGCGCGATACGCTTTTGCAGGTGGAGGCCCGTGGCCGCCTCGGGGTGCCGCAGACCGAAGGCCTGCGGGCCGCGCTGGCCCGTGCCGCGCCCGACTTTCTCGATCTCGATGCCGATCTGGACGGTCTGACGCTGGTCCATGACACCGTGGATCTCGAAGCCATCGACGCCGCCGGTGGCGCCCTGCGGCAAGCCGCGGAGGCCTTGGCGCGCCGTGCGCAGGATCCCGATCTGGCTCTGACCGAGCGGCGCATCGCCCAGACCGCCCTGAGCCAGCTTTTCTCGTTGATTTCCGAGCAGGCGCCATGAAGCTGCGCAGCCTGACCCTGACGAATGTGCGGAAATTCGCGGGCCGGACCGCCACGATCAGCGGCATCGGCGACGGGGTGAGCGTGATCGCGGAGGTCAATGAATTCGGAAAATCGACCTTCTTCGACGCGCTCCATGCGCTCTTCTTCTTCAAATACGGCGCCGCGACGCGAGACGTCAAATCGCTGCAGCCACGCGCGGGCGGTGCCGTGCGCATCAGCGCGGAGGTGGAACTGCCGCAGGGACATTTCACGATTGAGAAGTCCTATCTCGCGCAGAAGCGCGCGCAGGTGCGCGACGCGGCAGGGCGCGTGATCGCCAGCGATGACGAGGCGGAGGCCTGGATCGCCAAGCTCACCGGCAGCGGTCTGGAGGGGCCCGCGGGTCTGCTCTGGGTCGGGCAGGGCAGCGGCGCGCTCGATGCAGCCACCGCGCCCAAGACCGAGAAAGAGCGCCTGCTGGGCGCGCGGCGCGATCTGCTGTCCTCCGTGGCGGGAGAGATCGACAAGGTGACCGGCGGGCGGCGCATGGACCGCGTGATCGAGGCCGCGCGTGCGGCCCACGACACGCTTGCGACAGACACCGGCAGACCGAAGACCGGCGGCCCCTGGAAGGACGCGGAGACCGAGGCCCAGACCCATGCGGCGCGCCATGCCGATCTGGAACGCGCCTGCGCCGAGCTCAGCATAGCGCTCGCGCGGCGGCGCGAGGTGACCGCGCGGCTCGGGGCACTGGAAGCGCCCGCCGCCACCGAGGCGCTCGAGGCCAAACTGCACGCGGCGCGGCAGGCGCATGACGCGGCCAAAGCCCATGCGGACCGGCTGGCACAGGCCGAAGGACAGGCGGCCCTGCGCAAGCTGGAGGCGGATGCCGCGCAATCGAGATTGGACGCGCTGTTGGGTGCGGCGCAGTCTCATGCCGCGGCTGAAGAGAGGCTCGAGGTGGAGATGGGCGTGTTCGCGCAGGCGCAGGACCGCGTGACGCAGGCCGAGACGGAAACCGACGCGGCGCTGGAGCGGCTTGCCGAAGCCAAAAAGCGCACCGCGACGGCCCGCGCGGCGCTCGGCGCGCGGCAGCGTGCCGCCCTGGCCCGCAATGCGTCCGAGACGGCGGCGCGGCTCAAGGGTTTGCTCGACCAGCTGGCTGAGAAACGCAGCGCGTTGGAGGAGGCGCGCGCGCAGGTCGCGGCCTCGCCGGTCACGCGCGAGATTCTCGCCGGTATCGAAGCGGCACAGGGCCGCGTGGCGAAGGCCCAGGCGGAGAGCGTCGCCGCATCCGTCCGGATCGAGCTGCGCTACAGCGGCGGCGCGCGGGTCACGGCCAAGGGCGCCGAGCTCGCAGAGGGCAGCCATGCGGTGCCGCGGCGGCAGGTCTTCGCGCTGCCGGGCATCGGTGAGATGATCGTCGATCCGGGCGCCGCAGCAAGTGACGGCGCGGCGCTGGACCGTGCGAGTGCGGCGTTGGAACAGGCGCTGGCGGCGGCGGGGGTCGCGGATCTGCCAGCCGCCCGCCGCGCGGCAGAGGTGCGCGCGCAGGCACAGACGCAGGCCGATCTGCTGCAAAGCGTGATCGAGACGCTGGCGCCACAGGGCATCGACGCGCTGCGCGCCGAGCATGCGCGTGCGCAGGCCGCCGTGGGTGAGCAGGCGAACGCCCCCGAGGGGGCCGAAGGCGACGATGATCTGGCGGCGGCCCTAAGCGCCGCAGAAGCTCAGGAGCGCCACGCACAGGCGGCCTGCGATCTCGCGCGCGATGCCCGCGATGCCGCCCGATCGGCGCTGGCACGGGCGACGGCCACGGCGGAGGCCGCGCGGACAGCGAAGGAGGCCGCGGCGGCAGCCTACGGCGATGCGCAGGATTTCGAGACGCGCAGGACGCAAGCTGCGCGCGCGCATGCGGCGGCGGCGGTCGCGGCCACCGATGCGCAGGCGTCAGCGGCGGCCCTGCGCGCGCAGGCCCCCGATCTGGAGAGCGCGCAGGCAGAGCTCGCCCGGGCGAGCACCGTGGCGCAGAACGCCCGCGATGAGCGTGCGCAGCTGGGCCGCGAGGCCGCCGATCTGAGTGCCACGATCCGTGCGCGCGCCGAGGACGGCGTGGAGGAGAAATGCAGCGAGGCCGCCGACCTTGCGGCGCGCGCGCAAGCCCGCGCCGCAAGGTTCGCCCATGAGGTGGCGGGCCTGCGCCTGCTGCTGGAGACGCTGCAAAAGACACGCGGCGCGGCACAGGAAGCCTATTTCGAGCCGGTGCAACGCGAGCTGGCGCCGCTGCTGGCGCTGCTGCACGGCGATGCGGCGCTGAGCTTTGATCCCGCCTCCCTGCTGCCGCAAGGGCTCGCGCGCGGGGGTACGGACGAGCCGGTGGATATGCTCAGCGGCGGCACGCAGGAACAGATCGCGATCCTCACCCGGCTCGCCTTCGCGCGGCTGTTCGCGCGGCAGGGCAGGCAGGTGCCCGTGATCCTCGACGATGCGCTCGTCTACTCCGACGATCACCGGATCGCCGCGATGTTCACCGCCCTTCACCGCGTGGCGGCGGACCAGCAGGTGATTGTCTTCTCCTGCCGCCAGATGGCCTTCGCCGATCTGGGCGGCACCCGGCCCCGGATCACGGTGACCGAAGGCTGATCTGCTTCAGAATCGGGCATCGGGGACAAAGCCCACGCGCAAGCCGAAAAAGAACTACCGCGCGGCGGGCCGGTATGCTCATCTGGACCAAAGAGAATGCAATGAGCCTCGACCTGACGCCCCTGACGCCGCAGCCCCAAGCGGATCTGACCCGCCCCAAGGCGGTGCTGCCGCGTGCGCGGGGCACCGTTGGCCTGTCGGTCGGCCTGCGCGATGGCGGCACGCATCTGGTGCGCCTGCGCCAGTCGGGCTGCCTCAAATGCATCCTGCCGCGGATCTTCCGCGCGGATGCGGAGGCGGTGCTCGTCAATACCTCCGGCGGTGTCACGGGCGGCGATCTGATCGAGGTGGAGGGCGAAGTGGGGCCGGGCGCCTGCCTCACGCTCACCACGCAGGCCGCAGAGCGGATCTACCGCACGCGCGACGGCTCCATGGGCCGGATCGGCACGCGGCTGTCGGTGGAGCAGGACGCGCGGCTCAACTGGTTGCCGCAGGAGACGATCCTCTTCGACGGCGCCCGGCTCGCACGCGATCTGCGGATCGAGCTTGCGCCGGGTGCGCGGCTTTTGCTGTGCGAAATGCTGGTGCTCGGTCGCGGTGCGATGGGCGAGCAGGTGCGCGATCTCCATCTCGAAGACCGCATCATCGTCACCCGTGCGGGGGCGCCGGTCTACCGCGACGGCATCCGCCTTACGGGGGATGCGCAGGCTTTGATGGCGCGTGCGGCTGTGGGCGGCGGCGCGCGCACGCTGGCCACACTGGTCTTCGCCGCGCCGCAGGCGGGTGCGCTGCTGGCGCAGGTGCGTGCGCTGCTGCCCGAAACGGCGGGGGCGAGCCTGCGCAGCGATGGCCTGATGGTGTTGCGCGCCCTCGCGCCCGATAGCCTGAGCCTGCGCCGCAGCCTAATCCCCGTGCTGGAGCTGCTCTCCGGCCTGCCTCTTCCTGCCGTCTGGAGATTGTGACCGATGCAACTGACCCCCCGAGAGAAAGACAAACTGCTGATCGCGATGGCCGCCGAGGTGGCGCGCAAGCGGCTCGCGCGGGGTGTCAAGCTCAACTACCCCGAGGCGATCGCCCTCATCACAGATGCGGTGGTCGAGGGGGCGCGCGACGGGCGCTCCGTCGCCGACATGATGGAAGCGGGCGGCCATGTGATCACCCGCGATCAGTGCATGGATGGCGTGGCGGAGATGATCCACGACGTGCAGGTCGAGGCGACCTTTCCCGATGGCACGAAGCTCGTGACCGTCCATAACCCGATCCGCTGAACTACGGGAGACCCTGACATGAAACCGATCTTGCAAAGCCTGCCTGCCGTCCTCCTTCTGCTCCGCCGCGGCGGCGCACGAGAGCCCGCATGTGCATCACCACCTGACCGACCCCAACTGGATGCCCCTGGCCATCGGCCTGTCGGTGATCGCCGCAGCGGGGCTGCTTGCCTGGTCCAGCAAATGATCCCCGGTGAGATCATGCCAGCGGCGGGCGCTCTGACCCTCAACGCGGGGGCGGAGGCGTTGACGCTGATGGTGGCCAATACCGGCGACCGGCCCATCCAGGTCGGCAGCCACTACCATTTCGCCGAGACCAATCCCGCGCTCGACTTCGACCGCGACCGGGCGCGTGGTCGGCGGCTCGACATCGCGGCGGGCACCGCTGTGCGGTTCGAGCCGGGCCAGCGTCGCGAGGTGAACCTCATCCCCTTCGGCGGCGCACGCAGGGTCTTCGGCTTCAACGCGCAGGTCATGGGGCCGCTGGCGCTGGCGGCGGGCATTTTTCTCGCATCACTCCTCGCGCCCGCTGCACAGGCGGAGGTGCCGGGCGAATGTGTCTCCCCGCAGACCCAGACGGACATGAACATCTGTGCAGCCCGCGAATATGAGGAAGCCGATGCCGCGCTCAATACCGCATGGGGCCCCGCGCGCGACTTTGCCAAGGCGATCGGTCAGGGCGACGCGCTGCTCGCCGCGCAGCGCGCCTGGCTCAGCTACCGCGACGCCGCCTGCGAAGTACATTCCAGCCCCTATGAGGGCGGCTCGATCCGACCGATGATATACGCCGGTTGCCTGACCGAACTGACGCAGGCGCGTACGCGCATGCTGCTCGACTTCAATGCATACTGACACCCCGGCAACAAGGAGACCCCTGCCATGAAGCCCCTCAATCCGCTCGGCTATTGGGCAAACGCGCTGGAGTTCGGCCAGATGATGGCAGAGGCCCAATCCGTGATCGCGATGCGCACGATGGGCATGGCGGGGATGTGGTCGGTGACCAAATCCGAGGACGGGCGCATGATCTCCGAAAAGGTCGAGGCGCTGAGCCGGGCGGGCACGGATGCCACCCGTGCCGCCCTGCGCGGCGCTACCCCCGACCAGATCGCCGCCGCAGCCCTCAAGCCGCTGCGCCAGAAAACCCGCGCCAATGCCAGACGTCTGGGCAAGCGCGGCCTCAAGAGGAAATGACCCCATGCCCGTAGAGATCGCCCGCGCGCAATACGCCGCCATGTACGGCCCCACCACCGGCGACCGGATCCGGCTTGCCGATACGGATCTGATCATCGAGGTGGAGCGGGATCTGACGACCTACGGCGAGGAGGTGAAATTCGGCGGTGGCAAGGTGATCCGCGACGGAATGGGCCAATCACAGGTGAGCCGCGCGGACGGTGCGGTGGATACCGTCATCACCAATGCGCTGATCGTGGACCACAGCGGCATCTACAAGGCCGATGTGGCGCTGAAGGGCGGTCTCATCCACGCGATCGGCAAGGCGGGCAACCCCGACACGCAAAGCGGTGTGGACATCATCATCGGGCCGGGTACGGAAATCATCGCGGGCGAGGGGCGGATCCTCACGGCGGGCGGCATGGACAGTCACATCCACTTCATCTGCCCCCAACAGATGGAGGACAGCCTGCACTCCGGCGTGACGACCTGTTTCGGCGGCGGTACCGGCCCCGCGCACGGCACGCTGGCCACGACCTGCACCCCGGGCCCCTGGCACATCGGGCGCATGCTGCAGGCCTTCGACGGTATTCCGATGAACATCGGCCTGTCGGGCAAGGGCAACGCCAGCCAGCCCGCAGCCCTGGAGGAGATGGTGCGCGGCGGCGCCTGCGCGCTCAAGCTGCACGAGGATTGGGGCACCACGCCCGCCGCCATCGACTGCTGCCTGAGTGTGGCCGACGCGATGGACGTTCAGGTGATGATCCATACCGATACCCTTAACGAGAGCGGCTTTGTCGAACACACGGTCGCGGCGATGAAGGGCCGCACCATCCACGCCTTCCATACCGAAGGGGCAGGGGGCGGGCATGCGCCGGACATCATCAAGATCTGCGGCGATGCCAATGTCCTGCCCAGTTCGACCAACCCCACGCGCCCCTTCACGGTCAATACCGTCGAGGAGCATCTCGACATGCTCATGGTCTGCCACCACCTCGACAAGTCCATCCCCGAGGACATCGCCTTTGCCGAGAGCCGGATCCGGCGCGAGACCATCGCGGCGGAGGACATCCTGCACGACATGGGCGCGTTTTCCATCATCGCCAGCGACAGCCAGGCCATGGGCCGTGTCGGTGAGGTGCTGATCCGGACCTGGCAGACGGCCGACAAGATGCGCAAGCAGCGCGGGCGCCTGCCCGAAGAGACGGGTGACAACGACAACTTCCGCGTCCGCCGCTATATCGCCAAATACACCATCAACCCCGCCATCGCCCAAGGCGTGAGCCATGTCATCGGCTCCGTCGAGGTCGGAAAACGCGCAGATCTGGTGCTCTGGAACCCGGCGTTCTTCGGCGTCAAGCCCGAGATGGTGCTGATGGCGGGGACCATCGTGGTGGCGCAGATGGGCGATCCCAATGCCTCCATCCCGACGCCGCAGCCGGTCTACTCCCGCGCGATGTTCGGCGCCTACGGACGCGCGCTCACGCAGTCGAGCGTGACGTTCATCTCCGCCGCTGCCCAAGCGGACGGGTTGGGCGCGTCGCTGGGGCTCGCCAAGCAGACCATCGCGGTCAAGAACACGCGCAACATCGGCAAGAAGGACCTCATTCACAACGCCGCCACGCCACGGGTGGAAGTCGATCCCGAAACCTACGAGGTGCGCGCGGACGGTGAGCTGCTGACCTGTGACCCTGCCGAGGTGTTGCCCATGGCGCAGCGCTACTTCATGTTTTGAAAGGATCTGGCGAGATGCAATTGTTTAAGCGCTTCACACGCACTGCCACTTTACGCAGATGCGTCAGCCATCCGAAATCCGGGAGCTGCCTATGACCCATCCGCTCGCACAGACCTACCACTCCGCAGGCACCTGGACAGATGCGACCGATCACTGCGAGCTCAGCTATGACGCACGGTTTTTGCGGCGCAAGGTGATCACCACCGCCGCGGGGCAGTCCGTGCTTGTGGATCTGCCCAAGACCACCTCACTCGCCCATGGTGACGCGCTTGAGACCGACGGCGGCGCGCTGATCGAGATCAGGGCGGCGGAGGAGACGCTCTTGCGGATCACCGGCGACAATCTGGTGCAGCTGGCCTGGCACATCGGCAACCGCCACACGCCGTGCCAGATCGAAGACGGCCAGCTGCTCATTCAGGACGATCAGGTGATCGCGCACATGCTGTTGCATCTAGGCGCCACCGTCACGCGGGTCGCTCGGCCTTTCACGCCCGAAGGCGGCGCTTATGGCCACGGCCGCACGCAATCGCATTCTCATGGCGCCACCGCGCATGAACACAGCCATACCCACAGCCACAGCCATTCTCACGCCCATTCCCATAGCCACGGTTCCGGCCAGGGTCATGTGCACAGCCACGATCACGCCGATGATACCGCCCGCTGACCCGGTCCTGATCCTCAGCCAGTGGTTCTCGCCCGCCTATCCGCTGGGCAGCTTCGCCTATTCCCACGGACTGGAGACGGCCATTCAGGACGGGCGGATCGACAGCGCGTCCCCGCTGGAGGCGTGGCTGCGCGATGTGCTGGTGCATGGAACGGGGCATATGGATGCGATATTCGTGCATGCCGCCCACGGCTGCGCCAATGTCCCGGCTGTTCTGGAACTCGACGCGACCGCGCGGGCCTTCGCGCCGGGCGCGGAGCGGCTCATGGAGAGCGTCCAGCAGGGGGACGCCTTTGTCCGCACCACTTGCGCGATCTGGGGTGCGGATCTGCCGGCGCTCACCTTCCCGGTCGCTGCAGGCTATGCCGCGCGCACGCTCAATCTGCCCGCGGGGCTCACGGCGGGCTTCTATCTGCAGGCGTTCCTCTCTAACCTCGTTTCCTGCGCCGTGAGGCTCGTTCCGCTGGGACAGACGGAGGGGCAGGCGGTCCTCGCCCGGCTCTCCCCGCTCTGCACCGGGGTCGCCGCGCGGGCACGCGAAGAGGGCGTGGCGGGATTGATGAGTGCCGCCTTCGCCTCCGACATCGCGGCGATGCGCCATGAAACCCTAAACCACAGGATATTCCGCACATGACCCAGCTCAACGGTCCCCTGCGCATCGGCATCGGCGGCCCGGTGGGCGCCGGCAAGACGACGCTCACCGCCGCCATCGCGCGTGCACTGCACCTGCATCTGTCGATCGGCGTGATCACCAATGACATCTACACGCAGGAGGATGCAGAGGCGCTGATGCGCATGCAGATCCTGCCGCAGGACCGCGTGATCGGGGTGGAGACGGGCGGCTGCCCGCATACCGCCATCCGCGAGGATGCCTCCATCAACCTCGCCGCCGTGGCGGAGATGCAGCGCCGTCATGCGGACCTCGATTTGGTGCTGATCGAGAGCGGGGGAGACAACCTGTCGGCGACCTTCAGCCCCGAGTTGGCCGACCTCACGATCTACGTCATCGACGTGGCCGCAGGTGAGGAGATCCCGCGCAAGGGTGGGCCCGCGATCACGAAATCGGACCTGCTGGTGATCAACAAGACCGACCTTGCACCGCATGTCGGTGCCTCGCTGGAGGTGATGGCGCGGGATGCGGCGCGGATGCGCGGGGCGCGGCCCTTCCTCTTTTGCGCCCTGCGCCAAGGCGAGGGGGCCGCGGCGGTCGTGCGCCACATCATCGAGGCGGGCGGATTGCCCGTGCAGCCGGAGGCGGTTGCCGAAAGCCTGCCTGCTTGATAGCGTCGCCCGGACCCCAACAGGAGAAGAGCGGATGGCGCGCACGGTAATCATTGAGCAGACGGGCGGCGCGGAGGAACTCAAACTCGTGGAGCGTGACGTGCCGGCACCCGGCCCCGGCGAGGTCCAGATCGAACAGCGGGCCTGCGGGCTCAACTTCATCGACGTCTATCAACGCACGGGTCTCTACCCGATGCAGATGCCCGCCGCCCTCGGCATGGAGGCCGCAGGCGTGGTTACGGCGCTCGGGGACGGGGTCGAACATCTGAGCGTCGGTGACCGCGTCGCCTATGCCGCGATGCCCCCCGGCGCCTACACGGAGGCGCGGGTGATGCCTGCGCTGCAGGTATGCCGCCTTCCCGATGACATCTCCTTCGAGGAGGGCGCCGCGATCATGCTGCAAGGGCTCACGGTCGAATACCTCTTCCACCAGATCACACCCATCGCACGCGGCGATACCGTGCTTTTCCACGCCGCCGCCGGTGGCGTCGGACTCATCGCCTGCCAATGGGCGCGCTCCGAAGGGATCACGCTCATCGGGACGGCGGGCACGGATGCCAAATGCGACCTTGCGCGCGCGCATGGGGCAACCCATTGCATCAACTACAACGATGAGGATTTCGTGGCACGGGTCAAGGAACTCACCGGCGGCAAGGGCGTCGATGTGGTGATGGACGGGGTGGGCAAGGACACCTTCGACGGATCGCTCGATTGCCTGCGCCCGCTCGGCTTCATGATATCCTTCGGCAACGCGTCCGGTCCGGTGCCGCCTTTCAATCTTGCGACGCTGGGCCCGAAGGGATCGCTCAAGGTCACGCGCGCCACGCTCTTCACCTTCATCGCCGAGCGCGAGCGCTGTCAGGCGATGGCCGATCACCTCTTCGGCAAGGTCTCGAGCGGCGCGGTCAAGGTCAACATCGGCCAGACGTTCCCGCTCGAAGATATCGTGCAGGCGCATCGGGCGCTCGAGGCGCGCGCCACGACCGGCTCCACGGTGATCACCCTCTGAGCCCGTCGGGAAGACCCTCGCCGATGTCCCAGAAGAGCCCTGCCATGATCTGCAGCCCCTCGCGGCAGACCGGCAGCAGCGCGTGTTCGTCCGGCGCATGCTGGTTGCAACCCAGATAGCTGTGCGGGATCCAGATCGTCGGCAGGCCCAGCCTTTCGGCAAAGCAGTCGTTGGGCAGCGAGCCCGCGAGATTGGGCAGCACATGGGGCGCCTTGCCGGTACTGCGCGTGATCGAGGCGCGCACGTAATCGACCCAAGGATGATCGGGATCGAGCCGCGTCGCGGCAAAGCTGCCGTCTTCCGCCGGGATGATCTGGACTTGCCCGAAGCCCCGTGCATCCAGATGGCGGCGCAGCGCGGGCAGGATGTCATCCCGGTCGGTGCCCACGACAAAGCGCAGCTGGCAGGTCGCGCGGGCATTCGCCGCGATTGCGTTCTGCGGCGCCTCCGGCACGCCCGCACTCATCGCGAGGATCGCAAAGCTGTTCCAGCCATAGGCGCGCTCGGCCGGTGTCAGTCCCGGCTCGCCCCAGTTGGGGTCGATCGCAGGCTCCGTGTTCGCGCCCACGGGCAGGTCCCACAAGGCCGCCCGCACCGCCGGGGTCAGGCTATCGGGGCGCCATTCCGGGATCTGCAGGCTGCCGCGCGCATCCGTGATGGAGGCGAGCGCATGGCAGAGGATCATCGCGGGATCGGCCAGCAAACCGCCCCAGTTGCCGGAATGATGCGCGCCGGTCCGCAGATCCACCAACAGATCGAAGCTGACCCCGCCGCGTGAGCCCATGAACATCGTCGGCGTCTGTGCCTGCAGGCGCGGCCCGTCCGAGGCGATCAGCACATCGGCGCGCAGGGCATCACGGTGCTGGGCCATTATTTGCGCGAGCCCGGGCGAGCCGATCTCTTCGCCGGTCTCGATTACCAGCTTGACGTTGAAGCCGAGCCCGCCGCGCAGCGCCATCACCATCTCGAGCGCTGCGATGTTGATCAGATGCTGCACCTTGTTGTCCGCCGCGCCGCGACCATAGAGCCTGTCGCCCTCACGGCTGAGCACGAAGGGCGCGCGCCCCGCACGCCAGCGGCCCGCCTGTCCGAGCACCACATCGCCGTGACCATAGCTCAGTACCGTGGGCAGCGACGCGTCCTCGATCCGGCTCGCGATCAGAAACGGACCGCCTCCCGCGACGGGAATGGGATGCAAGGCGCAGTCGAAACCCATCGCCTCGAGCCGTGGGCGCAGGGCGTCGTTCAGATAGTCCTCGAGCACCTGCGCGCGCGCGGGGTTTTGGCTCTCGCTCTGAAAGGCCACGAGCGCTGCGAGCTCGTGTTGTAGCCTGCCATCGTCGCAGAACGCGGCGGCATGGGAGAGGGCGGTGTCACGGGTCATCGGCTGAGCTCCTGTCGGGGTTGCGGCAGGCTACGGCAGCCCCGGCCGCGGGGGAAGCCCGTGACGTATCGTCAGCACGGCAAACCTACTTGATGCCCCGCGTTGAAACGTGCCTACTGGCCCCGAGTGGATTTGGAGGAGAGCCCGAGTGGACGCGCAGGCGGCAGAACAAACACTGGACGGCCCCATCGCCGACACGCCCGTCTCGCGATTGCTTGCTTGGGTGATGCCGTGGATGCGGGGCCGCAAGCCTGCGTGGCTCATGCGGCTGGGCCTGCTGCTCAATGATAACCCGGGCGATGCGCGGGACGCGGACGATCTGGCCAAGCGTTTCGGCACCGATCTGACCGCGCGGGGGGCGGAATGGCTCGACGCGCATCAGTACGCGCGCACGCCGGAGGATATCGCCTGGCGCCGCTCCAAGCTCGGCCTGCGGATGAGCGCGGCGCAGGAGGGCGCACTTGAGGATTCGTTCACGCGACAGGAGGCAGCGGCATGACACACATACTCGCCATCGATCAGGGCACCACATCGACCCGCGCGATCCTTTTCGACGCCGACATGTCGCCCTGCGCCAGCGCGCAGGAGGAATTCACCCAGCATTTCCCGCACCCCGGCTGGGTCGAGCATGAGCCCGAAGATCTGTGGCAGACCACCCTGCGCACCGCCCGCGCGGCGCTGAAGGAGGGCGGCGTCGAGGCGCGGCAGCTCGCCGGTATCGGGATCACCAACCAGCGCGAGACCGTGGTCGTCTGGGACCGCGAAACCGGTGCGCCCGTCCATCGCGCAATCGTCTGGCAGGACCGGCGCACGGCGGACATCTGCGCCGATCTGCGCGCACAGGGGCATGAGGCGATGATCACCGCGCGCACCGGCCTGCTGCTCGATCCCTATTTCTCGGCGACCAAGATCAAGTGGATCCTCGATCATGTGAAAGACGCGCGCGAGCGTGCGGCGCGCGGGCGGTTGCTGTGCGGCACGGTCGACAGCTACCTGATCTGGAAGCTGACCGGCGGCGCGGTGCATGCCACCGACGCCACCAATGCCGCGCGCACCATGCTCTATGACATCCACAAGGGCCGCTGGAGCAGGACGATCTGCGATCTGCTGGACATCCCGCCGGACATGCTGCCGCAGGTGCGCGATTGCGCCGCGGACTTCGGCTTGAGCGAGGCGGGTCTGCTGGGTGCCAGCGTCCCCATCCGCGGCGTCGCGGGCGACCAGCAGGCCGCGACGATCGGCCAGGCGTGCTTCGCGCCCGGTATGATGAAATCGACATACGGCACAGGGTGTTTCGCGCTTCTGAATACAGGCGACAGCCCGGTGGCCTCCAAGAACCGCCTGCTGACCACCATTGCCTATCAACTGGACGGCAAGCCGACCTATGCGCTCGAAGGGTCGATCTTCGTTGCGGGTGCCGTCGTGCAATGGCTTCGGGACGGGGTCGAGATCGTCGAGGCGGCGGCACAGACACAAGCGCTGGCGGAGGCCGCGGACCCCGAGCAGGAGGTGATACTCGTGCCCGCCTTCGTGGGTCTCGGCGCGCCTTACTGGGAGCCGGAGTGCCGCGGCGCCGTCTTCGGGCTGACCCGTGCCACCGGGCGCGCGGAACTGGCGCGCGCGGCGCTGGAAAGCATCGGCTTCCAGACCCGTGATCTGCTGGAGGCGATGGCCGCCGACTGGCAGGCGGTGGGGGTCAAGCCCATCCTGCGCGTGGACGGCGGCATGGCGCGCAACGACTGGTGCATGCAGTTTCTGGCCGACATCATCGGCGCCCCGGTCGATCGCCCGCACAACGCGGAGACGACCGTGCTGGGTGCCGCCTGGCTTGCTGGTCAGCATGCGGGCCTCTATCCGGGCATGGCGGAATTCTCGGCGGGCTGGACCAGCGCGCGGCGGTTCGAACCTGCGATGCCGGAAGAAACCCGCAGCCGCCGCTACGCCGCTTGGCAGCGCGCGGTACGCGCGACCATCACGGTGTGACCCCGCCTGCATTGCGCGGGCGGTGCGTGCCTTTCATGCGATCCGCGCCTTGCGCGCCGGGTTACCAACGAAACGGTTCGATTTTCTCCGCTGAAAGGGCATAGGCCACATCGGCAAGCTGCGTGCGCGTCGAGGCGGTGCCGAACATGCCGGTGACATTGACCGCCTCGAAGAGCCCGGAGGACGAATAGGGTTCGGGTGCGGTCACGAACACCAGCTGGTTGGCGGGCGGGGGCGGTACATGGATGCAGGCCCCGACGTAGGGCACGAGGATGAAGGCCGTGACACCCGCGCCGCTGGTGTCGAGCGGGACCATGTAACCGGGGATGCGCACGATCTGCCCATTGAAATCGGTCCGCACGCCGGAGGAGGCGGGCTGCTCGGCGCGCAAAGTCGTCGCCTCGTCATGCGGGATGATCCCGAGGCCCCGCATCATCTGCGTCACGTTCGATGCGCCGGGCGGGATCAGGTCCGCCCAGTCAAGCTCGATCACTTCCTCGGCAAGGGCCGTGGACGGCAGCAAACCCGCCGCCGCGATCAGCTTCAACAGCCTGCGCCGTCCAAACTCACTGCCATTCATAGCGCTCGATCTCCTCTGCGCGCATGTCATAACCGATTTCGGCGAGATTGGTGCTAATCGGATTGACGCGGATCGCCCCGGTGACCCAGACCGGCTCAAACATCGTCTGCGCGGGCCATGGACGCTCGGTGGTGACGAAGACGAGCTGGTTGGGGGGTGGCGGCGGCACATGGATGCAGGCCCCCGCATAGGGGACCAGGATGAACTCCGTCACACCGCGTCCGCCCGTCTCCAGCGGCAGCATGTAGCCCGGCATGCGCACCCGCACCCCGTTGAGCGAGGTGACGAAGCGGCGGGCGTTCTCGTCGAACACCGGCAACCAGATGTCGGCCTGCTCGTCATAGATCCCCTCGCCGACGATCTCGGCATAAGGCACGCCCGCGGGGATGAGATCGTTCCAGCCGATCTCGCGCGGGGTGCGGGCGGCGGCAGGCCCTGACAGCGCGGCAGCACCCAGAGCGCCCAGCAGGCCGCGCCGTGTCATCTGCAGGTGCATAGGCTTCTCTCCCTCATTGCCGCGCCGTCATCCCGTCCGCCAACGACATCGCATAGGCGCGCAGCGCAGGCAGCAGGCTCGTGATCAGGGCCGCGCCGATCACGGCGGCCAGTGTCAGGCCCTCGCGCGCCGACAAAGGCTCGATCGGCAGATACAGCCCGTACCACGCATCAATATAGGGTCGCCCGAGCCATAGTGCCAGATAGAGCAGCGCTATTCCAAGGCAGGCGGCAAGGGCGGCCATCAGCGCGGCTTCGAGCATCAGTAGGCCGAGGATCGTGAGGGGTCGCGCGCCCACCGCGCGCAGGATCGCCATCTCGCGGCGCCGCGCGTTCAGCCCCGATAGGATCATCGCTCCCATTCCCAGAAGGGCGGTCGCCACGACCATGGCGGACACCCCGATGCAGTGCTGTCTCCGCGATGCCGACGATGCCCCATAGCTCCTGCAGCGCGACCCCCGGCAGCACGGCGAGCAGCGCCTCCTGCGGGTATTGGTTAATGCTGCGCTGGAGCGCGAAGATGTCGAGCCGCGATGTCACGCCGATCATCGCGGCGGTGATGGCGGTGGGCGCGAGGTCCATCTCGCGGATCACATCGGGCGGTGTCACCTGTCCGGGGATCTGCGCGCCGCCGCGCCAGTCCACATGGATGGCCTCGATCGCCTCGAGGCTCACGATCACGGTGCGGTCCACGGGCGTGCCGGTCTTGGCGAGGATGCCCGCAACCCGGAACGGCTGGTTGTCGTGATTGGCGAAGGAGGCGAGCCCATGCGCCACCACCAGCGGGTCGCCCAAGGCGTAGCCCAGCGTCGCCGCCACGTCCGCACCGATCACCGCATCGAAGATATCATCGAACGGCGCGCCCGTATCAAAGGCGAGCGCGCGCCCGCCGCGGTACTTGTAGCGGTCGAAATACGCCGCCGTGGTGCCCATCACGCGGAACTGGCGGTGGCTGTCGCCCAGAGAAATCGGCACGATCCAGTCGACCTCGGGCCGCGCGGCGATATCCTGATAGCTCTCCCATGTCATGTTGTTGGTCGCATTGCCGATGCGGAATACCGAATAGAGCAACAACTGCACCGAGCCCGAGCGCGCGCCGACGATGAGATCCGTGTCGGAGATGGTATCGCCGAAGCTGGCCTTGGCACCGGTGCGCACCTTCTCCACCCCCAGAAAAAGCATCACGGAGAGGGCGACGGCGAACACCGTGAGCCCCACGGTCAGACGGCGCGCCGCAAGGCTGCGCAGGGCGAGACGCAGGACGATCATGCGGGCACGCCCGGTGGCGTCACGATATCGCCCAACGCCACGCTCCGGTCGAATTTCGGAGCCAGCCGCGCGTCATGGCTCACCATCAGCAGCGTGGATCCCGCCGCGGCGCATTGCTCGAACAGCAGGTCCAGAAAGCGGGTCTGGCTCGCGGCATCGAGTGCGGAGGTCGGCTCGTCCGCGACGATGAGCGGCGGCGCCCCGATGAGCGCACGCGCCACTGCCACCCGCTGCTGCTGGCCTACGCTGAGCCTGTCGGCGGTGCCGCGCGTGACCGCATCCCGCGGCAGACCCAGCGCATCGGTGAGCGCCATCGCCGCGCGCGCGGCCATCCCCCGCCCGCGCCCGCCGCCGCGGGGCAAAGCTCAGCGGCAGAAGGATATTGTCGAGCGCCGTGGCGTAGGGCAGCAGGTTGAACTGCTGGAAGATGATGCCGATGGTCTCGGCGCGCGCGCGGTCGCGTCTGCTTGCGCTCAGGGCGGCCAGATCGGTGCCGTCCACCCTGATCGCGCCGCGGTCGGGCGCCATGATCCCGCAGATGAGCGACAGCAGCGTGGACTTGCCCGAACCGCTCTCGCCCAGCAGCAGCACCCGCTCGCCCTGCGCGACGGTGAACCGCGGCACATCAAGGGCAAAGCCGCCCGCCCCGGGCCATTGGAAGGCGACCCCGTCCAGTTGTAACATCGCGCGCTGCGTCATGGCGCCTAGTAGCGCCCCGAGAGATCGAGGACCGGTGCCTCGCGCGTCACGTCAAAGCGGGTGGCGCCAGCGTCTGTGATCAGCTGTACCTTGACCTGCCGCGCATTTGGGAAACGGTCGAAGAAGGCGAACCCGATCCGGTCGATGGCGGCGGGATCCGCGCAGTCGATCATGTAGCGGGCCTGAAATTCGGTATGCCCGCCGCCTGCATTCTCGGCGGCATGGTCTTCCTCATGCCCGTGCTCGTGATCATGCTCCTGCTCGTCCACCAGCCCCGCACGAACGCTTATCACCGTGCACCCCGCCGCATCGGGCAGCTCGAAGAGCGACAGCGGCGCGGAGAGGGCGACGATGCCCGCATCGAGCGCGGCGCGGTCCTCCGCCGTGGCGGCCTCATATTCGAACCCCACGATGTCCGAACCGGGTGCGGCAAGCGCCATGGCGACCCGGTTGCCCTCAACCGCGATGTCGAGCGCGGAGGTGCCATGCTCATGCGCGTCGAGCGCACGGGTGCCCTGGGCGAGGGCGCTGGCAGGGGCACTCAGCGCGAGGATCAGGATGGCTTGGTACATTACACTTCCTCCATTGGGCTGGGGTTCAGGCGCGCGCGGTGCGCAGCGCACCGGCGAGCGTGGACGCGGTGAAGATGAGGGCGGCGACGCAGACGATCGACGGACCGGCGGGCGTATCGAGAACATAGGCCGCGCGCAGACCCACGGCAGCCGAGACGCAGCCGATGACGGCGGCGATCAGCGCCATCCCCTCGGGCGTGCGCGCCAACGGTCGGGCGGCGGCGGCGGGAATGATCAGCATCGCCGCGATGAGCAACACACCAACGACCTTGATCGCGACGGCCACGACCACGGCAAGCGAAAGCGTCAGCACCAGCTGTTCGCGCCGCGGATCGAGCCCGTCGGCATAGGCCAGATCCTCGTTCAGCGTTGCCGTGAGCAGCGCCGACCAGCGCCAGGCGATGAGCGCGATCACAAGTGCCGCCCCGCCCCATATCACCGCCAGATCGGTGCGCGAGACCGCGAGGATGTCACCGAAGAGATAGGCCATCAGGTCGATCCGGATGCCCGACAGGAAGGAGACGGCGACCAGCCCGAAGGCCAGCGCGGAATGCGCCAGCACCCCCAGCAGCGTGTCCATCGCGTAGCCACGCCCGCTCAGCACGCTGACCGTCACCGCCATCAGGAGCGCCACGATGAGGGCCCCCACGAACAGCGACATCGACAGCGCGAGCGAAAGCGCCACGCCGAGGATCGCCGCATGGGCCGTGGCATCGCCGAAATAGGCCATGCGCCGCCAAACCACGAAACATCCAAGCGGGGCCGCGGCCAGTGCGACGCCGATGCCCGCAAGTGCCGCGCGTACCATGAAATCATCAAGCATCACTCGGCGGCCTCCGTCCGGGCGGAGCCGTGATTGCACGTCTCGTCATCCGCGTGCTCATGCCCGTGATGATGGTCATGCTCATGCCGGTAGAGCGCCAGCGCCCCCCTCGTGCCTGTGCCGAAAAGGGCGCGGTATTCGGGCGCGGAGGCGACGATATCGGGCGCCCCTTCGCAGCAGACATGGCCGTTGAGGCAGATGACCCGGTCGGACGCGCTCATCACCACATGCAGCTCGTGACTGATCATCAGGACGGCGCAGTTGGTATCGGCGCCGCACCTCCTCGATCTGGCGGTAGAAGGCGGCGGAGCCGGGCTGGTCTAGGCCCTGCGTCGCCTCGTCGAGCAACAGCAGATCCGGCTGATTGATGAGCGCACTGGCCAGCAGCACGCGCTGGAACTGCCCGCCCGACAGCTTCGACATTTGTCGGCCTGACAGATCCGGCACGCCCGCCTGTCTCAGCGCCTGTCTGATCGCGTCCTGATCCGGGCGCCCGCGCAGGCGCAAAAACCGCGCCACGGTGATCGGCAGTGTGGGGTCGATATGCAGCTTTTGCGGCACGTAGCCGATGCGCAACCCCGGCGCGTGGGTGACCCGCCCGGCGGCGGGGCGCACCGCGCCGATGATCGCGCGCAGAAGGCTCGTCTTGCCCGAGCCGTTCGGGCCCACGATGGTGACGATCTCGCCGCGTTCAATGCGCAGCGATACATGGCTCAGCGCGGTGCGTGCGCCATAGCGGATCGAGAGGTTCTCGGCGGCAACGAGGCTCATGCGTCGCCCGTCCCCACGCAGGCGGGGCAAAGGCCCTCCGCCTCCACCACGGTCCGCTCGATGACGAAGCCGGTGGCACGCGCGGCAGCCCCGAGCGCGCCGCGCGCGGGACCGGACTGCGCCTCCGCCACCGTGTCGCATTGGCGGCAGATCATGAAGGCGGGCGAATGATCGGCGCCGGGATGGGCACAGGCGATGAAGGCATTTAGCCGTTCGATCTTATGTGCGAAGCCGTGGGAGACGAGGAAATCAAGCGCGCGGTAGGCCACGGGCGGCTGCGAGCCGAACCCCGCCTCGCGCAGCCGGTCGAGCAGCGCATAGGCGCCGAGTGCGCGATGCTCCTGCAACAAGATCTCCAGCACCTTGCGGCGCACCGGCGTGAAGCGGATGCTCTGTGCCGCGCAACGCGCCTCGGCGGCCTCCATGGCGCCCTGCACGCAACTGCGGTGGTTGTGCGCGGCAAAGCCCAAGGGGGCTGCATCATCTGAGGGTGGGGAATCGCTTGTCATGTTATTCTATATCATTTACGGCTGCGTTACGTTATACAATCACACGGAGCTCTGCATGTCCAGAAACCTTCCTCTCCCCGCACTCGTCGTCACCCTGATGGGCGGCACCGCGCTGGCCGATGTTCCGCGCGTCGCGGTGGACATCGCGCCGGTCTATGCGCTGGTGGCGCAGGTGATGCAAGGGGTAGGGGTCCCGGATCTGATCGTACCGCCGGGTGCCAGCCCGCATCAATACAACCTGCGCCCCTCCGAGGCGCGCGCGCTGCAGGAGGCGGATCTGGTTTTCTGGGTCGGTGAGGAACTGACGCCATGGCTGGCGGATACCGTCGCCACGCTGGCGGGCGACGCATCGGTCACGGCGCTGATGGACACCGACGGCACGGTGGCCCTGCAGATGCGCGAGGGCGCGCTCTTCGAGGCGCATGACCACGGGGATCATGGGGCCCACGAGAACGGGGAAGATCATGCCGACCACGGCGAACATGAGCACGAAGCTGAGCATGAACATGAGCATGATGCGGCAGAGGAGCACGACGCGGCACATGAACATGATCATGGCCACGAGGAGGCGCACAGCGATGACGCAGACCACGGCCATGCCCAAGGCGGCACCGACGCCCATGCCTGGCTGATGCCGCAGAACGCCAAGAACTGGCTCGGCGTGATTGAAGGAGCGCTCTCAGCCGCCGATCCCGATAATGCGGATGCCTATGCCGCGAATGCCGACGCTGGCCGTGCCGAAATCGATGCGGCGGTGGCAGACGTGCGCGCCATGCTCGATCCGTTGCGCGGCGCGCGTTTCGTCGTGTTCCACGATGCCTACCAGTATTTCGAGGTCGCTTTCGACTTTCCCGCATCCGGCGCGATCTCGCTCAGCGACGCCTCGGACCCGAGCCCTGCGCGGCTGGCACAGATCCAGGGACGTATCGCGGAGGAGGGGATCAGTTGCGTGCTCTCCGAACCGCAGTTCAGTGAGGGGCTGGTCGCGACCGTGCTGGAAGGCACGCAGGCCGCCCGCGGCGTGCTCGATCCGCTCGGCTCCGATCTGGCGCCGGGTCCAGACTTCTATCCAAAACTCATCCGCAACCTCGGCATGACGCTCGCCGACTGCCTCTAGGCCCGCGCAGGCGGCCCGCTTGAAGCCTCATATCGATTGAATTCGTGCCAAGCGGGCGCGTAAATTGGGCATCCTCACGGAAATCTGCTCATTATTGGGGCATAATGCTGCATGTGCATCCGCCGGGTACGCAAGAATTTGCCCTGCCTGCGCCACGCGATCACGCTCGGATTATCCCCGGCCGCCCGAGTCGCAGCCGACCGGCAGCGGGGTGTGTGACGACCGACTGAATTGGACCTCACATCGGCCGCCACACGATTTGCAACACTTGAGTTGCGGGGACGAGAAAGCGCAATCTGTGCGAGAGCAAGGTGCGCCATCTTCCCCGCAGGGAGATATCATATGAAAAAACCCATTTCACTCGCCGCCGCCCTCACGGTTGCGACCGCATTGCCCGCGCTTGCGCAGGACTGCCCGGTCAAGGTCGGGGTCCTGCACTCGCTTTCGGGCACCATGGCGATTTCGGAGACGACGCTGAAAGACACCATGTTGACCCTGATAGATCAGCAGAACGCCGCGGGCGGGCTGCTGGGCTGCCAGATCGAGGCGGTCGTGGTCGATCCGGCCTCCGACTGGCCGCTCTTCGCGGAAAAGGCCCGCGAACTGCTCACGGTTCATGAGGTCGATGTGATCTTCGGCAACTGGACCAGCGTGAGCCGCAAATCCGTGCTGCCGGTGATCGAGGAGCTCAACGGGCTGCTGTTCTACCCGGTGCAATATGAGGGCGAAGAGAGCTCCAAAAACGTCTTCTACACCGGCGCTGCGCCGAACCAGCAGGCGATACCGGCGACGGATTACTTCCTCGACGAGCTCGGGATCGAGAAATTCGCGCTGCTTGGCACTGACTACGTCTATCCCCGCACCACCAACAACATCCTCGAAGCCTACCTCAAGTCCAAGGGCATCCCCGAGAGCGACATCTTCGTGAACTACACCCCCTTCGGCCATTCCGACTGGTCCAAGATCGTCGCCGACGTGGTGGCGCTGGGTGCGGATGGCAAGAAGGTCGGCGTGATCTCGACGATCAACGGCGATGCCAACATCGGTTTCTACAAGGAGCTCTCCGCCGCGGGCATTTCCGCCGATGACATCCCCGTCATCGCCTTCTCGGTGGGCGAGGAGGAGCTGTCGGGTCTCGATACCTCCAACCTCGTGGGGCATCTGGCCGCCTGGAACTACTTCCAGTCCGCGGACACCCCCGCCAACGCTGAATGGATCGCGGCCTGGAAGGCGCGCATGGGCGAGGACCGTGTGACCAATGACCCGATGGAGGCGCATTACATCGGCTTCAACATGTGGGTGAACGCGGCCACGCAGGCAGGCAGCACCGATGTGGATGCGGTGCGCGCGGCGATGTACGGGCAGGAATTCCCGAACCTGACGGGCGGCACGGCGGTGATGCTGCCCAACCACCACCTCGCCAAGCCCGTGCTCATCGGTGAGATCACGGCGGACGGCCAGTTCGACATCATCAGCCAGACGGCGGAAGTGCCGGGCGATGCCTGGACCGACTTCCTGCCTGAATCCGCCAAGCTCACGTCGGACTGGAAGGACCTTGGTTGCGGCATGTACAACACCGAGACCAATACCTGCGTGCAGACGCTCTCCAACTACTGATCCTGCACCAGGCGAGGGCGCGCGCATGCGTGCCCTCCTCCTCTGATTTCCCGGAATATCTCACATGAAGATGATCGTGCTCGCGCTTTGTGCCGTGGTGCTGGGCAGTATCGCCTCGGCCCAGACGCCAACCGTGCAGGACGTGCTGCAAGGCCAGCGCGCACTGATCGAGCAGAGCTCGCGCACGACCATCGGCCCGGCCATCGACGCACTGGTCGAAAGCGGCCTGCCGCAGATGCAGCGCGTGCTCGAGGTCTGGCAGGGCAGGGAGATGTGGCAACGCAAAGCGGACGGGCTTTTCTTTGCGGGCGCGCAGAACGACGACGGTAGCTATACGCTGCTGGATTTTGAGGATGGCGCGTCCGTAGGCAGCTACCCCAGTGCGGAGCTCACGCAACTGCGGCCCAACAGCGGCGTGCGCGCGATGATCGCCACGGCGCTGGTGCGGTTCCAGCTCTCGGATCCGGATCCCGCCAAGCGCGCAGGCGCGCTCGATTCCATCGCCCGCGATCCGGAGGCGGGGCTGCTTGCGCCCTTGCGCGCGTCGATCCCGGATGAGGCGGACACGACCCTGCGCGCACGAAAGATGCGGCTAGAGCGGTTGATGACCATGGCCTACGGCAACGATGAGGCCGAAAGGGTCGCCGCGATCGGCGATATGGCGGGTGATCTCGGCGTCGACTTCCGCGCCACCCTCAACCCGATCCTCAGCACGAAGCCCGTGATCACCCGGACGGACACGCCGCCCGAGGCCAACATCGCCCGCGAACACGTGCCGGGCAGTGCGGATCTGTCGCGGGACGCGGCCTATGCGATGCTGGTGCAGGCCGGTCTTGCGCAGGCGCGGATCTCCAAGGATGCGCGCGATGCCGCGCTTGAGGCGAACATCAAGGGCGGTCGGGTGGCGGGCATGCCGGTGGCGCAGCTGGGCACCGAAGCCGCGCGCGACCGCGCCTATGACGCGCTCTCCGCCAGCGGGGCGGCGCCCACACGTGTCACGGACGCACAATTCCAACAAGCACTTGATACCCATCGCTTCTTCGAGGTCTACGATGAGCCCTCCACCGCCGTCACCGACGCCGCCGAGGCCGCGCTCGCGACCACGCGCAACCGCGTGGCCCTGAGCCAGGCGGCGGATCTGGGGCTCGACGCGATTTCCCTGGCCTCGATCTATTTCCTGGCTGCCATCGGCCTTGCCATCACCTTCGGCGTGATGGGCGTGATCAACATGGCCCATGGCGAGTTCATCATGATGGGCGCCTACACGGGCTATGTGGTGCAGCTCTTCGTGCCCAACCACACCGCTTCGATCCTGCTCGCCGTACCGCTCGCCTTTGCGGTGACATTTGCGGCGGGGGTGGCGCTGGAGCGGCTGGTGATGCGCTGGCTCTATCACCGGCCGCTGGAGACGCTGCTGGCAACCTTCGGCGTCTCCATCGCGCTCCAGCAATTGGCCAAGAACATCTTTGGCACGCAGGCGCGTCCGCTCACGGCACCGGCATGGCTCGACGGGGCTTGGGTGCTCAACGATGTGGTCGCCATCAGCTACATCCGCATCGCGATCTTCATTCTGGCACTGGTGTTTCTGGCGCTGTTCCTGTTCATCATGAAACGCACGCGGCTCGGGTTGGAGACGCGGGCGGTCACCCAGAACCCGCGCATGGCGGCCAGCATGGGGATCAACCCCGACCGCGTGAACATGCTCACCTTCGGGCTCGGCTCCGGCATTGCGGGCATTGCGGGGGTCGCGATCGGGCTCTTCGCCAAGGTCACCTCCGAAATGGGCAGCGACTACATCGTACAGAGCTTCATGACCGTGGTCGTGGGCGGTGTCGGCAACATCTGGGGCACGCTGGCGGGGGCCGCGATGATCGGCGGCTTCCAGAAGGGGGTGGAATGGCTCAACCCCTCCAACACGCTTGCCGCGCAGACCTACATGATCATCTTCATCATCATCTTCATCCAGTTCCGGCCGCGCGGTATCATCGCGCTGCGGGGCCGCGCGGCGGGGGACTGAGGCCATGAACCGCTCCTTCATCGCACGCAACCCCTCGGTTCTGATCTTCCTGAGCCTTCTGGCGCTCTTCACTCTGGTGGTGACGGTCCTGTCCGAAGGCTTCGGCGTCGGGCTCGTTTCCACAAGCTTCGTCAAGACCTTGGGCAAGACGCTGTGCCTGTGCCTCATCGCCATCGCGATGGACCTGATCTGGGGCTATACCGGCATCCTGTCGCTGGGGCATTTCGCCTTCTTCGGCTTGGGCGGCTACATGATCGGCATGTGGCTGATGTACGAACGGACACATGACATCGTCGCGGCCGCGCTGGCCGAAGGGGTGCTGCCGCCCACACCGGAGGAGATCAGCGCGGGCATCGGCAACCAGATCTTCGGTGTCGTGGGCAGCAGCGAGTTCCCCGCTGATCTGGGCCTTCGCGGACAGCCTCGCGCTCCAGCTTGCGTTTGTCGTGCTGGTGCCGGGGCTTCTGGCGCTCGTGTTCGGCTGGCTCGCGTTCCGCAGTCGCGTCACGGGTGTCTACCTGTCGATCCTGACGCAGGCGATGACGCTGGGCCTGTCGCTCTATCTTTTCCAGAACGACGAGCGGTTTGCGCGGCAACAACGGCCTGTCGGGCCTGCAGAACCTGCCCGGCGTCACCGCACCGCAATCGGTCGTCTCGCTGTGGTTCTTCTGGGCCTCCGCGCTCGCGCTGGGGCTCGGCTACTTGCTGGTGGCCTGGATCGTCTCCGGCAAGTTCGGCTCGGTCATCCGCGGTATCCGCGACAACGAGGCGCGCGTGCGGTTCCTCGGCTACTCGGTCGAAACCTACAAACTCGCGGTCTTCACCCTGACCGCCTGCATCTCGGGCATCGCGGGCGCGCTCTATTACCCGCAGGCGGGCATCATCAACCCAGCGGAGGTGGCGCCCATCGCCTCCATCTACCTCGCGGTGTGGGTCGCGATCGGCGGGCGCGGCCGGATCTACGGCGCGGTGCTGGGCACGGCCTTCGTGAGCCTCGTGTCGAGCTGGTTCACCGGCGGGCAGGCGCCGGATGTGCCACTGGGCTTCTACACGGTGCGCTGGGTGGACTGGTGGCTGGTGCTGCTCGGCCTGAGCTTCGTGCTCGTGACCCTCTATGCGCCCAGCGGGCATCGGCGGGCTCTTCGACCGCTTCGGCGGCAGGAACGGGGAGGCAGGCCGGTGAGCACCCTTCTCGAAGTCTCGGGCGTCACCGTCAGCTTTGACGGCTTTCGCGCGATCAACAACCTGTCCTTCCAGATCGCGGGCGCGGAGTTGCGCGCGGTAATCGGCCCCAACGGCGCGGGCAAGACCACCTTCATGGACATCGTCACCGGCAAGACGCAGCCCGACGAGGGCCGCATCCTGTGGGGCGAAAAGAGCATATCGCTGATCGGGATGTCGGAATCTCAGATCGCGCAGGCGGGCATCGGGCGCAAGTTCCAGAAGCCCACGGTGTTCGAGGAGCAGACCGTGCAGGAGAACCTGCTGATGGCACTGCGCAAGGACCGCAATCCGCTGGCGGTGCTGTTCTTTCGCCCCTCGCGCGCGGATCTGGCCCGGATCGAGTCGCTGGCCGAGCAGATCGGGCTTGCGGACACGCTGCTGCGCGTCTCGGGGGAGCTCAGCCACGGGCAGAAGCAATGGCTGGAGATCGGCATGCTGCTCGCGCAGGAGCCGCGCCTGCTGCTGGTGGACGAACCTGCGGCAGGCATGACACCGGCGGAGCGTGAAAAGACCACCGCGATCCTGGTGGAGGCGGCGCGCACGCGCGCGGTCGTGGTCGTGGAGCACGACATGGAGTTCGTGCGCCGCCTCAACTGCAAGGTGACGGTGCTGCACGAAGGGTCGGTTCTGGCCGAAGGATCGCTCGACCATGTGACGCGCAACAAGGACGTCATCGACGTCTATCTGGGGCGCTGAGCGATGCTGGATGTGACCGACCTCACGCTGCATTACGGCAAGTCGCAGATCCTTTATGACATCTCGATGCGGGCGGAGGTGGGGCAGGTCACTTGCGTCATGGGAACCAACGGCGTGGGCAAGACGAGCCTGCTGCGCGCCATCTCCGGCACCCATCCGCGCAGCGGCGGGCAGATCGCGCTGGATGGACAATCGCTGGGCGTCACCAGCGCACACCAGATGGCGCAGATGGGCGTCGCCTACGTGCCGCAAGGGCGCGACATCTTCCCGCTCCTGACGGTGCGCGAGAACCTTCAGACCGGATTTTCCTGCCTGCCCAAGGCCGATCACTTCATTCCCGATGACATCTTCGCGCTGTTTCCCGTACTCAAGGAAATGGAGCACCGCCGCGGCGGCGATCTCTCGGGCGGCCAGCAGCAGCAACTGGCCATCGCCCGCGCGCTCATCACCAAGCCGAAGCTGCTGCTGCTCGATGAGCCGACGGAGGGCATCCAGCCCAACATCATCCAGCAGATCGGCAAGGTCATTGGCCTGCTGCGCGACCGGGGCGATATGGCGATCGTGCTGGTCGAGCAGTATTTCGACTTCGCGTTCGGCCTCGGCGACCAGATCATCGTGCTCAAACGCGGCAAGGTGATCCGAAGTGCTGCGCGCGGCGGGATCGCCCGTGACGAACTGCTGTCGGTCGTGTCGGTCTAGCCCAGAATGCGCGGCAGGCGCAGCTTGTGTTCGCGCGCGCAGGCAACGGCGTCCTCGTAGCCCGCATCCGCATGGCGCCACACGCCGCTCGCCGGGTCGTTCCACAACACCCGCTCGATGCGGCTGGCGGCCTCCGGTGTACCGTCGGCGCAGATCACCATGCCTGCGTGCTGGGAAAAGCCCATGCCGACGCCGCCGCCGTGATGGATGCTGACCCACGTGGCGCCCGAGGCCGTGTTGACCAGCGCATTGAGCAGCGGCCAGTCCGACACCGCGTCAGAGCCGTCGCGCATCGCTTCGGTCTCGCGGTTGGGCGAGGCGACGGAGCCGCTGTCGAGATGGTCCCGCCCGATCACCACGGGCGCCTTCAGCTCGCCGCTGGCCACCATCTCGTTGAACGCAAGGCCCGCGCGGTGCCTGTCGCCGAGGCCGATCCAGCAGATCCGCGCCGGAAGCCCCTGAAACGCGATCCGCTCGCGCGCCATGTCGAGCCAGTTGTGCAGATGAGTGTTGCCGGGGAACAGCTCCTTCATCTTGGCATCTGTCTTGTAGATATCTTCCGGATCGCCCGACAGGGCGCACCAGCGGAACGGCCCGATCCCGCGGCAGAACAGCGGGCGGATGTAGGCGGGCACGAAGCCGGGGAAGGCGAACGCGTTCTCCAGCCCTTCCTCCAGCGCCACCTGCCGTATGTTGTTGCCGTAATCGAGGGTCGGCACACCCGCGTTCCAGAAATCGACCATCGCGCTCACATGCGCTTTCATGCTGGCACGCGCGGCCTTCTCGACGGCCTTGGGGTCGCTCTCCTGCTTGGCGCGCCATTCCGCCACGCCCCATCCCTGCGGCAGGTAGCCATGCAGCGGGTCATGGGCGGAGGTCTGGTCGGTGACGATATCGGGCCGCACGCTGCCCGCCTTCATGCGCTGCACCAGTTCGGGAAAGACATCCGCGGCATTGCCCAGAAGGCCCACGGATTTCGCCTCGCCAGCCGCGGTCCACTCGGCGATCTGCGCCAGCGCTTCATCCAATGAGTGAGCTTTGGCGTCCAGGTATCTGGTACGTATGCGAAAATCAATCCGTGTCTCATCGCATTCCACTGCGAGGCAGCAGGCCCCGGCCATCACCGCGGCTAGCGGTTGCGCACCGCCCATGCCACCAAGGCCCGCTGTCAGGATCCAACGACCGCGCAGATCGCCGCCGTAATGCTGGCGCCCGGCTTCGGCGAAGGTCTCAAAAGTGCCCTGCACGATCCCCTGCGTGCCGATGTAGATCCACGATCCGGCGGTCATCTGGCCGTACATGGCGAGCCCCTTCTTATCGAGCTCGTTGAAATGCTCCCATGTTGCCCAGTGCGGCACCAGGTTGGAGTTTGCGATCAGCACACGGGGCGCATCCGCATGGGTCCGGACAATGGCGATGGGTTTGCCCGATTGCACCACCAGCGTCTCATCCGCCTCGAGGTCCTTGAGGCTGGCCACGATGCAGTCAAAATCCGCCCACGTCCGTGCCGCACGCCCGATCCCACCGTACACCACCAGCTCATGCGGGTTCTCGGCCACATCGGGGTGCAGGTTGTTCATCAGCATCCGCATCGCGGCCTCGGTCTGCCAGCTCTTGGCGGTCAACTCCGATCCGGTGGGGGGGAAGACATCACGGCTGTTCTTGCGGGGATCGCTCATTGGGGCCTCCAGTCGGACAGGGTTACGAGGATGTTCTCAAGATGGCTGCGTGTGCGGGTGGCGGGCGCATCGAGGTAGGTCCATGGCGCGGCTTCGGCCATGTAGGTCGATTGCGCGAGTTCCATCTGGACCGCGTGCAGACCCTCGGCGGGTCGGCCGTAATGACGCGTGGTCCAGCCGCCCTTGAAGCGTCCGTTGAGGATCGCGGTGTAACCCTCTGCTTTCTCGCAAATATCCATTACCAGATCGCTCAGCGCCCGGGCGCATGTCGTGCCCTCGTTCGTGCCGATGTTGAAGTCGGGCAACCTGCCATCGAAAAGGAACGGCAGCGTCGAGCGGATTGAGTGGCAATCATACAGCAGCGCGAAGCCGTGCAGCGCCTTCACCCGCGAAAGCTCCGCCGCGAGCGCCGCGTGATAGGGGGCGTGGTAGCGCGCGACGCGCTGCGCGATCTCCTCCGCGTCGGGCGCCTGCCCCGCGAGGTAGATCGCCTGCCCATCAAAATCCGTGAGCGGGCAGAGCCCGGTTGTGTTCTGACCGGGATAGAGGCTGGCGCCAGCCGGATCGCGGTTCACGTCAATGACATAGCGGTGCACCGGCGTGCGCACCGTGGTCGCATCGGGGGCCAGCCCGGCATAGAGCCTGTCGATGTGCCAGTCGGTATCCGCCATCGCGCGGCCCGTCGCGTTGAGGCGGGCAAGGCAGTCGTCCGGCATGTCGGTGCCTGTGTGTGGCAGGCCCAGCACGAGCGGGCTGTCGCCGCGCGTGACCTCGATCAGGCTCACAGCTCCAGCTCCAGACCGGCGGCGCGGGCCAGACCATCGCCGCAAATGCAGGCGGCCGCGGCATGAATGTCCGGCGCGAGGTAGCGGTCCTGCTGCAGGGGTGGCACCACATCGCGCAGGCAGGCAAGTGCCGCGCGCAGGGGCGCGGAGGTCTTCAGCGGCGCACGCTGCTCGATGCCCTGTGCCGCACACATCGCCTCGATGCCGAGGATGATGTCGAGGTTCGCCGTCATGCGCCGCAGCCGCCGCGCGCCGTGCGCTGCCATGCTCACGTGGTCCTCCTGATTGGCGGACGTCGGCGTGCTGTCGGTGGAGCAGGGGTTGGCGAGATGCTTGTTCTCGCTCATCAGCGCGGCGGTGGTCACTTCTGCAATCATCATGCCGGAGTTCAGCCCCGGCTCGGGCGTGAGGAACGGCGGCAGATCGAACGACAGCGTGGGGTCGACCATCAGCGCCACACGCCGCTGCGCGATCGCGCCGATCTCGGCCAGTGCCAGCGCGATCTGATCGGCGGCGAAGGCAACCGGTTCGGCGTGGAAGTTGCCGCCCGATAGGATCTCGCCAGTCTCCACGATCACGAGGGGGTTGTCCGTCACCGCGTTCGCCTCGATTTCGAGCGTGCGTCCGGCAAAGCGCAGCAGATCGAGCGCCGCGCCGGTGACTTGCGGCTGACACCGGATGCAATAGGGGTCCTGAACGCGCGTATCGCCCTCGCGGTGGCTCTCGCGGATCTCGCTGCCGTCCAGCAGCCGCGACATCGCGGTGGCCACATCGATCTGGCCGCGATGGCCGCGCAGGGCGTGAATGGCGGGGTTGAGCGGGGCGGTCGAGCCCATGATCGCATCGGTCGACAGTGCGGAGGTGATAACCGCCGCCCGCACCGCGCGCGTGCTCTCGAAGAGCGCCGCCAGCGCGCAGGCGGTAGAGAACTGGGTGCCGTTGATGAGCGCCAGACCCTCCTTGGCGCCCAGCACAACGGGCGTCAGCCCCGCCTTGGCCACCGCCGCGTCACCGGGCATGGTCTCGCCCTCGAACGTCGCCTCGCCCATGCCAATCATCGCCGCCGCCATATGTGCCAGCGGCGCGAGGTCTCCCGACGCGCCGACAGAGCCCTGCACAGGGATCACCGGCAGGACGCCGTGCGACAGCATCTCTTGCATCAATGCGCAGATCTCCCAGCGCACGCCGGATGCGCCGCGGCCCAGTGACAGCAGCTTCAGCGCCATCATCAGCCGCACAGTGGCAGGCTCCAGCGGCTCTCCCACGCCACAGCAATGCGACAGGATGAGGTTACGCTGCAGGGTCTGCGTGTCATCGGGCGCGATGCGCACCGAGGCGAGCTTGCCGAAGCCGGTGTTCACGCCGTAGACGGGCGCGCCGCCGCGCGCGGCCTGCGCCACCACCTGCGCGGATGCCTCGACACCCGCGCGCGCCGATGGATCGAGCCGCACGCCTTCATCGCCGCGCCAGATCGCCTCCAGCACGCGCAGCGACGTGGCGCCGGGATGAAGGGTCTGGGTCATGGCTGGCCTCCGAAAAGCCGCGCGTTCAAGGGGTTGACGGCAATGCCGTAGCTGAGCTCTGCCGGCGCGCCGATGTCCCAGATCGCAAGATCCGCGCGCATGCCGGGGGCGATCGTGCCGCAATCGCGCAGTCCGAGTGCGCGCGCGGCATGCCGCGTGGTCCCGGCCAGCGCCTCCGCAGGGGTCAGGCCGAAGAGCGTGCAGGCCATGTTCATCGCCAGCAGGATCGAGCCAAGCGGTGAGGAACCGGGATTCCAGTCGGTCGCGACCGCCATCGCCACGCCATGCTCGCGGAATGCCTCAACGGGGGGTTTTTGCGTCTCATGCAGCGTGTAGTAGGCGCCGGGCAGCAGCACCGCGATCGTGCCTGCCGCCGCCAGTGCCGCGGCATCCTGCGCGCGCGCGTATTCGACATGGTCCGCCGACAGCGCGCCATAACGTGCAGCGAGCGCCGTGCCGCCCGTATGGCTGAGCTGTTCGGCATGCAGTTTGACCGGCAAACCGAGGCTGCGCGCGCGGTCGAACAGGCGGGCGATCTGTACGGTGTCAAAGGCGATCCCCTCGCAAAATCCATCCACCGCATCGACCAGCCTTTCGGCATGTGTGGCTTCGAGCGTGGGCAGGCAGACGGTATCGATATAGCTGTCGGCATCCATGCCCTGCGGCACGGCATGGGCGCCCAGAAAGCTGGTGACCACGCGAATGGGTCGCACGCGGCCCAACGCACGCGCGACGCGCAGCATCCTGAGCTCCGTGTCGCGGTCCAGACCGTAGCCGGATTTGATCTCCACCACGCCGACGCCCTGTGAAATCAGCGCATCGATCCGGGGCAGGGCGCTTTGCAAAAGGGCCTGCTCGGACGCGTCGCGGGTCGCGGCGACAGTCGAAATGATGCCGCCCCCCGCGCGGGCGATTTCAGAATAGCTGGCACCGTTCAACCGCATCTCAAACTCGCGGGCGCGGTTGCCGCCGTGCACGATATGGCTGTGGCAGTCGATGAGTGCAGGGGTCACGAGCCGCCCGCCCTGCGGACGTTGCTCGAGCGGCGCATGCTCTGAAGGCAGGTCGGCCAGCGGTCCGATCCAGTCGATGAGTCCATCCGCCACGACGATTCCCGCGTCTTGGATAAGGCCGTACCCCTCTTCCTGCGCCGTCATGGTCGCGGCATCGAGCTCAGTCAGGACGAAGGACGGCGGCATCGGGATTCCTTGTGTTGACCTGTACATAAATTTAATATGTAAATACTTATTGCTGTCAATGGAGTTTTCCCGGTGACCGTCATTCACGCAAAGCGGGCGCTGACGCCGCAGGGCTGGCAGTCCGATATCGCCGTCGAGATCGGCGCCGACGGGCGCATCGCATCGGTGGGCGCAAAAGGTAGTGATGCGGCGGCGCATGTCGTGCCGCTCCTGCTGCCTGCGCCCCTTAACCTGCACAGCCACGCCTTCCAGCGCGCGATGGCGGGCCTGACCGAAGCGCGCGGGCCCGACCCGCGCGACAGCTTCTGGTCCTGGAGGCAGCTGATGTACAAGTTCCTCGATCAATTGACGCCGGACCATGTCGAAGCCATCACCGCCCTCGTGTTCATGGAGATGCTTGAGGCGGGCTATGGGGCGGTGGCGGAGTTTCACTACCTCCATCACGGTGTGGGCGGCGCACCTTACGCGCATCTGCCCGAATTGTCGGAGCGCGTTCTGGCCGCGGCACAGCAGACTGGCATCGGCCTGACGCTGCTGCCGGTGCAGTATGAATATGGCGGCTGCGACCTGCGGCCCCTGCAAGGCGGGCAGCGGCGTTTCGGCAATGATCCCGAACGATTCATGCGGCTGCACGCGGAAGCAAGAGCGGCGCTGACCGCCGCGCCGCCGGATTTCGCCATGGGCATGGCACCGCATTCGCTGCGCGCGGTGGACCCCGGCGGGCTGCACGCGGTCCTTGCCGAGGCGCCGAGTGGCCCCATTCACATGCACCTCGCCGAGCAGGTCGCGGAGGTCGAGGAGATGCTGGCCCATCGGGGTGCGCGCCCCGCCGAATGGCTGCTCGCGCATCACGCGGTTGATGCCCGCTGGTGCCTGATCCACTGCACCCAGATGACCGCGGCAGAGACCCGGGCCCTCGCCGCGACGGGGGCCGTGGCCGGTCTGTGCCCGCTGACGGAATCGAGCCTGGGGGATGGGATCTTCAACGGCACGCAGTTTCTGGAGGCGGGGGGGCAAATCGGGTTCGGCTCCGATTCCAATATCCACGTGAGCCTCTTCGAGGAGCTCAAGACGCTGGAATACTCGCAACGCCTGCGCGATCTGTCGCGCGCGGCGCTTGCCACGGCCGAGCGATCCACCGGCAGGGTCCTGTTCGAGGCGGCGGCGCGTGGCGGCGCGCAGGCAGGCGGGCGCGATTGCGGGCGCATCGCGCCGGGTGCCCTGGCCGATCTCATCGGGCTCGAGGATGACAACCAATGGCTTTGCAACCGCGCGGGCGATGCGCTGCTGGACAGCCTGATCTTCGGGGGCGGCGGGCAGGCCTGCATCCGCGATGTCTGGAGCGCCGGGCGTCACATGGTTAGGGAGGGACGCCACGTGTCGCGCGAGGCGGTCGTTTCGGCGTTCAAGCGGACCATGCATCAGCTGGAGACACGGATTTGAGCGGGCAGATCCGCCTGTCGTGGACCGATGTGCGCGACCACGTCCGTGCGCAGATCCTGAGCCGCACCTACGCGCCCGGCGATAAACTGCCGCGCGATGAGGACATCGCCGCCGAACTCGGCTGTGCGCGCGCCACCGTCAATCGCGCCATGCAGGACCTCGCGCAGACCGGCCTGGTCGAGCGCAGGCGCAAGGGCGGCACGCAGGTACGCAGCGACCCGGTCACGCGCGCGACCTTCGACATCCCGATCACTCGCCGCGAGGTAGAGGCGCGCGGCGGCAAATACGGCTACGCGCTCATCAGCCGGACGCTGGAAGATCCGCCCGCTGCGGTGACGGCGCGCTTCGGCGTTCAGCGCAGCGCGCCGATGCTGCATGTCAAGGCGCTGCACATGGCGGATCACCGTCCCTACATCTTCGAGGACCGCTGGGTCGACGTATCCTCGACGCCGGACATCCTCGATGTCGATCTGGCACGGCACAGCGCGAACGAGTGGCTGGTGCGCAACAAACCCTACAGCCGCCTCGACCTGCGGTTCTATGCGGTGAATGCACAGGGGGATCATGCCCGCTACCTCGCCACGCCCGAGGGCAGTGCGCTGCTGGTGATCGAGCGGACCACGTGGATCGAGCATGTGCCGATCACCTCCGTCCAAGCGGTGGCTGCCCCCGGCTACCAGGTAAGTGCGCTCGACTGAGGCGAATATCGGCGCCGTGCACCGTTTCGCGTACATCCCCGCGCCGATTGCCGTGATCCCGTTGCCGCTGAGCCGCTCAGACTGACCGCGAGGCGCGCGCCTAAGCCCCCATCAGCGCCGGATCGAAGGGATAGGTCGTCAGGTTTTCGAAGCCGTCCTCGGTGATCAGCACCTGATCCTCGAGCTTGATGGAGAAATCGCCGCCCTCGGGGCTCACCAGCGCCTCGACACACAGGACCATGCCCGCCTCCAGCGGATAGTCGAAGGCCCCCTCCACCGCGCCATCGGGATAGGCCACCAGCGGCCACTCGTCACACAGGCCCACGCCGTGCATCAGGCAGCCGTATTTCTGCTTCTGGAACTGTGCGTCCAGCACATGGGTGCCAGCCGTGAGCTCCGGGATCATCACGCCGGGCTTGAGCATCTGCATGTTGGTCTGGATATGCTCGACCCCGTGCTGCATGGCATAGATCATGTCGGCGCGCGGTTTGCGCTCCCCGATCCACCAGCTGCGCGAGATGTCGATGCAGATGCCGTAACTGCCCACCAGATCGGTATCGAAGCTGATGATCTCGTTATTCTGACAGATCCGCGGCCCGCATTCCTGAAACCACGGATTCGTGCGCGGGCCGGAGGCCAGCAGCCGGGTCTCGATCCATTCGCCCCCGCGGCGAATGTTCTCGGCGTGCAACACCGCCCAGATGTCATCCTCCGAGGTCTGGCCGAGGGGTACATGCGCGCGGGCGAAATCCTCCATCGCGCGCACGGAGGTCTCGCAGGCGTGGTTGGCGCAGCGCATGGCGAGGATCTCGTCCGGGCCCTTGATGCTGCGTGATTTCTCAGTGAGCTCCTCGCCGTCCATGACCTCGAAACCCGCACGCTCCAGCGCGCGCAGACCGTGCAGCATGACCTTATCCACCGCCAGCCGCATCTGCCCGCCGCCATGCTCATGGACCAGATCGCGGATCTCGGCGGCCAACTTGTCGGCGGCGGGGCCGAGCTTGTCGCCGCGGTCGAAATAGAACAGGTCCGCGCCGGAGCGCTGCTCGCGGACCAGCGGGTTGAACATGCTCAGGAAGGGCGAATTCTTGTAATCCCAGATCACCATGTAGCCATCTGCGCAGAGCAAGACCGCGCGGAAGGGGTTGTGCGTGTTCCAAAGCTGCATGTTTGTGCTGTCGGTGGCATAGCGAATGTTGAGCGGATCGAACATCAAGATCCCGCCATAGCCCCGTTCGACCACGAGCCGCGTCAGCCGTTCCCAGCGATAGCGGCGCATCTGCGCCAGGTTTGGGAGGACCAGCCCCGCCGCTTCCCATTCGCGGAACGCGAGCTGCGTCGGGCCGATCTCGACGCGGTCGGCGTCATTTGGCGAGCCGTCGGGCAGCTGCGCACCCTTGGTCGGGTCGATCTTGCGGGTCTCGCGGTAATGCTGGTTCATGGGCGGGCCTCCGTTTGATCCAGCCTGCCTGAAATCGCGCCAACTGCACGACGGATTACGACATCGCGCAATGTCGCTTTTGCCAAGGGGCGCAGAGGGCGCTAGGAGGGAGGCATGAGTGTGATTTTGCAAGAGGCGCTGCCGCCCGAGATGCGCGGCGAGACCGGGTTGCCCGGCATGGCCCCGGCGCAGCCGCACGACTGGCTGCGCGTGGATGATGCCTATGCAGGCCAGATGCAGCGCCGCCTTGCCCTGCTGGAGACGCAGCGCGACGACGTTCTCTGGCACGCTCCGGATGCGCTTGCGGCAGCGCAGGAGGTGCTTGACGAAGCGCTGGGCCTGCTGCCGGCACTGGGCTTCACGGTGGCGGCGCAATTCGTGCTCTGCCCCGATGGGCGCCGGGTCGAGATCCTGCGCGAGGCGCCGCTGCTGACCTTGGGCAAGCTGGTGCAGCAGGACATCTGCCTGCTGCGCAAGGAGGGCGCGGAGCATGTGCTGGTCGGGGCGGTGCTGTGCTTTCCGGCGAGTTGGCGCCTCTCGGAGAAGGCGGGCAGGCCGCTCACGCAGGTTCATGCGCCCGTGGCGGTTTATGACGCGAAGCTTGCCGCACGCGTGCAGCGTCTCTTTGACGGGGTGCGCGCAGGTCGCCCGCTGTGGCGGTATAACAAGCTCTGGTACGAGGACCCCGAACTCTATCAACCGCGCTCTGCCGCCGCACCGCGACGGATCAGCCCCGATGCCAGAGCCGCCCCCTACATAAGGTCTGAGCGGCAATGCGTGGTCCGCATGCCGCTCAGCAACATCGTGGTCTTCTCGATCCACACGTTCGTCGTGCGGAGCCGAACCGGCACCTAGTCCGGGCCGATCACCATATGGGGCTGCCCGTTCGAGGTTTTCTGCGGTGTCTCGCCCCGCGGGTTGATCGTGGCGTTCACCTGACGGCGCAAGGCGCTGAAATGCTCCGATTCCACTACGTCGACCGGCGCGTCGAACCGCACGGTCAGCGTCCAGAAGCCGGAGGAGACCTGCTCAGCGGCCTTGATGCGACCCGTGAACGGGTGGCCGAGGTAGCGCCCGGAGACGCGCTGGCCCGGATGCCAGCTCACCGGCGTGACGTCCGCCTTGGCGGCAAGCGTGTTCCAGTCGCGCATGCCCCATTGATGCGCCACCGTTTCAAGCGCTGCCGCATGGGTCATCTGCGTGCCCTTGGCGCCGAGATCGGCACGAAGGCGTTTTGCTTGTGCCTTGAGCACATCGCGGGAAGGGATCTGTGTCATGTCCATCACTCCAGGAAACGTGTGTCAGAGGTGTCCGCGTTGCCTGCATCCCACGTCTTGAAGGGAATTGGACTAAAGATATCGAAACAGGACTTCACCGGAATGCGGACGGCGGGGGCCTGACCCTTGGGCGTGATCTAGGGGCGGGGGCTCCGCCGCGCAAGCCCCGCAAGCAAAAGGCCCCGATCGCTCGCGCGAAAGGGGCCTTTCGTGTTGCCGTAGGGTCACTGTGTCAGCCGTCGATGCGCGCGCCCATGATCGCGATGGCCTGCTGATAGACGGTCGCGGCGTTCCACTGCTGGATCACCGCGAAATTTGGCTGACCTTGCTGATAGCCCTGACCGGGCTGCCAGCCCTTCCTGCGCAGGAAGTTGGCGGTGGAGGCCATGGCATCTGTCTGGTTGTAGAGATCGACGCGCCCGTCGCCGTTTCCGTCGACACCGTAGCGCATCGCATTGCCGGGCAGGAACTGCGTGTGCCCCAGCTCGCCATGCATGGCTCCCTTGGTGCTCGACGTGATCGAGCCCTGATCGACCAGCATCAGCGCGCCGATGGCATGCGGCACGAAGAAATCCGAGCGCCGGCAATCATACGCGAGGGTCGTGATCGCGGAGACGACGGAGGAATTTCCCATGAACCCGCCGAACCCCGTCTCCATCCCGTGGATCGCGAGCAGCACGCCCGCGGGCACGCCATATTGCCGCTCGAGTGCCGCGTACAAGCCCGCGTTCTGCGCCTTGCGCTTGCGGCCCTGGCTCACGATGGTGTCGGCCCCGCGCACCTGCATGAACCGGTCAAGCGTGTAGCGAAAGGACTTCTGGTTGCGGTCGGCGCTGATGGTGTCGGTGGCATATCTGGCGTTTGCCAGCGCCTCCAGCCCGCGCTGCTTCACGCCCGCGCGCTGTGCCTCGGCGGCAAAGGCCGCTTTCCATGCGTTGAAGCCGCCCGCATCGTTGCCGCAGGACGCGGCAAGGGCAGGGGCGGTGCAAACGGCGCTCAGCGCCAGTGATAGTGCCAATCTCTTGAAGGATCGCATTCGAGTATACCTCGCGTCAGTTTCCCGTGAAGGTTACCGAACCCCGCAGTCAATGCAAAGCCCGTCTGACGCCTCGCGCGATTGTGACGCGAAAAAGGGCGCCCCGCAGGGGACGCCCTTCGCACTCTTCGCTGCTTGCAGGGGTCAGCAGCTGTAGTACATGCCGAATTCGACGGGGTGAGGCGTGTGCTCGTACTTGTGCACCTCTTCCATCTTCAGGTCGATGTATCCTTCGATCTGGTCCTTGGTGAAGACGTCACCGGCCAGCAGGTAATCCATGTCCTTTTGCAGCTCGTCCAGCGCCTCGCGCAAGCTGCCGCAGACGGTCGGGATCCCGGCCAGCTCTTCGGCGGGCAGGTCATAGAGGTTCTTGTCCATCGCCTCGCCCGGATCGATCTTGTTCTTGATCCCGTCAAGGCCGGCCATCAGCAGCGCCGCAAAGCACAGGTAGGGGTTGGCGGACGGATCGGGGAAACGGGCCTCGACGCGCTTTGCCTTCGGGCTTTCCGTCCACGGAATGCGTACGCAGCCCGAGCGGTTGCGCGCGGAATAGGCGCGCAGGACCGGTGCCTCGAAACCTGGGATCAGCCGCTTGTAGCTGTTGGTGCCGGGGTTGGTGAAGGCGTTGAGCGATTTCGCGTGGGTCAGGATACCGCCGATGAAATAGAGGGCTTCCTGGCTCAGATCCGCATATTTGTCGCCCGCGAAAAGCGGCTTGCCGTCCTTCCAGATCGACATGTTCACATGCATGCCGGAACCGTTGTCGCCATAGATCGGCTTGGGCATGAAGGTCGCCGATTTGCCGTAGGCGTGCGCCACGTTGTGGATCACGTATTTGTACTTCTGCAGCTCGTCGGCCTGCTTGGTCAGCGTGCCGAAGATCAGGCCCAGTTCATGCTGGCAGGAGGCGACCTCGTGGTGGTGCTTGTCCACCTTCATGCCCAGACGCTTCATCGTGGAGAGCATCTCGCCGCGCAGATCCTGCGCCTCGTCTGTTGGGTTGACCGGGAAGTAGCCGCCCTTGAGCCCCGGACGGTGGCCCATGTTGCCCATCTCGTAATCCGTGTCGGTGTTCCAGGATGCGTCGGACGCATCGACTTCGTAGGACACCTTGTTGATCGAGTTGGAGAATTTCACGTTGTCAAAGAGGAAGAACTCCGCCTCGGGGCCGAAGTAGGCCACATCGCCGATGCCCGAAGACTTCAGGTAGGCCTCGGCCTTCTCCGCCGTGCCGCGCGGGTCGCGCTCGTAGCTCTCGCCGGTGTCGGGCTCCACGATCGAGCAATGCACGCAGAGCGTCTTTTCCGCGTAGAAGGGATCGACATAGGCGCTGTCGACATCGGGCATCAGCTTCATGTCGGAGGCTTCGATGGATTTCCAGCCCGCGACGGAGGAGCCGTCAAACATGAAGCCCTCCTCGAGGAAGTCCTCATCGACAAGATCGCTGACGACCGTCACGTGCTGCAGCTTGCCGCGTGTGTCGGTGAAACGGATATCGACATATTCGATGTCCTCGTCCTTGATCTGTTTCAACAGGTCTTTGTTGCTCATGGCGATGTCCTTTTTCTGTATGGTCTGGTCGCGTGGTGGAATGGGTTAAAGCGCGTCCGAGCCGGTCTCGCCGGTGCGGATGCGGATGGTCTGTTCGACCGGGGAGACGAAGATCTTGCCGTCACCGATCTTTTCGGTTTTTGCTGCGTTTACAATGGCTTCGATTGCGGCATCGACCTGATCGTCGTCAAGCACGATCTCGACCTTCACCTTGGGCAGGAAATCCACCACGTATTCGGCACCGCGGTAGAGCTCGGTATGGCCTTTCTGGCGGCCGAAACCCTTTACCTCGATCACGGAGAGGCCCTGCACGCCGACGTCCTGAAGCGCTTCCTTCACTTCGTCGAGCTTGAATGGTTTTATGATCGCTTCGATCTTTTTCACCGGCGTGCCTCCCTGCGGTTGAATTCCCTTGCCGTCATTTCACTGCGCTTTGGGGGAATCCAGCCGCGACAGGAAGCGAGGAGAAGGGTAGAGTTGAAATCAATGCGGTGCGCCTAATTATGGGGCGATGTGGTTAATTTATGAGCGAAAGTGAAACGACGGCATGACGGAGCTTCTGACCGCCTCTGAGATGCGTGCGCTTGAACAGCGGGCCATGGCCGCGGGCGCGGTGACCGGGGCAGAGTTGATGGAGCGTGCGGGGCAGGGCGTGATCGATGCGCTGCTCGCGCATTGGCCGGAGCGGCGCGAGACGCCGGGACGTGCGGTGGTGCTCTGCGGTCCGGGCAATAACGGCGGCGACGGGTTTGTCATCGCGCGCCTGCTGGACGCGCTCGGATGGCAGGTGGAGGTTCATTTCCATGGCGATCCGGCGCGGCTGCCACCGGATGCGGCGGCGAACTATGCGCGCTGGCAAGCGGCGCAACCGGTCTGGACGCTGAGCCTTGCGAGCGTGCGGAGGCGCGCCCGCGCAGGCGAGGTCACGCATTATATCGACGCGCTCTTCGGTACCGGCCTCGCGCGCCCGCTGGCGGGGGAGTTGGGGGATATCGTCGGCTACCTTGCGGGCAGCGGGGGCGATCACGGTTATTTTCAGCCCCGCATGGTCGCGGTGGACGTGCCATCGGGGCTGGATGCGGACAGCGGGCGCGTGCTGGGCTGCCCCATGCCCGACCCGCTCTATGCGCGCGCGCCCTATGCCGCGCTCACTGTGACGTTCGACAGCCCCAAGCCGGGGCATTTTCTGGCCGATGGCCCGGCGTTCTGCGGGCGCCTCGTGGTCTGTGACATTGGGCTTGAGCGGTTCCGCAGCCTTGACGAGAAGGGCGGGCATCGCCCAGTCCGCCTCACCCTTCAGCCGCCGCTTGAATTGGTCGAGGACAGGCGGTGCAGCCTTGAGGCGCAGCCCCGCAAGCTGCTGGCCAAGTCGGCACAGGCGCATAAATACGATCACGGTGCGGCGCTGGTCCTGTCAGGCGGTGTCGGGCGCGGCGGCGCGGCGCGGCTTGCAGCGCGGGGTGCGTTGCGCATCGGCGCGGGGCTGGTGACGTTAGGATGTCCGCCCGCCGCACTGCTCGAGAATGCGATGCACCTCGATGCGATCATGCTGCGCAAGCTCGCGGACGGCGCGGCGCTTACCGATCTTTTGGCAACCGACAGCCGCTTCAATGCGCTTTGTATCGGGCCGGGGCTGGGAACAGGGCCGCGGGAGGCGGCGCTTGTGCGCTCCGTGCTGGAGAGCTTGCGGCCCTGCGTCCTTGATGCCGACGCGCTGACGCTAATCGCGCAGGACGACGTGCTCAGCGGGCTGCTGCATCCACGCTGCGTGCTGACCCCGCACGGCAGCGAGTTCGCAAGGCTCTTCCCGCAGATTGCCGCACGGCTGGCGTGCCCCAAGCGGCCCGAGGGAGTGGAAAAGGCGGATGGCGCTGAAATGGCGAAGGAAAATCCGCGCGCCGTCCAGCGATACCAGAGGGCGGTCCAGAGTCATCACGCCGATCTGGCCGCGCAACGCGGGCCGCTTTATTCGAAGATCGACGCGGTACGCGACGCCGCGGCGCAGGCGGGTTGCACGGTGTTGCTGAAGGGTCCCGATACGGTCGTGGCGGATCCGACCGGCCGCACAGCGCTCTGTTGGGCAAGCTATGCGCGCGCGGCGCCCTGGCTCGCCACGGCGGGGGCGGGCGATGTCCTCGCGGGGTTCACGACCGGTCTGCTGGCGCGTGGGCTGGATACCTATACCGCGGCACACCTCGCCGCTTGCCTGCATCAGGATTGCGCGCTTGCCTTCGGTCCCGGCCTCATTGCAGAGGACTTGCCCGAAATGCTGCCAGAGGTGTTCCGGCGGATGGGCCTTTAGGCCGCGTGCAGCACCTGACCGCGCGCACGTGCGCCGTCCGCCGTGCTGACCTCGAGTCCCTCTGCATAGAGGATGTGTGGCCCGTCGCAGAAGATCTGTATCAGCGTCTGCTCCATCTGTCCCAGATCGCGGATGAACTCACCGTCCACCAGCGTGCGTGCGGCCACCAGCGCGCGGTCCGCGCCGAACATGGCCTGGGCGCGCCAGTCGCGGATCAGGCACATCTGGTCGCCCGCCAGTACCGCATCACGCTCCGGGCGCGTATGACCCAGCGAACCGGCGGCGAAGGCGATCGTGTGCACCATCCGGGTGCTGCGCTGAATATGCTCGACGCGGGCGATGCCGCTGTCACGGGTAATGACCTTGTCGCCTACAGACACAAATTCGACCGGCATTTCGCCATCGAGTGTCAACAATATGGTCCCCTGCAGCAATCCGGTGTCACGGGCTGCATAGGGGGCGAATTTGCCCGTTTGCGGAATCTCTCCGCCAACGCGACTGACCGTATTCGGTTTCATGTGCGTTTCTCGCTTTTTAACTAACCTGCCTCAGGTTGTATGAACATTATGACAAGATAATGTTGATGTCGCGTGTTTTTTTGGTCTCGCCACGGGGTGTGTGGTTTGCTAGTGACGCATGTGCCGTCGGGAGATGCCCTGCGCGGCGCCGTGCGGGTGTGGCGGAATTGGTAGACGCACCAGATTTAGGTTCTGGCGCCTATGGCGTGGGGGTTCGAGTCCCTTCACCCGCACCATTGTCAATCCAGACTTTTCCATGAAGCTTAAGGCCTTGAAAGGAAAGGTGGTTTTTCCAGTTCGAACACCCTCCTTTCGGTTCACCTTCAAAGGCTCCGAAAAAACTAACCGAAGAACCGTTTTCTTGACTTCTGTGTCACCATTTTCCCATATTTTTAAGGGGTTTGAGAGAAATCCCAGCGATAGTTCGAACATTTCATCGAAAGAACGTGCGGGCGATGCTAGCGCCGCAATCTGGCTGTTGATGCTAGCTTGCTCTCTTTTGAGTTCGGATATCCGCTCTTCGTAGGCTGAGATCATTGTATCATCTTGAATTTTAACGAGTCTTCCAAGCATTCCGTGAATGTCTTTTTCGATTTGCCCTGCCTTGGCCTTCATTTTTCTGGCTTCTGCTGCGGCTGAACTACTGTTCTTCTCCCACGTAGTCCTGAACATTTCTTCAGCGAGTTCGAAGATAGTTCGATCAGGAACGAGAGTGCTCAGGTAGTCGGCAAACTGAGACTCAATTTTGTCACGAGGGATTGTCTTTCCCTTCTCCGGGCAACCCCTGTGATGGCAATGATAGTAAGGATACCTTCGCCCTGTATGGCTCTTTGACCAGCTTGACGTTAATTGGTGCTTGCAGGTCTCGCAGATCAGAAAGCCACGAAGTGGAAAATCTTCGGCAATGTCTTTTCGAGCTGGAGCAACAGCCTTTTCCTCAAGTCGATCTTGATTGATTTGAAACGTTGAGAAGCTGATCAGTGGTTCGTGACGGGCTTCTGTTAATGGGATGTTCCAACTAGGAAACTCCAAGTGTCCAGCGTACAGGATATTTGTGAGCATTCGCTTGACCTTGTCGTAGTGTACTTCGGTCCTCCGATAGCTTTTCGGAAATTCGTGTTTCGCGTCTAGGAAACGCTTCTGGAGTGCCCCCACTGAAGTGGTCCACCAACTGGGATAGTATTATCCCGTTTCAGGAGGATCAGAGATGGCTGGAAAGCGAGACAAACCCGAAGACGTGGTGCTGAAGCTTCGGCAGGTTGAAGTGCTGCAAGGACAAGGCATGGGGATCGCAGAGGCGGTGCGCCAGATCGGCGTGACCCAGCAGACCTATTACCGATGGCGCAAGCAGTATGGCGGCATGAACCGGGATCAGCTCAAACGGCTCAAGGAGCTGGAGACCGAGAATGCCCGGCTCAGGCGCGCCGTGTCAGATCTGACGCTGGACAAGATGATCCTGACCGAGGCCGCACGGGGAAACTTCTGAGCCCTTCCCGCCGTCGTCGATGTATCGATCATGTGCGGCAAACCCTCAGCGTATCGGAGCGCCGGGCCTGCCGCACTCTCGGGCAGCATCGCTCGACGCAGCGCAAGGTGCCCTGCGGTCTGCCGGACGAAGAACGGCTGACCGAGGACATCATTGAGCTGACACGAGAGTTCGGGCGTTATGGATACCGCATGATCACCGGGATGCTGAACAACAGCGGCTGGCATGTGAACCATAAGCGCGTCGAACGGATCTGGCGGCGTGAAGGGCTGAAAGTCCCACAAAAGCAACCCAAGAAGGGTCGACTCTGGCTGAACGACGGGTCGTGTGTCCGGCTTCGGCCGGAGCGGCCCAATCACGTCTGGTCCTATGACTTCGTCCAGGACCGCACCCACGACGGGCGGATCTTCCGCACGCTCAACATCATTGACGAGTTCACGAAGGAGGCTCTGGTGATACGTGTCAAACGCAAGCTCAATTCCGTCGACGTGGTCGATGCCCTGACCGACTTGTTCATCATGCGCGGCCCGCCGGAATACATAAGGTCCGACAATGGCGCCGAATTTATCGCCAAGAAGGTGCGGGCATGGATCGGCGCGGTGGGCGCCAAGACGGCCTTCATTGCGCCTGGTTCACCATGGGAAAACGGCTATTGCGAGAGCTTCAACGCCCGCTTTCGGGACGAGCTGCTGAACGGTGAGCTCTTCTACTCGCTGCGCGAGGCCCAGATCCTGATCGAGAGATGGCGTCGTCACTACAACACCATCCGACCGCACAGCGCTCTCGGATACCGTCCACCAGCGCCCGAAAGCATCGTCCCGATAGACCAAAGGCCGACCATGCACTAACATTTATACTGGACCACTCGATGGGGGCAGACCACTGGCAGCAACCACTATGTTCGAAACGGGTGAAATTTCGCAGATCGAGTATCAGAAGTACTGCTCCCTGATCGGTCAAGCTGGAGCAGGTATGCAGTCGCATATTATAGTTGCCGGAGCGGCAATCCATGAAATCTGGCAGGACAGTTCGTTAAAAGGCATACGGCATACAGCAACGAGCGTGATTTTGCGAAACTTGGTTCGGAATCAGCGTAGTGATGCACGAGTGGTAGTTGACACTATTCAAATACTGGCGCGGGACCGGCGGGTCAAAGAGTACATTGCAGGATGGAGAGTTGGCCACTTCGTGGTGTAGGTGCTGAAAACATGGGCACTTAGGATGCGGGTGGGCGCTCGGCTACAAGTAACCCACCCGCATTCTGCTAGACCTATGGCAATGCTCTCAACTGCTCTTCCCAATTGCTCAATTCGTCAAATAACTGGTTCGAGCTTTGTCGCTTTAGGTGCACCACTCTGCAATTCCGACTGAACTCCTGTCCCGGATAGATGCCGCCCTGCGCGGGGGCCCGCGTTCAGGCCAGCGCGAGCTCGCGCTGGCGCGCGCGCCAAGCCACGAAGAACGGCAGGGCGCACATCGCGGCCCCAAGCACGAAGGACGCGCCGTAGCTCAGCTCCAAAAGCTCCGTCTTGGGCTTGGCGATCAGCACTGCACCGAAGAACAACAGCACACGCAGGGGCAGGCCCGCTGGCCCCTTTAGCGGGCCCACGAGGCTGATGTAGCCCTGTATCGCCGAGGATATCAGCGCCACGCCGATGAGCGCGCAACTGAGTGCCACGGTGACCTCCCACGCCGGCGCCTGACCGATCAGGGCAGGGTTCAGCACGAAGAAGAAGGGCGCGATGTAGATCACCCCGCCAAGCCGCATCGCCTCGAAGCCTGTGGCGATGGGGTTCGAGCCCGCCATGGTCGCGGCCGCGAAAGCGCCCAGAGCCACGGGTGGCGTGATGAAGCTCACCATTCCCCAGTAGAGGATGAAGAGATGCACGGCGAGCTGGTTCAGCCCCCCCGCCTCAAGCGCCGGAGCCAGCACCACCGCGAGGAAGATGTAGCAGGCCGTCACGGTCATCCCCATGCCGAAGATGAACGCCGTCAGCGCCCCCATGCCCAGCAGCACCAGCGTGTTGTCACCCGCCATGAATACGAGCTCGTTGACCAACGTGCCCGCGAGCCCGGTCGCCGAGAAGGACCCCACGATGAGCCCAACGCCGAGCAGGATCGCCGTCAGCTCCGCCAGCCCCATGCCGACGCCGACGATCATGTTGCCCAGACGTTGCCTGTTCAGCCGGAAGCGCGCGCGGAACTGGTTGACCACCAACAGCAGGGCGGTGGCGTAGAAGGGCGCCGAGCTTTCCTGCCGCAGCCCGATCATCATGTAGAGCAGCAGGGCGAAGACGAAGATGTAGGGCCAGCCCTCGACCATGACTTCCTTCAGCCGCGGCAGATCCGGCTTCGGCAGGCCTTTGAGCCCGCGCTTGGCCGAGTAGGCGTCGATGCCGGTGAAGAGCCCCCAGTAGAACAGGATCTGACGGGATCGCCGCCGCCAGCGCGATTTCCACGTAAGGACGCGACAGAAAGGAGGCCATGATGAAGGCCGTGGCCCCCATGATGGGCGGCATGAGCACACCGCCGGTGGAGGCGCAGGCCTCCGTCGCGGCGGCGGTCTTGGCTGAGAAGCCGGTCTTGCGCATCGCGGGGATGGAGACGGCACCCGTGGTCAGCACGTTGGAGATCACCGAGCCCGACATCGACCCCATGAAGCCAGAGGCGAAAATCGAGACCTTGGCCGCGCCGCCGCGGTATCCGCCCACCAGCCCGAGTGCCAGATCGTTGAAGAACTGCCCGCCCCCCGTGCGCTGCAGCACCGCACCGAAGAGGATGAAGCCGATCACGACACCGCCGAAGGCCTTCATCGGGATGCCGAAGGAACTCTCGGACGAATAGATGTGGTAGGGGACGGTCTGCATGAAGGTGCTTTGAAACCCTGAGAAAGGGTCGGGCACCATGCCTGCGAAGGTCGGGTAGAAGGCAAACACCGTCACGATGAGGAAGAGCACCAGACCGCCCGCGCGACGGCATGCCTCCAGCACCAGAAAGAAGAACACGACCGCGACGTATTGCGCGGACAGGGGCGCGGCGAATTCCCAGCCCTGCGACAGGTTCTGCTGCGCCGTCTGGCCGAGATACACCGTACAGCCCAGCGAGAGCGCGAAGAGCGCCCAGTCGAGCGAGGAGGGCACACCGCCCTTGCCACCGCGCATCTGGAAGATGAGAAAGCTCAGCGCCAGATAGAGGCCGCCGAGGATATAGAGATAGCGCCCCTCGATCAGCACGATCCCGAAAAGCTGCAGGTTGAAGAGCTGGTTGACCACCAGCACCAGCGACAGCAGCGTGCCCGTGATCACCACCCAGCGTGCAGGACCCGCGAGCCGCTCCGCGGGCGTCTCACCGTCGATGGCAACCTGTTCGACACCTTTTGGCGCCGTCGTTGCGGGGGCTGGATCGGTCATGGGATGGCCTCACGAAATGGGGGAGAAGGGGGGCAGGGACAGGCAAACCGGCCGACGCCCGATGGCGCCGACCGGTTCCTCAGATCAGCGCGTGATCAAAAGACGACGCTGAAGCCACCGTCGGTCAGCGCCTTGCGGCGTGCCTCGGTCCATGCGGCCTCGAAGTCATCGGGATTTGCCGCGACCGTTTCTTCCCACGCTGCCGCAAGTGCTTCCTGACGTGCGATCAGCATGTCGTTATGGGCCTGCGCCGCATCGTTCCAGACGCCCGCTTCGGTGTAAGTAGCGGATCGCACCCTCATGGTAGGGGACCACCCATTGCATGTTCTGCTTGTCCATGGCCCAACCGCCGATGCCAGGGGAATTGCCGTCATACTTGGGGAACAGCTCCACCATCGCCTTGGTCATGTTGTAGACCAGATCGGCGTCCGTCGTCGCCATCGCGGTCAGCACCGGATAGGCATAGCCCGCCCCCTGATAGCCGTCGGTGCCGTCGATGGTGGCGCCGACCGTGGCCTTGTTGATCGTGAAGAAGGGTGCGATGGACTGCATCGCGGCAAAGCCTTCGGTGTTTTCAGGATCGATCGGGCGGCCAGAACAGACCGCGCGGGCCCGCTTCGGCCTCATAGGCCTTGCCGGAGTTGGTGGAGGCGAAGGCCGCATCGACCTGGCCCTCGATCAGGCCGGTCCAGCTCGCGCCGAAGCCGCCGAAATCGACCCGCTCGACATCGTCCCAGGTCAGACCGCCGTAGGCGAGATATGCTTCGGTGTTCACATTGAGCGCCGGTGCGCCGACGATATAGGCCACGCGCTTGCCCTTGAGATCGGCATAGGTCTCGATCCCGAGATCACCGGCCACACCCACGGCGAGATTGATCGCGCCGCCGTTGTTGGCCATCAGCACGCGAATGGGCTGCGGACCCCAGTTCTCGGCACCGAAGTCGAACACGCCCTCCTGCGCCATGAAGCTGCCGCCGACGCCGGTGGCGGAGAATTCGACGCGCCCCTGGCGCAGGGGCTCGGTGCGCGAGACGTCGTTCTTGCCCGGCAGCACCCGCAGGTTCACACCCGCCGCATCCTGCAGCGCGGCACCGATGGCGACCGCCTGGTTGTACCCGGCAGAGCCCGTGTCATAGGCTGTCCAGTTGAGCTGTTGCGGCAGATTCGAAGCTCTTGCGCATTGGCCAACGTGGCCGACAGGCTCAAGACTGCGAATGTTGTTGCAAGTGTCTTCATTGTTTCCTCCCAGAAATCTCTTGTATGTCGCGCGCAGGCGCGGGGCATCGAGGGGCGGCGCGTTCTTCTGCCGAAACGGCGTTCCGCTCTGTGGAACAACATAGGAAGCATGGCTTTGGAGTGTCAACACGTCTTGCGGGGGGATATGCCGAAATCCGCGGCGCCGCGCTTTGCCCTAGACCTCGCGCGCGGGGCGGCTAGAAGGGGGAGCGGAGGCCCCGCATAACATGATCAAACACAGCCTGACATCGCTCGGCGCTCTCCGCGACATCGGCGCGGATACGGTCATCGACGTGCGCGCGCCCGCGGAGTTCGCGCAGGACCACGTGCCGGGTGCCATTAACCTTCCCGTGCTCGACGACGCCGAGCGGGCGCGGGTGGGCACGATCTACACCCGGCAGAGCGCGTTTACCGCGCGCAAGATGGGCGCGGCGCTGGTCGCGGCAAATGCGGCGCGGCACCTGCAGGGCCCGCTGGCGGAGATGGCGGGCGACTGGCAGCCGCTGGTCTATTGCTGGCGCGGCGGGCAACGCTCGGGCGCCTTTGCCACCATCCTCGATCAGGTCGGCTGGCGCGTGCATCTGCTGGAGGGCGGCTACCGCAGCTACCGCAGGCAGGTCAGCGCGCTATTGTACGACGCCCCGCTCGCCCACCGGCTCAGGATCATCGACGGCGGCACGGGCACGGCCAAGACGGCGCTGTTGCACCATCTGCAGGACGCGGGCGCGCAGGTGATGGATCTGGAGGGGCTCGCGGGCCATCGCGGCTCGCTCTTCGGTGCGCTGCCGGACGGGCAACCGGCGCAGAAGCTGTTCGAATCGCGCCTCGCGGCGGCTCTGGGCGCTCTCGATCCCGCACAGACGACATGGGTCGAGGGCGAAAGCAGCAAGATCGGGGAGCGGATGATCCCGCCCTCCCTCTGGGTCGCGATGGGGGCCGCCCCGCGCGTGGAGGTGCGCGCGCCCGTGGCCGCCCGTGCGGCCTTCCTCACACGCGCCTATGCGGATATCACCGAGGACCGCACAGCACTTGCCGCGGTCATCGACCGCCTGCGCCCCTACCACGCAGGCGAGGTGATCGCGCAATGGCAGGCGATGGTGGGGAGCGGCGCTTGGGCTGCGCTCGCAGAGGCGCTGATGGTCGCGCATTACGATCCGCGCTATCTCAAGTCGCAGGCGCGTGCGGCGCAGACGGCACAGGTGCTGGACCTGCCGGGGCTGGAAGACGCGGTACTGGCGCAGGCGGCGCGCGATCTGAAGGCCCGGTTCAGCTGACACTCACCTCGCCCGCGCCTTCGACCAACTCGCCGATGATCGCGGCCTCGATGCCCGCGGCCTTCAGCTCGGCCAGCGCCACTTCCGCCGCCTCGGGCGCCAGCGCGGCGAGCAGCCCGCCTGATGTCTGCGGATCATGCAGCAACGGGTCGGCGCGCCCCAGCACCGGCGCATCGGCCATGTTCGCGGCCAGCAGGGACGAGCCGATGCCCTGCTCGGACAGCGCCCGCGCGCCCGCGTAGACGGGCACCGCGTCAAGTCTGATCCGTGCCGAGAGGCCGGAGGCGCGCGCCATCCCCTGCACATGGCCTGCCAGCCCGAAGCCCGTAACATCCGTCATCGCATGGGCTCCGCGCAGCACATGCGCCGCCACGTCCTGCGGTGCGGCCATCTGCGCGAGCATATCCGTCACCGCCCGCGCCGGCGCTTGTCCCGCCATGTGCGCGGCGAGGATCACACCGCTGCCGATGGGCCGGGTGAGCAGCAGCGCATCGCCCTCTCGCGCGCCTGCAAGTGTCACGGGCATCGTGCCCCGCGTCCCGGTCACCGTGAAGCCAATCGTCATCTCGGCCCCCATGCTGCTGTGTCCGCCGATCACCACCGCGCCCGCCTGCGCAAACACCTCGCGGGCGGTCTGGGAGATCTCGCGCAGGGTGCGGGCCTGCAGCGCCGGTGACATGCGCGGCAGAACGAGGCTCGTGAGGGCCGTCTGCGGCTGTGCGCCCATGGCCCAGATATCTCCCAAGGCATGCACCGCGGCGATGCGCGTCATCTGCACGGGATCCTCGACGAAGGCGCGCAGGTGATCGGTACTGAGCACCTGGAAACCACCGCCGGGCAGGCGCAGGATCGCGGCATCGTCGCCCGCGACGCTGACCACATCGGGGTGTTCGCTCGCGTCTCCTAAGCTTGCGCGCAGGGTCCCGCCGCCGACCTTGGCACCGCAGCCGCCGCACAGCGGCTTCAGGCCATCCTCCCGCGCGCCCTTGGCCATCACCGCGGGCAGCTTGGGTGCGCTCATCTGCGGCAGATCCGACAGCTTGTCCATGAACGCGCGGTCGATCCGGTCTTTCCAGCGCCACAACAACGGGTGGGCGGGCGCGAGCCCGTATTTCTCGGCCATGGCAGTTTTGCCGCCCAGCGAGATAAGCTTGAGATAGGACCGCTGCGGCGCGAAATCGCGCATCTGCCCGCCCGCCAGTGCCGCGCGCAGATTGTGGGTGAGCACCGGGGCCGCGCGCACCGCGAAAACCCCGGCCTTGGGACGCGGGGCAAAGGGCATATGCGCGCAATCACCCACGGCAAAAAGAGCATCCTCGCCTTTCACGCGCAGCTTGCGGTCCACGACGATGAAGCCTTCGTGCAGGGGCAGATCCGTTTTCGAGAGCCAGCCGTGCGGAAACGCGCCCGCAGCACCGACGGTGAGGCTTGCCGGGACCGGGGCGCGCCCGTAGAGCACCACCTCATCCGCGCGGATCTCGCTCACCTGTGCATCGGGGATGAAGCGTACACCCAGATCCGCCATCGCCTTCGCAAGCTTGCGCCGCGCACGGCTGCCCACGCCGGAAATCCGCGGCCCGGCCTCCAGCACGCTGACCTCAGGCTCCGCGCCTTCCTGCCGCAGGGCGTGCGCCATGGCCATGGCAAGCTCGCATCCCGCGACGCCGCCGCCGATCACCGAGACGCGCGCAGGCTTCGCGCCGTCCTTTACATCGGCCAGAAATCCGCGCCAGACGCGTGCATAGCCATCCAACGGCTTGGCACCCACCGCATGCGCGTCGAACCCCGCGATTTGCATGCGGGCCGTGATCCCGATGTCGATGCTGGCCACATCATAGGCCACCGGGCCGCGCCCCTCGACATGGATCTCGCGCGCGGTGCGGTCGATGCCGGTCGCAGCGCCGAGGATCAGCCGCGCCCCCGCAAAGCGCGCCAGCGCCACCAGGTCGATCTCGAGGGTGTCGCGGCCGTAATGCCCCGCGATATGGCCGGGGAGCATGCCCGTGTAGGGGGCCGTCGGGCCGGGGTTGATCACCGTGAGCCGTGCGCCCGCCAGCGGCTTCATCCCCCAGCGGCGCAACACCAGCGCATGGGCATGGCCGCCGCCCACCAGAACGAGGTCGCGGGTCAGGGGGAGGGGGGTCTGCATGTCGAGGGGTCCAGTCGGTCAGGCATCTGGCCCGCACCATGCCCTGCGCCCGCGCAATTGTCCAAGCCCGCCCGCACACATCGGCGCGAGCGGTGTCTTCAGTTCTGCGTCAGGGCCGCGATCACCGCATCGACGACCTGCGCCGCCTTCGCGCGCATCTCGTCGTCGGTTGCATCCTGAATGGGATGCTGCACAAGGACGAATCGTGCATCCTCCATGCCCAGCGCGCTGCGCTGGCTTTCTGCGGCCTGTCCGAAGGGGGTCGATGCGATGGCGACAGCGGGGATCTGCTGGGTTTCAAACCAGAAACAGTCGTGCATACTGCACGTTGTACAAGATCCTCAGTCGGCCAGCGCCTCGATCACCATGTCGCATTCATCCGCGATCTCGCGGCGCAGCGCGTCGGGGCATGGCTTGGCGAACGTGGGCTTGGTGAAGCGGCGCAGCTCAAGCCCAGGCGCACGCGCGGCCAAGAGTTCCGCCAACGCGTCGAGCATGACATTGCCGCGTGGCTTGCTGATGTCGAGCAGCCCCAGCACGCCGCTCAGATCGCCGCCGCGCGGCGTGATCTGGCGCGCCACCGGCACACGCTCGTCGGTGGGGTCGAGAATAGTTGTCATAGGCACCTCCTGTGGCGACAAGCCTAGCCCAGATCGATCTTCGTGGAAACAGATTGCGAGCCGACGGCCCCAGTGGCCCAGCCATGGAACGCGGAGGAGAACTTGCCCGCCTCACCGCCCGCCACCACCAGATGGATGAACTCGGGCCCTGCGAACTTGGGCACCTCGCGTGCCAGCGCCTCCGGGCTCATGCCCGCTGCCACCTCCGGTGCGATGCCTGCGCCGCAAAAGTCATCCGCCACCATCTCCGACAGGGGCCGCGCTGTCACTTCTTGAATGCGCGCGCGCAGCCGCTCCTTGGAGTAGTCCCCATCGCGGGTAAGGGTGTCGATATGCTCGGGGCAGACCACGAGCAGTGCGTCGATAGGCAGATTGCGCAGCTTGGGCAGGAACACCCCCTCGAGCCCGAGCCCGAGCGCGCCCGCGATCTGATCGGGCGCGCGCGAGGTCTGATCGACGATGTGCACGGGTCCGCCCGTCATAGCAAATACAGTCACGACCGAATCCTCGCGCGCAAATCCGCGCTCGACGTGTAGGGGCTCCCACGGCGAGCCTTCCTCCCACTCGGCAAAGCACATGGTGAATTTCATCGGATTGCCCAGCGTCGAGCGTTCCACACCGCCAGTGCTGGCACCGCCCACGTTGCGCACCACCAGCCGCAGCGCGCGCCCGATGGTGGCGTTGGCGCGGTTGCCCGCCCCCAGCGCGCCGAGCCCCATGTTCATCCCGATGGCATGGCGGATCGGGCCGTTCACCACCATCACCGGGGCCGCGCCCATCGTGGTCGCGGTGACGCCGTGGATATTGAACGCATCGGTGCACACGGCCTCCACCGCCGCGATGATCACCGGCATGTGCTCGGGCTTGCAGCCTGCCATGACGGCATTGATCGCGATTTTCTCCACCGTCGCGGCGCCCATGTTTGGGGGCACGGTGGCGATGACCTCCTGCGGGTCGCGGTGGGTGCCGCGCAGCATGCGCATCACCCGCTCCGGCGTTGGCGGCACCAGCGGCAGGCCGTCCGAGAAGCCCTGATCGAACATGAACTCCGCCACATCGTCCTGATCGCCGATCTCGATCCGCCGCGCGAGCATGCCGGTCCCTTCGGCCTGCGCCTCCAGCCTTGCGAATACGGTAGGGTCGAGGTGCCCCGAGCCGCAGCCGGGGCGCCAGGCGGGCAGGCTCCCCCAGTCGACCTGCGCCTGGGGCAATGCCGTTGCGGTCGCGATCTCGGCGCAGAGCGCTTCCCAGTCGCTGCGCACGAAGCCCTCGAAACGGGTTGCCACCGTGCCATCCGCATCGAGCCAGAAGACCGACGGCACGCTTTCGATGTCCCAGGCGTAGGCCACCGCATAGTCGCCGTCATCCAGCATCGGAAGGCCGAGCCCGTGGCGTGCAGCGAAATCGGCATTGGCCGCACCCGACTGGCTGACCAGCACCACATCCACCTGCGTGCCGTACGCCTTGTGGAACGCGTCGAGCACCGGGGCGGCGGTATTGCAGGTCTCGCAGTCGTCCTTGACGAAACATACCAGCGCGGGGCGCCCGGCGGGTAGCGTATGCGCCGTGCCCGACAAATCGTCCAGGGTGAAGCGGTGATGCGGCGTGTTCATGGGGGATCCTCCGTGCGGTCCTGCATCTTGCAAAGACAGCGGGGCCGATGTCCAGCCTTGATACGTCGCGCCGTGATGTCGTGCCGTGGCGGAGGTGGATGGGAATCGAACCCACCACACGCCATGAAGCGCGTCCATGGTTTTGAAGACCAGGGAAGCCACCAGACTCCGGTCACCTCCGTGAGCACCAGCCTAACGCGGCGGCGCACAGGGCGAAAGCACCATTTGCCGCAGGTCGCCGTCGCGGTGGGTCACGCCATGCGCATCGAAATACTCCAGCAACGGGACGATGATCCGCCGTGTGGCGCCGAGGGCGAGGCGTGCCTGCGACACGGTGAAATCCTGCGGCGGTGGAAACTGCGCGGCGAGGGTGACAGCTGCTTGGCTGAGCGTCTCGTGGTGAAAAAGCAGCTCCTGACCCAAGGCGATATTCGCCAGCCTGAGGACGATGCCCTGCGCCTCCAGCAGTGCAAGCAGGGCCGCGTCATGTGGGTCAGCGCGCAGGGCAGGGGGCGGCGCCAGCCCCGCGGCGCGCAGCTCCTCGGCCAACTCGAGCATGCGCGCTTCGTCCACCGCACTCAGATGCGCCATGGGGTCATGCGCGTGCAGCGCGATCCGCTCACCGGTAAGGCGGATTTCGCCGCGGGCGCGCAGCGCGGCAAGGATGTGCGCGGCCAGCGCGGGCGGCAGCCTCGGGAGGACCGCGCGCGGGGAGGTGGCTTCGAGCGGATGGGCGTCGTGATAGGCGGCGAGGGCGTCAAGGATCGCGCGCCGGCCTGCGTCCAGTTGCGCCCGCAGCGTGATCTCGCCTTGAGCCAGGGCGGTAAACTGTGGACCGAGCGTGCGGGCCGTCTGTACCACGGAACGCCGGGCCAGCAGCGCGATCTCAGACATCGGCGCCGCGCCGCCCCGCGCCGCGATCAGCGCCTCGGCAATCGTGTCCTGCTCCCCCTCATGCGCTGCCGCGAGCACGGCTGCCCGCGCCGCATCCCCTGCGCGTGTCGGCAAGGCCTGCGGGTCAAGCACCGTGGCCCCCGCAACGGTTGCGGCGGGGGAGAGCGCCCGCAGCACCGCATGTTGGCCCGCATAGGCAAAGACACGCGCGTCAAAGCGGAGCTGCGCCAGACCCGTAGCCCCTTGCGCCAGCGTGCCGCCGCCGTAGAGCCGCAGGTACGCCACCGTCGACGCGGTGCCGACCAGCATCCGCAGCTGCTGCATATGTTTGAGCGGTCGGGCGGCGTCCGGCTCCACCTTCAGCGCGATGTCCATGCAGGCGGAGGCCTGCCCGACCATGTCAGTGCCGAGCACCGCCCCGCGGGGGATATCGCCCGCTGCAATCCCACGCAGGTTGACCGCGACCCGCTCGCCGGGGTGAACCTGCGCGCGCGCCTCCCCGCGACTGTGGAGCGTGCGCAGGGTGACGGGCAGGTCCAAGGGATGCAGGCGCATCTTGCCACCGGGCTGCAAGGGCGCGCCGAGAAGTGTGCCGGTCACGACAGTGCCTTGCCCGGCCAGCGTGAAGGCACGGTCGATGGGCAAAAGCGCCTCCAGCGGCGCATCGGGGCGTGCCACACCCAGCAGGGTGGCGAGCGCCGCTTCCAGCTCCGGCAAACCGGCGCCCGTGCGTGCCGAGCAGGCGATCATCGGCGCGTTGGCCAGAAAGGTGCCTGCCAACGCCCCGCGCAAGTCCGCGAGCCGTGCAGCCAGCGCACCCCGCTCCAGCAGATCCGCCTTGCTCACCGCCACGACACCGCTGGAAATGCCCAGAAGCCGCGCGATGCGCAAATGCTCGACCGTCTGCGCCGCGATCCCCTCACGCGCGTCGATGACCAGCAGTGCTGCCTGCGCGCCGCAGGCGCCCGCGACCATCGCAGGGGTGAAATCCGCATGTCCCGGCAAGTCGATGAAATCGAGGACACCCCCCGCCAAGGGCAGATGCGCAAACCCCGGCAGGATCGACAGGCCGCGGGCCTTCTCCTCGGCCAGCCGGTCTGTTTCAATCCCCGTCAGCGCGCGCATCAGGGCAGTCTTTCCGTGGTCCACATGCCCCATCACCGCGATGCAGCAGGTGGTCACCGGCCCGACACCTGCGCGCATGCCTCGGCGAGTGCGGCCATCTGGTCATCGCGGACCGTGCGCATGTCGAGCCAGACCCGGCCGCGGTGGATCCGTCCGATCACCGGCGTCGCAACACAGCGCAGGGCGTGCGCGCAAGCCTCCGCATCGAGCCCGTCCAGCCGCAGGGCCACCGCCCAGCTGCGCAGATCCTCAAGCGGCAGCGCGCCGGCGCCGATCTGCGCCGTGCTCTCAACCACCTCGACCTCCGCCGCCGCGACGCCGCGCGCCAGCAGAGCCTGCACCATGGCCTGCGCGCGGCCTTCCACCACCGCCAGCGGCTGCGCCAACAGCGCCAGCACGGGCACGTCCGCCATGGGATCATGCGGCGCGCGGTAGAGGCGGAGGGTCGCCTCCAGCGCCGCCAGCGTCAGCTTGTCCGCGCGCAACGCCCGCATCAGCGGGTGGGCCCGCAGCAGGGCAATCAGGTCGCGCCGCCCGGCGATGATCCCCGCCTGCGGTCCACCCAACAGCTTGTCGCCAGAAAACATCACCAGATCCACGCCCGCCGCAAGCACGTCGCGCACCACCGGCTCCTCGCTCAATCCGAAGGGCGCGAGATCGACCAGCACGCCGCTGCCCAGATCCTCCATCAGGACCAGTCCGCTGTCGCGCGAAAGCCGCGCCAGATCGCGGCGGTCGGGGGCCGCGGTGAAACCCGTGATCCTGAAATTGCTGGTATGGCTTTTCAAAAGGACGGCGGTGTCGTCACCGATGGCCTGCGCGTAATCGCCGGTCCGGGTCTTGTTCGTCGTGCCCACCTCGCGCAGGCGCGCGCCGCTCTGCGCGATCACATCGGGCAGCCGGTAGGAACCGCCGATCTCGATAAGTTCCCCGCGCGACGCGATGACCTCTCGCCCCGCCGCGGTCGCTGTCAGCGCCAGCAGCACTGCCGCTGCGCAATTGTTCACCACGATCGCGTCCTGCGCGCCCGTAAGCTCGGTGATCAGCCCGGACACATGGCCATGCCTGCTGCCGCGCTTGCCGGTTGCAAGGTCGAACTCGAGCGTGCTGGCCTCTGTCGCCGCCATGTGCATTGCCGCGACGGCCTGCGGCGCGAGGGCTGCGCGGCCCAGATTGGTGTGGATGAGGATGCCGGTCGCATTGATCGCGGCGCGCAGGGACGGCAGACGCCCCGCCTCGATCCGCGTCTCGACCTGCGCCGCGAAGGGATCGCCGCCGAAATCGGGCAGCGGCGACGCATCGCCCGCCAGCAGCGCTTCGCGCAGCAGGGCGATCTGCGCGCGCAGCGCTTCCGCCGTCTCGGCGGGGCTGTAGCGCTCGGCAAGTCGGCCCAGCGCAGGCAGGCCCAGCAGCGCCTCGATCTGGGGCAGGTCTCTGGGGCTGGGGGCCATGGGCGCGCTTTCGGGCAAGGGGGATGACTGCGGCCAACCTAGCGCGGCCCGCCAGCAGGGTCGAGAGGGGGCGCGGCCCTAGCGTTTCTTGCGCCGCGGCGGGGTCTTGTTGCCGCGCGCGCCGGTGGCGGTTTCGGTATTGGCGTCATTCTCTTCCATGAGCTTGCGCCAGCGTGCCAGGCGCTCGGGCGAGACCTCGCCCGCTTCGATGCCCGCCTGCACGGCGCATCCGGGCTCATGGGCATGGGTGCAGTCGCGGAAATGACACTGCGGCGCGCGCTCCGCGATCTCGGCGAAGACGGCATCTATGCCGCCCGCGATCTCGCCCAGATGCAGCGTGCGGATGCCCGGTGTGTCGATCACCCAACCTCCGCGGGCGATCCGGTGCAGCGACCGGGCGGTGGTGGTGTGCCGTCCCTTGGCATCATCCGCGCGGATGGCGCCGGTCGCCTGCGCGTCCTCTCCCGTCTTGGCGGAGAGGGTGTTGGAGAGCGTCGATTTGCCCACGCCCGAGGAGCCGACGAGCGCCACGGTCTGCCCCGGTCCGCACCAAGGCGCGAGCACCTCCGCTCGCCTGCGCGGACTTCGCGTTGAGGCTCACGACCGCGAGACCCCGCTGCAATTCGCGCGCCTGGGCGGCGTAATCGTCCGCATCGGGCGCCAGATCCGCCTTGGTCAGCACGATCACCGGCTGTGTTCCCGCCTCATTGGCGAGTGCGAGGTACCGCTCCAGCCGGGCCGGGTTGAAATCCTCGTTGCACGAGGTCACGATCAACAGCGCATCGACATTGGCCGCGATGAGCTGGGGCCCGCGTCCGCCTTCCGTGCGCCGCTGCAGCAGCGCGTGCCGCTCCAGCCTGCGGACCAGCATATGGGTCTCAGGCTCCGCCAGCACCCAGTCCCCGACCGCGAAATCAGAGGTGCGCACCTGTGCGGGCAGGGTGAGCGCCACCGGGCCGTCGGGCGATTGCGCGCTCATCCGGGCGCGGTGCACGGTGGCGATGCGCAGCGGCACGAGACCGGCCTCCTCCGGCGCAACCTGCCGGGCGAAATGCGGCCGCCAGCCCAGCGCGCGCAGGGCGTCATCCCCGCTCATGCCAGCACCGTGAGCCAGACCCAGACCGTCAGGATCGAGGCGGCGGTGGCGATGAGCACCGAGGAGGCCGCCACCCGGCGGCCGCGACCGTACATGTTGGCGAAGATATAGGCGTTGAACCCCGGTGCCATCGCCGCCGTCAGCACGCCCGCGCGGAACAGATCCTGCGGCACCGACAGCGCGGAGCCCATCAGCCAGACCATGCGCCGGATGCACCAGCAGCGCGATGCAGCAGACCATGGCGATGGCCTTCATGTCGCCTTCGGGCTTGTACTGGATCAGCACGCCGCCCAAGCGCGAAGAGCGCCGCAGGCAGGGCCGCGCGCACGATCAGCGACAGTGCGTCGTCAACCACCGAAGGCATCGCAAGCCCGCTGAGATTGACCGCAAAGCCCGCGAGGATCCCGATCACCAGCGGGTTGTGGAACATCGCGCTGCCCAATTGACCGCGCCAGCGCCAGGCCGCTCTGGCCGCGGTTGCGCACGAATTCCATCACCGTGATGCCCAAGCCCGTAGCAAAACGGCGAATGCATCGCGATGATCATGTAGTTGCCCGCCAGCGTCGTCGGCGCCGTAGGCGCGCTCGGAAATCGGCAGGCCCAGCAGGACCGAGTTGGAGAACAGGCAACAAAAGCCGATGGCCACGCAATCCTCCCAGTCGCGCTTGAAAGAATAGCCGCGCACCGAGGATCCCGAGCGCGAAGCAGATCGCGGCACCGGTGTAGAAGCTGACCAGCAGCCGCGTGTCGAAGGCAGCGCCCAGATCGAGATTCGCGATGGCCTGAAACAGCAGGCAAGGCACCGCGAAGCTCTGGGCGAAGCGCAAGACGCCGTCCACGCCCGCCACCGGGAAAAGCCCGCGCCACACGGCCACATAGCCAAAGCCGATCACCAGAAAGACCGGCAGGATGACGTCGAGAAGGGTTTGCATGCGGCCGGGTGCTCTCGGTTTGAGGCTGCCCCTGCCTACACGCCTGCGCGCGCACGCGAAAGCCGCGAAGTTACTCCAGCGCGAACTCGAGCCGCATGCCGTCATAGGCGGGTGTGATGTGGTCGGGCGTCTCCGCGTCGAGCGTCGCATAGTCGAGATCGGTGTGCATGTTGGTCAGCACCGCGGGCGCGGGCTGCACCTCCTCGATCCAGTCGAGGGTCTGGGCGAGGTGGCTGTGGGTCGGGTGCGGGTCGCGGCGCAGCGCGTCCACGATCCAGCAGTCGAGCCCTTCGAGCATCGGCCAGACATCCTCGCGGAATGCTTGCTACATCAGGCAGATAGGCCACGTCGTTCACGCGGAAGCCGAGCGCGTCCATGCCGCCGTGCGGCACGGTGAAGGGAGCAAAGCGTCAGCGGGCCGCCGGCACCGTCGATGTTCACGTCGCCGTCCATCAGGTTGCAGATCGAGAATCGGCGGATACATCGAGCCTTCGGGCTGCACGAAGGCATAGCCGAACCGCTCCATCAGCGCGTCATGGGTGGGACGGTCGGCCCAGACGGGCAGGCGCGCGCGCATGTTGATCACGATCATGCGCAGATCGTCCATGCCGTGCACATGATCTGCGTGCGCATGGGTATAGAGCACCGCATCGAGCCGCCCGACGCCCGCATCCGAGAGCTGGCTGCGCATGTCGGGCGAGGTGTCGATCAGCACGGTCGTGGTGCCCGCCTCCGTGATCCGCTCGACCAGCGCGGAACATCGCCTGCGCGTATTGCGCGGCTCGGATGGGTCGCAGGACCCCCAGACCCCGCCCAGACGCGGCACACCCCCCGGAGGAGCCGCAGCCAAGGATGGTGATGCGCATCACATCGCTCATGCTGCCGCCTCATAGGCGGCCGCCTTGGCAAACAGCCGGTCGAAATTCGCCTCCGTCTGGGCTGCGAATTCGGCGATATGTCATGCCGAAAGTCTCCGCCGCCCGCCGCGCGGTATGAGCGGTGTAGGCAGGCTCGTTGCGCCGCCCGCGGTGCGGCGGCGGGGCGAGATAGGGGCTGTCGGTTTCGACCAGGATCCGCTCGATGCGGGGCGGCGGCGAAGATATCGCGCAGATCGCCGCTCTTGGGAAATGCGGTGATGCCGGACATGCTGAGGTAGAACCCCAGATCGAGCGCGGTGCGCGCCAGTTCGGCCGAGGAGGAAAAGCAGTGCATCACGCAAGTGTAGGCGCCCTTGGCATGCTCCGTCGCGCAGGATCCGCGCCATGTCGGCATCCGCATCGCGGCTGTGGATGATCAGCGGCAGGCCGGTCTCGCGCGCGGCCGCGATGTGGATGCGCAGGCTCTGCTGCTGCGCCTTCGCGCTGTCGGCGGTATAGTGGTAATCGAGCCCGGTCTCGCCGATGCCGACCATCTTGGGGTGCTGCGCGATCTCGTATGAGCTGCTCGAGCGTCGCCATCGGTTCTGCGGCGACGCTCATCGGGTGGGTGCCTGCGGCGTAGAAGACCGGGCGCATGGGCCTCGGCGATGGCGCGCACCGCAGGTTCGCTGCGCAGTTTGGTGCAGATGGTGACCATCCGCGCCACGCCTGCCGCCTGCGCGCGGGCGATCACCTCCGGCAATTCCGCGATAAGCTCGGGAAAATCGAGGTGGCAATGGCTGTCTGTGATGCGGGGGATATCGGTCATCGGGCTCCGGCGGGCATGGCAGCGGGGGGCCGCCTTTTCCATCTTTGTGAAGGTATCTAGGACCAGTGCTGCAGGGTCAAGATTGACCGCGATGCCGTGGCGGCTGCGCGCGCGAGATCTCTGCGGCCAGATCCGCCCAGATCCGCGCCTGATGCGGCGAGGGACTGAGCCGCTGCAGGATCGCGGCCTCCTGGGGGCGGCTTGCGGGTCGGGTGCCGTGCCCAGCGCCCCGGTGCGCGCCATCCGGCTCATCAGCAGATCCAGCAAGCGTGAACAGCAGATCCCGCTTCGCCTCCCCGCCGCGGGCGGCGGCCAGCTCGGCCAGTTTGAGCATGCGCGGCACGGTCCAGCCGGGGCAGGGTGCCCATCAGCCCCACCAGCTCCGCATAGAGGGCGGCACCGCCCAGCAGCGACAGGCGCATCGCACCGCCGACCGAGCCACCCGATAGCGCGGCGAGCGCATCCGTGTTCGCCGCCTGCGACCTGTGCCTGCGCCATGGCCTCGGCCACCTCGCCCGCGCTCCAGCTGCGCAGGGCAAGTGTGCGGCACCGTGAGCGGATCGTCGGCAGCAGCCCCGAGGGCTGGTGCGAGATCAGCAGAAGGAGCGCGCGTGCGGGCGGCTCCTCCAGCATCTTCAGCAGTGCATTGGCCGCCGTCACGTTCATCAGATCCGCATCGTCGATGATCACCACGCGGTAGCCGCCATCCGGCGCGGAGAGCTGGAAGAACCCGCTCAGCGCGCGGATGTCATCTGCCACGATTTCCTGCCGCAGCTTCTTGGTGGTGGGGTTGATGCTGCGCGTCACGTTGCGGATGCGCCCCTCGCCCCCCGAGGCCACGCGGCGCGCGACCGGATGATCGGGCGCTATGTCGAGCCGCACGGGCGGCTCGGGCGCAAACATGCCGCCAGCCTCCGGCGCCGGTGTGGCCAGCAAAAAGCGCGCGATCCGCCATGCGAGCGTCGCCTTGCCGACACCGCGCGGACCCGTCAGCAGCCAGGCATGGTGCAACTTGCCCGAGTTGAACGCATCGAGAAACGCCTGCTCCGCCGCGACTTGCCCGATGAGGCGCGCGGTCTCGCGCGGGTGCGGCGCACCGTCGAGGCGTTCGGGCTGGGGGAGGGCGTCATCACTCATGCGGGCGGTTTAACCGGGATCGGGCCGGTTTGAAATGGTCATCGGTGTCTTTGCAGCGGTTGCTAGTGCCGCACGGACAGCGCCGCATCCACCGCCGCGCGGATGTCAGCGGCCACAGTCTCCACGCTCCGCGCGCCGTCGATCACGCGAAAGCGGTCCGTGAACTCCTGTGCCAGCGCGAGAAAGCCCGCGCGCATCTGCGCCTGCAGGTCAGCGCCGAAATCCTCGAAGCGCTCTTCGGTGCCCTGACGCCCCTTTGCACGGCGCAGCCCCTGCTCCGGATCCATGTCGATAAGCAGCGTGAGGTCCGGCTCAACCCCGATCATCAGATCATGGAGCCGGTCCACCGTCTGGCGCAGATCGCCGCGGCTGAGCCCCTGGTACATCCGCGTGCTGTCCGCGAACCGGTCGCAGATCACGATCTGGCCTGCGGCGAGGGCAGGGCGGATCAGGCGTTCCAGATGATCGCGCCGGGCGGCGGTGAACAGGAGTATCTCGGTCTCCGCCGACCAGCGGTCGGGATCACCTTGCAGCACAAGTGCCCGGATTTCCTCCGCCCCGGGCGAGCCGCCGGGCTCACGCGTGATCACCACATCGCGGCCCTGTCCCCGCAGGTGGTCTGCCAGAAGCTGCGCTTGGGTGGATTTGCCGGAGCCGTCGATGCCCTCGAAGCTGATGAACAGCCCCTTGGACGTCACGAAGCCTCCGGTGCAGGGCCCGTGTTGATCCGCGCCAACAGATGCTGGGCCGCAGCCATAACGCGACCGACAAAGCCGTGGCGCGCCACGTCACGGTCGGCCAGCAAGGGAACGCGCTGTTCGGGCAGGCCTTCGGGGCTGATGATCAGCTCTCCGATCTGGTCACCGCGGGCGATGGGCGCCTTGAGCGGCCCCTCATAGACCACCTCTGTCCTGAGCGGCTCGATCGGATTGACGGGCAGCAGCAGGGAGACATTCTCGGCCAGCTCCATCCCCACGGTCAGCTCTGCGCCAAGGGCGACCTCGGCCTCCGCCACATGCGTTCCTGCCGCCCCGAGCGTGGTCTGGGCGAACTGGCGAAACGCCCAATTGGTCACGGCCTCCGCTTCACGCGCGCGTGCCTGCGCGGTGTCGAGCCCGGAGAGCACGAAGACGATACGCCGATCGCCCTGTTCCGCCGAGCCGACCAGGCCGAAGCCTGCCTCCTGTGTATGGCCCGTCTTTAGCCCGTCCGCGCCGATACCGAGCCCCAGAAGCGGGTTGCGGTTGAAGCGGTTGGCGGATTCATTGGGATCGAACAGGAATTCCTGCTCCGCGAACATCGGGTAGTACTGCGGATAATCCTTGATGAGCTTGGCCGCGATCAGCCCCAGATCCCGCATCGACATCTTGTGGTCGGGATGTGGCCAGCCGTTGGAATTGGTGAAGACCGAGTTGGTCATGCCGAGCTGTTGGGCGCGCATGGTCATCTGCTGCGCGAACCTGTCTTCGGTGCCTGCCAGCGCCTCCGCCAGAACGACGCAGGCGTCATTGCCCGACAGCACGATGATCCCGCGGATGAGGTCTTCGACCCGCACCCGCTCGCCGGCCTTGAGAAACATCGTCGAGCCGCCGTAGGACTGCGCGGCGGCGGAGACCGGCAGCTCCTGGTCGAGATCGAGGATGCCGTTCTCGATCGCCTCGAACGCCATGTAGAGGGTCATCAGCTTGGACATCGACGCGGGCGGCAGCGGTACGTCGGCGTTCTTCGTCATCAGCACCGTACCGCTGGTGAAATCCATCACATAAGCAGAGGCCGCGCCGGTCTCGAAGGCCTGCGCGCTCACGGAAGTGAGGGCGAGCGCCATGGCGCCCAGGGCAAGTTTCAGTCTGCGCATAACAGTGGTTCTCCGGGGTCAGCTGGAAACGGCATAGGCATCTGTGAAGCCTTCGGATTTGATGGTGGACAGGATCCGCGAGAGCTCACCGCTGTTTGCGGCTGGGCCCACGACGACCCGCCAGAACGTCTTGCCGTTGATTTCGCTCTGCTTGATCGTCGGCGCGAGGCCCGCGCCGCTCATCTGCTTGGCCGCCCGCTCCGCATTGGCTTCGACGCTGAATATGCCGATCTGGATGAACGGCTTGGCCAGGTTGGAGGCTTGCGGCGCTGGCGCCGGGGGCGGCGCAGCGGCTGCCGTCGTGGCGGTGGTGGGTGCCGCCGCGTCGATGGCGGCGCCCGCACTCGCGGCGACCGAGTCCAGCGCTGCGGCGGAGACTTCAGGCGCGGCTTCGATGGCGCCTTCGACAGGGGCGTCCGGCAGCACTTCGGCGGGTTCTTCGATCTTGCGCAGCGCGGTCACGTTCAACGGGGCAGGCGCGCCCGCCAGAATCCCGAGCGCTTCGGCTGCATCCGACGAGATCTGCAGGCTTGGTCCGGGAATGTCCCGCTCGCGCCGGAAAAGGGCACCGACCACGAATTTGTCATTGCTCTGGTTGCGGATGATCACCCGCTCTGGCTCATCCACATCCGGATGCGCGACCCAGACACCGCCAAGGCTCGGCCGCCCGTCCCACAGGCCCTGATCCGTGACGGAGAAGACTTCCGGCGCCTCCACGTCCCGCTCCACCAGCGGAGCTGCGGCGGCAGAGGAAGAAAGCGCGGCCGGGCCCGCGGCGCCGGGGAATGCAAACTGTCCCTGCTCGTCGCACCCCGCCAGAAGCGCTGCCGCACAGACAAGCCCCGCCATGTTGCGCCAGTGGTGCCCCGCGCCTTTGAAACCCATTGTCTGAATGCCCATATGCCCCTGTCCTTGCCTGCCTGCGCGTGCAGCATCACCGCATGCGTACATGCCCCTTTGCGGGGCGTTTGGCACACTCTAGCCCGCGCGGGACCCACCCGACAAGAGATGAGCGCCGCCATCGGCAATTTTCCCCACGCAGCGCGGGCTGTCGCGACGCATGGTTTGTCCATTTGCAGAATTGCAAGCGCCGCATTAGGAAACGCCCATCGCGGAGGTTTGGCAGAGTGGTCGATTGCACCGGTCTTGAAAACCGACGGGCGTGAAAGCGTCCCCAGGGTTCGAATCCCTGAGCCTCCGCCATACTCCATGTTTCGCTTCCGATTTTAGAATGTTTTGCTTCGCACTTTGCTACACGAGTTTGAGGCAGATTAGCTTACATGAGCATTTTGATAAGAGCTGTGACCTGCCCCCCGAAACTTCCCTCGTTCTGATGTAGAGTTTGCTCAACCTTTTGAAGGAGCAAACGAATGCGAAAGAGCCGTTTCACGGAAGCGCAGATCATCGGAATGATCAAAGAACAGGAAGCCGGGATGCCGACGGCGGAGGTGTGCCGCAAGCACGGTCTCAGCCAAGGCACGTTCTACAAGTTCAAATCGAAGTATGGCGGCATGGAGGTTTCTGACGCTGCCAAGCTTAGGGCGCTGGAAGACGAGAATGCCAAGCTCAAGCGGCTGCTGGCCGACACGATGCTGGACAACGTTGTGCTGAAGGACTTGCTGGGAAAGAGCTGACGACGCCGAATGAGCGGCGAGAGGCAGCGCTCAGGGCGCTGCGGGATCATGACATCTCGCAGCGCCGGGCCTGCCGACTTGTCGGTGTCGATCCGAAGACGGTCCGGCGTGAACGCCCGGCGGACAATCCTGAGATCAGAGCAGAGATGAAGGCGGTCGCAGCCAAGCGGCGACGGTTTGGCTATCGGCGGATCGGCGTGATGCTGGAGCGCAAGGGAATGATCATGAACCACAAGAAACTGTATCGCCTCTACACAGATGAAAAACTGGGCGTACGTCGAAGGCGGGGCCGCAAGCGGGCGCGAGGATCACGAACACCCATGCCAGTGGCGCTGCGGCCCGGTGAACGCTGGTCGCTGGACTTCCTGTCCGATACGTTTGGCGCGTCTCGCAAGTTCCGCATCTTGGCAGTGAATGACGATTGCTGTCGTGAGAACCTCTGTCTTATGGCTGACACCAGCATCTCAGGAGCACGGGTGGCGCGGGAACTTGATGCGCTTGTCCGCTTGTACGGCAAGCCTGCCAGCATTGTCTCTGACAACGGCACCGAGTTCACCAGCCGGGCGATCCTGAAATGGGCCAACGACAACGGCGTGGACTGGCATTACATCGACCCGGGTAAACCGCAGCAGAATGCTTTCATCGAGAGCTTCAATGGCAGCCTGCGTGATGAGCTTCTGAACGAGGAGATGTTCGACAGCCTGGACGATGCACGCCGAAAGCTGGCGCTTTGGCGCTACGACTACAACAATGTCAGACCGCACTCATCGCTCGGCAATCAAACGCCCGCAGAAGCGCGCCGGACGCTTGAGCAATTTGAGGGCTCCGCGCCCGACGCGCTTGCCCAAACCGAAACCGAGGAATATGAAAACCAGACCCGCAGACTCTCGTTATGAATGAGGGACCATCGGGGAGCAGGTCAAAACGCTTCCTCAATTGCGCTGCACAGCTGCTCTACCGTCAGGATGTAGGGGTTTGCCTTCATCGAGGAGGTTGTCTGGGCTTCTGCTGCGAAAGCCTGCAGATCACTACCGAATTCGATCCACTGCCCAAGACGTGGCAATGCGAGGCTGTCAAGCCGGTCGTTTAGCATTTCGAATGCCGTTTCAGACGTCATGTCGAAGGCGGTGCTCATCCATGTTGCGATGTTCGAATAGCGTTCGGTGTCTCCGGAGGCGGCGCGTGCCGCATCTCTGTTGAGGCGCAGGACAGGGCCGAGCAGGCGGGCGCAAACCAAGCCATGTGGCGCCGCAGAGCGACCGCCGATCACGCCTGCCAGACCGTGCACCGCACCCAACCCGGCATTGGCCAAGGCAAGCCCGCCGATCATGCTGACAAAAGCGATCTGGTCACGGGCGCTTTGATCCTCTTCTTTGGAAAGACGCGAAAGGGCCGCCAACCCCATCGGGATAGCCGTCTGGCATAGGGCGTCTGTCAAAGGGTTGGCCCTGTTTGACAGATAAGGTTCGATCACCTGCGTTACCGCGTCAAAACCAGAAGAAAAGGTTACGGATGCCGGAGTGTCATCGGTAAAGGACGGATCGACAATAGCCAGTCGCGGCAACATCCTGGCGTCCCGCAGGCTGACCTTGCGCTGTGCTGACGGTACGCCAATCACGGCGTTCTTCGTCACCTCTGACCCTGTCCCTGCTGTTGTTGGGATTGCTACGCAAGGCAATGGATCAGCGGTCAACGGCCGGGCACCACCGACGCCCTCAAGGTAGTCAAGCACGCCGCCTTGAGCCGGGATCATGGCGGCAACGGCCTTACCAAGGTCAAGGACGGAACCGCCACCAATTGCCAAAACCACATCTGCCTTTGCCGCGCGCCCGATCTCCGTTGCGGCATCGACATCTGCGTATGTCGGCTCACCCTGCCCGAAAACCGAAACGACGGTGCATCCAAGCTGTTCTAAAGCAGTCGAGATGCTATCCACCTGCGCAACCGAGCGTCCGCGCACCAAAAGAGCACGTCTGCCAAGGCGCGCGATGTCTTCAACCGCGGCTTTCGCTGTTCCACGCCCAAACCTGATCTGACCGGCGGTCAGGAAACTGAAAGGGGTTATGTTGCTCAACTGGGGGATCGGTACGCCTCCTCAAATGCGTTTGGTGTTGCGTCATCGTTTTGCACTTCAAGGAATGGCACGACGGCCTAGAGGTCGGCCGTCGCATCTTGGGCCGGTGCAAAGTCGCATTTGTAGGCTGTCACGTCAAAAAAGCTGGGGCGCCTGAGCGCCCCAGCCAAAGTTCAAAGGCTTACTGCCAGGATTTGATCAGCTCGTCGTAGCTGACCGTTTGTGGCTCTTCATCCTCGTTTTCGAGCTTCGCATAGGGTGCGCCTGGCTGGGCAAACCAGTATTCAGGATCCTGCGGCTCGTTCATCTTCGGGCCGATGTCTCCCTGAACGCCAGCGCGTTCGATCCGCTCCATGACGCTCTCTTGTGCTTCGCAAAGCGCATCAAGGGCTTCCTGAGGCGTTTTTGCACCGGACATTGCGTCACCGATGTTCTGCCACCACAACTGCGCCAGCTTCGGATAGTCCGGCACGTTTGTACCAGTGGGCGACCATGCCACACGTGCTGGCGAGCGGTAGAATTCGATCAGACCGCCCAGTTTGTTGGACCGCTCGGTGAAGTGCTCCGAGTTGATCGTCGATTCACGAATGAATGTCAGACCTACGTCGGACTTCTTGAGGTCCACCGTCTTGGAGGTGACGAACTGTGCATAAAGCCAAGCGGCCTGCGCACGATCGACAGGTGTGGACTTCATCAACGTCCACGAACCCACGTCCTGATAGCCGACCTTTTGGCCTTCTTTCCAATAAACGCCGTGGGGTGAGGGGGCCATACGCCACTTGGGTGTGCCGTCCTCGTTCATCACCGGCAGGTCAGGCAGAACCGTCGCCGCGGTAAAGGCGGTGTACCAGAACATCTGTTGGGCCACGTTTCCTTGCGCGGGGATCGGTCCGGCTTCGCCGAAGGTCATACCGGCAGCCGCTGGCGGCGAGTATTTTTGCAGCCATTCGATCGCCTTTTCGACAGCATAGACTGCTGCAGGCGAGTTGGTCGCGCCGCCACGGTCCACGCAAGAGCCCACGGGTTGTGAGTTCTCGTTCACCCGGATGCCCCATTCATCGACCGGCAGGCCGTTTGGTTCACCCACGTCGCCCATGCCAGCCATGGACATCCACGCGTCCGTGTAACGCCAGCCAAGGCTCGGGTCCTTCTTGCCGTAATCCATGTTGCCAAAGACATCGCCATCCACACCCATGTGGCTGAGATCACGCCCGGTAAAGAACTCGGCAATGTCCTCATAGGCCGACCAGTTCACCGGCACACCCAACTCATAGCCGTACGCCGCCTGGAAGTCGGCCTTGTTCTTTTCGTCGTTGAACCAGTCATAGCGGAACCAATAGAGGTTCGCGAACTGCTGGCTTGGCAGTTGATAGAGCTTGCCATCGGGTGCGGTCGTGAACTGCAGGCCGATGAAATCGTCCAGATCGAGCGTCGGAGACGTCACCGAGGCACCTTCGCCCGCCATCCAGTCGGTCAGGTTGCGCACCTGCTGATAGCGCCAGTGCGTGCCGATCAGGTCGCTGTCGTTGGTATAGGCGTCATAGATGTTTTCGCCCGACTGCATCTGTGTCTGCAGCTTTTCGACAACGTCACCTTCACCGATCAGGTCATGGGTCACTTTGATGCCCGTGATCGCGCTGAAGGCCGGGGCAAGCACCTGGCTTTCATACTCGTGCGTGGTGATGGTTTCCGACACGACCTTGATGTCCATGCCCGCGAACGGTGCGGCGGCATCGACAAAGAACTGCATCTCCGCTTCCTGCGCAGCGCGGTCCAGCACGGAAAGGCCTGCGATCTCGTTGTCGAGAAACGCGCGCGCAGCCTCCATGTCGGCCCATGCGGGCAGGGCAAGGCATGCGACCAGCGCACCCGTTGCCGTTGTTGTCTTCAAAGAAAGTTTCATATTTGTCCTCCCTAGACTTCTTTTGTGTTGATTGATGCGCGCCCGGGCCTGACCGGATGTGCATGTCGCGTCGTTCAGACCCAGCGGAAAACCGCTGCGGCATAAACGAGACAGGCCAGCAGCGCATAGGGCTGCGGCCCGACCTCCAGACCCAGCCATATCAGATTGATAAAGGCCGAGCCCAACAACGTGATGAACAACCGATCACCCCGTGTAGTTTCGATCCTGAGAATGCCGACGCGCGGCGTCTCGGGGAATTTGATTGCGAGTATGGTGAAGGTGACCAGCAAGCCTGCGATCACCAGAAAGAAGATCGCGGTGGGTGTGGTCCAAGCCATCCATGCCATTGATGTTCCTCCCTATACCCGGCCCAGGGCAAAGCCCTTGGCAATGTAGTTTCGCACGAAATAGATGACCAAGGCACCGGGCACGATGGTCAGCACCCCCGCCGCCGCCAGCACGCCCCAGTCGATGCCTGCCGCGCCTTGGGTCCGTGTCATGATCGCCGCGATGGGTTTGGCGTCCACCGTGGTCAGCGTGCGGCTCAGCAGCAGTTCGACCCAACTGAACATGAAGCAGAAGAAGGCCGCCACGCCGATGCCCGAGGCAATCAGGGGCGTGAAAATCTTGATGAAGAAGCGCGGGAAGGAATAGCCGTCCAGATACGCCGTTTCGTCGATCTCCTTTGGCACGCCGCGCATGAACCCTTCCAGGATCCAGACCGCCAACGGCACGTTGAACAGGCAATGCGCCAGCGCCACGGCGATGTGCGTGTCAAACAGCCCAATGCTGGAATAAAGCTGAAAGAAGGGCAGGGCGAACACCGCAGGCGGGGCCATCCGGTTGGTCAGCAGCCAGAAGAACAGATGCTTGTCGCCCATGAACGAATAGCGGCTGAACGCATAGGCCGCAGGCAGGGCCACGGCAAGGCTGATCACCGTGTTCATCACCACATAGATCAGCGAGTTGACGTAGCCGATATACCAGCTTTCGTCCGTCAGGATTTTGGCATAGTTGGCCAGCGTCAAATCGCGTGGCCACAGCGAAAACGTCCCGAGGATCTCGGTATTGGTCTTGAGGCTCATGTTGAGCAGCCAGTAGATCGGCAGCAGCAGGAACAACAGATACAGCCCCATCACAATGGCCGAGCCGTTCAATTTGGGCGCCTTGCGCCGCGCCGTGTCCACGCGCGTCTCGGTGACCTTTCCGGGGATCGACCCCGCGCCCGGTGCCTGAATGCTGGTGTCGGACATTACACGCCATCCCTTTTGTCGAGGTTGGTCATCACGGTGTAGAACACCCATGAGATCAACAGGATCACAAGGAAATACATGATCGAGAACGCCGCCGCAGGGCCAAGGTCGAATTGCCCCAGCGCCATCTTTACAAGGTCGATGGACAGGAAGGTCGTCGCATTGCCCGGACCGCCCCCGGTGACCACGAAGGGTTCAGTGTAGATCATGAAACTGTCCATGAAGCGCAGCAGGATTGCGATCATCAGCACTCCTGCCATCTTGGGCAGTTCGATATAGCGGAAAACAGCCCAGCGGCTGGCCTGATCGATCTTTGCCGCCTGATAATAGGCGTCTGGTATCGACTGAAGCCCGGCATAGGCAAGTAGGGCGACAAGCGACGTCCAGTGCCACACGTCCATGACGATGACGGTGATCCATGCAGCGGCCAAGTCCTGGGTGTAGTTGTAGGAAATCCCGAGCTTATCAAGGGTATAACCCAAAAGGCCGATGTCGACGCGACCAAAGATCTGCCAGATCGTCCCAACCACGTTCCACGGGATCAGCAGCGGCAGCGACATCAGGACCAGACAGAGGGACGCCCAGAAACCTTTCTTGGGCATGTTCAACGCCACGAAAATACCAAGCGGCACCTCGATCGCGAGGATGATGGCCGAGAACGTCAGCTGGCGCCAAAGTGCATCCCACATCCGCTCGGATGCCAGCATCTGTTCGAACCATTCAAGCCCGGCCCAGAAGAACTGGTTGTTGCCGAATGTGTCCTGCACTGAATAGTTCACGACGGTCATCAGCGGGATTACTGCCGAAAAGGCTACCAGCAACAACACCGGAAGCACCAGAAACCATGCTTTTTGATTAACCGTCTTGTTCATCAGGTGGCCTTCCCTTCGGGTGCGATCCGCCAATCATCGACGTAGACATTGATGCTTGCGGTATCGAAGGTGATACGTTGTGCACCTTCTGATATTGCATCGCCTTCACCTGCAATTGCACTGACCTCGTGGCCTTCGACATCAAGGCGGATGATCTTGTGGCGACCGACATCTTCGACCCGCTTGATCGTCGCGCGAACGCCAGTCTCGTCAGAGGTCAACCTGACAAATTCGGGGCGCACACCTATCTGGATTTTGCCGCTGCCTGGTGCATAGCCGCCATCAAGTTGTACTGTCGCGCCAGCGATGCGCGCGGTCGATCCGTCAATTTCCGCATCGAACAGGTTCATACCCGGCGATCCGATGAAATATCCTACGAACGTATGTGCCGGACGCTCGAACAGCTCCTGCGGTGTGCCGATCTGAACCACGCGCCCATCATACATGACCACAACCTTGTCGGCAAAAGTCAGCGCCTCGGTCTGGTCGTGGGTCACATAGATCATGGTGTGACCGAATTCGTGGTGCAGCGATTTCAATTGTGTGCGCAATTCCCACTTCATGTGCGGGTCAATGACGGTGAGTGGTTCGTCGAACAACAACGCATTCACGTCCTCGCGCACCATGCCCCGGCCCAGCGAAATCTTCTGCTTGGCGTCAGCCGTCAATCCACGTGCCTTGCGGTTCAACACGTCCTCCAGACCGATCATCTTGGCAATCTGATTGACGCGGCCCGCGATGTATTCCGGGCTTGCCGACCGGTTGCGTAAGGGAAAGGCCAGATTGTCCCGCACTGTCATTGTATCGTACACAACCGGGAACTGAAAAACCTGCGCGATGTTGCGTTCGGCCGTCGGTGAACCCGTCACATCCTTGTCGTCGAACAGGATGCGGCCCTGGCTCGGATGCAAAAGGCCCGAAATGATGTTCAGGAGGGTGGACTTGCCGCACCCGGACGCCCCCAGCAGGGCATAGGCTTCGCCGTCCATCCAGTCGTGGTTCAATTCTTTCAGCGCAAAGTCGTCCTCGGAGGTCGGGTTGGGCGAATAGGAATGCGCCAGATTATCCAAAGTGATCTTGGCCACTATGCCGCCTCTGAATAGGGGGCAGGGGACACAAGAGCACCATCCTGCCCGAAGATGTACACATGTGCCGGATCGAGAAAGACTTCGAGTGGCTGTCCGGGGTTCAGGCTTTGAACGCCGTGGACCAATCCGACCCACCGCTGCCCCTGGTGATCGAGGTGTACGAAGGTTTCCGATCCTGTGATCTCGGTCACACTAAGCGTTGTGTTGAACGACATCGCTCCCGCCGTCTTTGGGCTTAACTCCAGATGATTGGGGCGGAAGCCTGCCGTGTAGGTGCCGTTCGGCTGCCCTCGCAAGCCTGCTGGAGTGGGCACCGCCTGACCGTCGCCGAAGGACATGTGCGGTCCGTCTTTCGACACGGACAAGAAATTCATCGGCGGGTCCGAGAAGACCCGCGCAGTCGTTGCGTTGACGGGGCGGCGGTACACGTCGGGTGTGCGGCCGAACTGCGTAATCCGACCTTCCCAAAGGGCTGCCGTATTTCCCCCAAGCAAGAGTGCTTCTTCGGGCTCAGTTGTCGCGTAGACGAAAATCGACCCGGACCGTTCGAAAATCTTCGGAATCTCAGTCCGCAATTCTTCGCGCAATTTGTAATCCAGGTTAGCCAAAGGTTCGTCAAGCAAGACCAGACCTGCGTTCTTGACCAGTGCACGCGCCAACGCGCAGCGCTGCTGCTGGCCGCCGGACAGTTCCAGCGGCTTGCGGTCCAGCATCGGGGTGAGTTGCATGAGCTCCGCTGTTTCGCGCACGGCGACATCGATTTCGGAGCGGGACTTGCCCATGAGAAGAAGCGGAGAGGCGATGTTTTCGTAAACAGTCATCGACGGATAGTTGATGAACTGCTGGTAAACCATAGCGACCTTGCGGTCTTGCACCCGTTGGCCCGTCACATCTTTTCCGTCCCAGAAAACGGCGCCCGTGCTGGGTACATCCAGGCCCGCCATCAGCCGCATCAGTGATGTCTTGCCTGATAGCGTGGGGCCAAGAAGAACATTCATCGTGCCCTTCTCCAACTCCAGGTCGGTTGGAAAGATTTGAGTTTGGCTGCCAACGACCTTCGATACGCCTTTCAGGACCAATGTCATGCCCGTTCCCCCGTCCGCATCAGATCAGATGTCTTCGACGAATGGTGATACGCCTTCATCCAGCTTTCAAGCCCCTCAATTTCGGCACTGGTCAGTCGCAGCCCCAGCTTGTTGCGTCGCCACACAACATCTTCTGCGGTGCGTGCATATTCCATGGCCATCAGGTATTCGATTTCGCGCGCGGTCAGGGTTGCTCCGAATGCCTTGCCGAGGTCGTCCGCCGTTTTGGCATCGCCCATGACGTGCCATGCATCCGTCCCATAGGCCCGAATCAAGCGCCGCGCCCAGAAGGCATCGAGGAAAGCATAGTCCCCCTGTAACTGCCTGATCAGCCCATCTACACCATCTACCGCAAAATCGCCCCCGGGCAGCGCCACACCTGCGGTCCAATGTCCGGACGTTCCAGGAAAGAAGGGTACGATTTTGTCCATCGCGTCCTCTGCCAGCTTGCGATAGGTGGTGATCTTGCCCCCGAAGATGTTGAGGATGGGCGCGCCATCCGACGTGTCCACCTTGAGCGTATAGTCCCGCGTGGCCGCTGTCGCACTGCTGGCGCCGTCGTCGTAAAGCGGACGAACCCCGGAATAGGTCCAGACGATGTCGTCAAGGGCAATGTCCCGCTTGAAGTAGGTGTTGGCGAAATCGACCAAATACTGCTGCTCATCCACTGTGCACGTCGGAGCGACATCGGGATCCTTGTGTTCCTGGTCCGTCGTGCCGATCAGGGTGAAATCTGTCTCGTAAGGGATTGCGAAGATAATACGCCCGTCCCTCCCTTGGAAAAAATAGCACTTTTCGTGGTCATAAAGACGCTTGGTCACGATGTGACTGCCGCGTACCAGCCGCACGCCTTCGTTGGATTTGATGTGCGCCCTCTGATGGATGATGTCCCCGACCCATGGTCCGCCTGCATTCACCAGCATCCGCGCCTTGATGGTAGAGACGTCATCGGTCTCGGTATCCCGCACTGTGATTTCCCAGGCATCTGCGGAGCGCACAGCCTTTTCGACCTTGGTGCGCACCATAATGTGTGCCCCCCGGTCTGCAGCATCCCGCGCGTTCAGCACAACCAATCGTGAGTCCTCTATCCAGCAATCGGAGTATTCAAATGCTTTGCGGAACCTGTCTTTGAGTGGTTCGCCTTCCGCGGTGCCGCGAAGATCCAAAGTCTTGGTGGCCGGCAACAGCTTTCGGCCACCTAGCTGATCATAGAGGAACAGACCAAATCGGATCATCCACGCCGGGCGACGTCCTTTCATCCAAGGCATCACCCGGTTCAGTATTCGAGATACGGGCGTGTCCGACTCAAACCGCATATCCGGACTGAAGGGTAGAACGAACCGCATGGGCCAACTGATATGCGGCATTGCGCTCAGCAGGACTTCGCGCTCCCGCAGGGAATGACGGACGAGACCGATTTCGAAATACTCCAGATATCTCAGGCCGCCGTGAAACAGCTTTGTTGACGCCGAAGATGTTGCCGAAGCGAGGTCATTCATCTCGGCCAGAGCAACAGTCAGACCCCGGCCCGCCGCATCGCGTGCAATGCCACAACCATTTATGCCGCCGCCGACGACAAACAGGTCAAATGTATCCGGAGTCACGGCATCATCAGACAAAACGACCCTCCCCCATCATATGTTTGAACCAAGGATATGGGTAGGGCAGGCGATCCAATCGCGCAAGAATTATCTTCCTTTTTCTTCGTTTTGCGCCGAAATGTTCGAGATCGCCAGATTGCGTGCGGATCTCACCCCAAAAATGAGCGATTTTATTGATAATGACGTGAAACGAACATTTGTGCTTGCCCAGCGCTCCTGACAGCCGCTAACGATAGGGCGGGAGATCAACATGTCGCAAACGTTCCGCCACCCGGAGATTCTGGAAACCGCACGTCGGCAGGGAATGGTCACCGTCGAAGGACTTGCGGCCCAGTTTGGCGTCACCCAGCAGACCATCCGACGGGACCTGACAGACCTCGCCGCAGCAGGCAGTCTGGAGCGCGTGCACGGTGGCGCAATCCTACCATCGGGTACCACCAACATCTTGTATGAGGAGCGTCGAACGCTGAACCAGTCTGCCAAAACGGATATCGCGCGTGTTTGCGCCATGCATATTCCGGACGGCAGCTCCCTTTTCCTCAACATCGGCACCAGCACGGAAGCGGTCGCACGCGAACTGCTTCACCACCGCGACCTCATGATCGTCACAAACAACATCAACGTTGCGAACATCCTTGCCGCAAATCGAGATTGCCAGATCATTTTGACCGGAGGAACACTGCGCAGGTTGGACGGGGGTTTGGTTGGCGCGTTAACGATTTCAACGATCCGGCAGTTCAAATTCGATTTTGCGGTGATCGGCTGCTCTGCGATGGATGCTGACGGCGACCTGCTGGATTTCGACATACAGGAGGTCGGCGTCAGCCAGACGATCATCGCTCAGGCACGCAAGACATTTTTGGTTGCAGACAATTCCAAGTTCAGACGCAACGCACCGGCCCGGATCTGCACTCTTGCAGAAATCGACAGCTTCTTTACCGATATTTCCCTAGATCACAAACTGGCAGACCAATGCGAGAAGTGGCGAACCAACGTCTTTGTCGTGGATCAGGCGACCTAGTCCTGGCCATTCATCGACGCGGATTGCTCGCCATAGAGGATGGGAGCAGACGCCGCAAACGCCGTTCAAGCCTGAGACGCGTGACCCTGACGTAGCGAATGGCCGGTTGTGAATTGGGGCTGTTTGGTCGAATTCAATGGCCGACTTGGGAAGACCGCGCGGTAGCGCCGCCATTGGCTGTGGAAGTTGTTGATTGGGCGTATTCAGGACTTGCCGCACGAGTAGCAGGCAGAAAACCCCCGCATAGCGGACCTTGGTTGAACGGGCAGCGAACGGCCGCTTTCCACCCGCGTGCCCTACACTGCATTTGCAGCTTGAACAAAGAAGCCATTGATTGAGAACGCTCCAACGTCGGCTTCGTCCGCGTCTAGTTCGTCTGGATGGCATGCAGTCAAAGCCCGGTCTTGGTTCGGGCCAGAACAGCACCGTTTAACAGGTCGCTGAAATAGTTCCCGAACTGGAACGCTGTCCCGTCATCAGGGCCAGATCGACTGACGGACATGCCTGTCGGCGCATCCGTGGCTCGCACCTCGGTCCATGTTTCCCTTCATGCCCCCAGCAACCGCGGTAGTCGGGCAAGGTTGTTGGCGGCCATGGTCAGGATGAAGCGGGATCGGACGCGTTCAACGCCGCGATACATCGTCTGTGCCATGCCGCCGACTGTCTTAGCCCAGCCGAACGGTTCCTCGATCTTTTTGCGGTGCTTCTGGGACAACGCATATCCTTCGTGTCGGGTCGTGCGCCCGTCGATCGCTGAATATCGCGATTTCCGGGCGACATGGGGCGTGACACAGGCTTGGCGCAGGTCAGACACGAACCCGGCCGCGTCATACCCCTTGTCGGCACCCAGCGTCAGCCGCCGGGTCGATCCGGGGGAATGGCGGTGGACCATGTCCAGCGCCGCGCGCCGCTCGGCATGACCGTCGGCCTGGGTCAGATCACCCTGCACGACAAACCCGTTGCGGTTTTCCATCAGCGCATGGCCCATGAAGCACAGCACCGCGCCGGTGCCGGGGGATTTCTTGTAAAGGCGCGCATCCGGATCGGTGACCGAGGCATGGGTGGCGTTTGAACGCTTCTCGCCTCTGAAGTCGACCTCGGCATTGCGGTGGCGGCGGCTGTTGTGGGGCATCGGGTCGATCTCTGCTGGGGTGTCGGAAGGCGCGGTCTCAGGGGTAGGCTCAAGGGTGGTATCCGGGGCGGGCGGGTCGCCCGGACCCTCATCGTCAGGCGGGGTGGCCTCGGCCTTCGGCTGGAAACTCTTCATCGAGGCCCAGGCCTTGATGAGCGTTCCATCGACAGAGAAGTGCTCGTCCGACAGCAGCGGCGCAACTTCGCGGTGGGCCAGGATCGCCGCCATCACCTTGCGTGACATCTCGGTCGTCAGCAGCCGGTCGCGATTCTTGGTGAAAACGGTCGGAACCCATACAGGATCATCGATGCCCAGCCCAACGAACCAGCGGAACATCAGGTTGTAATCCATCTGCTCCATCAACAGACGTTCGGAGCGGATCGAGAACAGGATTTGTAGAAGGCTCGCCCGGATCAACCGCTCGGGTGGGATCGAAGGCCGCCCGAAGTCAATGTAAAGCGCATCGAATTCGGCATCGAGACTGGCCAGCGCGTCGTTCACCACCTGCCTGATCTTGCGCAGCGGATGTCGCGGCGGGATGCGCTCCTCCAGATCGACATAGCTGAACAGCGACCCGCTCCTCTCGTCCAAACCCCGCATGATCACCCCCGCCATTTCCGTGCCGAGGGTGAATCATGTTCTCAAACCGCTGTCGAGGATGGACTAATTCAGCAGCCTGTGAGTGGCTGGAATGGCGACGAACATTGCGTCGCACAACCACATCTGCTGCGATTGCGAGCAAATGCTGCGCCAGCGAAATTAGGAAAACGAATGACGGTGAAGTGCCGCGTTGCCGACCTTGGGGCTGGCTGCTGCAGAGGTCCGGAACGAGCCCATCTGAGATGTCTCACTTCTTCGCTGCACGCACTTGCAGCGTTGCAGAAGCTAGAAATTTGACGTTGCCGTGCAACTAGAGAAATCGTCATTCTCGAAAACCGCAGCATGGATCAAAATTCGAGTTTGCAGGCCCCGGAAGGATCACCATTTGGCTGCGTCTGTGCCGAAGACCGCTTTCGCATCTGCGATAGGCTCATCTTTCACTGGTATCTGGTCTGTGATTTAGCTTCACGCAGCCTCGGCCAATACGGATGATAGTCATCGATGACAATCGGATGACTATGGGTGCGTCCGTCCGCGACATGTGGATGATTGCTTGGGAGGTCGTCATGCGAATGAATTACGGGTTCTCCGCTTTCTTCCGGCCAGAGAATGATCCCACAGGCCGTACCGGCTCCCGCAATTACGGCCAGCAGAGCAAATGCCACCGTTGGTCCGGCAACAGTGATCAACCAGCCTGCAAGCGGGTATGTCACCAGCCAGCAAGCATGAGACAGGGCAAATTGCGCTGCATAAACAGCAGGTCGGTCTTCGGCATGAGCAGAGCGTTTGAGCAATCGCCCCGAAGGCGTCAGAACGGCGGAGTAGCCGATTCCGATGATGAACCATCCTGTCAGAAGCGGCGCCAAACGGGTGTCATAGGCAAGCGTCAGCGTAGACAGCGCCAATAGCGTTGCCACCAACACCCCTGCGCCGCCGATCATCACCGGGCGGTCGGGCCGGTTGTCCAGTAACCGGGGCAACAGAAGAGCGGCCAGCATCGACCCACCGCCGAAAGCCCCCAGGGCAATGGCAACCTGCGCTTCACCAAGGCCAAGGTCACTGCGCACCAGGACAACTGTGTTCACCAGTACCATTGCGCCCGCCGCAGCGGCGGCAAGGTTCAGCGACAGTAGCCCGCGAAGGCGCGGCGTGGCGAGGTATATCCGCATCCCTCGCGTCGTGCGGTCATAGATTCCCCGTGGTGCGGTAGGTTGGTGGCTGGGCAGCAGGACGGACACAACCAGCAGGGCAGACCCGATAAATCCGATGACGGTGCCGATAAACAACGCCTGATAGCTGACGAAGGTAAGCATTATCGCCGCCAGCAGTGGGCTGATGATGTTTTCCAGATCATAGGCGAGGCGCGACAGCGACAAGGCGCGTGTATAGCGGTCTTCCTCCGGCAGGATGTCGGGGATCGTGGCCTGAAACGTCGGAGTGAAGGCTGCAGATGCGGACTGCAACACGAAGATCAGCACGTAGACCTGCCAGACTTCGCTGACGAAGGGCAGGCAAAGGGCGACGGCTGCGCGGGTCAGATCAAGGCTGACCAGCATCGCGCGACGCGGCCAGCGATTGGCGAAGGCGCCTGCAATTGGCGCGATGCCGACATAGGCAATCATCTTGATGGTGAAGACCGTGCCCAGTACCAGCCCGGCACGATCACCTGACAGGTCATAAGCTAGCAACCCCAATGCAATGGTTGCCAGTCCGGTGCCAAGCAGCGCCACGACCTGTGCCAGATACAGGTGACGGTAAGTGCGGTCTGCGAGAACAGAGAGCATTGGGGTTCCTATAGATACCTGGTGATGGCCTTGAACTCGGCTGTGACGGGCGTCTCACCATCACCCACCAGTGCGTCATCAAGGCAATGGTCGATGTGGTCCTGAATCAACGTGCGCTTGGCCTGCTGAATGGCTTTCTCCACCGCATGCAGTTGCTGCGCAATATCTACGCAGGGCTGCTCGCCCTCGATCATCTTGATAACGCTGGCCAGGTGGCCGTTGGCACGTTTCAGCCGCTTGACGACAGCCGGATGGGTTGCATGAGTCGTGCGTTTTGTCATAGTGGAGACGTAACCCCCCTGGGGGGATCAGACAAGTGGGGCCAGACCCATGAGAGCAGGCAGATTGTCAGGGCAGATCACGGGATATTTGAAAGGCTTGCTGAGCATGGCTTTGGCGGTGGGCATGATCCTTTCTGCGAATTCCCGTTCGATCACCCATGATTTCACTGAATTGGCAAAGATCGTTTCGGAACACCATGCCGAGATCGAAGAGCATGGCCATGCACATGAGGACATCGTTGATCTAATGCACGCCTATCATGGCCATAGCCATGAGGTCGCGGATCATGACCACAACCTTGCCTTCCTGCCGCCGCGTGACGTCATGAGCACCCCGATGCCAACCAGCACGGGTTGGGCCATAGCTCACGACGGTTTGCCTGATCACAGGCACTACAGTCTGGACCGACCGCCACTTGCATGAGGCAGCGCCTGTTGCGCGCCCTCACCCTAAAAAATCACGTAGCGGAAAATCCAAAATGATACCAAACCGATCCTTTCGGTCGGGGCCTGTAGCGCATCCAATGCGCCAGCTTTTGACCCTGTTAACCACCGTCATCCTGATGCTCATAGCATTTGCGACAACTGCCTATGCCCATGACGTTACCCCCGGCGACGCGGGCTACATTCAGGAAATCTTCGGTGTCCACATCATCTCGTTCATCTATCTGGGCGCAAAGCACATGATGACGGGATACGACCACATCCTGTTCCTGCTCGGCGTCGTGTTCTTCCTGTACCACATGAAGGACGTGGCGATTTACGTGAGCCTCTTTGCCATCGGCCACTCCGTCACCATGCTCTTGGGCGTCTGGTATGGTTGGGGCATCAACGCCTACATCATCGATGCCATCATCGGACTGTCGGTGGTCTACAAGGCGCTTGATAACCTCGGGTCGTTCCAGAAATGGTTCGGGTTCCAGCCCAACACCAAGGCGGCAACCCTGATCTTCGGGCTGTTCCACGGCACAGGTCTGGCATCGAAAATCCTCGAATACCAGATCGCCGAAGACGGGCTTCTGGCCAACCTTCTGTCCTTCAACGTGGGCGTCGAGGTCGGGCAACTGCTTGCCCTGTTCGTGATCCTGATCGTCATGGGATACTGGCGCAGAAGTCCGAACTTCATGAAACAGGCCACTTACGCAAACGTCATCATGGTCTTCCTTGGTGTCTTGCTGACCTACCAGCAGATCGCCGGATACATCGCCAGCACATAAAGATTGGAGAGAACAATGCTCAACGCACCAAAACCAAACCTCGAAGACCTGCCGACAAAGGCGCAGCTGCGCCGTTCCACCATTATCGCCGGGATCGGGGCGGTGGCCATCGGCCTTATGGTCTACCTCCCCGCAGAATACGGCACCGACCCTACCGGCGTGGGCAGCATCCTCGGACTGACCGAGATGGGCGAGATCAAGCAGCAACTTGCGGCGGAAGCGGCGGCAGATGAAGCACTCCACGGCAGCGATGAGTCCTCATCTTTGATGAACGGTATTTTCGGTCTCTTCGTTTCAGCCGCGCACGCGCAGGAGGCCTGGCAGGACCAGATCACATTCACGCTCGCCCCCGGCGAGTCTACCGAGATCAAGGCGACCATGGAAGACGGCGCGACACTTGCCTATGCGTGGGTTGCGACAGGTGGCCGGATCAACTTTGATCTGCACGCCCATTCCGGCAATGAAAATGTCACCTACGAAAAAGGACGTGGTCAGACCTCGGGCGAGGGCAGCTTTGAGACGCCCTTTGCAGGGGATCATGGCTGGTTCTGGCGTAATCGGGACAGTGCCGATGTGACCGTCACACTGCAATTGCGCGGTAACTACAGCGAAATTGTCCGCAGCGAATAACTAAAAAACCTTGCGTTCAGGAGCAAGCGGACAACGGTAGTTCGATCCAATGATATGTTCAAGCCGTCGGCGCTGTGCTGATGCCTGGGTACTGGGGGCGGATCGGAAGCATGTTACGCAAAGAGTCCAACGTCCCGCGGTGACCCCGAAACGCAAAGCATGGAACAAGGGGCGGATCATTGGGCAGAAACGACCGCTGCTTCCCGAACAAGTGTGGGCCATCTGTGCTCGGCTCGAACTTGCGGGCCATCTGCGCGACCTTGCGCTGTTCAGCGTTGCGATTGATTGCAAGCTGCGAGGCTGTGATCTGCTCAAACTTACGGTCAATGACGTGGTCAAAGATGATGGTGTTCGTGAACGGGTTTCAGCGATTCAGAGTGAAACCAAGCGGCCGGTTCAGGCCGAGTTGACTGGGAACACCCGAAATTGCGTAATCGCATGGGTCAGATCACCGATTATGATCGGGTGCCGGTTCATGTTTCCGAGCCGCTTTCACGACCGGCCCGATATCTCTTAGCGTCAATATGGTCGGCTTGTGCATGGCTGGGTGAGGGCGGTTGAATTGGCACCGAGCGGCTACGGCACCCATTCGCTGCGCTGCACCAGAGCCGCGGGGGTTTACCGCAAGACAGGGAACCTCCGCGCCGTGCAACTTCTACTGGCCCACACGAAAATCGATAGCACGGTGCGATATCTCGGCGTCGAGTTGGAAGATGCATTGAGCATCGCGGCGCGGTTCGCCGCATGACCCGTGTTGGCGAACGGTATCTGCCGTTCGCCAAGACCGAACCGATTTAGCGCCGCCGTCGCGCCAGTTCGCGATAGAGCGCGGGTGGCGAGACGCCGATCTGGTCGGCAACCCTGATCCATCCGCCCTTCTGTGGTTCTCCGCAAAGGTCGAGCCACGCGTCGAGCCGGTCAGATACACGGCGAAGCCGCAGAATTTCAATACGTGACCTTTGAATCTGGATCTCGCGGGCATGGGTTTCGATCATGCTCAGTGCTGCCTGCGGTTGATCTTGCAAGGCAGATAGAAAATCAGCCCGTGGCAGAGCTGCAAGTTGGGCAGGCGACCGCACAATTGCATCACAGTGATATGTCTCGGCAAATAGAGATGCTTCGGCCAGTGCGCAGCCTGCCGTGGCGCAATGCAAGGTCAGCGATGTTCCGTCTGCCAACGGTCGTTCCAGCGCAACTTCGCCGGAGCGGACAAAGTACATCGACTTGATGCGATCATCCCGCCGGAACAATACGTCTCCCTGCCCAAGGGTGCGCAATGGCGCTTCATCGAATACATGCTGCCAGTCTGACATGATAGAGATCATACGGTTTTTCAATTGCATCCGCTAGGGTGAGGCGAAACTCAGGCGAGGGATGAATATGAAATTGAAAGTGATACTGGCCACGACGGTCCTTATGGGTGGTGCAGCCCTTGCTGTGACACAAACGCTGCACACCGATCACGACGCAGGGATGGATCATGCCGCACATGCTCAGGTTGGCAATGCCGATGGCAGAATTCTCAATGAACCAGGGCAGGGCGCTTTTGCGGCGCTTTCAGAAGTGGTGCGGATGCTGGAAGCCGATCCCGACGCGGATTGGTCTCGGGTCGATCTGGCGGGCTTGCGGGCACATCTGGTCGATATGGACCGGCTGGTGTCTGATACGGAGGTCACGCAAACAGATCTGCCGGATGGATTGTCCATGATGGCGACGGGCGATGCGGAGACGCTTGCCACGCTGCGCCGCATGGTTCCGATCCATGCGGCGCAGCTCGCGAGGGATGACCGCTGGACGGTGGAAACGTCCGACGTCGCCAACGGTGTCGAGCTGCGCGTCACAAGCGCTGATCCCGCCGTGGTAGCCCGGATTGTGGGATTGGGCTTCTTCGGGTTGATGGCAAGCCAGGACCATCACCGCGAACACCACCTGTTGATGGCCCTCGGGGAAGACGCGCACGTGCATTGATGCCGACGGCTGGATGCATCGCGGCTTGCGGCTTGCAAATGTCCACATACCCCTTGTAGGTATGTCTCATGGCTTTGATCCGGTTTCTTTTTGTCGTCATGGTGGCGCTGTCCACTTCGCTCCCCGGGGCGATGGACGCAAGCCATGGGGCGACTGTGGAACATCACCACGCGGCAATGGACGAAGTGGTGGACGATCAACCGATCTGCTGCTCGGAACCCATCGAACACACTCAAACCTGTCATGCCCTTATCGCGCTGCTTCCTGCTGCGGACCTATATGAAGCTGCCCCCGCGACCTGCGAGGATGTGATTATGGGCCCGGGCCTGCTCTTGACGGGCATCAAGCCCTCCGGTCCTCTCGATCCTCCCCGCCTGGTGTGATGCGGCCCGCGTCCCTCTGGACGTGGTAAATTCATTGCAATCACACCTGAGCTGGCTTTGTCCGTGCGTATTCCTGTCGAGAGGAACAGACATGAAACCTATCAAAACGCTACTCTCCTTCGCCCCAACCCCCGCACTTTCGCTTGGCATCGCTCCCTTTGGCGGCGATGCCGACGAAGGCGAGATCTTTTGTCAGGCCGGTCTGTGAACCGGACCCTGGTATTTAGCTTGGGGGCAGCGGTTCTTGCGGGGGTCGCTGCCCTCACCTTTGGGTGGAGAACTGTCGCTCCTGCCGGAACCGTCCTCTTGCCCTCGGACCCGGATGTGGTGTCCCTTGGGGAGATGGTCTACGTCGAGAACTGCGCGTCTTGCCACGGCATGAGCCTCGAAGGTCAGCCGAGCTGGCGCTCACCCGGCCCGGACGGGCGACTGCCCGCGCCGCCGCATGATGAAACCGGACATACCTGGCATCATGACGGGGACACGCTGTTCCGTCTGACGAAATACGGGACCGCCGCTCTGATCGGCGACCCCACCTATGAAAACAACATGCCGATTTATGAGGGCATTCTGACGGATGATGAGATCATCGCCGTTCTGAGCTATATCAAGTCCACCTGGCCGCAGGAGATCCGCGACCACCACAATGCATTGGAGAACAGGCAATGACGCGTCTCATTCCGGCCCTTTTGGCCACGCTGACCCTCAACACAGCTGCGCTGGCCCATTCCACGACCGACGTCACAATCCCCGCCGAGGGCGCGACGGTCGAGACCGTGGAGGTGATCGCGATGCGCTTCGACGATCCGATGCGCATCACTGCCATCACCCTGACCGGCCCGGAGGGTGAGATGGAAATCACCCGTGAAACCGGGCTCGACCCGGTGACGGATTTCCGCGCCATGCCAAAGGGCGCGATAGCGGCAGGGGCCTACACCGTCGAATGGCGCGGGTTGGCGGCGGATGGCCATCTTATGCAGGGCAGCTTCGCCTTTACGGTCGCCGACTGATCGATGGAGGGTCTGGCCCCGATAGACGGTTGGGCGATTCTGGCGATCCTCGTGAAAGCGGCTGAATATGCGGCGGCGCTGGTCGCAATGGGAGGGCCGCTCTTTGTCGCGACCTTCCGGTCTGCGCCTGAGGATGTGCTGCGCCTTGCCCGGATGCTAGCGGCGGCCGCAGCGCTGGTCGGTCTCGCGGTGCTGGCCCTGCGCTTCGGCATCCGGTCGGCCCGCATCTCGGGGATGGGCCTGTCCGGTGCTGTAGATCCCATGATGCTAGGCCTTGTCTGGGACAGCCCGCTTGGCACGGCGGCCATCTGGCGCGGCACTGGGGCCGCTCTCATCCTCGGCGTCTTGATCCCCGGTGTGTTCGGACTGATTGCAAGCCTGACAGGTGCCCTAGTTCTGGCCGGATCCTATGCGATGGTGGGCCATTCTCTGGGCGATCCACGCGAGGTGCTGGCGGCTCTTCTGGTCGTGCATCTGCTGGCCGTGGCCTTCTGGATCGGCGCACTGGCCCCATTGCACCGGCTCGCGGGGCAGACCGGCGGTGCGGCGCTGCTCCACCGCTTCGGCACGATCGCCAGCGGAGCGGTGGTCGTCTTGCTTTTCGTTGGACTGGTATTTGCGTGGCTCATGATCGGCTCGCTCGGCGGGCTGTTCGCAACGGCCTACGGGTGGACCCTGATTGCCAAGCTCGCCCTTGTCACCGGCCTTCTGGGGTTGGCGGCCATGAACAAGCTCCGGTTGGTGCCTGCTCTCGCCTCCGGCGACGCTTTTGCTGCGGCGGCGCTGCGCCGCTCAATCCGGGTTGAATTCCTTGCCGTCGCCCTGATCCTGCTGGCAACTGCGACACTCACCTCGATCACCACGCCCCCTGTGAACCTCTGACTGGAGACCCGCGCATGACACGTCCCATATAATGCCGATCAGCATTCGCAACTTTAGGCCGGTCAGCCAGTTCACGCCGATCTGATTTGCATTTCGACATGGGACGCTGGATGACATTTGAATGATGATGATAACCGACAGATTCGGATTCGGGCCGGTTTTGCGATCGGTAGGGCTTTTGCTCCTGATTTTGGTGTTCGTTCTTCAGCTCATATCGCCTTCTGCACATGCCGCTGCCTCTATGTTCGATGGTCAGGCGCACCACCAAGCCGTGTCGGGCCCGGAGAGTGACTGTCCGATGCACTTGGCACAGATGGCGAGCACTGCCGACACCTTCCAAGAAACTGATGCCTCACAGGAAAAATGTGCGCACTACGTGTTTTCAACGTGCTGCTTTCACATGACGTTCCCGTCATCGGAGATCGTCGCTGCGGGCATTCCATTGCCTGACGCCACATCGTTGGATCGCGGCAGGCTTATGACTTCCAGCGCCGAACCTTCACAAGATCGACCCCCAAAACACGTCTGATTGATTTCGAAACCGCGGCCGCATCCTGCGACTGCGCGACTGCAATTGATTAGAAACAGTTCCGTTGTCGGAACTGGGGTCGAGGAAACGATGCGTGGACGATATTCAGCCCTGAGCATTCTGGCGCTTGCCGCCGGGGTTGCTGGTGGCATCTATCTGGAAAGACTGTATTTCAATCCATCGGACATGGCCGGGTCGCAAGGACCGGAAATCCTCTACTGGGTCGCTCCGATGGACGCCAATTTCCGGCAGCCGGGTCCCGGTAAATCCCCCATGGGAATGGATTTGGTGCCGGTCTTTGCAGGCGAGGAGCCCTCGGGTGATCCATCCGAGGTGACGCTGTCAGCGGCCGAGATCAATGCGATCGGTGTCCGCACCGCGATTGCGCAGACCGCCGAGATTTCGCAGCGGATCGAGACGGTGGGTTTTGTTGGCTATGACGAACACCTGACAAGCCATGTGCATACCCGCGTCGAGGGCTGGGTTGAGGCGTTGAACGTCCGCGCGGTAGGGGATCCGGTCCGCAAAGGTGACATCCTTTTCGAAATGTTCTCGCCCCAGATCGGCTCTGCCAGCAGTGATCTTGTGCGCGCGGTTGAAGATGGCGACCCCCGCATACTCGAGGCCGCCCGCAACAGTTTGCGCAGCCTTGGAATGTCGAACGACCAGATCGCCCGGATCGAGGCCGAAGGTGTGCTTGCGCGCAATATTGAGGTCTTGGCCCCGCAGGACGGGGTGGTCATCTCTCTCGAGGCAGCAGACGGGATGTTCCTGCAACCTGGCATTCGTGCCGTCTCGTTGGTCTGCCCCCATCGAGTGGTCCAGTATAAATGTTAGTGCATGGTCGGCCTTTGGTCTATCGGGACGATGCTTTCGGGCGCTGGTGGACGGTATCCGAGAGCGCTGTGCGGTCGGATGGTGTTGTAGTGACGACGCCATCTCTCGATCAGGATCTGGGCCTCGCGCAGCGAGTAGAAGAGCTCACCGTTCAGCAGCTCGTCTATTACCCGGCAGGCGATTGCAGAGCAATCTGCCGAGAGGGCCGAAAGCGGGCGTTGAAGCTCTCGCAATAGCCGTTTTCCCATGGTGAACCAGGCGCAATGAAGGCCGTCTTGGCGCCCACCGCGCCGATCCATGCCCGCACCTTCTTGGCGATAAATTCGGCGCCATTGTCGGACCTTATGTATTCCGGCGGGCCGCGCATGATGAACAAGTCGGTCAGGGCATCGACCACGTCGACGGAATTGAGCTTGCGTTTGACACGTATCACCAGAGCCTCCTTCGTGAACTCGTCAATGATGTTGAGCGTGCGGAAGATCCGCCCGTCGTGGGTGCGGTCCTGGACGAAGTCATAGGACCAGACGTGATTGGGCCGCTCCGGCCGAAGCCGGACACACGACCCGTCGTTCAGCCAGAGTTGACCCTTCTTGGGTTGCTTTTGTGGGACTTTCAGCCCTTCACGCCGCCAGATCCGTTCGACCATTGCCTGACAGGCGATTTGCAAAGCAAATCTGCCGAGAGGGGCGCTTATGGTTCACATGCCAGCCGCTGTTGTTCAGCATCCCGGTGATCATGCGGTATCCATAACGCCCGAACTCTCGTGTCAGCTCAATGATGTCCTCGGTCAGCCGTTCTTCGTCCGGCAGACCGCAGGGCACCTTGCGCTGCGTCGAGCGATGCTGCCCGAGAGTGCGGCAGGCCCGGCGCTCCGATACGCTGAGGGTTTGCCGCACATGATCGATACATCGACGACGGCGGGAAGGGCTTAGAAGTTTCCCCGTGCGGCCTCGGTCAGGATCATCTTGTCCAGCGTCAGATCTGACACGGCGCGCCTCAGCCGGGCATTCTCGGTCTCCAGCTCCTTGAGCCGTTTGAGCTGATCCCGGTTCATGCCGCCATACTGCTTGCGCCATCGGTAATAGGTCTGCTGGGTCACGCCGATCTGGCGCACCGCCTCTGCGATCCCCATGCCTTGTCCTTGCAGCACTTCAACCTGCCGAAGCTTCAGCACCACGTCTTCGGGTTTGTCTCGCTTTCCAGCCATCTCTGATCCTCCTGAAACGGGATAATACTATCCCAGTTGGTGGACCACTTCAGTGGGGGCACTCCAGCGGCTGGGGATTCCGTCACGCTGATGCTTATCAAAGGCGACGATGGCATGTACGCAATTGGCGCGATGATGCCTGAATGAAGCACAAGGGTTGGCCGGGGGCTCTGACCGCGGCCAACTTGACGGGTTGGACACGCCGATCTCTTTTTCCGATAGGATGGGGACGCGCGTGATGTGACGCGCAAAGACTATTTGAAGCCTGTCAGTTGATTGATGTTGGGCGGTGGAAGCTGCTTTGGCATTGGGGTTGCGACATGTTCGCCGGATGGGCCATCGCCACCCCTTCGCCCAATCGGCAGGCATGGCTCTGTCTTTGCATCGACGTAGCATACTCGCTTGCGTTGCCGCGATGCTCTGGCGCGGCCATGTTTCGGACTGAGAAAACTATCGCGACGCCTTCTGCAAGAGCGCGATCAACTCGTCGAACTTGGCGCGCTGTTCCTCGGGGTCACCGCTTTCGATTGCGGCTTCGACACAGTGCTCCGCGTGCTGTTCGAGGATGAGCTTCTCGACCCCCAGCACTGCTGACCGGATCGCGGCCGTCTGCGCGAGGATCTCCATGCAGTAGCGGTCACCCTCTACCATCTTGGCGACCCCGCGCACCTGTCCTTCAAGCCGCGACAGGCGGTCCAGCGTCTTTTGCTTATTGGCCTTCATTCAGGCGACGCTCCTTTTTTGGAACCTTTGGCAGGTAAATTTGTTCCATACCCTATAGAGGTATATTACGGGATAAGGCAATGGCACATCAACACGGGTCTGAAATGGTCTCACGCAAGGCGCATCACGACAGCAAAGGCGGCAGCTATGGCCGGTTCTTTGCGATGATCGCCACCTCGACGGTGGTGATGTATGGTCTGATGTATCTCAACACCTATGCGCTGGAGCACGTCTTTTTCTCTCAGACGCGGATGTGGATGGCGCTCTACATGGGTGGGATGATGGCAATCATCATGCTCGCGTACATGCTTGGCATGTATTCCAACCGGAAAGCCAATTTCGCCATTTTCACAGGCGCGGCCATCGCCTTCGCCGCCGGAATTTACCTCGTCCGGTCGCAGGACACGGTGGGAGATATCGCCTGGATGAAAGCGATGATCCCGCACCATTCCATCGCGATCCTGACCAGCGAGCGCGCTAACACTTCCGACCCGCGCGTGCGCGCGTTGGCCGATGCGATCATCGAGGCGCAGCGCGGCGAAATCGCGGAAATGCAGCGATACATCGAGGATATCGAGGAAAATGGGGATGCGCCCGCAGGCACGTCCCGCACCAAACCCTGAAACGAAGGAAAAACACCATGCCTAAGGACACTCGCGACGTTGCAGACGTAACGACCGACCCCACCACCACCGCAACGGGAAAGACCGCCGTTCTCTACCGCATGGCCCTTCCGGACCATCTGTGTCCGGCGGGGCAAAAGGCGCGGTGGTTGCTCAAGTCCAAAGGCTATAAGGTCGATGATCGCCTGTTCCGCGAACGTCCAGAGGTCGACGCGTTCAAAGAGGAATATGATGTTCCCACCACACCCCAGATCTGGATCGAGGGCGAGCGGGTCGGCGGATACTCCGATTTGCGCGAAAAGCTGACCGCCTACGACCCGAAGGCAACGACCTACACCCCGGTGATCTATTTGTTCGCCGTTGCCGCCGCGACGGCGCTGGCGCTGTCCATCGGCTTTCTCGGCACGATCTCGTGGCAGACGCTCGGCTGGTTCATCTCGGTCTCGATGATCCTGCTCGGGATGCAGAAGCTGCGCGATATCGAGGGCTTCACGACGATGTTCCTCAACTACGACCTGCTGGCCCGGAAGTGGGTGCCTTATGCCTATGTCTATCCGTGGGTTGAGACGGGCGCAGGCGTCCTTATGACGGGAATGCTGCTGACCCCGCTCGCCGCGCCTGCGGCCCTCTTTATTGCCACGGTGGGTGCTGTCAGCGTGTTCAAGGCCGTCTACATCGACAAGAGGGAGCTGAAATGCGCCTGCGTCGGCGGTAATTCCAACGTGCCCCTCGGGTTCGTGAGCCTGACCGAGAATCTCATGATGATGGGAATGGCGATCGTTATGTTGGTGCTGATGTTTGTTTGAAGCTGGTCGATGGTAGAAGCGTCACTGCATGCGTATCAAGGCAGGCGCTGGTGTTTCCAGCTTTCAGCGCAAGACGGCGTTCAAATGGCAATAGCGGATGTCTGGTCCGTCCGGCATTTTGACTTTAGATCCCTTCTGCAGCGGAAAGATCGTCCGGGATTGGTCACTCATGGCCGTATGCGAAAGACCGCTCTGACGACTTTGGCTGCAACGCAGCAACGAGCGTGCCGCATCAGCGAAGCAATGCTGGGTCAGCGAAGTCGACAAAAACGAAAGACGGGAAAGCCCCACATAGGGACTTTGTCGCGTACCGCAGCGAATGACCGCTTTCCATCTTCGGGGGCAAAATGTGTGTTGTACAGCAGCCAGAAGGACGGATGCGCTTTCATCGACCCTGGTCCTACCATCAAAGCACAAATGTGCAGATGTGATCGCCGAAAACGCCCCCAATCTTGGTTAGAGTTTTCCGTATCAAATCTCTTGGCTGGGAGAGCAGCGAAAAAGCACGAAAGCATCGAAGCTTACGGACGCGCAGAAGGTGTTCATCATCAAGCAAGGCGGAGGATGGAAAGTCTGTCGCGGAAGTTTGCCGGAAGGCTGGGATCAGCTCGGCGACGTTCTTCAAGTGGAAAAAGAAGAGTGCGGGGCTCATGCCGTCCGAGAAGATTTGGCTGAGGGATCTTGAGAAGGAATAAGCTCGGCTGAAGAAGATCGTGGTGGACCTGCCACTAGACAAGTGGTCTGCCCCCATCGAGTGGTCCAGTATAAATGTTAGTGCATGGTCGGCCTTTGGTCTATCGGGACGATGCTTTCGGGCGCTGGTGGACGGTATCCGAGAGCGCTGTGCGGTCGGATGGTGTTGTAGTGACGACGCCATCTCTCGATCAGGATCTGGGCCTCGCGCAGCGAGTAGAAGAGCTCACCGTTCAGCAGCTCGTCTATTACCCGGCAGGCGATTGCAGAGCAATCTGCCGAGAGGGCCGAAAGCGGGCGTTGAAGCTCTCGCAATAGCCGTTTTCCCATGGTGAACCAGGCGCAATGAAGGCCGTCTTGGCGCCCACCGCGCCGATCCATGCCCGCACCTTCTTGGCGATAAATTCGGCGCCATTGTCGGACCTTATGTATTCCGGCGGGCCGCGCATGATGAACAAGTCGGTCAGGGCATCGACCACGTCGACGGAATTGAGCTTGCGTTTGACACGTATCACCAGAGCCTCCTTCGTGAACTCGTCAATGATGTTGAGCGTGCGGAAGATCCGCCCGTCGTGGGTGCGGTCCTGGACGAAGTCATAGGACCAGACGTGATTGGGCCGCTCCGGCCGAAGCCGGACACACGACCCGTCGTTCAGCCAGAGTCGACCCTTCTTGGGTTGCTTTTGTGGGACTTTCAGCCCTTCACGCCGCCAGATCCGTTCGACCATTGCCTGACAGGCGATTTGCAAAGCAAATCTGCCGAGAGGGGCGCTTATGGTTCACATGCCAGCCGCTGTTGTTCAGCATCCCGGTGATCATGCGGTATCCATAACGCCCGAACTCTCGTGTCAGCTCAATGATGTCCTCGGTCAGCCGTTCTTCGTCCGGCAGACCGCAGGGCACCTTGCGCTGCGTCGAGCGATGCTGCCCGAGAGTGCGGCATGCCCGGCGCTCCGATACGCTGAGGGTTTGCCGCACATGATCGATACATCGACGACGGCGGGAAGGGCTTAGAAGTTTCCCCGTGCGGCCTCGGTCAGGATCATCTTGTCCAGCGTCAGATCTGACACGGCGCGCCTCAGCCGGGCATTCTCGGTCTCCAGCTCCTTGAGCCGTTTGAGCTGATCCCGGTTCATGCCGCCATACTGCTTGCGCCATCGGTAATAGGTCTGCTGGGTCACGCCGATCTGACGCACAGCATCGGCAACCGAGCTGCCTTGTCCTTGCAGCACTTCAACCTGCCGCAGCTTCAGCACAATCTCTTCGGGTTTGTCTCTCTTGCCAGCCATCTCTGGTCCTCCTGAAATGGGATCATACTATCCCAGTTGGTGGACCACTTCAGTGGGGGCACTCCAGGGCGGGCGTGAATTGCCCTCTGCTTATTCAGGAAGGTGTCAACTATGACGTCGCATTCGAGGGCGCAAATGCGCAAGCGATTTCCGTGAGGGTCTCCTACACAATCGATAGATCCCTGCTTGAGATCGCCAAGAGTTTCCTTGGCCTGGGCATCACAAACATCGACGGGAGTGCCTATCTTGCCTATTGATCCCCTCCGGCGTTTTTGCCCGTGACGAAGACGGTGTCATCGCCGTAATTGTGGCTCTCATGCTTATCGTCCTGATGGGCTTTGCTGCATTGGGCATAGACACCGCGTCGCTCTACCGCGCGCGGGCAATGCTGCAATCGTCAAGCGATCTCACCGCGATGAGCGCTGTTGCAGACGTACGATCTGCCACCACACGTGCGCAATCGGCACTGGTGCGCAAAAATCAGAGAGAAGATGCTTTGCAAACGCTCGAGTTAGGGCGTTTCCTGCGCAATCCCACCATCCCTGCGGATCAGCGTTTCACCATGCTGCCCGAAGGCGCCGCAGGCATCAACGCTGTGCGCGTTGCGCTCCGGAAAGAGGCACCGCTGCATTTCGCTCAGATATTTACCGAGGATACCCATGTTAACCTGTCGCGCCGCTCAACCGCCACGCGCACAGGCGCCGCCAGCTTTTCGCTCGATAGTCATATCGTGAATTTGGGCAATGGTGCGCTCAATGACATTATCGCCCAGCAATTCAGTGTGGATGCCACCATCCATGCTGCCGATATGGATGTTCTGGCAGGCACGCGCATCGATACCGCATCACTGCTTGCTGCGCTCGGCCTCGATGTGGGGCGCAACCCTGCCGAAGTATTGAATGCCGTGACTACGGGGGCCCAGTTCATCCAAGCCCTGCAATCAGTTTTGCCGCCCGCGCATGCCATTGCGCTAGACGGGCTGGTCTCAAATCTGGGGGCGGTGCCCTTTGCGGTCTCCTCCCTGATCGGGGGGATTGATAACGACCTCGGCCTTACCGCGACGGATTTTCTATCTCAGGTTGATGTCTCGGCCCTTGATGCGGTACGCGCCGTTGTAGCCGCGCAGACCGGTGCGCAGCCCGTGGGCCTCGAGACGAATGTCGCGCTTTCGGGTGTGATATCAACGTCCACGACACTCACAGCAGGAGAGCCTGTCGCCCGTTCCGGCCTCATCGCGATGGGACAGGAAGGGACGACCTTGCACCGTGCCGCCCTGCGCGTGAATACCCAAACCCGACTACAAGCAGCTCTCTTGGACGGTCTGGGTCTTGGGATCGAAGTCGCCTCAGTGAATTTGCCCATCTATGCCGAGCTTGCGGGGGCTCGTGCGACCCTTGAGGAAATCAGCTGCAACAGGGGCACCCCGCAAGACCTCGCAGCGCGCTTTGTCACGGCCCAGACCCCACTGCACCCACGTAATGGTACTTCGGTTGCTGCCTTGTATCTCGGACAGTTGCCCGACGGCCCAGGCCCGGTTGACCCGGCCGCGCTTGCCTTCGCGGATTTGCTGGAGGTGAACATTACCACCGACCTTCCACTTTTGCCTGATATCAGCATCGCGGGGCTATCCATTCAGGCCCGCTCACACATCGCAGTTGGCGCGTCGCGCCTTGAGACGGTCAGCTTCAGCCATGCAGATATTGCCAGCGGCGAAACAAAGCGTAGCTTTGGCGTTGGTGACTTGCTCTCCTCAGCGACGGCAGGCCTGCTGTCACCGCTGCATACTGAGTTGCGCATCAAACCGGGTCAGGAAGGGCTGGTATCGGGATTGGCCACGCCGCTGGTCGCAACTCTGATGAACGTCTTGCCAGAGCGCTTATTGTCAGGTTTGGCCGCACCTGCTGACGGCGTGTTGGATGCTGCGCTGGCGACGGCGGGGCTTGAGCTTGGTGCAGGTGAGCTTGAACTCACCGCCCATCATTGTGAACAGGTGCGTTTGGTTCAATAGGGCAAAGCGGTCTGGCCTTACGCCAGTTGCCGACGCGGTGATGTGCCATTGGATTTCTGCCGCCTCGCAAGAGGCAGCGCATCCCGCGTGGCGATCCGCACTGGCTCTTCTTCCGTCTCAAGCGCCATGGAGCATACTTCATCCGTGACTAAGGCAATCAACTGGTAGCGCGAAGCCAAACCGGATTTGTTGTAGATGCGTCCCAACTGCGTTTTCACTGTCGCAATGGCACAGCCGCGCATCTCGGCAATCTCTGCGTTGGAGAATCCCTTGGCCACAAAAATCGCCACATCTGCCTCAGCTTGGGACAAGCCCCAATCAGGCGCATTGCGCAAGATAACCGTCTCCTTGGCCGCAGGCTCCCCCGCACCGGGTGCAAGTGTCTCTTTGCGCTGGCGTTCCATGAACCTTCTAAGCTGGGTGAAGCTCACATAGGCCACAGCCGCTGTGAGCGCGAAGAAAAGGGCGAATAGCCCCGAGGTCAATGCCATGCTGGATGACGCATCTGGCATCACAAAATAGACCATCACAAGTGTCTTGAGGCCCGCGATGCCCGCGACAGCTGAAATTCCCATTACCCAAACGCGCGACATGGACTGCTCCCTATATGTTATCGTGACTCAACTGCATATTCACGAAGCAATATGTCAAATCTTGGACATTCCTCAAAATCTCAAGAGACTGTTTCGACATTGTAAATGCGTGAATTGTGAGTAGGAAAGGGAACACACATATGATGTCCGTCGTCAGGTATCAGTCTGCTTTTGTTGCACAAATCGTCCTGAGGTCGGTCGTCCCCTAACACTTGGCGGATTTTGCCTGGAGCCTCTGTTTTGGGAATGCCTTGTTCAGTGGAACCGTTGTGTATGGCAGCACGGGTAAGGATGTCCGCGACCTGCTGCTCAAACTCACGCGTGGATACGGGAGGGAGCAGGCCGCATTACAGTCTCAGATCGCTTTCTTGCATGCCAAGGATGTTTTTCAGGTCGTAAAGCACGTGATCAGCCTTGCCAAAACCGCGCATCGCGTCCGCTCCCATCACCTTGAACTGTTCATGCGCGACGGCGAGAACGATCCCGTCGTAGCTGCCATCCTGCGGGGTTTGGACAAGGTCCAGTCCGTATTCATGGCGTGCCTCGTCCGCGTTCGTCCAAGGATCATGGACGTCGACCTGAATGCCGTAGTCGCGCAGCTCGCTCACCACATCGACCACGCGAGTATTGCGCAGATCAGGGCAGTTTTCCTTGAAGGTCAGGCCCAGCACCAGTACCCGCGCACCGTCGACCTGGATCCGCCGTTTCAGCATCGCCTTGACCAATTGCCCGGCCACATAGGCGCCCATTCCATCATTGATCCGCCGCCCGGCCAGGATCACCTGGGGGTGATATCCCATCGCCTCGGCCTTGTGGGTCAGGTAGTAGGGGTCGACCCCAATGCAGTGGCCGCCGACGAGGCCCGGCCGGAACGGCAGGAAGTTCCACTTGGTGCCCGCCGCCTTCAGCACGGCCTCGGTATCTATCCCCATCTTGTTGAAGATGATCGCCAGCTCATTGACCAGGGCGATATTGAGGTCGCGCTGCGTGTTCTCGATCACCTTTGCCGCCTCGGCCACGCGGATGCTTTCGGCCTTGTAGGTGCCTGCGGTGATGATGCTGGCGTAAAGCTGGTCCACGGTCTCCGCGACGTCTGGCGTCGAACCCGAAGTCACCTTGCGAATGTCCGGCAGGCGGTGCTGCTTGTCGCCGGGGTTGATCCGTTCGGGGGAGTAGCCCGCGAAAAAGTCCTTGTTGAATGTCAGCCCCGAGACGTGCTCCAGCACGGGCACACAGTCTTCCTCGGTGGCACCGGGATAGACGGTGGATTCGTAGATCACGATATCGCCCCGCTTCAGAACCTTGCCCAGGGTTTCAGACGCCTTGATCAGCGGGGTCAGGTTCGGACGCTTGTGCGCGTCAATCGGGGTCGGGACGGTGACGATGTAGATGGTCGCCTCTGCCAGATCTGCGGTGTCGGTCGTGAACGATAGATGCGCGGCCTCGCGAAGTTCATCCCCGGGGACTTCCAGAGTGCTGTCGCGGCCCTCGCGCAGCGCATCGATACGGGATTGGTTGATATCAAAGCCGATCACGGGGCGAATTTTGCCAAACTCAACTGCAAGCGGCAGGCCGACATAGCCAAGTCCGATGACGGCAATCTTCTTCATATCCTGCGTCATTTGCCTGAATATTCCCTGTACCATTCGACGAACCGCGCAATGCCATCCCGAAAATCGGTCTGCGGACGATAGCCGGTCAGTGTTTTCAAAAGGTCTGCATTGGCCCAGGTCGCGGGCACGTCGCCGGTTTGCATACCCATATAATTCCGCTCGGCCTTTTGCCCGAGGCAATCCTCGATGGCGTCCACGAAATCCAGCAGGCGCACCTTGTCGGAATTGCCGATGTTCACCACGCGGTACGGGCCCACCGGCGACAGGCTGTCGCCCTCGGGAACAATACCATCTGCAGGGCGCACCGGCGGAGTATCGATCAACAGACGGATCGCGCGGACCAGATCATCGACATAGGTAAAGTCGCGGTACATATCCCCGTGATTGTAGATGTCGATCGGGCGGCCATCGAGGATCGCATCGACGAATTTATAGAGCGCGAGGTCCGGGCGACCCCACGGACCATAGACGGTAAAGAACCGGAACATGGTCGTCGGCAAATCGTAGAGGTGGGCATAGGCATGTGCCATGCTCTCGTTGGCCTTCTTGGTCGCGGCATAAATTGTCAGTTGCGTATCGGCCTTTTCGGTCTCAATAAACGGCATCTCGGTATTGGCGCCATAGACCGACGAGGTAGAGGCCATCAGCAGGTGCTGCACTTCAAGTCGCCGTGCGGCGTCCATAACATTGAACGTTCCGATGACATTGCTGTCGAGATAAGCACGCGGGTTCTCAAGGCTGTAACGCACGCCTGCTTGGGCGGCGAGATGGACAATCACGTCGGGTGCGAAGTCATCTGCAACCCGGTCAAACAGCGCCTGATCCTCAAGCATACCTTCGGTCGCTGCGAAATTCGGGTTCTGCAGCAGCATCTGGTGACGACGCTTCTTCAAAGCCACGTCGTAGTAGTCCGTCATCCCGTCAAATCCGTGGATGATGAACCCTTCGGCAAGCAACAGCTTGGCGAGGTGGAAGCCTATAAATCCAGCCGTGCCGGTAATGAGAATACGTTTCAATGAAAACTCTTTTCGTTTTGCGGTTACTTGCGTGGTCGAGGCGTCATATCGGCCCCGAGTTCGATCTCGCCCTGCAGCGCATCGATTTCTTCTTTCAGCGCCTCGTATTCCTCCATCTTGCGCTTGAGAAACCGCGATGTAAGCGCGGCCTTCTCCGATAGGCCCTTCGGCGTGAGGATGTAGGCATATCGTCTCTTGTCCTGTGCCGCAGAGAAGTTCCCCAACTTGACCATACCTTTGTCGATCAGCGCATTCAGTCAGTAATGCACGCCACCAAAGCTAATGCCGACCGCAGCCGCGATATCGCGCTGGGACATTTCGGGGTTTTCCTGAAGGAGGCGCAAAACACCGAACCGGACGTCCTCTTGCGCTTTACTTCGCTGTCCGGCCTATGAATTCAATCCTTTACGCAATCTGCCGTGCAAGTGGGGCCCTAGGCGCCTCTCGAGATCACCCTATTTCGAATGGGAAGTTCTACAACAATCATGATCGTTCAGGTTTGAGCGGTAACACGATGCTGCACCCGCGCAAAGATCGAACTGGGCAAATTTGATGATTTATCCGAGATCTATTATACATCTGAGAAATACGAAAGAAAACGTCGGCTGGACGCTGCTGGCGAGATTGATGCGATGTCCGTTTTTCCGCATCACCCATACGCGACAAAGCAGCCGCTTTTGAGCACATAGAGTTGATGTTTTGAGTTGATGATCCGGTTTCCCATCGCTGCACCAAGTCTGTCGTGTGATTCCGGCATCGCCGAAGGCTACACCCTCCAGTTCCAAAAAGCGCGCCGCGCGAGCTCAGCCCGCGGGAGCATTACCAACCTTCGGAAGAAAACCAGACCCGGAACAGAGCTCACTTGCAAACGCGGCATCATCGGTGGCTACTCAATGGAAATCATGAGCAGGCAAGCCCGCGTTGCAGTGCCGCTCGACCAGCTGCGCCCGGTGTCGTTGGAGACATGTTCACTGCCCAGTGAGCAGATAAGCCAGCTGCCCGACGTGCTCTCGGATTGCGGTGTTCAGGACGCTCAAGTTATGTGTGAGATCCCAGCCAATACCGTCGCCAAAGCCCGACGTGCGATAATCGACGGGCCATGCGACGAGACTGTCCCAACCAGCAGCGTCAAAACTGCGCATTGCACGCGGCATGTGAAAGGCGCTGGCCACCAGCACCCAGGTTTCTTCTGCAGCCGGATCGGCAAGTGTCAGGCTGAGACGGGCGTTTTCAGAGGTGTTGCGCGATTAGCCCTTCGCTTTGGCGGTGAGGGCCTCGCGGTAGGCCGCCACGACGAACGCCTGATCGACCTCGCGCTCCATCTTTACGCGTCCGGCTTGTCCCATAGCGGTGCGGGCGACTGGCGAAAGTGCCAAAAATCGCCCCAAGGCCGCAGCGAGACTGTCGGCATTGCGCACTTCGCACAGAAAGCCCGTAGTGTCGTGATCAACCATTGCACGGCAGCCCGGCACGTCGGTCGCAATCAACGGCCGCGCCATGGCGGCTGCCTCGATCAGCGTGCACGGCGCGCCCTCACGGTAGGAAGGCAGAACGACGCAATAGGCCGCGGCAATCGCCGGGCGCACGTCACTGGTGGTGCCGAGATACTCCACCACGCCCTCCGACACCCAGCCTTCGACGGTGGCGGTGTCGATGGCAGTGCGGTTCTCAGACCCGGCTGCCCCCAAGAGCTGGAAGCGGGCCTCGGGATGGCGCGCCTTGATCTGCCGCGCGGCATCAACGAATTCGATGACACCCTTGTTGCTCAGCAGCCGGGCAATCATCAGAAACACGGGCGGTGCATCGACGGACGGCATCTCCGATTTGGCAAACCGGACCAGATCAATACCTGATCCGCGCGCACGAGCCTGCGGTCAATAGAGAGATCCCGGTCGTCCTTCATTCTCGAAGAAGACGAACCGGCAATTTGCAGAATGCGCCGCGATAGAGCCGCTCGGCGATGGTCTGCAGAAACCGGCCAGACAGAAAGGCGGTGTCGAGCCCCCGTGACGTTCGGGACAAACGGCACACCCGCCGCGCAGCCTGAGCCCCGAAGATGTTGCTCTTGATCGTGAAGCTCAGAATGGCGTCGGGTCGCTCCTCGCGGAAGATCTTCTTCAACCTGCGCTCCAATTTCAGATCCTCAAGCGGGTTCAGACCTTTCACAATCATCTCGAGCGGGCGAAAGCGATAGCCGATGCGCTCAAGATCGCCCACCGAGCTGTCAGGCGGTGCCAGCACAGTGACGCCGTGCCCATCGGCCAAGAGCGCCCAGACCAGCGGCCGTCGAAAATTCGAGCCGTTCCACGCGGCGTTCACTGTCATCAAGATATGCATCGGGTCGCGGGTTCAAGATTTATATGCGTCCCGATTTCCTGCCCTGGCGTCTGCTGGATCGCCGAGATCAATGATGGCGCGAAATAGTAGGGGTCGGAGCGCTCATCATCACCGACTTCGTCAATATGGGAAAAATTTGACAGACGCGCATTTGAATAGGCTGGCGGTTCACTGGGCAGAGAGACCAGCAACTCCTCCTTGCTTTCACAAAACAAAAAAACCAACGGTCGCCCATGTCGCACTGATTTCATTCTCCGCGAAAAGCTCCAACATCCGCGGCACGGCATCCCGCGCCCCGGGCACGTTTTTGCCGTTGCTGTCCCGGTCGGCATGGCCGCGAACGCCCCAAAGCAAGTCGAAATCCAGAGGAATCACAAACTGCCCGTTCATTCGAGTATCGTTCCCGTCATATTTCGTGATCGCTTGGCATTTCGAATACGGTCGATAAACCCGTCGGAGCCTTGCCTTAGGTGTGCCAGAGTCCTCGCCGAGCATCCAGCCTTCGAAGTCGGCTTTGCCGTGCTTGTTGGAATGGCGAAGAGCGGCTGCTGCGAGGGGTGTGCGGTCTCTTAGCGCTGAGCTTTTCCGTCGGGCATTCCCGTTCTGCTCCGCAGAGCCAGAGCGGGCAGCTCGTTTGCACGGGAGCATCCGGCCATCATTGATCCGCGTCAATGCCGTGCGGCTGCCGAAGCATTACAAAGCCGAGGACCGCAGCAAAGGACGCGCTATGACACGCAAGGACAAATCGCTGTCACCCGAAGAGGTGTCTGAATCAGCAGATCCGAAAGAGGAGCCGAACAAGACCGAGCGCTCGCAGAGAAGGGACGGGGATCGCGAGGCTGACCCGGAACAGGACAGCAATGCGTCCGAGCCATCCGATGACCCGTTTGATGAAGGCAATTTCCCTGTTTGACGAGGTGCCGGGACTTCGGATCGATTGGCGCAGCTGTCACACATGTGGATGACCATTCCCGTTGAATTGACGCTGATCCTGATCGGATGGGCGCTCTGGACCGGCGGGGCTCACCGTCGCGATGCCGCACCCGTGGGCTTGATCAATCTCAACCGCACGCGCTTGCCTGCGGTGCATTGTAACCTTGTCACTGAACGCCGCCAAACGCGGGCGTAGATTGCACAGATGGCTCAGAATGGAGAGAACGATGTCAGAGTATCCCACGAACATGCATGTCCATCCCGAGGTTAAGTCCTTCTTCGATCCGCAGACAAACACGATCAGCTATGTCGTGATGGACCCGTCCTCGACCTCCTGTGCGGTGATCGATTCCGTGATGGACATCGACTATGCCGCCGGGCGGATCACCTATGAGCATGCGGATGAAATCATCGCTTATATCGAGCAACACAAGCTCAAGCTCGAATGGCTGATAGAGACGCATGTGCATGCGGATCATCTGTCGGCGGCACCCTATATCCAGTCCAAGCTGGGCGGCAAGATCGGCATCGGCGATCAGATCACCGTCGTGCAGGAAACTTTCGGCAAGGTCTTCAACGAGGGCACCGAGTTCCAGCGCGACGGATCGCAATTCGACCGCCTGTTCAAGGACGGCGATATCTACGAGATCGGCGGGATGACGGCATTCGCGATTCACACGCCGGGGCATACCCCCGCCTGCATGGTCCATGTGATCGGCGATGCAGCCTTCGTGGGCGACACGCTGTTCATGCCTGATGGCGGCTCCGCGCGGGCGGATTTCCCCGGCGGCGATGCGGGGATGCTCTACGATTCCATCCAGAAGGTTCTGTCGCTGCCCGATGACATGCGGCTCTTCATGTGCCATGACTACGGCCCCGACGGACGCGACATCATGTGGGAAACCACCGTGGCCGATGAGAAGGCCGACAATATCCACGTCGGCAAGGGCAAGACACGCGAGGAATTCATCAAGTTCCGCGAGGCGCGGGATGCGACCCTCGAGGTGCCAAAGCTGATTTTGCCATCGCTTCAGGTGAACATGCGGGCGGGCGACGTGCCGAAGTCCGAGGACGGCAAACCGATGTTGAAGGTGCCGATCAACGCCATCTGATGCGCGTGCAGGGGGGCGGGCGACGGATCTGGTCGTGCAATCGCTGGCGCTCTTCAAGCGCCAGCCAACAGCGTCGGATCACGCGTTGGTGCGCCTGTCGCGTGCGCGGATCCGATTTTAAGAGACTGATTTAAATATATCTAAAGCCATTGGCGGGAAGATGCACCGTCTTTCCCGCCATCCCGCCGCCGCCGTTTCAGTGCGCCAGAAGGATCGGCATCTCCTCCTGCTCGATCATCGTGCGTGTGGTGCCGCCGAGAACGGTCTGGATCATCCTTGCGTGCCCGTAGGCGCCCATTACCACCAGGTCCGCGCCGAATTCGCGGGCACGGTCCTGGATGCATTGCGCCACCTCGCGCCCGCCGCTGGGATACTGGGACACCGTCACCTTGCAGCCATGATGGCTGAGCCATGCGGCGATATCCGCACCCGGCTCCTGACGGTCGTGCTCGGACAGGATGACCGGATCGATGCAGCCGATTACGATGTCCTCCGACGCCTTGAGATAGGGCAGGGCCGCATGGGCAGCGCTCGAGGCGGCTTCGCTGCCGTCCCAAGACACGAAAATCCGTTTCGGGGTCTGTGCGGCAGCGCCATTGAGACGCAAGCCGATGGGGGATTCGAACAGGACCCCTGCGATGGCTTCGCGCAGCATGTCGGGACTGTCGCGCAGGTTCTGAGCGAAGAATGCCTCGTCGCTCACCCTTGCCGCCTGTCCGACGTGATGCTTCACGTCCATGGTGGCACAGATCGCGGAGTAGACATCGCCCGACGCATTGCTCTTGGCCAGCAGGGCCTCCACCGCCTCGTTCCGCTCGCTTTGCTTTTGCTGCGCGTCGTTGAGCAGTTCGCTCCAGTTGTCGGGGATGTTGATGCCGCCGTAGGGCGGAACGCCGTAGGCATACATCGGCAGGGCGGGGGAGGCGCCCAGCAGCAGACAGAGCAGGCGGTCCTCTGAGGCAGCGGCAGCTTCCGTGGCGTCCCTGATCTGTGCGTCCGGGGTGTCGGCGTTGATCACAAAAAGTATCGTTCGGCGTTTCATGGTGCTCTCCATCAAGATGTTCTGGCCGACCGGGAGGTGGGTCGATCCCGGCCATCCTGCCATGCAGTGCGCGCGCCCGAATGACAAAGATCAACGCGCCGCATGGCTTTAGCGGCAACAATGGGCAAGCAACGGGACGATCGGACACATCGCAGATGGACTTCAAGGATTACTACAAGGCACTCGGTGTCGACCGCACCGCGAGTGCGGATGAGATCAAGAAGGCGTACCGCAAGGCCGCGCGAAAGTACCACCCTGACATCAATGCCGATGCGGATGCCGCCGCGAAGTTCAAGAGCGTGAGCGAGGCCTACGAGGTGCTCAAGGATCCCGAGCGCCGCGCCGCCTATGATCAGTTGGGCCAGGAGCCGCCGCAGGGGCAGGGGCGCTACCGGCCGCCGCCCGGCTGGGACAGCGGCTTTGAATTTTCCGGCGCGGGTGGCGGGCAGGACGATGAGGCGTTCAGCGATTTTTTCGAGACGCTGTTTCGCCGTGGCGCGGGCCAGAGGGCGGGCATGCGTGCCGGCCCCGGCGCCGACAGCCACGGGCGGATCGAGATCGCGATCGAGGATGCCTACACCGGCGCCGAGCGCAAGCTCAGCCTCAGATCCCCGGTCGTCGGGCCGGACGGCACCGTGACCATGCAGGACCGCACGCTTGCCGTCCGGGTGCCGAAGGGCATTCTGCCGGGGCAGCACATCCGGCTCGCAGGGCAGGGCAGCCCCGGCTTTGGCGGAGGGCCCGCGGGCGATCTCTTTCTCGAGGTGGCGTTCGCTGCGCATCCGGTCTACCGCGCCGACGGCAGGGACCTCTATCTCGACCTGCCGATCACCCCCTGGGAGGCCGCGCTGGGCGGGCATGTCGTCATGCCGACACCCGACGGCAAGGTCGATCTGCGCATTCCAAAGAATGCGAAGACCGGACAGAAACTGCGCCTCAAGGGCAAGGGTCTGCCCGGCAGTCCTGCGGGGGATATCCTCGCGACCCTGAAAATCGTGAATCCCAAAGTTGAAACGGAAAAGGCCCGCGCGCTCTTTGAGCAGATGGCGAAAGACATGCCATTCGATCCGCGCGCCCATCTTGGAGGAAAGTCAAAATGAAAACGACCACGTTGCGAAGCGATGTCATCGACGCGCTTTCACTGTCTGAGCTGAGCCGGTTTTGCCAGGCCGACGAAACCTGGGTGATCGAGCTGGTGGAGCATGGCGTGCTGGAGCCGGTCGGAAGTGCCAGCGGCAACTGGCGCTTTGTCGGCACCAGCATCGTGAGGGCCAAGAAGGCCCGCAGGCTCAAGCGGGATCTGGGGATCAATACCCCCGGTATCGCGCTGGTTCTCGATCTGTTGGAAGAGCGCGACGCGGTGCTGCGCCGGCTTGCCCGGTACGAGGAGATCTAGGGGCCTGCGCAGCCCCTATGGGGTCTGCTCGATGCGGGTGCCCGTGGTGCCCGCGACCAACGCCGCACAATCGGCGAGCCGCCCGATCGCGGCAAACCCTCCCGTGGCCCGGACAAAGTCGCAGGCGGCTTCGACCTTGGGTCCCATCGAGCCTGCGGGGAAGGATTTGCCGGACAGAATTTCGGGGGTGGCGTTGCGGATCAGCGCCTGCTCGGGCGTGCCCCACCCCTCGAACACCCCCTCGACATCGGTCAGCATCACGAAGGCATCGGCATTGACCTGCCGCGCCAGCAGCCCGCTTGCATGGTCCTTGTCGATCACGGCCTCGACCCCGATCATCGTGCCGTCGGGTTTCTGGACGACAGGGATGCCGCCGCCGCCCGCACAGATCACCACGACCTTCTGTTCCAGCAGCAAGGTGATCACGTCGAGCTCGAGGATGCGCTTGGGGCGCGGGGATGCGACGGTGCGGCGGTGGTGCTTCCCGTCCCTACCCATGCTCCATCCCTTGTCCGCACTCAGCCGCGCGGCTTCCGCCTCGGTATAAACCGGGCCGATGAACTTGGTCGGTTTGCGAAACGCCGGATCGCGCGGATCGACTTCGATCTGGGTCAAGAGCGTCGCGTATTTCGCTTCCGGCGCATAGGCATTGTCGAGCTCCTGTTGCAGGACGTAGCCGATCATGCCGTCGGTTTCCGCCCCCAGCACATCGAGCGGAAAGGTGCTGCCCCGCAGCGCGAGGTATCCCACCTGCGGGCCGTTGCCATGGGTGATCACCACCTCATGGCCCGCCTCGAGCAGACCCGCGAGGGATTTTGCGGCGACCCTTATGCTGGCGCGCTGCCCTTCCGCGGTCAGCGCCTCGCCGCGTCTCGACAGGGCGTTGCCGCCGAGGGCCACGACGATGCGCATCTAGGATCCCAAGGTCGCGACGAGCACGGCCTTGATCGTGTGCATCCGGTTCTCGGCCTGATCGAACACGATGGAGGCGGGGCTCTCGAAGACCTCCTCCGTCACCTCCATCGCGTCCAGACCAAATGTTTTTTGGATGCCCGCGCCCACCTCTGTCTCCGTGTTGTGGAATGCAGGCAGGCAGTGCATGAACTTCGCGTGCGGGTTGCCGGTCATCTTCATCACCTCGGCGTTCACCTGGTAGGGCATCAGCAGTTTGATCCGCTCGGCCCAGACGCTTTCCGGCTCGCCCATGGAGACCCAGACGTCCGTATAGACCACATCGCATTCACTCACCCCCTGCTGGACGTCTTCCGTCAGCAGGATACGCGCGCCGGTAGCCTTGGCCTCCGCCAGCGCCGCGTTCACGATCTTCTTGTCCGGCCAGAGTGACTTGGGGCCGCACAGGCGGACGTCCATGCCGAGCTTGGCCGCGCCGATCAGCAGGCTGTCGCCCATGTTGTTGCCCGCATCGCCCAGAAAGCAAAACGCGATCTGGCCCAGCGGCTTGTCCACATGCTCCGTCATCGTGAGCACGTCGGCGAGGATCTGGGTGGGGTGGAATTCGTCCGTGAGCCCGTTGTAGACCGGCACGCCCGACCATTCGGCCAGGGTTTCGACGACCTGCTGGCCGAAGCCGCGATATTCGATCGCATCATAGACGCGGCCAAGCACACGGGCGGTGTCCTTGATGCTTTCCTTCTTGCCGATGTGGCTTCCCGAGGGGCCGAGGTAGGTAATATGCGCGCCCTGATCATAGGCGGCAACCTCGAACCCCACGCGCGTCCGCGTCGAATCCTTCTCGAAAATCAGCGCGATCTCGCGGCCTTTCAGGGTCTGCTGCTCGGTTCCGGCGTACTTCGCAGCTTTCAGATCACCCGCGAGCTTGAGCAGGAACCTGATCTCCTGCGGCGTGAAATCGCGCAGGGACAGGAAGGAACGGTTCTTGAGATTGAAAGACATTTTGCTACTCCACCGGGTCGCGTGAAATGGGACAGGTCATGCAATGGCCGCCACCGCGCCCGCGGCCCAATTCGGCCCCGCGGATGGTGATCACCTCGATGCCCGCCTTGCGCAGCAGCGTGTTGGTGTGGACGTTGCGGTCATAGGCCAGCACCACGCCCGGCTCGAGCGCCACGACGTTGTTGCCGTCATCCCACTGCTCGCGCTCCTGCTCGAAATGATCGCCGCCCGTGCCGATGATGTGCAGGCTCGGGATGCTCAGGGCCTCCTGTACCGTGTCGAAGATATGGCCCGTCTCCTCGACCACGCGCAGCGCGAGCTTGTCATCGGGGTAGAGGGAATAGCACCTGATCTGGTCGGCCACCTGCGTAAAGCTGGTCACGACGTCGCGGTCGCAGAACGAGAATACGGTATCGAGATGCATCGCCGCGCGCGAGGCGGGCATCTGGCAGGCGATCACCCGCTCCGCTGCCCCCTGTTCGAAGAGCGCCACCGCAAGTTGCCCGACCGCCTGCGGCGTCGTCCGCTCGCCCATGCCGATCAGCACGCAGCCCGCGCCGATGGGCATCACATCACCGCCCTCCAGCGTGGCGGGGCCGAAATCCTGATCCGGATTGCCCCACCAGACCTTCGCCTTGCCCGCAAAGCGCGGATGGAATTTGTAGATCGCGGCGGCGATCAGCGTCTCCTGCTGACGGGCGGGCCAATGCATCGGGTTCAGTGTGACCCCGCCGTAGATCCAGCAGCTTGTATCGCGGGTGAAGATCAGGTTGGGCAGGGGCGGAAGGACGAACCCCTCCGCCCCGAGGAACCTGCCGAACATGCTGTGCGGGCTGAACGGCAGGTCGCTGACCGTGATCCCCCCGGTCAGAAAGCGCGTGAGCGCGGCCGCGGGCGTCTCGTCGAGCCACGCGCGCAGCTCCTTCATCATGCCCACGCCGATATGGTCTTCGGTGATCTTGCGGTCCAGCAGCCAGGCCCGCGGCTTGGGCCGGTCGAGAATGTCGGTGAGAAGGTCGTGCTGTTCGAGCACCTCCACTCCGCGGTCCCGCATCTTGTCGCAGAAGGCGAAATGATCCTTGCGCGCCTCATCCACCCAGAACACGTCGTCGAACAGCAGCGCGTCGCAATTGCTGGGCGTCAGCCGCTCATGCGCGAGACCGGGGCGCGAGACCATCACGGTGCGCAGTCTGCCCACCTCCGAATGCACGCCGAGCGGGGCGGTCACACCATCACCGCGGCACTGAGCAGCGCCATCGACATCAGTGACAGGATCACCAGAAGCGGCCAGACAAAGCGCAGCCATGTGTTGTAGGGCACCCGCCCGATGGCAAGGCCGCCGACGACGACCGCATAGGTCGGTGCCACCAGGTTGGTGATGCCGATGGCCGTCTGGAACGCGGTGACGGCCAGATCGCGGCTAACGCCCGCGAAGTCCGACAGCGGCGCCATGATCGGCATCGACAGCACCGCAAGGCCGGAGGTTGAGGGCACGAGGAAGCTCATCAGCGCCTCGATGCCGAAGAGCGCGTTGACGAAGGCCACCTGCGACATGCCGGAGATCCAGCCCTCGAAGGTGTGCAGGAAGGTATCGGTGATGCGGCCCTGATCCATGATGATCACGATGCCGCGCGCCAGCCCGATGACAAGCGCGACGCCCAGCAGGTCGCGCGCCCCTTCGACGAAGGCGCTCGTAAAGACCTTCTCACCGAGCCAGCCCAGCGTGCCGATCACGATGGCAGCCCCGAGAAACAGCGCCGACATCTCCGCCATCCACCAGCCCTGGCTGGACACGCCCCAGACCATGACACCGAACGTTGCAGCGAAGAGGATCAGGATCACCCATTGCATACCGGTCAACTGCGCGCCCTCCTCCGGCGCGTGCTTTTGCAGGAAATGGGCCTCGTTCGCCTCCTTCATATGCGCAACGAGCGAGCGGCCGGGATCGAGGCGCACCCGCTCCGCGTAGCGCATCACGAAGGCGACGGCGGCGATCCAGGAGAGGCCGAGGATGACGAGCCGCAGCGTCATGCCTTGGGTAAAGCCGATGCCCGCGGCATTGGAGGCAATCGCGGTGGAGAAGGGATTGATGGTAGAGCCGATCACGCCGACCCCCGCGCCGAGCATGATGATCGCGACGCCTGTCAGCGCGTCATAGCCTGCCGCGATCATGATCGGGATGAGCAGGACATAGAACGCGAGCGTTTCCTCCGCCATGCCGTAGGTCGTACCGCCCGCGGCGAATAGCGCCATCATGATCGGGATCATCCACTTCTCGCGCCCCTCCATCCTGCGCATCGCCTGTGCCACGCCGGTGTTGATCGCCCCCGTGGCCGTCACGACCCCGAGAAAGCCGCCGACGATCAGAACGAACAGGGAGACGTCGATGGCGTTGGCGGTATATTCGACCGGGTCATAAAACCCCGCGATGGGCGCCATCAGAACATCCAGCAGCCCCTGCGGCGCGGCCTCGACCGGGCCGTAGGTGCCGGGCACGGGCACGTCCTTTCCCAAAACGGTGTTGGCTTCGCGCTGGTATTCGCCCGCAGGGACGATCCAAGTGAGGGCTGCCATCGCGATGACCAGAACGAAGAGAATCGTGTAGGCCGTCGGGAACCGGCCCTTCGGCGGTTGCTCTGACGACGTGCCGTATTGCGGGACCATGACCATCGGTTTCTCCTCTCGGCAAATGTGCCGTATGGTCGGGATCATTGCGCAGAGGCGGCGCGAGGGGATTGAGATTGGTCAATCGGCAGGCGGTTTGTGCCTGTTCTGTGATCCGGTCTTCGTACGTCTGATCAAGCCGCTCAATCAGCTGGATGGATTGGCAAAGATATGCGCCGCGGCTCTCGCAGCCGCTCTTCCGCAGCAATCGCATCTTCTTGAACCCATGGGGCGTTTAATTTCGCCACGGACTCGCTATGTTGAAGGTATGGACACCAACAAGATACGTATCGCGAGCTACAACATGCGCAAGGCGCGCGGGCGGGACCAGCAAACGCGACCCGAGCGCACGGTGCAGGTGATCAACGGGCTGACGGCGGATGTCGTCGTCCTGCAGGAAGCCGACAGGCGACTGGGTCCGCGCCATCCCGCGCTGCCGCGCGAGTTGATCGAGGCGGAAACGGACTTCGACCTCGTAGAGGTGAGCGCCAACGGCATCAGCATCGGCTGGCACGGCAACGCGGTGCTCGTCCGCAAAGGGGTGTCAGTGCGGCAGGTCGAGCGTCTCGATCTGCCGGGTCTCGAGCCGCGCGGTGCGGTGCGCCTGACGTTGGATCTCGGAGCGGGGTTGACCGTTGTCGCGGCACACCTTGGCCTGATGCGCCGCGACAGGCGCGCGCAGCTTGCGCTTCTGGAACAGGCGACCGCGAATGATGCACATGCGATCATTGCGGGCGATTTCAACGAATGGTCGAAGCGCAAGGGCATGGAGCCATTGGCCGCGCGTTTCGCGATGATCAGCCCGGGCAAGTCGTTTCCCGCCGGACGGCCCATGGCCGCACTTGACCGGTTCGCCCTGTCGCACGGGATAGAGATGCGCGACGGCGGGGTGGAGCAGGGCGCGTTGGCGCGGATGGCGTCGGACCATCTGCCGATATGGTCCGACATCAAGGTCCCCACGGCTACTTGCTGAACAGCACCGGCAGCTTCTGGTCGCGCAGCAGGGCATAGCTGGTCGCGCCGATCACGAAATCATAGGCGCGCGAATGGCCGAAAGCGCCTGTCGCCACGAGGTCGGCGCCATGCTCGAAGGCCGCCTTGTTCAGCACTTCTGCAATGCTCTTGCCCAGTGTTTCGCGGTATTCCAGCGTTGTCCTGAGCCCGTGGCGCGCGAACGTCTCGACGACGTCGATGGCGTCCCCGTCCTTCAGCGCGTCCCGCGGTGTCTTGCCGACACGCAGCACCGTGAGCGTCGCGCCCTTGTCGGCCACCCACAGCAGATCATGGGCTGCCCGCGCGGATTCGCGTGTATCACTCCACCCCAGCAGCAGGTTCGCGCCGATCTCGGGGCCGTCATAGTCGGTCGGCACGACGATCACCGGGCGCCCGCTCTCGCGGATCACCTGCACTTGCGCGTGGCGCTGGTCATAGCGGTCATGCTCCTTGTCCTCATGCGCCATGATGACGAGGTCTGCGGCGCGCGCGCATTCGATCATCCGTTCGGAAGCAGAGACGGCCTCGGCCCGGATCAGGCGGAATTCGGAGATGAAATCCTCATGTGCCGTGTGTTTGACGAAAACCTTCTTGATCGCCTCGGATTCCCTCCGCTGGCTCTCGTTGAAGGTGGCGAAGGCGGGCTCGGGGATGTGCATGGCGATACCCGGATAGACCAGCAAGGCCTCCACCGTGTGCAGCCCGATCAGATGGGCACCGTGCTTGCGCGCCAGGGGCACGGCCGCTTTGAGCAATGTGTCGGCGCTCTCGGGCGTCGTCAGACATACGAGAATCGTTTTCGGTCCCATCCGCTCGTTCCTTCTCATTCGTAGGGGTCAGGCTTCCTTTGGCAGTCTAGCCTGATGCACCTGTGCGCGATTGATCACGGTCAATCAGCACGCCGCACGTTGAGATATGCTGTCGGGGAGATCCAATTCATTTTCACGAGGTACTCATGCTCATTTCAAGGATTGCCATTGTCGGCATCGTCATGCTCGGCCTCTCGACGGTCTGCACGGCCGAGACCGTCTCGACCCGCGCCGGCGGAGACAGCTTCATCGCCGGCGCACAGATCAGCCAGGCGGTAGACAGCGTCGGGGATGCCTTCGTGGCGGCCCGCTCCGCCAACATCACGGGTGCGACGCAGGGCGATCTGCATGTCTCTGGGTTTGACGTGTCGGTCGGCACGGATGTGTTTCAGGATCTCTATGCGGCGGGCGGCACGGTCGTGATCCGCAGCACCGTCGGGCAGGATATCTCCGCCGCCGCGTTTTCACTGCGCACCGAGCGCAGCTCCCTCACGCAGGGCAATGCGCGGCTGATGGGCAATTCGGTCACGATCGACGGGCCCGTCGCAGGCGCGCTGTCGGTGATGGGGCGCGATGTCATCCTCAATGCCGCAATCGCGGGGGACGTCCGTGTTCTGGCGCAAACCCTGTCCTTCGGCCCCGATGCGGTTGTCGGTGGCACACTGACCTACAGCACCGAGGAGGAGATGACGGTGCCCGAGCGGGTTGCCCCGGCTGACCGTGTGAGGTTCGAGCCGGTATCGACGGCGCGCGTCTGGGAGGAGTGGGACGATGTCAGGCGCGAGATGCCTGCACTGCCCACGTTCATGTCGCTCATGTTCGGCTTTGCGATCTCGCTCCTGTTTTTCCTCGCACTCGGTGCGCTGATGCTCAGCTTCATGCCCAAACGCCTGTCGCGGATGCGCCGCAGCATCGCGGATGCGCCGGGCCAGACGTTCCTTCTGGGCGTCATCGGGCTGTCGATGCTGTTTGGCATGATCCCGATCGTGGCGCTCACGCTTGTCGGGCTTCCCTTCGTGCCCATCGTGCTTTTGGCCATCGTGGTGGTCTGGACACTCGGCTATGCGCTGGGGGCCTACAGCGTTGCGATGCGCCTCTGGCTAGGGATCGGGGGGGGAGCGGCAGAGCCGAGCAACATCGCCCGGCTGCTGGTGCTGGCGGTGGCGATCATCTGCGTTGCACTGCTCAATTTCATCCCCTTCGTGGGCTGGGTGGTCAACTACACGCTGGTCCTGCTCGGCATCGGGGCGATGACGCGGGCGGTGTTCCTCTCCATGATCGGCAATCCTGACGTCGCCCTGGATGTCGACATGAAACCTATTGAAGACTGATGTGAAGCAGGAGAAATCCCAATGACGGCTCAAGGTCTGGAAGTGATCGACCACAGTGTGCACCTGACCCACGAGTGGATCAATGAACTGGCTGCCCGGTTGGGCTGGGCATCCAAACGCAGCGCGCTGCGGCTGATGCGGGTCACTTTGAGGCATGTGCGCGATCATCTGCAGGTCAACGAAGTGGCACAGCTGTCAGCACAGCTGCCGATCCTGATCAGGGGCTTTTTCTTTGAGGGCTGGGTGCCTAAGTACACGCCAGTCAAGGAGCGCAGCGCCGAGGACTTCATAGGCGTCATCACCGCGCAGATGGAGGAGACCGAGGAATACCGCGGTCGTGACGATATCAAATGCGTCTTCGATCTGCTGAACAGCCGACTGAGCCAGGGCGAGGTCGAAGACATCCGCGCCGCCCTGCCGGTGAAGATCCGTGATCTATGGCCCGCACCCTGAGGCACGGGGCGACGCCCGGTCGCTGCGGTCTCAGTCTCAGTCGCGGTCGCCCAGCGACAGCCCATAAAGGGCGGTGGGGCGCTGAACGATGATCGTGTGAATGTTCTCGATCGCGATGATCTTGCTCTTGCGCAGCAGGGTGAACGTCCGGCTGACGGTTTCCGTGGTCAGGCCGAGGAAATCCGCGATGTCCGAACGACTCATCGGCAGCGTGATCGTCCTGTAGGCGCCAAGATCCTCACCGACACGCGCGCTCAGCACGCACAGGAAGGACGCCAGTTTCTCGCTGGCCGATTTCCGCCCGAGCATCATGAAATGATCCTGCATGCTGCTGATTTCGCGCAAGGCGGCCTGTAGCAGGGATTTGTGCAGTTCAGGATCGCCATCGCCGCTCTCGAGGGCGGAGCGGCGGAAGGGCTGCAGGCGCGCGTCGGTGAGCGCCTCGCAATCGGTGTGGTGGATGCCTGCGGCGGGGAAGCCCACGATATCGCCGGGATATCCGAACGCGATCACCTGACGGCGGCCATCCGCCAGCATCCGCGTCAGCCGCAACACACCGCTGGTGACCTGGTAGAGCCATTCGACCTCGTCGCCCTCGTAATATAGATAGGCACCGGGTTTGAGCCGCGCCTCAACCGGTTGCGGCGAGGTCGTTGCAAGGGGCGTGAATGCAGGCTTAACGGCGTTTTCGGTGGGAATCGTGACATACATCTTGGCGAGCCTCCGCTGTGATTTCGGCTTACCTTGCGTCGTGCATGTAATCGGGCTTATTCTAGCTGGGCGGGTTTTTTGTATCATTTTGTAATCGCCGTACCGATACGCCCGGCCCGTAGCCATATGAGTTCTATCGCGCCGAATTGTTTCGCAAAGCTGAGGGGGGCCATATGCCAAGACAGACAATCCTCGTCGTCGAGGACGATGCAAAGGTCAGGGCACTCCTGCGCAATGTGCTGGAGGATGACGGGTTCGACGTATCCGAAGCCTCGACCGCCGCGCAAGCGCTGCAGGCCATCGAGGCGCAGACCGTCAGTCTGATCACCCTCGATCTGAACCTCGGCCTTGATAACGGTATCGAGCTTGCGCGCAAGATCAGGCGGGTCTCGCAGGTCCCGATCATCATGGTGACCGGCAAGGAGGATGTGATCGACCGCGTCGTCGGGCTCGAGGTCGGGGCGGATGATTATATCACCAAACCGTTCCACGTGCGCGAAGTGCTGGCGCGGATCAGGAGCGTGTTGCGCCGGGCCAATACCGCGGCGGCGGTCGCCCCGGAACCCGTGCAGAGACCGGAAGGCGCAAAAGCGCACGCCGCCGGCAGCGTGCAGTTCTGCTTTGACGGCATGATCGCGATCCCCGACGAGATGCGACTGCTCGATCGCGCCGGTGCGGAATGCGTGCTGACCAGCGGTGATTTCAAGCTGCTCGACGTCTTTCTCAACAGGCCCAAGCGGGTGTTGTCGCGAGACCAGCTCATGGACCTGACAGGCGGTACGGAGTGGAACCCCCTGGACCGTGCAATAGACAATCAAATCGCGCGCCTGCGCAAGAAGATCGAATGCGATCCGTCCAACCCCAGGCTGATCAAGACCGTGCGCGGTGTCGGTTACACGCTCGCCTGCGACGTGCGGATCGATCAGCGGCCAGAGCGTTCGCCCAGAAGCGCCTGAAGCCGTGTCGCCAGTTCGGACTGTCGGTAGGGCTTGTGCAGGATGTCATGGGGTCGGCCCCGCGCCATCGCGCTGGTGACCACGTCACTGGCATAGCCCGAGGTCAGCAACACCCTGAGCGCAGGAAATTCGGCCGCGATTTTCGCCGCGAGGTCGTATCCGTTCAGCGCCCCCGGCATCACCAGATCCGAGAAGACCAGATCCACCTGCGCGCCCTCCGTGAGCATGCCGTAGGCGCGATCGCCGCTGTCGGCCTCAAGCGCCTGATACCCCAGATCACGGACGCGCTCGACCGATAGCTTGCGCACCCGCGGGTTATCCTCCACGATCAATATGGTCTCACCGTTTCCGCGGGGCAGCCCTGAGGGCGCATCCGCGGCCCGTTCATCCGCCGCCTTATGCGCGCCATCCTGCGTCACGGCGGGGAAGTAGAGCCCGAAGCTCGTGCCCAGGCCAAGTTCGCTGTAGAGCGTCACGTGACCCCCCGATTGGCGCACGAAGCCGTAGACCATGGCGAGCCCCAGGCCAGTGCCCCCGCTGTCGGACTTGGTGGTGAAGAAGGGCTCGAACGCGCGCTTCTGCGCCTCCGCGCTCATGCCTGCGCCATCGTCGCTCACGGAGATGCGGACGTATTCGCCAGGCTCGATGTCGGTCTCCTGCGCCATGTAGGTGTCGTCGATGGTCACGTTCTGGACGGAGACCAACAGCTCGCCCCCCGCGCCCATCGCATCGCGCGCGTTCAGAGCGAGGTTCAGCAGCGCGGATTGCAGCAGCGCGGGGTCGACCATCACCATGCTCAGATCTTTGGCGAAATCCGTCTTGATGCGGTAGGTGGCGCCCATCGTCCGCGCGAGCAGGTCGAGGGTATCGGCGCAGATCTTACGCAGGTCCGCCCGCTCGGACTTGAGCTTGCTCCGGCGGGCGAAAACCATCAGCCGCGAGGTCAGTTCGGATCCAAGCTCCGCGGAGGCCAGCGCGTCGCGGATCAACGGCAACTGGCGCGCATCGGCGCCGCGCATCTCCAACAGCTCCAGGTTGCCGACGACCACGGTCAGCAGGTTGTTGAAATCATGCGCGATGCTGCCGGTCATCTGGCCGATGGCGTCCAGACGCTGCGAGCGGGCCAGTGCGTCCTCGGTGGCTTTGCGGTGTGTCAGATCGTGCAGGATCGCGATAAAGACCGGCTCGCCCGCGACCTCTGAATGACCGACCGAAAGGTGCAGCGGAAAGACGGAGTGATCCTTGCGCTGACCCTCGACATCGCGCCCGATCCCGATGATCCGCTTCTCTCCCGTCTCGAGGTGCCGCGACATGAAGCTGTCATGCAGGTCGGCCAGCGCCTTGGGCATGAGCATATTGACGCTTTGCCCGACCATCTCGGCGACATCATAATCGAACATCCGTGCCGTTGCCGGATTGGCCCGCAGGATCATGCCGTGCCGGTCCGACACCACGATCGCGTCGACCGCGGCCTCAAGGATCGCGTGCAGGACCGCGCTGTCTTCGGGGGCGTCGTTCATGGGTGGCCTTCCTCTGCACCATCCTGCCAAATGCAGCGCGGCGGGGGCAAGCGTCAAGTGGCCCCGGGGCGGGCACGGATCGGATCGGTCAAACCGGGCATCGGGCGAAAGGGTGCGGCTCATGGCGGAACTAGCGCCGCTCCGCGCCGCTGTGCCGTGTGGTGCTCATGTCCGTGATCTGATGGTGGTTAAGATAAGCCGTCACATCCGCGAGTGTGATGACCCCCAGAAGCTCATGATCGGATACCACCATGAATTTGCGCTTCCCGCTCTGCGCGATCAGGTTGAGAAGCTCCGGAATCGGGAGGTCGGGCGCGATCATGACCCCCGCATCGAGACCCGCGAAGACATCCCCGACGCGGGTATTCGCCCAGTTCTCGCGGTCGATCCCGGCCAGCACGGACGGATCTATGTGCCCCAGCAGGACCGTGTTCTCGAGCACCGGGACAAAGCTCACGCGGTGGCGCAGCATGATCTGGTTGACGAATGCCGACAGCGTCATCTCCGGCCCGACGGTGACGGGGTCGCGGGTCATCAACGCGCTCACCGTCTTGTCCTTAAACGCGGTCCGCAGCAGCTGCGAGGTATAGCTCGCGCGCGCCGCGATTAGGACGAACCCGCCGATCATCAGCTGCCAAAGCCCCGTGCCGGTCGCCCCCTGGAACAGCGCCAGAACCCCGAGCGCCATCATGAAGTAGCCAAACAGCATGCCCGACCGCGCCGCGATCTGCGTCGCCTCGAGCATGTTTCCCGTCCGGTGCCACAGATATGCCCGCAGGACCCGCCCGCCATCCAGCGGAAAGGCGGGCACCATGTTGAACACGGCCAGCACCAGATTGATCGCCGCCAGATAGGTCACCACCTCGATGAAAGCGAGCGGGCTCGACATCAGCACCGCCGCCTGCCCAAGGATCCAGAAACCGAAGGCCAGAGAGAAAGACATGACCGGACCTGCGATGGCGATCCAGAACTCGTCGCGCGCCGAAGATGGCTCCGCGCCAAGCTCGGCGACGCCGCCAAAGATGAAGAGCGTGATGCTGGTGACCCGAACGCCCGCGCGCCGCGCGACGACGGAATGGGCCAACTCATGCAGGAGGAGGGAGGCGAACAACCCAAACATGCCCATCAACGCCATCGCCAGATGCACCGTGCCCGAGACGTCCGGCAGCACGCCGGGGAAATACTGTTGCGACAGGCTCCAGGTCACCAACGCCGCGATGATCAGCCAGCTGGGGTCTACCTTGATATCGAACCCATTGAGGGACAGGAGTTTTACGGCGTTTGTGAACATGGTGCGCTCCGCATTTGCGTCGAGTCTAGTGTGAATTCGCGCAGGACGATTGATCTGGCTCAAACCCGGTCGTCAGGGGTGGAAAAACCCGCCGACGATATAGGCGAGCAGCGCCGCGACACCCCCGATCAGCAGCGTCTCGGTGCCAGACCGCCACCACTTGGCGAGCGACCAGCGGCTCTTGAGCGTCCCGATGAGAAAGAACGTGAGCAGTGTTGCGAATACGGACGTGGCGAAAGCGTTCGGAAGCCCAAAGAGGAACGGGATCAGGGGCACGGCCCCCGCCATCAGGAACGCCGCGAAGGTGGCAAGCGCCGCGCGCAGCGGCTGGGGATTATCGCGCGTCAGTCCGTATTCGTCCGTGAGCATCATGCCGATCCAGTTTTCGCGGTTGCCCGAGATCTCTTCGGTCGCCTGAACGAGCACGTCACCCGAGAGGCCCCGCAGCGCGAGGATCTGGCGCAACTCCTCGCGCTCCCCCTCCGGGTGCTGCGCGATATGGCGCTTCTCGGTCTGGATGATGCGCATGCGGTCATCGAGCTCCGCCTTGGTGCCGGAATAATTGCTCGCTGCCATCGAAAAACCGTCCGCCAGTATATTCGCCAGCCCGAGCGCCACGATGATGCCATGCGGCAGGCCCGCCCCCTTGACGCCCGCGACAATCGCGAAGGTGGTCACCGCGCCGTCGATCCCGCCATAGATCATGTCCTTGAGGTTGCTGTTCCGCTCGCCCGCCGAGAGGCGGCTGGCGATCTCTTCGTGGCTGTGTCCGTGGTCCTGTGTCATCGCGCCAGTGTCCGTTCGAAAGTGGGGCGCGTCATTGAGGCAGATCAATCGCGCGCGCGCTGCCGCTTCCTAGAGTGCGCAGATGCAGATCCCGGCGACACCGCTCATCCTCAGCCTCGTGTATTTCGCGCTCAGCGCCTTTTGCGTGTGGATCGCCGGTGCGCGGCTCGCCTATCTGGCGGATGCGCTGGCGGATCGCTTCAAGCTGGCGAAATCGTTGGTGGGTTTGTTGTTGCTGTCACTGGCCACCTCGCTGCCCGAAGTCGCCACCACGCTGACCGCAGCGCTCCAGCAGTCGCGTGATCTGGTGCTCAACAACCTCTTCGGCGGCATTGCATTGCAGACGGCCATCCTCGCGATGGCGGATTTCTGGGCACGGGGGCCCATCACGAACTATCCGCGCAAGGCGAACCATGCGCTCGAGGCGACGCTCCTCGTGCTGCTCCTCGCCGTCACATTGGTTATCGTAAATCTCGGCGAGACCTTCGTGGTCGCGGGCGTGGGCATTGGCAGCTTCTGCATCGCGGTGATCTACGCCGGTGCGATCTGGCTGCTGCGCCGCTATGACGATAGCAGCGACTGGGTGCCGGTCGATCTGCCCAACCCCGATCCGCTTGCTTTTCCGGCGCCCACGGGGTTGACGCAGACGGGCAACACAAGCCTGATCTGGCAGTCGGTTCTGTCCTGCGCCGCCATTCTTGTCTTCGGTTTGCTGCTGGTGCTCTTCGCCGAGCGTATCGCGGATCAATCGGGCCTCGGCACCGGCTTTGTGGGGGTGACGTTGCTGGCCGCAGCCACCTCCCTGCCGGAGACGAGCACAAGCATCGCGGCGGTGCGCATCGGCGCCTACACGATGGCGATCTCCAACATCTTCGGCAGCAACCTGATCATGCTGGTGCTGGTGTTTCCCGCCGATATCCTGTTTCGCTCCGGCGCGATCCTGCAGGGCACATCGCGCATGGTCAGCCTTGCGCTGGCCTTCGGGCTCACGGTGACGGCGATCTACCTCATTGGGCTGATCGTGCGGCGCAAGCCGCGCATCGGCAAGTTCGGGCTCGATTCCATCCTCGTGATGCTCACGTTCCTCGCCAGTCTCGCGGCCTATTACGCCGTCCGCTGAAACAACGGAACCAGACCCTTGATCAGCTCCGGCACCACGATGATGGGAAGGGCGAAGAGGCCGATGTAGGTCCATTCGTCGATCCCGATGGGCACCGTGTGCAACAAGACCTGCAGCGGTGGCCAATAGACGGCGAGCGCCTGCGCGCCCAGGGTAACCGCGAGAGCCGCCAACAGTAACGGATTGCTGAGCCAGCCGATCCGCCAGTTCGTCAGATGCAGGGAGCGGAAGGCGAAAACGCTCACCTTTTCGAACACCACCATGGCGGTGAACGCCGTGGTCCGCGCGAGTGCAACGCCCTCGTCGATCAGCTCGAAAAAGATCCAAAGGCTCGAAAGGCCCGTGTACGTGCCCAGTGCAACGATCATCAGCAGACCGCTTGCGCCGACGATCGGCGTGTTCTTGCGCCGCGGTGCCTCGCCCATCTGGTCGGGCTCGGACTTCTCCAGCCCCAGTGCGACCGCCGTGACACCGTCCGTGACGAGGTTCATCCACAGGATCTGGGTGGCCAGAAACACCAGCGGCCCGCCGATGGCGATGTTGACCACCAGCGCGATGACCTCGCCAGCGTTCGACGACAACAGGTAGCGCACGAATTTGCGCACGTTCGCAAACTGGCGCCGACCCTCCCCGATGGCGCGCACGATGGTCGCAAAGTTATCGTCCAGCAGCACCAGATCGGAGGCATCGCGCGCGACATCCGTGCCCCTGATCCCCATGGACACGCCGATGTCGGCCTGCTTGAGGGCAGGGGCGTCGTTCACGCCGTCGCCCGTCATCGCGACGATCTGCCCCTGCGCCTGCAGGCACGACACGATGCGCATCTTCTGCTCGGGCTTGGTGCGGGCAAAGAGGACGTCGCCGCGCAGCGTCTCGGTCAGGGCCGCATCATCGAGCGTGTCGAGATCGGGGCCGGTGAGATGCTCCGAGACATCGAGCGCGAGTTGCTCCGCGATGGCGCCTGCCGTGATCGGGCTGTCGCCGGTGATCATGACGACCTTGATGCCTGCCGCGCGAGCAAGTGCGATCGCCTCGCGCACCTCGGATCTTGGCGGATCGATCAGGCCGACAAGGCCGACGAACGTCAGCTCCTCTTCGACGATCTGCCGGTCCGTGACCGTGCGGCGGGCAAAACCGATGACGCGCAATCCATGCTCCGCCAGCGTCTGATACGCAGCAAGAATGGCCTCGCGGTCGGCAGGTGACAGTGCGCGCACCCCGTCCCGGGTCATGACCTGCGTGCAGATCTCGAGCACCTGTTCGGGGGCCCCCTTGGTCAGCACCGATGTGTCCGCATCCGATTGGTAGAGCACGGACATCCGCTTGCGCGCGCTGCTGAACGGGATTTCGGCCAGCAACCCGCGGTCGTTCGGCAGGTCGCTCCAGCCCTTGTAGCCGAGCGTGATCAGCGCCCCTTCGGTCGGCGCGCCGACCATCTCCCAGCTGTCGCCATCGCGGTTCAGCCGCGCATGGCTGCAATAGAGCCCGGTCTGCAACAGCGCGGCCAGCACCGGATCGTCCGCCGCGCGCACACGCCGCCCCTCCGTCTCGATATGTCCGGCGGGATCGTAGCCTGTGCCGGTCACATCATAGCTACGGTCCATCGTCCAGATGCGCGTCGCGGTCATCTTGTTCTCGGTGAGTGTCCCGGTCTTGTCGGTACAGATGACCGACGCCGCGCCGAGCGTTTCGACCGCTTGCAGACGCCGCGCCAAGGCATTTTGGCGCACCATCGCCGTGGCCCCCAGCGCAAGCGTGATCGTCACCACCGCGGGCAGCCCTTCCGGCACCATCGCGACCGACAGCGACAGCCCCGTCATCACCATCTCGCTCAGATCACGGCCGAGCCACAGCCCGAGGCCCGCGACACCCGCGGCGACCAGCAGTGCTGCCAGTCCGAGCTGGCGCGCAAGCTGTCCGAGCTTGTGCTGCAGGTTCGTGGTCTTCGCCCCGACGGAGCCTGTCAGATGCGCGATCTTGCCGAATTCCGTCGCGGCCCCCGTCGCGACGACCACCGCCTCCGCGCGGCCCGCGGTCACGGATGTGCCCGCGAAGATCTGCCTGTCCCCTTCGTTCTCCGCCTTGGCGACAGGCACGGATTCACCCGTCAGAACGCTCTCATCGACGCGCAGGTCGGAGGCTTGCAGGACCGCAGCGTCGGCGGCGACCTTGGCGCCAGGCGCGAGGACGAGGATGTCTCCGGGCACGATGTCGCGGGCCGGGATCATCTGTTCCTGCCCACCGCGCAGTACCATCGCCTGCGGTGCCAGCATCTTGCGCAGGGAGGCGAGGGCCGTCTCAGCTTTCCATTCCTGAACAAACCCCAATCCGGCGTTCAGCACGACGACCAGCCCGATGGTGATCGCATCCACCCGTTCCCCCAGGGCGAGTGCGACGACGGCGGCGACGATCAGGATCGCGACGAGAAAGCTGGAAAACTGGCGCAGGAACACCCGGAGCGGGCCCGTTTGCGCCACCTTGGGCAACTCGTTCCAGCCGTGGATGCCGCGCGCGGCCAGCACATCGCTCTCTGTCAGGCCTGTCTGCCGTACACTGTCATCCATTCGCCCGCCCCAATTTGCTGCGTGTCGCCATGACCATCCGGCACCGTGCCCCGCGGTGAATTGAGCAATGTCAAACCCGCCCCAGAATCCTCGCCTAGCATGGCTTGCGTAGCTTGACCCAACGGAGGACCAAAGATGGCAGAGAAATCCCAGACACAGGGCACACAAAGCTCTGAAAAGGCCGCGCCGGTAGACGCGATGGCGCAGCTTCAGGAAGCGGGCTTCGGCAACATGATGGGCATGGGCACCGCCTGGCTCGAAGCTTTCAGCGACATGAGCGCCGAGGTGCTCGGCTTTGTCGCCGAGCGGATCAAGGAAGACGTGAAGACCCAGCACGAGATCCTGCACTGCAAGGATCCCGCCGAGCTGCAGAAGATACAAGCGCGGTTCATGCAAAGGGCAATGGATCAGTACAAGGCCGAGACGGGCAAGCTGGTGGAGATGAGCACGAAGGCGTTCGGGTCCGGCAAGCCCGACTAGCGCCGCCGTCTTAGCCCAGAACGTAACGGCCGGGGGCTGGATCCAGAACCTCGAAGGGCGCCGTCGCGCGGGGCTCGGCGGGGGTGCTGTGGTCCTTGAGCCACCGCGCCCAATGCGGCCACCATGATCCCTGCCGGGGCTGGTGGCCGTCCAGCCAATCCGCGGCGGTCACATGTCTGTCGCCCTCGTTCTTGTGCCCGTGGCGAAAGTGGCGCCCCACATGACCGGGTTCGGACAGGATGCCGCCGTTGTGCCCCCCGTTGGTCAGCACGAAGGTGACATCCGTGTCCGTCAGCAGAGACAGCTTGAACACGGAGCGCCACGGCGAGACGTGATCCGTCTCGGTCGCGACGCAGTAGATCTTTGCGCGGATATCGCTCAGCGACACGGGCGCGCCATCGACCCTGAACCGCCCCTTGGCCAGATCATTGCCCAGGAACAGGCCGCGCAGATATTGCGAATGCATCCGCGCGGGCATTCGCGTCGCATCCGCGTTCCACGCCAGCAGCGGGTTGTCCGGCGTCCGCTCCCCCAGAAGGTAATGCCGGATCACGCGGCTCCAGATCAGGTCGTTTGAGCGCAGGAGTTGGAATGCACCCGCCATCTGATCGGCCCTGAGGTATCCGCGCGTCGCCATGATATCCTCCAGAAATGTCACCTGGCTCTCATTGATGAAAAGCCCCAGCTCACCCGGTTCCGAGAAATCCACTTGCGACGCGAGAAGGCTGACGCTGGCGAGGCTGTCATCGCCGTCGCGCGCCATCGCCGCCGCGACGATGGCCAGAAGCGTGCCGCCGAGGCAATATCCCGTCGCGTGAAGCCGGGCATGTCCGAACGCCCTGATCTTCGACATCGCCGCGCGCACGCCGAGATCGATGTAGTCCTGCATCGACAGGTCGGCATCGTGCCGACCGGGATTCTTCCAGGACAGGATGAAGACTTCGAAGCCCTGATCCCGAAGGTAGGCCACGAGAGAGCGTTGCGCCGTCAGGTCCAGAATATAGTATTTCATAATCCACGCGGGCACGATCAGGATCGGTTCGGGATGCAGTTTACCGCCTGTCGGGTGATAGCGGATGAGTTCTATCAGATCGTTGCGCAACACCACGTCGCCGGGCGTGGTCGCGAGGTCCCGGCCAAGCATGTAGCTGGACGACCGGCGCGGCTGCTGCGTGATCAGCCGGTTGAAATCCTCTATCCAGTAGCGCAGGCCGCGCATGAGGTTCCGACCGCCCTCCGATTGCGTGCGCATCTGCACCTGCGGGTTCGTCAGCGCGAAATTCGCGGGCGACATCATGTCAAGCCACTGCCGCGCCGCGAAATTCACCACCTGTTCGTGCTTGGGATCGACGCCGGAGATCCGCGTGGTGGCGGTGTTCCACCAGTCTTGCGTGGCCAGGAACACCTGTGCGTAGACGTTGTAGGGGAAGCGGTCCCACGCAGGGTCCGCAAACCTCGGATCCACCTTCGCCGCCTCGGCCGCCTGTCCCGTCAGCGCCTGCAAGATGAGCTGAGACTGTTTTTCGGGCGAGCCCAGCAGGTGCAGCCACCAATCCACGTAGGCCGTGGTCATCGCCGCAGGCGACAGGCCGCCCGTGAGCTTGCCGATGAAAGCGTGCCAGCGGGCATCGAGCCCCGGCGTATCCTCGAAATCCCCGCTCATAGCTGCGACCGCTCGATGAGTGCCACGCCAGCGGCGATTGCATCGCTGGGGTGCGTGACGACCAACTCGCCTTGGTCCAAACCCTCCAGCACCTCGACCATGCGGTCATTGCGGCGCCCCAGGGCGACCGTGCGCTTGTTCGCGATGCCTTCGGTGGCGACAAAGACAGCCCACTCCTCTCCATCCCTGAAGGCGGCACTCAACGGGATCTGCAACACATCCTCCGCGCGCCACTCGACGATCCTGAGAAAGACGGAAAAACCGTCCCCCAGCCCCGGACGGGCGTCGGCGGACGTGTCGAGCTTGAAATAGGCATCGACCCGCTGCTCCTCGATGCCGAGCGCCGAGATCTGGGTGCGCGCCTTGGGGTCGATCCGGTCAAGGGTCGCCCGCAGAACCTCATCACCGCCCCAGCGCTCCACATAGGCGGTCGCACCGGGCCGCAGGCGCACCGCATCGTTGGACAGGATGTCCGCGACCAGCTCGAGCGCGCCCGGATCGCCGATGCTGACCAGCGGGGTTCCGATGCTCACAGGTCGCGCGCTGACCGCGTCCACGGACAGGACCACCCCGTCCGCTGGTGCCGTCAGTTCCACACAGCAGCTACCCGGCGTTTCCTCCTGCAGGTTGGGCGACATGAGGCTGGCGCGCGCCCGCTCGATCGTGCCGTCTGCCATTTCGATGCGCGCGCGGGCCGCGTCGATCGCCGCATTTGCCACGGCCAGTCGCTGGGTGTCGTCCTCAAGCCGGGTGATGGATGCAACGCCGCGATTCACCAGCGCCTGGGTCCTGTCATATTGCGCCTGCGCGAACCGCTGCGTTTCCTGCGCCTGCTTTAGATCGGCCTGCGCCACGTGGCGCGCGGCCAACGCCTCCTGCAGGGCGGCCTCCGCCTGAAGCTGTGAGCGGGCATCGAGCAACCCGGCCGAGGAGGGGCGCACGATGGCGACGACCGTTTCGTTCGCGCGCACCGCATCGCCTTCGGACACGGGCGAGCGCAGCGCCATGCCCGCGATGGGGGAGGCGACTTCGTAGAGGTCGCGCACCTGCGTCATGCCGTCCGCATTGATGGTCACTTCCAAGGTCCCCCGGCTCGCCGATGCCAGATCCACGGCGACGGGGTCGGTGCGAAAGCTGACGTAGGACAGGGCCGCCACCACCGCTGTGCCGATGCCGATCAGGACAAGTGTGCGCGTTGAATAGGCCATTGCGTTACTCCCTTGTTTTCATCACGGACACGAGGTCGAGCCGGTCGAGCCTTCGCCGCACGATCATCACCGAGCCGAGCGCCGCGCTCAGCACCACGAGGCTAGCGAGCGTGAAAGTCGCCGGTTTGAGCACCAGCGGGATCGCGTAGAGATCGCTGGTGAAAGCGTTCGTCATCAGCTGTGCGATCCATGCCCCGATGAGCCAGCCGAAAGGCTGGGCGACCAGTGCGATCAGCATCATCTCCCCCACCAGTATATACGAAACCTCGCCGCGCCCGAAGCCGAGGATGCGCAGGCTGGCCAGTTCGCGCGCCCGCTCGGACAGCTGGATGCGGGCGGCGTTGTAGGTCACGCCGATGGTGATCAGCACCGCCACCACGATGTAGATGGTATTCATCACGACGATGTTTTGTTCGATGGTGTCCTGGAAGGAGCGGCGGTTCTCGTTCATCTCGACGATGCCGGAGATGTGCGGCGTGTCCTTGATGGCCGCATGCAGTGCATCGCTCTGCGTCTCGTCGAGGGTGATGTTCACCACCGACAGCCTCGGCGCCTGCCGGAAGAGCGCGTTCATATAGTCCAGATCCATATAGGCGCCGAGCCCGAAGTGCAGCTCGACCAACGCCGTGACTGTGACGGTGTACGTCTCGCGCCGCCCGGTGAGGAATTCGATGTCGATGCTGTCGTCCGCCTGCACGCCGAGATGGCGCGCGAGCCGGGTCGAAAGCACGATGCCGCCGGGCGGCACATCGATCGGGGTATACCGCGCATCCAGCACACGGCTCAGGTCGGTGCCGGGGTGGCGTGCCTCGATGGCGATGCGTTTGCTCAGGTGACCGCTGCGCAAGACTGCTGCATGAAACTGCTGAGGCTCGGCTTGCAGTACTCCGGGCAGGTGCCGCACGTCCTGCAACGCCGCTTCGGGAACGTCCTCGGCAAACAGCAGCATCGCATCCTGCCGGTTGGTCTGGTAGAACGCCAGATCCACGATCTCGGTCAGGGCGTCATTGATGAATGTCGCCGCGATCACCGACGCCACGGCAAGCGCAAGGCCGAGCGATGTGAGAAAACTGCGCACCGGCCAGCGCAGCAGCGAGCGCAGGATCATCACCGTCGATTGCGCCAGCCGCATCCGCGCCATCGCGGTGTCGACGAATGACCGTTTGAAGCGTGGCGGGGCAGGGGGCTGCATCGCGATGGCGGGCGCAAGGCGCGCGGCTTTCAGGGCGGCCTGGGCGGCGCCCAGACTGGTCGTCAGCAAGCCCGCGAGACCGGACGCGGCATAGACCCAGTAGGACACCCGGAAGATGACATAGGGGAAGTCGAAGAATTCAGCGTATTGCGCCGCCGTCGAACGCGCGAGCATTGTTCCCGCCGCCCAGCCGACCAGCACGCCGACCACGGCGATCAGGGCTGCCAGCATCAGATAATGCAGGCAGATCTCCGTGTTTGAATACCCGATCGCCTTGAGCAGACCGATCTCGCTGCGCTCCAGCGTGATGATCCGGCTCATCACCATGCTCACCAGAAACCCGGAGATGGCAAAGAATATCGGCGGCAGGATCGCGGCCATCCCCCTGAGCTGACTGATCTCCGCATCCAAAAACGCATCAGACGTCTGCGTGGTGCGGTCATAGGCCCCGTAGCCGCCGTAAGGATCGAGCAGCGTATCGAGCGCGTCGATCACCGGCGCGGTCGTCATCCCGGAGGCGATGGCCAGCGATACGTCGTTGAACGCCCCGGTCATGTCGAAGGCCGCCGCCGCCGCCCGCTCCGACATCCAAATGATGCCGAAGGCTGCGTTGTCGGGCATCAGCGCACCGGGCCCGATAGTATAGACGAACTCCGGCGAGAGGGCCGTGCCGACGATGATCAAATCGCGCTTCTGCCCCCGCAGGTTTGCGCTGAAGCTGTCGCCGAGGTCGAAACCATGCGCCTGCGCGAAGGGCGCGTTCACCATAACCTCGCGCGAGCTGAGCGGGTCGGGCGCGCGGCCCGTCACCAGCAGCGGCACGTTCAGCACCGGATCGGACGCCTCCGGATAGGACAGGATCTTGCCCACGGCGGTTTTGGTCCGGCCGGGAATGTCGAGGATCGCATCGCCGGTCACCCGGGTCTCGACGCTCATCACGCCGTCGATCCGGGCGATTTCGGCCTTGAGCGACAGCGGCGCGCGGGCGGTATGGGCGAAGACGTCCGCAAACCTGTTGCGCTCATAATAGGCGGTGCGCGTCTCCGAGAGGGCGTTGTACATGCCTACCGAGGTCAGCAGGATCGCCACGCCGCAGGCCAGCACCAGCGCAATCGCGGTGGCCTGGATCCAGAGCCGCTTGAAGTCGCGCAACAGTTTGATGTCCAGAGCCTGCACCGCGCTCACCAAACAATCTCGGACGGGGAGAGGCGGGTCTCGTTGATCCGCGTCTCGCTGATCTTGCCGTCCTGAAAGAAGATGACCCGATGCGCCATGCGCTGGATCTCGGCGTTGTGGGTGATGACGACGGTGGTGGTGCCGAAGCGTTCGTTGATGTCGCGCAGCACCTCTAGCACCTGCACGCCCGTGCTGCTGTCGAGCGCGCCCGTCGGCTCATCACACAGCAGGATCTGCGGGCGCTTCGCGATGGCGCGGGCGATGGCCACACGCTGTTGCTCGCCCCCCGACATCTCGGAGGGAAAATGATCCATCCGCTTGCCCAGCCCGACCAGCCCCAGCGCCTCCTCTGCGGGCATCGGATCCGGCGCCACATCGGTGACGAGCTGCACGTTCTCCCGTGCCGTCAGGCTGGGCACGAGGTTGTAGAACTGGAAGACGAACCCGACATGATCGCGGCGGTACTTGGTCAGACCGCGGTCCGACATGTCAGTCAACTCCACGTCGTCGAACCAGACCCGCCCCTCCGTCGCATGATCCAGACCGCCGAGGATGTTCAAAAGCGTCGATTTCCCGCTGCCCGAGGGGCCGAGCAGCACCGCCAACTCCCCCTTGTAGAGCTCGAGATCCACACCATCGAGGGCATAGACCTTGACCTCCCCGGTGTCATAGACCTTGGTTACCCCTTGCGTTCTGAAAACGACTTCTGCCACTGGCGCCTCCTTGCACCGGCATTGATAGGCACCCGGCGCGCAGCGGAATTGACGGATCTCAATTCCGCCATGGAAAACCACTGGTATGCGCGAGGGTGCTGATACGGACCGGGCGCTCGCCCAAAATTGCAGCAGGCTGGACCCGTGCGATCCGCAGGCTTCACCTGAGTGCGAAAGCGATCCGCCCGGGGGGTGATTCCGTTGATCTAGATCAAGCGTGCGTGGTCCGCGTGGTCTAACACTAGGCTAGAGAACAGGTGATCCAAGATGCTGATGAAACACACGTGGCAGACTGCTTTCCCGGGTCTTGCGGGGATCTCGGAGGATGTGACGCGACTGCTGGACAGAAAGGCGCGCCGCATCACAATGCGCCGCGGCGCCGTGCTGTTCGGGCCGGGCAACCCTGCCAAGAACCTGCTGCTGCTGGTGTCGGGTACGGTCCGCGTGCAACAACTCTCCGAAAGCGGTCGCGAGCTCGTGCTCTACCGCGTGCATGGGGGCGAACGCTGCGTCCTGACGATGGCCTGCGTGCTCGCGTTTGAGGATTGTTCCGCCGAAGGCATTGCCGAGACGGATGTCGAGGCGATCACGATCCCGCGCGATACCTTCGATCAGCTCATGTCGATCTCGAGGGAATTCCGCGCCTTCGTGTTCGATGCTTACGCGCGGCGGATCACGGATTTGTTTCTGGTGATCGAGGACATCGCGTTCAAACGGATGGACATTCGGCTCGCGCAGAGGCTGCTGGAGCTTTGGGATGCCAAATCCGTCTTGCACCTGACCCACAAGCAACTCGCCACCGAACTCGGCACGGCACGCGAGGTGATTTCCCGCCAGCTCAAGGAATTCGAGCGTCGCGGCTGGCTCCACCTCAACCGGGGGGAGATCGAACTGCGCGATCCGGCCGCGATCGGGCGGCTGGCGCAGCTGCGCTGACTGCGCCGCGCGGTGACATAGTCACCGACAGGGCCGCGTATTCGGAGTAGACTGACACAAACACACTCATGGAGGAGACCGGTATGTCTGCAAATGTTGGAAACACGGACCGCATCCTGCGGGCCATCCTGGGCCTCGTGCTCTTCTTCGCGCCGCTACTGAACATGCCCGCCATCTGGTCGAGCGCAGCGCTTGCCTACGGCAGCATGGCCATCGGCATCGTCCTCATCGCGACGGCGCTCTTCCGGTTCTGCCCGCTCTACCGGCTGCTCGGCATGTCCACCTGCAGGCTCAACTGACGCGGGCGACCTGCCGCGCCCGCAGAAGTGGTCCGGTCACCTGCTCTCCCGACGCCATTGATCCGCATCAATACACGCGGCGTGGATTGCAAATATCCTCCTCCAAGGAAGCCAATTGAGGATGATGCAATGCACGACCTGACCCATTTCGAAAACCTGATCTCCGCGCGCCTGCAAGAGCTGGGCGCGCGTGTGCATGAGCTCGACCATGAGCTGGGCGAGCCCAAATCCGCTGATCTGGACGACCAGTCCATCGACCTCGAAGACGACGAAGTGCTCGAAAGCCTGGGCATCGCCGCGCAAAGGGAAATCACCCAACTCAATCTCGCGATGGAGCGGATCAGGGATGGCAGCTACGGCATCTGCAAGAAATGCGGCGGCGCCATTTCCGAGGCGCGGCTCGAAGCGGTCCTTCACACACCACTGTGCAAGAACTGCGTGACGCGCGCCTAGAACGAATCTGCGCAGCCCGAAGCGGACGGATCTGTTGGAATAGCTGTCGATCACCTGGTTGGAGCGGTGGCGCTCCAGCTTGGGGCGCAGAACGGGGGGAAGGGGCCGAGCTGGTAGCTTGAGTTGTGAAACTCCGCATCGCGCGCCACGGAGCGGTCCTTGCGCCTTGCGCCGATAATGTCATTCACGTCCTTGCTGATGCGGTCACGCTCGCGCGTAGCGCCGCGCTCATATGCGCGCATGCTGTCGGCGGCGAGCTCGTGCATCTCCACCATGTTCGCCACCACATCCGGATCGTCTGGCAAGAAGAGCCGCCGCCCGTCTTGGGCGTAGCGCCGTCGGCGCGGCCACCGGGCCCTCCACCCGCCTCGGCGGGGCCAGTGGGGCACCCCGGCGCGGCGGGCACGCGACGTAAGCCTGTGGACAGCCTTGGGCGTTTTCGGCTTAATCGTTTCAATTCAGGACGGCGCCTCGCGCTGCACTGCGGGAGGGCGGAGGACTTCCATGAAGTTTGACTATGTGATTGTCGGGGGCGGCTCCGGCGGGGCGACGCTCGCCGCGCGGCTGAGCGAGGACCCGGGCGTCACCGTCTGCCTGCTGGAGGCGGGCGGGCGCGGCGATCACCTGCTGATCCGTGCCCCCGCCGCGGTGATCGGGATGCTGCCGGGTTGGGGCCGGATCTCCAACTGGGCCTACAAGACCGTCCCGCAAGCCGGGCTCGGGGGGCGGCAAGGATATCAGCCGCGGGGCCGCGCGCTGGGCGGCTCCAGCGCGATCAACGCCATGCTCTACGTCCGTGGCCAACGCGAGGATTACGACGGCTGGGCGGCGCTTGGCTGCACCGGCTGGGACTGGGACAGCGTGCTGCCCTATTTCCGCAAGGCCGAACGGCACGAGGATGGAGAGAACGAGATGCACGGCGGTACTGGCCCGCTGGAGGTCAGCCACCAACGCGCACCGCGTCCGGTCACCCGCGCCTTCATCGAGGCGGCGACCCGGCGCCAGTACCGCGAAAGGGCGGATTTCAACACCGGCGATAATGAGGGCGTGGGCCTCTTCCAGGTGACGCAGTTCCACCGCGCCGCCCGGCGGGGCGAGCGGTGCTCGGCTGCGGCAGGATACCTGCATCCTGTGATGGACCGGCCCAACCTCACGGTGATCACCGGTGCCCATGCGACGCGCCTGTCGCTAGAGGGCAAGCGTGCCACGGGCGTGCGGTATCGCAAGGCCCGGCGCGACCGGCATGTCGGTGCCACCCGCGAGGTGATCCTGTGCGGCGGAGCCTTCAACTCACCCCAGCTGCTGCAGCTATCAGGCATTGGGCGACCGCAGGACATCACGCCGCACGGGATCGAAATGGTGCATGCGCTATCCGGCGTCGGCCAGAATCTGCAGGATCACCTCGACTTCACGCTGGGATATAAATCGAAAGACACCGACAATTTCGGCATCGGCCTGCGCGGGACCGCCAATCTGATCAGACACATCCTAGACTGGCGCAAGAACGGGGGCGGCATGGTGGCGACCCCCTTCGCCGAAGGCGCGGGGTTCCTGAAGACCGATCCGGCCCTGTCGCGCCCGGACGTGCAGCTGCATTTCGTGATCGCAGTGGTGGAGGATCACGCGCGACGCCTGCATCCGGGCTATGGCTACAGCTGCCACATCTGCGTGCTGCGCCCCGCGTCGCGTGGTCAGGTCACATTGGCCAGCGCCGATCCGTTTGCCGCGCCGGTCATCGACCCCAACTATCTCGCCGACCCCGCGGATCTGCAGGTGATGATCAAGGGCGCGCGGATGGCACGCGAGATCATGCAGACCGAGCCGCTGGCCGCCTATGCGAAAAAGGAACTCTTCGGCGTGCGCGACGGCATGAGCGATGCGGAGTGGGAGGCCGTCATCCGCAAGCGCGCCGATACGATCTATCACCCGGTCGGCACCTGCAGGATGGGCACCGACGCCGGTGCCGTCGTCGACCCGCAGGCCCGTGTCCATGGGATGCAGGGTCTGCGCGTTGTCGATGCCTCCATCATGCCGCGGGTGATCAGCGGCAACACCAATGCACCCACCATCATGATCGCGGAGCGGGTTGCCGATTTCATCAAGGCCGATGCCGCGGCGGCCTGAATTCATTTCAATAAGAGGAGTATTCGGGATGCTTGGACAAATGATGCAGATGCCATTGACGGTCGGCAGCCTGATCGACCACGCCGCGCGGTTCCACAGCGCGGGCGAGATCGTCTCGGTCGAGACGTCGGGCGGGGTTGAGCATACCACTTGGGGGCAGGTCGGTGCCAACGCGCGCCGCCTCGCAAGCGCGCTGCACAAGCTGGGGCTGGAACAGGGCGCGCGCTGCGGCACGATCGCCTGGAACAACCGCCGCCATCTGGAGATCTACTTTGGCGTGGCGGGGGGCGGCTATGTCTGCCACACGATCAACCCGCGCATGGGGCCAGAGCAGATGGTCTACGTGATCAACCACGCGCAGGATCAGGTGCTCTTCATCGACGCGACGTTCGTGCCTGTCGCGGCCAAGCTTGCGCCGATGCTCAAACACTGCAAGCATCTCGTGATGATGGGCCCGCGTGACGAGGCCGCCGCGCAGGCGATACCGGACCTGATGTTCTTCGACGCGCTGCTGGAGATCGGCGATCCGTCCGAGCCCTGGCCCGCGTTCGATGAGAATGCCGCCTCCAGCCTGTGCTATACCTCCGGCACCACGGGCGATCCCAAGGGGGTGCTCTATTCCCACCGCTCGACGGTCCTGCACACGCTCGCGGCCAATCAGCCGGACGCGCTGAACATCTCGGCGCGCGACACGGTGCTGCCGGTGGTGCCGATGTTCCACGCCAACGCATGGGGCGTGCCCTATACCGCCGCGATGATCGGCTGCAAGCTCGTGCTGCCCGGTCCCCATCTCGACGGCGTGAGCCTCGTCAAGCTCATCGACAGCTCCGAGACGACGCTGGCGCTGGGCGTGCCGACGATCTGGATGGGGCTTCTCGCGGCACTCAAGGAAACCGGCTCCAAGATCCCGAGCCTGACGCGCACGGTGGTCGGGGGCTCGGCCCTGCCGCCTTCGATGATCCCGAAGTTCGCGGAATACGGCGTCGATCTGGTGCATGCCTGGGGCATGACGGAAACCTCGCCGCTGGGCACCGCCAACCAGCTCTTGCAGCGTCACACAAGCCTGTCTCCGGAGGAGCAGGCCGCGATCCGCCTGGGGCAGGGGCGCCCGCCCTACGGCGTCGATCTGCGGCTGGTGGACGAGGCGGGCAACACGCTGCCCCACGACGGCGCGGCTCAGGGTGATCTGCAGATCCGCGGGCCATGGATCGCGGAGAGGTATTTCGGCAAGGAGACATCCGCGCTCACACAGGACGGCTGGTTCGACACCGGCGATGTGGCGACCATCGACCCGGAAGGCTTCATGAACATCCGCGACCGCTCAAAGGACATCATCAAATCTGGTGGTGAGTGGATTTCCACCGTGGCGCTGGAGAACATTGCGAGTTCCCATCCGGCCATCGCGAATGCCGCCGCCATCGCCGCCGAGCACGTCAAATGGGACGAGCGCCCCGTGGTCGTCGCGATCAAGGCGGGCGAGGTGGACGAGGAGGAGTTGCTGGGGTTCTACAAGGGCAAGGTGGAAAGCTGGCAGATCCCCGACCGGGTGATCTTTGTCGACGATCTGCCCATCGGGGCCACGGGCAAGGTGCAAAAGAACCTGCTGCGCGACGCCTATGGCAAAGTACTGCTGCAAGCTTGAGCGGCGCCCCTTGGGGCTGACGCGCTCTGCCCTGCCGCTTTAAACACGCCGGTCGTCTCGGTGCACGAAACTTCTGGACAGAAGTGTCTAACGGTGCTGATCTGATGTTGGGCAAACTCGGCTTGGCAAACAGTTAGGCGCGTGGCCATGTCGACACTCAGGGAGGAAAGCGATGAAAACGCATTACCAAGCCGTTGTCATCGGGGGCGGTGTCGTCGGTGCATCCGTCCTCTACCATCTGGCCAAGTTCGGCTGGAAAGATGTCTGCCTGATCGAGCGCAGCATCCTGACGGCAGGATCGAGCTGGCACGCCGCTGGGGGCGTTCACGCGCTCAATTCGGACCCGAATATCGCGAGCCTGCAAGCCTATACCATCGACCTTCTCTCCGAGATCGAAAAGGAATCCGGTCAATCCGTCGGCATGCATATGACCGGCGGCATGACGCTTGCAGGGACGCCCGACCGCTGGGAATGGCTGCAATCGGCCTACCGCACCTTTCAGTCCATCGGCATTGAGGATGTGCATCTGATCACGCCCGAGGAAGCCAAGGAGAAATGCCCCATCATGTCCACCCATGGCATCCTCGGGGGGATGTGGGCGGACCGCGAAGGCTACGTCGATACGACGGGCACCGTGCACGCTTATGCGGGCGCCGCCAAGAAACACGGCGCGCAGATTATCGAGCACAACCGCGTGCTCGAACTCAACCAGACCGCGGAGGGCTGGGAGGTTGTGACCAAGAAGGGCACCATCCACACCGAGCACGTAGTCAATGCCGCTGGCCTCTGGGCCAAGCAGGTCGGCCGCATGGCGGGCATCGAACTTCCCGTCGCACCGCTCAACCACCACTACCTGATCTCGGACACGATCCCGGAGCTGGAGGCGCTCGATTTCGAGATCCCGCTGACGGTGGATCTGGAGGGGTTCACCTACATCCGGCAGGACCAGAAGGGGATGCTGTTGGGGATCTACGAGGTCGATCACCAGCACTGGATGATGGACGGCGCGCCCTGGGACTACGGTTTCGAGCTGCAGCAGGAAGACACCGATCGGATCGAGCGCGAGCTGACGCTGGGCTTCGAGCGCTATCCAGTGCTGCAGAACGTAGGCGTCAAGACCTGGGTGAACGGCGCCTTCACCTTCTCGCCGGACGGCAACCCGCTGGTCGGCCCCGTGCGCGGCAAGAAGGGGTACTGGTGCGCCTGTGCGGTCATGGCAGGCTTCTTACAGGGTGGCGGCGTGGGCAAATCGCTCGCGGAATGGATGATCCACGGCGAGCCGGAGGCGGATGTATTCGGCATGGATGTGGCGCGCTACGGCGACTACGCCCAGAACAAGCGCTTCATCAAGGAGACCACCGGGCAGTTCTACACCCGGCGTTTCGTGATGACCTACCCCAACGAGCAACTGCCCGCGGGTCGGTCGCTCAAGATGGCGGGCGCCTATTCGGACATGAGTGCGGCAGGCTGCCAATGGGGGGCGAGCTGGGGGCTGGAGGTGCCGCTCTACTTCGCGCCGCAGGGCTTCAAGGAAACTCCGACGCTGAAACGCTCAAACGCCTTCGATCTGGTGGGCGCGGAATGCCGCGCAGTGCGCGAGGCGGTGGGTCTGCTCGACATCTCCGGCTTTTCGCGCTTCGAAGTGTCGGGTGCGGGGGCCGCGGCATGGCTCGACCGTATCATGGCGTCAAAACTGCCCGCACCAGGCCGTGCCAAACTCGCACCCATGCTAAGCCCGCAGGGCAGGCTCAAGGGCGACCTCACGATCTTCAACTGGGGTGACGGGACCTGGTGGATCATGGGCAGCTATTACCTGCGCGAATGGCACATGCGCTGGTTTCATGATCACATGGACGCAGGCGTGAACCTCGACGACATCTCCGACAAGGTCGTGGGGTTCAGCCTGTCGGGACCCAACAGCCGCAAGGTGCTGGAAAAGCTGACCGATGGACCGATCGCCGATCTGCCCTTCATGGGCTGCGGGAGCTTTGATCTGGGGCTGATCAGGGCGCGTGTCGGGCGCCTTTCGGTGACGGGTGAGCTCGGCTATGAAATCCACTGCAGCGCTGCGGAGCATATCGGCCTGCGCAAGCTGCTGCTGGCGGCGGGCGCGGATCTGGGCATGCGGGAGGTCGGGTTCAACGCGCTGCTGAGCCTGCGGCTGGAAAAGAGCTTCGGCATTTGGAACGCGGAATTCACCCAGGGCTACACGCCGGGGCAGACCGGCATGGACCGCTGGATCGCCTGGGACAAGGCTGATTTCGTGGGCCGCGCGGCGGCGCTGGCGGAGCGGGAGGGCAACGGCCCCGCCCAGATCCTGACCACGCTCAGGATCGAAGCGGAGGATGCGGATGCCAGCGGCTACGAGCCTGTCTGGCAGAGCGGCAAGCGGGTGGGTTTCGTGACCTCCGGTGGATATGGCCACACCATCGGGGCATCGCTCGCGATGGCGATGATCGACCGGGAGCAGGCGGTGGAAGGCACCGAACTGAGCGTGCATATCGTGGGCGCGGAGCGGGCAGCGAAGGTCATCGCCGCCTCACCCTACGACCCCGCCGGTCAGGCGATGCGCGCATGAGCACGCTGGATCAAAAGGGCGCCGCACCGCGCCGCAGCGGACGCAGACGCGCCACCACCGAGCCGGTTTCCAAGCGTACGCCCAACTACCGCCAGTTGCGCAATCCGTTCCCGGCCATGTCGGTCTTCTCCGACGACGAGGCGGCCAACATGCATGAGACAGCACTGCGGATGCTAGAGGAGCTGGGCATGCGCGTGCTCTTGCCCGAGGCGGTGAAATACTACGCCGCGGCAGGTGCGCGGGTGCAGGGCGACATGGTCTATATCGGGCGCGAGATCGTGGAGGCGGCCGTGGCCAGCGCGCCACGTTCGGTCCATTGCCACGGCGGCGCGCCGGAGCGCGATGTCGTGCTCGAACTCGGTGCGCTTGCGTTTCAGCCGGGGGCGGGGGCGCCGCATGCGACAGATCTCAAACGGGGCCGCCGCCCCGGATCGGCCCGCGATTTCACCGAATATACCAGGATTTCGCACAGCTTTGATGTATTCCAGATGATGTCGCCCTCGGTTGAGCCGCAGGATGTGCCGACCAACTTGCGCCACTATTTCACCCTGCTGACACAGGCCGAACTGACAGACAAGTTCCCGTTTCTCTTCGCGCGCGGCACGCCCCAGACCCTGGACAATTTCGAGATGCTGCGCATCGCACGCGGCCTGACGGAAGAGGAGTTCCGCGAGCGTGCCTACGCCTACACGATCATCAACACCAATTCGCCGCGGACGCTCGACGTGCCGATGGCACAGGGCCTGATCGACTTCGCGCGGGGCGGGCAGCTTTCGATCATCACGCCCTTCACGCTGATGGGGGCCATGGCGCCCATCACGGTCGCGGGGGCGATCACGCTCAGCCATGCCGAATGTCTGGCTGGCATCACCCTCACCCAGCTTGTGCGTCCCGGCGCACCGGTATGCTACGGCACCTTCACCTCGAACGTGGACATGCGCTCGGGTGCGCCTGCCTTCGGCACACCCACGCATTTCCAAGCAAGCCTTGCCGCGGGTCAGATGGCGCGCATGCTTGGCCTGCCCTGGCGCTCCGCCGCGGGATCCGCCTCCAACGTCAACGATGCGCAGGCCGCCAACGAGAACCAGCTCGGCCTCTGGGGCTGCCTGCTGGGCGGGGCCACGGTCATCATTCATTCCGCAGGCTGGCTTGAGGGCGGCCTGACCGTCTCCTACGAAAAGCTGATCACGGATGTCGAGGTGTTGAACATGGTGGCGGAGCTTTGTGCAGGCAACAAGGCGGGCGCGGATGAGATCGGCTTTGCCAACGCGCTGGCTCATGTGGCGCCATCGGGTCATTTCTTCGCCGCGCCGCAGACGATGGAGCGCTATGACACGGAGTTTTATGAGCCAGTTGTCCATGATTACGCCAATTTCGGCAGCTGGACGGAACGCGGTGCGCAGGATGCCAGCACCCGTGCGACGCAGGTGTGGGAGAGTATCCTCGCTACACCCGCACCGCTCAAATCGCCGCCGGACCGGCTCGAGGCGCTGCGCGCCTTCATCGACAAGCGCACCGGCGAGGGCGGCGCGCCGCCGGAAAGCTGAGCCATGGGCACACGCGACGCACCGCTGCTGAGCCGGGAGGATCCCGACAGGGAGCCGCTCACCGGCAACATCAAGGTCACCCGCGAGGACTGGCTCAACCTCGCGCGCGATGTGCTCGTGCACGAGGGGGTGGCGGAGTTGAAGATCCTCGGCCTGAGCAACCGCCTGGGGGTCTCGCGCTCGAGCTTCTATTGGTATTTCAAGGACCGCGCCGATCTCCTTGATGCGCTGCTCGCGGAATGGGAGGCGCGCAACACCCGCACGGTGGCGGAATACTGCGGACGCCCCGCGGCTGACATCTGCGCCGCCGTGTGCAACTTCTTTCGCTGCTTCATCGACCCTGCGCTCTTTGATCAGGGGCTTGATTTCGCGGTGCGTGAATGGGCGCGCCGAGACCCCGAATTGCGCCGCCGCATCGACGCTGCCGACACGGCGCGGCTCGCGGCGGTGGAGGCGATGTTTCAGCGCCATGGCTACGCGCCGCCGGAGGCGGAGATCCGCGCGCGCATCCTCTACTTCATGCAACTCGGCTATCACGCGCTCGAAGTGCGCGAACCGATGGAGCTGCGCATGGGACGGCTCGCGGGCTTTCTCAAGGGCTTCACCGGGCAGGATGCCGCGCCACAGGTGATTGCGGAATTCAACGCCTATACGGATACCGTGCAGGCGCGGATTTGAGGCGTCGCCTGCAATGGTGGACGCGAGAGATATCCGCACAGAGCGCGGTGCCGTTGGGCGACGGGTAGGGGATGTATTGGAATGAAATTCGGTATGGTTTAAAGAAGCCTGCCCGGCTACGGCATATGCGAAGCTGAGCCTGTTCAGCAGCACGGGTAACAGCTCGACGGTGCCGACCCGATCGCGTATTGGCAAGGCGCAGGAAGCATTCGGCCGGCCGCTTTCTGTGCGGCTTTGCAGATACGGCAGCGGTTGGAGGGAAACTCATGTCATACGCCCGGTACGCGCTTTACTACGTTCCGCCTGACGGACCGCTGGCCGACTTCGGTGCGGCATGGCTCGGCTGGGATCTGCCGCGGGCCAGGGAAGCGCCCCAGCCCGATCTGCCCGGCGTGCAGGAAGTGACGAAGGCACCGCGCAAATACGGCTTTCACGCTACGCTGAAACCGCCGTTCCGGCTCGCCGAAGGGTGCAGTGGCGCTGATCTGGATGCCGCCGCGTCCATGCTCGCGGCCGGGCTGGCACCAGCCCGATGCGAGGGGCTGGAGATGCGCGTGATGGGCCGCTTCCTCACGTTGATCCCGCGCGGCGATCCGTCCGATCTGGGCCGCGTGGCCGCCGCCGCCGTCCGCGCGCTCGATCGCTTCCGCGCGCAAGCCTCGGTGGCCGAACTCGCGCGTCGGCGGGGCTCAGGCCTCACCGCACGGCAGGATGCCTTGCTCATCGCATGGGGCTACCCTTACGTGATGGAGGAATTCCGGTTCCACCTGACGCTGACGGGGCGCCTGCCGCAGGGCGGCATAGAGCAGTGGTGCGAGGTGGTGCAGCGCCACCTGCCAGAGCTGCCACAGCCCTTTGAGTTGGATCAAATCGCGTTGTGCGGGGAGCGGGCAGACGGGCGGTTCGAGCTGATCCGGCGATATCCGCTCACCGGGTGAAGCAGACGCCAGCGCAGCCATCGGCTGGCGACCAGTTCGAGGCTGGTTGCAGAGCGCCTTGCCATGCCAGCCGGTCAGTTGCACGTCGGCCAAAGCTGATGCGGTTGTATCGCCGAGCAACGCCTCCGCTGGGGACCCGACCGATACGCCAGCATTTCTGTCGGCTCCCCGCCTGCAAGAACCCCACGCAAAACACCCTTTAATGACCGACATTCACCTCACATCGTCGAGCAGGGTCAGAATATCGCGGCAGTTCTGCACCCGTCCTCCACAGCAGTCCGACAGCAGGAACGCGACGAGGGTATTGATGGCGGGCAGGTTGGCGGCGTAGCGGATCTCACGCTGATGCCTGCTGCTGCTCAGCAACCCAGCACGCCGCAGAATCGCGAGGTGCCCCGAGAGTGTCGAGGGTTTCGCCTCCACCCGCTCTGCGATCGTGAGCGCGGGCACGCCCTCCGGCACCTCCCTGACCAAGAGCCGGAACACCGCCAGCCGGGTCGGATGTGCAAGGGCCGCAAGGGCGGCGATGGCGGTTGCCTGATCCATGCTTCGTCAATGCCCGAAATATCGAAGCTTGACCAGAGGATGCGGATGCCATAGCCAAAAGTCAATTCGGCAAACGCCGAAATGAGGGGCGCATGACGGGTACGCTGATCACATCCGAGGTCAATTTCGAGGCAGGCGGCAAGCAACAGGGCTATCTGCGCGTGCCGCATTCGGTGCATCGCTCGGCCTATGGCTGGATCCCTGTGCCGATCACGGTCATCCGGAACGGCGCGGGGCCGACGCTCCTGATCACGTCGGGCGTGCATGGCGACGAATACGAGGGGCAGATCGCGGTAGCCAACCTTGCGCGGGAGCTGGAGGCGCGCGATATCGCGGGGCGTCTCATCCTGCTGCCCATGCTGAACCTCCCCGCAGCCGAGGCGGGCTGCCGCAGCTCACCGCTGGATGACGGCAATCTCAACCGCCTCTATCCCGGCGACCCAAGGGGCACACCGTCCGAGATGATCGCGCATTTCCACGAGGAAGTGATCCTGCCGCTGGCGGATTATGCCGTCGATCTGCATTCGGGGGGCAGCTCGCTTATCTACCCCGCGACCGTTCTGCGCGGCCCGTCCCGTTCACCGCGCGAGGAGGCGGGGATCGCCACCCTGACCGAAGCCTTCGACCTTCCCTATGCCTGGGTGTTCACCGACGGCGGCGGGCGCGACAGCAGCGCGCGCACGGCCATGGGGGCAGCCAACCGCAAAGGCGTGGTCAACATAATGGCCGAGCTTGGCGGGGCAGGCCGCGTGACGCCAGATGTGCTGCGGCGGACGGAGCGTGGACTGCGCCGGATCCTGCATGCGCTGGGCATGTTGCCGGGATATGTCGCGGATGCGGCGAGGGGTACGCGGGCGGTTTATGCGCTCGGCTCGGTCTACGCACCTGAGGCAGGGGTGTTCGAGCCCCTGAAGACCATCGGCGAGGACGTGGCCAAGGATACTCCCGTGGCGCGGATCCACCACACCGAGACACCGGGTAAGGCCCCTGATCTCGTGCTCTCGCCCTATGATGGGATTGCCTTGGCCATGCGCGCGATGGCGCAGGTCCGGCGCGGCGATGCCCTCTACCAGATCGCAGCGGATGCACGATGAGATGAGCCGCCAGCCGATCACCCTCGATGACGTGCGCGCAGCTGCAAGGACGATCGAGGGCGTCGTGATCCGCACGCCCCTGCTCAAGAACCCGGATGTGAATGCGATGCTGGGCGGGCGACTCCTGCTCAAGGCGGAATCGCTGCAGCGCACCGTTGCCTTCAAGATCCGTGGGGCCTATCACCGGATGCTGCGCCTGTCGGTAGCGGAGCTGGCGCGCGGGGCGGTCACCTACTCCTCGGGCAACCACGCGCTGGGGCTGGCGCGGGCGGCGCAGATCCTCGGCTCGACCGCGGTGATCGTCATGCCGTCCGATGCCCCCGCAGCCAAGCAGGAGGCGGTGCGCGCCATGGGGGCACAGATCGTCCACTATGACCGCGATACGCAGGACAGCGCGGATGTAGTGGCGCGGATCATCGCGGAGACCGGCAGGATCGAGGTGCCGCCGAGCGCGCATCCGCAAATCCTCGCAGGCGCGGGGACGGCGGCGCTGGAGCTGCTGGAGGATGCGGGCGCCGCGCTCGATGCCGTCATCGTGCCCTGCGGCGGTGGCGGGCTGACGGCGGCGACGGCGCTGGTGATGGCGCAAGGATCGCCCGGCACGCAAGTCTACTCGGCAGAGCCCGCGCTTTTCGACGACACATTGCGTTCCCTCACGGCGGGCACGCGGGTGCCGAACCCCAAGGGGCGCCGCACCATCTGCGATGCGATCATGGCGCCGATCCCCGGCGAGATGACATTCGCGATCAACCGCGACATGCTGGCGGGCGGGGTGACGGCCACGGATGCCGACGTGCGCGATGCGATGCGCTTTGCCTACGCGCATTTCAGGATCGTCACCGAACCCGGCGCCATGGTCGGGCTTGCCGCGGTTCTGAACGGCCAGGTCCCCATTGCGGGCCGGACGGTCGCCACCATCATCACGGGCGGAAACATCGACGCGGCCCGTTTCACCGCACTTCTGGAGGATACCCAATGAGCACTGAAATCCACGCAGAGACCGGCGCAATGGGCCGTTTCGAGCGCTATCTGACACTCTGGGTAGCACTCGCGATGATCGCGGGCATTGCGATCGGCACCGTCGCACCCGGGCTCGTTGAGGCGATCGCAGGCGCCGAGTACGCCTCGATCAACCTCGTGGTGGCCGTGCTGATCTGGGCCATGGTCTATCCCATGATGGTCAACGTCGATCTGGGCGCGGTCGCCGGGGTCGCGCGCCAGCCGAAAGGGCTGATCGTCACGCTGGTGGTGAACTGGCTCATCAAACCCTTCACCATGGCGTTTCTTGCGGTGCTGTTCTTTGACCATGTCTTCGCCCCGTTTCTGGAGCCCGAGGACGCGGCACAATACATTGCGGGGCTTATCCTGTTGGGGGCGGCACCCTGCACTGCGATGGTCTTTGTCTGGTCGCAGCTGACACGGGGGGATGCGACCTATACGCTGGTGCAGGTCTCGGTCAACGACGTGATCATGGTTGTGGCTTTTGCGCCTATCGTGGCTTTTCTGCTGGGCGTGACCGACATCGTCGTGCCGTGGCAGACGCTTGTGCTGGCCACTGTGCTCTATGTGCTGCTGCCGCTTTTGGCCGGGCTCGCCACACGGCGGGCGCTGGGTGACCCGCAGCGGATCGAGAGCTTCACGGCCCGGATCAAGCCATGGTCCGTTGTCGGGCTCATCGCCACGGTCGCCATCCTCTTTGGCCTGCAGGGCGAGGTCATCCTGTCCAACCCCTTCGTCATCGTCCTAATCGCGGTGCCGATCCTGATCCAGTCCTACGGCATCTTTGCGCTGGCCTATGGCGCGGCCTATGTCATGAAGGTGCCGCACCGGATCGCGGCACCCTGCGCGATGATCGGCACGTCGAACTTCTTCGAGCTTGCCGTGGCCGTCGCGATCAGCCTCTTCGGCCTCAATTCCGGCGCGGCGCTGGCCACGGTGGTCGGCGTGCTGGTCGAGGTGCCGGTGATGCTGTCGCTCGTGGCCTTCGCCAACCGCACCCGTGCAAGGTTCCCCGAAGCGCCGACGTGACCGGCAACGACGTCGACGGCTCCCTCGCTCCCCCATGCGTCGCTGGCTGCACGCATGGCATGCGGGAGCCTTCGATCGCGCCAACGCTCGAGCCAGACCAATCAGGTGGGGCCACCTTTGATCGTCCTCTAGACAGGTCTCCCAGACCGGGAGCCCATGCAGATCAGCACAAATCCCAAACCAGGCTAATCTCAGCCTGCTCATCGAGGAGGTCCAAGCCACCCGTGCCGCCCTTGCATCGCACGAAAATGCGCAGGCTAGACACCGTCAGGCGGGCGATAGGGTGTCACGAAACATTCACCAAAAGGAATCCGTTTTGTTACCAAGCAGGTGCTAATCCCCCCATAGCCCGAAACTGGGTTCCAATAGTGTGGGGGACAACATGTCATTCAATCGCCGTACAATTCTGAAATTTTCTGCAGCCGGTCTGGCTGCGCCAATGATCCTGAAGGCAAATGACGCACTTGCCGCTTCGGGCAGCGTCAAGGTTCTTGCCTGGGGTGACTACATCCAGCCCAATATCGCCGAAGCGTTTGAGGCCGAGACGGGTATCACGCTCGAGCTGACCACTTTCGGCAGCAACGATGAGGCGGAAAGCACGATCCGCGCCAATGGCGGCAAGGGTTTTGACATCGTGTTCCCGTCGATCACCAACTCCGCAGGCTACATCGACGAGAACGGCGATAGCTACTTCGCGCCGATCCCGGCAGGCGTGAACGTGGATAACGTGATCCAGTCGTTCCTGCGTGACAGCGCCGCTCTGGGCGGTGTCTTCAAGGGCGAGCAGATCCTGCTGCCGTTCAACTGGGGCACCGAAGGTGTCACCTACAACAAGGCGCAGATGCCGATCGACGGACAGGTTTCCTATGGCGATCTTTGGGCCGATGCCGCCGACGGCAAGGCCGCGTTCCGCCAGAAATCCGTGATCATGGGTACTGGCCTTTATCTGGATGCCACCGGCGAAGTGCCGTCCAACCGGATGCTGGATGTCTACAAGTCCGAAGACGATGCGCGCCGCGTATGGGGTGCCGTCACCCAGTGGATGCTCGAGCGCAAGGACAACTTCGGTGCCTTCTGGAACAACGCGACCGAGGCCAGCTCCGCCTTCACCGAAGCCGGTGCCATCATCGGCCAGACGTGGGATACCACGGGTCTGCTGCTGAACCGCGACAATCCGGACTTCGTCTATCGCGCGCCCAAAGAAGGTATCATCACCTGGCTCGACAGCGTCGGCATGCTCAAGCAGGCGGAAAACCCCGAACAGGCCGTAGCCTTCATCAATTTCATGCTCAAGCCTGAAACGGGGGGCATGTTTGCCAACAACACCGGCTATAACTCCGCCGTTGTGGGCGCGGCAGACTTCGCCTCGGACGAGTTCAAGAAACAGTTTAATGAAGTCTACACCGCCGATGTTCTCAGCAACATGTGGTGGTGGCAGGCGGATACGCCGTTCTTCGGCCCGGTGCGCGACGAATTCGTCGAGATCATCACCAACGCCTGATCCAAGGCTTTGAAGCTTTGGGCAGCCCCGGCAAATCCGGGGCTGCTCTTGCAGTATTTGGGGGTCGGAATGCGCGGAAAGTCGGTAACGCTGGAACAGATGGAGGTCACCTACCCGAACGGGTTCAAGGCGGTCCATCCGACGGATCTGGTGGTCAAGGCGGGCGAATTCTTTTCCATCCTTGGCCCGTCGGGCTGTGGCAAGACGACGATCCTGCGGGCCGTCTCGGGGTTCGTGGACCCATCTGCGGGGCGCATCCTGATCGGGGATGTCGACCAACGCGGCAAGGGGCCGAACTTGCGCGAAACCGCGCTGATTTTTCAGAACCTCGCCTTGTTCCCATTGATGCGTGTCTGGGAAAATGTGGCCTTCGGGCTCGAGGCGCGGGGCGTCGCAAAACGCGCGCGGCGCGACAAGGCGCATGAGTTGCTGGATCTGGTGGCGCTCGCGGATCAGGCCGAGAAGATGCCCGGCGAGCTGTCCGGCGGTCAGCGCCAGCGCGTGGCGATTGCCCGGGCCCTCGCGGTGGATCCGTCGGTCTTGCTGCTCGACGAGCCGCTGTCGGCGCTGGATCTGAAACTGCGGCAACATATGCGGGCCGAGCTGCGGAGCATCCAGAAGAAAACGGGTGTGACCTTCATCTACATCACCCATGATCAGGGCGAGGCGCTGACCATGTCCGACCGGATCGCCGTCATGAACGCGGGGCGGATCGAACAGGTGGGGACGGCGGATCAAGTCTACTCCGACCCTGTGTCCGCTTTCTCTGCGTCGTTCGTGGGCGAAGCCAACCAATTCGTGGGGCGCATTGCGGCACAACGCGGGGATATGGCGCAGATTGACACCCCGCATGGCCAGTTCACAGGGCGCAACCCGGCCGGTCTTGCGGTCGGGCAGGAGGCCATCCTGTTTGTCAGGCCGGAAAACATCTGCCTCACTGCATCCGATAACGCGCTGCATACGCAGCTGGTGCGCCGTGATCTCGAAGGGCCGTTCGTGAACCTGTTCATGGCGACGCAAACCGGGGCATCCGTCGCGATGCATGCCCCCAACACCGCCGAGGCCGCGCATGCCATGGGCGCGCAGGTCACGGTCGGGTTCACCAGCGCGTCAGCGACCATCCTGCCGCTCGGGCCGGTGGCCCGCACGGGACAGGACATCGCCGCGGAATGAAGGATCTGGTCCGCAGTTTTGGCAAGGGTCTGACAGCCGTCTTCGTCGTCGCCGTGCTGGGCTGGGCGCTGTTGCTGATTATCCTGCCGCAGATGACAATGCTCGAAAAGGCGCTGACCAAGCCCGCGCGCCAGCTCGACAGCTCCATCGTAGGCTCGCTCGAACGGGATGCGGCCAATTGCGTGAATATCCTTGGCCAATATGCCGAAGCGCCGGCGCCCGCACCAGCGCCGGACACCGGCGGGATGGCGGTGCCGTCGATGTCGGGAATGGCCGTGCCATCCGCATCCGGCATGGCGGTGCCGTCGATGACCGGAATGGCTGCGCCGTCGCTGAACCCGGACGCCGCGCGTCCCTATATCCTGCAATGCGACCGTGCGACGACGCACAGGCGGCTGGTACGCGATGACGGTGCGGATGCCTACCTCGACCAGTTCTATGATCTACCTGTGATGAGCGTGGCCGCAGATGCGCCCATTCCCGACCAGATCGCCACAGCCCGACAGATCGAAGAGCTCGCAGCGGCGCTTTATCAGCAACTGCTGGTCCAGGAGGCAAGTACCGCACGCCTCGGCTTTGACAATTTCACCGCGATCAGCAGGCCGGTGCTGATTCCCCGCTCTGACGCGGCACAGGCGCTCAGCGACGCGAGCCTGAACGCCAAGGTGATGTCACTCCTTGGGTTGCGGTCCACGGTGGATGGCCAGACCTACCAGCGCATCGGCATGGAAATTCTCGTGCGCACCCTGTTCTTCGCCGTTTGCGCGACGATGCTCGCCCTCGTCGTGTGCTACCCGATTGCCTACAAGGTGGCCCTTGCCACGCCGCCCGAAAGGGCGGTCTGGCTGATGCTGGGCCTGATCATACCCTATGCGATCGTGGAATTGATGCGGATCTACGCGTGGACCTCGATCATCGACAATCGGGGGCTGATCAACGAGGCGCTGATGTGGGCGGGGGCGATCGCCGAGCCGATCCAGTTCAAGCGTTCGGCGCTGACGGTATTTGTGGTGATCGTCTACACCTATGTCCTGTTCATGGTTTTTCCGATCTACAATGTGATGAGCACGCTGGACCGCAACCAGATCGAAGCGGCGCGCGACCTCGGCGCATCGACGCGGCGCCTGCACTGGCGCATCATCATCCCGCACTCGAAACCCGGCATCGCGGTAGGCTGCATCGCGACATTCATGCTCGCTGCGGGGGCGTTTTCGGTTCCGCGGATCATCAGCCGGGGCCTACAGTCGGAATGGTTCAGCCAGACGATCTACAACAAGTTTTTCGAGGTCAACAATTCCAACGTCGGCGCCGCCTATAGTTTTGCCTATACGCTGATCTGCTTTTTGATCGTCGGTCTGTTCATGTGGATCATGCGGGCACGGCTCAAAGATTTTGCGAGGGTGCAATGACGTCGCATCGCGTTCTGAATGCCTATATGTGGGCTTTTCTGGCCTTCATGTTTGCGCCGCTGATCTTGATGGTGATCTCGTCCTTCAACGATACCTCGCCGCCTTCGGTGACCGATTGGCGTGGGCTGACGGGCAAATGGTATGCCTTTTTCTGGATGTCAGAAGCGGACTTGCGCGCCGATCCGGTGTTGCGGGCGCTGGATCGAGACCGGTTTGTGGGGTGTTTCGGCAATTCCCTACAGGTGGCGGCTGTAGTGGTGCCACTGTCGCTGCTCCTTGGTCTTTCGGGCGCAGTCATGCTGACCCGCTGGCGCAGCCGGGCCAATGGCCTGCTGTGGTGGGTACTGTTGTCGCCGATGTTGGCGCCGGGGATCGTGCTGGGCCTGTCGGCGCTGGTGTTCTGGGGGCGGCTCGGCGTCGGGGCAGGGCTCTTCACGATCATGATGGCGCAAGTGACCTTCGTTGCGGGCTATCCCATGCTGGTCCTGATGGCGCGTCTGCAACGCCAGCCCGTCGAGCTGGAAGAGGCGGCTGTCGATCTGGGGGCGACGCCGTTCCATGTCTTCCGGCGGATCACGCTGCCCTTTTTGCTGCCCGCGCTGGCCTCGGCGGCGGTGATCGCGCTGCTTTCCTCGATCGAGAATTACAACACCACGATGTTTGCCAAAGGCGGCGCGTGCACCTTCGCCACCGAGATCGGCGCCATGAGCCGCAACCCCAATGGTCATCCACCCGTGATCAATGCGGTGGGAACGGTCATCATCTTGATCACGGTGAGCGCTGCAGTCCTGCACGCCGTATTAACGCGCCGCGAGATGCGCTAACCTGCGCCCATGAAGATCACCGCTCGCTGCCATCCCCTCCTGGAACCGCTATTGCCCAAACCCGTGCGCGCGGCCCAGGCGCTGCCCGGCTGGCTGGGCGAGATGCCTGCGCAAACGGAGGCCGCGACCCTTGGCGGTGCCACCGTCCGAACGCTCAAACACTGTCCGCCGATCATCGATGCGATGCGGCTCGGCGTGCTGATCCTCTGCCCGACCGACATCACCGTGCACCAAGGGGAGGTATCGTGGGACTGGGACCCGCCGATCCTGCGGGACGCCAACATCAGCCGCGCGCCCATCGGCGTGCATGTCCCCGAACAGGCCGAGGGCAGCCCCTATACTGGGCGGCAGCTCGTCCTGAAGTTCATGAATTTCTGGACGCTGGAGACAGCGCCTGGTTGGTCGCTTCTGTTCATCCACCCACAGGGCTACCCCGATCTGCCCTTTACCACCCTGGGCGGTGTGGTGGATTGCGACACCTACAAGGACGGCTATGTGCACTTCCCGGCGCTGTTGAAGCCGGGGTTCGAAGGCGTGATACCGAAGGGCACGCCGGTCGCACAAGCGGTTGCGGTGCAAAAGGAGACGGCGCTGGAAACCGCAATTATGTCGCCTGCGCAAATCGCGGACAACCGCACAGTTCAGGACGATTTGGCGCGCGCTCCGGGGCAATACCGCAAGGTATTTCGCCGCTAGGGGTCGATGGTCAGTGGAACAGACCCTTTCGCCGTGCGGGTCAGGGTCTTGATCACCTCTGGCCGCAGCCCACGTTCGGCCAGCAGGGCGTTTCGCAGGTCCCTGATGTTCGATCCCGTTTCGGCGGCAATCCGGTAACGGGCCAATCGCGCTTCCGGATCGTCATGCGCCGCAAAGCAGGCCGCGGCCCTGTCCCAATTTCCCAGCCGCAACGCAACCCGTCCCAGATTGTGCTGCGTGTCCGCGTCTTGCGGCATGAAGGCCGAAGCCCGCAAAAAGGCCGCCAGTGCATCGTCCAATGCGTTACGGCCCAGGGCGATACGGCCCAGCTCGAACCATGCAAGCCCGTAGCTTGGGTCCGCGGTGACAGCCCGCTCGAGCCAGTGTTTCATCTGGTCCGGTTTGCCCGCCGCTTCCAGCACCTTGGCGAGGTTGTAGAAAACCGCGGGAGGTGGCAGCTTTCCCCTGGACAAACGGCGCAGGAGCCGCTCCGCCGCGGACCAGTCTTTGGCCGCCAGAAGCGCTGGCAAGGCGCTGATGTCTTTCATTACCACATCCCGTTTTTGTCACCTTAGCTTCATACAACTTTGTCACAAGCGCATGAAGCAGGGGGATCATATCATGCAAACCGACATCTTTTCACTTCCCGGTAAATTCTGGCGCGGCAATCTTCACACGCATTCCACCCGCTCGGACGGGGTGCTGAACCCCGACGAGGTGTGCCGACGCTATAAGGCCCAAGGCTATGACTTCATCGCGCTGACCGATCATTTCATCGAATGCTACGACTATCCGATCACCGATACGACCGGTTTCAGAGATGCGGATTTCACGACGATCCTCGGTGCCGAGCTGCATTCCGGCGCGATGGAGAACGGCGAGCTCTGGCACATCCTCGCCGTCGGTCTGCCCGCTGATTTTGACCGCCCCGACGCGCCCGACTTTCATGCAAAGCCTGATCAGGAAAGCGGCCCAGAGCTTGCCGCCCGTGCCCGCGCGGCGGGGGCCTTCGTCGCCGTGGCGCACCCTGAATGGTCTGGCCTGACGACGGCGGATGCGCGCAGCATCGAGGCCGCCCATGCGATCGAGGTCTATAATCACGGGTGCGCCACCGGCTGCGATCGCCCGCATGGCTTCTATACGCTGGACCAATTGCTGACCGAGGGGCGCCAGCTGATGCTCTGCGCCACCGATGACGCGCATTTCATGGAACCCGACCACTTCGGCGGATGGGTCATGGTCATGGCCGAAGAGAACACACCGGAGGCCCTTCTCGATGCGCTTAAGGCCGGTCATCACTACAGCTCCACCGGACCGGAATTGCGCGGCATTGCATGGGAAGAGGATGCCGTGACCGTTGACAGCTCTGCCGTGCAGTCGGTGGTCGTGCAGGGGCGGGGGTCTGCGGCGATGGCAGTGCACGGCCAATCCATGACGCGCACGCGGGTGGCGTTGGACAGGTTCAAGAACAGCGACTGGATGCGCGTCACGGTAACGGACGCCGCCGGGAAGCGGGCGTGGTCCAACCCGTATTGGCGCTAATCCCGAACCGCGTGCCGGTGCCGGTGCCGGGGCCCCCGGGCGGTACGCGCAGGATTGGCGATCGAACGACCCGCATCGCGAAGGCTGTCAGAGGCTGCGCATGACGCCCGCAATGGCCGCTGGCCTTGTCACCAGCCCTTGGCACGTTGAGGATATTGTGGCGCTGGTGGAAAAGGCACAAGCCGACGCGGCGTCCAAGACCCGTGGCCCGTACAAACCCCGCGTGAAAAAGCACATTTCAAACCGACCCGCTACGCACAGTGAGTCTTATCTCAGGCTCGAAGGCGCGTTTCAAACCAAGCGATATGACAAGCGCAGATACATACACGACAATCGCAATTGGACCGAGTTCGGCTGCCTAAAGTATTGGCGACACATTATAATACGGTATGAAAATTGCCCAAGAGTTATCCTCGCAGCAATCACTCTCGCTGCAATAGTTATCTGCTCGATATGAGTGCCGACCCTAAGAAGCCATTTCTCTGGAAGTGCTGAGTTCAGAAGGACCGACTGCCTCATAGGATGGGGTACCAAGCTGGCCCAAAGCGCGGACCAGTTCCAACTGCAAAATGTCGAACGCGCGCTGAGCACCTGGGTCACCCCCGGCGCCAACACCATAGGCCAACGCCCGGCCAGCAAGGGCGAAATCCGCCCCAAGCGCCTTGGCGCGGAGTATATCCGCACCGCGCCTGATGCCACTGTCAAGAATGATCGTCATGCGGCCGTGCGACAGCCTCCGGCGATGGCTGGCAATGCCTCGATCGTCGGCGGGCCAAAGGCGACCTGCCGCCCGCCGTGGTTCGACACGACAATCCCATCGCAGCCCAAGTTCGGCGCAGGCCACGGCGTCTGTCGGCATGCAGAATACCTTTGACCAGCAGCCTGCCTTTCCAGCGTGTCGCGCAGGCGTTTGAGGTCTTCCCAGGTGAACCCGGGTGTAATCAGGGTTTTCTGCACATCGGCGTAAGAGGTCGCGCTTTGCAGAAGGTCGGCATAGTTGGCGATGTTCGGCTTGCCGTGTCGCAGGCTGGTCAGCGACCAACGCGGATTCGGCGATTGCAGCATGACTTCGGGCGTGAAACGGAACGGCACGGCGAGCTGGTTGCGGATGTCGCGGTCGCGCTTGCCTGCGGCGGGGACATCGGCGGTCACCATCATGACGTTGTAGTCTGCCGCCTCGGCGCGCGCGATCAGGCCTTCGGTCACAGCTGCGTCGCTGGACACGTAAAGCTGGAACCAACCGTTTCCATCGGCGGCTTCGGCCAGTCGCTCCAGCGTCGTCGAAGCGGCGGAACTGGCGATGTAGGGAATATTCTCGCGCGCTTGCAAAGCCGCGCGAGGTCAGGTCGGCCTCGGGCCAGAAGGCATTCAGCATGCCGATGGGGGCCATGCCGAAGGGCGCGTCGAACGTCTGCCCGAAGACGGTGGCGCGCGTGTCGATGCTCGGACACATCGACCATGTAGCGCGGGGTCAGCTCGACCTCCTCGAACGCCTCCGCGTTGCGGCGCATGTTGCGCTCGGATTCGGCACCGCCATCGACCAGATCGAAGGCAAAGCGCGGGATCCGGCGTTTGCGCGCGCAGCCGCAGGTCGTCGATAGAGGCTGCGCGGTCCAGCCCCATCAGATCGACCACCCGCCATCGACGGCAAAGGCCTGACCGGTGGTGAAGGCGGACAAGTCGCCCGCGAGATAGCAGACCATCTCGGCGATTTCTTCGGGCGTGCCGAAGCGGCCCATAGGCTGGCGTGCCGTGAACGCGGCATGGGCCTTGTCGAAATCACCGGTCGCGGTCAGCCGGTCCTTCAGCGACGGGCTTTCGCACCGTGCCGGGGCAGATCGCGTTGCAGCGGATGCCGTCCTTTACGAAGTCGGCAGCGATGGACTTGGTCATGCCGATGATCGCGGCCTTGGACGCGCCATAGGCAAAGCGGCGCGGCGCGCCTTTTTCGCTGGAGACGATGGAGGCGATGTTGACGATCGACCCGTCCTTGTTGGTCGAGCATGCCGGGCAGCACCGCCTTGGTGATGCGGTACATCGCCTTGGCGTTCAGGTCGAACGCACGGTCCCAGACGTCGTCATCGCAATCGAGGATCGTGCCGTCATGAACCCAGCCCGCGCAGTTCACGCAGGATGTCGACAGGCGGGCAGAGATCGACAAGCGCCTGCAACGGCCGCCGGCGTCAAGCACGTCCAAGCGCATGGCCGTGATGTTGGCGGACCCTGCGGCCAGATCGTCGACCGCTGCACCGTCGATGATCGGTGGCGATGACCTGTCGCGCCGCGCGCGGCAAGCGCCTCGGCGCTGGCGCGGCCGATGCCGTTGCCCGCGGCGGTGACCAGCGCGGTTTTGCCTTGAAGTGATTGTTCCATATGTCCTCTCTCAGCGTGCAAGCCAGCCGCCATCGACGGTGACCACACTGCCATGGCAATAGGCTGGCGGCGTCAGACGCCAGAAAGACGGCGGCCCCGGCGATTTCCGAAGGGTCGGCAAAGCGGCCTGCCGGAATGCGTTCCAGCAGTGCCTTCGAGCGGTCCGGATCGTCGCGCAGCGCCTGCGTGTTGTCGGTGGCGGTGTAGCCCGGTGCGATGCAGTTCACGTTGACGCCGTGCGGTGCCCATTCATTGCAAAGCGCCCGGGTCAGGCCGACCACCGCGTGTTTGCTGGAGGCGTAGGCCGGCACCCGCAGTCCGCCCTGCGACGCCAGGACCGACGACACGATGATGATTTTGCCCGAGCCTTGCGTGACCATGCGCTTGCCTGCGGCCTGAGACAGCAGCCAGACGGAATCGAGGTTCACGGACAGGACGCGCCGCCAGTCCTCCAGCGGCATGTCGCGTGACTGTCTTCGCGGTGGATGATGCCCGCATTGTTGACCAGGATATCCAGCCCACCCAAAGCATCCGTGGCAAAGCCGATGACCTCCTCGGCGGCGGCCTGATCCATACCGGAGAAATCGGCCTTCACAGCGGCCGCCTCGCGGCCCATCGCCTTCGATCTTCGGCCAGGGTATCATCGGGCTGATGGCTGCGATAGGTCAGCGCCACATCGGCCCCGGCGGCGGCAAGGCCGAGGGCGATGCCCTCGCCGATGCCGGTGGCACCCCCGGTGACCAGTGCTCTTGCGACCGGTCAGGTCAAACAGAGTTTGCCATGTCAGTACCGGTTCGCGATGGGCAGCTCTTCGGCCGGGAAGAGCGAGATGACCTCGCAGCCGGTTTCCGTCACCACGACCTCTTCCTCGATCCGCGCGGCCGAATAGCCGTCGGTGGCGGGGCAGTAGGTTTCCAGCGCAAAGACCATGCCGGTCTTGATCTCCATCGGGTGATCCATGCTGACACCGCGCGGCTGATGATGGGCCGCTCGTGCAGGGCAAGGCCCAGACCGTGGCCGAACTGCAGACCGAAGGCCTGATCCTCGCTCGCAAAGCCAAGCGATTCGGCCGTCGGCCAGACCTCGGCCACCTTGTCGGTGGTCACGCCCGGTTTGATCATCGCGATCGAGGCGTCGATCCATTCGCGGGCCTTCACATAGGCGTCGTTCTGCGACGGCGTCGCGCGGCCCACGTTGAAGGTGCGGTAGTAGCAGGTCCGATACCCCTGATAGACTTTGCAAGATGTCAAAGAAGGCCTGATCGCCGGGCCGGATCAACCGGTCGGTGAAGTTATGCGGATGCGGGTTGCAGCGTTCGCCGGAAATGGCGTTGATCGCCTCGACGTCGTCGAGCCCATCTCGTAGAGCATCTTGTTGGACAGCGCGACGATATCGTTCTCGCGGATGCCCGGTTTCAGCTCTTCGTAGATCATGTGATAGACGCCATCGACCATGGCGGCGGCCTGCGTCAGCAAGCTGGATCTCGTCCCAGTTCTTGATCTCGCGCGCCGCCAGCATGATCTGCTGGCCGTCGACCACGTTGAGGCCCTCTTCGTGCAGCGCGTGGAACATCGCCGTTTCAGCATAATCCACACCGACGGGCATGTCGGCCATGCCGGCATCGCGGATCAGTCCGGCGATCTGCTTGGCGTATTTCTGCATCAGGCCGAATTCAGGCGGGATGGTGCCGCGCATGCCGACCACGCCGGCAAGGCAGTGGCTCGGCTCCAGCCAGTCGGAATGCCGCTTGTGGTGTTCGGCGGCCGAGCCGAAATCCCAGACGTAGGGGCTGTCGTCGCCTGTCAGCAGGCAGAAACGGCACATCTTGTCGCGTTCCCATTCGCCGATCTTGGTTGCCGAGACGTAACGGATATTGTTCACGTCGAACAACAGCAGCGTGCCCGCGTTCGACGCTCTGCAAGCGCCTGGCGCGTGCGCGCCAGGCGGTAGCGGCGCAGACGGTCGTGGTCGATCCGGCGTTCGAAATCGACGGACATGTGGCCCCAGGCGGGCAGTCGTTCGCGCCATTCCCAATTGGGCTCAAGATCCTGTGGGGTGAGCAGGTTGGGCATCAAGGGCATGCACGTGTGACATTGAAGTCTCCTTCGGGGGCAGCGGCCCCGTTCTGAATTTCATGGTTTGAAAAGATGGCGCGCCTACTGGATGCACCAGCCACCATCGATGTGGATCATCTGGCCGGTCATGTAGTCGCTGTCGTCAGACGCGAGGAAAGAGGCGGTGCCGACGATATCCTTGGGGTAGGACACGCGTTTGATCTGCAAGCGCATCGCGCACGATGTCGTCGTAGGCCTGGCCCTCTTTTTCCTTGAAGCCGATATCGACAAGATCCTTGTCGAGCTGCTCCCAGAGCGGGGTGACAACGACGCCGGGTGCGTAGCCGTTGACGGTGATGCCGTGCTCGGCCAGACCGATCGCGCCGCAATGGGTCAGCGCAAGGCAGCCGTATTTCGACGTGCAGTAGACGGTCACATCCACCAGCGGTTTGCGCGACGCGATGGAGCCGACGTTGATCAGCTTGTAGGGGTGACCCTCCATCGGGCCCTGCTCGATCATCTGGCGGGCGGTTTCCTGCATGCCCAGCCACATCGCCTTGGTGTTGACGTTCATGATCATGTCCCAGTTGTCTTCGTCGATATCCATGAAGAACCGGGGCTTGTTCAGACCCGCGTTGAAGACACCGACATTGATCGACCCGAAGGCCTCGACGGTGGCGGCCACGGCGGCGGCATTGTCTTCGCGTTTGGTGACGTCCATCTTGACGGCGATCGCCTTGCCATTGCCTGCCGCGTTGATCTCGTCGGCCACTGTCTGGGCCTCGTCGAGATCCAGATCTCCGAGGCAGACATTGGCGCCTTGTGCGGCGAATGCATCGTGCGTTGGCCGCACCCATGCCGCGTGCGGCACCGGTGATCAGAATGTTTTTACCTTTCAGACGGTTGGGGTCCATGGGTCTCTCCTCCTGACGTCATGATTGTTTTGGTGGTTCAAGGGTTGCATCGGCGCGGGCCTGGGCGCGGCGCAAGGCGTCTCGCGGGCGATGATGATGCCGCGCAGCATGTCGTGAAATTCCTCGCCGCAAATCTGGATGATTTCGCTGATTTCGGGGATCGGCGGTCGTGGCCAGAACTGAAGTTCGTCGCGCCAGGACATGCCATCGACGGCTTCGAAGATCGGCGACAGCTGCCGCACATCGGGGTCTGCCCCACCGAATAGCGCGGGTTGGTCCGGCTGCCGTTCTGCACGTAGAGCTTTTGAGCCTCGGGCGAGGTGAAGACGAGCAGCGCCTCGACCGCCGCTCGCGATGCGCTCTGGTGGCAGATTGGCCGGAATCCCCATCACATAGCCGCCAACCGGTGCGATCGGGTGCGCATCCGGTCCAGCGGGATGCGGCAGGTATCCGGTCTGATCCTTGGCCGGCGATGCGTCATCCAGCTCGAAATAGGGGGCAAGCAGCGTATAGCCGTAAGCCATCGCGATCTTGCCCGCGGCGTAAGGGCGGATGCGTTCGTACCAAGACATCGACAGAATGTCGGGGGGCGAATACTTGAGCAGTTCCATCAGGAACTCGGCAGCGCGCAGCCCTGCATCGGTGTCAATCGTGGAGCGGTAGTCGCCGGTCGGCAAGATGCTGTGTATCAAAGCCACCGGCATTGCCGTGTCAGATCAAGGATGGGCTGACCGAAATCTGCCAATGTCATCAGAACGGTATGACCCAATGCTGTCCCGCGCGCGGCGTTCCACGCAATGCCATAGCGTCCACGCTGCGGGTCGTGCAGCGCCTTCGCCGCTGTCAAAAGCCCTTGCGTGGTTGTGGGCGGTTCAAGGCCCGCCTGCGCAAAAAGATCTCGGCGGTAGAACAGCAGTTCGGGCGTCGTCTGCGCGGGGACGCCATATGCGCGACCGCCCCAATGGGCGGCTTTCCAGCCGGCGGTATGGAAATCCGCCGGGTCTAGCGGGCGATATCCATGACCTCATCAAGAGGCATCAAGACGTTCTTTTCCGCGAACTCGCCGATCCAAGGCAGATCAACGGCGATGATGTCGTAACTGCTCGACTTGCGGCTTGCATTGCGCAACGTTTCTTCGCGCAGGCGGTCAATGGAAAAGGCCCGCTGATGAATCTTGGTCGCCGATCACCTGCTCGAACTGGCGTTTGAGATTGTCCATCACCATGAAGGTCGGATCACCGTGCACCAGTACACGCAGCCCCCCCGCCAGCTTGAGCGGTTCGGCCAAAACCTCCATCGGCGGGATGGATTGCGCACTCAAGTATGATTCACCGAAGTAGTATTCGGATGGGTCCTCGGCGGCGGCGCCGCCGAATTGGGAACTGGCAAGACGGTGGACGCGGCTGGTCAATTGTGTCCATTGTTCCAGCAATTGAACGCTGGGATGAAGCGAGAAAGCTCTTTCCGGTCTCGGTGCGCGGGCGCTGATCAATCAGGCCGGCCTCCTGCATCTCCTTTATGCGGCGGTTGGCTGTCGCGTAGGGCGCCCGGCTGGCACCTATCAGGGACGTCATCGTGGTCAGGCGGCCTTCCAGGTGCCCGCGGATCAAATGCATGGTGATGCGCAGGTTCGGCGTCGACGCAAACAACTCGGAAGTGCTCTCCAACTCATCGCCGAGCTTTTCCATGAAGGACAGAACGCTCAGGATGTTTGCCTTCGCCTGAGGCGGCATGAGCTGACTGAAGTGTTCCTCCCTCATGACGTTCATTGCCCTGTTCGTAGCCTTTCCTGTTGCGCGGCGTTGGCCACGCGTTTTGCTCATTTCGGATGATTTCGGAATTGTCATGCTATAGGCCTCATGTTGCTGCGGGCGGGGCTGCAGAATGTATCTCAAATATATCCGATATGGATGTAAATGCATCCGAAATGGATATTATTCATGCGGCCAGCTTCCGTAAGGGCATGCAGGTTAGAGGGGTCATACCGGTACGCTGGATGGTGATTCCCCCCTTGGGAGAGTGGGGAGCAGACATAAAATCAAAATGTTCTTGGAGGAGATCACTATGAAACTACGGACAATCCTGACCGCGACTGCCGCGACAACTGCACTGACTGTTGCGGGCGCTGCATATGCAGAAGGCCACAGCCCCATGCGCATCGGCATCACGCAGAACAATGTCGGTGTCGACAGCTACCAGACGACATATGAGAAGGCGTTTATCGCCGCGGCCGAAGCAAACGAGAAGGTCGAAGTCGTCGTTCTTGATGCTGGTGGCGATGTCGCGCGCCAGATCGCGCAGATGGAAGACCTGATCCAGCAGGAAGTTGATGCGATTATCATCTGGCCGACAAATGGTGAGGCGGTGATCCCTGCGGTGCGCAAGGCACATTCTGCCGACATTCCGGTGGTCGTAACCAACTCCAACATCGCCGAAGCTGGCTTTGACTTTGTCGCAACCTTCTCCGGCCCGGACAACATCACGCAAGGATCGCGTTCCGCCGAGATCATGTGCGACCGGTTCAAGGCGCTCGGCATCGAAAACGAAGCACGCGTCGTGCAGATTTCCGGCCAGCCTGGCTACACCACCGCCATTGAGCGGCAGAAAGGTTTTGATGACCGTCTGCCAGAAGTGTGCCCGAACGTCACGCTGGTTGAGACACAGCCAGGCGACTGGAACCGCGAAAAGTCCCAGCAGGTCATGGAAGCATTCCTTGTGAAGTATGACGACATCGACGGCGTCTATGCCGGTGATGACAACATGGGTGTTGGCGCCCTGAACGCAGCCCTTGCGGCCGACCGTGCCGAGGGCATCACATTCGTGGGTGCCACTAACTTTGCGGTTGGCTATGAAGCGATGGAGCGCGGCGAATACTGGGGCTCGATCTATCAGTCACCCGTTGATGACGCGGAAGCAGCGCTGCAGTCGGCGATCGATCTGATCAGCGGTAAGGAACTTCCGTTCCTGAACTACTTCGACACGCCGAAGATCACACAAGACAACATGACAGAGTTCACAAAGCCTGTGTTCTAAATACCTCCCGTGTTGCGGGGCGCTCCGGCGCCCCGCTTCATGTCATCACTCACTGCAGTTTTACGGGAGGACGCGTCATGGGGCGTGTGACTGGAAGGTCTTGTATTGTAACAGGCGCAGCGCAAGGCATCGGACGCGCAATTGCCGAGGCGTTGCTGGATGATGGCGCCGATGTATGCTTTGCGGACATCAACGGCGACAAGGTCGCGCAAGTTGCGAATGCAAATGCTCACAGAGCTATCCAGCATGGCGGCAAGGTCACCCACGCGCAGGTCGATGTCACGGACCGCGCGTCAGTCAAGGCGATGATCACGCATGCAGTTCAGATCTTTGGCAAACTTGATATCAAATTCAACAATGCCGGCGTGAACCGCCCGATGAACTTCCTCGAGGTGACAGAAGACAACTGGAATTTCATCATGGGGGTCAACGGCTTGGGCTGTATGATCGGCATGCAGGAAGCGGCGCTGCAGATGATCGCCCAAGGCACTGGCGGAAAGATCATCAACACGGCCTCGATTGCAAGCCGACAAGGCTTTGACAATGTTGCGCCCTATTGTGCCAGCAAATTCGCCGTCGTGGCACTGACCCAATCGGGCGCGCGTGATCTGGCAAAGCATAACATCACCGTCACGGGATTTGCGCCGGGTGTGGTGGCCACGGAGATGTGGGAGCAAGTCGATCAGGACCTGATGGAGATCGGTGCCGCAGACCGACCCGGACAGGCGATGGAGGAATTCTCATCGGAAATTCTGCGCGGACGGGTCGCCAAGACAGAAGATATCACCGGAACCACGACGTATCTGGCGTCGAAGGACAGCGACTACATGACCGGACAAATCGTCATGATCGATGGTGGGATGACATTGGTCTGACGCATAGGCCATCAATGGCCGGGCCTTTGGCCCATGGGAGGGGAACATGGCGAGCATGTCTAAAGCAGACATCGGACGGTTTTTGGCGCGGCAAGGCATTTTGATTGCTTTTGCGGTGTTCATCATCGGATTTACAATGGCGAACGGGCGTTTCTTGAGCCCGGACAATGTGATGGGCGTGGTGCGGTCTTCTGCCATTTTGGGGGTTATGGCACTTGGTGTGACTTTCGTTGTCATCAGCGGCAACCTCGACTTGTCTGTCGGGTCCATGATGTCATTCTCGACCATCGTGGTGCTGGATCTGCACGACAAGATCGGCCCCGCGCTTGCCATCCCTGCGATGTTCGCCATGACACTCTGCCTGGGCGCGTTCATCGGCTTTCTAGTGGGGTATCTCAAACTGAACTCGCTGATTGTGACCTTGGGCATGCTGTCGGCAATTCACGGCCTGACCCTGACCTATTCGGGCGGCCAGAACATGGATATCGCTGACAAGGAAGGCACGTGGTTCAGCGTATTTGGGCAAGGGTCGGCACTGGGTATTCCGGTGCCCATTCTCATTTTTCTTCTCCTAGCGGCAATCTTGGGGATCATATTGGCCAAGACCCCCTTTGGCCGCAAAGTGTATGCAGTGGGCGGCAACGGCACGGCAGCGACCTTTTCCGGCATCAAGCGGGCGCGCGTGGTCTTCCTATGTTATCTGATGTCCGCGTTTTGCGTGGCCGTGGCTGGCCTAATTCAAGCGAGCCGGTCGCTGGGATCGCAAAACACGGTCGGGCAAGGGCTCGAGCTTGATGTTCTCGCGGCCGTGATCTTGGGCGGCGCGTCCCTGCTGGGCGGGTCGGGCACCATTTTCAAGACCGTCATCGGTGTGTTGATCCTTGGGTTTATTCAAAATGGTCTGCTGCTGGTGGGCCTGCAATTCTATTTCCAGTACGTCGTGACATGGGTCATCATCATCCTTGCAGTCTGGCTCGATATTGCGGCCAAACGCGGCAAGCTTTGGTCAACGATCGCGTAAGGGAGCGGAAAAATGGAAGCTGGACAACTCTCCAAATTTCTCAAGAACGGTGCGATTTGGGGCTTTATCGTGCTTGAGTTGATCTTTTTCAGCGTTGCAGGCGAATTCCTGTCGCTGTCCGACAAGGCCTTTATGGATGTCGACAACATGCTGCTTTTGCTCAAGCAATCGGCCCCCATAGGCATCATCGCCATGGGCATGACGATCATCATGGTGAACGGAAACATCGACCTGAGCGTCGGCGCGATTTTCGCACTGTCTGCGGTTGTCCTGCTGGACAGTCTGTCCTGGGCCATCTTTGCCGATCTGGGCGATTGGGTGATCCCCGTGGCATGGACCCTTGCATTGCTGACGGGCGTTGTTCTGGGTGCGATCAACGGGTTGATCGTGTGGAAAACCGGCGTTGACGCCTTCATCGTGACATTGGGCTCGATGTTGGGGTTTCGCGGTCTGGTGTTCATGTATAACGGTGAAAATCCGACCTCGAGCCTGAACTGGACGCTGGTCGATTTCGCCGAGGCGCAATTCCTCGGCTTTCACACGGCAACTTGGTTCCTTGCAGTTGTGACGCTTGTGATCTGGTACGTGATGACGCGCACGGTACACGGGCGCAACGCCTATGCCATCGGCGACAATCGTGAGGCGGCAGTCAATGCCGGCATCAAGGTCGGCCCGCACATGCTGATCAACTTCATGATCATCGGCTTTCTGGCGGCCTTGTCGGCGGTGGTATTCTATTCCGAATCCGGTTCGGTCAATCCAAACGACGGGCAGCTCTACGAGCTGTGGGTCATCACCGCGGTTGTTCTGGGGGGCACCAAACTGACCGGTGGCTCGGGGTCGATCTTGTCCACATTGGGTGGCGTGCTTGCCATTCAATTGCTGCGCAAGGGTTTGGGTCACATCGGCGCCGATACTTCGACCGTCAACCTGGTGATTGGCCTGATCCTGATCGCGGTCCTGTTCCTTGACCGCCAACTGAACGCCAAAGGCAAAGAGGAGTTGAAGATATGACCGAGCAAACGCCTGCCTTGCGCCTTGAAGGGATCGTCAAGACCTTCCCCGGCGTCCGTGCTCTTGATGGCGTTTCGTTCTCCGTCATGCCGGGTGAAGTGCACGCCCTGATGGGGGAAAACGGTGCCGGAAAATCGACCTTGATGAAGGTCTTGGGCGGCATCTATCAGCCCGAAGAAGGCCAGATCATCGTTGAGGAAGTGCCGACCGTCATGACATCACCCCTCCAGGCGAAATCAAAGGGGATCGTCTTCATTCACCAGGAACTCAGCCTCGCAGAGGAGCTGACGGTCGCAGAGAATATCTATCTGGGTGAGCTGCCCCGACGTTCCTTCGGACGCGTCGACTGGACCAAGCTTTATGCGCAGACTGATGCGATTCTTGAAAAACTGAAGGTGGCTTTCAACGCCAAAACGACTGTCGGGGATCTGTCGATTGCCAACCAGCAAATGGTCGAGATCGCACGTGCGCTGACTGTAGACGCCAAAGCGGTCATTTTTGACGAACCTACAGCATCCCTGACTGACGCCGAAAAGGTCGTGCTGTTTGATGTTATTTCCGACCTGCAAAGTCAGGGTGTGGGGATCATCTATATCTCTCACCGGATGGAGGAGATCTTCAAGATCACCGACCGGATCAGCGTTCTGCGGGACGGCTCCTACCGCGGCACGCTCGAAACCCGCGCCACAAACGAAGAAGAGGTCACGCAACTGATGATCGGGCGCGCACTTGATCTGTCGCGGAATGCAACCCATCACAAGATGGGCGATGTCGCCCTGGAGGTGCGCGGCCTGTCTTGCGGGCATCTCTTCACGGACGTCAGTTTCGAGGTGCGCCGGGGCGAGGTGCTGGGCTTCTACGGTCTGGTAGGGGCAGGGCGCACCGAGATCGCAGAGACCTTGTTCGGCTTGCGCGACCCCGACCGCGGCACGATCCTACTTGACGGCGAGGAGGTGCGCATTTCCTCCCCCGCCGATGCAATCAGCAAGGGTATTTCCCTTGTTCCCGAAGACCGCAAGGGCCAAGGCCTCGTACTGGGGATGAATTGCCGCGATAACATGACCCTGCCGCAGGTGGGTGATCTGTCCTCCGGTCCCTTCGTCGCGACGGGTGCAGAGACCGGGATATTTGATAAATACAAGGACAAGCTGGATATTCGGACGCCGGGATGGAAGCAAACTGTGGGCAACCTCTCTGGCGGTAACCAGCAAAAGATCGTCATCGCCAAATGGCTGTCCATGCATCCAAAAGTCCTGATCGTGGATGAGCCGACGCGCGGGATCGACGTCGGATCGAAATCGGAGATTCACAACCTTATCCGCGAATTGGCTGCCCAGGGCTACGCCGTCATCGTGGTCAGTTCCGAGATGCCCGAGGTGCTGCATGTCAGCGACCGGATCGTTGCGATGTTCTCTGGCAAGGTGATGCGGACTTTTACATCCGATGAGGTCACCGAGGAGAGCCTCATTCAGGCAATTTCTGGCATCACGGCCACCGATCAGGTCGCCTGAGATCATGCCCCGCGAGACGCTGCGCGCGGCGTGCGCTAGACCCTGATGAAACCCATTCCACCCAATCAGTAAGAGGACATGAGATGAAACTACTCCGCTACGGCGCACCCGGCACGGAAAAGCCGGGACTTCTGGATGCTTCGGGCCGCGTGCGCGATCTGTCGGGCGTGGTGCCGGACATCTCTGGCGATACCTTGCGCCCCGCTGGCCTGAAGGCCCTGCGAGCTCTGGACCCCGAAACGCTGCCGCTGGTGCCCGGCACACCACAAGACGATCTGCGCCTTGGTGCTTGTGTCGGGAATATCGGCAAATATGTCTGTATCGGTCTGAACTACGCCGATCACGCCGAAGAGGCCGGCATGCCGATCCCCGCAGAGCCTATCATCTTCAACAAATGGACCTCTGCCGTGGTCGGCCCGAATGATGACATTCAAGTTCCGCGCGGTTCGGTCAAAACCGACTGGGAGGTCGAACTGGGCGTCGTGATCGGCGAACCGGGGGCCTATATCGACGAGGCCAACGCGATGGATCATGTCGCCGGTTTTTGCGTCATTAACGATGTGTCAGAGCGGGATTTTCAGCTTAACCGTGCGGGGACGTGGGACAAGGGCAAAGGCTGCGACACCTTTGGGCCAACAGGTCCGTGGCTTGTGACGCTTGATGAAATCGCAGACATGGACAACTTGGACATGTGGCTGGATGTGGACGGCAAACGGATGCAGACCGGATCAACCGCGACATTGATCTTCAAGATCCCGCACCTCGTTTCCTACTGCAGCCAGTTCATGAGCCTTCAAGCGGGCGATGTGATCTCCACGGGCACGCCTCCCGGCGTGGGGATGGGGCAGTCTCCGCAGCAATACCTACATGGCGGCGAGGTGGTGACCTTGGGAATCGCCGGATTGGGTCAGCAGAAATCGAAGGTGTTGCCAGCCTGACGGCCACCAAATACTCCGGCTCACTGAGCCGGAGTCATTAGACCTGCCTGTGCGTTTTGCGCGATCTCTCTGGCTTGTTCGCGCAAGACGAACTTTTGGATCTTGCCGGTGGACGTGCGGGGGATCGACATGAAAATGAAATGCCCGGGCACTTTGTAGGGCGCAAGCTGTTCCTTGCACCAGGCCCGTAGGCCCGCGGCATCCACAGTTGCACCGGCGGCCAATTCCACAAACGCACAGGGCGTTTCGCCCCATTTCTCGTGTGGCATGGCAACCACTGCGGCTATCGCGACTGCAGGGTGACGATATAGCGCCTCTTCCACCTCGATGGACGAGATGTTTTCGCCGCCCTAAATGATGATATCCTTCGAGCGGTCCTTGAGTTGGATATAGCCATCAGGATGCCGGACGCCCAGATCGCCGGAGTGGAACCAGCCGCCGGCGAAAGCCTCTTGCGTGGCTTTCGGATTGCGGAAATAGCCCTTCATGACGACGTTGCCGCGAAACATGACCTCGCCCATGGTTTTCCCGTCGCGCGGAACGGGCGCCATGGTCTCTGGATCGAGCACATCCAATCCTTCAAACGGCAGATAGCGCACACCTTGACGCGACTTCAGTCTGGCCTGCTCGGCGAGCGGCAGATCAGACCAGTCCTGATGCCAGTCATTCACCACGGCAGGACCGTAGGTTTCAGTCAGCCCATACAAATGCGTCACATCAAAGCCCGCGGTTTTCATATCGGCCAGCAGCTTTTCCGGCGGAGGGGCTGCGGCAGTAAAGAACTGCACCGTTTGGTCAAGCTCGCGCTTGTTTTCTTCAGGGGCCGAGATCATCAAACACATAACGATGGGTGCGCCACACAGGTGTGTGACACCCTCATCAGCCAAAGCGCTCCAGATCGGCTCTGCCCGCACCTGGCGCAGGCAAACATGGGTGCCGATGATCGCTGACAGGGTCCAGGGAAAGCACCATCCGTTGCAGTGAAACATCGGCAGGGTCCACAGATAGACCGCATGTTTCGCCATCGACGTCGTCAGCGCATTGCCCTGCGCCAACAGATAGGCACCGCGGTGGTGCGAAACGACACCCTTCGGATCGCCCGTCGTGCCGGAAGTGTAATTGATAGAAATCGCGTCCCATTCGTCCAACGGCATCAGCCAGTCAAATTCAGGGTCGCCTGCCGATAGGAAGGCCTCATAGTCCTGCGCATCTGTCGCTGTTTCAGGCCCAAGGTATTCCGCATCATCGTATTGGATCACAAGCGGTGTCACCGTGGCCAGCGCCAGCGCGTCCTGCATCAAAAGCATGAATTCGCGATCTGCGATGACGATTTTGGACATGGCATGGTCCAGTTGAAACGCGATCACTGACGCATCGAGGCGCGTATTGACGGAATGCAGAACACCACCACACATAGGAACACCATAATGGCATTCCAGCATCGCAGGCGTATTGGCGAGCAGGACCGACACCGTGTCACCGCGCCCGATGCCATGTTGCGCCAAAGCTGAGGCCAACTGACGTGATCGCCCATAAAACTTGGCATAATTGCGTCGCATCTTGCCATGCACGATCGCTGTGTGATCTGGAAAGACCGAGGCCGCCCGTTCCAGAAATGTCAGCGGCGTCAGTGGCTGATGGTTTGCCGGGTTGCGGTCGAGATCGGTGTTATACGGGTTGGCGGTCATGGCGTCATGCATCCTGCCATTGCGGCGCGCGCTTTTCGATGAATGCACCGATGCCTTCTTCGGCGTCTTGCGCCAGCATGTTGTCGACCATCACGCCGGAGGCGTAGTCATATGCCTCAGGCAGCGTCATTTCACGCTGTGCGTAGTAGGCGCGTTTGCCTGTGGCCAGCGTCATGCTGGATTTCGATGCAATCTTGCGCGCCATCTCCATCGTTGCCTGCTGCAGCGCCTCTGGCTCGACAACCCGGTTCACAAGACCGATCTCGGCGGCGCGCGCGGCTGACGTCATATCTCCGGTCAGCAGCATCTCCATCGCGTGTTTATCCGCCACGTTGCGCGACAGGGCCACCATTGGGGTAGAACAGAACAGCCCGATATGCACGCCCGGCGTGCTGAACAAAGCGGTGTCCGCGGCAACCGCCAGATCACAGCTTGCGACCAGCTGGCAGCCTGCGGCCGTGGCCACGCCACTCACTTCAGCGATTACGGGTTTGGGGCAATTCACGATGCTCTGCATCACACCTGCGCACATCGCCATAACATGTGAAAAATAGGCTCTCCCACCATCCTCGCTCAAACGCCCTGCGGTCATTTCCTTGAGGTCGTGACCGGCACAGAACGCGGGACCGTTGGCTGCCAGAACAATGACCCGTACCTTTGGATCAGACCCTGCATCTGCAAACGCGGTGCGTAGCGCCGCCAACATCGCCTCGGACAAGGCATTGCGGCGCGATACATCGTTCAACGTAAGGCGCAGAATGCCATCCACGTCCAGATCGCTCAGCAGAATGTCAGATATGGTCACGGAGCCATTCCTTTTGGGTTCTAGAGAATGTTGATTTCAACACTGTCGGCCAAGGTGTTTGCAATGAAGCAGTAGCGGTGCGCGCGATCCTGCATCTGCGCCAGCTCGTCGTCGGTAACCGAAAACCCGGTGTCAAAACGCACCACCGGATGCAGGTCAATACGCGTCACTGACATCTGGCCCTTGGGGTTCTTGCCCAGATGCGCTTCGGCGTAATCGTGGTAGCTGGCCACGGGCCAGCCAGCTTTTGCGGCAAGCGCGAGAAAAGTCATCATATGGCAACTGGACAGCGCCGAGGCGAGGGCCTGCTCCGGGTTCGTATTGTCCGGATTTCCGCCCCAGTCAGGGGCGGAATCCACTAGAAGGTCATAGCGGTTGTTATATTGAACTGTGTGCTCATTTGAGTAGGCACCAGTCAGCAACACTGGCGCGGCGCGCTGCCAGTGCAGTTCAATCGCGAGGTCTGACATATCTGTCTTCTTTCGTGTGGCAGGGCGTCAAGCGGCCGCGATCTGCTTTTTGGGATCGTAGAACGGACGCTCACAGATTGTTGCGCGGATAGGTCCCGACTTCGTCACAACCTCGACCTGTGCACCGATGTTGGCATGCTCCACTGACACCATGGCCAAAGCGATGTTTTGCTCCAAACGTGGGGAATAGACGGCGGATGTGACCTTGCCGATGCTGTCGCCATCGGAATTGATCTCCCAGAACGTCGTGTTGGGGCCGGACAATGGGGCGCCGTCGATGATCAGGCCGATCTGCTTGCGTTTGACGCCTTCGTCCTTGATGCGACGCAACGCTGCTTTGCCGATGAAATCAGCGTCCATGTCGAGGTTCACGAGCCGATCAAACCCAAGTTCATAGGGGTTGGTGCTCATGTCGGCATCCGCGTGATAGGACAACATCCCGCCTTCGATGCGGCGGATGGAAGATGTGTGTCCGGGCTTGAGGCCGAAATCAAGACCAGCAGCCATGATGGTTTCCCAAAGCAGATCGCCCTTGGATCCGTCACGCAGGTAGATTTCGTAGCCCAGCTCGCTCGACCAACCGGTGCGGGACACGATCAGCGGTATGCCGTCGAGCTCAACTTCGCGCATCCAGTAATAGCGCAGGTCCATGATGTCGTCGCCAAAGAGCGCACGCATGATCTCGCCGGACTTGGGGCCTTGCAGTTGGAGAGGGGACACATCGGGCTCGCCAATCGTGACATCAAGGCCCGCGTGGATCGCAACCCCCTGCGCCCACAAAAGAATGTCGCTGTCCGCCAGAGAGATCCAGAAATGATTTTCAGCCAACCGCAGCAGAATAGGATCGTTCAGAATGCCGCCATCCGCGTTGGTAATCAGGATGTATTTGCACTGGCCGACAGCCATCTTGGACAGATCGCGGCAGGTCAGCATCTGGGTGAATTTTGCGGCATCAGGGCCCGTAATCTCCACCTGACGTTCCACGGCGACATCACACAGGATCGCATCGTTTACCAGGTTCCAGAAGTTCTGCTCCGGATCACCGAAGTCACGCGGAATATACATATGGTTGTAGACGGAAAACCCTTTCGCGCCCCAACGCACTGTTGCGTCGAAATAGGGCGACTTGCGGATCTGTGTGCCGAAACCGAAATCATCTGCTTGCATTGGAACTTCCTCCCGTTTTGTTCAAGGTCACTTTGACCAAAGGCTGCGAATTCTTCGTGTGGTTTAGTACAGGAGAGGCTGCGAAAGCGGACTGAAGATTCCGCGTTCCCGGACCATGCGGGCTGTTTCCAGGCCCCAACCAAGACCGATTGGGCTGGACTGACTATTTCGAATTTGCAGCGGCCATTTTTGAGATGTTCGGCAAACCCGATTTTACCTGTCGCGTTGCGAAGTGAGTCATGTAGCGGTCAATGCCGAGATCTTCGGCATGAAAGTCTTCCATCAAGTCTTGAAACGCGGCAAGGCTGGGGCTGATGACCTTCATGATGTAGTCGACCCCGCCGCCGGTGGCGATGCAATCAATGATCTCATCGCGACTGTTGATGAAAGCCTCAAACCGTTCAAAATCAGTCTTCCTGTGACGGCTCAGGGAAACCGTCACAATCACTTGGGCAAAATCTGCCAGTCGCCCCAATGCAATGTCGGCGTGATAGCCGCGAATGTATCCGGCAGCTTTCAATCTGCCCAACCGCGCCCAGCACGGCGTCGCGGAAAGGCCGCTGACCTCGGCAAGCTTGGCCTTGCTTAATTGCTGACCTGCTCCCCGATGGTCCCTCATTCATAACGAGAGTCTGCGGGTCTGGTTTTCATATTCCTCGGTTTCGGTTTGGGCAAGCGCGTCGGGCGCGGAGCCCTCAAATTGCTCAAGCGTCCGGCGCGCTTCTGCGGGCGTTTGATTGCCGAGCGATGAGTGCGGTCTGACATTGTTGTAGTCGTAGCGCCAAAGCGCCAGCTTTCGGCGTGCATCGTCCAGGCTGTCGAACATCTCCTCGTTCAGAAGCTCATCACGCAGGCTGCCATTGAAGCTCTCGATGAAAGCATTCTGCTGCGGTTTACCCGGGTCGATGTAATGCCAGTCCACGCCGTTGTCGTTGGCCCATTTCAGGATCGCCCGGCTGGTGAACTCGGTGCCGTTGTCAGAGACAATGCTGGCAGGCTTGCCGTACAAGCGGACAAGCGCATCAAGTTCCCGCGCCACCCGTGCTCCTGAGATGCTGGTGTCAGCCATAAGACAGAGGTTCTCACGACAGCAATCGTCATTCACTGCCAAGATGCGGAACTTGCGAGACGCGCCAAACGTATCGGACAGGAAGTCCAGCGACCAGCGTTCACCGGGCCGCAGCGCCACTGGCATGGGTGTTCGTGATCCTCGCGCCCGCTTGCGGCCCCTGGAGTGCCCCCACTGAAGTGGTCCACCAACTGGGATAGTATTATCCCGTTTCAGGAGGATCAGAGATGGCTGGAAAGCGAGACAAACCCGAAGACGTGGTGCTGAAGCTTCGGCAGGTTGAAGTGCTGCAAGGACAAGGCATGGGGATCGCAGAGGCGGTGCGCCAGATCGGCGTGACCCAGCAGACCTATTACCGATGGCGCAAGCAGTATGGCGGCATGAACCGGGATCAGCTCAAACGGCTCAAGGAGCTGGAGACCGAGAATGCCCGGCTGAGGCGTGCGGTTTCAGATCTGACGCTGGATAAGATGATCCTGACCGAGGCCGCACGGGGAAACTTCTAAGCCCTTCCCGCCGTCGTCGATGTATCGATCATGTGCGGCAAACCCTCAGCGTATCGGAGCGCCGGGCCTGCCGCACTCTCGGGCAGCATCGCTCGACGCAGCGCAAGGTGCCCTGCGGTCTGCCGGACGAAGAACGGCTGACCGAGGACATCATTGAGCTGACACGAGAGTTCGGGCGTTATGGATACCGCATGATCACCGGGATGCTGAACAACAGCGGCTGGCATGTGAACCATAAGCGCGTCGAACGGATCTGGCGGCGTGAAGGGCTGAAAGTCCCACAAAAGCAACCCAAGAAGGGTCGACTCTGGCTGAACGACGGGTCGTGTGTCCGGCTTCGGCCGGAGCGGCCCAATCACGTCTGGTCCTATGACTTCGTCCAGGACCGCACCCACGACGGGCGGATCTTCCGCACGCTCAACATCATTGACGAGTTCACGAAGGAGGCTCTGGTGATACGTGTCAAACGCAAGCTCAATTCCGTCGACGTGGTCGATGCCCTGACCGACTCGTTCATCATGCGCGGCCCGCCGGAATACATAAGGTCCGACAATGGCGCCGAATTTATCGCCAAGAAGGTGCGGGCATGGATCGGCGCGGTGGGCGCCAAGACGGCCTTCATTGCGCCTGATTCACCATGGGAAAACGGCTATTGCGAGAGCTTCAACGCCCGCTTTCGGGACGAGCTGCTGAACGGTGAGCTCTTCTACTCGCTGCGCGAGGCCCAGATCCTGATCGAGAGATGGCGTCGTCACTACAACACCATCCGACCGCACAGCGCTCTCGGATACCGTCCACCAGCGCCCGAAAGCATCGTCCCGATAGACCAAAGGCCGACCATGCACTAACATTTATACTGGACCACTCGATGGGGGCAGACCACGATTGGACCAGAACGACGCACCGCATGATGATCAAAGCGAAGCCGGGGTGATCCGAAGGGGATCCTGTACCTGCGGCCGGATCGCGATCGAGGCACGTGGCGCGCCGCTTTTCACCGCCGTGTGCGCCTGCCGAAACTGCCGCACGCGCACCGGTTCCGCCTTCGGCGTCAGCGCCTATTTCGATGAGGTCAGCGTCCTGCAGACGGTCGGCGCCCCAGCGGTCTTCAGGGGCACGTCCCGCAAGGGCAGATGGCTCGACTACAGGTTCTGCCCTGACTGCGGCACGACCGTCTGGTGGACCGCCGAGTTTCGACCGGGCGCCATCGGCGTTGCGGCCGGCTTGTTTGCCGACGCCGCGTTCACGCCAACCGGCGCCTATTTCAGCGAGGGTATTCCGGCATGGGTTTCCCTTGGAAGCCTTCCTTTGCACCCAGCCGGTTCAAACAAGTGACCCACGCTGCCCAATCCTTAGCTCCATCCATGCAAGCCTTGGTTCCGGTTCGGCTGGGCACCTCAGGTTGGGGGGCATACGGTCGGTGGCGGAGGGAACCGACCTGTCATGGGACCTGTTATGGCACCAGCTAAAATTTACTGTCTGAAATTTTACATGTTATGCTGACGAGCGCACGCTCTACGGGGCGACGGCGATGGTGCGGTGCTGCAGAGATGTGCTGCCTCACGATAAGCCTCGTGTTCGCAGGGCACGTCCGCACCACTCCCAAATGGGCAAAAGATCGCGGGCGGTCGCCGTCATCGCCGGGATCAGGCCATGGGACATGTTCGCCTCGGTCAGCTTTTGGCCGATGATGATCTGTTTGCGTTTCAGCAGGTCGGCATGGGGGTGATCGGCGGAGAAGGGTTTGGGAACACGCTTGTGCGTATCGTCGCCGAAAGACATGACCTGCGCCCCCTTTGACGATAGACGTTCGATCGCTTTGGCCAGTCCATCGCCATCGCGGTCCACGGCGCTGCGATACAGTTGCACCCCGTCCGAATCCAGCGCATGCAGCCCGGTCATGAGCTCGGCGCCTTCGGCCCGAATGTTGAGCAGCCATCCCGGACCCGGCTGCCCACCGCCTTGCCAATAGCAATGCAGGTAGGTGTTGTAGGGGGTCTTGTCCTTGGAAAAGCGCACGTCGCGGTAGATGCGGCCCATCTTGCCCTCGTGCCTTTCGCCGGTCAGCCGGGACAGGTCTTCTGCAAAAAGATCTGTCAACAGTTTCGCCGGCGCTTCGATCTCGGCCTTGAACACCTGCTTGTGTGCATCGAACCACGTGCGTTCATTGTTCTGTGCCAACTCGGCCAGAAAGGTCTGGCTGCGGGCAATCCATCCCTCGAAACCGTCGCTCATGTCGTTCACTCCGCTGCCAGACGCGGCGGAAGCGTCGCGTCCATGAATTCGAGATCCACTTCCTCAGGGTCCACATCGGCCTGGGCGTACTTTTCGGCCCGCCGCTCAGCCCGAAGGTAAGTCTGATAGAAGACCGGCACGCCGATCAAGGTCAGCACGGTCGCGAAGCCCAGACCGGCCATGATCGTGACCGCCATCGACGCGAAGAACACGTCGAACAACAGCGGCGCCATGCCGAGGATCGTCGTGACCGCAGCCAGCACCACCGGGCTGAGGCGGCTGACACAGGCGGTGACGATAGCCTGCGTCTGTGGCAGGCCGCCTTCGGATTTCTGCAGGTCGATCTCCTCGACCAGCACGATGGCGTTCTTGATGAGCATTCCCGACAAGCTCAGAAGCCCGAGCAAGGCGGTAAAGCTGAACGGCAGACCGGTGAACAGCAGTCCGAGTGCCACGCCGTTCACCGCCATCGGCACCACGGTCCAGATCACCGCGGTCTGGCGCAGCTTGCCAAACAGCAGCACCGTGATCAGCATCATGGTGCCGAAGGCGATGGGCATCTGCTTGCCAAGGCTGGCCTGCGCCTCACCCGCGCTTTCGTGTTCGCCGCCCCATTCCATGCGGTAGCCAGGCGGCAGCTCCAGCGCTTCAATCGCACCGCGCACCTGAGCGAACGCAGTGGGGGGCATGACGCCCGGTATGGTGAAGGCCTGCACGCTGAGCGTGGGCAGCCGGTCGCGGCGCGCGATGACCGTGTCACGGACGATGACGTCGAAGCCGTCCACAACCTGATCCAGCGGGACATAGTCGCCGGTCACGGGCGCAAAGACGATCTGGTCACGGATGCGGCCGTCCTCGGTCATCTCGCCGCGCGGGGTGCGCACAAGGATCGGGATGTCACGATCACCCTCGCGGATGCTTCCGGCGGGCACACCGTCAGTGGCCAACGCGAGGGCCGTGGCGACATCGGCGCGCGAAACGCCAAGCGCCTGCGCCCGATCCGCGGCGTATAGGGGCCGGGTCGTGAATTCCCGCTCGCGCCAGTCAATCCGCTGGGTATGCAACAGGTCCGAGGCCATGAGGATCGCAAGCGCTTGGTCGCCCAGATCGCGAAGCACGTCGGGGTCAGGTCCGGACAGGCGCAGCTCAACATCGGCCGTCACCGGCGGGCCGTAGATGATCTGCTCTACGCGCGTTTCGGCCCAGGGCAGCGCTTGGGACGCAAATGCCGAAAGGTCGTCGCGCAGCGCGGGTATTGCCTCGAAGCTGTCCGCGCGGATCAGGATCTGACCATAGGACGGGTCGGGTTTGGCGGGTGTATAGGTCAGGATGAAGCGCGTCAGCGCCTGCCCGGCGGTGGTAGTTGTAGCCACCACGTCATCGCGTGCCGCAAGCCAATCCTCGATCACCTCAAGATCAGCAACGGTTTCATGGATCTGCGTGCCCTGCGCCGCCTTATAATTGAAAAAGAACAGCGGCGTGTTGGCGGGTGGAAAGAATTGCTGTGTCACCATGCTCATCGCGCCGATGCAGCCCACGGTGCCGCCCACCAGTGCGATGATCACAAGCCAACGCATCCGCAAGGCACCGCGCACCACGGCGGCGTAGCCGCGAAAGATCGGGCCCGCGTAGGGGTCTTCGCCCTCTGCAAGGCCGCCTACCTTGAAGAAATAATGCGCCAGAAGCGGCGTGACCGTCACCGCAAGAACCCACGACAACAAGAGCGAGATGGTAATGACCGCGAACAGAGAGAACAGAAACTCACCCGAGGCGTCGGGCGACAGGCCGATACCGGCAAAGGCCATCGCGCCGATGACGGTGGCGCCCAGCAGCGGCACCTGGGTCTTGCGCGCGGTCTCGGCGGCGGCATCGCTGGCGCGCCTGCCCTTGCGCATCTCGAGTTTCATCCCTTCTGCGACGACGATGGCGTTGTCCACCAGCATGCCCATGGCAATGATCAGCGCACCAAGGCTGATGCGTTCCACCTTGATGTCGAAGAGCATCATGAAGAAGAACGTGAAGGTGACGGTCAGAAGCAGGGTCACGCCCACGACCACGGCGGCGCGCCAGCCCATGAACAGCGCCAGCACGGCGATCACGACGCCGACCGACACTGCGAGGCTGACCAGAAAATCGCTGCTTGCAGTGTCGACCACGCGATGCTGTTCATAGATCGGTTCTATCGCCACGCCCACCGGCACAACGTCGGCAAGATCGAGGATCCGCGCCTCGATCCGCGCGCCCACATCGACAATGTTTTCCGATTGCAGACCCGCGATACCGAGTGTGAAGGCCTCGACCCCGTTATAACTGATGATCTGGCGCGGCTGGTCGACGCGCCCGCGCGTGATGCCTGCGATATCGGTCAGGTTGAAGGTCCGCCCCTCGGCCCCGATAGTCAACCCCGCGATGTCGAACGTATCGCCATCGGGTTGCGGCGCCTCGATCCGGAGGTCGCGGCCGGCATCCACCACCGACCCGGTCGGGTTGATTGCGGAGACCGTGCCGATCGCCCCGAGGATCGCACCGGGTGGAACGCCGACGTTGGCCAAGCTGCGGCTGTCGGGCTCGACAAACACCGCCTCCTCGGGCAACCCGAGGATCTCGGCATTGGCCACGCCCGGCACGCTCAACACTTCGCGGCGCAGGAACTGGGCAATCTCGTGCACCTCCGCATCCGAGAACCCGGGCGCGGTCACGGCATAATAAACCCCGAAGATGTCGCCGAAATCGTCGTTGATTTGGCTTGGCTGCGCCCCGGCCGGCAAGCGCGGTGCGGCGTCGCTCATACGCGTGCGCAACTCGTCCCAGACCTGGGGCAGGTCTGCGCCGTCATAGGTGGGCTTGATCTCGACCTCGATCACGGACAGGCCCGGCGTGTTGCGCGACGTGATGTAGTCCACCGCACCCATGCGCTGGATCTCGCCCTCCAGCACCTCCGACACCTCGGTGGCAACTTCGTCTGCGGTGGCGCCGGGATAGGGCGTTATGACCAGCGCGGTTTTGAGCGTGAAGGTCGGGTCCTCCAGCTTGCCGACCGACAGGTAGCCGAAGGCCCCGCCGAACAGGCAAAACAGGATGAGAATCCAGGTGTAGAGGGGCCGTTCAATCGCCGCGCGTGCAATGGACATCGCTCAATCCTCCGACGTCGTGAGACCGGTGAACCGGCGAACGATCTGTCCTTCGCGCAACAGATGCGCACCGGCAGTGACGATTTCGGTGCCGGCAGCCAGGCCTTCGACGGTGAAACCCGACCCCGCACCGGCGACAACCGTGACGAGGTGACGACGCAGGACGAGAGTTTCCCCTTCGGGCGCAAGCGCCAGCACCGCAGCCTCGCGGTCGTTTCCGGCCAACAGTGCGGAGGCTGGCACCTCGAGACCGCGCGATGAAGTCGGAATGGCTGCGCGGATGGTTACGGACGCACCGGGCAGCAACTCCACCCCATCATCCACAAACGCAAGCGTGACGCGGTAGCTTTGCCCGACCCGGTCTGTGTCGGGCTGAAACGCAACGACGCGCAAGGCGGCCTCTCGGCCCCCGGGAAGCTCTGCGGTGAAGACGGCGGTGTCCAGCGTGCCGACCTGTTGCAGCATCCGTTCGGGCAACGCGAATTCCACACGCAGTTCGCTCAGATCGTGAAGTCTCAAGATCGGCTGACCGGGCGACACTGCCGAAAATGTCGGTGTGAGCCGAACCGCGACCAAACCGTCGAACGGCGCGCGCAAGGTTGCATCCGAAAGCGCTGCGCGTGCGTCGCGCAGGGCAACTGCGGCCATGTCGCGCGACGTAGCGGCATCTTCGGCGCGCGCGACCGCGCCGACCTGCCGGTCTGCCAGGGTCGCTGTGCGTTCAGCCTCGCGCCTGGCCATGGCCAGCGCCAGTTCTGCCCGCTCGACCGCCCGTTCGAAAGGATCCAGATCAAGCGATGCCAGAAGGTCGTCGCGCGACACGCGCTCTCCCTCCTCGGGCGTGAGGAGAACCATCGTGCCCCCGACGTCAAAGGACAGGTCGACCGTCTCGCGGGCGCGTACCTGTCCGAAAAACTGCCGTGTCATCGTCGTGTCCGACGCATCGACGACCATGGTCCGTACTGCCACCACAGATGGCGTCTGTGCCGCAGCCGGCAGCGCCACGCACACGGCCGCAAGCCACAAGACAACCATCCAAAATGTATAGCGAACACGCAGTTGGTCTTGCATTTGTGGGCTCCTCGATTAAATTAATACGCGGTCTCCCGACCGTTCGGTAGGCAAGTAGATGAAGGAACGCTGATGTCAATGCGACCGCGCGAAAAAAAATCGGAGCTACCTTCCCGGCGGCAGGAAATCCTCGACCAGGCGGTCGGAATTTTTTTGGAACGGGGGTATGCTGGCACATCCATGGCCGATGTCGCGCGTGCCATCGGCATCCAGAAGGCCAGCCTTTATCATCACTTCCCCTCGAAGGAGGCGCTGTTCATTGCTTGCGTAACCGAAGGCTTCGAGGGCGCGCTCAAGCGGCTGGAAGGTATTCGCGCGGATGACGGCCTGAGCGATGTGGCGCGCATCCGCACCGCCATGGAAGAGATCTATCGGGTGAACCTGACCACGCCGGTCGGCCGTATGGCGCCTATGATTGCCGAGGTTGCGCCCATGATCCCCGAGATTGCCCGCGCCTTCCACGGCGGCTTTATCGCCCGCCACTATGCGTTGGTCACCGGAATGATCGAGGACGGAATCACGCGCGGCAGCTTTCAGCCTCTCGACCCGCTCGGCTTGCGTCAAATGATCTTTGGCCCCGTAATTTTTCTGGCGATGGAGCGCGAGATGACGGCAGATTTCCCCGATCGCGACATGCTAAATCCCGTGGACCGCATCCGTGAAAGCCATATCGACCTGATCCTGCGGCTGCTGACCATTCCCCCCGCTGAACAGCCTGCGAAGGGGTAGAAAATTGGACCCGGAACGTTTCGCCCGCATTGAAGTGCAGACCGAAGCCGCGTTGTGGGCATGGCTGGCCGATCATCATGTCCAACCAGACAGCGTCTGGCTCGTGACATGGAAGGCGCAGCACCGGGATTTCTACGTTTCGCGCGAGGCAGTTCTGGACGCGCTGATCGCCCATGGCTGGATCGACGGGCGACGTATGAAGCTGGATGAAGAGCGCACGATGCAACTGATCTCGCCCCGCCGGCAACAAGCATGGGCGCAAAGTTATAAAGCCCGTGCCGCGCGACTGGAAGCTGAGGGCCGAATGCATCCGGCGGGCCGCGCCGCCGTCGAACGCGGACAGGCCAGCGGGCTGTGGCACGCATCTGACCCCGTGGATGCCTTGAACGACCCCGATGAACTTGTGGAGGCGCTCGAACAGGCGGGCGCGTTGAACTGGTGGCGGGCTGCCGCCCCGTCTTACCGTCGCAACATCCTGCGGTGGATCGCGCAGGCCAAACGCAGCGGGACAAGGGCAAACCGCATCGCCACCGTCACAAGCCACGCCGCTCGTGGCGAGAAGGTTCCGCAGTATTGAGTAACCTTCGGCCCCGTCGAAACCAAGGGGCCATGTAAAGAATGCCTATTGCCGTCGTTGGATTGGCACTTGTCGGTTGGCCACATCAACCCGCGCCTGCTGCCGTGTCACTGCCTACCCGGCGGCCCCAAGCCAAAAACGTCATCGCGTCGAGGGCTAGCCGCTCGACGCGTCCGACGACTTCCCCCGATGTGAAGGCGACTTTCGGGAGGTCCTAGGCAATGAGCAGGGGTTTTAGCTGGATCGCATCCGCATGACGGTGCCCGTGGTAATCCTCGAAACCGCGGGGCATTGCCGTTAGGTTGTCGTCGTCGCGCAGTCGACAGTCTGCCTTCCGTAGCGCGTCCGGCACGGCATCAAAGCCGTCCGCATCGTTTCTCATCGACCTCCGGAAGGGGCGGAGCGCTTTGGGCGGCAGCTTATGCCAGCCCGTGCCCGCGAAGCCGCCTGTGCGGTCTATATGCACATAGAGTAGCCCACCCGCCTCCTGCTTTGTGCCTGAGGGCGTCGTCGTACTGCAAGTCCGTCCAGTCGATCGCCTCATCGGCCAGTGCTTTTAGGGCTTTGTTCGAGGTCGCGTCCGTTGCCACACCGTGTCGCTCGAGAATACGGTCGAACAGCTCCATGGCGCGGTTCATCGCCTCAAGTACACCTTGAACGAGCTGTCGTACTCCGTCATCGGTCGCGGCATCTCGCATCCGCTCAATACCCTCAAACGTCTTCGCGCAGCCCGTTCGCATGTCCTGGATGCCGTGGATGTAAAGGTCGTGGAGTGTATCAATCTTCATTTTAGAGGTCCTTTAGCGTATGTTGCTTTTTAGGGCAGTGGTTCCCTCCCCAGACATTGGACCGGCCTGAGTGAGAATTTTCCGGCTACGATGGGCCATCCTGGAGGGGCCGTAGCCGATGAAGAAATCGAAGTTTACAGACCAACAGGTTGCCTTCGCGCTGCAGCAGGCGGAGGCGGGCACCGCAGTTGAGGAGGTCTGCCGCAAGATGGGCGTGAGCCAAGCCACCTTCTACCGCTGGAAGAAGGTCTATTGCGGGTTGATGCCGTCCGAGGTCCGACGCCTGAAGCAGCTTGAGGAGGAAAATGCGCGGCTGGGCCGACTGGTTGCCGATCTGAGCCTCGACAAGGAGATGCTGACCGAGGTGATCAGAAAAAAGATCTAGCCCCGGCACGGTGTCGCGAGATGATCGACTTCGTGAAGACGGTGTTCGGGGTATCTGTCCGACGGGCGTGCCGGGCTGTTGCGGCACCGCGCTCAACCTACCACTACGTCGCGAAACGGCCTCGACAGGATGTACTGAGAAAGCGGATCCGCAAGCTGGCCGAGACGCGTGTGCGCTACGGGTGTCGGCGCATCCACATCCTGCTGCAACGCGAGGGTTGGCTCGTGAACATCAAGCGCGTCAGGCGCTTACACAACCGCGAGGGGCTTCAGATGCGGTTCAGGCCTCCCCGGCGACGTGTCATTCCGAAGCTTCGGAGCGATCGCAGCGATGCGACCGGACCGAACCAGGTCTGGGGCATGGATTGGATGTTCAACGAGACCATTGATGGCAAGCGGCTTTGGGTGCTGACGGTGATCGACACCTGGAGCCGGGTTTGTCCGGTCATGAGGGTCTGCCGGTCGGCGACGGCGATGGAAGGGATCTCGGCCCACGACGTGGGCTGTCGCCTGCACGGATATCCAAAGGCAGTTCAGGTCGATCAGGGCTCGCAGTTCACCTCGAAGGAACTCGACCTTTGTGCCTAAGGCAATGGCGTCGTCCTGGACTTCTGCCGTCCCGGCAAACCCACGGACAACGCCTATGCCGAGAGATTCAACGCCATCGTGCGGATGGAATGCCTAGGCCAACACTGGTTCATGGATCTTTCCGATGCGAAGGAAAAGGTCGAAGATTGGCGTCGGGAGTACAACGAAGTGAGACCGCATGGCGCAATCGGTGACAGAGCGCCGCTGGCCATGCTAACAGGGCTTGGGCCGGAAGCCCGAGCCAAAAACCAGCCGGAGATTCTCATCTGATCCGGTCCAGGTTCCGGGGTGGGACCACTGGGGCTTGGCGCTGTGCTGCTACATCAACTCCATAGCTTTCTGCTCATCGGCTTTGCAGGGGCGTCGCCAATGGCGCAAGGTCCATCTGGCCATGGACACCGCCAACTCCGACATACGCGCCGTCGAGTTCACATCCAGCCGGGAAGGCGACAACCCCGTCCTGTCAGACCTGCTGAACCAGATCCCCGAAGACGAAGACATCGGCGTTGTAACCGAAGATGGGGAATACGACACCCGCTGCTGCCACAGCGCCATCATCGCACGCGGCTGCACGGCCATCATCCCCATTCGCAAGAACGGCCGAGCGTCGAAGGAAGATTGCCCAGCCGCCAAGGCGCGCAACGAAACCCTGCGCGCCACACGTCGCTACGGCCGCTCGTTCTGGAAGCGGTGGACAGGATACCACGCCCGTTACCGCGCCGAGGCCAGGATGCGATGCCTGAAGGCCTTCGGCGAACGCATCGCCGCGAGAGACCCCGACCGCCAGATCGCCGAAATCAACATCCGCGTCGCCCTCATGAACCGCTTCAACGCTCTCGGCGCAGCCGATATCGTCCGCGTCGCCTGACCCTGAAGGGGAAATGGGCCCTCACGCCTCAGAACGCCGTTCTGCAACAATGTTGATCTGATGACACTACCCCGATCAGAGGGCTTCGTGCGAATGCCCGATGCCGAGTTCGAGGCGAAGGGAAAGGTAGCACCTATTTCTTCTCCAACACTCCGTTCAGGACGAGGTCGAGATGTGCCTCGAAATACGCGGACCGATCTGCCGAGATGTAAGGCTCAATTGTCTGGCCAAAGACAGCCAGAACGAGTGCTGGCGCAAGCAGCACCTCGATTTGGGCAGTATAGGATCCCCGCCGCAGTTCGCCAGATTCATGACCGGCTTCGATGATGGCTTGCAAGATGCCCCTGCCAGCACGAAGGCTGTAGCGCTCGAAATGCTCGCGCAGTTCGGGAAAGCGATGTCCCTCGCGCACGATCAGGCGCAAGATGACGCTGGCATCGGTCGCCACCAAATCGGTGTAGATGTGATTGAGCAGGTGGCGGAGCGCCTCCCGCACCGGCATGTCGGGCGGCATGATGGATTGGGCGGCACGGTCCATTCGTGGGCTCACCCGGTCGAGGATCGCGGCGACGAACAGATCCTCCTTGGTCTTGAAGTAAAGGTAGATCGTGGGCTTCGAGATCGACGCCCGCGCCGCGACTTCCTCCATCGTGGTCTCGGCATAGCCTTTCTCGGCGAAGACCGAGAGGGCGGCGGTGATGATTTCGGCAGGGCGCGCAGATTTTCGGCGATGACGCTTTTGGACAGCCTCGCCGACTTGACTTTCCTTCGATGGCATCGCATCAGTTCCTTGGTTACTGACCGGTCAGTAAGTTTCTTTGCGGCAGGATATTCAAGATGGCTGATGAAGGCAAATCGGACCTTCCGCTGGCTCTTGGCAGAGACAGGCAAGAGCCGCCGCAGAAGGGAGCGCGGCCAAGACGTGCGGGCTGGTTGCTTTATGGTGTGGTCATTGTCTTGCTTGTCTTTCTTGGTGGGGTATTTGGTCTTTATTTCCAGCCAATCGGCCTGCAACGGTTCTTCGAGGCGACGGGGCTGGAGCCCGGTGCGGGATCGAACGCCCCGATCGCCTTGCCCCGTGACGTCACGATGACCCAAGAGATGGCGGCGGCCATCCGCCCGACCGATGTTGTCGGCCTTGCTCGACTGCTTCCCAGGGGTGACATCTCGATCGTGGCCTTGCCGTTCGGCGCAGCAGACGCGCGGGTTGCCGAAATTCTTGTGGCAATCGGAGATACCGTGGAGCGTGGGGATATCGTCGCCGTGCTCGACAATGCCGCAGACCTGGAAAGTGATATCCTTGCCGCTGAAGCCGAGGTGGCGATCAGTCAGGCGAACCTGCTTCAGACAAGGCGATCAGTGGAGATCAGCCTCGCAGAGGCGCGGGCCAATTTCGAACAGGCGCAGGCGGCCGCCGATCAAGCTCGAAGCGACCTGGTCCGTAGCGCCGAACTATTCGAGAAAGGTGTGGTTACGCAGGCCAATCTCGATCAGGCGACATCCGTCGAGGCGCAGGCGAGGCAGGCCGCCGCCGCTGCGCGGGCGGCCCTGTCGCGTTACGAATACGACGACATCGAGGCTCAGCCCGAGGTCACGGTCGCCCGAAGCAACCTTCAGGCCGCCGATCTTCAGCTTTAGCGCGCGCGCCGCGAACTCAGCAAGAGCCAGGTCGCGGCCCCGATCGCCGGGACGATCCTGGACATCCATGTCACGCCCGGTGAACGGGTTGGCGAAGACGGCCTGATGGAGGTCGGCGACATCAGCACGATGGTCGCGGAAATCGAGGTCTATCAGACACAGGTTGGCGCGGTCGCGCTTGGCCAGCCGGTGGAAATTGCGGCCGAAGCGCTGAACCAGACGCTGCACGGCGAAATCGTCCGCATCGGCCTGACCGTCGGGCGACAGGGCATCGTCGCGGATGACGTCGCCGCGAATACCGATGCCCGGGTTATTACCGTCGTGGCGCAACTGGACGACCAGAGCTCCCAACTCGCCCGTGGCTATACCGACCTTGAGGTGATCGCCCGGATCGAGACCGAGGTGCCCGAGTGACCGCTCTGCTCGCTCGCCTCCTCGGTCGGCTGCCGATCGGATGGCTGCAACTGACCCATTCGCGCACGCGTCTGCTTGCGGCGCTGGCCGGGGTCAGTTTCGCCAACGTCCTCGTGCTGGTCCAACTCGGGATTCTCAACGCATTGAATGCCACCATCGTCGAGGCCTATTCTTTCCTTGATGCCGACATCATGATCTCATCCGCAGATGCAAACACGATGACCGACGGCGGAAACGTGGCGCGGCAATGGCTGTTTCTGGCGCTGACCGACGCGGCAGTGATTGACGGCGCGGCCCTGTTTGTCGACACCGTCGTGTGGAACCGTCACGATGGCGATGCATCGCTGCAAACCTTCGGCATCGATCCGGCGCGGATGACCTATCTGCGGGAAGATCTTCGATCCGCGACCGAACTGCTGCACGTGCACGATGCGGCCGCTCTCGACCGCGCCACCAGGGGCTTGGCCGGCGATACCGCCGATGCCATCGACGCGGGCAATCCGCTTCTGATCGAACTGGCAGGTCGAACCATCACGATGCTGGCCACATTCGAGGGCGGCGTTTCGTTTTCAGCCGATGGCTACATGCTGGTATCCGACCAGACGTTCATGCGCGTGTTCCCGAACCGCGTGTCCGGTGCACCCGATCACATCCTGCTGCGGACCGTTCCCGGCTCTGATATTGATGCCACTGTCGCCCGACTGTCGGAGCTTTTGCCCGCCGAACTGGTACAGGTGCGAAGCGTCGCCGCCGCGGCGGCAGCCGATCAGAACTACCAGTCAACCCAACGGCCGACCGGGATCATATTCGGCTTCGGCGTCGTTATCGGAATTCTGGTGGGTCTCGTGATCGTTTATCAGGTGCTGTCCACCGATGTTGCCGACCATCTTCGCGAATATGCCACGTTCAAGGCCATCGGTTATCCGGCCAGCTTCTTTCGGGGCATCATTCTGGAAGAGGCGGTCATCCTTGGGGCGCTTGGATTTGTGCCGGGTATCGCGATTTCACTGGCCCTTTATCTCGCGCTCAGTTCTGCAACGGGCTTGCCGTTATCGCTGGCCTTTGCGACTGCCTTCGCGGTTCTGATCGGAACGATCGCGGCCTGCGCCGCCTCGGGTCTGCTCGCTGCGCGTCGACTGGCCCAAGCCGATCCGGCCGACCTGTTCTGAGGGCTCTGAGAATGCGCAATACAGATCCACCGATCAGGGTTCAGGGCCTCAATCACTGGTTTGGCACTGGAGAAGGGCGCAAACAGGCCATCTTCGATGTGAATATCGATATTTCCCCCGGCAGCCTGACAATTCTCATGGGCCCCTCTGGATCGGGCAAGACGACGGTCCTCACGCTCATGGGCTGTCTGCGCGAGATCCAGGAGGGGTCGGTTCGCCTGCTGGAGCAGGAATTGAACGGAGCGGACGATCAGGTTCAGGGTGCGCTTCGCCGTCGTTTGGGCTTCATCTTCCAGGCGCACAATCTGCACAACAGCCTGACGGCGCGCCAGAACGTGCTGATGGGCCTTGAAGTCCACAAGGGCGCGATCGATGCACCCATGCGTGACAAGGCTGCGCGTCATGTTCTCGGTCTGGTGGGGCTTGAAGATCGGGTCGACTACCTCCCCGCCAATCTGTCAGGCGGGCAAAAGCAGCGGGTGGCCGTAGCCAGGGCACTGGTCGGCGATCCCGACATCGTCTTCGCCGACGAACCGACGGCGGCACTGGACAAGGACAGCGGCATGACGGTTGTCAAGATGCTCAAGGAGCTTGGAAAGGAACGCGGGACAACCACGGTGATGGTCACGCACGACAACCGCATCCTGGACCTCGCCGACCGCATCGTCACGTTAGAGGATGGGCGGATCGTCAAGGATCGCTGGACATGACGGGCGCGCGCAGTCTGCGACCATGGGTCATGCTCTTGCACCCTTTTCATGCTGCCTGTGCGCCGCGCGTTCGAGTTGGCACGAGCGTCTCCGAGGCTGGACCCTACCCGGTGTTGGTGATCACCAACAGAATGCCGACCGGCGCGACTCCCGTTCTGAGCACGCAGCGCGCGCCGCCGGCTGCACCAAGGGTTTCAACCAATCCGTTGCTTTTCCTGCCGCAACATAGGTCAACGAAAAAGCGAAGACCGAGGTCGATCTGGTTGCGTCTGATTTCGGCATCAATTTTCCATCATCAGAATGGGAGCTAAGAGACTCATGATGGCAATAATTCAAGCATCATCTGCTGCTGTTGCGCTGGTGGTCATCCTCTACTACTTTTTGCTGTTCAACGATTTCGTAACAGCGCGGGTCGGCGTCCCGAGAAATTGGATTATCCAAGGTCATCGCTACCGTAGCACCTTGATTGCAATCGCAATCTTGGCGCTAATCCTTGCCTTTGGTCTAAATTTCATGACCGAGCGTTTTTCATTGCCTTTTGCAATCTGCCTTCTCCTTGCCGGTTTGCTAGGACTTTATTTGGCGAACTTCGTAATCCCATTGGTTATGTTGCGCAGTCAACACCACTCTGCCAGATTTGTAGAACAATCAAAAAGCAATCTCTTACTCCGAGATTTCGACGAGGTATTTGTGGTGGTCAACAATGACGACGTTCGGGCATTCCCTCACGATTGGATGGTTCAGCCGCATGTTGCCGGTGATTTGATCGGGGGCGATAACGTGGTCTTGACGGTTTGCGGACTCAGCCATTTGGGTTTGGCATACCGCACGGAAGTCGGAGGGAAGGCGACCTCGCTGAAGGTTCTCAACCAGATCGACAACAATCTGGTGGTCTATGACGCCAATTCGACCGCTTTGCCCATCCAACAGATATATGGAATCAGCGAAGATGGGCAACTAGTCCTTGATCCCATACCTACGCTCTTAATGCCGTATAGTTCATTCAAAGCATTGTTTCCAAGGGCATTTGTCTATTTCAACCCTCCTGCCAATGCGTTTGACAAGCTGCAATCGTCCATCATGCTCTGGGCTTTGGGAAAACAGCATCGGGAAGACAGACCGATGAGCCCTATGAGGAACCTTCCCGAAGATGCGGATATTCTCCCTAAGAAGGCAAAAGTGTATAGCTATGCGTTCGGGGGAGAAGCGGCCGCTTGGACACTGGATTTGTTGAAGCGAGAAAAGGTGATCTTTGAAGTTGTGGGTGGTCGAGAAATACTCTTTGTTTATCATGTAGATTTCGATTTTGTATCCTGTTTCGCGCGACCGGACAGTGTCGATCGTCTAAGCTTAATGTCTGGTGTAAATCCGTATGGTAGAACCGCTGATGGGAGGACCTTGGAGCGACTACCCTTTGCTTCATTGGTATTCTGGATGGTTTGGAAGCGGTTTTATCCCGAAACAATATTGAACAGATAGAATGAGCGACCGGGTCGACTATCTTCCGGCAAACTTGTCGGTCGAACAGAAGCAGCGGGTCGCGGTGGCCATGACACTGGTCGGCGATCCAGATATCGTCTTGGCAGACGAACCGACGGCGGCACTGGACAAGGACAGCGGCATGACGGTCGTCAAGATGCTCAAGGACCTTGGGAAGGAAAGGGGTACAACGACGGTCATGGTCACTCATGACAATCGTATCCTCGATCTTGCCGACCGCATCGTGACGCTCGAAGACGGCCGCATTGTGAAAGACACTCGAGGATGAACGCTGCATGGGTTCGACGATTGAGCATACTGGTTGCGCTGGTTCTTCTGACGGCCTGCGCCGCGCGCGGAACTTTCGAGAGGGCGCCGAGCGTCCCAGGCGCCACGTCTTACCCGGTGCTCATGGTGACAGACAGAGCGCCTGCCAACAGCGATCTGGGCCTGAGCACCACGCGAGCACAAACCCTTAGTTTCTTCGACCTCACGGTGTCTGTTCCCCCGGCGCATGTTCCTGGTCAGATCGCCTATCCCCGCGATCCGGCCGATCCAGCAAGCTCCTTTGTCCTGACGCACGCCGCTCGAACCACCGTAGACGCCATCTCGACCATCGAAGGTTCAGGGACCGGCCCGGTGATGGTCTATGTGCACGGCTACAACAACACGCCCGCCGAAGCAGTTTACCGGCAGGTGCAGATGAGCCACGACTTCGGGCTTGATGCCAGCCTCGTGACATTTGTCTGGACGTCGGCAGAATCGCCGGTCGGCTATGTGCATGACCGCGACAGCGTGCTGGTCGCCCGCAATCATCTGGAAGCACTGCTGCACGAGATCGCGGGGCGTCAGAACCGCGAAATCCAGATCGTCGCACACTCGATGGGGGCAATGCTGGTCATGGAAACCCTGCGTCAAATGCGGCTATCGGGCCGGTCGCTGGACGATCAGATTTCTGGGGTCATTTTCATTTCGCCCGACATCGACATGTCGTTGTTTCGTTCGCAACTTGAACAAGCCGCACCGATGCCGGGATTATTTGGCATTTTCGTTTCCCAAACCGACCGTGCGTTGCGCCTGTCGTCCCGACTGTCCGGACAACAACCCCGACTTGGGGCGCCGGACGACCTGATCGAACTGAGAGAAGCCGGGATCATCGTTGTCGACTTGAGTGGCGCGACGGGCGGATCGCCTGGAGGTCATTTTGATGCGGCGACATCGCCGTCGGCCATCGCGCTTATCCGTGGGATCCAGACAATGGGACCGGAGTTCAACGACGCAACTTCGAGCGAACTGAATGCCTTGATAGCTCAATTGTCGGAGGCCTTGGGTATAATCTGACGACACGAACACGATAGCCAGCGGCCATGCCTGATTTTCGAAGTCCGTTGGAACCCCAAAAAACGACGCGGCATGATCACAGGCGTTCTAGCAGCGCCGGATACGGCAGACCGACTTAACCCACCGATGCAGCAGCAGCGCTGGCAGAAACGCGGCAGCGGTTCAGCAGTCCAATGACCCCGGAGCGACCTGCTCTGAACCCTGTCAGGTACGTGTCACGCCCTTGAGCGGCGGCATCCACCCGGAGCTTTTATGACCCGTATGCTCTGTTCAGAATGGCGGCTGAGGATGGCGATGCTAATCCGTACATTGCCGATATTTCTTTTCCGGCCCCATACCGTATGCTGTTTTCCAAGTAATCTCACCTGACGCGTCGTTTTCTCCAAGCGATTTCGGCGATGGGCCTGCGGGGGCGGTTCCAAGTTGGCCTTTTGCAGGATGGCCCGCGCCGATCTTACCCCAGATCAATGAAACGCAGCCCCGCGTGCCTCATTCTCCATCCAGACACCATGGTCTGGCGTCTTCGCTGCGAGATCGAACCGAAGGGGGGGAACAATTGACCTGCCCCCCGAAACTTCCCTCGTTCTGATGTAGAGTTTGCTCAACCTTTTGAAGGAGCAAACGAATGCGAAAGAGCCGTTTCACGGAAGCGCAGATCATCGGAATGATCAAAGAACAGGAAGCCGGGATGCCGACGGCGGAGGTGTGCCGCAAGCACGGTCTCAGCCAAGGCACGTTCTACAAGTTCAAATCGAAGTATGGCGGCATGGAGGTTTCTGACGCTGCCAAGCTTAGGGCGCTGGAAGACGAGAATGCCAAGCTCAAGCGGCTGCTGGCCGACACGATGCTGGACAACGTTGTGCTGAAGGACTTGCTGGGAAAGAGCTGACGACGCCGAATGAGCGGCGAGAGGCAGCGCTCAGGGCGCTGCGGGATCATGACATCTTGGAGTGCCCCCACTGAAGTGGTCCACCAACTGGGATAGTATTATCCCGTTTCAGGAGGATCAGAGATGGCTGGAAAGCGAGACAAACCCGAAGACGTGGTGCTGAAGCTTCGGCAGGTTGAAGTGCTGCAAGGACAAGGCATGGGGATCGCAGAGGCGGTGCGCCAGATCGGCGTGACCCAGCAGACCTATTACCGATGGCGCAAGCAGTATGGCGGCATGAACCGGGATCAGCTCAAACGGCTCAAGGAGCTGGAGACCGAGAATGCCCGGCTGAGGCGCGCCGTGTCAGATCTGACGCTGGACAAGATGATCCTGACCGAGGCCGCACGGGGAAACTTCTAAGCCCTTCCCGCCGTCGTCGATGTATCGATCATGTGCGGCAAACCCTCAGCGTATCGGAGCGCCGGGCCTGCCGCACTCTCGGGCAGCATCGCTCGACGCAGCGCAAGGTGCCCTGCGGTCTGCCGGACGAAGAACGGCTGACCGAGGACATCATTGAGCTGACACGAGAGTTCGGGCGTTATGGATACCGCATGATCACCGGGATGCTGAACAACAGCGGCTGGCATGTGAACCATAAGCGCCCCTCTCGGCAGATTTGCTTTGCAAATCGCCTGTCAGGCAATGGTCGAACGGATCTGGCGGCGTGAAGGGCTGAAAGTCCCACAAAAGCAACCCAAGAAGGGTCGACTCTGGCTGAACGACGGGTCGTGTGTCCGGCTTCGGCCGGAGCGGCCCAATCACGTCTGGTCCTATGACTTCGTCCAGGACCGCACCCACGACGGGCGGATCTTCCGCACGCTCAACATCATTGACGAGTTCACGAAGGAGGCTCTGGTGATACGTGTCAAACGCAAGCTCAATTCCGTCGACGTGGTCGATGCCCTGACCGACTTGTTCATCATGCGCGGCCCGCCGGAATACATAAGGTCCCCCTCTCGGCATGCGCGCATGCCCTGCCGGCAGGGACAATGGCGCCGAATTTATCGCCAAGAAGGTGCGGGCATGGATCGGCGCGGTGGGCGCCAAGACGGCCTTCATTGCGCCTGGTTCACCATGGGAAAACGGCTATTGCGAGAGCTTCAACGCCCGCTTTCGGCCCTCTCGGCAGATTGCTCTGCAATCGCCTGCCGGGTAATAGACGAGCTGCTGAACGGTGAGCTCTTCTACTCGCTGCGCGAGGCCCAGATCCTGATCGAGAGATGGCGTCGTCACTACAACACCATCCGACCGCACAGCGCTCTCGGATACCGTCCACCAGCGCCCGAAAGCATCGTCCCGATAGACCAAAGGCCGACCATGCACTAACATTTATACTGGACCACTCGATGGGGGCAGACCATCCGGATCGCGGGGGTCCGGCGTTCCGCGCCGCAGGTCGGCGATGCCGGCATGATCGTCCGCCAGGGATCGCAGGCCGCGGTCGAGATCGGTCCAGCGCTCCGCTGTGACCTGCGTTTCCAGCGCTTGGGAAATCTCCCGCTCGCTGCGGGGGCCCAGTTCCAGTTGTACGAGGTCTTCCGCGCGCGCTCGAAGCCCCCGGCTGATGTAGTCACGCGAGATCACAAGGTCCCGCCCATCGTCGGCCTTTCCGCGCACCAAAATGTGGACATGCGGATTGTCGGTGTTCCAGTGATCGACCGCAACCCAGTCGAGTGTTGTGCCGAGATCCCGTTCGGCACGGGCCATCAGATCCCGGGTGAAGGCGCGCAGATCGTCGAGATGGCCCGCGTCCTCCGGCGAGACGATGAACCGGAAGTGATGCCGGTCGTCTTCGCAGCGCGCCGCAAAGCCGCCCCAGTCGAGATCATCGCGGTCAGACCCGAACAAGTCGGCGTCGCGCCTGTCCTGACCGACGCCATCGCGCTGCAGGTAGCCGAGATGCTTGGCCATGGGCGCGGAGCGAAAGCGCTTGCCCTGGTGGCGCACGACGCGTGCATTGACTATGACGCGCCGAGATGTGCGTGACATGTTCAGCGCTGCTCTCTGAAAGCGCCCACGTCCGAAAGATCCGGAAGTCGATTGAGATTGCTTGGCTCCGAAACGATAACCAGTCTGACCGGACTTGCGGGCAGCGCGCATTACCTCACTGACAAAGCGTGTCGGTTGCTTCGAGGTCCTGCCGCCGTCGCGGATACGCCCGGGTCGGATACGAAGGTCGTCGTCGCGCCCGGTCATGGTCGTGCACGCTCGCAGAGCATGATGCCGCACAAAGAATATCGTAAAATCAGCTTTTTAGATGAAGTCCTGCGGCATGCAGCTTGGATGTGCGGCGCAAATCCTCGCAGAGAAACAACAGCTTGAGGTTCGCTTGCGGCACCTCTTTTATCTTGCGCTCTTTCTGTTGGGACCCTGCGCGTCGACCCTCTCCGGCACATTTCTGCGCCCGGGCTTTCCAGACCTCGCCATGGTGCGATTTCGCGGATCATGGCGTTCGCCCCCGGCGGAGAGGCACGAAGATGCCGTGCTGAGATGCGTCAGACGCAATCCGTTGGGTGTCATCACCCGGGGTTTGACGCTCCTCAGCCGTTGCCGCGAACAGCGGGGCGTCGCGCCAGTCCTGCGTCCTCTGCGGGCGACTGACTGCCCGCGCGACGTCGGTTCCATCGGCGATGAGTGGCGCGAGGATGGCGAGGTAATTGCGGGTTTCAAGCGGCAGGGCGCGCCCGGTATCAACGTGCTCTTGGTAGCGCGCAGGCCCGGCATTGTAGGCAGCGAGAAAGCCGGGCGACCCGAACCGGTCGTACATCTGCCGCAGATAGGCGGCGCCGGCGAGTATGTTTTCGCGTGGATTGAAGGGGTCATCGCCAAGCCGGTGGGTTTCGCGCAATTCGGCCCAGGTGCCGGGCATGATCTGCATAAGCCCCATCGCGCCCGCGTGGCTCACCGCGCGCGGATTGCCCGCACTCTCGACCTCCATGACGGCACGGATCCAGGGCTGCGGGATGCCGAACCTGCGCGCGGCTTCTGCGATATGGATGTCGATGGGTTGCTGTTCAGATGCAGGAGCAGTGCGGTCCTGAGCGATCACGGCGGACGGTGCCACGGGGATCGGAGTGCAGAGGAGCAGCACAAGCGCGGTAGTGATATTGGCACCCCGACGGCTGTGCTCCGGGTTCAACATTACGCATCTTCCGCCCCTCCATATGTCCAAAGAGGGATGGCGCGACCGAGAATTGTGTCGGCTGACAGGGGGCCGAAATACCGTCCATCAAGGCTGTCTGCGACATCGGTGATGAGCAAGAAAACGTCGTCTGTGCCGAGCGTGACACATCCCGTCCAACTGGGAAGTGGGCGGCCCTGTTGGTCAGCCGATGCTGCCTGGGCAACAACGGTGCCACCGATGGCGATATCGAGATCGTGGCGACAGACCGTCATGCCGGAGACGGCTACGATGCGTTTCAACAGCAAGGTATCCGCACCGACATAGCCGCGCTCAACCACCCAAGATGACTGGTCTTCCGGCAGGCGCACGGCAACGAGATCGCCCAGCGATGGCGGGTTTGACGCTCGAACAACGTAAAGTCCGACCGGCACACTTGCTGAGGCGTTCCAGATCAGACGCGGTGCGCGGTCGATCTGTGCAGCTGCGAGCAGACCGAGGGACAAACCGGCCGCGAGGAGGGGAGGGGCCGCCGCGTTCATGTCGTCAACATGCGACGCTTGAGCCAAGCCGCATGCCGGGCAGGAGTGTAGGGCCGGGGCTCCATTGCCGCGGTCAGGCGGTTGTGGACGTGCCGCCAATGATCGGGGCAGACATCTTCCGGCGCGATGCCATAACTTTCCACGATATCGACGGAACGCAGGGCCGCCTCGACCTTGGGCCAGCCGGAGAGACGCAGCAAAAGCTCGCCGCCCGGTGTCACACAGGGCACCGTGGAGCAGGGCTCGCCAGCGCCGACGGCGCGCAGAATGTCGATCCGGCTTTCAACGGTGCCGTGGTCGTTCGACGACCAGCGGACGAGCGCGAAGATTGCGCCGGGAGCGAAGGCCACGCGCTTTTCCGTGCGCGTCAGGATGGTTTCCTCGGCAATCCGACCGAAGCGGATCCAGCGCTCGATGCGCCCTTCGATCCAGGTGAGATGGACAAGTGTCTGCATCGGCTCAGCGCCCCCGCCGCAGATAGGCCGGTGAAACGGCGGCATGGCGTTTGGCGGGCAGGACGCGGTCTTCGGTCTGGTCCGAGGTAGAGGTCTTCTCGCCCCTCGTGACCCAGGCCTGCAGATCGTCGACCGCGTAGACGACACGTCCGCCGATTTTCGAATAGCGCGGGCCTGTCCCGTAGGTCCGGTGCTTTTCCAGCGTACGGCCAGACAGGCCGAGAAATCGGGCGGCTTCCGGGGTTCTGAGGTAGCGGGGCGGTAGTCCTTCATTGGGGTCGGGCATTTGAGCATCTCCGGTGGCTAGGCCGCGCGACGGCGCGTCGCGGGCTGTCGGAGGTCATCAAAACGGAGAAGAACCCAAGGGAGGGATGACGAAGATCGCGGCGCGAAAACGTCACCCCCAAAGGCCAACAGGATCAGGGGCTGGTGGGGGTTCGATATTCCGGGACTGCGCGGTGATCACTTGCGCGGCTTGGAGCGCCCCGTGGGTCCTTTGCCGAGAAGGAGAAAGCGATAGCCTTTGGTGGTCAGATGCGTGCCATGGGCCGACAGTCGGGTGATCTGGGCCTTGAGGGAGCTGGTCTTCCAATGCTCTCGCGACACAGCCTCGGCGCCGTACAAATGCCGCGCGATCGTCTGGTAGCTGGCACGATCCCGGCGCGCGTCGAGCGTGCGCAATGCAATCTGGATGCGCCGTCGCTGCTGCGACGTCAGGGGCGGAGGGGATCGTTTGTGATGCAGCAGTTGCGCGCGGAGCGATCTCGAGCGAATTGATCCGTGCCGTCCAATGCTCGTCCAGCGGCACCAGGATGCCGAGGGGCCGGTGCAGGTTCTTTGCATCCAGCACGAGCAACGCGCCTGTTGCGAGGCGCACATACATCAAGCCGTCCTGCGTTCCGATGACGGTCAGATCATTTGCATCGATGTGCGGCGCAGCGGTGTCGCCGCCGGGGACCGGCACAGCATAGCCGACCGCTGCCGGGGCGATTGATGGCTTCCAGAACACGGGTGCTTTGGGTGCGTCGATGTCCGGATCAACCGGGAAATCGCAACCCCCATACAGCCGGTGATCTCAATCCATCCCGTATCTGGGGATAGGTTGCGCGATAGTCTGAATTGCGGCGCAGGCATTCCCAGGCCAGCCCGGACAGGTCGAGGCTGTCGAAATGCCGATACGCCGCTTCGTCTTGCCAATCCCCGGTCATGGCGAAGCTCCGCGTCAGTGGTTTCGATGGGGAAGGATTATAGCTGGGAGGTACAAGAAAACGACGAAGCGAACGGTCAACTTTCGCAACCTGCGCGAGTGTTCGCCGATCTGGGCCGAATTGCGCAAAGTTCAGCCGTTACCGCCCTCAAGCAGCTTGCGATAGCCGTGTTCGGTCATCCAGCGCGCACGGGCGAGGTGGCTGTCATAGATTTTTCGCGCACGCTCCGGTTCTTTGTCAGCATCGATGCCGAACAGAATCTGGCTGACTTCCTGCAGGCTTGCACCGCTTTCAGCGGCGTCGAACAGGCGCAGGTAAAGCGTCATATGTGCGTGGTCGTAGTCGGTCAGATCATCGCCTTGTGGTGCGAGATCAGAGATCGGCGTGGTGCCGGTGGCAGACATGATTCCCCCTCGCCGTTTGGCGTTAAGGTCCATAAAAGCACATCGGATTGACTGTGCAAGAACGGATCGCGGTCAGTCAGGTTGCAGATGAACATTATAATACGTCGCACCAAAATACGCGATAGGCTTTTTAGCTGCGGATGGACATCCGCGTTGTTTTTGCAAGGAATCTCAAGCACTACCGCCAAGCACGCGGGCTGACGCAGGCCGCGTCGGCGGCGGCGATGGATGTCGACCGCGCCCATGTCAGCGCCATGGAACGCGGCCAGCAGAACGTCACCTTGCAGACTCTTCAACGGGTCGCGGCACATCTGGATGTGGCACCAGCACAGTTGATCGAAGAACGCGCCGAAGGCGATGTGCGTTCCCGAAAACCGTGATCGTTCGCCCGGGCAGTCAGCTTTTGGGTCGAAACGTGCAAGCTCAGGGCAGGGCATTTGTCGAACCCAGTGCGCCGGGCAGGCTGCTTCTCGATAGCGATCAATCCGCTATTCAGCACTGAGTTCGGTCAGCTTCTGGTCAAGGCGGCGTTGCATCAGATCATCGCCGGGCGTGGTCTCCATCAGTCGCTGAAGCGCCGCGATGGCCCAGCCCCGCCGGTCGATGCGCGTGCTGGCGGTCATCAGGTGATCAACCGCTTCGTCGATGTCGAACAGGCTGGGTTCATAGCCACGGCCCGCCAGAAGATGCCTGATGGCATGCAGAGCGACATCGGCAGCGAAGGCTGGTTCCTTGATCGCGAAATCGCGGGCGGCGCGGATCAAGGTTGAGGGGGCGGCCTCACTGTCCGCTGCGCAGTCGAGCGCGATGTCAAAATACGTCGCAGTCTTGGCAGCGGCGAACCATTTGCCCTTGCGACCGTGGAGCGTGATGAGGTCTTCTAGTAATGCACGAGCATCCCGGTCCGGGTAGCGTTTGACTAGATCGCGCCACATCGCCAGCCAGGTGTTTCCGCTGGCTGTGGGCAGGCCAAATCGGCGGTAGGCTTCGTCCGCCTTGCCTTGGCGTACCAGGATCGCCTCGCAGAACCGGCAGATGTCGTGATGGCCCCATGTCTGGCGATCCCCTTGCAGAAGGGCGTCAGCATAGGCGAGCGCGTCATCCTCGCGGCCCTGTCTGAGAAGGGCTTCGGCCCCGAACTTGTCGTCGAACCACAGCCGGGTCTTCTTGACCGCGAGGAGCGCCAGCAGTTCGTCATACCGTCGCGGCCTCGAGCAGGCAGGACAGCGTGAGCGTCGCGGTGCCGACATGGGAATACCGCTCCCAATCCGACCAGGCCCGATGGATCAAGGCGAGATCCCTGTCGGCATGTAAGGTCATGAGCGCGGGATACGCCGCAATCTCGCCGAATCGCTCCGAGATCGGGGCGAGGTAGTCGACGCCATCGTCCTCGATCGCCGCGCGCAGCTGTTCCAGCCATTTTGCGCGCGTCTTGTCATCGGCAGGGGCGGCGATCAGGATCGGCACAAGGTCGTCAAGTGTCCGGCGCACTGCGGTGCCAAGTGCGCCCGACGAGGTGTCGATATGCTCAAACGCAGGCCAGATCCGCACGGCCAATGCAACCACGCCGTCCGCGGCCGTGACAGGATCTGCGCGATTGACGGCTCGGATTTCCGCGCTGGCCGATTTCAACCGCTGGGTCGCCTTGGCGGAGCCACGCCATCCGAAAGCGTTCGCGCGCATGCCGGGTTTGAAGGCCCATTTGTGGATAGGTTTGCGCGTCATTCTGCTACCGCCCGCGCGCTTTGGTGCGCGTGATCCAGTCGGCTCCGGCATAGGTTACGGCGTGGATATGAACCTTGCGGGCATCATCGTCGACGGTGAAGGCGATCACGGCCTTGCGGCCTGCTGGAATAGCGCGCAGCCCGGGGGCGATCTCGTCCCGGCGGCTGCCCTTGTGCGGCAGGTCGGCAAGGCTGGCGATGGTGGCCGCGATCTCGTCCAGTCGGCGCGCGGCGGACTGCGGGCCGGCATAGTCGATCAACCAGCGCGTGATGGCGTCGAGATCATCCGTGACCGCCGGGTGGAACCGGATGCGATAGCTCACGCCTCGCGCGAAGCCTGCAGCCTGGCCCGCGCGGCGGCAAAGGCGTCCTCGGCCGGGACATAATCGGAGCGCGGTGTGTCGAGCCGCGCCCGGATTTCTTCGGCCATCGCCCCAAGGGCCAACTCGCGCTCCTCTTCATCGCGCATCATCTGCTCCAGCGCCGCCGCCACAGCCGCGCTTTGCGAGGCAAAAACGCCTTGGCCCACCTTGTCGGTGAGGAACTGGTGGTGGCGGTCGGTGAAGCTGAGGGTGGTTTTGACGGTCATGCTCGCCTCCAGGGTATGACTTAGTCATATAGGCGAAGGCTTGAAGATTCGCAATCTCTTCGGGCAGGGCGGATAGCAGACTTTCGCTGCGGTCTGGATAGAGGTCTGCTACGCGGACTTTGCTGTCATTGCCCTCTCTGAGATCAATGTCAGCTTTTCACGGCCGGTCGTTTCTCCGAAGGGGGATACGTCTTGCTTGGAGGATGATGCGGGTATATACCCGCATCATGGATGATCGATGTATTTGTACAGCCCTTCGGCAAGCCGCATCGCAAAGCACTGCTCACTACGACACGGTGCTTGCCCCCTCGGGCATCAAGGTAACAATGTTTCGCCTGCTTCGACGCATTGAGGCCGCGAAGTCTATCTCTATTACCGAACTGGCCGAAATCGTCGAGCTCGACCGAAGCACTTTGGGGCGCAACTTGCGTGTTCTGAGAAAGCAGTCCCTTGTCGAGATTGGAATCGGCAAAGACGCGCGTTCACGTCATGTGTCGTTGACCGAAGTCGGGCGAGAAAGGCTTCAAGAGGCAGTGCCTCTTTGGCAGAAAGCGCAACGCGAATTTTCACAGATAATTGGCGCAGACGCATTGGCGGTTTTGGACCGCGTGATTGATCCTTCCAGCGAAGATAAACAAGCGATTGGAGACAGCGGATGATGACCCAACCGGCAAGCAAATGGCATGGGGCAGGCGTTGCGCTCGTCTGTGGTTCCTTGATCCTCCTCATCTCTTTGGGCGTGCGACATGCGTTTGGGCTTTTTCTGCAGCCTGTGAGCATGGATCAGGGTTGGGGACGCGAGACATTTGCGTTCGCCATAGCCCTGCAAAATCTTGTCTGGGGGGGGAGCCAGCCATTCACCGGCATGCTGTCGGATCGCTTCGGGGCCAAACCCGTCGTAGCGATTGGCGCTGTACTTTACGGCGCAGGCCTGTGGACGATGAGCGTGGTTGACGGCGAAGGTGTCTTCATCCTTGGTGCTGGTGTGTTGATCGGGCTTGGCCTGTCTGGCACCACTTTCCCTGTGATCTTTGCCGCAATCAGCCGCCTTGTGGCACCAGAACGGCGTTCGCTCGCGATGGGGATCACCATGTCCGTGGGCTCTTTCGGACAGTTTGCGATGTTACCTATCTCGCTCGGGCTAATCGTCGCGTTTGAATGGCAGACCGCCTTGGTCGTCCTTTCCATATTGGCCTTGGCAATGTTCCCGCTTGCTTTTGGTATCCGCAACGCCCCCGCACCAATCGCCAGCACGGATGAAGATGTGTCGTTCGGCCAAGCCTTGCGCGATGCCTTTGGGCAGCGGGACTTTTGGCTGTTGTCCCTCGGCTTCTTCGCATGCGGCTTTCAAGTGGTCTTTATCGCAGTGCACCTACCCGCTTTTCTCGCCGATCAAGGAGTGGGCAACGGCGTGGCGACCATCGTTTTGGCGTTGATCGGGTTGGTGAACATCGCAGGCACTTACTATGCAGGCCTTTGGGGCGGTCGCCATCGCAAACCGATGTTGCTCTCATGGATATATCTTGGTCGTGCGGCGGCAATCGCGGCTTTCGTCCTTCTGCCGGTCACCGCAACTTCCGCCTACATCTTTGGCGCGGTCATGGGGCTTTTCTGGCTTTCAACTGTTCCGTTGACGAACGGCACTGTAGCCGCTGTCTTCGGCGTGAAGCACATGTCGATGTTGGCAGGAATAGTTTTCTTCGCCCACCAGCTCGGCTCCTTCGCTGGCGGCTGGATGGGCGGGTGGCTTTATGACCAGACGGGCAGCTACGATATCGCCTGGGGTATCGCGATTGGCCTGAGCATTCTGGCGGCTGTCTTAAACTGGCCGATCACAGAGCGAACGTTGGCAGAACGGCGGGCTGCGATATGAACTCTACTTCGATACTCCAAGCGGCCGCAGCAGCATCATTCCTTATGCTACTAGCATCGCTGTTCTTGCTCTATCAGAACCCACTGTTCGAGATTTATCTCTCCAACTGGGGGCTTTGCTAGGGCAACGTCCCAAAAGCAGCCATCGGTAAATGTCGCAGCATTCGGTACTCTGGGCTCAAACCTGCCGTTAGCTGCGCAGTCCACGAAGGTCCGGTTTCGGCCGGATGTGTCGGTTGCAATCATGACCGCGAGCCGATCGTTGCCAAACCACCGAGAGCAAAGCTCACCCCGCCCGGCGATGCCGGGCGGGGCGGTCTGCTGTCAGTCGCCGTTGCGGCGGGTGTTGGGGCGCGACCAGATGAGGCTGAAGGTCTCTTCCCCGCCTTCGATCACCGTGTCGTCGAAGAGGTTGGCGCAGATCGGTTGGGTGAAGCTCGGGTCGTCGAGCTTGAGGCTCAGGTAGTCGCGGCCCTCGGTCGAGCGCTTGGACCAGGCGGCGCCGATCTCGGCACGGCCGACGAAGACGCGGTGGGAGGGGGCGTTGTCGTTGGGTGTGCTGTCCTCGGGGACGATGCGGACGGCTTTCGCCTGCACACTGAGGGTGACGATTTCTCCGACGTACTCGCTGCCGGTCTTCTTGAAGGTTCCGATGGTGGCCATGTCATATCTCCTTTTGGCTTGTCCGAGCCCGCGCCCATCGCGGCCTCGATGGCGATCGTCAGGACCGGGGCGATCCGCCGACGCAGCCCCTGTGGCCCGAAGCGCCAGCGGAGGACGGCAAGGCCGGTCTTTCTTGCCGCGCGAGGAATGGCGGACCCGATGCTTTTCGGGGGTGCCAGGGGAAGAAAGTCCGGACCGGCCGTTGCGGCCAAGGCGGTAGAGGCGTCAGCCGATCCCGGTCAGATCAGCCGCTGAGAGGCCCGCAAGGGACGCGTGGCGTCATGCCATGGAAGAGGGGATGACAGGCTACCTCTGGACCGCGCAAGACCCCGGCTGCGGACGTCGTGCAAAGACAGGTTTTGGCGTGCAGGCGGAAACGGTGCATGTCCCGGACGTGCCTCGCTACTCCGGGATTGCCCCCTCTCGCTGTGTCAGCGTTTGTCTGCCGTGATGTTCGGTCTGCCGGCGATCTTGGTGCAGGCGCGACCGGGTCCATGCGCCACAACGTGGATTTTGGCGATGTAGCTTTGCTCAGCCGGTCCTGCCCAGCCGCAACGCTGCGGTGACGGCGAGGATCGAGACCTTTTGCAGCAATCGGTTGCGGCGCACACTGACGACGTCGCTGACGGCACGCACCGGCGCAAGCTTCACAGGGCGTTCAGTGTTCGTCGAAAGACCTGTGCGGATGCGGGTCGGACATGACGTTGACCTCGGACCAGCCCGATACCCGCGCCCAAGCCGTGCCGCCGATAATGAGTGCGCCCAGCCAGGACAAGAAGGTGATGGCGGCGTCGTTTGCGCTGCCGAATTCAGCAAGACCCTTTGCCGCATGAAACCCGGCGATCCCGGCGGGGACCGCGTAGATCAGACCGATGGCGAGTTTGAGCGGGGCCCAACGGATGCGGTCAAAAGCGAATTCTCCGAGAGCGGCGACGAAGCCGCCGATGAAGAGGCCCGCAATGATCGACAGGAAGACGCCTTGGCCGGACTCATACAGATACATGCCGGACGTCAGCCCGATCGCGAAGGGCAGGGCGTAGACGGCCAGGTTGAACAGGATCCAGCAGAGGGCACCGAGGCCGAACAGCGTGAAGAGGGTGGAGAAAAACATGAGGCACTCCTTTCGAGAACAAGGATCGCGCCGCCACCTCCTCCATTGGCACGGGCAGATCATAGCAGAAAACGGCCCGCCCCGGGAGAGTCCGGGGCGGGCGTCGGCGGAAAACCGGTCATGCCGGTGGGGCGGCTTTCGGCCGGAAGTCGAAGAGGGGAATGCCCATCTTGCAGGCCTTGTCGGCGAGATTTTCGGTGATGCCCGAGCCCGGGAAGACGATGAGCCCGATGGGCAGGGTGTCGAGTAGCTGGTCGTTGCGCTTGAATGGGGCCGATTTGCCGTGCCGCGTCCAGTCGGGTTTGAAGACGATCTGCGTCACGGCGCGATTGTCGGCCCAGGCGGCGGCGATCCGTTCGGCCCCGCGCGGTGCGCCGCCGTGCAACAGGACCATGTCGGCGTGTTTCGCGTGGACGCGGTCGAGCGCTGCCCAGATGGCCGCGTGATCGTTGCAGTCCAGCCCGCCGGTGAAGGCGATCTTGGTGCCTTGGGGCAGGAGCGGTTCCAGATCGGCCCGGCGTTTTGCGGCCAAGTGATGGCGGCTGTCGATCAACGAGGCGGTCAGGGTGCGGCGGTTCACGTGGCTGCCCGTGCGCGGATGCCAGGTGTGGCCGAGATGGGTCTCGAACAACTCGGCGGCGAGATCGCGCATGGCCTCAAAGGCATTGCGCCGCTCGATGAGCGTGATGCCTTCCGCGATCAGGGTTTCCAGTTCGACCGAGCGGACCTCGGATCCGTCCTGCTCGCGTTGCGACCGCTTCTGCTCCTGTTCGTTGCTGTCGAGATCCCGGCTAGTCCGCGTTGCCATGCGGTGAAACATGTTCGTGGTGGACCAGAGCAGGTCTTCGAGGTCGGGCTCCAGGCGCGTGTCGGACAGCGTCGAGACGAGCGCGTCGAAAATGTCGGCGACGGCGGTGCGAATGGCGTCGGGCTCCGGCAGGGGGCGGGGATCGGGCTCGTCGGTGAAGGGACGCCAGCCGTAGAGCTGCAGTTCCTCGAGCACGACGGCGGTGGAGGATCGGGTTTGAAGGTGGGTCTCGGTCATGATGTTGTCTCCGGTTGTCGAAGACCGCGCCTCTCGCGGCCTTCCCGGGCAACGGAAAAGCGGGGGCCGGACGGGTCTGCATTCTCAGGGGTCCCCGTCGCGCCCGCGCGATGGGGTGGAACCGAAGCGCAGCGGAGGACGGCCATGGCCGTTGCGGGCGCGTCCGGGCTCTGCTCCGTTTTGCCCGCTCTCGGAAGGCCGGAAGGCGTGGCTCTGATTGCGGAGGCGCTGGCCGACTGCGCTGACTCTGATCAATCGATGGCGTGGTCGAGGAAGGTCACGGCATCCTCGGGCGCCAGTTGCGGACGCAGATGCGCGCGCAACGCGTCGCGGCCAGAGGCTCGCAGATCGTCATTGAAATCGCCGAGACGGGGGGAGAGGTGGATCGTGTCGATCCCGGCCCCGATGGCCCGATGCGCCAGTTGGTCTGCGGCGGACAGGCCTGCCGGGTCGGCATCGACGGCGATGTAGAGGCGGCGAAGATCGGCGGGCAGCTGCAGGGCTGCGAGATGGTTGGCGGACAGAGCCGCCACGACAGGAAGCTTCGGCATAGAAAGATGCAGGGAAAGCATGGTCTCCAGCCCTTCGCCTGCGGCCAGCACGCTGACCGGTTTGCCGATGCGAACACCATGGCCGAGGAGATTGCCCATCGCCTTGCGCGGTGGAATGACCGGGGCCTTGTCCGCAGTGGCGGGGTCAAGCCAGGTGCGGTGCAGGCCGGTGAGCCGTCCATCGAGGTCCGTCACCTTGGCGAGCAGGGCGGGCCAAGTCTCGGGCGGATCGTTCAGTGCGTGATCCTCGCGCCAATAAAAGCAGTTCGGGTGAAACCGGAGGCTGTCGAGATGGCCCAGCCCAGTGAGGCCGCGTCCGGCGAGATAGCGTTCCGCCAATTTGCCCGACATCGGCTGGCCCATGGCCCAGAGCCGCCGCGCCGCCTCAGGTGAGCCACGACTGGCTGGCGGATTGTTGGCGCGGTGCCTGTCCGTCTGCGGCAGGCTGAGAAACCCGCGCGCTTCGTCCAGCGTGTCCCTCAGGGTGGTGATCCCCATGTTCAGGGCGATCAGGTCCAGAAGGTCCCCGTGCTGCCCGGTTCCGGAATCGGTCCATTTTCCGGCGGCACCGGTACCAGAGATCGGACCGGTCAGTCTGACATAGAGGCTGCGGCCTGGTGTGTTATGCACATCGCCAACGATCCAGTAGCGGCCCTGTTTGCGCCCGTTCGACAGGAAGTGACGGCAGACGGCCTCGGCATCCTCGGCAAGGCGGCGGGCGATGTCGGCGGCGGGGCTGTGCATGCTCTGTGCTTCCTGTCGTGGATAGAAAAAGGGGCCCGCCATTTCTGGCGGACCCGGGCTGTCGGAACTCGGGGGGAAGGAGCTCCGACCTGCTCGAAGGTCACTCGGCGGCTGTCTTGGCGAAGGCGTCACCGGCGACGGGATCATCTTCGCCCAAAGGTTCGGAGTCTCCGATAGCCGGTTCGCCGCCGTCTTCCGCCGATTGCGCTTCGCCGGTGTCGGGATCGTCGTCCGAAGGTCCTCCATCGGCGGTGTCAGCGTCGTCGATCAACTCGATCTCAGGCGCGTCCTCTTCCGACAGCGGCGGCGTGCGCAGCGGGTCCGGCAGCCAGCCGGTGCCGACGAGCAGGTCCTCCGCGGCGGTCACCATCTCGGCCTTTTTCAGCCCGGCGATCTGGTCGGCGGCGTCCTCACCCTTCGCCTCGCGCACGGCCTCCAGGATGCGCGCCTTGGTCACGCGGCCGAGGTAGCTGTCGCCCGTCGCCGTCCAGCCCGCCTTGGCCATGTCGAGCCCGACGGTCCCGGCCAGCACATCCGCATGCGCGATGGCGCGCGGGCGGCGCTGGTAGGGGTCGTGGACGGCATTGACGCTTATCGCCACGCAATGGGCGAAGAGCGCCTCGCGGCTGCAGCTGTCGAACTCGGTCAGCGCCTCCCAGAGGTCTTCGGATGCCTTCGGCAGGTTCCGTGCCCAGGTCTCATGACGCTGGTCGATGGCCTGCGCATAGGTCGTATCGCCGAGGCCCGGCACCTGCGATCCGAACCCCGCGTTGCGCGGTTCGATCTCGATGCAGCTGTCGACCGCGTAGCGGTAGAAGAGCCGAAGGACCATCGCGTGCAGCGCCGCGAGGAACGCGACCTGCGGATCCTGAGCCATCGCATTGCGCAATGCCAGGGTACGGTGGGCCGTCAGTTCCATGACGAGGCGGTCAGAGAGCGGTTTGAGGCCGTCGTCCTCTTCCTCCTCGTCGTCGAGGGCGGGTGCGATGGGATCATCTGCGTCGTCGATGATCGGCGCTTCGGACGCGACATCGCCGGGGTTCTCCACCTCTTCCACAGGCTCATCCTCGGGCCGCACATAGCCACGCTCGACGCGCAGCCGCCCCGAGCTGTCGATGCTGACGAAGGCTCCGGCCAGCGCGAGGTCGTCAGCCTCGTACCGGATCGGACGCGCCTTAAATGCAGCCATCGTCTCCTCAATCTCGCCCAACCGGGCATCGACGTCGTCCGGCAACTCGTCGGCCTCCGCATGCTCGGCCTCGAGCGCGTCGTATTCGGCCTTCAGCGCCTGGTAGCGGGCCTCCTCCTCGTCGCTCATCGGCACCGCTTCGCCATGAACCCGGCGCATCCCGAAGGTATGGCCGTAGGGGAACTCGGTAGCGACCTCGACCCATTTCCAGCCCTCGGCGCGGACCGCATCGGCATCCTCGGCGAGCTTCTCGCGCACCATGACGTCGAGAAGGGCGGCATCCTGCAGCCAGCCGCCGTCGTCCTGCTGGAACAGGTCGCGCAGGATTTCGCCCCCGGCCTCGACGTAATCGTCGAGCCCGACGAACTGCGCCCGCTTGTCCGAGGCCCGCACCGCACCTTCGGTCAGCATGCGGCGGATCTCGTAAGGCTGCCGCGAATAGTGCCGCTGCAGCGCCTCCCAGACCTGCTCCTGCCGTGCGTGATCAGGATTGACCGTAAAGGCCATGAGCTGGTCGAGCGTCATTTCCTCCTCGGCATAGGCATCATGCAGCGATGGTGCCACGGCGGCGAGCTTCAGCCGCTGTTTGACCACGCTGGCCGAGACGAAGAAGGCCGCGGCGATCTCCTCCTCGGTGCGACCCTTCTCGCGCATCGCCTGGAAGGCGCGGAACTGGTCGAGCGGATGCAGCGGCGCGCGCTGGACGTTCTCGGCGAGGCTGTCCTCCTCGGCCAGCCCGTCTGTGCGCACGATGCAGGGGACCAGCGCGGTCTTGTTCATGCGCTTCTGCTTCACGAGCAGCTCGAGCGCCCGGAACCGCCGCCCGCCGGCGGGGATCGAATACATGCCGTTCTCGGCACCGCTGTCGTCCAGCACGGGCCGCACGGTGATGGAGCTGAGCAGCGTCCGCCGCGCGATGTCTTCGGCCAGTTCCTCGATCGACACGCCCGCCTTGACGTGGCGCACGTTCGACTGGCTGAGCATCAGCTTGTTGAAGGGGATGTCGCGCGAGGCGCTGAGGGTGATTTTCTGTTGCTTGGTCATCGGGATATCTCCGCGACGGGCCAGCCGGGAGCCTCTCTCCCGACCTCCAAACCCGTCACGGAAAACCCGGCCCACCTCTTACTCTGGGGCCGCCCAGTGACGAACGCTTGCCGCATAAGCGCCCATGATGCGGACAGAGCAGTCTTTCGTCCCTTTCGACAACCTTCTCCGTCTGCTAATTCAACCACTAGGCAAAACCCAACCCGATTTGGAGCAGAGACATGCGGCTGATAAATTTTCTGCTGGCATCACTTGCCATGTGCTTGACTACGTTTGCGAGCCCATTGGACGCCGCCGAAATCGAAGTTGTGCAGGGTCTTGATCCCAACCAAAAAGCTATTCTGGTTAGGGGGCCTATCGAAGAAGGCGACGACAGCCGGTTTTTTGAAATTGCCGAGGAGACCCCGCGCGCAATAGTGTTTTTAGAGTCACCGGGAGGCCTTGTTTCGACCGGTATTTCCATAGCCGCCGAAATCGCGATACGTGGTTACACGACCATTGTGTTGGATGGGTCAGGCTGTCACTCCATCTGTGCTATCATGTGGGTTGCAGGGTTGCGCCGCTACATGTCTCCCGATGCCGATATCAGCGTGCATGCTGCCTATCGTATGAGAAATTCTGCGGACGGAAGCGTCGAAGCCTCTGAATCCGGAATGGCAAATGCTCAAATAGGAGCATTCTTGAATGAGATTGGACTCAGCGTCGATGCAATCCGTTACTTTACTTTCGCGGCCCCTGGCGAGGAACTCCTAGAAATCACGCCAGACGTCGCGCAGGCCCTGAGTATCGATGTCTATATTCAGAAACCGGATGGTGTGATTCCTCCAAGCCAACGACCAACACCCCGCCGTATCGTTCGCCAAGTTTCCGAATACACTGCCTTAGCAGGCAATTGCACAATGCTTCTTTCGGTAAATGGTGAGTTTTGGAAAGAACAGGCAAGAATCCTCTTGGATCATGGACATCAAATTTTTGGAGATGAGACTTTTGCGCTTTTACTGGGAGAGTATGTCGCGATCACCAAGGCAGGCATAGAACAACAAGGTTTTGTACGTTGGTGCCTTTCAGCCGAGCAAAACCTGCGCAGAGACGGGCTGCAAACTGGAATTAGAGGTCCTAGCTACGACTGCTCTAGATCAACTACTCGTACCGAGTTCGCAGTTTGCGACACTCCTGATCTTTGGGCAATGGATAGAGCGATGGCCAACTTGTATTTCTATTATCGCGAAAATGTTGATGAATCTCGCTCTCAGGAATTCTTGTCGTCTCAAAGGGCGTGGCTTTCCAGACGAGATCAGTGCGCAGATGACCTAACTTGTCTTTATGAACGCTACTCTTCAAGACTGTTTGACTTCGGAACATAGGCCTGTTGGCGCTCCCGCTGTAGGTTCGAAGCGGAATTTGACGGTGTGGTACTAAGGAGGTGGCCGGGCCTGCGGCCACCCCCGGCCTATCCAGCCTACGCCACGCTCTCCAGCAACACCTTCGCCTTCCCCTCCATCACCAGCCGCGCATCCTGCTGCGGCTTCGACCGGGCGACCGCCGTGATCCCCTGCACGAAGTCGAATACGCTCTCGGGCGGGCGGCCTTCCTCGGCCAACACCGTCTCGACGATCCGCCCGGTCTCCGCCTTCGAGAACCCGCGCTTGCGCAGGAAGTCCTGACGGTCCTCGTCCGACCGTGCGACGATCTTTTCCCGCGCCGCGCGGATTCCGTCGATGAAGGGCGCGGGCGAGGAGTCGGCGAAGCGGCTGAGCGCCGGGGCCGCCTCGTGAGCGAAGCGGGAGGCCGCGTATTTCGAGTGCCGGATCGTGATCTCCTGGAAATCCTCGACGCCCCAGAGGTTGCGGTTCTGGCAGACCGCCCGCAGGTAGAAGCTGGCGATGCCGAGCGTCTTGGCGCCCACCTCGGAATTCCAGCAGTAGAACCCCCGGAAATAGAGGTCGGGCGAGCCGTCGGGCAGCAGCCCCGCCTCGATCGGGTTGAGGTCGTCGACGAGGAACAGGAACACGTCACGGTCCGAGGCGTAGAGCGTCGTCGTCTCCTTCGTCACGTCCACGCGCGGGTTGTAGATGCCGGTGGACCAGTCGAGCACGCCCGGTACCTTCCAGCGCGTGTCGCCGGTGCCGTTGCCCGCGATCCGCTGAACGGCGGAGACGAGTTCGTGGTCGTAGATGCGGCCGTAGTCCGGGCCGGTGACGGCGCGCAGTTCCGTGCGGCCATTCGCGACTTCCATGGTCTTGATCTGCTCGGCCCGGTGGTTGGTCAGTCCGTACTGCAGGTTGATCCCCGCCAGCGGCGCGGGCAGCTGCCGCAGATAGGCCGCGGGCGCGCCGACGAGGCTCGAGAGCTGGCCGAAGGACCAGTGCGTCGGCGCGATGGGCTCATCCGCGCCCGGCAGGACAAGGCCCAGCTTCTCCGGGTTGTCCCGATGCGCCTCGACCCGGATCGCAGCACTTTCCAACGTGCGCGTCCGGCTCCGCTCCGCCCGGCCTTTGACCGAGGCAAAGAGATCGTCGAGCGACAGATACCGCTCGTCATCCGGCCGCGAGAACCATTCGGACGACACGCGGTCCACGTTCGTGCCGCGCGACACATCCACCTTGTAGCCGCCGCTGATGTCACGCCCGGCATCGATAATCTCGGTATTCATTGGGAAAACCTCCGCGACGGGCGCCGGAGGCCTCTCCTCCAGCCTTCAACCCGTCACGGCCCTCCCGGCCCGCCTCTGGCTCTCAGAAACGCGGTGAACGTCCGTAGGAACACCCGCCGATTTGATCGCATTGCGTCCTATTTGTTCGCCACCTGTCGCCGCCGCTTGCCGCCCTTTTTCACGATCAAGGACCCTGCTCCCGCCAAACGCCGCCGCCCGCTCGCATTGATGAACAACGTGGCTGAGGTCAGGATGTGGAGCAGAGAAACCACCGAGACTGACCGATGAACACGCTTTTTCTCCTGATGGCTCAATATGATGGCCGCGCGGTCGTGCCGGTCGATGCGGTCTGCAAAGACTACTTTTCCCATCTGACCTTGCCGAAGTTCCTTAGGAAGGTCAGTTCCGGTGAAATCGATCTGCCGCTGGTGCGATCGGAGCGCAGTCAGAAAAGCGCGAAGGGCGTCCACCTCTCGGATCTCGCCACCTATCTCGACAAGCGTCGCGAGGTCGCGCTGTATGAGCGGGACGCCTTCAAATAGTGACCTTCGGCTCTTCAGAGGAGGCTCGTCCTGTGGCCCAAAACCCCCACTGGGAGTGATCTGCCAAGGGGTTTTGTCACCACCTCGATCCGTCCAATCCAGCCGGCTGAAGCTTCGCCGGTGAAAAACTGGGCAAAACCTTTCCAACCTGACCACAACCCTCTGAAAACATAATAATAAACGGGGCCGCTCGACGATGGCCTATCAGATTTTCTGCCTACTTTTTGTACGCACGACCGGGACGGACTTACAACATGATTTACAACACGGGTTACAACATGACCTTAGCGAATTGAAAAATCGAAGACTTTTCGAACAGTCGGTCCAGTCCATCATAGGCGCGCAAGACATACGCCAAGATACGATACTATGCGATTTTCTTTCCATTGCTGACGTTTACTGCAGCACGGACAATCCCGCCAGAGCATCATTTCAGTCCGTTTTATGCCCTTCCGTGCCCATTCTTGGTCGAGTTACAACAAATTTTGAGACCTAGCCGCCATATTGTGACTCCGTAGCATGTTGATCAACTGGGTGCGCTGGCGCACGACGAAATGCCGGGCGAGATGCAGGGACAGAAACGCCTGCTGGTCCTCGGACTTGATCTCGACGAAGCGCATCGTGCGCCGTGTGACTGCTTCGCAGATCGCTTCTGCATCGACAGCGTTGGATTTGCCGCGCTTCACGTAGGGCTTGACCTACATTGGCGGCATCAGCCGGACGGTATGCCGCAGTTTCAAAAGCTCCCACTCCCAATGGTGGCTCGATGCGCAAGCTTCGATGCCGATGAGGCAGGGCGACAGGCGCTGGAAGAACGGCAGGACTTGCGCCCGACTCAAAGGTCGGTTGAACGCAACTTATCCGTCTTGGGCAACACCATGGGCATGGTAGATGGACTTGGGCAAATCGAGGCCGACGGTGGTAACTTGCATGGGGTGGCTCCTCTCCGATCTCAGAATTCTGACACCTGCAGTATGACGCATTACGACGCCGGGAGCGGGAGCCATCCACCCCATCTGCTCCGCCACGTTGTGCAGCCTACCAGAGGTGATGGTCACCTAGATGCACGCTAGGGTCGCCTAGAGCTTTGGAAAAGCTAACAGGTTGGTCCGATCCTCCATGAAGTACGCCATTCCAGGCACGACCCCACCAGCCACGTCCAGACTGGACAGTAGCTAGGTAGGCCGCCAAAAATGATGATCGGCGGCCTACAGCCTTAGGGTCGGGTCACCCCATGGTCGGCATGACGAATTCGGGATCGCTTCGCACACCTGTCGGCCAGCGCGTAGTGATCGCCTTCATGCGCGTGTAGAAGCGCACGCCCTCGGCCCCGTGCATGTGATGATCACCGAAGAGCGACTGTTTCCAGCCCCCGAATGAATGGAAGGCCATCGGGACCGGTATGGGGACATTGATGCCGACCATGCCGACCTCAATGTCGTGCGCAAAAGTCCTTGCCGCATCGCCGTCGCGGGTAAAGATTGCCACGCCGTTGGCGTAGTCGTGAGCGTGGATGAGGTCCACCGCTTCCGCGTAATCCTTGCGGCGCACGACGCACAGGACAGGGCCAAAGATCTCTTCCCTCCAGACCGACATTTCGGGTGTCACCCCGTCGATCAGGGTCGGACCAACGAAATAGCCGCCCTCGTAGCCCTGCGGCGGAGTGAAGCCGCGCCCGTCCACGACGATCTTCGCACCCTCGGCTTCACCCTTGTCGATGAGGCCTAGGATCTTCTCGCGTGCCGCCTGCGTGACCACCGGCCCCATCTCGGAGGCACGGTCGGCAGCGGGTCCAACCTTTAGCGCCTCTATCTTCGGAACGAGCCGCTCGATCAATGCATCGGCCACCGCATCGGTTACCGGAACGGCCACCGAGATCGCCATGCACCGCTCTCCAGCGGATCCGTAGGCCGCCCCCATGAGCGCGTTGGCCGCCATGTCCAGATCGGCATCGGGCAGAATCACCATATGATTTTTGGCACCACCCAGCGCCTGCACGCGCTTGCCGTTCTTCGTGCCGGTCTCGTATATATATTTCGCTATGGGTGTTGATCCCACGAAGCTAATCGCCTTGACATCCGGGTGGGTCAGCAGGGCATCCACCGCCGTCTTATCCCCCTGGATAACATTGAAGACGCCATCCGGCAGCCCGGCTTCCGTAAGCCATTCGGCAATGAGGAGAGAAGCTGAGGGGTCGCGTTCGGACGGCTTGAGAATGAACGTGTTGCCACAGGCCAACGCGACCGGGAACATCCACATCGGCACCATGGCCGGGAAATTGAACGGGGTAATGCCCGCAACGACGCCAAGCGGCTGGCGCAGGGAATGGCTGTCCACCGACGTGCCGACATTCTCGGTGATCTCGCCTTTCAACAAGTGCGGCGCGCCGGCGGCAAACTCCACGACTTCAAGGCCTCGGGTGACCTCGCCCAAGGCGTCATCGTGGGTCTTTCCGTGTTCGGCCGAAATCGCCTCGGCCAGCTGATCGCCCCGCTCCCACAAGATCATCTTGAACCGGTCGAGGATGCGCGCGCGGCGCAGCGGCGGCGTTCTGCCCCAGTCCGCCCATGCGGACTTGGCCGCGACGACCGCATGGGCGACTTCGCCCTCAGAAGCCAGCGCTACAGTCCTTGTCGTTTCGCCGGTGGCGGGGTCGTACACGGGCTGGCTGCGTCCGGATGTGCCCGCAACACGGATTCCGTCGATAAAGTTTGCGATCTCAGTCATGAATGTTTCCTCTTGTTCCGAAGACTTTATGGCCCATCCTTTGTGCTTCATCCAAAAATGTATATAAATGCTCGAGAACGAAAATCCGTTATGCAGGAATGTGGGAATGAACTGGGACGATCTTCGCTATTTTCTAGCCGTCGCAAGAGAGGGCAAGATGCTGGGCGCGGCCACGCGGCTGGGTGTCAGCCAAGCGCGCCTGAGCCGGCATGTCGCCGCGCTGGAGGAGAGCGTGGGCGCACGTCTGTTCGACCGCACGACACGCGGTTCGACACTGACCCTGGACGGGACCGCACTTTTTGCCACGGCCGAGCGGATCGAGGCAGAGGTGCTCGCCGGTCTTGCGCAAACTCGGGGACGCGAGGAGATTCTCAGGAACCGTGCGGATCGGAGCACCGGACGGGTTCGGCGGGGCTTTCCTCGCTCCGCGGCTGGGTCGGTTCCGTGATGCCTATCCCGATCTGAGGGTGCAGCTCGTTCCGGTGCCGCGCAGCTTCTCTCTCTCGGAACGCGAGGCTGACCTGGCGATCATGGTGGGCCGTCCAGACAAGGGCCGCCTGCGCGTGCGCAAGCTGGTGGACTATACACTCGGTTTGTACGCATCCAGCGACTATCTCGCCCGTGCCGGGTATCCCAAGACACTCGACGGTCTGAAGTCCCATACGAGGATAGGCTACGTGGAGGATCTGATCTACACGCCGGAACTGAATTATGCTGGCGAATTCACCGCCGACTGGCAGTCGGATCTCGAGGTCTCGACCGCCATCGGCCAATTCGAAGCGGTGCGCGCGGGCGCGGGGATCGGCATCTGCCACGACTTCATGGGTGGCGCGTCGCCAGATCTGGTTCGCCTCTTCCCCGATCTTTCGGTGACGCGCAGCTACTGGCTCGTCTGGCACGAGAATCTACGGGCAGCGCGGCGCGTCCAAGCGGCGGCGGAACTGCTCGACAAGATCGTGCGCGAAGAGCGCGCTTTTTTTATGAGACCTCATCAGGTACCCGATGCGCGGGAATCCTGTAAGTGAATTCGTAAGCAACAGCACCAACTTACTGACTAATGCTATGCATCACGCTTGGCGATCCAGTCGTGGTCGGGGTGGTTCCTGAAACGCCAGTTTCTCCGGGGGCCGGCCATGACGTTGAGGTAGTACATCTCGTAGCCGTAGGGCGCGCCGCAGGGATGGTGCCCCTTGGGGACCAGAGTCACATCGTGACTTGAGACTGACATGGTTTCGTCCAACGCACCGTCTTCTGTCCAGACTCGCTGATGGCCATAGCCCTGATCAGGGTTCAGCCGGTGGTAATAGGTCTCTTCCAGGTAGGTCATGTTGGGGAAGTCGTCCTCGTCATGCCGGTGGGGCGGATAGGACGACCAATGCCCTGAAGGCGTGAAGACTTCGGTGACCAGAAGGCTGTCGGCCACATCGCGGTCTTCCATTGCGATGTTGTTGATATAGCGCGTGTTCGTGCCTTTTCCGCGTTCGGTCAGGGTGATGCCGTCGGGGCCAAGCTTTTGCGCCTCGTGGCCCGAATGCCCCGGTGCCGTGCAGACGGCCAGCGTGCAATCGGTGGTGGCGACCGCCCGCCAGTCGCTGCCGTTTGGAACATAGAGGCAATGCGGCGGCGTCTTCTCGAACACGCTCATCCGGTCGCCCATTTCGCCGAAGTCCCGACCTCCGGCTAACAGTTCAGCCCTGCCTTCAACCAGCACCAGGATGACCTCGCGATCCCCCGTTGCCTCTGCCGCCGTCTCACCAGAAGCGAGACGGTAAAGGCCGAATCCGACATATCCCCAGTCCGGACTTTTCGGCCCTCTGGCGCTGTCGACGGTGATGTCGTGGACCTTGCCACTGCGGCCGTTGGGGTGTCTGAGTAGGTCTGACATGAGTTCTTTCCTTACTTTGGCGGCCGAAATGTCAGCCGATCAGGCCGGCATCCTTGGCGAGGGCTTTCAGAGTCTTCAGGCCAAGTGACTGATACTCAAATGGGCTACGCACGTCCGGATCCTGCTCTGCCTCGATCACAATCCAGCCGTCATAGCCATTCTCGGCCAGCACCTTGAGGCAATCGGCAAAGTCCACAGCCCCCTCCGGATCGCCGGGCACGGTAAAGACACCGCGCCGCACCCCTTCGAGAAAGCTCAGATGCTGCGAACGGACCTCGGCCTTGATCGGGCGACGGACATTCTTGGCGTGGAAATGTCCGACGCGGTCGATATATTTGCGCAGGTACGGCGCAGGATCAGCACCATTGGAGCCGAAGTAGAAGTGGCCCGCGTCGAACAGCAACTTCGTATCCGGCCCCGTCACCTCCGTGAAGCGGTCGATCTCGGCCGGAGTTTCGACCACGGTGCCCATGTGGTGGTGATAGACCATCTGCAGGCCCTCTGCCGCGCAATGGGCCGCGACCGCATCGACCTTGGCGCCGAACTCCTCCCACTGCTCGGGCGAAAGCGACGGGCTGTCGTGTAGCGGGGCAGAGTCGTTGCCGTGGATGGCGTTCGAGGTCTCGCAGGCGATGCAGACGGTGCAGCCCATCGCCTTGAGCCGGTCGAGATGCGGCTGGATCATCGCGATCTCCTCCTCGACCGACCGAGCCAGCAGGTTGAGCGAATACCACGCCGAGATGAATTGCAGCCCGTGGGGCGCAAGCATGGCTTTCAGATCATCTGCTTTCCACGGCATCTTGTGGCCGTTCTCGATGCCGTCAAAGCCGATCTTGCCTGCCTCTGACAGGCACTGCTCCAAGGTGATATGGGCGCCGAGGGTCTGGTCGTCGTCATTGGACCAGGCGATGGGGTTGGTTCCGAAGCGGATCATGGAACATGTCCTGTGGATAGGGGTGTATATGGGAATGTGACGGGCCTCAGCCCACCACGCGGGCGCGAAGCTGTGCCTCGTAGGCTTTGCGTTTCTGTCGCACCTCGTCGCGCTCGGAGACTTCAGGCACGGCCACGTCCCACCAGTATCCGCCATCCGGCGTGCTGGGATAGGGATCGGTGTCGATCACCACGACAAAGGGGCCTTTGGTGTCCTTCGCGGTGACCAGCGCCTCTTCAAGTTCGGCGATGCTTTGCACATGCAAGCTTTGGGCCCCCAGCGATGCCGCATGGGCGGCAAAGTTGATGGACGACGGGGTGACATGGTGCGAATGCGCGAGCATGTTGTTGAACTCGGCCCCGCCGGTGCCCATTTGCAGCCGGTTGATGCAGCCGTAGCCCCGGTTGTCGAGCAGAACGATGGTGAAGTTGATGCCCAGCATGGCAGCAGTGGCCAATTCGGAATTCGCCATCATATAGCTGCCGTCGCCAACCATGCAGACGACATCGCGGTCCGGCTGGGCCATCTTGATGCCCATGGCGCCGGCGACCTCGTAGCCCATGCAACTGAACCCGTATTCCATATGATAGCCGCCGGCGCGCGGCACTTTCCACAGCTTGTGCAACTCGCCAGGCATGGTGCCCGCGGCGCTCATCACCACCGTATCGGGGCCAGAGGCACGTTGCACGGCGCCGATGACCTGCTGGTCTGTGGGCAGCGCGTTGCCATCCTTGGGCGCGGCCGTCAGCGGATCGACTGCCGCGAACCAAGCGGTCTTGAGTGTGCCGTCAGAGGCCGCCGCCGTGAAGTCGCCCAGCGTATCGGACAACTCTTTCAGGCCACGCAAGGCATCGCATTGCAGAGGCATTGCTCCGTGCTTCATGGCATCATAGGCCGCGACGTTCAGGCTCACCAGTTTGCGGGCCGGGTTCCGGAACAAGTTCCACGAACCGGTCGTGAAGTCCTGAAACCGCGTTCCGACACCCAGAACCAGGTCCGCGGCCTCACAGATCGCATTGGCGCTTGACGATCCGGTGACGCCGACCGGGCCAAAGTTCAGCGGATGATCCCAAGCCAGCGCCGACTTGCCTGCCTGGCTTTCAACAACCGGGATCCCGTGTGTCTCGGCAAAGGTTCGCAGAGCGTCTGTGGCCCCTGCGTAATGCACGCCGCCTCCTGCAACGATCACAGGAGCCTTTGCCGCCCGGATCGCCTCGGCCACTCGCGTCATTTCACCCTCATCCGCGCCAATCCGGCGCTGGCGCCAGATGCGCGGCTCGAAGAAGTCTGCCGGATATTCATAGGCCTCGGCTTGCACGTCCTGACAGAACGCCAAGCACACCGGGCCGCACTCGGACGGGTCGGTCATGGTGGCAAACGCGCGCGGCAGCGCTGTCAGGATCTGTTCTGGCCGGGTAATCCGGTCGAAATAGCGCACGACGGGCTTGAAGCAGTCATTCGCGCTGATCGTGCCGTCGTTGAAATCCTCAATCTGCTGAAGGACCGGGTCGGGCCCACGATTTGCAAACACGTCCCCTGGGAGAAGGAGGAGTGGTAAACGGTTCACATGGGCCAGCGCTGCCGCTGTCACCATGTTCGTGGCACCCGGCCCGATCGAAGAGGTCACCGCCATCGCCCGGCGGCGCCCCTGTTGCTTGGAATAAGCGATGGCGGCGTGGCACATCGTCTGTTCGTTGTGTCCGCGATAAGTCTGGATCGCATCCCGCTCAGCGTAAAGCGCCTCGCCAATACCAGCCACGTTGCCGTGACCGAAAATCGCCCAGACACCGCCGAGGAAGGGCACGCCATTCTCGTTCATCTGCACGGAGAGATATTTGACCATCGCCTGCGCGGCGGTCAGCCTGATGGTTCTGGTCATGCGGCGTTCCTTCTTACATCTGCGCGGGCGTCGTCCCAAAGCTTGCAGAGCCGGGCGTATTTGTCGGCCATGTCGCGCACAATCTCGGCGTCCGGCATGGTGCCCGCCATGTACCGCTCTGCCGCCGCGCCAAAGATCGTGCGGCCGACGGCAAAGCCTTTGGCCAACGGGTGGCGCGCGGCGACTTTGAAGCTGGCCCCCAGCGTTTCCTCATCGGCCGCCAGCCCCAGAACGACGATGCCTCGAGTGTGGGGGTCATTTCTGGTGATGGCGTCGCAGGCTTTAGTCCAGGCATCATCCGTCGTCATCGGTTCCAGTTTCCACCAGTCGGGATAGACACCAAGATCGTAAAACCGCTGGATGATCGTCGCGGTGGTGTCGGCATTGATCTCTTTGACTTTGGACGGAATCACCTCGAGCAGGAATTCCAGCCGGTTGCGCCGCGCCGCGTGGAACAGACGCATCACTACGGCTTCCTGCTCTGCCTTCATCTCGGGCGTGTCATCCGGGTGGTAGAAGCTCAGGCATTTGACCACGTGATCGAGCGGCCATTCCGACAGTCCGCCAAAATCGAGCCCGATTTCGGGCTCAAGCGTCAGCGGGCGCGAGCCAGGCCACTCGACCGGGCGGCCGATCCACAGCCCTTGCCCCGCCGCCTTATAAAGTGCATCGCGCCCTAATCGGCTGTCACACAGAAGGCCATAGCCGGGGCGGCCGTCTGCCACCTGGTTGCAGGCCTCGAGGCACAGTTCCTTGAAAGCTCCGATCTTAGCGGGCGTTGCGCCGTCCAGATCCTCAAGCTGCATCCGATGATCAAAGGCAAAGACACGCATCGTCGACCAGTCACCCTTGCGGTTAGTCGCCCAATGGATCTGCTCCAGTTCGCCGTCCTTGCGCAGAGCCTTTTCCTTGATCCCACGGTCCAGAAAGAACTGAAGTTCGGCCGAGGACGGATAGGCAGGCGTGCAGCCATGGCGGGATACGGCGAAGGCCCCGCAGGCGTTAGCGTATTTCAGCGCGGTCGGCCAGTCTTCATCGTCCAACCAGCCCTTGAGAAGACCGGACATGAACCCGTCGCCCGCGCCGAGCACATTGAAGACCTCAATCGGAAAACCCTGTCCGGCGATGCCGTCGTCCAGGCTGTGGGGGATTTCATTCTCAAATGCCACTGCCCCGGCAGCGCCGCGTTTGCAGACCAGCGTCGCATCCGATACGGCCCGCACGGCGCGCAGGGCCGCGATAGTCTCGGTGGTGCCGCCTGCAATATGGAATTCTTCCTCGGTGCCGACGATCAGGTCGAAATGGTGCAGGGTCGCTTGCAACTTTTCCGTGACCGCTTCGGAAGCGATGAAACGGTTTTCGCCGTCACCATGTCCCGAAAGCCCCCAGAGGTTGGGCCGGTAATCTATGTCCAGCGCCGTGCGCGCGCCATGTTTGCGCGCCAGATCCAGCGCCTTGAGTACGGCGGCTTCGGTGCGCGGGTTGCTCAGATGGGTGCCGGTCACCACGATCGACCGCGCACCAGAGATGAAATCCTCGTCGATATCGTCTTCGCATAGTGCCATGTCGGCACAGTTTTCGCGGTAGAATATCAACGGAAACTGTTCCTGATCGCGGATACCCAGCAGGACCAGCGCGGTCAGGCGTTCGGGGTCGGTGACGATCCCGCCGGGATCGACACCTTCGCGCACAAGTTCTTCTCGGATGAAGCGGCCCATGTGCTCGTCCCCCACGCGGGTGATGAGCGCCGATTTCAGACCCAGACGAGCAGTCCCGGCGGCGATGTTGGTGGGCGAGCCGCCGATATATTTCTGAAAGCAGCCCATGTCTTCGAGCCGCCCGCCGATTTGCGCACCGTAGAGGTCGACAGACGAGCGGCCAATCGTGATCAGATCAAGCGGTTTGGCCATCAGACGGTCCCCTCGAGCGAGCCTTCCAGAGACGCAAGTTCCTGACCGCCAGCCATGAGATCCTGCAACTCTTCGGGCTCGATTTCGCCGCGCTTGGCGGTGCCAAGTGTCTTGCCGCGGTTGAGAACCGTAAAGCGATCCCCCACCGCCAGCGCATGACGCACGTTGTGACTGATGAAGACAACTCCCACGCCCTGTTTGCGCACCCGGTCGATGGTGGCGAGGACATTCGAGGTCTGGCGCACGCCGAGAGCCGAAGTCGGCTCGTCGAGGATCAGCACCCGTGCCCCGAAATAGACGGCCCGGGCAATGGCAACAGTCTGACGTTCACCGCCTGAAAGCGTCCCCACCGCCTGATCCGGACCGCGCAGATTGATGCCCATTTCGCGCATCGCCGTGACCGTTGCCTCGTTCATGGTCTTGACGTCCATGCGCTTGGTCGGGCCACGCCCAATGGTTGGCTCGCGCCCCATGAAGAAGTTCCGCGCAACACTCATCAGCGGGATCATTGCGAGATCCTGGAATACCGTGGCGATCCCGGCCTCCATCGCGTCTCGGGGGCTGCCGAAGTCCATCGACTTGCCGTCGATGGTGATCGTGCCTCTGGTGGGTTTGTGCACGCCCGACATTGTCTTGATGAAAGTGGACTTGCCCGCACCGTTGTCGCCCAGAAGGCAGTGGCATTCGCCCGGTTTCACATCGAAGCTGACCCCGGCAAGGGCAATCACGTTGCCGAAGTGCTTTTCGATATCGCGCATCTCGATGATGGGCTTGGCGTTTTCGTCGACACTTCCGTGGTGAAATTTGGTTTCCTCGAGCATATCAACGTTCTCCCGTCACGCGCTTGCGGATGTAGTTGTTGAACAGCACCGCGATCAGAAGCATGCCGCCCAGGAAGACCTGGAACCAATCCTGGTCGAAGTTGGTGTAGCTAAGGCCGATTACGACCATTCCGAAGATGATGGCCCCGAAGAATGCGCCGATGGCCGATCCGTAGCCGCCGGTCAGGAGGCACCCACCAATGACTGCGGCAATGATCGCTTCGAATTCTTTCATGAAGCCACGGCGGGCGTCGGTAGACCCCGAGTCCATAACGGTGATGATGGCGACAAGTGCGGCACAGCAGGCCGTCAGCATGAAAAGCGAGATTTTGACGCGGCGCACTGGCACACCCGAATTCGACGCGGCATTACGATCACCGCCAGCGGCGAAGATCCAGTTACCGTACGGCGTGCGCAACAGAACATAGGTCGCGGCAAGCGCCAGAGCGATGAACCAGAGGATCTCGACCGGGATGCCGGGTACCTTAGGCGCGCCGTTCTGGAATGTCTCGACCACGCCGATCTCTGCCAGCCAGGCAAACAGTCCGGTAAAGGCATCACCGGAAAACAATGGTGCCAGAAAATCGTTCTCGACCGAGTCACGTACACCGCGCAGCTGTGTGGATCCGCCGGTCGCGATTTTCAGCCCAACAAGCGACACACCGCGCAGGATGAACAGGAAGGCCAATGTCACGATAAAGGATGGCAAACCGGTCTTGAGAACGATAGATCCGTTCACCGCCCCGACAGCAGCTGCAAAGGCAAAGGTGATCGGAATTGCTATGATCAAAGGTAAGCCCAAAGTGACGACGCAGGCGCCAAATATCAGACCGGCAAAGGCGACCATAGATCCGATGGACAAGTCGAACTCACCACCGATCATTAGCGTGGCCGCGCCGATGGCCAGAATACCAAGCTGTGCCGCAGGTGTCATGAAGTTCATGATCCCGGACAGCGTGAACATGGCGCTGTCGGCGGTAAACAAGAAGAAGATGGTGACGAGAACCACGCCGGCAATCGCGCCCAACTCAGGGCGCTTCATGAGCCGTGCGCCAAAAGACTCTTTCTTGAGCCGTTCGTCAGTGTCGATCTGGGCTGTATCGGCCATGGCCGGTCCCCTCCCGCTATCTGGATTTTTGATGCATTTAGGCCGCGACGCGGAGTGCACCGCGGCCTAATTCACTGCTGGTGGCAGACGCGCCTAGCGAATGCCCTGAGCGGACAGCTCAACAACCTGAGCGGCCTTTTCCTGCGTGATCAGGTTGGGGCCAGAAGGCACGTTGCCGCCCGGCACAAGACCATAATTGGCGTTCAGCGCCAAGAAGATGACAGGCAGGTATCCTTGGAGGAACTGTTGCTGGTCGATTCCGAATGCTGCGCGACCTTCATCCACGGCTTCCAGGAACCCTGCGGACAGGTCGAACGTGGCGACGTTGATTTCGCCGGTCCGGCCCACAGATTCGACGGCTGCGATAGAAGGCTCACCCACGAGCGAGGCGCCCAGACCCATGATTGTGTCGATGTCTGGGTTGGATTCCAGCGCTGCCTTGACCTTGGCCTCGACCTCGGCTGGGTCGTTCTGGGTTGGGATCACATTAACCGAGCCGCCGAATCCTTCAGAGAAGCCCTCACAGCGCTGATCAAGAGAAACGTTGCCGACTTCCTGATTCACACAGATGCCAACAGTACCGCCCATAGAGGCCAGCTTTTCCCCAGCAGCCTTGCCTGCATCGAATTCATCCTGACCGACGTGCAACAACGCACCAAGGCCTTTGGATACATCAGACCCGGAATTCATCGAGATCACAGCAATGCCAGCAGCGACGGCACGTTCAATTGATGGCCCAAGCGCGTCGGCATCGGGGATGGAGACCACGAGACCGTCTGGCTCCTGGTTCACGGCCGCATCGATCAGTTGGCTCATCGCGACCATGTCGAACGTTTCAGGCGCGCGATAATCAACGGTCGCGCCGGAATCCTCGGCAGCCTTGTCAACGCCGTTTTTAACGACTGACCAAAACGGATCGTTGGCCTGACCGTGTGATACGACGATGATGTCCTGAGCTAATGCCGGTGTTCCCACCGCGAGTGCGACTGCCGTAGCAGCTATTTTTACAAAATTGGTCATATGTCCTCCCTTGACCGTATGGGCGATCCTCTTCGCCCGACATCGGAAAATCCGGTGCTGCCGCGTCACGGCAAGCCGATCCGCGCCTCCTCCACAGCACAATGCGATTCGCCCAGTGCCGATAATAGAATTTATATTCCATTTTGCCGGTAAGGCAACATTTTTTTAACCTGCGTCACTTCGTGCGCCACCGAGGGCGATCGCGATTGTAGTGACAATCGTCATGGAAGCGGTAGGGACCCGGAACGCACCAACATCAACCTCACGGGTGATCAATTGCGCCTCCGCAATCTTGCCAAGCGGGCAATCCGCGGAGTCGGTCAGAAGAAGCAAAGGGACGCCGCCCCGGTGCGCAGCCTCGGCAATACTGCGTGTCTCTTGCGCGAAAGGAGCAAAAGTAACAGCAAAGACAAGATCACCCGGCTGCATGGACGCGGTAAATTCGATGCCGGCCGCACCACTATGAACGACACAAGGAATATCCATTTTTTGCAGCATATACCCCATGTAACTGACCACAGCATAGGCCCTGCGCATCCCCACAAGATGTACGGTGCGCGCCTGAGCCAGACGGTCAACCACCTGCGCCAAAGCCTCCATATCTGTCATATTCAGCAATGAAACCAAAGACTTGTGACCTGCCTCGACAAAGTCAGCGAGCAGGCGCGCACTCCCATTCCCGCCACGCGCACGCAGGTGGCTTAGCCGCTCCGCATAGTCAGGACGTGACAGCGCATATTCCGACCGGAAAAGGACCTGCATTTCCGAATACCCTGAAAAGCCAAGCGCCTGACAAAATCTCATGAATGCCGATGGCGCGACACCCGCCGCTGATGACATATCCGCCACCGTCGTAACAGCAACCAAGTTAATGTTGGCGCGCAGATATTCCGCGCATTGGCGCAGTCGCTTCGGCATGGCTGCCGACATGCGGTCGAGCCGGGCCAGCAATTCCGAGATATTTTCCGGCGGCCCTTCCGCAGCTTGCATATGATCTTCCAAGATTGAACTCCCCCTTGACAGAGCATGTTAGACGAGTGATGAACATAATGGAATAAATTTTCTGTTTCTATTCCAGATCAGGGGGGCAGCAATGAATACGTTGGGGTTAGGCCTAATAGGCACCGGCTATATGGGCAAGGCGCATGCGCTGGCCTATCGCGCCGCTCCTGCTGTTTTTGGGGACCTGCCGAAAGTGGATCTCGCTGTTCTATGCGATCAAAACGCGGACGTTGCGGGCAGCATGGCCGCGCAGTTTGGCTTTCGCACGGGGACCGCAGACTGGCACGCATTGGTTACCGCACCCGAGGTTGATATTGTCGCAATCACCAGCCCAAATGCCCTGCATTTTGACATGGCCCTTGCCGCGATTGAGGCTGGAAAGCATGTGCATTGCGAAAAGCCGATGTCGATCACCCTTGATCAGGCCCGACAGATGGAAGCCGCAGCCCGCGCGCATGATACCAAGACGATTGTCGGCTATAACTACACCCATAACCCCGCCTTCCGCCATGCACAGCGTCTCATTGAAGAAGGTGCAATCGGCACCCTGGTGCATTTCCGTGGCTGGGTAGACGAGGATTATCAAGCCGATCCGGATCTGCCTTGGAGTTGGCGTTGTAAGCATGCACAGGCCGGTCTTGGCGCTCTGGGTGACCTTGGCTGTCATCTTGTCTCGCTCGCTTATGGCCTCATGGGCCCAGTGGAAAGCCTTGTTGCTGATACGCAAATCATCCACAAAACTCGCCCTCTGCCTGACGGGAGCGGCCACGCCGCAGTCGAAAACGAGGACACGGCTTCTGCTATCGTGCGCTTTTCCAGCGGTGCCCAAGGCACACTTTGCACATCACGCTCGGCTTGGGGACGGAAGAACCGCCTCGATTGGGAGGTCCACGGCACAAAAGGCATGATTACCTATCAGCAAGAGCGGCTGAATGAATTGCAGCTATATCAGGCCGTAGGGCCCCGTTCCACACAGGGGTTCCGGACAATTCTGACCGGTCCCGATCATACACCCTATGGCGCATTCTGTCCGGCGGCAGGGCATCAGCTTGGCTTTGGCGACGTAAAAACAATCGAGGTCGCCGAATTTCTCCGCTGGGTCAACGGCGGGCCGCAAAGCGCCCCCACCTTTACCGACGCCTTGCCGTTCGAGGCCGTCATTCACGCCATCAACGCCGCTGCTAAAAGCGGCCAGCGCATCACGCTGTAAACTCTCATTCCCGAAAGGACTGACATGACTCTGAACGTCGCTCTCTTTGGCGCTGGCCGCATCGGCAAGGTCCACGCCGCCTCGATCAAATCCGACCCTCGCGCGCAACTGGTCGCCGTCACCGATGTGATGGAGGGTTCCGCGCAGGCGCTTGCCGCAGAACATGGCATCAAGGTGCTGAGCGCGGACGAAATTCTGGCCGACGCAAGTATCGACGCCATCCTGATCGCCTCTTCCACCAACACTCATGCGGACCTCATCGAACGCGGTGTCGCGGCGGGCAAGGCCGTGTTCTGCGAAAAGCCTATCGACCTGGATCTGAAACGTGCGCTCAAGGTCCGCGCCAGCGTCGCAGCCTCGGGCAAGCCGGTGATGATGGGCTTCAATCGCCGGTTCGATCCCAACTTCGCCACGCTAAAAGCGGCGTTCGTCGCCGGCGAAATCGGCAAGGGCGAACTGCTAGCCGTCACCTCCTACGACCCGGCTCCCCCGCCTGTCAGCTACATCAAGGTGTCGGGCGGTCTGTTCCGCGACATGATGATCCACGACTTCGACATGTGCTGTTGGCTCTTCGGCCTTCCGGAAAAAGTCACTGCCACCGGCTCCTGCCTTGTTGACCCCGCAATTGGTGAGGCAGGTGACGTCGATACCGCCGTTGTCATTTTGCATTATGCTGACGGTCGTATCGCCACGATCCGTAATTCGCGCCGCGCCGTTTTTGGCTACGATCAGCGGCTTGAACTGCTTGGTTCTGACGGAATGCTTTCGGTCGGCAACCAGTTTGAGACGACAGTGAGCAAATCGACCACTGCCGGAGTGAGCTCTGCCAAACCACAGCTGTTCTTTCTTGAGCGGTACATGCGCGCCTATGAAACCGAATGGGCCGCCTTTCTTGACGCACTCACCAACGGCACGGCCATGCCCGCCACCGTACAGGACGGCGTAAACGCCTTGGCCCTGGCCGAGGTAGCCAATCTCTCACTCGAAGAGGGTCGCACTGTGGCGCTCACGGCTGATATGACGGGAACAGCAGAATGAAAATTGGCTGCTGCACATGGATCTTCGGCGGCGAACCTCTTGCGGATACGGCGGCGCGGATCAAACGTGCGGGCCTCGACGGGGTCGAACTTTTCGGCGATGTATCGCTAGACCCGAAAGAGGTGCTGGCGGTGCTGGGCGATCATGGGCTCAAAGTCTTCTCGCTCACCCCTGGGGATGCGGATATCTCGCATCCCGATGCAGCCGTTCGAGATCAGGCGCACGACTACTATCGCAGGCTTGTCGATTTCGCCGCTGCGTTGGGAGGGCCGCTGATCTCATGTCATGGGCAGGTGACCCGCATAGCTCCGATATCCACTCAGGCAGAAGAGGATGCCCATCTCATCACATCGACCCGCGCGATCTGTGATTTGGCCGCAGCGCAGGGCCAGAATGTCGTGTTCGAGATTCTGAACCGCTACGAGACTCACCAGATCCGGACGGTTGCCGAAGGGCTCGCCTTTCTCGCTGAGGTTGGTGCCGACAATCTGAAACTGCTCCCCGATGCTTATCACATGAACATTGAAGAACGTGACCCCGCAGCGGCCCTGCGCCGTGCGGGCGATAAGCTGGGCCTCTATCATGCAGCCGACAGCAATCGCGAAGGTATCGGGGGCGGCCATACGGATTTCTTGGCCCAGATCGTCGCTCTGAGCGATATCGGCTATGAGGGCCCCGTCATTCTGGAAACAAACGCACCGGGACCCAATCCGTTTTCAACCGACAAAGGCGATGGTTTCCGCGCGATCATCGAGAAGCAGTTGAAGGAGAGTGCCGACTGGCTGCGAACCCCGCGCCCCTGATCAACGTTCCTATCGAAGATTCGACTGAGCGTCCTATCGCGAGCCAATGAACGGTCACCAAGCAATCGGAGGAGTAATTCTTCTTGCCGCGTGCTTTTCCGAGATTGAGATGGCGTTTCCGAGCGCATTGCTCACTCTGTCCATTCCGCAGCAATGACTTTTGGCGACCGCCCGGATGCTCTCAGTTAGCTCAACTCCTTCAAACCGAAAAACGCCCGACAGAGCGCGGCTTTGTTGCATAAATCGGTTGAGGGATTTCATGTCGTGAATCCAGTGTGGTAGCTGGCTTTACATGAGCAAACAGACACCTCCGACCTACAAGACCACAAACTGGGCTGCCGATAATGAGGCGCTGAAGCGCCGCGGGTCACTGACCGTCTGGTTCGATCCCGAGATGAACTGTGATGCCAAACCCTCCGGCAAGAGGGGCAGATCGCAGACCTTCAGTGACGCTACGATCCAGACGTGCCTCACGATGAAAGTCCTGTTCGGGATGGCGCTTCGCCAAACGACGGGCTTTGTGGAAAGTCTCCTGCGGCTGACGGGCCTGGACTGGGACGTGCCTGACTTCAGCACCATCTGCCGACGGCAGAGGACGCTTGCGGTCAACATCCCGTATCGGGCGCGAAGGGCCCGCTGCACCTTCTGATCGACAGCACCGGCATCAAGGTCGAAGGAGAAGGCGAATGGAACGCGCGCAAGCATGGCGGCCCCAAACAACGTGTCTGGCGCAAGATCCACATTGGTATCGACGAGCAAACACTGGAAATCAGAGCTGTCGAGATCACGGGCAGCAACACCGGGGATGCACCGATGTTGCCTCATCTGCTCAACCAGATCCCGCGCGATCAGGAGATTGGCAGAGTGACTGAGGATGGTGCCTACGACACGCGCCGATGCCACAACGCCATCGCTGACCGCGGTGCGGCCGCGGTCATCCCGCCACGCCGAAATGCCCAGCCATGGAAGCCAGCCACCGCCGGTGCCATCGCCAGGAACGATGTATCTGCGCGCATCAAAATATCTGGGTCGGGCGCTCTGGCGGAACTGGAGCGGATACCATCGCCGGAGTCGCGTCGAGACAAAGATGCACTGCGTGAAACAACTCGGCCAACGCCTGATGGCACGCGACTTCGACCGCCAGGTCGCGGAGGTTCAGGTGCGCGTCGCGATCCTGAACGGCTACACCGCCCTTGGCATCCCCGTCACAAAGGCCGTGGGATAAATCCGTCTGGGGAAAGGGAAGAACCGTCCGTCAGCTGATTTGCGCAACAGAGTGGCGTCCAGATTGCTCCGACCAGTGACTGAAAGCCTGCTGCACAGTAAGCCTCCGGGGGCGGCCGTCTGATCACAGGATCGATCCGGTGGTAAGTCCGACCTTATGTCCGACTTTGTCACCCGCCCTCAAATCGAAGTTCTGTCTGCTGCTGATGGTGAACGCCGTCGGTCTTGGTCGGATGATGACAAACTGCGCATTGTGGAGGAGAGCTTTATCGGCCACCGTCAAGCTGCAGCCACCGCACGGCGGCATGGCATTTGTCGGTCGCTGCTGACCACGTGGCGGCGACAGTATCGCGACGGTGAGCTTGGGGCTTCTCGCGCGGTATCGTTCGCCCCGGTGACCGTGACGAAAGCGCCGACGCAGCAGACTAATTCAGTTGATCCCTGTCCGCCTACGGATTGTCAGGTTGAAATAGTCCTGCCGAATGGGCGCCGGATCATCGTGCCGGTGGGCGTGGAGCTCGAAGCGCTTGCTCGGATCTTGTCAGTGGTGGACGGGTAATGATCGCGTTTCCGGCTGGCGTGAAAGTTTGGATTGCGGGCGGCGTCACCGACATGAGGCGGGGCATGAACACGCTGGCGCTACAAGTGCAGGAAGGGCTCGGCCGCGATCCCCATGCGGGCGAGATCTTCTGCTTCCGAGGCCGCAAGGGCGATCTGGTGAAAATTCTTTGGCATGATGGCGTCGGCATGTCACTCTATCTGAAGCGCCTGGAGGCAGGCAAGTTCATCTGGCCGGTGAGCCGGTCGGGCGACGCGGTGCAGATCTCGGCGGCGCAGTTGGGCTATCTTCTGGAGGGCATTGACTGGCGCAACCCGCGCTGGACGCAACGCCCTGCAAAGGCTGGATAAATCGCACTGAAAGGCCTCTTTTTATTGGTTCTTCATGAGCGTGAGTGATAGACATCCGCCATGTCTGACGCCGCCTCCGAACTCGCCAAATTACGCGCTGCCCTGGCCGCCGCAGAGGCCCGTGCAGATGTTGCGGAAAGCGAGCTGGCACAGACCCGCGCAGTTGTCTCCTGCTCTGAGGCGATGATTCAGGAGCTCAAGCTCGAGATCGCCAAACTGCGCCGTGACAAATACGGTATCTCGTCAGAACGGCGCGCGCGGTTGATCGATCAGCTGGAATTGCAGCTTGAAGAGCTGGAAGCGGCGGCAACCGAGGATGCACTGGCCGCAGAACAAGCGACCGAGAAAGCCAGCACGGTGCGCGCCTTCACGCGCCGCCATCCGGTGCGCAAGCCGTTCCCCGACCACCTGCCGCGCGAGCGGGTTGTCGTCGAAGCACCGGCCGCCTGCACCTGCTGTGGCTCCGACCGGATCGTGAAGATGGGCGAGGACATCACCGAGACTCTGGAGGTGATCCCCCGTCAGTGGAAGGTGATCCAGACTGTGCGCGAGAAGTTCACCTGCCGGAACTGCGAGAAGATCAGCCAGCCGCCGGCCCCGTTCCATGCGATCCCGCGTGGTTGGGTCGGGCCCAGCTTGATCGCCATGCTTATCTTCGAGAAATACGGGCAGCACCAGCCGCTGAACCGGCAGGCCGAACGCTTCGCCCGTGAAGGTGTAGAACTGAGCTTGTCGACCCTGGCTGACCTGGTCGGGCACGCGACTGTTGCGTTGCAGCCGATCCATGCCCTGATCGAGAACCACGTACGCGCCGCTCATCGCCTGCACGGCGACGACACGACAGTGCCGCTTCTGGCGCGGGGCGGTGCGAAGAAGGCTCGGCTTTGGACTTATGTCCGTGATGACCAGCCCTGGAATGGTGGCGCGCCACCGGCCGCGTTCTTCCGCTTCTCTCGCGACCGTTCGGCAACCAATCCCAATCATCACCTGGCCGGGTGGCAAGGCGTGCTGCAAGCGGACGCATATGGCGGATACAACGATCTTTACCGCGCTGACCGTGACGCAGGGCCAGTGACCAGTGCGCTATGCTGGGCACATGCGCGCCGGAAGTTCTTCGAACTGGCCGACATCGCGGGCAACGTGCGCAAGGGCAAGCCCGCCCATCAGATCTCGCCGGTTGCCCTAGAAGCGGTGAAACGGATCGACGCCATCTTCGACATCGAGCGCAAAATCAATGGGCTGGATGCCGATGCCCGGCTTGCCGCCCGTCAGGAACTCGCCCGTCCCTTGGTAGATAATCTCCATGATTGGCTGCAGGAAGAGCGCGCAAAACTGTCCAGGCACAACAAAGTGGCCAAGGCGATCAACTACATGTTCGAAAAAGACGGCCGTTGGCAGGCCTTCACGGCATTCCTCGATGACGGCCGCATCTGCCTGACGAATAATGCGGCCGAACGCGCTCTGCGTGGCGTGGCTATGGGCCGAAAGTCATGGCTTTTTGTTGGCTCCGAGCGCGGCGGGCACCGTGCCGCCGCCATGTATACCCTCATCGTCACCGCTAAAATGAACGACATCGACCCGCAGGCCTGGCTGGCCGATGTCCTCACCCGGCTGCCCGACATGCCCGTCTCGCGCGTGCCAGAACTTCTGCCATGGAATTGGAAAGTCCGGCCCCTCGCCGAGGCGGCATGATCATGCAGCTCAACAAAGTGAATTCCGTCAAGACTATCGACCGCGTTGCAGACGAACTGGGCGAAACCGTCGATCGGATCTTCGATCTCGCCATCGATATGGAAACCGAAGATGGCGTGATCTGGGTCTACGGCCCCGGCGACAACAGTGTCATTGCCTTCACTCCGTTCGGGATCGAAAATCTGCAAGAGCTTATCGAGATGGACCGTGACCCCGCGCGTTAACCTCGCTGTGGCCTACGCCGGATGCTTACGCTGCACAGCGGCCAGATCGCGTTCGGCCGCCTGGTTCGTTAACCTCCCCTTCGCCCAAATGGAACGTGGCATCAATACCCGCGATCAGACGATGATGTTTACGATTGCCTCATCGCCATCAGCAGCGCTTTCGAATACCATTGAAACGGCATTCGCTTGGCCTTCGGTCAATCGGTTGAAAATCCGGTCGCGGCTGTTGGCGGGACGACCGCTGATGTAGAATTGGCTTGTCAGGATTTCGCGGTCGCCGTCAAAAACCTTGACATGAATGTGCGGGGCCCGTCCGGGATAGGTAACGGGCTTGATTGTGCGGAAGGAATATGTGCCGTCTGGGCCGGTGATGTCATGGCCGAAGCCTTGGAACGCGGGATCGAATTCAATGTTTTGGCGATCGCCGCTGTGCAGGTATTTGCCGTTCATGTCACATTGCCAGATCTCGATGCGGTGATTAACAAGAGGGCTGCCATCGGCATCCGTGATACGCCCCTTGAGCATGAAGACCTCGCCGCCTGCCTCTTGGACAGAGCCGAGTATTTTCACGAGGTCATTGTCCACATCCGCCCGCCGCATCGGAGGGGTCGGATAAAACGGCCCTTCTGTGGCAGGGGCCGTAAGGTCAGACGCGGATGCAGACCCCGCCGCAGTCAGACCCAAGGCTCCGATGACCCATGTCAGGACGTTGCGGCGGGAGTGTGTTGGTTTGGTCATGTCGGTCCTAAGCCTTGTGGGTGATTGATCGTCAAACGCGCGAGAAGCAACTTTCCGTCGGCAATTTTTCTTCCGGCGCAAGCCTTCGCTGCTATCGCCATAGCTTCTTGGCAAGGAACTTCCCAAGGCATTCGCCACCCTTCAGAAGTTTCTTTAGGCGGATCAGCGCCAAGTAGAGGCGCTAGCGTCTGGCCTCGGCCTTGAAGCCGCCCTCGCCGGTCGGGCCGGGGCGGCCGTCCGGCGTGATCCAGTTGCGAAAGCCCGAGACCTGGCGGACGAACGGTCCCTTATCGTCGGCCTTTTGCACAGGTTGCCAGTCTTCGATCCCTTTTCCGTTTTGAAGCATTTCGGGGTTTCCTCAGGTCGCGTGGAATACGAAGGACCGCATCGACACCGACCCTAGGTCGATGCTGTCGGTCATGAAGGTCAGCGCGTCGCGACCGTCCGAGGTGCCGGCGATGGTCAGCGCGGGCAGGTAGTGATCGACGGTCGGGTGCGCCGCAGGCAGCAGCGGTCCCAGCCCGTCACGGTCGGCGAGCGCCGCAAAGTCACGGTCGACCAGACGGTCGGCGAAAAGCGCGTCGAACTCCAGCGCGAAGTCCATCGGCTTTCCGCCCGGACGCATGGCACGCAGGTTGTGCACCACGTTGCCAGAGCCAAGGATCAGCACGCCGCGGTCCCGCAGTTCCGAGAGTGTCCGGCCGACTTCCAGCTGGTGTTCCAACCCGCGTCCCATGTCGATGGAGACCTGGAAGACCGGCACATCCGCCTCAGGATAAAGGAACTTCAGCACCGCCCAGGCGCCGTGATCCAGCCCCCAGGTGTCGTCCTCTTGCGCCCGGTGCGAGGTCAGCAGCGTCACCACTTCGCGGGCAAGGTCGGGTTGCCCTTTGGCGGGATATTGCTCGGCATAAAGCGCCTCGGGGAAGCCGTAGAAATCGTGGATCGTACGCGGCATGGCGGAGACATCGACCAACGTGGTGCCCTTGGTCATCCAATGTGCCGAGACAACGAGGATCGCCTTCGGGCGAGGCAGGCTCTGGCCAAGGTCGGTCCAGGCGCGGGCATAGGCGGTGTCTTCGATGGCATTCATCGGACTGCCGTGGCCGAGAAAGACCAGGGGCATGCGGTCCGACGGCGCAAAGCTGTCGCGAAGCTTCTGAAGGCTGTGGGTCTGCATGGCGGGTCTCCTGGTTTGAGGCCGGGCCGCAGGGTGCGGCACGGTCCTGCAGCGATCAGGCGAAGCGGCCGAGCTTGCTTTCCAGCACCGGCAGGCGCAGGGCGAAGGCTCCGGCACCGAGTGTCAGGACAACACCTTGCACCACCGCCCAGAACAGCGGGAATTCCCAGCCGCCGCCCTCGCTCGAGAAGGCCCAACCGTTCCCGCCATGCGTCCAGACCGCGCCGAGCAGGATGGCGATCAGCGGGATCGAGACGGCGCGCACGCCGACCCCCAGGATCAGGGCGAGGCCGCCGCCGAGTTCGGCGAGAATGGTCAGGTAAGCGAAGAAACCAGGCAGGCCCAGGCTTTCGAAGAAGGCGACGGTGCCGGGGATGGTGAAGAGACTGACCTTCATCCAACCATGGGCGAGGAAGGCCACGCCGCTCGTCAGGCGCAGGGCGAGGGCTGCGTAATCGGCGTTGGTTTTGGGGGTCGCATCAATGGTCATGATCGTCATTCCTTTGAGTTGGCAAGGCCCGCTTGAATCGCGGCTCTGATGTCATGCGGCATAGTTAAGGCTTGCCGACCATCAACGATATGGCGATGTTGTTGAATGACTATCCTTAAAATGTTCGCAATACAGCATGGACCTCGTCGATGAACTCAAGGCCTTCGTGGCCACGGCCCAGACGGGGTCCTTCACCGCCGCGGCGGATCAGCTTGGCGTGTCGAACCGGCTGACCTCGAAATACGTGGCCGCGCTGGAGGATCGGCTGGGCGTCCGCCTGCTGCAACGCACCACGCGCCAGGTGGGGCTGACACCGGCGGGCGAGGACCTCCTGGCGCGGGCGCCGGCGATGCTCGACGATCTCGACGACCTGCTGACCGAAGTGTCGGAAGGATCACGCGGGTTTTCCGGCGTGATCCGGATCTCCGCGCCGGCGACCTTTGGCGAGGTTTACGTGGTGGACATGCTCGCCCGTTTTGGCGCGGCAAACCCCGGGCTGACCCTTGATCTGAGGCTGAGCGACCGCTACGTGGACCTCGCAAGCGAAGGAATCGACGTGGCCTTTCGCATCGGGAAGACCGACATGCTCTCGCTCAAGGTCCGCAAGCTGGGGTCGTTCAGAAGCATGGTGGTCGCCAGCCCCGAGTATATCGAGGCACGCGGGATGCCGGAAACGCCCACGGACCTGGCGGACCATGCCTGCATCGTGGACACCAACCGCCGCGCCGCGCGCCGCTGGGTCTTCAGGCGCGGAGCGGGCGAGATCATAGCCAACGTGCAGGGCCGGTTCCACGTCAACTCGGCTCGGGCCGCCGCCGAACTGGCTGCCCGCGGCATGGGCATCGCCTATGCGCCGCGTTTCGCTCTCGCAACGGCGCTGGCCTCCGGCGCATTGGTGCCAGTGTTGACAGACCATGACGGCGAAACCGGGCCGGTCGCCGCCGTCTATCTCGAAGGCCGCGCCCTGCCCCACAAGGTGCGCGCACTGATCGAGTTCGCAGCGGAGGACATCCGCACGGCGGATATCCTTTGACGACAACGAGCAGCGCTGCCAAACACTCTTCGACGGCGATTCATAATTTGTCGGGCAAACTGCGGCAGCGAACTCTGAGAAGCGCAGGAGGTCTTGGGGCAGGCCAACCAACGTTCGATCCCGGTCCCATTATCCAGTTTAGCCTCTCGTAGGAGTTGCGGCGCAGCAACGTCACGTCAGAAATTACGGGTGCAGTGATCCGCAGATACCGGCCGTTGGTGCGCAACGCAGAACCAGCCGAAACCGGCTCCGAGTTCCGCATTCGCCGCAGGTTGAACGAACGACAGCTGCGACGAAGTCGATTTGTCGTCTCGCAAAAACGGTCCCAGAAGAAGCGGCACTCCAGGTCCTGATCGTCAGCCTCGGTCAACGGCCGGACGACCGTGGGATATAGAGGCGAAAGGACTTGCATGTTTGAGTAGAGTAGAGGGCAAGAAAACCGGCGCCCAAAAGTTACAACATTTTTTACAACATGCCCTATAAGGCCCTAGCAAAGCCTTCAGAATAATAAGTAAAATTCAAACTATCCGTTCCAATCCATCATAGGGGCACAGGATAATCTAGCGTGTTGATTTATTTGCATTTTTTGTGTATCTTCAAACTGTTGGTGGCGGATGCTGCTACGCTAGAATACGTCCCAATATCCCCGAATTTGCCCCTCTACGACGACTCATTGCACACACAGCGCACACGAAAATGGCCTCCATCACCAAGCTCCCCTCCGGTGCATACCGGGTCCAGATCAGACGAAAGGGCCGCTACGCGAGCGAGACGTTCCTCCGCCGCGACGACGCCCATCGTTGGGCCCGCCAAGCGGAGACCCGGGTCGATCAGGGGCCTCGCACCTACAAGCACGTCCGTTTCCCGCCTCCAGACCTTTGGCGACCTCATCGATCTTCATATAACCGATATGTGCGAGGTAGGGAAACCGCCGCGTCGCGAGCCAAGGCCGCCACGCTCACGACGCTCAAGCGCGATCTCCGGCGTTTCAAATCGAAACGCCGTTGGCAAGGAGAAGATCGGGCACCTCGACCGGCAGAAGCTGATCGACTACGGCAAGATGCGGGCGGAGCAAGGTGCGGGCCCGGTGACGCTCAATATCTATATTGGCGCGATCACGAGGGTCATCACCCTTGCGGCGGCGGGGCAATGTATGGACATTTTCGCTGGATGTTGTGACCATGCGGCTTCCAAGACATTTTTTTGCACCGCAGGGATTATCCGATGCGACGATACCCAGTTTTTTCCAACTTAACGTTTGCCCTTTTCTGCTGGTTGTCCACCACGGCACATGCTGACCGGGTGGACGAAAACCTGCAACACGTCTTGGAAGCCGCAAGGTCACTCGATTGGGATGACGCAATATCAGCGGATCAGCGTGCGTATTTGCTGGTCAAGACACGAACAATACGCTCACCAGTCGCTTTGATCTTTGGCTATGCAAACAACTTAGAAGGCTGCCTCGAACTGGCGGCCGACCTAACGGAAGCGGCAAACGCTCGCGCACTGTCGCCTGGACCGGATCTGTATGTTTGCGAGGCAGTCTACTAGAGGCGAGTTCCGGCGCGCCTGCGTCGAGGTCAGCGTGAAGGACCTGCATTTCCACGATTTGCGCCATGAGGGCACAAGCCGCCTGTTCGAGGCCGGCTTCGCCATTGAACAGGTCTCGCTGGTCACTGGCCACAAGGATTGGAAAATGCTGCGCCGGTACACGCATATCCGCCCGGAAACGCTGCACCGGCTTGCCGCGTCGCGCGCCCCTTCCCCGCTCGAGACCCGCGCAGCCGAGTGACCGGAGAGCCAGAGGCGGGCAGGGAGGGCCGTGACGGGTTGAAGGCTGGAGGAGAGGCCTCCGGCGCCCGTCGCGGAGGTTTCCCAATGAACACCGAGATTATCGATGCCGCGCGTGACATGGGCGGCGGCTACAAGGTGGATGTGTCGCGCGGCACGAACGTGGATCGCGTGTCGTCCGAATGGTTCTCGCGGCCGGATGACGAGCGGTATCTCTCGCTCGACGACCTCTTCGCATCCGTCAAGGGCCGGGCAGAGCAGAGCCGGACGCGCACGGTGGAAAGCGCCGCGATCCGGGTCGAGGCGCATCGCGATGACCCCGAGAAACTGGGGCTGGTCCTGCCCGGCGCCGACGAGCCCATCGCGCCGACGCATTGGAGCTTTGGACAATTGTCGAGCATTGTCGGCGCGCCCGCCGCCTATCTGCGCCAGCTGCCCGCGCCGCTGGCGGGGATCAACCTGCAATACGGCCTGACCAACCATCGGGCCGAGCAGATCAAGACAATGGAGATCGCAAGCGACCGCACCGAACTGCGCGCCGTCACCGGGCCAGATTACGGCCGAATCTACGACCACGAACTGGTCTCCGCCGTGCAGCGCATCGCGGGCAACGGCACGGGCGACACGCGCTGGAAGGTGCCGGGCGTGCTCGACTGGTCAACGGGCATTTACAACCGGCTTTGTTGCACAAATCGGGTGAAGGGCGGACTTCCCCTTTCCCCGGTCGGACTTATCCTACGGCCTCGGTGACAGGTATGCCAAGCCCGGTGTAGCGGTTGAGCACGGCGATGCGGATTTGGATTTCCGCAACCTGCCTATCAAAGTCCCGGGCCATGACGGATTGACCCAACAGTTTGATGCAGTTCATCTTACTCTCGACGCGGCTCCGGCGGTGGTATCCGGCCAGCCGTCGCCAGAGAGCCTTTCCCAGGTATCGCGACGCATTGACCGCTTCGTTGCGGGCGACTGCTCCGGCACTTGTGGGCTTCCAGGGTTTGGCGTTCTTGCGCGGCGGAATGACGGCATGGGCGTTACGTGCGGCGATCGCGTCATGGCACTTGCGCGTGTCATAGGCCCCATCGGCCGTGACCGATCTGATATCCTGATCGGGTGGTATTTGGCTCAGCAGTTCCGGCAGCATGGGTGCATCACCGACATTGCTGGTCGTGACCTCCACGGCCCGAACCTCCAGTGTTTCGTCGTCGATCCCGATGTGTATCTTGCGCCAGACACGCCGCTTGGGACCGCCGTGCTTGCGGGCGTTCCACTCGCCTTCCCCCTCGGCCTTGATACCGGTGCTATCGATGAGAAGGTTGAGCGGGCCGGTTCCGCCGCGATATGGAAGGCTGACATTCAGTGTTTTCTGGCGGCGGCACAGCGTGCTGAAATCGGGCACAGCCCAATCGAGGCCAACCAACTCCAGCAAGCTTTCTACGAACCCAGTCGTCTGCCGCAGCGGCAGCCCGAACAGCACTTTCAGAGTGAGGCAGCCTGGATCGCAGTGTCACTGAAGCACCGCTGCCGACCGCGTTTGCCGCTCGGCGGCGGCACCCAGATCATCTCTGGATCGAACCAGATCGACAACGATCCTCGCTGTCTCAGTGCGGTGTTATAGCTCGACCAGTTTGTGGTCTTGTATGATGTAGGGGCCCAACTGCTCATACACTCCAGCTATCATGCTGGATTCGCAAGTTGAATCCCCTTAGCTGATTTATGCAACAAAGCCGGTTGATCGCCTCGACCACGTAGTCAGCGAAATCCTTCACTTTGCGGGTCGCTACAGGAGCGCCTGTGACCATTGTGATCGCGGCAATCTGGTAGACGGCTTTGGCATCCGAGTTGCCTCTGTCTACTGCACCCGCAACACCTCCCCATCATCCAGCCGCTTCACATAGTCGACTGCCGTGCCGTTCCAGTGGTACGCGAAATGCGCCCCTTGGGTCGGGATGGGGATCACGTCGGGCCAGAAGACCGCGATGCACTGGCCCTCGGGAAAGCGCACGCTGGGCCAGGTGATGCCGTTCGATCCGGCCGCGCGGCGCTCCCCTCCGAAGACCTGGGATGCGCGGTAGTCCTCCGGATCCAGGAGATCGGCGCGGCCCGAGACGTCCTCGAGATCGGCGCCGATCGACCCGATCAGCTCGCGGAATTGCGAGGTCCAGCCCGGCGCCTCGTCCGTGGCGCGCATGAAGCGGGCGTGGTGATGGACGGTCTCGGCGATCGCCACCTCGGTGCGGTCGCCCGCATAGTAGAGGCCGAAGCTGCCGTCCGAGAACCGCCCCGGACGGAGCGGCGAGCAATGCACGAAAGGTGCCATGACCCAGCCCGCACCGGGGCCGGTCACGCGGCGCGCGACGGGCACCTTGGACAGATCACCGATGCTCTCGCGGATGCGCGGGTTGAACTTGGCCTCCGCCGAGGCCAGCGCCTCCCAATCGGCCGGATCGGCGATGTCCTCGAAAAGGTCGATCGGCGGATGAATCGTGCGGATGATGCGGACCGTGCGCGACCAGGTCACGCGCCGGACAGGTACATTCACCAGGCACCCCGTTCGGCGTCGAGATAGGCGCGCAGGTCGATCAGGTCGGTGATCTCGCCCCGGAGCATGACGTCCAGCGCGCTTCGGCCCGAGAAGGCGGCGTTCGGTTTGCGGATCCAGGCATAGCCGCGGGCTGGGTCGGTGAAGACATAGCGCAGCGCCTTGTGGATCCCCATCAGGATCGCCATGCGCGCGCGCAGGTCGCGGTCGATCCGGCCGATATCGCCACTCTTCCACCGCGCCCAGGTGCGCTGCGCCATGTCGCCCAGCAATGTGCGGGCTTCGGCATCCGTCAGCTCCCAGGCCCGAAACAGGTTGACCGTTGTGCGCGCCAGCGCCGCGGCCTCCTCGTCGGTGATGACGGGAAGATCGGTGCGCGCGAGGACGGGCTGGACCGTGGCGAACTGCATGGGCTTCTCCTTTGGCATCAATATAGACAATATGTGCCAAAAGGCAAGGAGCGGTTTGAGGTCTGGGTCAGATTGCGTCCAGCCTTTTTCCCTGTCTTTGCACGCCAGAGCCCTACGCCCCTTGAAGAGCTGTTGAGCCAAGCCGGTTTCCGGTTTTCTTGATGGACCCGATCCAGGGCCGCGCGTCGGTGGCCACTCACGGAACGGGGACAGCATGGCAGAAGCAGCTCGGAAACCGGAAGCGATGGCCCGCGGCGCGCGGATGCTGCGCACGGCGCTCGGGCCCGCCATCGCCGGGTTTCTGGAAGACCCGATGATTGTCGAGGTCATGCTCAATCCCGACGGCCGGCTCTGGATCGACCGGCTGTCCGAGGGGCTCTCCGATACCGGCGCCACGCTGTCCCCCGCCGATGGCGAGCGGATCGTGCGGCTCGTCGCCCATCATGTCGGGGCCGAGGTGCACGCCGCGCGCCCGCGCGTCTCGGCCGAACTGCCCGAGACCGGCGAGCGCTTCGAGGGGCTCCTGCCGCCCGTGGTCACCGCGCCCTGTTTCGCGATCCGCAAACCCGCGGTCGCGGTCTTCACCCTCACTGATTACGTCGCCTCCGGGATCATGACTGAGACCCACGCGGAACTCTTGCGCGACGGTGTCGCTGCGCGGGCCAATATCCTCGTGGCGGGAGGCACCTCGACCGGCAAGACGACCCTGACCAACGCGCTCCTGGCGGAAGTTGCCGGATCGACGGACCGCGTCGTCATCATCGAGGACACGCGCGAGCTGCAATGCACAGCGCTCAACCTTGTCGCCCTGCGCACCAGGGACGGCATCGCCTCGCTCTCAGATCTTGTCCGCTCCTCGCTCCGCCTGCGCCCCGACCGCATTCCCATCGGCGAGGTGCGCGGGGCCGAGGCGCTGGACCTCTTGAAGGCCTGGGGCACCGGTCATCCGGGCGGGATCGGCACCATCCATGCGGGTTCCGCCCTCGGCGCCCTGCGCCGGATGGAGCAGCTCATCCAGGAGGCCGTGGTCACCGTGCCGCGCGCCCTCATTGCCGAGACCATCGATCTTATCGCCGTCCTTTCCGGGCGCGGGGCCAGCCGGCATCTCGCCGAGCTCGCCCGCGTCGAGGGGCTGGGACCGGACGGCGACTACCGCATCACCCCGGCGGCGCTGCCGACCGGGACGGACACCGACACAGGAGACCCTTCATGATCCGTTCCCTTCACCGGCTGCGTGCGCAGGCCGCCCATGCCGTTACTTTTGCCACCGTGACACTGATGCTGGCCGGACCCGCCCGGGCGGCAGGGTCCTCCATGCCCTGGGAGGCGCCGCTGCAATCGATCCTCGAGTTCGATCGAGGGGCCGGTCGCCAAGATCATCGCGGTGATCATCATCATCGTCACCGGCCTGACGCTGGCCTTCGGCGACACCTCCGGGGGCTTCCGCCGCCTCATCCAGATTGTCTTCGGCATCTCCATCGCCTTCGCGGCAAGTTCCTTCTTTCTGAGCTTCTTCAGCTTCGGCGGCGGGGCGCTGATCTGATGGTGACGACCGGTTCACCCACAGTGAACGCGGCTTTCCAGTGGAAAGCCGCGAGGGAGGAACGCCGTGAGCGGTAGCGAATGGCAAGGTTTTGAGCAGCTGGCGGATGTCCCGGGCTTGACCGTCCCGGTCCACCGGGCCCTGACCGAGCCGATCCTGCTGGCCGGCGCGCCGCGCGCCTTCGCGATCCTGAACGGCACGCTGGCCGGGGCCATCGGGCTCGGGTTGCAGCTCTGGGTCGCCGGGATCGTCATCGGCCTTCTGGGCCACGTCGTGGCGGTCTGGGCTGCGCGGCGCGATCCGCTCTTCGTCGAGGTCGGGCGCCAACATCTGCGCCTTCCCGGTCATTTCGAGGTCTGAGGGCAGCGCCATGATGAACCTCGCGGAGTATCGCCGGAAAGGAACGCGGCTGGCGGATTACTTGCCCTGGGCGGCGTTGGTCGCGCCCGGCGTGGTCCTGAACAAGGACGGCAGCCTGCAGCGCTCGGCCCGGTTCCGCGGCCCGGATCTCGACAGCGCGGTCGCGGCAGAACTTGTGGCCGTGGCGGGGCGCATCAACAACGCCTTCCGTCGCCTCGGCTCGGGCTGGGCGATCTTCGTCGAGGCGCAGCGCGTGGCCGCAGCCGATTATCCCGACAGCCGCTTTCCCGATCCGGCCTCGGCGCTCCTCGATGCCGAGCGCCGCGCGGGGTTTGCAGAGCAGGGGGCGCATTTCCAGTCGGAGTACGTCCTGACCTTTCTCTACCTGCCGCCCCCCGAGGAGGCCGCGCGGGCCGAGACCTGGCTCTATGAGGGGCGCGACAAGACCGGCATCGATGCGGGCGAGGTGCTCCGTGGCTTCATCGACCGCACCGACCGGGTGCTGGCGCTTTTCGACGGCATCATGCCCGAATGCCGTTGGATGGGTGACAGCGAAACGCTGACCTATCTGCATTCCACCATCTCGACGCAGCCCCACCGCGTCCGCGTGCCGGAAACCCCGGCCTATCTCGACGCGCTTCTGGCCGATCAGCCGCTCACCGGCGGGCTCGAGCCCCGGCTGGGAGACGCCCATCTGCGGGTCCTGACCCTCTCGGGTTTCCCGACGGCCACCACGCCCGGGATCCTCGACGATCTCAACCGGCTGGCGTTTTCCTATCGCTGGGCGACCCGCGCGATCCTCATGGAAAAGATGGAGGCCGCGCGGATGGTCGCGCGTATCCGCCGCCAATGGTTCGCCAAGCGGAAGTCCATCGCCGCGATCCTGAAGGAAGTGATGACCAACGAGCAATCGGCGCTGGTCGACACGGACGCCGCCAACAAGGCCGCCGATGCCGACCTGGCCCTGCAGGAGCTCGGCGCCGATATCGCGGGCGAGGCCTATGTCACGGCGACGCTCATCGTCTGGGACGAAGACCCGCGCCGCGCCGACGAGAAACTCCTCCTGGTCGAGAAGGTCGTGCAGGGGCGGGACTTCACCGCCATGGTCGAGACCGTCAATGCGGTCGATGCCTGGCTCGGGTCACTGCCGGGGCAGGCTTACGCCAATGTGCGCCAGCCGCCGATCTCCACCTTGAACCTGGCCCATATGATCCCGCTCTCCGCCGTCTGGGCGGGGGAGGAGCGGGACACGCATTTCGACGGCCCGCCGCTGCTCTACGGCAAGACCGAGGGCGCGACGCCGTTCCGTCTCTCGCTCCATGTGGGCGATGTCGGCCATACGCTGGTCGTCGGGCCGACCGGGGCGGGCAAATCGGTGCTACTCGCGCTCATGGCGCTGCAGTTCCGCCGCTATCCGGGCGCACAGGTCTTCGCCTTCGATTTCGGGGGCTCGATCCGCGCCGCGACGCTGGCCATGGGCGGAGACTGGCATGATCTGGGGGGCGAGTTGACCGAGGGGGCGGAGGCGACGGTTTTCCTCCAACCGCTGGCCCGCATCGACGATCCCGCCGAGCGCTCTTGGACCACGGGCTGGATCGGCGGGATCCTCGCCCGCGAAGGCATCGCGATCACGCCGGAGGTGAAGGAGCATCTCTGGTCCGCGCTGACTTCTCTGGCCTCCGCCCCGGTCGGCGAGCGCACCATCACCGGTCTCGCGGTCCTGCTGCAATCCTCTGACCTGAAACAAGCCCTGCGTCCCTATTGCCTGGGTGGTGCCCATGGCCGACTGCTCGATGCCGAAACCGAAGAGCTTGGGGCGGCCTTGGTCCAGGCCTTCGAGATCGAGGGGCTGGTCGGCACCGCCGCGGCACCTGCGGTCCTGTCCTATCTCTTCCACCGCATCGGCGACCGGCTCGACGGGCGCCCGACGCTCCTGATCATCGACGAGGGCTGGCTCGCGCTCGATGACGAGGGCTTCGCGGGCCAGCTCCGCGAATGGCTGAAGACCCTGCGCAAGAAGAACGCCTCGGTGATCTTCGCGACCCAGTCGCTCTCGGATATCGACTCCTCGGCCATCGCGCCCGCGATCATCGAAAGCTGCCCGACCCGGCTGCTCCTGCCCAATGAACGCGCCATCGAGCCTCAGATCACCGCGGTCTACCGCCGCTTCGGCCTCAATGACCGGCAGATCGAGATCCTCGCGCGCGCCATGCCCAAGCGCGACTACTATTGCCAGTCGCGGCGCGGCAACCGGCTTTTCGAGTTGGGCCTCTCCGAGGTGGGTCTCGCGCTCTGCGCGGCCTCGTCCAAATCCGACCAGACGCTGATCACGGAGATCCTCGCAGAGCATAGGCGCGAGGGCTTCCTCGCCGCCTGGCTCGACGCCCGCGGGGTCGGCTGGGCCGCCGATTTGATCCCAGAGCTGACCAATCTCGCGCCGGAGGCCGAGGCACCGGAAGCGCCGATCCCCCAATCCACCCAACCCGCAGAGGAGACCACCCCATGACCCATGCCGCCCATCGCCTGTCCCGTCTCGCCAGCGCTTCCGCCTTGGCCCTCACGCTCGCAGCCCCCATCGGTCTTTCGCCCATCTTCGCGACGCCGGCCCAGGCCTTCCTTTTCGGCGGGGGCGGGCGCATCGTCTATGACCCGCGCAATCACGCCGAGAACATTCTCTCCGCCGCCCGGGCGCTCGAGCAGATCAACAACCAGATCACCCAGCTGCAGAACGAGGCGCAAATGCTGATCAACCAGGCCCGCAACCTCGCAAGCCTGCCGTACTCGTCGCTGCAGGCGCTGCAGCAGAATGTTGACCGGACCCGGCAGCTCCTGTCTCAGGCGCAGAACATCGCCTTCGATGTCGCGCAGATCGACCAGGTCTTCCAGCAGGACTATGCCAACATCCCGATGGCGGCACCCGAGGCGCAGCTTCTGGCCGCTGCCCGCTCCCGCTGGGAAAACACCATCGGCGGGCTGCAGGACGCGCTGCGCGTGCAGGCGGGGGTCGTCGGCAATCTCGATGGCCAGCGGGCCGAGCTCTCCGCCCTTGTCGGCGAAAGCCAGTCCGCCGTCGGCGCCTTGCAGGCGACCCAGGCGGGCAACCAGCTCCTCGCGCTGCAGTCCCAGCAGATCGCCGACCTGATCGCGGTCGTGGCTGCCAATGGCCGCGCGACGGCCCTGGTCGAAGCCGAGCGGTCTGCGGCGGCCGAGCAGGGCCGGGTGCAGCGCGAGCGCTTCCTCACCCCGGGTGCGGGCTACCAGCCCGGCAATGCCCGGATGTTCAACAACTGAGCGGGAGCAGGCCCATGGAGGGATCGGTCCTCGCCCGCATCGCGGCCATCGTCTTTGTCGCTATCGCGATCACCGCGGTGGTGGTGGAGATGGGCCGCGACGAGGCGGGGCAGCGCGCGCGCCCGGCGCCTTCCATCGCGCCGGAGGCTGATCCCCTGCGGGCCGAACAACGGCGCTGCCAGGAACTGGGTGAGGCCGCGGCCTCTGATCCGGACTGTCTCGCCGTCTGGGCCGAAACCCGTGACCGCTTTCTCGGGCGTGACCGGGCCGGGGGCGAGTGAGCCATGGGCGGCACCGGCGTCATCGACACCTTCCTCGGGGTCTTCACCACCTATATCGACAGCGGGTTCGGGCTACTGGGCGGCGAGGTCGCCTTCATCGCCAGCACGCTGATCGTGATCGACGTGACGCTGGCCGCCCTTTTCTGGGCCTGGGGCGCCGATGACGACATCATCGCGCGCCTCGTGAAAAAGACCCTCTTTGTCGGGGTTTTCGCCTTCCTGATCTCCAACTGGAACAGCCTCGCCGCCATCGTCTTCGACAGTTTCGCAGGTCTGGGTCTCCTGGCCTCCGGCACCGGGTTTTCGCCCGCCGATCTCCTGCGCCCGGGCCGGGTGGCGCAGACCGGGCTCGATGCCGGGCGACCGCTTCTGGAATCCACCGCTGATCTCATGGGCTTCGTCGCCTTTTTCGAGAACTTCATCCAGATCGCCTGCCTGCTCTTCGCCTGGGCGCTGGTGCTCCTCGCCTTCTTCCTGCTCGCCGTCCAGCTCTTCGTGACCCTGATCGAGTTCAAGCTGACGACCCTCGCGGGCTTCGTCCTGATCCCCTTCGGCCTCTTCGGCAAAACCGCCTTCATGGCCGAGCGGGTACTGGGCAATGTGGTCTCCTCCGGCATCAAGGTGCTGGTGCTGGCGGTGATCATCGGCATCGGCTCGACCCTGTTCGGCCAGTTCACCGCCGGTTTCGGTGGTGTGACCCCCACCATCGACGAGGCCATGGCGATCGTGCTGGCCGCGCTCTCGCTCCTCGGTCTCGGTATTTTTGGCCCGGCATCGCTACCGGCCTCGTCTCCGGCGGGCCGCAACTGGGCGCGGGCGCCGCCGTCGGCACCGGGCTCGCCGTGGGTGGCGCCGCGGTCGCGGCCGGTGGCGGGGCGCTGCTCGGCGCCCGCGGGGCCGGGGCGCTCGCCTCAGGCGGGGCCGCTGCCACGCGCGGAGCCGCTGCCGCCACCGGGGCCGCCTCCACTGCCTACAGCCTCGGATCGATGGGCCAGACAGGAGCCGCAAGCGTCGCTTCCGGTCTCGGTGGTGTGGCGCGGGCAGGGGGCGCGGCGGCCATTTCGCCCCTGCGCCGGGCCGCCGCTTCGGCCTCCGAGGCCGTCAAGGCAAGCCATGCCGCTGGTGCCCGCGCTGGCTTCGCCGCCACCGGCGGCTCCTCCAAGGGCAGCGTTGCAGGTGCGTCAGCCGCCTTGGCCGCCCCTGCGGGCAGTCCACCGGCCTGGGCGCGCTCCATGCGCCGCAGCCAAGCCATGAGCCATGGCGTTTCCGCCGCCACCCATGCGTTGCGCGCCGGGGACAGCCCCGGCTCCGGCGCCTCCGTCCCCCTTTCAGAAAGTGACCGCTCATGAGCCTCTTCAAACGTGCCGCCGCGCATTACGGCAAGACCCCTCCGCCCGAGACCCCTTATCAGAAGGCCGCCCAGGTCTGGGACGAGCGCATCGGCTCCGCCCGGGTGCAGGCGAAGAACTGGCGCCTCATGGCCTTCGGCTGCCTGATCCTCGCCGGCGGCTTCGCCACGGCGCTGGTCTGGCAATCGGCGCGCGGCACCGTCGTGCCTTACGTCGTCGAGATCGACCGGCACGGCGAGGCGCGTGCCGTCGAGGCCGCCAGCGCCGGCGTACCGCCCGAGCGATCCGCAGATCGCCTGGCATCTCGCCCGGTTCATCGAGGAGGTCCGGGGGCTGCCCGCCGATCCCATCGTCGTCCGGCAGAACTGGCTCCGCGCCTATGAGTTCACCACCGACCGGGGCGCACTGGCGCTGAACGATCATGCCCGGGCCAACGATCCCTTCACGCGGGTCGGCGAGGATCAGGTCTCGGTCGAGGTCTCGAGCGTCATCCGTGCCTCGCCCGACAGTTTCCGGGTCGCCTGGTCCGAGCGGCAGTACGAGAACGGCCAGCTGGCCCGCACCGAGCGTTGGACCGCGATCCTGACCATCGTGATCGACCCGCCGCGCACCGCCGAGCGCCTGCGCGCCAATCCCCTCGGAATCTATGTGAACGCGATCAACTGGTCGCGGGAGATGAGCCAATGACCCGACCGATCCTGCCCACCGTCCTTTTGGCCACCACGCTTCTCGCCGGCTGCGCCAGCGACCGTCCGCCCGCATTCGCCTATGACGACGCGGTTCCGCCCTTGCCGTCACCGCCTGCCACGGCACCCGACGACCGCCCGCGTCCCCTCCATTTCCCGCCCGCCTGGACTCCGAGTCGGGGTGGGGAGGCGGCCGCGACACCCGTCGCGCAGGTCGGCAATGCCAATGCGGCCGCGCGCGTCGAGCCGCGGCAGGCCGGGTATTTCAACGCGATCCAGATCTACCCCTGGTCCGAGGGTGCGCTCTATTAGGTCTACGCCGCTCCGGGCCAGATCACGACCATCGCGCTCGAACCCGGCGAACGCCTGGCGGGTACCGGCCCGATCGCGGCGGGCGACACCGCGCGCTGGATCATCGGCGACACGGAAAGCGGCGCGGGCCGCGACACCCGCGTCCTCGTCCTCGTGAAACCCACGCGGCCCGACATCAGCACGAACCTCGTGATCTCGACCGACCGGCGGACCTATCTCATCGAGCTCAACGCCAGCGAAGAGACCTGGATGCCCGCGATCTCCTGGGCTTATCCGCGCGCGCCCGACGCCCCACGCGTTGCGCCGGCCACGCCGCGCATCCCGCCCGCGCATGCCCGCAACCACCGCTACGGGCTGCAGGGGGACAGCCCGCCCTGGCGGCCGGTCTCGGTCTTCGACGACGGACGCCGTACTTACGTCGGCTTCCCGCGCGGCATCGCCCAGGGCGAGATGCCGCCGCTCTTCGTGCTCGGCGCCGATGGCGAGCTGGAAATCGTCAACTCCCGCATCCACGGCAACGTGCTGATCGTTGACAGGCTGTTCGGTGCGGCAGAGCTGCGCCTCGGACGCGGTCCCCGGCAGGAGGTGGTGCGCATTGTAAGGATCGAACCCCGGACAGAGGCGACCGTCGTGCGACACGATGCGGGGCAGGGGACATGACCGAGGCACCGACCGAGACCGCTGCCGCCATGCGCCTGCGTGCCGATCCGCCCCGGGTCACGCGGATTTCGCGCAAGGTGATCATAGGCCTCGGCGTCGTCGCGGGCCTTGGCATCGGTGCCGCGCTGATCTACGGGCTGCAACGTCCGGATCGGACCGCTGCACCGGAAGAGCTGATCACCACGGACCGCCGCCAGCCCGCAGACGGCTTGCGCGATCTGCCCGGCAGCTATGATGCGATCCCGCGGCTCGGACCGCCCCTGCCGGGTGACCTCGGTGGTGGCATCCTCGACGCGCAGCAACGTGGCCAGCCGATTGTAACTCCAAGCCTCGCGCCCCCCACCATGGATCCGGCCGAACAGCAGCGGCTTGCGGAACTGGAGGCCGCCCGTGTCAGCGATCTCTTCTTCCAGACGCGCCCCGGGGCGCCTGCCTCCACCGGATTCCAGATGCCGCCTCCGGCAACGGGGGGCGGGTTGGCCGCTACCCCGGAAACCGACCCACGACAGGCCTTCCTGACCGCGCCGACCGACCGCCGCACCGTCGCGCCCGACCGCGTGCAGTCACCGGCGTCGCCCTGGCTGCTGCAAGCCGGGTCCGTCATCCCGGCCGCGCTGATCACTGGCATCCGCTCCGACTTGCCCGGCCAGATCACCGCGCAGGTCACCCAGAACGTCTATGACAGCCCCACCGGCAGCCTACTTTTGATCCCGCAAGGCACCCGCCTGATCGGCGCCTATGACGATAGTGTCACCGTCGGCCAGCGTCGCGTGCTGCTGGTCTGGACGCGGCTGATCTTCCCCGATGGACGATCCCTCGTCCTCGAACGCCAGCCCGGAGCGGACACTACGGGCTATGCCGGTCTCGAGGACCGCGTCGATAATCACTGGGCCAGCATCCTGCGCGCGGCGGGGCTTTCGACCTTGCTGGCCGTCGGCGCGGAGCTTTCCCTCGACGAGGAAGATCGCCTTGCCCGCGCGCTCCGCGACGGGGCCCTCGACACGATCAACGAGGCCGGTCAGCGCATCGTTCAACGTCAGCTGGAGGTCCCGCCGACCCTTAACATTCGCCCGGGTTTCCCCGTCCGCGTGATCGTCACGCGCGATCTCGACTTCGCGCCGTCCGGAGGCTGACATGACCAAGCTGAAACTCGGACCCATCCCGGACGACAAGCCGGTGAAGCTGACCGTGGAACTGCCAGCTGATCTCCATCGCGACCTGATCGCCTATGGGGAAATCCTCGGGCGCGAAGCAGGGCAGGGACCAATCGAACCGAAGAAGCTGGTGGTTCCCATGCTTGAACGGTTCATCGCGACGGACCGAGGGTTTGCGAAAGCGCGGCGCGGGGGAGGTCAGGACCGAAACCGAGCCAAGGAACAGCCTCCTTGATTGCTTCGGCCGCAATTGGAGAAAGAGCGATTTTGCAGTGTTAAGCGCTTATGGCCCTCTTCGGTTGTCCTCTTGCAATTAAAAGGCGGGCACATCCTCCCGACGGTCTTGATGCCAATGTATCCGAGGGGACTCAAGAAACTCTAGGGGCTACAGCCCGAGTGCCGCATCCATCCGTTCATGTTCGAAGGCTGGAGCGCAGGCATTCAACCCCGCGCCAGCAAGCCCCTGGTGGCGCAATTCGTCCCGCCAAGTGTTACCGATAACTTGTGCCATATCTCGGGCCAAGGCTCGGGCTTCCGGCGCACTGATATCGAAAAACTCAGCCGCGTCGATTGCGGCAGCAATGTCCGGCTCATGCCCATGGATCGGGCTGATCCCGGTTTCCATCTGGGCATGCCGCCGGGGCTGCGGATTGACATCGAAGAGCGGTGAAAGACGCCACAGGTTCTGACCCACATAGATGAAACCGTGGTTCTTCAGGTGGTCATCCGTGTTGGCGACAAGGATCCCGAACACCATGCGGCGCCAGATTTCCCGCAGATCATCGCCGGGCCGGGCGGAAATGGTGCGGATGATATCGGCAATATCTGTGTAGAAGCCGCTCGCATGTCCAAGCTTGCCCAAGGCGGTGCGCGCGGAGATATAGGGGACCCGACCGCCGCCTCGGCGATCAAAACGGCTGAAGAGCCCGATGGGGTGCGCGCTGCCGGGCAACTCGAGCCTGCATTCCGGTGTACGCAGACCAAGACGCCCGGCGAGCTTCATCGTTGCCACCTCGAGACGTTCCACTGGCCAAGTGTCGTTGATGGAGGTGAACTTGGCGAGCCAGAGCCGCTCCCCATCCCTCACGTTGGCTTTCGGTCGCGCCCCGCCCGGCGGACCGGCGGCACCTACGAGATCCAGCGCATCCTGCTCCGCGCCTGCCGGGTCTCGTTCGAACCTTTGCGCGATCTTGAGCAGGTCCTCGATATCAGCAAGGCGCGGGACGGCTCTTCCGATCCGCGGGAATGGCTCACCGTTTTCCTGTAAAAAGCGCAGCGCGCCCTGGCGGGCGGTATCGTCGCATGCCGTCAGGAAGTCGAACTCGGTTGCTGCCTCGCCCAGAACCCGACGCATCAATTTGCGGCCCCAGCTGTCCGGGGACGTATCCGCAAAGGGCCCGGCGATAACATCACGCTTCCGGCTGTCGCGCCCGCCGGAACTAGCGTGATAGGGCGTGTTCACCCTCGGCATTTGCAGGCAGAGGTCGAAGCCGCGCGGGTTATCGATCCAGTCCTGATCATAGAGGAAAGTGGAATGCGCGCGCCGCCCATCCGTCTCGAAGATCAGACGGCCGACTGGAACCAGCCCTTCCCCGAGAGCGACACGCGCCACGGCCATCAGAAAGCGCTCCCTTCGTCATCGATCTCATCCGACCTCTCTTGCGTGGTATCCGATCTGCCGGAGGACGGCCTGCGGCGATTGACGATCCGCTCTGGCAGGCGGGCTTGATCAAGGACCAGGCCAGTATCGTCTTTCGCCGGATCCAGGATTTCGCCGAGTCGGTGGATCTCGCCAAGGACCATGAGTGCCATGGCCATTGTCTCGAGCCGCACACCGCCATCGCCCATCTCGAGTTTGGCAAGCGTCTTGTCGGTCACACCCAGGCGCTCACAGAAATCTGCGACGGACATGCGCCGCTTCTTCCTGGCCACACGTATGTCATGGCCAAGTCGTTTCAGGGCGGTCTGAACCTGGTATGATGACATTTTTGATCGGAGAAAACTCCGCCTTGTGCTGCTGTATCCGTAATTTTTTCCGTGTTAGGTGGTTTTGCATGAGAAGTCAACAAAATGCACCGCAAAGCGGAATATAATCCGGCTTAACAGGCTAAGAGCGGACTTTTGTCCGATTTAACGTGCAAGGTCTGGTGGCCCTGATGATCTCCGGCGGTGGGTCGGGCAGGTCGCACCGGACGTCTCTGCCGTGCGTTTATCTTGCCTGACAAGCGCTCAGGCTGCGACCGCGGCAGGCAAGGTCTGCGCCAACAGGTGTTTCAGGGCTTCGATATGGGTATGTGCAGGGCCGGTAACATCCAGTGTCGCAACCTGGAGGGTCTCTTCGGCGCCGTCGCTGGCGATTGCGTAGCGGGTACAAATCGGCTCGGGCGGCAAATCACCGTGGTGTGGATAGAGCAGCATGACCTCCGGGCAGCGGTAGAGCTGGCTATAGGCCATCAATTGATACACATCGGCCTGACTGACACCCTGCTTCGGGTCGTCGATGCGCGGCGCCATCCGTTTCCATTTCGTGTCGATGACGAGGACGGTTCGATCCCCCTGCCGGATGATGAGGTCCGGCTTGGTCCGAAACCGCCCCGTACCCGCTTCGAACAGGCAGTCACGGTGCCCGCCCTGCGCTGCGACACGGTATCCGCTTCCGGCCAGAGCACGGGTGACCAGTCTGGCAACGTATTGCTCGAACAAGGCATTCATCTCGAACAAGAGCGCATGACCATCTGTAGCCCCGGCACTGGTCTGCTGATGCCGATCCCCAAGCAGGAGCCGCGCGAAGGAAAGAAGCTCGCGCCACCGCTGATTGGTCCGATCCAGTATGATTTGGTCCCATCGCAGCGCAGGGATAGGAACCTCGGTCACGTCCGCATAGGCGAAGCCCAACTCGCGCAGGATCCGCTGATTGTCGGAGGCCTGAGCCACACGCTGCAAACGGGTCACGGCGGCGCGCATCACCTGGTTGAGCGCAATGTCAGAGGACAAGTCATCATAGCGACAGGCCAGCTTTTGCGGCGCCACTGCATGGCGTGAAAACTGCCGGGTGACATCGAGCCTGCCGCGCAGGGCAGGGAGGTCGTCTGCGTGATCCACATACCGGCGCGGCAGTCCCATGCGCACCGCTTCCATGAGGCGCGCACAAAACAGCCGGATCAACAATTCCAGAATGGTGTCCTTCTGCCATCCGAGCTGGGCCAACGAACCGGCATCGATCCGCAGATCGTGAACCACCGCCAGCATGTGGATGAGGCGGCGACGAAGGGCTTCGTCCGTGGTCTCGTGTTCTCCCAGGCCCTCGATCTTCGGGAGGATCTCCAGCTGACAGCCCGGGGCGGCAATCACGCCGACCACGCCGCGCGCCCGCAACCCCTTGCGGCCGTGTTCGAGCACGCCTTCGCCGCCACGCCCCGCGAAGCTCGAGCGCGCCGCGATGGCGGCAATGCGATCAGCCTCGGCGGGCGGGATGGTCGTGTCGTCATCCCCGTAGCCGATGCGCTGCCATTCGCGGAGCGTGCGGCGGATCATGAACCGAGCAGCCGCGCGTAATTGAAGCTGTCTTCGCGCACGTCCCACCGGAAGCGCGGCATCGCTTCGCCATTGTCGAGCCCCGGTGGTGCCTTCAGGACGGACCTATTCAGAAAGCCGCCCTCTATCGGCCCGTCATGCGTATCCAGATCGCCCAGCACCGCGGCGATCTTGCCCCAGTCTTCGAAGAAATACTCGGCCAGCAGCGGGATCACCTTGTGCCGCATGACCTCGTCCACATCCGCTCGGGTGTCGCAGCCGGTGAAATAGGCATGGCCGATCTGGTGGTCACGGTCATAGAGGTACTCGATCCGTTCATTGATGATCGTCAGAAGGGTCGGCAGATCGATACCTGTGCGGGCCGCAGTCTCCTTCAGAACGGCCGGATTGGGCATGATTTCGCGGAATGTGAACCGCCGCCGCAGCGCCGTATCGAGCAGGGCGATGGAGCGGTCTGCCGTATTCATTGTCCCGACAATATGCAGGTTCGACGGAACACCAAACTCGTCCCCGGAATAGGGAAGGCGCACCTTCAGCTGGTTCGCCTGACCGAGACGCTTGTCCGATTCCAAGAGCGTAATCAGCTCGCCGAAAACCTTGGAGATATTGGCGCGGTTGATCTCGTCGATGATCAGAACGAAAGGTTCGGGTTCGGATGGCCCCTCGTTCTGCTGGCTGTTCATGTAGCGTTCAAGGGCCGGCACTTTGAGCTCGGCATCATAGAGCGCGTAAATCGACTTTTGTGAGAATTTCCGGGAGTAGATTTCGCCGACAGGAACCCCTTCACGGTCTATCCAGAGCCAGCGGACAGCACGGCGATGGGCATAGTCTCCTTCCGGGCGGGGGGCAAATTCATAGCCGCCGCTAAACACCCCTATGGCTCGAAACAGGCCATTGCCTTTCGAGACGATGACGATGTCACCGTCTCGGACCCAGTTCCGGAAAATGAACGGCATCTGCACCATACCCGACCGCGCATCCACATTGGTGTTGTGGTGGCCCTGCGCCTTGCAGGCTTCGATGATGGCTTCGCGGTTCGCGAACTTGTCGTCTGACCAGTCGATGTCCTCGAAGCCAAGGAGGGCGTAGCCGCCCTTGATCGCCTCCTCGAAGAGATGCGCGTCTTCCGGGTTGTTCGCCTCACCGATCGACATCTTGAAGACTTGACGGCCTTCAACACGTACCATCTCCTCGTCGGATGCATGTCCACGGCTGGTCTCCGCACGTTTCGCGATGCGCCTGAAAATACCGGGCACCGTCTCCAGCCGGAAACCGGCCGAGGATGTGTCCTCGCTATCATCCGCGCCGGTCATCGGCTGTCGGCCCTCGACGAACTCTTCATAAGCCATCGACTGGTGAAACGTGACAAACTCGATCCGCCCCGCGGCGAGCAGTCCTTGGTAGATGGCCATGAGATCGTCGCGGTCCTCTGGCACTTCCTCCCCACATAGCCTTACGGCTTCGGCCGCCGTACGATAGGTCTTCCCGGTGCCAGGCGGGCCGAACAGGATCAGGTTTTCTGCGGCTGCGTTTGCTGAATGCGGCATGTGTTCGCCTTTTATGAAGTCCATTGGTCCGAGCTCGAAGGTGAACACTGTCGTGGTACTTCTTGCAGGTCCCTCAATTCTCGGAGCAGCCACCTGGGCCAGAGACTGAAATTTTTCGCCTTCCAAGGCCTGACAGACATTCGCCCAGTTTTTCTCGAGCCCGCATAGATCGTGAAGATCACCTGCGCGAATGGTGACGCTTGATTGTCCAGCTTCCCGCGCCGGTTCGATGAAGTAGTTGAGGGCCACCAAACGGGCTCTGTCGGCACCGCGCATCAGGTGCAAATATTCATCCGGCAGCGGTAGCGGCACGTCATTATTGTCAACGATGACATATCCCGCTTCGTGCAGTTTTGCCGCCGCATCAGAAGGTTGGCTCCAGCCACCATTCAACGTGCTGGAGGTCTTCTGGCTCAAAAATCCGACGATTGGTTTTGTCGGGTACTTTCTGTCCTCTCGAGGCTTTGTTGACCTGACCCAGTATTTCGTTGGTTCCTTGAAAGCAGAAAACACGGTCTCAAACTCGGCCGTTTCACGCAAATCGAAAGCATCCATGGCTGCCTCGATCACTTCGCGTGTCAAAGCGCCCTTGTCTTGCGTTTCCGAAGGCCGCAAGACTTCGTAGCCGAGTTCCTCGAGCTTCGAGAAGGCCTGTGCCTCGCCAAATCCGTTGAAGAATTCCTTCGCGGTGAGGACAGTATTTTCAGGCAAATGCGCAACTGCGGCGGCAACGATGGCCTTTGCAGGGTATGTTTGAAGGTCTCCATATCCAGAAACCCGCACTTTCGGAGTGGCAAAGCCGCGGCGTTGCAGAAAGACCTTTTCACCGAGTTTCCGGCACTCTTCCATCGCGCCTTCAATCTCCTCGCGCGACAGGCGATCAACCAAAGTCTGATGGGCCGATTTATCTGGCATGTTTCGACGGTTTGCCAGAAAGCTGTGGTAAAGTTCGAGTGCTTGCCGAATGCTGGCCAGCCCAGTTCTCAAGACACCGTTTATTGGTACTGGTGAAGGGTTTGGTCGTCCTTCACGTTCATCTTCAGTGCTATAGGTGAACTTCTCGAGAATTCTTTTCTTTCGTCTGAGTTGAAAAAAGTTCATCGAGATCACCAAGGTACTGCTCTACCCGTTTCGCACTGCTGATCCGAGATGAAACCGTCTGGAGTGACTGCCCTTTCTCTTCCAGCCACGCCTTGAACTCTGCTTCGTACCTCAAATCACTGTCCTTCGTTGTTCATCTGACTGCAGTCTTCAACGGGGCTACGCTTCAAGACACTGCCCGCGATCGTGATCATTTGGTTTCGCGTCTTGAGCTTCGGATATCGGAATTATAGACGGTATTTCAGACAGATGTAACCTGAGTTGGCGGCACCGTATGGGGCTGATTAGCGAACGTCCCATTGGGCCGAATTTACGAGAATAAAGAGTTGCCCGACGACACCACCACCACTGTGTCCCGCTGCAGACAAGTCACGAGAGAAGAGCTTTACGAAAAGGTCTGGTCGACACCCATCAGTCACCTGGCGGCCGAGTACGGTGTCTCCGGTTCCTATCTCGCGCGGGTCTGTACGTCTCTGGCTGTGCCTCGGCCTCCCGCTGGCTATTGGCAGAAGAAGGCGGTCGGAAAGGCCGCTCCACGACCTCCACTCCCGCCTGCAAAGCCAGGCGATCAGCTTGTCTGGTCGGCGGATACGCCGCTCGCGCGTCCCGTGACGCCTGCCACCAGATCTTCGGTGTCGTCACCTAGTCGTGGCAGGCAGCGCAAGGATGCCCGGCATCCGATCCTTCGCGGCGTCGAGCCGCATTATCGCAAGACGCGCAAGATTGACGACTACGAGTTTCTTCGACCCTACAAGCTCCTTCTGCCGGACATCGTGACGTCCGAGACGCAGCTGCCACGCGCATTGGACCTCGCGAATGGGCTCTACGATGCGTTCGAGCGGAAAGGGTATCGCGTGACCTTCGCGCCGCCTGATCAACCATTGTTTCGGGCGCAGATCGAAGAGCGGGAGGTTCCGGAGAAGGATCGCAAATACGGGCGCTATTCCTGCGGACGGATTTGGGCACCGCACCGCCCAACCGTCGCCTATATCGGCGAGGTTCCCATCGGTCTTGCGCTCGTGGAAATGTCCGAACGGGTCACGCTCAGATACGTTAAGGGCAAGTATGTGCGGGACGACAGTGCGGTCGTGAAGGCCGCCAGACCACACCAGCTGGTCCACTCCTGGACGACCGAGAACGATGTTCCGTCCGGGCGCTTCCGGCTTGTCGCCTACGCGCCGCGCCGGGACGTAGAGTGGTCGGCGATATGGCAAGAGACGCCAAAGCGAAAATTGTCGTCCATGTTCCCGAGGATCGTGAAAGAGCTGGAAGCCGTCGTGCCGGACCTCAAGTCCAAGACTGCAGAAGCCGAGGCGGCGGCCATCCGCAAGCAACGCGAATGGGAGGAACAGCAGGAACGCTGGAAGCGCGAACAGGATCGACGCAACGCGGACAAGGCCCTTGCCCAAAGCCGCGAACAACTTTCCGAAGTGATCCAGAAATGGTCCGCCGCGATGTCGATCGAAAGCTTCTTTCGCGAGGCGGAGGAGCGTCTTGCCGGCGTCGAGACCGACAGGCGCCAGGCCTTGTCCTCTCGGCTTGATCTTGCGCGGTCCATGATGGGAACGCTCGATCCGCTGGAATTCCTGGAGCAGTGGGTCGCGCCGGATGAGCGCTACACGCGGCAATATCCCGAAGACTAATTGTATTTTGTTACATAATTTTAAGGGACGATGCTCATGTATCTTCTCCGGGGTGTCGAACCCGTTTTGTCCGAAGTTTGGCTGTAGAACCCGGCCGCGTGGGGTTTCTTTTGCGCTGCCTCGGATCCCGCGTGGTGACTTCCGCATTCCAGCTCCAATCAGCGAACTTGTCGCCGGTTTGGCGCAGGTGGGTGTAGCGCTTGAGCGACGTCCATGACCGGTGGCCGGAAACAGCAGCCGCGTGTGGAACGTTGTAGCCGATCTCGAACAAACGCGAGACGCCTTCGTGCCTCAGGTCGTGGAAGCGCAGATCCTCGATCCCCAGAAACTGCGTTGCCCGAGTGAACGCAGCGCTGATCGCATCGGTGGAATACGGGAAGATCTGGCTCGCGTGTTTGGGCATCGCCTCGATGATCGCCAGCGCCGGATCGGGCAGGTCGCACCAGACGTCGTTGCCAATCTTCTCGCCGGGGTTCTTCATGTCGCGCACGAGGACGCGTTTGCCCTCCTTGTCGAGGTCCGCCCATTTGATCCGGGTGATCTCTTCCTGCCGCCGGGTCGAGAAGATCGCAAAGGCGATGACGCGATGCATCGGGACGGAGGAGGGGCGTCGGATCGAGCGGTCGAGGAAATGCGCCATCAACTGATCGAGTTCGTCCAGCGTCGGCCGCCGGTCGCGGTGGCGGCTCTTCTGGGTCAGGCCCAGCTTCTTAGCGACGATCATCGCATTGCGCATCGCGCGCTCGTCCAGCGGATAGTTCCAGGCCGGGCCGGCCACTGTGAAGACCGCGCTGAGATGGGACAGGTAGTTCGACACGGTCTGCGGCGAGACACCGGTATTCAGCTTCTCCTTGGCGAAGGCCACGATGTCGGCGCTGTCGATCTGGGCACAGAGCTTGTTCGCGATGTCGAACTCCTTGATGCTTTTCAGCACCTGCGCCTTGGTCCGACCGATTGCCTTCGCGCTGTCTTCCACATATTTGTCGATGGCGTCGCCGAGGGTCACTTCGCGGCGGCGGGTCTCGCCGATGGGCAGGTTTTCGAGGGCGCCGGGCTTGGCGAGGTCCTTCTCGCGCTTCTCGATCCAGGCCGCGGCGGTCGAGCGCAGCTCGAAGGTCCGGTTCTCGCGCCAGACGGTTTTTCCAGCCCGCCGAACGGCGATCTGGGCGAGCCAGGAGGCAGTGCCGTCTTTGCGCTTTCGCTTGATGATGGTACCCATGGGGTTACAACATTTGGCCCAAGTTACAACATTTGTTGTAAATCCTACCCGAAATGGGCGCGATTTACAACAAATGAGACAAGAACGGGCTTGAGGATTGAGCGATAAATGGCTGATAAAAATAAAAAATCAAATAATTTCAATATGCCCCTTTTGGCGGTCGCGCCGATGATGGATTGGACCGACAGGCACTGTCGGGCCTTCCACCGTGTCCTGTCGCGTGAAGTGTTGCTCTATACGGAGATGGTGACGGCTCCTGCGTTGGTGCGCGGCGGGGCGATGCATCTGCTGGATCATTCCACCGCCGAGCATCCCGTCGCCCTGCAACTGGGCGGCAGTCCGATCCGGCGGAACTGGCGGAGGCGACGCGATGGCCGTGGCGCAGGCGGGCTATGCCGAGATCAACCTCAACGTCGGCTGCCCCTCGGACCGTGTGCAATCGGGCGCTTTCGGTGCGGTGTTGATGGAACGACCCGGTCTCGTGGCGAAATGCGTGTCGCGAGATGCGGCGGCAGTCGATATTCCGGTGACCGTGAAATGCCGTATCGGCGTCGATGATCAGGACCCGCAGGGTGCTGCCGGACCTTTCGCGCATGGTGGGGGCGGGCATCGAGCGGGTGAGCGTGCATGCGCGCAAGGCCTGGCTCGACGGGCTCAGCCCCAGAGAGAACCGCGATATCCCGCCGCTCGACTATCCGCTGGTCCACCGCATGAAGGAGCTGTTTCCAAATCTGCACATCTCGCTCAATGGCGGGATCACGACGCTTGAGGCCGCGGAGGCGCGCTCGACGGGGGATTGGACGGGGTGATGATCGGACGCGCGGCCTATCATCAGCCCGCCGAAATCCTGTGTGAAGCGGACAGGCGGATATTCGATCGATCCGCGACCCATGAACCCCGAGGGCACGGTGGAGGCGATGCTTCCCTATATCGAGGAGCATCTGGCGCGGGGCGGCAAGCTCGGCCAGGTCACGCGGCACATGCTGGGGCTGTTCGCGGGGCGTCCCGGCGCGCGGATCTGGCGACGCGTCCTGTCCGAGGGTGCGCACCGCGAGGGGGCGGGCACGGCGCTTCTGCGCGAGGCGCTGGAGCGCACGCGCGAGCAGGGCGCGCAGTCCACGATTGCCATGGCCCGCAACGAGTCCGCAGGCTAGACCTGTCCGAAGAGGGGGGCCCGCGGGATGCATGAGACGATGCTGTTGGTGCAGATGGCCGCGCTGTTGCTGGCGGTGGGGGCCTTTGCGGGGCTACTGGCGGGGCTCTTGGGGGTCGGCGGCGGTCTCATCCTCGTGCCGGCATTCTTCTTCGTGTTCGAACGGCTCGGCTACGCCAGCGACCAACTGATGCAGATGTGCCTGGGAACGTCGCTTGCCACGATCATCGTTACCTCGACGCGCGCGGGGCTTGCACATCACGCGCGCGGCGCGGTGGATCTGCAGATCCTGCGCCACTGGGCGCCTGGGATTGTGGCCGGGGCCGCACTCGGCGTGCTGGCGGTGTCGGCACTGCGCACGCCCGCCTTGCAGCTGATCTTCGGGGTTATGGCCCTCTGTGTTGCATTCTACCTCGGTTTTGGCCGCGAGCAGTGGCGGCTCGGCACGCAGATGCCGGGCGGTGCCGCGCGCGCCGTGCTGTCGCCGGGCGTCGGGTTCCTGTCGGTGCTGCTGGGCATCGGCGGTGGCAGCTTCGGCGTGCCGCTGATGACGCTCTACGGTGTGCCGATGCACCGCGCCGTGGCCACCGCGGCGGGCTTCGGCGTGCTGATCGCGGTACCCTCAGCTCTGGGCTTTCTGCTCGTTACGATAGATCCGGCAATACGCCCGCCGTACACTTTGGGGGCAGTCAACCTGCTCGCCTGCGCCATCGTCATCGCGATGACGCTGCTGACCGCGCCCCTCGGCGCGCGTCTCGCGCAGGGGATGGAAGCCCGCGCGCTGCGGCGCATCTTCGCGGTTTTTCTGGTGCTGGTCGCGCTCAACATGCTGCGCAAGGTGGTGACGGGATGATCGGCGCGCAGGGGTTCATCGTCTTTGATGCCGATGCGCGGGTGCGGCGCTGGGCCCGCGCGGCGCATGAAGTGGCGCGGGGCATCGCGGCGGATCCGGCCTGTCGCGGGGCGGACAACCTGCGCCACGGCGCCACCTGGTTCGTGGGGGTGGATGCGCTGCCCAACGCGGCGGACGGCAGCATCGCGGGCGTGCCCTTTGCAGGACCTTGGCAGGATCATGTGCCCGACATCCCCCAGCACCGCGCGCAACTCTCCATCATCTATCCCGGCTATCCGCAGCAGGACCGGGGCGAGAGCGGCCCCAACCACCGCTACCGCCGCGACAGGATGGCGGCGCATGTGGACGGGCTGCTGCCCGTAGGGCCCGCGCGGCGCCGCTTCGCGCTGGAATACCACGCTTACATTCTCAGCGTGCCGCTCAACGATGTGCGTCACGCGCCCACGGTTGTCTGGCCGGGCAGCCAGCGGATCATGCAGGCCTCGCTGCGCGCGGCACTGGGCGCCGATGACCCCGCAAAGGTCGACATCACGGACGCCTATAAGGCCGCGCGGCGCGAGGTCTTCGCCCGCAGCGCGCCTTTGCCGCTGGTCCTGGCACCGGGGCAAAGCGCGCTGCTGCATCCCTTCGTACTGCACGGCACGGCGCCCTGGGACGGGGCGCAGGATGCTCCGGGCGACGGGGAGGGGCGGATGATCGCCTTCTTCCGGCCCGTCTGTCCGGGCGGGGCCGCGGAATGGCTCGCCACGCCCTGAGTAGCCTGTGGGGCAGGTCCGGCCCGGCAGTGTTACTGTTTCGCCTCGGCTCACAATTTTCTTGGAACTGCCATATTGTCGCCCGATCCAATTGCGACCTAAGGTCAACACAGGCCCCCGCAAGAGGGGCGGACCCGAGCAAGAGGCAATCCAATGACACAGATCATCACAGGACCTTTTGGCCGCCTGGCCTATCACGCAGTTGCCGCAGCCGCGGCGCAGTATCCCGCGCTCAACGTGCCATGCACCGGGTTTGCACGCGCCCCGGGAGCGACCGCAGCCAACCAGAGCAGCGCGCCCGATGTGGTCTCCCTGCCGCGTCACATGCGCGGCAGTGCGGCCCTTGCACTGTTCGGAAATCCCGCCAAACGCGAAAGCTGAAACGCCCCTCGGCCCAAGCCCTGTTCAACTATCCCGCGCAAGTCGTGCCGCGCGACCGCCGCGCCGCTTTGCGAACGCGCCCGCCCGCGACGGCAATTCCGCCATTACAGCGCGCCGCGCCTGCGGTGTCATCCGCGACCACGCGCCGATCTCGTCGATGGACCGCAGGCAGCCGGTGCACAGGCGGCTTTCGGGATGGATCACGCAAATCTTGATGCAGGGGCTTTCGACCTCCGCGCGCTTCCAGATCTCGTCGCTCATCGTGTAGCCTCCTTGCGGCGCAGCACCTGCAGCCTGTCCAAAACCCCTTGCAGGATATACGCAGCCGCCACATGGTCGATCACCTGTGCGCGACGCGATCGTGACGTATCCGCCTCCAGCAGTGCCCGCTCGGCGGCCACGGTCGACAGCCGCTCGTCCCAGTAGCCGATCGGCAGCTCCGGGTGAAGCCTGTCGAAATTGCGCGCAAAGGCACGCGTCGACTGGCAGCGGGGACCCTCGGAGCCGTCCATGTTGTAGGGCAGGCCGAGGATCAGCCCGCCGATGCCCCGCGCGGCGATGATCTCGCCCAACCGCGCGGCGTCGAGCCCGAACTTGCGTCGCCGCACCGTTTCCAGCGGGCTCGCCACCGAGAGAAAGCTGTCCGTCACCGCCACGCCGATGGTCTTCTCGCCCAGATCGAGGCCGATCAGGGCGCGCATCGGCGGCACGGCGGCGGCGAAATCCTCGATGCGCTCATGTATCAATCGACGACTCCCGCATCGCGACCCGCCTCGTTGATCAGGTCGATCGCCCCGGGGTCATCGGCAAAGACCTCGATCGCATTGGCATGGATCGCCTGCGCCCTTTCCCATTCGCCCAATACGCCGAGCGAGGAGATGAGTCGCGCCCAGTCGCGCGCGGGTCCACCCTCGGTCGCCAGCCGCTGGGAAAGACCCGTCACCATGGCGCCGATCATGTCCATCCGCTCGGCGGGCGTCATCTCGGCTGCAGTGTCTATGTCTTCGGCGGTCGGACCCCGGCCCGCGCGGCTGCCGATCTCGGGGATGGCATAGCGGACACCGGCGAGCTGTGCCAAATCCTCGATCTGCGCCAGAATGGGCTCGATCCAGGGGGCTTCCGCCGGACCTTCACGCAGCAGCGCATCCCACAGGCGGAACGCCTGATCCGGCCTGCCGGTCTGCGCCAGCATCAGCCCGAGGTAATAGCGCGCAGGCCCGTTCGCGGGGTCCTGCAGCAGCGCCCCGCGCAGGTTCGTCTCCGCCTCCGGCGAGACATAGCCGCCCGCCGACAGGACCTGCAATTCGCCCAGATCCGCAAGATCCTGCGCGCCCGCCTCCGCCCCGGTGAGGGTGATCACCCGTTCCTGCGCGCGCTTGGCCGCGAGGTAATTGCCGATCCTGCGCTCCTGCTGCACGAGCAGGCGCTGCCCCTCTAGATCGTCGGGGCGTTGGGCGACGGTTTCGCGCAGCTGCGCGAGCAAGGAGGCGTAGCGCGGATCGAGGTTGTCGGGCATCTCGAAGGCGGGCAGGGACCGCTCGGCCACTTCTTGCGCCGGGCGCGTCAGGCGCACCTCCTCCGCAAAGGCGATGCGGTCCTTGAGCGCCATATCGCCGTACCCCGGCGCGCCGAGCCATAGATAGCTCGCAACGCTGCCCACCACGCCGACGGCGATGAGGCCGAGTGCTGCAGCCGCGGGCGCCTTGCCGCCCGGTGCGCGTTCTTCCTGCTGTGCCTTATCGGCGGCGAGCAGGCGGCGCGCGACCTCCGCATGCACGCGCTCGGCCTCCTGCGGGCCGATGACGCCGCGTGCCACGTCGCGTTCGACCTCTTCGAGCTGGCCGCGATAGACCTGCACGTCCGAGGCCGCACGCGAGCCCACGTCGTACCTGTCCCCGCGCAACACCGCGCGCGCCAGTACCGCCGCCACCATCAGTGTTATCGCACCCGCGACCACCCAGAAACTCAGCATGTCTTGGGCCCTCCCTATGTCCCCCATGTAGTACGCTCTAACCTGCGACAAAAGAGGCCAATGCCGCCTGCGCGACGAATAGACCCTGCCGCGGCGCCCCCGCTTGCGGCGCATGTCGTAAAACTGATAGAGAGTGCCGCGCGCAGTATCCATTTTTCTGGCCGCTCCCCCATGAAGAGGCCACAGAGGAGACGCGTCTCCGAATCCTAACCCACCATCCACCGCAGGGACATCAGCGATGAAGAAATACTCCGTATTTGCCGTGGCGCGTGAGGCCCTGCGCCATCACACCGGCTGGACCCGCGCGTGGCGCGATGCGGCGCCCAAGAGACGCTATGACGCGATCATCATCGGGGCGGGGGGGCATGGGCTCGCCACGGCCTACTACCTGGGCAAGAATTTCGGCATCACCAACGTCGCGATCCTCGAAAAGGGCTGGCTCGGCGGCGGCAACACCGGGCGCAACACCACCATCATCCGCTCCAACTACCTGCAGGATCCTTCCGCCGCGATCTACGAAAAATCGCGCAGCCTCTATGAGACGATGTCGCAGGATCTCAATTATAACGTGATGTTTTCCCCGCGCGGGGTCATCATGCTTGCACAAACCGAACATGAGGTGCGCGGGTACAAGCGCACGGCCCATGCCAACATGCTGCAAGGCGTCACGACCGAATTCATCGGCCCCGCGAAGGTCAAGCAGCTGGTGCCGATCATCAACCTCGACGGTCCGCGCTATCCGGTGCTGGGCGGTTTGTGGCAGGCCCGCGGCGGCACGGCGCGCCATGACGCGGTGGCTTGGGGCTACGCGCGCGCATGCTCGGACATGGGCATGGACGTGATCCAGCAATGCGAGGTCACCGGCGTGCGTTCGGAAGGCGGCAAGGTCACGGGCGTCAGCACCACCAAGGGCGATATCGCCTGCGACAAGCTCGGCATCGTGGTCGCGGGCCATTCCGGCCATCTCGCCGATATGGCGGGCTTCCGTCTGCCCATCGAATCCGTCGCCCTGCAGGCGCTGGTGTCAGAGCCGATCAAACCTTGCATGGACGTGGTCGTGATGGCCAACACCGTGCATGGCTACATGAGCCAGTCCGACAAGGGCGAGATGGTGATCGGCGGCGGCACCGACGGCTACAACAACTACACCCAGCGCGGCTCCTTTCACCACATCGAGGAAACCGTGCGCGCCCTGATCGAGACCTTCCCGATGGTCAGCCGCCTCAAGATGCTGCGCCAATGGGGCGGCATCGTGGACGTCACCGGCGACCGCTCACCGATCCTGAGCAAGACGCCTGTCGACGGCATCTTCATCAACTGCGGCTGGGGCACGGGCGGGTTCAAGGCCATTCCCGGCTCCGGCTGGGCCATGGCCGAGCTGATGGCCAAGGGACGCTCGCCGCTTACCGATGCCTTCGGGCTGGAGCGGTTTACGGAGGGGCGGTTCATTGACGAGTGAGTGGCGGCGGGGGTGGCGCACTGATAGAGGTGCCTAAAAGAGAGCGAATAGAAACAGTAGACGGGTTTTGGCTCGCAGGACTTATTTTGTGGTTTGCGATTTCAATATTCGCGATTTATCTCGCCAATGGTGAATTGTTTGCGCGACTTGGGGCGTGCCTAATTGCATTAACGGGCGTTTATTATGCATTGATGCCGCAGCTCGAACCTTATCCGCGGCATAGTGTTTCTATTAATGAGAATTTCGCGCTTCGATTGAATTCATTGAACAGGGACTTAGAAGTCCAGAGACAGGTCGTAGCTACTTTGGCGTCTTCCACTACAGCGCTGCTCCGCGACCGGGCGCTCTCAGTGCCGTCAATTATCGAGAATAGGGCGAGCAGCTTTGAGGCTATTAACAACGATGAGATAAGTGAATCTGTCTGGCACGAAGAAGATCGCAAGGTAACTGCTGGTGCCTTAAATCTGCACTTAGCGAGCTCAAAAATTTCTAAGTTGAAAGCTAGTATGACCAGAGTGCAGGCGGTTTTCTTGTCTATTGGAACCCTCCAGTGGGGTTTCGGAGACTTAGTCGGAGTATAATCATGCTAACCATATCCTGCCCCAACTGCGGCATCACCGCAGAGGAAACCGAGTTTCACGCCCACGGCGAGGCGCATATCACACGCGCCGCGACGGATGCGACCGACGACCAGATGGAAACCTACCTCTTCATGCGCAAGAACCCCAAGGGCGTGCATTTCGAGCGCTGGCGCCATCAGAACGGCTGCGGCAAGTGGTTTCACATGGCGCGCGATACCATGACCCTCGAGGTCTTCGGCACCTATAGCGCCCAGACCTACAGCCCCCCCGAGGAGCTGCTGCAAAAGATCGACGCAAAACGCCCCGGCTGGAGAACCCCCGCCTGATGCCGCTTCCTTTCCTTGCCCTTGAACGGCACCCCGTCCACTCAACCCCCGCCGGAGCCCGCGTATGAGCACCCGTCTCGCCACAGGCGGTCGCCTGCTGAACAAATCCAAAACGGTGAAATTCCGCTTCAACGGCAAGCACATGAGCGGCTATGAGGGCGATACGCTCGCCTCTGCCCTGCTGGCCAACGACCAGATGCTGGTGGGCCGCTCGTTCAAGTATCACCGCCCGCGCGGCATCGTGGCGGCGGGCCCGGAGGAGCCCAACGGCCTCGTAAACCTCGGCCGCGGGGGCAAGTTCGAGCCCAATGCGCGCGTCACCACGACCGAGCTCTTCGAGGGCCTGCGCGCGGAAAGCCAGAACCACTGGCCCAGCCTCGAGTTCGACGTGGGCGCGATCAACAAGCATCTCAGCCGCTTCCTGCCCGCGGGCTTCTACTACAAGATGTTCATCCACCCGCGCCCCTTCTGGAAGCACATCTACGAGCCGATCATCCGCCAGTCGGCGGGCCTGGGGCGGGCGCCCAAGGCGCGCGACGAGGATACCTATGAGCATTTCCACGCCTTTTGCGACGTGCTGGTGATCGGCGGCGGTGTCGCGGGTCTGGAGGCTGCGCGCGCGGCGGCCCTGTCGGGCGCGCGGGTCATGGTGATGGAGCAGACCGCCCATTGGGGGGGGCGCACACCCGTGGACGGCGGCGAGATCGACGGCACTCCGGCGCAGGCCTGGATCGACGCGACCCTCGCGGATCTGCGCGCGCGCCCCAACGTCACGCTGCGCAGCCGCACGATGGGGGCAGGGGTCTATGACCATGGCTACGTGCTGGGCTATGAGCAGCTGAGCGATCATGCGCCCGATCTGCCCGGCCCCCGCCACCGCCTGTGGCGCGTGCGCGCGGGCCATATCATCACGGCCACGGGCGCGATCGAGCGTCCCCTGAGCTTTGCGGGCAATGACGTTCCCGGCGTGATGCTCGCCGCCGCCGTGCGCGATTACGTCGTCAATTTCGGGGTCAGCGTGGGTGACCGCACGGTCGTCGTCACCAACAACGATGACGCCTATCTGACTGCCATCGCACTCAAGCACGCGGGCCTCGACGTGCCCGCGATCCTTGATGCGCGGGTACTGCCGGTGGACAGCGCGCTCATGGCGCAGGCCAAGGCGCTCGGCATCCGCGTGCTGATGGGCCATGCCGTTGCCAGCGTGAAGGGTGGCAAACGCGTGACGGGCGTCGCGGTCTGCAGCCAGGCCGGTGAGGGCGCGGTGCTGGAGGAGATCGCCTGCGATGCGGTGGCGATGTCGGGCGGCTGGTCGCCGGTGGTGCACCTGTGGTCCCATTGCGGCGGCAAGCTCAAATGGGATCCCGCCGCGGCCTGCTTCAGCCCCGATCCCGACCGCGCCCCGCAGGGCGCCGATGGCGGGCAATTCGTCTCTACCGCCGGTGCCGCTTCGGGGGTGTTCCAGCTCGACGATCTGCTGCTCGACGCCTTCGCCGCCGCAGATGGCACGCTGCGCTGCCTGGGCATGAAGCTGCCCAAGGGGTCCGTCGCTGCAAAGGGCGAGGCCCGCGCGCAGGCGCCGATGGTACCGGTCTGGCTGATGCCGCAGGGCGCGAGCGTCAAACTGCGCGAGAAGGCGTGGCTCGACTACCAGAACGACGTGAAAGTCTCGGACGTGCGCCTCGCCGCGCAAGAGGGGTTCGTGTCGGTCGAGCATGCCAAACGCTACACCACGCTGGGCATGGCGACGGATCAGGGTAAATTGAGCAATATCAACGGCCTCGCGACGCTTGCTCATGCGCTGGGTGAAGAGATTCCGAACGTGGGCACGACCACCTTCCGCCCGCCCTATCATCCCATTTCGATGGGGGCGATCGGCGGGGAGGCGCGCGATGGCGTGTTCCAACCGCTGCGCCGCACGCCGATGCACAATTGGCATGAGCAGGAGGGCGCGCAGTGGGAACCGGTGGGCCATTGGCGCCGCCCCTATGCCTACCTCCGCCCGGGCGAGAGCACCCATGACGCCGTCATGCGCGAAGTCACCAACACCCGCAACAACCTTGGCCTGCTCGATGCCTCGACGCTGGGCAAGCTGATCGTGAAGGGGCCCGATGCGGGCCGCTTCCTCGACATGCTCTACACCAACTTGATGAGCACGCTGGGGGTGGGTAAATGCCGCTATGGCCTGATGTGCAATGACAACGGCTTCCTGATCGATGACGGCGTTGTCGCCCGCACGGCTGAGGACACATGGCTCTGCCACACCACAACCGGCGGCGCGGAGCGTATCCATGCCCACATGGAGGAATGGCTGCAGACCGAATGGTGGGACTGGAAGGTCTATGTCGCCAATGTGACGGAGCAATATGCACAGATCGCCGTCGTCGGCCCCAACGCGCGAAAGGCGCTGGAGAGCCTTGGCGGCATGGACGTGAGCAAGGAGGCGCTCGGTTTCATGGAGTGGGCGGATGGCGTGATCGGCGGATTTGCGGTGCGGGTCTACCGGATCTCCTTCTCGGGCGAGCTTTCCTACGAGATCGCGGTGGATGCGGGCCAGGGTCAGGCGTTCTGGGACGCGCTGATGGCGGTGGGCGCGGATCTGGGGGTGATGCCCTATGGCACTGAATGTCTGCACATCCTGCGCGCCGAGAAAGGCTTCATCATGATCGGGGACGAGACCGATGGCACGGTCATCCCGCAGGATCTGAACCTGCAGTGGGCGCTCTCAAAGAAGAAGGAAGACTACCTCGGCAAGCGCGCGCATCTGCGCGCCCATATGGCCGATCCCGACCGCTGGAAGCTGGTGGGGCTTGAGACGCTGGACGGTGCAACGCTGCCCGACGGCGCCTATGCGGTCGGCACGGGTAAGAATGAAAACGGTCAGCGCAACACGATCGGCCGCGTGACATCGAGCTATCACTCGCCCACCCTCAACAAGGGCATCGCCATGGGCCTCGTGCACAACGGCCCGGCCCGGATGGGCGAGGTGCTGGAGTTTCCGGGCACGGACGGCAAGATCTATAAGGCGCGCATCGTCGATCCGGTGTTCTATGACAAGGAAGGGAGCAAGCAGAATGTCTGAGCCTGTATCCGCGTTGCAGAACGCCAGCTATAGCGCTGGAATCGCTGAAATAACAGAATTTGGGGCCGTGGGCATGATCACCCTGCGCGGTGATCTGGCGGACAAGACGCTGCGCAAGGCCGCAGCGGCCGTCTGCGGCGTGGAGATGCCCGACCAGCGCCACATCCAGTCGGACGGCGATCTCGGGGTGGCATGGATGTCGCCGGATGAGGTGTTGATCCTGTGTGCCTACGCCGATGTGCGGGCCAAGATCGCGGATCTCGAGGGTAGGCTCGGCAAGAGCCATGCGCTGGCCGTCAACGTCTCTGACGCGCGCGCGATGTTATCGGTCCGCGGGCCGTATGCGCGCGAGGTCATGGCCAAACTTGCCCCCGTTGATCTGGCGCCGGAGCGTTTCACCCCCGGGTTGTTCCGCCGGACCCGTATGGCACAGGTGCCTGCCGCCTTCTGGATGCCGCAGGAGGATGTGTTTCACGTGATCTGCTTCCGCTCCGTCGCGCAATATGTCTTCGACCTGCTGAGCGTCGCGGCGCAGCCCGGCTCCGAAGTGGGGCTGTTCGAGGGCTAGGCGGCCGACCGCATCGTCGTCCAACCCCGGGGCGGCGGTCGCGAAGAGGATCATATGGGTTGCGCGGCCCGGACGATTTCTGGCGCGCAGCGTTTCGCCCGCGGAATGGAGGCGACGTTGGCGGATGGGGCGCGCCCCAACGGGGTGACCTATGCGCTCCGGGTTGTAGTGCAGCGTGGTCATATGCCCCTGTGCTTGTCCGCCAGAGCAGCCGCGCCATCCAAGAGAATGCGCCGGGTTTTAGCGCGAGCCGCCGCTAGTTTGACCGCAGACCCTTGACGCGCCCCCTATACGCGCTTCATCTGAACCATACCCTTTCAATATCCAAGGAGGCCCCGAAATGGCTTTTGAACTTCCCGATCTGCCCTATGCCCATGACGCCCTTGCAGCCAAAGGCATGAGCGCCGAGACGCTGGAATTCCACCATGACAAGCATCACAACGCCTATGTCGTGAACGGCAACAAGGCGATCGAGGGCACCGAATGGGCCGGTAAATCTCTCGAAGAGATCATCAAGGGCACCTATGATTCCTCCGCCGTGGCGCAGAGCGGGATCTTCAACAACATCTCGCAGCTGTGGAATCACAACCAGTTCTGGGAGATGATGGGCCCCGGCAGCTCCCCGATGCCCAGCGAGCTTGAGAAGGCGCTGGTCGAAAGCTTTGGCTCTGTAGATAAGTTCAAGGATGAGTTCAAGGCCGCGGGTGCGGGGCAGTTCGGCTCCGGCTGGGCATGGCTCGTGAAGGACAGCGATGGCGGCCTCAAGGTAACCAAGACGGAGAACGGCGTGAACCCGGTCTGCTTCGGTCAGACGGCACTGCTGGGCTGCGACGTGTGGGAGCATTCCTATTACATCGACTTCCGCAATGCGCGCCCCGACTACCTCACCAACTTCCTCGACAACCTGGTGAACTGGGAAAACGTCGCATCGCGGATGTGAAGCGATCCGAGATAGCCTACTTCGAAGCCCCGCAGTCACCTTCTGCGGGGCTTTCTGTTTCTGCCACAATGGCTTGGAAAGCCAAGTTCATGTAGGTTATTCCGCGGTGAGCGCGTCGAGCACCGTCTGCGCATCCGGCACCCAATGCAGAAACGCAAGCACGCTCTCATCCGCGAAGCCGCGCGCGCAGACATGCTCCATCAATTCCTTCAACTTTTCCCAGTAGCCATTTGTATTCACGATGAAAATCGGCTTGCTGTGCAGCCCCAGCTGGCGCCACGTCAGCACCTCGAACAGCTCATCGAGCGAGCCCGCGCCGCCGGGCAGGACCACCACGGCATCGCAGTTCATGAACATCACCTTCTTGCGCTCATGCATCGTCTCGGTGACAATGTAGCGGGTGAGATCGGTCTTGCCGACTTCCCACGCCACCAGATGCGAAGGGATTACGCCGAAGGTGTCGCCGCCCGCCGCCTGTGCCGCGCGCGCCACGGTGCCCATCAACCCCACATCGCCCGCACCGTAGACCAGCCGCCAGCCGCGCGCCGCGATGCCGGCACCCAGCGCCTGCGCATCCGCGCCGAAACGCGGATCGTCCCCCATGCGAGAGCCGCAGAAGACGCAGATCGACCTGGCCGTGGGGGAGGGTATGCTCATTTCTTGCTCCTGCATCACGCCGCCGGACCGATCCGGCGCGGTTTCATGTCTTTTGACCCGTGATACCGCTTGCTGTACAAAGCCTCAATGACGGCGGGGTGCCGTAGGCGTGAGGGTAGATGGGATGAAGAGGTTCATGGCTGGTCTGGGCGGCGGCGCTTTGATGGTGGCGCTAGCGCTTGGCGCCTATATCGCCTTCGGCAGCGATCTGGACCGACCTGAGGCGGCGATGGCGACGGCGCCGCAGGAGCAGGCGCCCGCCCAGACGTCGCAAACCGCAGAGCTGTCGGCGCCCGAACCGGAGGCAACGGGCACACCCGCGCCGAGTTTCGACGAATTGCGCCGCGAAAGCGACGGGACCACGGTCATTGCGGGCCGCGCGGCGCCGCTGAGTGAGGTGAGCATCCTGCTAGATGGCGCCACGGTGGCAACCGCCACCGCAGACAGCAGCGGCGGTTTCGCCGCGATCGCCGTGCTCCCGCCCAAGGCGTCGGCACAGGTGGTGCGCCTGTCCGCGAATACCGGTCTGGAAAGCATCGCCTCGCAGGAGGAGGTCATCCTGGCGCCCACGACGCTGCCCGCGCCGCCTCCGGTTGCCGATGTTGCGCAGGTCATCGCGCAGCAGGCGACCCCGCCCGCCGCGGAGATGACACCGCCCGCCACGGAGCCGACGGTGCCCGGGCCCACTCCGGCGAACCAAATGCCACCCCCTGCCGATACCGCCATGGCCGTCTTGAAATCGGATGAGAGCGGCGTGAGCCTGCTCGCCCCGGCACAGCCGCGGGTGACGACCGAAGTGGCGCTCGATACCATCGGCTATTCGGAGCTGGGCGATGTGCAGCTTACGGGACGCGCGCGCCCCGACACCGCCAACGTGCGGATATACCTCGACAATCGTTCCGTGATCACCCTGCCTGTTGGGGCCGATGGACGCTGGCGCGGCGATCTGCCCAATGTGGATGAGGGCCTCTATACCCTGCGCGTGGATGAGCTCGACGACGCCGGTGCGGTCAGCAGCCGTGTCGAGACACCGTTCAAACGCGAATCCGCTGAGATCCTCGCGCAGGCGACCCCATCCGGCGACGGGCCGGTGAAATCCGTGACCGTTCAGGCCGGCGCAACCCTCTGGGCCATTGCGCGCGAGCGCTATGGCGACGGTCTGCTGTACGTCCGGGTCTTTGAGGCCAACGCGCAAAGCATCCGCGATCCCGATCTGATCTATCCCGGCCAGGTATTCGATCTGCCGAACTGAGGTGGCCCTTGCGGGCGGGCCGCACTATGTAGGAAAGCAACTGCATAGGAATACACATGGCCGCCGATACATCCGCTTCCTCCTCCAGCGCCGCAGAGGCCAAAGCCGCCCGGAAACGGGCCAAGACCGAGGAGGAACTCGCCACACGGCGGGAGCGCACGTCCTCCGCCAACGTCCTGCGAAAGGTGGCGCCCTACCTCTGGCCCGACGATATGCCCTGGGTGCGCAAGCGCGTGGTCTGGGCGATGGTGGCGCTGGTGCTCTCCAAGGTGCTGACGGTGATCACGCCGCAATTCTACCGCGGCGCGGTCGATGCGCTCGCTGAGGAGGGGGTGCCGATGCTGGCGCTGGGGGCCGTGGGTCTGACGGTCGCCTACGGTATGGCGCGGCTCATGGGGGTAGGTTTCCAACAGCTGCGCGATGCGATTTTCACCCGTGTGGCCCAGCGTGCGCTGCGCATGCTGGCGCTCGAGACGTTCAGCCACATCCACCGCCTCTCCATGCGCTATCACATGACGCGCAAGACCGGCGGGCTCAGCCGGATCATCGAGCGGGGGGTGAAGGGAGTGGATTTCCTGCTGCGCTTCTTGCTGTTCAGCATCGGGCCGCTGATCCTCGAGCTCGCGCTCATCGGCATCATCCTCACGATCCAGTTCGACGCGGGCTACATGCTCGTGGTGGCACTGACCATCGCGCTCTATGTCTGGTTCACCTTCGCGGTGACCGAATACCGCGTGAAGCTGCGCCGCGAGATGAACGACCAGGACACCGATGCCAACCAGAAGGCGATCGACAGTCTGCTCAACTACGAAACGGTCAAGTATTTCGGCGCCGAGACGCGCGAGGCCACCCGCTACGACGGCGCGATGGCCCGCTACGAGGAGGCGGCGATCAAGACGAACTATTCACTCGCCTTCCTCAACTTCGGTCAGTCGGTGATCATCACCGGCGGTCTGATCGTGGTGATGATCATGGCCGCCATCGGCGTCCAGAACGGCGCGCTGACGGTGGGTGAGTTCGTCCTGATCAACGCCTACATGATCCAGATCACCGTGCCGCTCAACTTCCTCGGAACCGTCTACCGCGAGATCCGGCAGGCGCTGGTGGACATGGGGGAAATGTTCGACCTGCTCGATCAACCGGCCGAAATCACCGAAAAGCCGGATGCGTCCGAGCTGAAGGTCACCGGCGGGCAGATCGAGCTGAAGGATGTGCATTTCGCCTATAACGCCGATCGCGAGATCCTCACAGGCGTGAGCCTGACCGCGCGACCGGGCGAGACGGTGGCGATCGTGGGCTCGACCGGGTCGGGCAAATCGACCATTGGGCGGCTGCTGTTCCGCTTCTATGACGTGCAGCAGGGCAGCATCGAGATCGACGGGCAGGACGTGCGCGACGTCACGCAGCACTCCCTGCACCGTCAGATCGGCGTCGTGCCGCAGGATACGGTGCTTTTCAACGATACCATCGGCTACAACATCGCCTACGGACGCGACGGCGCCACGCAACAGGAAGTGGAGGCCGCAGCGCAAGCCGCGCAGATCCACGATTTCATCCATGGGCTACCGGAAGGATACGACACCCCCGTGGGCGAGCGGGGGCTCAAGCTCGTCGGGGGCGAGAAGCAGCGCGTCGGCATCGCGCGCACACTTCTGAAGGACCCGCCGATCCTGCTGCTCGACGAGGCGACGAGCGCGCTCGACAGCGAGACCGAGCATGAGATTCAGGATGCGCTGCGCCGCGCGGGGCAGGGGCGCACGGTGATCACCATCGCCCACCGGCTCAGCACCATTGCGGAGGCCGACAGGATCGTGGTGCTCGAAAAGGGCGAAGTCGTCGAGCAGGGCGGACATGACGAGCTGCTAGCGCAGGATGGCCGCTACGCCCAGCTGTGGTACCGCCAGCAGACCGAGGAGGTCTAGAGGCGGCGCCGCTCAGACGCCGCCCAAGCTTAGTTTACTCCGCCGCGATGGCCGCATTGGTCAGATTGTCGAGCGCACCGGTCATCATCTCAAGGTAGGGCGCATCGGCGGGCAGGCCGTGCGTCTCCCCTAGGCTGGCGGGCGAGTGGTATGTCACCCGCACCACGCCTTCGGCATCCGCATAGGCCAGCACCCGCAGCGGCAGATCCAGACCGGCGGTCTGGGCATCGAGCATCGCGGGCGTGCCGAGCTTGGGGTTGCCGAAGATCAGGAGCTGCGTGGGGCGCAGATCCATATCGACGCTTTGCGCGCCCGCCGCGTGATCCACGCGGGCAAAGACGGTAGCGCCTGCCTTCCCGACAGCAGCCTCGAGCCGGTCGATGGTCACCGCGACGGTGTGCGGGCTGGTCTTTTCGACCATTTCCGCCTGCGCGGCACCGGCAAGGGTCACGGCGGCGAGGGTGAGGGCAGTGGTCAGACGGGTGAGGCTGTGCATGGCAGTATCCTTGTGATGTGGCAGGCTGCGGACAGCATAAGGGCCCCCGCATTTTCTGCGAGGGCCCTTGCGTCACAATCGGGTGAAACAGGCGTTACTCCGCAGGTTGCGGCCCTTGCTTGGGGGCGGGGGCTGCGGGCGTTACCGCCTCGTACCGGTCCTCGGTCCAGATCAGCTCATCGGTGCCGCGGCGCCGCGCCTCGCGCTGCAGCGTCCAATCGCGTGCCGCCCGGCTGGCGCGTCCCATCGACATGCGCGCCAGCAGCCGCGCGATCCAGCCCATGTAGGTGGTCGCCCAGACCCGGATCGCCAGCAGCGAAGGTGTGAGCACCAGCGTCAGCACCGTCGCGATCCCGAGCCCGAAAACCACCGCCGTCGCCAGCTGTTTCCACCACAGCGCGGTGGGGCTGTCGATGGTGTAGCCGCCGTTGGCGAAATCGAGGCTGAGGCCGAACATCATCGGCGCAAGCCCGGCCATGGTCGTGATCGTGGTCAGCAGAACCGGGCGGATGCGCGCCTGTGCGGTGCGGATGATTGCCTCGATCCGCGGCATGTACTGGCTGTATTCCTGATAGGTGTCGATCAGGATGATGTTGTTGTTCACCACAATCCCGGCAAGCGCCACGATCCCCGTGCCGGTCATGATGATCGATGAACGTCTGGTCCATCACCAGCATCCCGATCAGCACGCCCGTCGTGGAGAGCACCACTGCCACCAGCACCAGCACCGCGTTGTAGAGGGAGTTGAACTGCGCCAGCAGGATGATGAACATGAGCCCCAGCGCCGCTGTGAAGGCGGAGCTGAGGAAGGCCTGGCTCTCCGCCTGATCCTCCTGATCGCCGGTCCATTCATAGGTCACGCCGTCAGGCAGATCCGCCGTCTCGATCCATTTGGTGATCTCGGCGATGCGCTCGTTGGCGTTGATCGGCACCAGCCGCAGCTCTAGGGTGTCGTAGCCCGTTTGCAGGTCGAGCCCCTCCGCTTCCTGGGTGCGGTCCGTGACCTTGTATCTTGTCCCGTCAATGCTGGTGAAGTCGGCGTCGTCGCCCGCCGGGCGCAGGGTGGCGAGGGTCGGCGCGTTTGCCGCATCCTCGCCCGCGCGTGTCGCAGGCACGATCTTCATCAGGCCCGGTGTCACGTCCGCCTTCACGTCCATGTAGCGTTTCTGGTCGATCCGGCTGATCTCCGCCAGTTTCGGCACCGGGGTGCGGGTGATGAAGTTCGACAGCGGCACGAGCCCGTCGGGCGTGCGCACCTTGAGCGTGTCGAGCGTGGACAGCAGGCGGTCCTCCTCGGGCAGGCGCACGCGGATCTCGATCTCCTCGTCCGAGCTGTCCACCCGCATCGTATCGAGCAGCAGCCCGCGCGTGACCAGTTGCACCATCGCCCCGACGCTCAGCACATCGGCGCCGTACTGGCCCGCCTTCTCCACATCCACGTCGATCTGCCAGTCGATGCCGGGCAGGGGGCGCGTATCCTCGATCAGGGTAAGGCCGGGTACGGTGTCGAAATGCGCCCGCGCCATCGCGGTCGCCGCCACCAGTTCGTCGAACCGGTCCGCCTTGAAGCGCAGATGCACGGGCTTGCCCGAGGCCGGACCGCGGTCGAGCGAGAGCACCTCGATCTGGATGCCGGGGATCGCCGAGAGCTGCTCGGTCAGCTCCGCGATGACGATGTCGCCGTCGAGCTCTGGGCGCAGCGCGCGTTCGGCCCATGGGATCGTCTCGAACTGTACCTGCCCGATCAGATCCTTGGGCGCCTGCGATCCGCCTGTGTTGCTGTCGAGCCCGCCTTCACCGGCAAAGGCGAAGGCGGTGGCGATGCCGGGATGGCGCAGCACGACTTCCTCGGCGTCGCGCAGCAGCGTATCCTTCTCCTCAAGCGAGAGGTTGCCGCGGGCCAGCACATAGACGATCGCCTGCTCGGGCTCGGATTCCACGAAGAATTCAACACCCTTGGAATTGTTGATGTAGAAGATGAGGGTGGTGCCCACGAAGACGAACACCGCTCCGCACATCACCAGCGGCATCACAGGATTGCCGGTGATCGCCTCGATCACCCGGCCGAAGGCCGAGCGGCGGTAGCCTGAATAGATCCGGTCAGGCTCCTTGCGGAACAGCCGCGAGGCGAGCCATTTGCCCCATTTGCCGAGCCGCGTCAGCACCGCAAAAAGCGCCAGCAGCAGCATCATGAGGCCGCCGAGTGCCACCAGCAGCACGAGCACCGCGATGAGCACGATGCCGAAGACCGTCGCGAAGGTCGGGATCACGGATGTCAGCAGGTCGAGCCCGTCCATTGCCGCGAACCGCGCGCCGATCCAGCCGAACAACACCCCCGGCACCCCTTGTGCGGGCGGCGCGAGCAGCGCCATCGCGGGAAAGATCATCGCAAAGGCGACGGGAAAGAACACGATATGCAGATACCACGGCAGCGCCGCGATCCGCTCCATGTTGGAGGCCATCCAGCGCTCCAGCCGACCGGTCACACCGCCCATGACGGGCAGGTACACCAGCGCCACCACGAGCGAGGCCGAGAGCACGAAGATCAGCGTGACGGGCAGCATGCCCATGAACTCCCCCGGCACGCCGGGCCAGAACAGCATCGGCAGGAACGCACAGAGCGTGGTGGCGGTGGAGGAGATGATCGGCCAGAACATCCGCTTTGCGGCGTGGACATAGGCCTCCATCGGCCCTGCGCCCTTTTGCTGTTCCTGATCGGCGTATTCCACGACCACGATGGCGCTGTCCACCAGCATCCCCACGGCGAGGATCAGACCGAACATCACGATGTTGGAGATCGAGATCCCCATGAGCGCGAGAAAGGCGAAGCACAAAAGGAAGGAGGTCGGGATCGCGAAGCCCACCAGCAGGGCCGCGCGAATGCCGAGGGCGGCCAGCACCACGATCATCACCAGTGCGATCGCGGTGAAGACGGAACCGAGCAGCTGCTGCACCATGCTGTCCACCACACGGCTCTGGTCGTTGGAGGTGCCGACCTCCACCGCCGCCTTGCAGCTCCTCGGGCCATTGCGCGCTGCGCTCTTGCACCAGTGCCTTCACGGCGCTGGCCGTGTCGATGAGGTTGAAGCCCTTGCGCTTGACCACCTGCAGCGCGACCGACGCTTCCCCGTCGAAACGGGCGGTGCCCAGACGGTCCTCGAAGGTCAGGTGGATCTGCGCCAGATCGCCCAGCGTCACGACGCGGTCGCCGTTGGTCTTGACCGGCAGGTCGTAGATGTCGCGCGGCTCGTCGAAGCTCGAGGGGATCTTGACGGCGAAGGTGCCGGTCTCGCCTTCGATCTCGCCTGCGGCGATCAGCTGGTTGTTGTTCTGCACGGTGCGGATCAGCTCATCGGCGGTGACGTCGTAGGCTTCGAGCTTCAGCGGGTCGATCAGCACTTCGAGCATCTCGTCCCGGTTGCCCGCGATGCCCGCTTCCAGCACCGCATCCAGCCCTTCGAGGTCATCCTGCAGCTGCTTGGCAAAGCGGGCCATCGTGCGCTCCGGCACGGGGCCGGTGAGGTTCACGATGATGATGGGAAATTCGGAGAAGTTGATCTCGTTGATGGTATAGGTCTCGGCGCCCTCGGGGAATTGCGATTCCGCGGTGCCCATGGCGTCGCGCACATCCGCGATGATGGAGGTCTTGTCCCAGCCGAACTCGAACTCGAGCGCGAGACCCGCGTAATTCTCCGCCGCGGTGCCGGTCATGGTCTTGAGACCGTCCAGATCGCTGAGTTCGGTCTCCATCGGCTTGAGCAGCAGCGTCTCGGAATCCGCCGCCGAAATACCGGGGAAGGGCACGGAGACGAAAAGCGCCGGGATTTCGATGTCGGGCTCGCCCTCCTTGGGCAAGGTGGTATAGGAATAGGCGCCCACGACGAGGCTGAGCAGAATGAAGGCGATCACCATCCGCGCACGGGAGGCGGCCCAGTCGACGATACCGGTCATTGCGTCACCTCCCGGCGGCTCGGGATCACTTCGACCCCCTCGATCACGTATTCCTGCCCCACGATGATCACCGTCGCCGTCTCCGGCAGGCCGGTGACCCAGATGCCTTCGGCTGTATCGCGCATGATCTCGACCTCGTGGAACTCGACGATATTGTCCGCATCCACCAGCCGCAGGCCCAGCGTGCCCTCGTCATTGAGGGTCAGCGCGCTTTGCGGCACCAGATGTGCCTGCGCGCCTTCGGACGCGATGAGGATCTCGGCGGTCTGACCGTCGCGGATCTTTAGATCCGGGTTGGGCACTTCGATCTCGGTCAGAAATGTTCGCGTCTGCGGATCGGAGGAACGCGAAACGAAGGTCACGCGCCCGCGCACATCACCACCGCCAGCGGCCAGCCGGGCGCCTGCCATCGCACCGACGGAGATGCGGTTGACCTGCGTCTCTGGCACAAAGCCCACCAGCTTCATCGGGTTGAGCTGGATGATCGTGCCGCACAGCGCGCCGGGCTGCAGCAATGTGCCAAGCTCAGCCGTATCGCTCTCCAGCAGGCCGCTGAACGGCGCCCGGATCACCAGCCGCTCGAGCTCGGCCTCCGCACCTGCGACCGCGGCCTGCGCCGCCTCGATGCCGGAGCGCGCGGCCGTCAGGCCGGATTGCGCCGAGCTTACCCCCGCTTCGGCGGTGGCGACCGCCGCATCGGAGCCTGCAAGCCGCGTGGTGGAGGCAAAGCCGTCGGCGTTGAGCCGGGAGGAGGCGTTCTGGTTGATCCTTGCCTCCTCAAGCCGCGCACGCGCTTCCTCGAGCCGCGCTTCGGCCTCGGGTACGCGCGACCTCGCCTCCGCCAGTTGCGCGCGCGCCTGCTCCAGCGCCGCACTGCGCGTGCCCTCGTCGAGGCGGCACATGACCTGGCCCTCTTCGATCTGGGCGCCCTTGCGCAGCGGCTCGGAGATAACGACGGCCGTCGTCTCGGAGCGCACGTCGACCTGACGCGTCGCCGCCGTCTGGCCGCGCAGGACCACGGCGCTGTCGATGTCTTGGGCGGTCAGGGTTTCGACGACGACGCGCACCTTGCGATCCGACGTCTCGGCGATCTGGACGCTGGCGGGCTGGGTCGCCTCGGCCTGCGCTTCGGAGGCTTCGGGGGTCACGCCGAAGAAGGCAAGCAGCGCCGGACGCTCGATGATCGCCATGTACAGCAAGACAGCCATCGCGACAGCAGCCAATAGGGGGAAGATACGCATGAAAATCCTCTTTCCATCTTTGAAACCCGCCCCGCCGATGCGCGCCGCACCGCAAAGCGTAATGCCTCTGCCGCTATGTAGTGCAACATAACTGAACTGAACAGTTCAGAATTGCATTTTTCTGTGATGAGGGCAGGGCAGTGCGCAGTTGTGAACGGATGTGCCCAAAAACGTGCAGGATGTCTTGGGTCTTGGCTTGCGGCAGTCGCTTCGGTAAGAGGAGCAAACACACAAGCCAGAGGCCCAGACTGATGAGCAACAGCGACGGATTTATCGACGAAGTCACCGAAGAGCTGCGCCGCGAGCAGATGCTTGGGACCCTGCGCCGCTATGGCTGGATCGCCGTACTGGTGGTGCTACTGATCGTGGGCGGTGCCGCGTTCACCGAATACCGTAAGTCACAGGCCCGCGCCCAGGCCGAAGGCCTTGGCAACGCGATCCTGGCCGCGCTGGAGGCGCCGGACGCCGGGGCGCGCGCAGCTGCGCTGAGCGCGGTCGAGCCAAATACTGCACAGTCCGAAGCGCTGCTGGGCTTGCTCACGGCCTCCGAGCAGGTGGCCGCCGGTGACCTGGCGGGGGCGGTAGATAACCTCGATGCGGTCAGCCTGAACGGCGAGATCGCGCCGATCTACCGCCAGATCGCGCAGTTCAAGGCGCTGACCCTCCAATCCGAGACGCTGCCAGCCGCCGAACGCATGCAGGGCTTTGAGGGACTGGCCGCGGCGGGCGGCACCATGCGCCTGCTCGCGCAGGAGCAGCTTGCCCTCATCGCGCTGCAGCAGGGCGAGACCGAGCAGGCCATCGCCGCCTATCAGCAGATCCTGAGCGATGCGGAAGTGACACCGGACTTGCAACAACGCGCGTTGCAGGTGATTGTGGCGCTGGGCGGGGAGCCCGACTTCGGCAATGCCCCGGCTCTCGAGAGCAATGGATGAGAAATGCGCAGCCGTTGCCCGCGAGGGCTCAGGCGCCAAAGACGCAGACCGGAATGAGCAGGCCATGACACAACAGAGAACCTCCCCGCAGCGCCGCACCCGTCGGGCGCCCCGTTCCGTGTGGCTTGGGCTGCTTGGCGCCAGCGCACTGCTGGCGGCCTGCACGGAACCTGACGTGATCCTTCCGGGCCAACGCGAGGACATCCGCTCCGTCCTGCAAACCGAGAGCGACTTCATCGACCAGACCCCCGCGTTCGAGGGCAACGTCGCGCGCGCCATCGCGCTGCCGGGAACGGTGGCCAATGCCAACTGGACCCATACCACGGGCAGTCCCGCGACGCGGGTGGCCCATCCCGCGCTGAGCAGCAACCTGACCCTGCAATGGGTGGCCGACATCGGCGAGGGCGACAGCCGCAAGCACCGCATCACCGCCGATCCGGTCGTCGCGGACGGCCGGATCTTCACCCTGGACGCGCAATCCATCGTGACCGCGACCTCGACCGCCGGTGCCACCCTCTGGCAGGCCGACCTGCGCCCGCCGCGTGATCAGGCGGGCGATGCAAGCGGTGGCGGCCTCGTCGTCTCCGGCGACACGGTCTATGTCTCCATCGGTTTCGGCGTGCTCGCGGCGCTTGACACGGCCACCGGTGCCCTGCGCTGGACCCAGCAGCTCGACGCGAGCGGCTCCGGCACACCCGCGGTATCGGGCGATCTGGTCTACCTGACGGCGGGCGACAATACCGGTTGGGCGGTCAACCGCCGCGACGGCACCGTGCAATGGCAGATTGGCTCCTCGGGCGACACCAACAACGTGCTCGGCGCGCCTGCGCCTGCGATCACCGATGATCTGGCGATCTTCGCCTTCGGGTCGGGTGAGGTGCAGTCGGTCTTCCGGCTCGGCGGGCTCAATCGCTGGGACGCCTCCGTGCTGGGCAAGCGTCCGGGCCGGGCGCTCAGCAACGTCTCGGACGTGACCGCCGCACCTGTGGTGAGCGGCGGGCGGGTCTTCGTCGGCAACCAGTCCGGGCGCATCGCAGCGCTCGACGTGGACACCGGCGCGCGGCTCTGGACCGCACGGGACGGCGCCATCGGGCCGGTCTGGCCAGTGGGCGGTAGCATCTTCGCGCTCTCCGACCTCAATGAGCTGATCCGCCTCGACGCGGTGGACGGGGGCAAGATCTGGGGTGTGCCGCTGCCGAATTTCACCGAGACGAAGCCGCGCAGGCAAAGCCGCGTGGTGCCGCAGCACGGGCCCATCGTCGCGGGCGGCCGTGTGATCGTCGCCTCGGGCGACGGCGCGTTGCGCAGTTTTGATCCCGCCAGCGGTGCGCTGGTCGCATCCGTGGCGCTGCCGGGCGGGGCCACCTCCGCGCCCGTGGTGGCGGGCCGGACGCTCTATGTCGTTTCCGCTCAGGGCCAACTGCTCGCCTACCGCTGAGGCGGGGCTACGCCACTGAGGGCTTTCGCAGCGCGGCGCTTTGCGCTATGGCGCGTGTCTGAACCCGCTCTGGAGCCTTTCTGATGTCTTTCACCCTTGCAATCGTGGGCCGTCCCAATGTGGGCAAATCCACGCTGTTCAACCGCCTCGTGGGCAAGCGCCTCGCGCTGGTGGACGACCAGCCCGGGGTGACGCGCGACCTTCGCGAAGGGGCCGCGCGGCTGGCCGATCTGCGCTTCACCGTGATCGACACCGCAGGTCTAGAGGAGGTCACCGATGACAGCCTGCAGGGGCGCATGCGCCGCCTGACGGAGCGCGCGGTGGACATGGCCGACATCTGTCTGTTCATGATCGACGCGCGCGTGGGCGTCACGCCCTCTGATCTGGTGTTTGCCGATATCCTGCGCAAACGCTCCGCACATGTGATCCTTGCCGCCAACAAGGCAGAGGGCAACGCGGCGGAGGCGGGCGTGCTGGAGGCCTATTCGCTCGGGCTGGGCGAGCCCATCCGCCTGTCGGCCGAGCACGGCGAGGGATTTCACGACCTCTATTCGATCCTGATGCCGCTTGCCGATAAATTTGCCGAGCGTGCCACCGAGGATGCGCCGGAGACGGATGTCGACGTGAGCGACGAGGAGGATGACGGCGCATCGAGACCGCGCGCGTGCCGACGCTCGCGCGGCCCTTGCAGGTCGCCGTCGTGGGCCGGCCCAACGCGGGAAAATCCACCCTCATCAACCAGATCCTCAAGGAGGACCGCCTCCTGACCGGGCCGGAAGCGGGGATCACCCGCGATGCGATCTCCCTCACCACCGTCTGGGAGGGGCCGGAAGGCGACCGGGTGCCGATGCGCATCTTCGACACCGCGGGCATGCGCAAGAAGGCGAAGATCCAGGAAAAGCTCGAAAAACTGAGCGTCAGCGACGGGCTGCGCGCGGTCAAGTTCGCGGAGGTCGTCGTGGTGCTGCTCGACGCGGAAATCCCCTTCGAACAGCAGGACCTGCGCATCGCCGATCTGGCCGAGCGCGAGGGCCGTGCGGTGGTGGTGGCCGTCAACAAATGGGACATCGAGGAAGACCGGCAGGCCAAGCTCAAGGAGCTCAAGGAAAGCTTCGAGCGGCTGTTGCCGCAGCTGCGCGGCGCGCCGCTGATCACCGTCTCCGCCAAGACAGGGCGCGGGCTCGACCGTCTGCATGAGGCGATCATGCGCGCCTATGAGATGTGGAACCGCCGCGTGACTACCGCGCAACTCAACCGCTGGTTGTCTGGCATGATGGAGGCGCATCCGCCCCCGGCGCCGCAGGGCAAGCGGATCAAGATGAAGTACATGACGCAGGCCAAGACGCGCCCGCCCGGCTTCGTCGTCATGTGCAGCCATCCCGACAAGGTGCCCGAGAGCTATTCGCGCTATCTGGTCAACGGCTTGCGGATCGACTTCGACATGCCGGGCACGCCCATCCGCCTGTGGATGCGCGGCCAGAGCGATGCCAACCCCTTCAAGGGCCGCAAGAAGGCGCCACCGTCCAAGTTGCGAAAACACACCGGCAACAAGCGGCGCGACTGAAGCCTGCGTCAGACCGCGGCGCGAGCGGCCTTGTAGGTCGGCAGCAGCATCGCGATCGCACCACCCCCTGCAAGGGCTGCCACGGTCGCGTTGCCGCCCAGGTTCTGCACCACGACCGCCACCAGCGCCCAGATCACCGCGATCCCATAGCTGGGCGCGCGGCCAAGCTGGCTCTGGACGGCGGAGGCGAGCACGAGGGCTGCAAACACCATCACCAGCGCCGCCGTGCCCTCCGACAGGTAGCCGTAGCCCGCCAGCAGCAGCCCCAGCGACACGCAGGATGCAGCGCTGAGCCAACCGGCATAGAGCCCGACGGGCAAGGCGGCGAACCAGCTGTCCTCGCGCGGGCTGCGGAAGAGGGCGATCAGCGCGGTGATCAGCATCACCCAGATCAGGACCGTCGCCCAGATCGCGCTGTTGACCGCCACGGCAAGCCAGATCGCGCCCACCGCGAGCGAGGGCAGAAGCGCCAGCCGCATCGCATGCCACCCGGCGTCCTCGCGCCGCTTCCACAGGCCATAGCCCAGGCCGACGATCAGCCACAGGTAGATCGGACCCCAGATCCCGAAAGCGTAGCCTGCGGGTTGCACGGCGGGGTCGACCTGCGGCACGGGGAAGCGTTCAGGATCGAACCCGCCGAAATTCGGCACGAAAATGGGCGAAATCGCGAACAGCCCGGCAAGGATAAAAGCGAGAATGGCGGTTGCGGTGCGTGACATGGGGGCCTTTCTGACGGAGACTGTCTCCTGCTGGAATACATATAGCACAAGGGGATTTTACCAATGGCAAAGATCGCGATCTTTTGCGACGGCACGTGGAATTCGCCCACCATGACCCAGCCGACCCATGTCGTGCGCCTGTACAACCATACCAGCGGCGCGGGCGGGCAAAGCAAGCATTACTTCGAGGGGGTGGGCGTGGACACCAAGGATCCGGGCTTCCTGCGGCGCGCGGTGATGAAGATCGGCGGCGGTGCTTTCGGCTGGGGCCTGAACGACCACATCAAGGGCGCCTATACCGCGCTTTGCAAGGACTACCGACCGGGCGACGAGATCTATGTCTTCGGCTTTTCGCGCGGCGCCTATACCGCGCGCTCGCTGGTGGGGATGATCCGCAAATGCGGGATTGCGGCGGATCCCACGCCCCGAAACGTCGATGCGGCTTTCGAACTCTACCGCAAGCCGGGGCCGCACAATCACCCCGATGCGCTCCACATCCAGCAGGCGCGCAGGCACCTGTCGCCCCATGCGGCCACCTCGCAGACGGATCTCGAGTGGCGCGAGGTGCACCCCTGGGAGGGGCATCCGACGGAGCATCACAAGGTCGAGATTGCCTATCTGGGCGTGTGGGACACGGTGGGTGCGCTCGGCGTGCCAACACCCATCGTGGGCCCGATCGCGAACCTGTGGAACCGCAAACTGCATTTTCACGACACATCCCTCAGCTCCATGGTGAAGGCCGCGCGCCACGCCGTGGCACTCGATGAGCGGCGGGTTCTCTATGTCCCCTCCCTGTGGGACAATCTGGAGGCCTCGCGCGACCATCCGGGGCTGAACAAGGGCGACCGCAGTGCGACCCGGCCCTATCAGCAGGTCTGGTTCATCGGGACACATTCGATCGTCGGGGGATCCGCGCCGAAGGCGCGCGCGCTCACCGGCGAGACGCTGGAATGGATCGCGCAGGGCGCGCGGGCGGCGGGGCTGGAGATCGACATGGACAATCTTCTGGACCGTACGCCCGATCCGCTGGCCGACAGCCAGACGCTGACCCGGCCGCCGTGGCTTTACACGGTGGTGGGACATCTGCTGAAATGGCGCAGTGGGGCCGGGCCACCCCATCGACCTGCGCGCCCAGGGCGGATCTGCGGATGGCAAAACGGCGCGACTACCGCCCCCGTTCGCTGCGGAACCTGATGCCGGATCTGTTCGGCGAGGCGCCGGTGCCGGACGACGGGACGCGGCGCACCGCCGCCGGGCCCCAGCGCTAGGAGCCCGGCAGGCGTGCCTCAGATCAGCGTGCCGTCCGGCCCCAATGTCGTCTTGCCGCCAAGATAGGGGGCGAGCACCGCGGGCAGCTTCACAGTGCCATCCGCCTGCTGGCCATTCTCCAGCACCGCGATCAGGCAGCGGCCCACCGCCAGGCCCGAGCCGTTGAGCGTGTGCACGAACTGCGGCTTGCCGCCGTCGGCGGGCTTGAAGCGCGCGTTCATGCGGCGCGCCTGAAAATCGCCCGTGGTCGAGACGGAACTGATCTCGCGGTAGGCATCCTGCCCCGGCAGCCACGCCTCGATGTCGTAGGTGCGCCGCGCGCCGAACCCCATGTCGCCGGTGCACAGGATCACGGTGCGGTAGGGGATGCCCGAGCGCCTCGAGGATGCCCTCGGCACAGCCGAGCATGCGCTTTTGCTCCGCGTCGCTCTCCTCTGGAAGGGTGATGCTGACCATCTCCACCTTTTCGAACTGGTGCTGGCGCAGCATGCCGGCCGTGTCGCGGCCCGCCGAGCCCGCCTCCGAGCGGAAGCACAGCGTATGCGCCGTCATCCGGCGGGGCAGGTCCGCGGCATCCAGCGTCTGCTCCGCCGACCGTATAGGTCAGCGGCACCTCGGAGGTGGGCACCAGCCACATGCCGTCCGTGGTCTGGTAGCTGTCATCGCCGAACTTGGGCAGCTTGTCGGTGCCATACATCGCCTCGTCGCGCACCAGCACGGGCGAGTTCACCTCCGTCAGCCCGTTGTCGTCCACATGGGTGTCGAGCATGAACTGCGCCAGCGCGCGGTGGATGCGGGCCACGCCGCGCTTGAGCATCACGAAGCGCGCGCCGGAGGTCTTGGCCGCCATCTCGAAATCCATCGAGGCCGCCACGCTGTCGAGATCGAAATGCTCCTTCGGCGTGAAGTCGAAGCGGGGCAGATCGCCCCAGCGCTTGACCTCGACGTTGTCCGCCTCGTCCTTGCCGTCGGGCACATCATCCGCCGGACTGTTGGGGATGCCGCGCCAGCATATCCGTGAGCTCGGCGTCCAGCGCCTTGGCCTCCGCCTGCATCGCGGCGACTTCGGCCTTCTTGTCGGACACCAGCGCGCGCAGGCGCTCGAACTCGGCCTCGTCGCCGCTGGCCTTGGCCGCGCCCACCTGCTTGGAGGCGGCGTTCTGGTCGGCTTGCGCAGTCTCGGCCGCCTGGATCTTCGCGCGGCGCGCGGTGTCGAGCTCGAGGATGGAGGAAGACAGGGCCGCATCGCCGCGCCGCGCCAGCGCGGCGTCGAAAGCATCGGGGTTTTCGCGGATGGCACGAATGTCATGCATCTGTCTGTCCTCGTTTGAGTGAATTGGATGGCCGCGTTATGGCGGAATATTTCATGCCGGGGTAGAGGCGCCGTCAAAACATGCGGCGGGGCGTGTTTTAGGGGGCGCTGCGCCTTGCAAAGCGGAGGGCGCGCCGCATAGGTTCTGCCGAACTTCACGAGCCTGGGCAGAGCGCCCCGCGCACAGCCAGAACAAAGGACCGAACCCATGGAAGGTATTGAGCAATTTATCCCGCTGATCCTGATCTTCGCGATCATGTATTTCCTGCTGATCCGCCCGCAGCAGAAGAAGCTCAAGCAGCATCAGGCGATGGTCGCGGCGCTGCGACGCGGCGATCAGGTCGTCACCCAGGGCGGCATGATCGGCAAGGTGGTCAAGGTCAAGGACGACGGCGAGCTCGAGCTCGAGATCGCCGACGGCGTCAAGGTCCGCGTGATCCAGAGCACCATCGCCACGGTGATCAACAAGACCGAACCGGCCAAGTAACCCCGCACATAACGACAGATCAAAAGGCGGGCGACATGCTCCAGATATCCATGTGGAAACGTATCGCTATCGTGCTTGACCTGTGCTGGTCGGGTCTGATGCTGGCGATGCCGAACGCCTTCTATTCGCTCGGTCGAGCGGCACAACGACGCGGTCAAGGAGATCGAGTTGGCGGGCGCGACGCCGGAGCTTGAGGCGCAGCGCGCGCTCTGGCCCGATTTCCTGCCCAACGCGTCTGGTGAACCTTGGCCTCGATCTGCGCGGCGGCGCGCATCTGCTGGCCGAGGTGCGGGTCGAGGATGTCTATGCCGCACGGCTGGAGGCGATGTGGCCCGAGGTGCGCGATGCGCTGCGCGGCATCACGCCCGTGCGCCGCGAGGAGGCGCCGCCGGGCGAGCTGAGGGTGCGGCTGAGCGATGCCGACCAGATGGCGCAGGCGCTCGCGATCGTGCGTGGTCTGGCGCGCCCGGTGCAGACGCTGACCGGGGCAGGGGCGAACGACATCGACGTGAGCGGCGAGAACGGCATTATCACCGTCGTGCTGTCGGAGGCCGAGAAGAGCGCCACCGACGAGCGCACGATGCAGCAATCGCTCGAGATCATCCGCCGCCGCATCGACGAGGTCGGCACGCGCGAGCCCACGATCCAGCGCCAGGGCACCGACCGCATCCTGATCCAGGTGCCCGGCATCGGCTCGGCCGCCGAGCTCAAGGAGATCATCGGCACCACCGCGCAGCTGACGTTCAATCCCGTCGTGAGCCGCGCGCACCGGCGAGGTCGCGAACCCCGGGATCGGCAACAAGGTTGTGCCTTCGCTCGATGAGCCGGGGCTTTTCTACGTGATCGAGAGCGCGCCCGTCGTCACCGGCGAAGAACTGGTCGATGCGCAGCCCGACTTCGACCAGAACGGCGCGCCCGGCGGTCAGCTTCCGCTTCAACACCACCGGCGCGCGCAAATTCGGCGACTACACCGCCGAGAACATCGGCTCGCCCTTCGCCATCGTGCTCGATGACGAGGTGATCAGCGCGCCCACGATCCAGAGCCATATTCCCGGCGGCTCGGGCATCATCACCGGCAACTTCACGGTCGAGGAATCGACGCGACCTCGCGGTGCTGCTGCGCGCGGGCGCGCTGCCCGCCCAGCTCGACTTCCTCGAAGAGCGCACCATCGGCCCCGAACTGGGCCAGGACAGCATCGACGCGGGCAAGATCGCCACCATGGTGGCCTTCGGCTGCCGTGCTGTTCTTCATGTGGGCGAGCTACGGGCTGTTCGGGCTCTTCGCCAATATCGCGCTGATCATCAACGTCGCGCTGCTCTTCGGGCTGCTGAGCCTGATCGGGGCCACGCTGACGCTGCCGGGCATCGCGGGGATCGTGCTGACCGTGGGCATGGCGGTGGACGCCAACGTGCTGATCTTCGAGCGGATCCGCGAGGAGCTGCAAACCGCCAAGGGCCCCGCCCGCGCGATCGAGCTGGGCTACGAAAAAGCGCTGAGCGCCATCCTCGACGCCAACATCACCACGTTCATCACCGCCATGATCCTGTTTGTGATGGGGTCGGGGCCGGTGCGCGGCTTTGCGATCACGCTGGGCCTCGGCATCCTCACGTCGGTCTTCACGGCGATCTTTGTAACACGTCTGATGGTGGTCATCTGGTTCGAGCGCCGCCGTCCCAAAACGATCGAGATCTGACATGCGCCTCAGACTGGTCCGCGACAGACACAAGTTTCGATTTCTTCACCCGCTGGAAGCTCTGGTTGGGCATCTCCGCGTCATGGTGGTGGTGGCCGCGATCTCGTTCCTGGTGCAGGGGCTGAACTTCGGCATCGACTTCCGCGGCGGTACGACCATCCGCACGGAGAGCCCGCGGCCCGTCATCGTCTCCGAATACCGCGATGCGATGACCACGCTGGGACTGGGCGACATCACCATCACGGAAGTCTTCGATCCGACCTTCGGCGCCGAACAGAACGTGGCGATGATCCGCATCCAGGCACAGGACGATCAGGAAGCGGTCACCACCGAAGTGATCGAAGCGGTCGAGGCGGCGCTGCAGTCGCCGTGCGCCCCGACATCAAGTTCATCTCGGTGGAATCGGTCGGGCCCAAAGTCTCGGGCGAGCTGATCAATACCGCGATCATCGCCGTGCGTTCTGGCGATCGGCGCGGTGCTGATCTACATCTGGCTGCGGTTCGAATGGCAGTTCGCCGTGGGGGCGGTTGCTGGCGCTGATCCATGACGTGATCCTGACCATCGGCATCTTCTCGGAGCTGCAGATCCGCTTCGATCTGGCGATCATCGCGGCGCTGCTGACCATCGTGGGCTACTCGCTCAACGATACGGTGGTGGTCTTCGACCGCGTGCGCGAGAACCTGCGCAAGTACAAGAAGCGCCCGCTCAAGGAAGTGCTGAACATGTCCATCAACGAGACGCTGAGCCGGACGTTCATGACCTCCGTGACCACGCTGCTGGCGCTGATCGCGCTGTTTCGTGCTGGGCGGCGACGTGATCCGCGGCTTCGTCTTCGCGATGATCTGGGGCGTGATCGTTGGGACCTATTCCTCGATCTTCGTGGCCACGGCGGCACTGCTCTATCTCGGGGTCAAGCGCGACTGGACCAAGCCCGACGCCAACGCAGGAAACCAATACGCCAACATTGATGCCTGACACCCTCGCCTCGGCCCTCGCGACGCAAGGGCTGATCTGGCTGGTCGGGGCGGTCTTCATCGCAGGGCTCGTGCGCGGGTTTGCGGGGTTCGGCTCGGCCATGATCATCATGCCGGTGGCCAGCTCGGTGCTCTCCCCGGTGGAGGCAGTGATCTTTCTCATCGCGGCGGAACTCATCGGCCCTCTGCCCAACGTGCCCGCGGCATGGCGCGAGGGGGCGCCGCGCGATGTGGGGCTCCTGATCCTCGGGGCGCTGCTGGCGCTGCCGCTGGGGATCTGGTCGCTCAGCATGATGAGCGCCACCGTCTTCGGCTGGATCGTCTCGCTCAGCGTGATCACACTGCTGCTGCTCACCGCATCGGGCTGGCGCCTGCGCGGCGGGCTCACGCGCAGGCTCACCGTGGGGGCAGGGGCCCTTGGCGGCTTCATGACCGGCTTCGCGGGCCTCCCCGGGCCGCCGGTGATCATGCTCTACATGGCCAGCACGCTGCCGGTGTCGGTGATCCGCGCCAACTTCCTGCTGTATCTTGTCGCGCTCGATCTGCTGCTCTGCCGTGCTATTGTGGGCGGTGGGCATGATGATCTGGCCCATCGCCGCTCTGGGCCTGCTCGTGGGTGTGCCCAACCTCATTGCCAACATGATCGGTGCGCGGCTATTTGACCCGACGCGGGAGCGTCTTTTTCGCACCGTGGCCTATATCGTGATCGCGGCATCGGCTATCATCGGCCTGCCGCTGTGGAAAGGATAGAGCCATGCGCCTGAACGAGATCGTCTTTAACGATGCCAAGCCGGTCGAGGGCTACGGCCCCGGATTCTTCCGCATCGGCGGACAGGTGATCGAGGGCGCAGTGATCGCGGCGCCCTCGGGCACGCGGCACATGGGCCGGGCTGGAGGACATCGGCGCGCTCGAGGCGCTGGTCGGCGCGAGAGCGACGTGATCTTTATCGGCACAGGGGCCGAGATCGCCCATCTGCCCGCCGGTCTGCGTGCCCGGCTGGAAGAGGCGGGCGTGGGCGTGGAGGCGATGTCCTCTCCCGCCGCCGCGCGCACCTACAACGTGCTGCTGAGCGAGGGGCGCCGCGTCGCCCTTGCCATGCTGCCGGTCTGACGCCGGAGGTGAGCCTGCGGGTGACTGATCTGGCCGTAGCGCGCGGCGGCGTGCCGGTGCTGGGCGGCGTGTCCTTTGCGCTAGCGCCCGGTGCGGCGCTGATCCTGCGCGGCCCGAACGGCTCGGGCAAAACGACGCTGCTGCGCACGATCGCGGGGCTGCAGCCGCCGCTGTCGGGCAAGATCGACGGGGCCTCGGAGACCGTGGCCTATGCCGGCCACGCCGACGGGCTCAAGGCGATGCTGAGCGTTGCCGAAAACCTGCGGTTCTGGGCCGCGATCTATGGTCAGCGCGAGATTGCCCCGGCCCTTGCCGCCTACGGCCTGGCGCCACTGGCGGACCGGCTGGCGGGCACGCTGTCGGCGGGGCAAAAGCGCCGCGCGGGCCTGGCGCGGCTGCATGGTCACGGGGCGGCCCATCTGGGTGCTGGACGAGCCGACCGTCTCGCTGGATGCGGACGGCGGTCGCGCTTTTTGCGCAAGCGGTGCGCGGGCATCTGGCCGCGGGCGGCATGGCGCTGATGGCCACGCATATCGATCTGGGGCTGGCGGAGGCGCAGGTGCTGGACGTGACCGACCTGCGCGCCGCCCCGATGGCGCTGCATGGCGCCAGCGACGAGGCCTTCCTGTGATCGCGCTGCTGCTGCGCGATCTGCGGCTGGCCTTCCGCGCCGGCGGCGGCTTCGGCCTTGGGCTGGCGTTCTTCCTGATCCTCGTGGTGCTGGTGCCCTTCAGCGTCGGGCCGCAGAGCGCGCTTTTGTCCTCCATCGCGCCGGGGATCCTCTGGCTCGGCGCGCTGCTGGCCTGCCTGCTGTCGCTCGACCGCCTGCTGGCGCTCGATTTCGAGGACGGCACGCTCGACGTGCTCGCCACGGCGCCGCTGCCGCTCGAAGCGGCGCTGGCGGTCAAGGCGCTGGCGCATTGGCTGACCACGGGCCTGCCGCTGGTGCTGGCGGCGCCCCTGCTGGGCGTGTTGCTGAACCTGCCGACGCAGGGCTATGGCTGGCTGGTGCTGTCGCTGCTGCCTCGGCACACCCGCGCTGTCGATGATCGGCACCTTCGGCGCGGCCCTCACCGTGGGGATCAAGCGCGGCGGGCTGCTGATGTCGCTGCTGGTGCTGCCGCTCTATGTGCCGACGCTGATCTTCGGTGCGGAAGCCGCGCGCAGGGGCGCCATCGGCATGGAAACGCAGACACCGCTTGCTGCTGCTCGCAGGCATCAGCCTCGGCTCCATCGCGCTGTTGCCCTTCGCCGCTGCCGCCGCCCTGCGGATGACAATCAGGTGAGCGCGCAGGCGGCCCTTGAGCCTTCACACACGGAGTATTAGATAGCCCTTATGTCACTGTGGGAATATGCAAATCCGGTCAGGTTCCTGGCCCTGAGCGCGCGGGTCCAGCCCTTTGCCTGGGCGGCTGCGGCGCTCGGCATCGCCGTGGGCCTCATCTGGGGTTTCTTCTTCACGCCCGATGACTTCCGGCAGGGATCGACGGTCAAGATCATCTACCTGCACGTGCCCGCCGCATGGATCGCGATCAACGCATGGATCATGATGCTGGTGGCCTCGCTCATCTGGCTGATCCGGCGCCACCACGTGAGCGCGCTCGCCGCGCGCGCGGCGGCACCCGTGGGCCTCGTTATGACGGTGATCGGCCTGTTCACGGGCGCGATCTGGGGCCAGCCGATGTGGGGGACGTGGTGGGCCTGGGATCCGCGGCTGACCTCCTTCCTGATCCTGTTTCTCTTCTATCTCGGCTACATCGCGCTTGTGGGAAGCGGTCGAAGATCCCGACACCGCCGCGGATCTCACCTCCGTGCTCTGCCTCGTGGGCTCTGTCTTTGCGCTGCTGTCGCGCTACGCGGTGCTGTTCTGGAGCCAGGGCCTGCATCAGGGCGCATCACTCAGCCTCGACAAGGAGGAGAACATCTCGGATGTGTTCTGGCTGCCGCTGGTGGTGTCCATCGCGGGCTTCTCGCTGTTGTTCATAGCGCTGGTGCTCTACCGCACGGGCACTGAAATCGCGCTGCGGCGCGCGCGCGCGCTGAGCGTGCGGCTGGACAGGAGCGCATGATGCCGGATCTGGGAAAATATGCGATCGAGGTGCTGAGCGCCTACGGCGTTTCGCTCGCGCTCATGGCCGGGCTGTTGGTGCTGACATTGCGGCGCGGTGCGCGCGCGCGTGCCGACCTGCGCCGGATCGAGAAGGAGACCGCGCGTCATGGCAAGGATTAGTCCGCTGATGATCGCCCCGCCGCTGGTGTTCGCGGCGTTTGTGGCACTGGCCTTCGTGGGCATGTACCGCGAGGATCCCAACGGCCTGCCCTCGACGCTGATCGGGCAAAAGGCGCCTGCGGTGCCGGAACGTGCACTCGCCGATTTCCCGCAGGCAACCGACGCGATGCTGGCTACGGGCGATGTGACGCTGGTGAATTTCTGGGCGAGCTGGTGCCCGCCGTGTCGCGCGGAGCACCCGAAGCTTCTGGAGATGGAGGCCGATGGCACGAATATAATCGGCATCAATTTCAAGGACACAGAGCGCGCGGCGACGAAATATCTCATCGACGATGACAACCCCTTTGCGGGCATCGCCTTCGACCCGCAGGGGCGCACGGCGATCGAGTGGGGCGTGACCGCCCCACCCGAGACCTTTATTCTGGACGGTGACGGCACAGTGCTCTTCCGTTTCGCCGGACCCCTGGTCGGCAGCGATTTTGAGCAGCGTTTCCTCCCCGCCCTGCGCGCTGCGCGCGAAGGCGGCTAGAGCTTGCCCAGACCGCGTCAGACGGAGCGGATGACCACAATCATGATCAGCGAATAGAGCGCGACGCCGCCGCCGATCAGGAAGGGCGCCCAGTTCTTGCTGATGGTGGCAGTCGTGATCGACTTCAGCTGGTAGAGCAGGTCGGGCCAGGTGTAGGAGACGAAGTCACCTTGGGTGAACACCGCCTTGATCCGTCCCTCCGCGTCCACCACCGGCAGGCGGCGAAACCGTTCGTTCGACATGATGCGCAGCCAGTCCACCAGATCGTCGGTTTCCTGCGCAAGGCGGGGGTTTTCCGTCATGATGTCCGACAGCTTGGTCTTTTTCGCGTCCAAGCCCTTGCCGACGAGCTTGTTCATCACGTCGCGCTCGGTGACGACGCCGATCACCTTATCCTGCGCATCAACCACGATGACGGAGCCGTAGTTCTTGTCCGACATGGCGGAGACGGCGTCGAAGACGGTCGTCTCGGGGGGGCGCGTCAGCGGCTTTTGCTTGGATTTGTATTCGGGACGGTCCATGAGGCGGTTGCCGGGGCGTTGTGCTGTCTGTGGCATGTGGCGAGATTCCTTTTCGGTCTGTTGCCAACTGACCTAGCGCCGCAGCGACAGCCTGCCACCCCCCCCCTCATTGCGTGGGTCCGATCCGCTAGCCTTGCACTTCACCGATCAGCATCTGTGGCCGTCCGCTGTAGAAATTGGGAATATCGTCGACCGCGGGTCCGATCGCCGACATCGCCGCATCCATCGCGGCCTGATCCTTGAAGATGATCGTGGCGATGGCATGATAGCCCGCAGGCGTATCGGGTCCGCCCGCCAAGCCCTTGGTCGCGATGACATTCTCGATATGCGCGCCGATATTTTCGCCTACGATTCCCATATGCTCATTGGTGTAATAGGCGTGATCGAACGTCGTGCCGTTGTCCGTCGGATAGAGGACCTGCAATGATAAGCTCATTCTTTTTTCCCTGTGATCAATCTGAATTTGTGCAATGCATGAAGCCTAGAGCGTGATCGCGGCGCGCGTCGAGTCAAATTTGTCTTGCAAGAAGGGTGGCCTGAGTGCGGCGGGGAAAGGGACAGGCCATCCCTACAGAAAAACGAACAGCATGGCGGGCGAGGCCGCCGCAGATCTAGTGTTCTGTGAACCCCGCTGCGCACACATCAGCCCACTGAGCCAAACGAAAAGCCCCCGCTGCGGTTGTGCAGCGGGGGCTTCTTGTTTGGAGTGTAGTCAGGTTACTCCGCCGCGATGCTCTTGCTCGCCAGATCGCGCAGCACGTAGTGTAGCACGCCGCCGTGCTCAATGTATTCGATCTCGATGGCGGTATCGATCCGGCATTTCAGCGTGATCTTCTTCTCGCTGCCGTCCGCCATCGTGATCGTACAGGGCACCTCCTGCAGCGGTTTGATCGTGTCCAGACCGGAGATGCTGACCGTCTCCTCACCCGTGAGACCGAGCGTTTTGCGCGTGTCGCCGCCGGTGAATTCGAAGGGGATCACGCCCATACCAACGAGGTTGGAGCGGTGGATGCGCTCGAAGCTCTCCGCGATCACGGCCTTCACGCCCAGCAGTGCCGTGCCCTTGGCGGCCCAATCGCGCGAGGACCCCGCGCCATACTGCTCGCCACCGAAAATCACAAGCGGCGTGCCCGCTTCCTGATGCGCCATGGCCGCGTCGAAGATCGAGGTCTGCTCGCCATCCGGGCCCTTGGTGTAGCCGCCCTCGACGCCGTCCAGCATCTCGTTCTTGATGCGGATGTTGGCGAAGGTGCCGCGCATCATGACCTCATGGTTGCCGCGCCGCGAGCCGTAAGAGTTGAACTCGCGCACGGGCACCTGCCGCTCCACCAGATACTGGCCGGCGGGGGTCGTCTCCTTGAACGAACCTGCAGGCGAAATGTGGTCGGTGGTGATCATGTCGCCGAGCACCGCGAGCACGCGTGCACCGTCGATGTTGGTGATGACGCCTGGCTCCTTGCTCATCCCCTGGAAGTAGGGCGGGTTCTGCACATAGGTCGAGGTGGGCGGCCAGTCATAGGTCTTGGCATCCGTGGTCTCCACGTCCTGCCATTTCTCGTCGCCCTTGAACACATCCGCGTATTTCGACTGGAACGCCTCGCGCGTCACGGTCTTTTCGACCAGCTCCGCGATTTCCTGCGTCGTGGGCCAGATGTCCTTGAGGTAGACGTCATTGCCGTCCTGGTCCTGACCCAACGGGCTGCCCGCAAGGTCGTGGTTCATGTCGCCCACCAGCGCATAGGCCACCACGAGCGGCGGCGAGGCGAGGTAGTTGGCGCGCACGTCGGGCGAGATGCGCCCTTCGAAGTTGCGGTTGCCCGACAGGACCGACGTGCCGATGAGGTCGTAATCGTTGATCGCCTTGCTGATCTCGGGGTCCAGCGGGCCGGAGTTGCCGATGCAGGTCGTGCAGCCATAGCCCACGAGGTTGAAACCGATGGCGTCCAGATCCTCCTGCAGGTCGGCGGCCTCGAGATAGGCAGAGACGACCTGGCTGCCGGGCGCGAGCGATGTCTTGACCCAGGGTTTGCGGGTCAGCCCCAGCGCGCGGGCCTTGCGCGCCACAAGGCCCGCACCGATCATCACGTATGGGTTGGAGGTGTTGGTGCAAGACGTGATCGAAGCGATCACGATGGAGCCGTCGTGCAGCTGGTAATGGCCATCGGAGGTCTGGACATAGCCGCGCTTATGGTTGCCCTCGTCGCCGGGGATATCTTGCGGCTCGGGCTGCCCGCCTTCGCCTTCCCAGCGGACCTCCGCGGACTGACTCACGTCCTTGCCGGACCGAACTCCCTTCACATATTCACCGAAGGCGGTGTGCGCCTCGGTCAGTGCGATGTAGTCCTGCGGCCGCTTGGGGCCGGAGATCGCGGGCACGATGGTCCCCATATCGAGGCTCAGCGTATCGGTGTAGATCGGCGCATAGTCGTCGCCGCGCCACATCCCGTTCTCGCGTGCATAGGCTTCGACCAGCGCGATGCGGTCCTCGTCGCGCCCGGTTGTGCGCAAATAGCGCAACGTCTCGCCGTCGATGGGGAAGAAGCCGCAGGTGGCACCGTACTCCGGCGCCATATTGGCGATGGTCGCGCGGTCGGCCAGCGGCAGATGGTCGAGCCCTTCACCGTAGAATTCCACGAATTTGCTCACCACGCCCTTCTCGCGCAGCATCTCCACGACCTTGAGCACCAGATCGGTGCCTGTCGTGCCTTCCATCATGCGGCCCGTCAGCTCGAAGCCTACGACTTCGGGGATCAGCATCGAGATCGGCTGGCCCAGCATGGCGGCCTCCGCCTCGATCCCGCCGACGCCCCAGCCGAGCACGGCCATGCCGTTGACCATCGTGGTGTGGCTGTCGGTGCCCACCAGCGTGTCGGGGTAGGCTACTTCCTCGCCGTTCTGGTCGCGGTCGGTCCAGACCGTCTGGGCCAGATATTCGAGGTTGACCTGGTGGCAGATGCCAGTGCCGGGCGGTACCACGCGGAAATTGTTGAACGCCTTCTGGCCCCATTTCAGGAACGTATACCGCTCCATGTTGCGCTCGTATTCGCGGTCGACGTTCATCTGGAAGGCGCGGGGATTGCCGAACTCGTCGATCATCACGGAATGGTCGATCACCAGGTCGACGGGGTTGAGCGGGTTGATCTGCTCCGCCTCGCCGCCGAGCGCCACGATGCCGTCCCGCATCGCCGCCAGATCCACCACCGCGGGCACGCCGGTGAAATCCTGCATCAGCACGCGGGCAGGGCGGTAAGCGATCTCGCGCGGGTTCTTCCCGCCCTTGGCGCCCCATTCGGCGAAGGCCTTGATGTCGTCCACGGTGACGGTCTTGCCATCCTCGAAGCGCAGCATGTTCTCCAGCACGACCTTGAGTGCGGCAGGCAGGCGCGAGAAATCACCCAAGCCCGCTGCTTCGGCTGCGGGAATGGAGTAATAGGCGATGGATTGCGCGCCCGCGGTCAGGGTCTTGCGGGTCTTGGCCGTATCTTGCCCTACGATGATTGTCATATCTGGCTCCGGAAATGGGGGGTTGGCTACACTATGGGGTTACCGTCTCAATGGCCTATTCCGGGGCGGTTTTCAACTGCAAAGCGTGCAATTGTATACCACTGTACACCAAATTTCGCTCAATTTGGCCCGTTGCCGACAGACACGCGTTTCTCTCGAAACGTTGATTGGTTATTTCAGGTTCCGCCGTCTAGAACGGGCGGGCTGAGTTGACCGATTGGAATCACATGCGCCGATTTTCCCGCACCCTCGTGGCCGCTGCCGCAGCACTGACATTTGGCGCCGCCCTGCCGCTGGCGGCAGAGCAACGTCCCGTGGTGGTCGAGCTCTATACCTCGCAGGGCTGCTCGAGCTGTCCGCCCGCGGATGCGATGCTGGCCGAACTGCGCGAACGCAGCGACGTAATCGCCATCGCGCTGCATGTGGATTACTGGGACTATATCGGCTGGCAGGACGAATTCGGCCACCCCGCCCATGCGGAGCGTCAGCGCGCCTACGCCGCCAAAGCCGGGCGCCGCTCGGTGTTCACGCCGGAAATGATCGTGAACGGGCAGACAGACATCGTCGGTGCCAAGCCTATGAAGCTCTCGAAGGCGATTGCGGATCATATGAAGAAGGCCCCGCGCATCACGCTCGACGCGGAACGCGACGGCAGGACCATCGCACTGCGCAGCACGGTGCCGAGCGGGGCCGTAGCGCCGATGGAGGTCCACGTGCTGCACCTGCACCCTTCCCACACCAGCAAGATCACCCGCGGCGAGAACCGCGGCAAGACCTACGAATATACCAATATCGCCCATGACTGGCGGGTTGCCGGAACATGGGACGGCGCAAGCCCGCTCGACATGACAGTGCAGGTCGCGGGCGATGATCCGGTGGTCGTGCTCATTCAGGAAGCGGGGGCAGGGGCCATCGTGGGGGCTGCGCGGGTCGATTGATCTGCGATGTCTTGTGGCTCGATGGGGCCCGCGCCTGTCGCTGAGCCATTATCTCAGGCCTCCCCGCCACTCTCTGCGACCTGCGGCCGCCAGCGGCGATGCACCCAGAACCACTGTGCCGGATCTGCCTCTACACGCGCGGCAAGGCTGTCGCTGATGGCCTGCGTCATGGTCGCCGCATCGCTCGGCGGCACCGGCGCTTCCAGCACCGTCTCGAAGCTGAGCCCATCCGCCTGCCGGATCCCGTAGAAGGGGATCAGCAGCGCGTCGTACCGCAGTGCCAGTTCCGCGGCGGAGGTGGCGGTCTGCGCGGGCTGGCCCAGGAAATTGAAGAGCGGCGCCTCGAACACATGCTGGTCGAACAGCAAGACCAACTGCCCCCCCTCCTTGAGGTGGCGCACGAAGCCCGCCGTGCCGCGCCGCCCCTGCGCAAAGACCGGGCCGCCGAACGCTTCCATGGTTTTCACGTAATGGGCATTGAAATAGGGGTTCTTCATGTCGCGGTAGAGCCCGCCGATGTTGAGCCCGCGCGCCACAAGCGCGGCGCGGGTCGCCTCGTAATTGCCGAAATGCCCGGTCACGAGGATCACGGGCCTGCCCGCCGCCACCGCCTCCTCCAGCGGAGCGAGGCCCGCACCGGTGAGCGGGTTGCCTGCCATTCGGCGCGGGAACTCATCGGGCGAATAATTCTCGATGAAGGTCCGGCCGACGTTATTGAGGCATTTGTCGGCGATCCGCGCCCGCTGCGCCGCGGGCATATCCGGCCAGATCAGCGCCAGATTGGCGCGCGCCCGGCGCCTGTAGCCCGCGAGCGGCCCGATCACATGCTGCACCAGCGCGCCCATCATCCGCACCCGCAGCGCGTAAGGCAGCAACAGCGCGGCGCGGATCAGACCGACGATCACCAGATTGCTCAGGTAATGCCCGACCTGTCGCAAGCGTTGCCTCGGAGTGTCGGGGGAGGGGGCGGTCATAAAATCCTGATCCGTCTGGCATGGCCCCCAGAGATAGCTGCTGTCCACCCGGCCAGCAAGGGGTGGCATCGCTGCCGGGGCTGGCGTCACGCCGCGTCTTCGTCCTCCTCTTCCGGCTCCGCGAACGTCAGGTCGCCGCGTTCCTCCATCATGCGGATGGCGGCGATCACGGCGGACATGCCCTCCTCGGTCTGTGCCGGTTTGACCTTTCCCGCAGCCGCGATATCCTCGCGCAGCGCATCAGCCATCCGTCCCGACATGTTTTCGAGGATGAAATCGCGCGATGCCGCAAAGCCCGCCGCCTCCGCCCCGGCCATCGCGGTGACCAGCAGCGCTTGATCGACCTCGCGCAGGATGCGCGGCATGTCGCGTGGCAGGATGCGGGCGGGGATGTTGCCGAATGTGAAGATCGCCTTGCGCACCTCGCTGGCCAGCGTCTCGTCGCTTTCCTCCAGCCCGCTCAGCACGTCGTCGCGGATTGGCGTGGTGGAGGAGTTGAGGATCGCGCCCAGACGTTCGGCCACGCCGGTATCGAAGGCCGGCATCTTGCGCTCATCGAGCTGTGCTGCGAGCGACAGGCCAATCCGGTCCACCGCCTCCGGCGAAATGTCACTGGTGAGCGAGACGGCATAGGTGATCCGCCGCGCCTCCGGGCCCGACAACCGGCCGAGCAAGCTCGCCGCGAGCGGTACGTCGAGCTTGGAGAGCAGCACGGCGGCCACCTCGGTGCATTCGCTCTGGATGATCTGCTGCAGCTCCGGTGCGGGCAACGCGCGCAGACGCTTCCAAGGGTCGCCCGCAGCGCGCACACCCGCCTCCTTGCGCAGACGTTTGGCCGTCTCGCGGCTGATCCGCCCATCGAGCGCTTCGAGCGCGCCAGCCATGCCGCCCGGAAAGGACAGCCCGACCGAATCGAGCGCTTCGGTAAACTCCTCCACCACGGCGGCCAGCGTGACCCGGTCCACCACCCGCATGGCGCCCATCTGCTGGGTCAGCTGGGCCTGCAATTCGGGCGGCAGGTCCTCCAGCGGGATGTCGGCGCCCTGGTTGATCAGCAGGCGTACCACGATGGCCGCCTTTGCCCGCTTGCTCAGCATTTGCGGCGCTGCTGCCGGTTCCATGCGTCGGACCGGCACCGGGGCGGAGGAGAAACTGTCGATGCTGGTGTGTGAGGCAGGAGCGGGGAGGGCAGTCAGCTGATCCATGGTCACCGGTCATTTGTGAGAGGGTGCCGCCCTTATGCGCGCCAAAGGTAAATATGCCCTGAAACGCAGATGCGTTTCCTAGGAGAAACTACAGATGCTTGAGTGTTGGTCGGGCGCTTGGCCCGTGACAATTGCGGTGCGCCAGCTAAACGATAAGTTAATATATTTCGGGGATTTATTGGGAGAACTTCATGTGAACTGGCGAGGCGTAGTTTGGCAAAAGTAGCCTTAGAGCATGAGAAGCAATGGACAAATCGCAGAGACGTCCCGCAATCAAATTGCGATACGTCCCACCCTGTCCAGTGGCCCAATGCAAATCGCGCACAGCAGGATCAGGTCCGGGCTGCGCGCGGTAACAGTGTAGTCAGGCCGAGTGCGCTCAGGTGGTGGTGGCCACGCAGCTGTTGCTCTCAGCGTCATAGACGGTGCCGGTGGCGCAGGACATCGCCTGTTTGTCGTAGTTGCAGACCCTCGCCATGCCCAGCGAAGGCAGCAGCATGAGGGTGGCGGTCGCAAGTGCAATCTTCATTTTCATGGCCATTACACCTCTGTTGACATGACGTAAGGGTAACCTGCATCCGCGCAAATTCAAATCAAATCATCCCGCGCGTCAGTCTGCCGCATGCAATATTGCGCAAGATACGCCGATCTGCGCAATTTTCAGTCGCCAAAGACGCGGGCAAAGATCGTATCGACATGCTTGGTGTGGTAGCCAAGGTCGAACTTCTCCTCGATCTCTTTCGCGCCTAGGGCGGCCATGACCTCCGCATCGGCCAGCAGCTCGGTCTTGAAGTCGGCACCTTCTTCCCAAACCTTCATCGCGTTGCGCTGCACAAGCCTGTAGCTGTCCTCACGGCTCACCCCCGCCTGGGTGAGCGCCAGGAGCACCCGCTGGGACATCACAAGGCCGCTGAACTTATTCATATTGGCCAGCATGTTATCGGGGTAGATCAGCATCTTGTCGATCACGCCGGTCAGGCGATGAAGCGCGAAATCGAGCGTGATTGTGGTGTCGGGGCCGATCGCGCGCTCCACGCTGGAGTGCGAGATGTCGCGCTCGTGCCAGAGCGTGACGTTCTCCATCGCCGGGATCACCGCCATGCGGATGATGCGCGCAAGCCCGGTAAGGTTCTCTGTCAGCACCGGATTTTTCTTGTGCGGCATCGCGGAGGAGCCTTTCTGCCCGGCCGAGAAGAACTCCGCCCCTTCCAGCACTTCGGTGCGCTGCATGTGGCGCACTTCGGTGGCGACGTTTTCGATGCTGCTCGCGATCACGCCGAGCGTGGCAAAGAATGCCGCGTGCCGGTCGCGCGGAATGACCTGCGTGCTGATCGGCTCCGGCGTCAGGCCGAGCTTGGCGCAGACGTGCTCCTCGATCCGCGGGTCGATGTTGGCAAAGGTGCCCACGGCGCCGGAGATGGCGCCCGTCGCGATTTCCGCACGCGCGAGATGCAGGCGTGCGAGGTTGCGGTCCATCTCCGCGTAGAACCGCGCGAAGGTGAGACCCATCGTCGTGGGTTCGGCATGGATGCCGTGGCTGCGGCCGACGCGCAGGGTGTCCTTATGCTCCATCGCGCGGCGCTTGAGGGCTGCCAGCAGCGCCTCCATGTCGGCGATCAGGATGTCGGCGGCGCGGGTCAGCTGCACGTTGAACGCGGTGTCGAGCACGTCCGAGGACGTCATGCCCTGATGCACAAAGCGCGCCTCCTCCGCGCCGACATGCTCCGCCAGATGGGTGAGAAAAGCGATCACGTCATGCTTGGTCACCGCCTCGATCTCGTCGATGCGGGCCACGTCGAACTCCACATCCTTCGCCTTCCAGACGGCCTCGGCATTCTCGCGCGGGATCACACCGATATCGGCCATCGCGTCGCAGGCATGCGCCTCGATCTCGTACCAGATGCGGAACTTGGTGGCGGGCGACCAGATGTCGACCATCTCGGGGCGGGAATAGCGGGGGATCATCGGCACACCTTTTCGTGAGATTGCGCGGGCACGTCTGTTTGTCAGACAGGGGCGCAATAGACTGTGCTTCGCGCGGAAACAAGACGCGAGCGCCAGCCTTCGCAGCGCCGCCTTGGGCTGTGGTGGCAGTGCAATCCATGGAGTGGGCATGGGACGCTCTAACCGGGGCGTCGATTTCCACCGCGCCCACTGACGACTAGAGAACAGATGGGCCTGCCATGACAGGGAGCAGCGCGGCGATCAGATGCGGGGCATCTGGGAGGGGGGCGACATCACGTCTGCCACCTAACGGGGCTGATCCGCCAGCGTCGTGACCACGCGCGACGTCCGCTCGAGCGTGCGGTGCACGGGGCAGCGGTCGGCAATCTCCAGCAGGCGCGCGCGTTCGGGCTCGCTGAGGTCCGGGCCGGTGAGCGTGATGGCGCGGGTGAATGTGTCGATCTTCTCCTCCGTGCCGAGTGCTGCGTCCTGCGCGTGCACCTTGTCGTGGCTCACATCCACCCGCACATGCTCCAGCGCGATACCCTTGCGCCGCGCGTACATGCGGATCGTCATGGAGGTGCAGGCGCCCAGGCTCGCGGAGAGAAAGCCGTAGGGCGACATGCCCAGATTGGTGCCGCCGTAGGCCAGCGGCTCATCCGCCAGCAGCCGCACGTTGCCGCCCGATGTGATGTCCTGCAGGAAGCCGTCCGGGTCTGCCTCCGACACCCGCACCACGCCTTCTGGGGTGCCGACAGGCGGGGCGGGCAGGGGACGCTCGAGGTAGCGCGCGACCCAGGTCGAGATCACCTCCGCCACATATTCAGCGTCCCGAGCGTTGGAGATCAGATGGTCCGCATCATCGAGCGAGACGAAGCTCTTGGGGTGCTTGGCGGCGATGAAGATCTGCGCGGCGCTGTCCACGCTCACGATGGCGTCGCGCGGCGCGTGCATCACCAGCAACGCCGCGCGCAACCCGCCCAGCACATCGCCCAGAGCGCCGTTGCCGGTATCCTCGATGAAGGATTTGCCGATGGTGAAGGGGCGCCCACCGAGATTGACCTCCGAACGCCCCTCCTGCGCGATCTGGGGCAGGGCTTCGGCGAAGTGATTCTGCACATGGGCCGGATCGAAGGGCGCGCCGATGGTGGCGATGGCCCTGATCCCCTCCAGCATCGCTGCCGCCTTGATCACCGCCGCGCCACCCAGCGAATGCCCGATGAGCAGGCTCGGCGGCATGCCCTCACGGCCCAGCCACGCCGCGGCGGCGACCAGATCATCGACATTGCTGCTGAAGGACGTGTTCGCGAACTCCCCCTCCGAATGGCCCAGACCGGTGAAATCGAACCGCAGCACGGCGATCCCCATCGCCGCGAGCCTTGCCGCGATGCGCCGTGCGGCGGGGATGTCCTTGCCGCAGGTGAAGCAATGCGCAAAGAGCGCCGTCGCGAGATGCGGTCCCGCAGGCATATCGAGCCGCGCCGAGAGCATTGCGCCATCATGGCCCGGAAAGGAGATCTTTTTTACTGGCATGGCTGTTCGGGGGGCATGGCAGGCTCCTTGGCTGACCTGCAAGGTGGGGCAAGGGGGGCGGCGGTGCAAGGGGCTGTCACAGCGCTCACGCGGGCGTGACGGAGTGTTTGCACAGCGCGCGGGCGCGGCCTAGACAGGGCGCACCGCAATTCCAAGCCATCGACCGGAGCCGCCTCATGTCCCAGACCCCCGACAACCGGCTGCGCCCGGCCACCATCGCAGCACAGGCCGCGGGCCTGCTTGATGACGCCACCGGCGGCGTGGTGCCGCCCATTCACCCGGCCACGACCTTCGTGCGCGATGCGGAGTACCGCCCCATGGTGGAAGGCAACGTCTATGCCCGTTCGCACGCGCCCAACGCGCGCATGGTCGAACAGGTGCTCGCACGGCTCGATGCGGCGGACGAGGCGCTGGTGTTCCCCTCGGGCATGGCGGCGGTCGCGGCGGTGTTCCGAACCCTGCCCGCGGGGGCCTGCGTGCTGGTCCAGAGCCAGATCTACTGGGGCACGACTGCGTGGATCCGCGACTTCTGCGCCCGCCGCGCGATCACGCTGGTGGAGGTGGAGGCCGCCGATCCCGACGCCTTCGCGCAGGCCTGCGCCGCCCATAAGCCTGCGCTCGCCTGGGTCGAGACGCCGTCGAACCCATGGCTGCGCATCGTGGACATCCGCGCCTGCGCGGCTGCAGTTCGACGCCGTCGGCGGGCTGCTGGTCGCGGATATGACGACGGCCACGCCGGTGCTCACCCGCGCGCTGGATTTCGGCGCTGATCTGGTGATGCATTCCGCGACCAAGGGGCTCAACGGCCATTCCGATGTGCTGGCCGGTGCGCTCAGCGTGAAGGATGCGCAGAGCGCGATCTGGCAGGCGATCCGCGCGGACCGCGATATGGCGGGCGCCGTGCTCGGCCCGTTCGAGGCCTGGCTGCTGCTGCGCGGGATGCGCACGCTGCCCCTGCGGGTGGAGCGGATGTCGGCCAATGCGCAGACTCTCGCGGAATACCTGTCGGATCATCCGTCGGTGGAGAGGGTGCTCTACCCCGGTCTGCCGTCGCATCCGGGCCACGCCCTCGCGCAGGAGCAGATGCGCGGCGGCTTCGGCCCGCTGTTGTCGTTCGTGCTGCGCGGCGGCGCACCTGCAGCGCTGGGGGCGGTCGCACGCCTCAAGCTCTTTCACCGCGCGACATCGCTCGGGGGTGTCGAGAGCCTCGTCGAGCACCGCCACACCATCGAGCCGCACACAGGCATCCCCGAGGGGCTCCTGCGCCTCTCCGTGGGCATTGAGGATGCGGGCGATCTGATCGAAGATCTTGGTCAGGCGCTGGGGCAATAGCCGCCGCACTTCGCAAAGGCGCAACTCACTGCCCGAGCGGCTGCGTCCCCTCCGTCATCTCAGGCACCCGCGCCGCCGCGCGGACCAGTTCCGCAATCCCGTCGAGCTGCTCGGTCAGCGCGGAGCTCTTGCGCCAGATCATACCGACCGTGCGGCGCGGATAGGGCGCGCCCATGCGCGCGATGCTGACGCGGGCGGAGCGGGTCTCGACCGGGATCGCCATCTCGGGGATGAGCGTGACGCCGATCCCCGCGCCCACCATCTGGACCAGCGTGGAGAGCGACGAGCCGTCCAGTCCCTCGCGCGGCAGCGTATTGCGGGTGGCACAAAACGACAGTGCCTGATCGCGAAAGCAATGGCCTTCCTCGAGCAGCAAGAGCTTCATCTGCGCCAGTGCATCCATGTCCGGCACCGGCTTTTGTGCATCATGCTCCGGGCGCACCAGCACCATCGCCTCGTCAAAGAGTGGGGTCTCCGCAAAGGCGGGCTCGGACACGGGCAGGGCCACGATGGCGCAATCGAGCTTGCCCGCGCCCAACTCCTCGATCAGCGTGGCCGTCATCGTCTCGCGCACCATGAGGTCGATTTCGGGATGGGCGGCAGTGATATGGCCGATCACCGAGGGCAGCAGGTAGGGCGCGATGGTGGGGATCACCCCGAGCCGCAGCCGCGTCAGCGCGCCGCCACCCGCCCCGCGCGCAAGATCGCCCAACGCCTCCGCCTCGCGCAGCACCTCGCGGGCGCGGGGGGCGAATTGCTCGCCGAAGGGGGTGAGCCGCACCTGCCGCGCGCCGCGCTCGAAGAGCTGCTGGCCCAGCGCGCTCTCCAGTGCCGCGATCTGCGCGGAGAGGGCAGGCTGCGAGATCGCACAGAGGCCCGCCGCACGGCCGAAATGGCCCAGACGCGCGACCGCCTCGAAGTATCTCAGCTGTTTCAGGGTGAAGTTTATCATAGGCGAAAGCTATCGCAATAATCAGAAAATACAACTTAAACATATTGCGCAGGTTTGTTAGAACGATTCCAGAGGGGGGAATCCCCCGACCCATTTCACAGTTATTGGAGAGAGCCATGGACGGATCAGACAACGGCACGCAAGGCGGATGCCCGATGGGGTTTGGCGCAGCCAAGCAATCGACCAACTCGGCGCGCGGCAACCGCGACTGGTGGCCCAACCAGCTCAACCTCAAGATGCTGCACCAGAACCAGCCCGCCTCCGACCCGATGCGCGGCACGTTCAAATATGCAGAGGCGTTCGAGCAGCTCGATCTGGATGCGGTGAAATCCGACATCTACGCGCTGATGAAGGACAGCCAGGACTGGTGGCCTGCGGATTATGGCCATTACGGCCCGTTCTTCATCCGCATGGCGTGGCATTCGGCGGGCACCTACCGCACCGCGGACGGGCGCGGCGGCTCGACATCCGGCACCCAGCGCTTTGCGCCACTGAACTCATGGCCTGACAACGGCAACCTCGACAAGGCGCGCCGCCTGTTGTGGCCGATCAAGCAGAAATACGGCAACAAGATTTCCTGGGCCGATCTGATGATCCTCGCGGGCAACTGCGCGCTGGAGGATATGGGGTTCGAGACATTCGGTTTCGCCGGCGGGCGCGAGGACATCTGGGAGCCCGAGGAGGACATCTACTGGGGATCCGAGGAGACCTGGCTGGAGAATTCCGGTGGCCCCAAATCCCGCTACTCCGGCAAGCGCGATCTGGAGAACCCGCTCGCGGCGGTGCAGATGGGCCTTATCTACGTCAACCCCGAAGGCCCGGACGGCAACCCCGATCCGCAGGCGTCGGCCCACGACATCCGCGAGACGTTCGCGCGCATGGCGATGAACGACGAGGAGACCGTGGCGCTGGTCGCGGGCGGTCACACCTTCGGCAAGGCGCATGGCGCCGGTGACGCGGCCCATGTCGGCGCGGAGCCGGAGGGGGCGCCCATCGAGGCACAGGGCTTCGGCTGGCTCTCCACCTATGAGAGCGGCAAGGGCGTGCATGCCATCACCAGTGGCATCGAGGGCGCCTGGACCCCGACGCCGACCACATGGGACATGTCCTACTTCGACACGCTTCTGGACAACGAGTGGGAGCTGACCAAATCCCCCGCCGGTGCCCACCAGTGGAAGCCCGCGAACGGTGCCATGGCCGATGCGGTGCCGGACGCGCACAGCGACGCGAGGCACCCGCCGATGATGACCACCGCCGATATGGCGATGAAGGTCGATCCCGCCTACCTGGAAATCTCCAAGCGCTTCCATGCCAACCCCGATGAGTTCGCCGATGCCTTTGCCCGCGCGTGGTTCAAGCTTTGCCACCGCGACATGGGGCCGAGCATTCGCTACCTCGGCAAGGAGGCACCGACCGAGGTGCTGATCTGGCAGGACCCGATCCCGGCGCCTGATCACGCGCTGATCGGCGATGATGATATCGCGGCGCTGAAGGAGAAGATCCTGAACGCCGGTCTCAGCACATCCGAACTCGTCAGCACCGCCTGGGCCTCCGCCTCCACCTTCCGCGGCTCGGACAAACGCGGCGGTGCCAATGGCGCGCGCATCCGCCTCGCGCCGATGAAGGATTGGGAGGTCAACCAGCCCCAGCAACTCGCAAAAGTTCTCGACAAGCTCGAAAGCATCCGCGCCGACTTTGGCAAGCCGGTGTCCATGGCCGATATGATCGTGCTCGCGGGCACCGCGGCGGTGGAAGCGGCGGCAAAGGCCGGTGGTCATGACATCGCCGTGCCCTTCACGCCGGGCCGGGGCGACGCGACGCAGGAGCAGACCGATGTGGAGAGCATTGACGTGCTCAAGCCGCAGGTGGACGGCTTCCGCAACTACCAGAGCCGGGAGTTCAAAGTCTCCGCCGAGGAGCTGCTGGTGGACCGCGCGCAGCTTCTGACGCTGACCGCCCCCGAGATGACTGTTCTGGTCGGTGGCCTGCGCGTGCTCGGCGCCAATTACGAGGGTACCACGCATGGCGTCTGGACCGACAAGCCCGGCACGCTCAGCAATGATTTCTTCCGGGCACTCATGGATATGGGCGTGACGTGGAAATCGGTGACCGAGACGGAAGACGTCTTTGAGGCGCGCGACACGAAGACGGGCGAGGTCAAGCGCACGGGCACCCGCGTCGATCTGGTCTTCGGCTCCAACAGCCAGCTGCGCGCGCTGGCGGAGGTCTATGCGGCGGATGACGGCGAGACGCTCTTCGTCAAGCAGTTCGTGGATGCCTGGGTCAAGGTGATGGAACTCGACCGCTTCGATCTGCACCGCTCCGTCCTGCGCTGAGGACTTTGGCAAGACGACATGGCGCGCGTGCAGGCTGCACGCGCGCCATTTTTCGTTTTGAGGATGAGCGTTCCGCTAGGAGGCGCGAACCGCAGGGTCAGGGTGCCTGAAACAGCGCGAGCCAGATGCCCACGAACATCGCGATGCCGCCGAAATTGACCCAAAGGTGCCAGATCGCATAGCGGTAGGGCATTGACCTGCGGGTGTAGAATACCGTGCCGATCACATAGCACAGGCTGCCGATCAGGATGCACCAGACGGTGCCGATCGGCACATCGCGCAACTCCGGCAATGCCAGAAGCCCCAGCGCGCCAAGCCCGAGGTAGGAGGCCGTCGACCAGCGCGACTGCACCTGCGCGGCCCTGATCTTGTGCCAGACCGCAAGCGCTGTCAGCGCCCAGCACAGCGCCAGCAGCGTGAGCGTCCAAGGTGTGGCCGCAAGCACGAAGAACGGCGTGAAACTACCTGTGATGCTTGGATAAATCGCGGCATGGTCGATCCGGCGCAAGAGCACGCGGCGCCCGTGTGCAGGCGCGAAATGATAGGCCCAGGAGGCGAGGTTGGAGACCAGCGCACACAGCACGTAGATCGCCACCGCAACCACCAGCGGCAGATCGAGCCGCTCCGCCGCGCGCGTGATCAGCATGCCGCCCGCCCCGAAGATGAGGGCGAGCCCGACCAGATGGACTGCCAGATCCGCCGTACGGTGGCGGGCATTGCTGCTGGGATAGGTGGCAAGGGTCATGCGGGGGCCATTCACGCGAAGGAGACTCCCGCCTAGCGACCGACGCGCGTTCTGTCCACTGCCGGGGCGCCAGGGGACGCAACGGAAACTGCCAACTAACGGCCTTCTTCATCAATTCCGCGCCACAGGGCGAGCTAGAGGGCGCGATTGGCTGCGCCTGATAAATCCTGGCGTCGGGTGCCCTCACGTGTCGCAAAGTCGATCTCGAAAGCGGACAGGGTTGCAGGGCGATGGTACAACCCATTTGCGCAGCATGTGCGGCCGGAACCTGGTCGCATGCCCCTCAGCGAAATCACGCAAAGCGATTTCCGGGACGCGTTCGCACTGATCTGGCATTTCAGGATTTCGATGGCAACGATGGCTGAAAACCGCCTTAAGACCCTTTTGGATCATTCAGTCGCCTTGGGTCTTGATGCCTCCTTTCAGGCAGCCGCAGGTCTCAGGCAGAACAATGGTCCGACCCTGTCGCAAGACCGGCTTCCCGAAGCTGCAGCGGCCATGGATGGATAGGTGGGCACAGGTATGCGTGGGCTGACGCCATCGGTAACGGTATTTGACCTGGGGCCAATCTGCTTCCCGACGCGCCTAAAATGCGCTTTCCCCGGTTTCTGCTCGAGCAGCCCATGGCGGTCATTTGATCAGGTGCTGGCATGTTGCGGTGCTGCTCGCCATCGCGGACCCTTGCCGCAACTTCAGCGACAGTTGGCGGGCGAATTCATGCATGGCGGGCCAAGTGGTGATTTCGTTAACTTTTCTGCTAGGCTTGACGACAAGAAGGAAAGTGATCTTGATCAGGTAACCGATAACAGAACTACTGGAGGCGTCAGAGACTAGCTGCGCTGAAGGTCATGACTTAAGAGGTCTCCCGGAAGCGGGAGCACATCTGGGGAGTTTCATGGAGTATCGCGTCCGGCTGGCCAAAGTCTGTGCCGTTGTGTTCGCCCTTATCTGCACAGCCTTGCCTGTGCAGGCCCAGTTCAACCTTGGCAGTTCGACAACTGCTCAGGAAACTCCGACATTGCCTGACCCGCTGACGACCGAGACCGCAGATGCGCTGATCTCGCGGCTGTCGGATTCCGAAGTGCGCGCTTTGCTCTTGGATCAATTGAAAACGCAGGCTGCGGCAACGACGCAGGACACAGATGGCCCTTCGGAATTCCTCTATCACGCCACCACGGGCGCATGGCAAACCCTCGTGGCATCGGTGCTGGGCCTGCCGGAATTGTTCAAGAGCCAGGCCCGTGCTTTCTCAAACTTCTATGACAGCATTGGGGGCCGCACGGGGCTGCTGGGCCTGCTGGGTTACATGGCCGTCGTGTTTGGCGTCGCGGCTGGTGCTGAACTGATCTTTCGACGCCTCACGCGCGACTGGCGCATTCTGCCGCCCGCTGATCCCGAAAACATTACCTTGCGCGAAACGGTGCAATTGCTGGCCCAGCGTCTAACCACCCGAGTTGTTGCCGTGATTATCTTTGTCTTGGCAGCACGCACGACAGGCATGCTGATCCTGCCCGAGGCACTTGTCCCGACGGTGCAACTTGTCGGCCTCTATCTCATCGGCTTTCCGCGCTTCATGCTGGCCATTGCGTTCTTCCTGTTTGCCCCGATGAACCCCGAATACCGCTTGTTAAACGTCGACACCAAACATGCGCGCGCCTTTTGTTTTCACCAATTCTGGATCTCCTTCTTGATCGGTTTCTCCGGTGCGATAATCGCGTTCAACGCCGACAATGGATTGCAGATGGGAGAAAGCGGCCTTGGGTTCTGGCTGAACTTGGTGCTCTTCATCTACCTCATCGCAATTTTCTGGCGGTACCGTGAAGGCGGTACAGCAATGATGCGTGGCTCCGACCCGGATGTCACACCCATGGAGGAGCGTGCATCGCGGCTTTACCCCTATGCCATGATCGCGGGGTTCGTCGCCCTATGGTGGATCAGCAGGATCATCATAAGCTACGGTAATCTGGAACTGCTCGCCAGCGCGCCGCACTACAAAACCATGATCCTGTTGATCTTTGCGCCTGCGATGGACACGCTGGTCCGCGGGCTGGTGCGTCATCTGACGCCCGCCATGACCGGCGAAGGGCCCGTGGCCGAACGCGCTTACCACGCGACCAAACGGTCCTTTATCCGCATTGGTCGCGTTGTGATTTTTGCCATCGTTGTTCTGTCGATCGCCGATTTCTGGGGCATGAGCGCGACCTCGATCGCGGCGGCAAGCGTCGGTGCGCAATTCGCGGCCAGTATCATCGAATTCCTGATCATCATGTCCATCGGCTATCTGCTGTACGAGGCTGTATCGCTCTACATCAACCGCAAGCTGGCCGCCGAGCAAACCGCCGCAGGCTACAACCCGGATGAAGAGGAAATCGGCGGCGATGGCGGCGGCGCGGGCGGCTCGCGCCTCTCCACCGTATTGCCACTGATCCTGGTGGTTTCACGTTCCTTCATCGTCGTGCTGTTTTTGCTCTTGGGCCTCAGCAACATCGGAGTGGACACCACGCCCCTGCTTGCCGGTGCCTCGATTGTCGGTCTGGCCATTGGTTTTGGCGCGCAAAAGCTGGTGACCGATGTCGTCTCCGGAGCCTTCTTTCTGGTCGATGATGCATTCCGCACCGGGGAATATGTCGAGGTCGAAGGCACAATGGGCACGGTCGAAAAAATCTCCATTCGCTCTTTGCAACTGCGCCATCACAAGGGGCCAGTGCACACCATTCCCTACGGCGAAATCCCAAAGGTCACCAATTTCTCGCGCGACTGGGTGATCATGAAGTTGCGCTTTACCGTACCTTTCGGCAGCGACACCGAGAAAATTCGCAAGATATTCAAGAAAATTGGTCAGGACATGCTGGAGGTTCCCGAATTGAGCGATGACTTCCTGCAACCCTTCAAGTCACAAGGTGTGTTGGAAATTGACGACGTCGGTATGGTGATCCGGGGCAAGTTCATGGCCAAACCCGGCAAGCAGTTCTTGATCCGCAAGGAGATCTTCAACCGCGTGAATGCCGCCTTTGAAGAGAACGGCATCGAATTTGCCCGGCGCGAAGTGCGCGTGGCTCTGCCTTCAATGGAGAATGTCCATGACTTGACGGCTGAAGACACTGCCGCCATTTCGGCTGCTGCAACCCAAGCTGCCCAGCAACAATTCTCGGAACCTGCTGAGAAAAAGGGGGGTAGATAAGCTCAGGCGGTCAGAAGTGTTCCCGATACCTTCGTGTTTGGTACACGCAGTCATGCACACGATTGAGAGCACTTAAAACTCTATTATAGTCAGAGCCTTCGTCGAAGGTTTTCGCCTTTCTCACGGCAGCAGAAGTTCGGACGCTATGTGGCGTCGGTCAAAGTGAGCTCGAACCGGCCAGTCGTCGCTTCCCGCAGCAATGACCGCACAGGTCCGTAAGTTTCCATCGACACCACCGTCGGAGAGCTGTCACTAGCCAAATCGCAGCATCGAAAAGCTCATTGTGCGTTCGCTGTGCAGAGCTTCGCCAAGTGCAAAAGCTGTGCTCAGGATTTACCCTCAGCCGGACAGAGCGACCCTTATTCAGTCAAACACTACAGCGCGAGGCAAAAGCGGGCGCATCAGCGCACCACGTACACGCTCATCGCAGCATGCGAGGCAACGTAACCTGCGTTGGATGAAATAATATGGTCTTTGAGACCAGGTACGTGACTTGCCATTATGATCAGGTCGCAACCGTTCTCATTGGCTGTCTTGACGATATCTGACCCCACGTTCAAACGAAGGTCGCTGCGCAGGGCAATCTCGGCAATGGTTTTGACATTATGTTTCTTCGCCTGTTCCGATGCAAAGGCTTTGAGCTGATCTGCCACGCGCTCTCCCTCGGTGCGCTTAGACATCGTCGGAACCGCATCGACAACGTCTACATATACAACTTCTGCTGCGTTTTGCTGCGCAGTTAGGCCCGCAAGATCGAGCGCTTTGGTAAGCTTGTCAGCGTTTTCGAGGTCAACGGGTACTAGGATGCGTGAATACATTTTTCTGTCTCCTTTGGGGCTGACCAAAGGGTATAGAATGGCGTCAAAATCAACTTGATCTCCCTCAAACCTCGGAAAACTTTTCTGGGGCGCGGTCGCCAGTCTCAGCCGTTCGTGTTGCCGCATTCACGAGTGGCAACGCCGGAGGCAGTCCGATTTCCGGGCGCGTCGTGATCGCATCACCCGCGGGTGAGGACCGATAACGCGAGGGTTAGCATCTCGCGGATGCGGGACTGGTCTTCGCCAGATGCGCGTTGTGTGATGGCGAGGGCGATCTGTTCGCCCAGATATTTCGCACCGACCTCGATCTGCAGCCCATCTGGCCATTCACCGGCATCGCGGCGGGTTTGCAGGAACGCACGGTAAGCCGCTTGTGCGGCGGCATCGATCTCCTCCACCCGCGCGCGTGTCATGGGCCCCAGACGGTGTTTGCCCGCGCGCATCTTGTAAAACAGGCAGCCGGTTTCCATCCGGGGATCGTCGCTCGCGAAGTCGATGAGCGCGTCGCGCGTCTCGCGTAGCCCCTTGCCGTTGTGCAGGATCACAAACATCTCTGACAGCACCTTCTCGGCATAACGGTCGAGCACCGCGCGCGACAGCCCGTCCTCGCTACCGAATTCGCGGTAAAGCGAAGGCTTCGAGATACCAGCCATCTGACAAATAGCGTTAACCGACACATCGGCCGGGTCGCTGTGCCAATAGGCGGTCATCGCGACGTCGAGCACCTTCTCTGTGCTCATCGTCCGCGGGCGGCCGCGGGCAGGTCTGGTATCGTCGTCGCTCATTTTTTGTACTGCATGGTATTTTATGTCTTGACGGGGCTTTTCAAATATTTGTACCAGTTGGTATCACAACCCACAAGCCGGAGAGTGACACATGAACGAGACAACCCGAATTGCACCAATTGTCCAATTGATCCCATCCCACCGAAAGGACCTTTGCCATGAAAAATGCCCTGCTCGCCGCCACAGCGGCCACACTGCTCGCGACCGCCGCCTATGCTGATGAAAAAACGTCCATAAAGCCGATTGTCGGCACGTTTCTGGGCGCCGTCCTGCAAGGGGACATCGATACAATGCGCGACGTGGCGAACGCAGATTACATCCAGCACAACCCCTTCATTCCCACCGGGCTGGAACCGTTCATCGGCCTGTTGCCCGTGTTGGCAGAGGCTGGAACGACGGCTGAAAACATCCGCATGTTCGAAGACAGTAACTATGTCTTCATGCACAATATCTGGCGCAACGCGGCACCTTTCGGCGCCGATGAGATGGTGTCGTTCGACATCATTCGGGTGGACGAGAATGGGAAAGTCGCAGAGCACTGGGATGCGATGACGCCTCTGGTGACGGAATCCGCCAGTGGCAGAACACAAACCGATGGCCCGACCGAAGTCACCGATCTGGACCAGACCGAAGCGAACAAGGCCCTTGCCGTGTCGCTGATTGAGGATGTGCTGATGGGCCGGGACACTGCCAAGATCACCGAATACATCAGCGCCGAGAGCTACGCGCAGCACAACCCCATGATCGCGGACGGGCTGGGCGGCATCATCGCGGCCGTCGAGGCGTTGACCGCCCAGAAAAACATGTTCGTCTACACCGAAATCCACGCCGTGCTGGGCGAAGGCAATTTTGTCTTGACGGTGAGCGAGGGTGAATGGAGCGGCCAGACTCACGCCTTCTACGACCTGTTCCGGATGGATGACGGCATGATCGTCGAGCATTGGGATGTGCTCCAGCCGGTCCCGACCGAGGGTCTTGCCAACACCAACGGCATGCTCACCGGCTTCGACAACTGAGCGCGGCGAGGTCGGTCACGACAACTGGAAGACCGAGCTTCCGGTTTGACCTATCCCACAGGCGGAAGCGTTCTTATCCGCCTGCGGGGGCAAGAGGGCGAAGGCTCTGAGCTAAGGCGCCGCTCAGCTTGGCGCCGGATACCTTTCGCGGTGGCATCCCCGGCGGCTTCGCTCATGTAACCCCAGAACTCACGCTGCCGTAAGAACCACCCCGGCTACCGCACCTGTAAACTTCAGGGCAGGTCAGCAAACATCGCATCATTGCTGTTTCTGAAGATGCCAGACCTGCTCAACGGGATAGCTCTTAGCCCAGTCTGCGGGGATTGCGGCGCGGGTACCTGATATCCACTCCGGGGCATAGAGCTCCTGATACTTCTGGACCCCGAAGCCGGTTTTGGCGAACAGATCTATCCAGGACGAGATGGTCAGGTTGAAACAAACACCCGTTGGCTCATACTCGACCTCCGTCCAATCCGCGCCCCACATATCACGGTAAGGGCGATGCAGCGTTCGGTCGGCGGGGGACCCATCAAGCGGCGAACAGATCAGCGACAGCGGATGATTTCCAAGGAAGACAAGGCGCCCCCCCGGACGCAGCAGTCGCCAAGCCTCCGGCAGCCATTTGTTCGGCGGACACCAAATCGATGCGCCGTACTCCGAGATCGCGAAGTCGAACGCGGCGTCCGGCAGGCCGGTCGCTTCGGCGTTTCCTTCGATGAAGGTGATGTGCGCGCCGTGTTCAGCCGCGCGCTCACGTGCAGTGGCCAATTGTTCGGACGAGATGTCAATCGCGGTGACCCGCGCGCCACGGCGCGCCATCCATCCCGAGATATAACCTGTCCCGCAACCGAGTTCGATCGCATCTATTCCCGCCATGTCCGAAGGCAGAAGGTTCAGATCCGCCTCGGAATTTCCCCAAGTGCCCCATTCAGGGCTTTCAAGGCTCCAATGCCGTTTCGAGAAGTCGACCCAATTGGCGGCGTCGTCATTCCAGATATCGCGGTTTACGGACACATAGTCATTTCTCATGTCTCATACCCTTCACCCATACCGGCTCTATGGTGGTCGTCGTTGTGGATTGGTTCGCGCCACTCATGCTCTGCCGACGCCAGTGCGGATGACCTGGCCGGGCTTTGATCGGCAGGCGGGGTCTGCGCCATCTCACCGAAGTTGAACCAGTGGCGAAGCGCCCGCACCATTTTTGGCGGGCCGTCAACCACGAGCCTGCCGTCTTCCATTGATCAGCCCCACTTGAGTGGTCCAAGTTGATTGTTAGTGCATGATCGGCCCTGGGTCCATCTGGACGATGGTTTCAGGGGCGGGTGGTCGGTAGCCCAGAGCACTATGAGGGCGTTTCGTGTTGTAATGTTTCCTCCATTCTTCGATGAGGATTTGAGCTTCGCGCAGGCTGTAGAAGATTTCGCCGTTCAAGAACTCGTCGCGGAACCTGGCGTTGAAGCTTTCGCAATATCCGTTCTCCCAAGGTGACCCAGGTTCGATGTAGGCCGTCTTTGCGCCAACAGCCTTGATCCAGTCCTGCACAGCTTGAGCAACGAACTCCGGGCCGTTGTCGGAGCGAATGAACGATGGGATACCGCGCAGGATGAACAGGTCGCTCAGGACATCGATGACATTGCCCGAGTTCAGCTTCCTGTCGACGCGGATCGCCAAGCATTCTCTGCTGTATTCATCGATGATGTTGAGCGTGCGGAACGCCTTTCCGTCATCCGTGCGGCAATGCACGAAGTCATAGCTCCAGACATGATCGCGGTGCTCGGGTCGAAGACGGACACACGATCCGTCGTTCAGCCAGAGCCGTCCCTTCTTTGGTTGCTTCATTGGCACTTTCAGCCCCTCTCGTCGCCACAGTCTTTCGACGCGTTTGTCATTCACATGCCAGCCTGCGTCTCTCAGCAACGTTGCGATCCGACGATAGCCATAACGCCCATATTGCCGGGCCAGTTCGATCATGTCGGCCACCAATCGGTCTTCATCTGCGCGACCAACTGGCATCTTCCGCTGCGTGGATCGATGTTGTCTCAGAACGCGGCAAGCGCGGCGTTCTGAGATATTCAACTCAACACGAACGCGATCAATGCAAGCGCGACGACGAGCGGGGCTTAGAAGTTTCCCTTCGCAGCTTCCGCCAGGATCAGCTTGTCCAACGTCAGGCCAGATACGGCTCTGCGCAAACGTTCGTTCTCTTTCTGAAGGCGCTTGAGCTCCTTCAATTGATCTGTGCCCATTCCGCCGTACTTCTTCTTCCAGCGATAATAGGTCTGTTCAGTTACACCGATCTGCCGGATCGCATCCAGACGCGGCATGCCTTGCCCAGTCAGCACCTCAACCTGCCTCAACTTCGTGACAATCTCTTCCGGCTTGGGTCGCTTGTTTGCCATGGTCATCCTCCGTTTTCCTAAACATAGCGGAGGACCACTTCAGTGGGGGAAGACCATTGCGCACTGGTTGGTTCAGTCCTGTTCACATGAAGAGCCGTGAGGCCCATGGCATGCGAGCGCTGCTCAGCACGCGTAAGGCGCTTTTGAAGAAGATGATGGACCTTGCCAATGAGGTGCGTGGGCTGCTGAAGATGTTTGGCATCCGCCTGCCCAAAACCGTAAAGCACGGCAGCTTTGATGGTGTTGTCAGACCGTTGATCGAGATGGATGAGGTTCTGGCGCATGCCTTGGTGCCGCTGCTAGATGCAAGGGTGGTTCTCTATCAGCACTTTCTGGAGCTTGATCGGCGGGTCAAACGTGCCGCCAGTCAGGATGAGGTTTGTATGCGGATGATGACAGTTCCCGGCGTGGGACCGATAGCGGCGCTAACGTTCAAGGCGGCAGTCGATGACCCCGCGCGGTTCAAACGATCCCGCACAGTTGCAGCACATTTTGGGCTGACGCCACGCCGGTTCCAATCCGGCGAGCACGATAACCCCGGTCGCATATCGAAAGCAGGTGATCGCGATGTCCGGGCCACACTCTACGCGGCGGCAAATGCGCTGCTCATGCGAACGATGGCAGGATCACAGATCAAATCCTGGGGCATGCGGCTGATGCGCACCAAAGGACGTCGCCGCGCCGTTGTCGCCGTTGCCCGTAAGTTGGCCGTTCTGCTCCACCGCATGTGGGCAGATGGCACAGAGTTCCGTTCAGAAACTGCGGAGGGCCTGGCATGATCTAAACGCCCAACACAAATCTGAACGGGGTCGTCTTCACCGGACGAGGTTCGTGGATGAAGCCGAAAATGTCTGCTGCGCAACTTGAAGCGCGTCTCAAAGCGGGGCTCTCCATTGCCGATCCGACATATGCGTGCAGCGATGCCACCTGAGCATCAACCAGACTGCGAAGAGAAGCGTGACCCGGATGAGCGACAAGGACCCAAATGAAACAAGGAAAACGAGCTTGACCAAAACACCCAATTAGAGAAGCCGCTTAATCAAGATCGGGGCGCGGGTTGTGCGCCATGCCCGCAAGATCACATGCCCGATGGCTGAGGTTGCCGTCCCACGCAACATCTTCGGGCAAATTCTCACCGCCATCCGCGCCCTCAAGCCGCCGCCGAGACGCGCATGACAGGCAGATCAACGAAACCCAGACAAAGGCGGCTCGACGGGTGTGTCTTGCAGACTCCCAAATGGGCTGAACTCAGCGAAAACCGTGAACGCGACGGCCAAGAGGCCGTGAAAACGACCACCCGCACAGCCGATCCATACTCCAGCCTTGAAAATCACCACAAACCCCGTCAACGTACATTGAAACCAACGTCGCTTGGGAAGTATCGGTTGATATTTCATTTTGAATCGGAGAGACGTCTTATGGCTTGGCGCATTTTATCCGAACGTACCGAAGACATGGCCGTACATGCCGTACTGGTTCCCGGGGGTGACGCAGGGCGCATCCTGTATTTCGGCGGCTATACTGTCGATGACACGCATCTGTTTGATCTGGCTTCCGAAGATCATGCGCGCAGGTTCAGCAGCAGCGCCTCGCCCGAGGGGCTCAGCCCCAATCCGCATGGTTTTGACACCCATCGGTTTGACATCTTCTGCTGCGGGCATGCGTTTCTCGAAGACGGGCGTTTGTTGATTGCAGGGGGAGAGCTGAACCGCAACACTGTCACGCTGCAGGTCGCCGACGACGACGATGATGCCGGGACCTTGCCGCATATGCACGCCGGTATGCAGTACGGCGGCGAGCGCCAGTGTGCCATTTACCATCCGATCTCCGAGAAATGGGAAATGGCAGAGGCGATGAACCTCGACCCCGGAGGAAACGAATTCTCCGGAGGCCGGTGGTATCCCACGCTTGCCACGCTGCCCAACGGAGAGGTGCTCGCCGTCGGTGGGCATCCCGACCGCAACGAGAACTACCTGCGCAATGGCGCGCGGCGGCACGCCAACAACACGCCCGAGCGGTACAACCCCACATCCGACAGCTGGGCGCTGCTGGCGTCAAATCCGCCCAGCGACAATCAGATCACGTCGAATTTCGGGGAGAGCGTGGTGGCTTGGGATTACCAGCGCACCCATGTGCTGCCCAATGGCAATGTGTTCTTTACCAGTGACGTGCGCGGCAACAACCGCGTCTACGACGCGGGCGCAGGCCAGTTTCTGAGCGGGGATGCCAATGTCATCGATCTGGTGGAGGAAGGCACCTACCGCCAGATTTCGGCCGAATACACCTCTGTCATGCTGCCGCTGTTGCCACAGGACGGATACCGCGCCCGCATCTTGTTGTTCGGGGGCCATCAGGCCTACCGCATCGACATGGGCAGCGGTTCGCCAAGCTGGCAGGAAACACCGCCGCGTGGCTGGGGGGCGGATGACGACGACGCCCCTCTGCGGCGGTGGGTGTGTCCCGTACTGCTGCCCACCGGTGAGGTCTTTTGCACCGGCGGCACGGCAGGGGGCGGGAGCGACAACGCGCTGCGTCAGGACGCCTGCGTCATGCGCGCAGAGACCTATGACCCCAACATCGATTGGGACAACAACAGCTACAATGCCGGTCAGGGCCTGTGGTCGCTGCAATCGGCGGGTGACGCCATGGAGGTGGCGCGTCATTACCACGCGGTCGCCCTGCTGCAGCCGAACGGGGCGATCTGGACTGCCGGTTCAAACGGGCCCAGCCCCGAAGGGGGCAGCCGCGAGCGCCGCATCGAGGTGTTCGAACCCGACTACTTTGACGATCAGGACGACCGTCCAGACGTCACCGCCCTTGCGCGCAACACCAGCTATGCGGCGGGTGTCGAATGCGATGTGGTGCTGCATGACGGCGCCTCTGTTCAGCGTGTCGCCTGGATCCGGGCGGGCAGTTGCACCCATGGGTTCAACCCCGATCAGCGCTATGTCGCAGCGTTCTGGGATCAGACCGGCAATCCTGCCGGCCCCGCTATCCGGCTGACCGTCAGTGCGCCGCCCAATGCGAATGTCGCGCCTCCGGGCTATTACATGTTGTGGGTCATCGACAGCGCGGGCCGACCTTGCAAGGTCGCGCCGATGGTCCGGATCTCGCGGCAGAAGTGCTATATCACCGAGGACATCGCCACCTATTCCGTGCAGGAGACCAGCGCACTGGGATATCCGGCGGTCTTTGTCGAAGCGCTCTTTGTCGTCTTTGACGCCTTTCTGCCCGATGAGGTCGAGGAACCGCAGCTGAGCTTTCGCACGTTGGATGGTCAGGCCATCGACGGCATCACCCACGGGATCGGTGGTGCCCGGTTCGAGACCAGCGCACAGGACCTCGATGTGGCGCAGCGCATCGCCTATCCGGTGCACATCACCTTCACCTCGGACGCGCCGTTTGACGAAATCCCGGACGGTGAGCGTTTCGTCGATATCGTGGTTGAGGCCCGTATGGCCCATGCCACCTGCGAAACCCGCCTGACCCTCAGCCTGGAGCCCAACCCGCGCATGCGCGACGGGCATCCGCATTACCTGTCCACCGATGTGCGGGTGTTCTCGCTGGTGCCGGGGGAAAGCCGCCCCTTCACGGCGGGCCAGTCCCATCCCGCCGAAGCGAACAACGCCCCGTTCGAGTTCATCACCGATCTGGTGGGTGCCTACAACTCCTGGCCGGAGGGTGTCACCGACGGGGATCATCCGTTCAACGATCTGCCCAGCGCACTGATCGAAGATCAGCTTGCGCTTTATGAGCGCAACGACGATGGCGAAAGGGTCTACAACTACGCCATTGCACGGGTGCGCTATACCGGCCCCGCCGAGACGCCTGCCAATGGGATGAGCTTGTTTTTCCGGCTGTGGACCACCGGCTGGACGGCGTTGGCCTATTCTGATCCGTCAAGCGATATCCGGGGCAGCTACCGGCGCGAGGGCGACGGGGCCAGCGCAAGGCCGCTGCTTGGCATCGACGGCGGAGAGGTCAACAACGTCCCCTGTTTTGCCAGCCCGCGCAGCGATGACATGCTGGACCAGACCGATCCGCTCAACTGGGATCAGGATATTTCCGGCACCGGCGCAGAGAACTTCCGGTACTTCGGTGCATTTCTCGACAACAACGATGACGTCAAACGCTTTGTCGAGGCGCCCGGGGCCGCCACCACCTTTCCCGGAGCTGACAAAAGCGTGCAGGAACTCATGCGCGGGCCGCATCAGTGCCTTGTGGCGGAGATCCATTATCCGCCGGACCCGATCGGCATTGGCGATACGCCGTCGAATTCTGATGACCTGTCGCAGCGCAACATCCTGTTTGACGAAGTGCCCAACCCCGGCTCTTTCGGGTCCCGCGTCGCGCATCACACCTTCGAGTTCAAACCCAGCCCTGCCGCACTGCCGATTGACCTGCCTGAAGGGATGTCCTCAACGACCGCCGCCAGGCTGCATGCGGATGAGTTGGCCTTTGACTGGGGCAACCTGCCAGAAGACAGCATCGTGACGCTGTTCATGCCGCAGGCCCCGCGCAGCGATGTGCTGGCCTATGCAGCCCTGCGCGCCGGGCCGCAAAAGCTGCGCTCCGCGCATGGCAATACGATCCAGCTTGATCCCAAAGGGGTCACCTATGTGCCGGTTTCAGGGCCATCGCAGGTCAACATTGCGGGCCTGCTCACGATCCAGTTGCCGCCTTCCATCGCCAAGGGCCAGAAGTTCACCGTCACCGTGCGGCAGATCGACGGGCGGCGGACCCGCATCCTTGGGGCCACGCGCTTTGACATTCATGTGGGGGATGACGCCTCTGTGCAGCCGCGGCTTGTGCGGAAGTTCTCCGTTCTCAAGCATATCGGTGCGGGATTGTCCGCTGGCAGCCGGTGGGCGCCGATCTTTGAGCGTTATCTGGATGAGATGGGCGAACGGGTGCGGGCCCTTGGCATCGATCCCGAGACCGTGCACCCCGATCCCACCGGCAATGGTGGCAAGCCGCATCCCCATACGCCCGGCGATGACGATGATCCGACCGGGCCCGGCGATGACGATCCCGATGGCAAGCTGCACTGCCGTCATGGCTGCGTTACGGAGATACACCACGATTGTTGCGGTGCCATCGAAGGCTTCGTGCTGGAGGATTGCGGCACTGCTTGCTTCATCCCCACCGATGGTTGCGGGATCGAAGCGGTGCTGTACCGCGCACTCAACGACAAGCTGCGTGTCACGGTCTACCTGCATGTCGCGACACAGAGCGCATTGCCCATCGCCTGCCCCTGGTCGGGCCGCCCTGCCAAGCCGGAGGTCCACTGCGATGTCAGGGGCACCCGTCTTGCGTTTTGCAGCACCGGACACCGCGACAAGGTGCGCGCGGTTGCAAAGGCCTTGCGGGTTTCCAAGCCGGGCCGGTTGAACAACCGCTGCCCCGCAACAGGCAAGCCCGCTGACACATCCGCCGTGCTGCAGATCGGCGCGCAGCAGGTCGCTTTGGCGTCGGTCACTCTGCGCGACCGGGTTGCAGATGTGTTCAAGGTTGCCGAGCAATTGCGCGATACCCGAAAGGCGGCACAAAGGCTGCAGATCAAGAAGATCGTGGTGCATCCGGGCTGAAATTACTGATGGATCATGACAGTTTTCACTGTACCCTAATTAATCAGATTCTGCGGATTCAGGGCCTTTTGGCGCAGTTTTGTAACCTTAATTGCAATATATCCACAGACTATATTTTGGGCCGAGGCTCGCGACCCCCGACTATTTCATTGAAGGTTTTGGACAGCTAGGGACCAGCGATAGGTAAAGTTATCCACAGATGTCATGGTAACGCTATCCGTCGGACTAAACTGAACTAGCCCCATGTTTATCGAATTTGGTAATACTATTCATGAGACAAGAATCCGTAAGAAATTGAATCTACTTCATATTTTTAGTGAGAATTTTGTCAGACGGTCTTACGATTAACGTTGCCATTTCGCGAACAACTTTACCATCCGACAAATAACATTGCCAATCGGTCATTGAAATCAAAAGGGAAATCTGACCCCGAGTCTCAAGAATTACGTAACCATGGAGTGCCCCCACTGAAGTGGTCCACCAACTGGGATAGTATGATCCCATTTAAGGAGGACCAGAGATGGCTGGCAAGAGAGACAAACCCGAAGACGTGGTGCTGAAGCTTCGGCAGGTTGAAGTGCTGCAAGGACAAGGCATGGGGATCGCAGAGGCGGTGCGCCAGATCGGCGTGACCCAGCAGACCTATTACCGATGGCGCAAGCAGTATGGCGGCATGAACCGGGATCAGCTCAAACGGCTCAAGGAGCTGGAGACCGAGAATGCCCGGCTGAGGCGCGCCGTGTCAGATCTGACGCTGGACAAGATGATCCTGACCGAGGCCGCCCGGGGAAACTTCTAAGCCCTTCCCGCCGTCGTCGATGTATCGATCATGTGCGGCAAACCCTCAGCGTATCGGAGCGCCGGGCCTGCCGCACTCTCGGGCAGCATCGCTCGACGCAGCGCAAGGTGCCCTGCGGTCTGCCGGACGAAGAACGGCTGACCGAGGACATCATTGAGCTGACACGAGAGTTCGGGCGTTATGGATACCGCATGATCACCGGGATGCTGAACAACAGCGGCTGGCATGTGAACCATAAGCGCGTCGAACGGATCTGGCGGCGTGAAGGGCTGAAAGTCCCACAAAAGCAACCCAAGAAGGGTCGACTCTGGCTGAACGACGGGTCGTGTGTCCGGCTTCGGCCGGAGCGGCCCAATCACGTCTGGTCCTATGACTTCGTCCAGGACCGCACCCACGACGGGCGGATCTTCCGCACGCTCAACATCATTGACGAGTTCACGAAGGAGGCTCTGGTGATACGTGTCAAACGCAAGCTCAATTCCGTCGACGTGGTCGATGCCCTGACCGACTTGTTCATCATGCGCGGCCCGCCGGAATACATAAGGTCCGACAATGGCGCCGAATTTATCGCCAAGAAGGTGCGGGCATGGATCGGCGCGGTGGGCGCCAAGACGGCCTTCATTGCGCCTGGTTCACCATGGGAAAACGGCTATTGCGAGAGCTTCAACGCCCGCTTTCGGGACGAGCTGCTGAACGGTGAGCTCTTCTACTCGCTGCGCGAGGCCCAGATCCTGATCGAGAGATGGCGTCGTCACTACAACACCATCCGACCGCACAGCGCTCTCGGATACCGTCCACCAGCGCCCGAAAGCATCGTCCCGATAGACCAAAGGCCGACCATGCACTAACATTTATACTGGACCACTCGATGGGGGCAGACCAGCGATCACCCAGGGCGGCGCAAATCTGCCCATCTCATCAACGCGCGCTACGAGAAAGGCGCAATGATCCTCACATCAAATAGGGGCGTTGCAGAATGGGGCGACGTCTTCGACGATCCCGTCGTTGCGACCGCACAGCTCGACCGTCGGCTTCACAATGCCATCGTCGTTCAAATCGAAGGCGCAAGCTACCGACTGCGTGGCCATTCAGACCTGATCCCCGAACACGGCAGAACTGACTTTGAATTTGTCACGTTTTTGGCCGCATCTCAAAATGCGGTCATTCATGCAAGTCGCAGCATCGGTCAAAAGGGGCTCTCCCGGCGCCTTCGCCGCGCTATCCACGAACGACAGGTCTGGGATGCTCTACCCTTTGCTGCGCCGCTAACGAACTGAAAAGAAGCGGGACAAACCGTGAATTCGCTGCGAACGCACCAAGGTCTGCTTTTCTATTAAACGGTTTGTACATTTTGGCGGCAGACTGCCTATTTCAGGCATATTTCAAAAAACGACCCTGCGCACGAGTGGTAGGGCGACCACACTAGATCATCTTGTGGTGTTCTTGAGACACTCTCTGTAATTGGCAGCTGTCACAGTGAAGCTCTTTGCGCTTTTACAAATCGAAATACAGAATTGCGCGAAGGTGAACGGATATTGACTTCAAGCTTACTCACCGACCGTCTGAGGCGTGTCCGGCAGTTTCATGTCTGCACATGGTGTGTGGCCCTTTCGGTCGTGTTTACAGGATTCTGCAAGACACCCGCCGTAGCGCAATCATTCTTTGGAAGCGTTGTAACCGATCCCACTGTCGGTGTGGATCGGGGCTCCGCCTCACGGATACGGCAAGTGGAGGAAACGACCAGCTATCTAACCTTCAGCACAGATGGCTCAGAAGACGTGGGGCCGGTCATACTGGGGTTTGGGCTGTCGACGCCGGGCTTGGCGCGGAAGGGCGACCAGCTCGATGTTATTTTCGCTCTAGCGGGCCCATCAAAGGCAAGTGATCCGGAGCTTGAGGCCGCGGGGCTCGCCTACAGGCTCCCGGTTGGCATGGGCGGCACAATGCTGTTTGCGGCGCTGGAGCATGGAGAGGTGACGCTCGGCACCACGAACAGCTTGGCCTTTGGGCTCACTGGCGAGCGAACGGCACTTTCATTGGGGATACGTCGAAGTTGGGATCTGACGCAGTCTGCCAAGGTTACGGCCACAGCCGAAGTTGGCGCGCGCGACGTCCGTGGCACCGGCTTTGGCGTGACGACGCTCGACGAAAGCCTGCGTTACGCCAGACTGTCGGTGCTTTATGCGCAAGGCGTGCCGCTGCTCTTTCAGCGTCGTTTCGCTCTTGCCGTAACAAAAGGATTTTCAGATTTTGGGGCCTCGTCCGCGCAAAATCCACTCAGCTCCACACCCGGTGGCACATCTGATTTTCTGCGCATTGCGTTCAGCGCCGAAGCCTCTGTTCCCCTATCAGGCGACGTCGTGGCCAATGTCGGCCTGATCGGGCAGTGGTCGCCGGACAGCCTGCCCGTTTCGCAGCGCTGCGGCTTTGCCACCAACAGTTATGCGCGCGGGTTCGATCTGGGGTTCGTCAACGGCGACCGGTGCCTTGGCGCAAGAACAGAGCTTGCCTACAACATCGAGCTTCCCGACCTAATTGCGGCCTCCAGTGGCGAACCGACGCGATTCACCCAAACCTATTTAGGCGTGGATTTTGGCATGATCGACAACGTTCCCAACGCGATTGCCGATACAACTTCCGACAATTGGTCAAGCGCGTCTTTCGGGATGAGGACCCTGCGCGGCAATTTCATCGGGGAGGTGTCCGTCACCCACATTCTCGATGCCCCGTTCGGTCCCGTCGAGCAGCGAGACACGCGGCTTTGGCTGCGTGCGGCGATCGCGTTCTGATCGGTCCGCGATGGCGGCGCGCCAGACCATCGCTAGGACAGACACGGCCATCAACGCCATGATCCCGGAAAACGGAACTGCTCCTACGACCATCACATCGCGGACCGACCCGACATCGCCCACAGCCATAACGGCCCCGGCGATGGCCGCAATGAATAGAGCCCAGATCATGGAATGGAGTGGTGTTTCCGCGGTTACACTGCCCGCCGCCCCGATCGATTTGATCGCGATAATGGCCGCGGTCGAAGATGCAACGACCAGTACAAGAAACAGAATGGCCAGAAGGGTCTTCACCACCATTGCGAAGCCGGGCGTGAGCATGATCTCGATGGTCTCATAGATGCGAAAGGCGTGCGGGGCGTCTATGATCCGCCCCCCGGCAGTGCCATCCAACTCCAGCAGGATAGCGCTGCCGCCAATAACCGAGAACCATAGGAAGCACATCAGCGTTGGCCCCAGCATGGCCCCCAAAACGAACTCGCGCACCGTGCGGCCTTTGGAAATGCGCGCCAGAAACAACCCAACGAAAGGCGCGAAGGCGATCCACCAGGCCCAGTAGAAGATCGTCCATGCGCTCTGCCAAACATTCTGTAAGGTGGCCGCATTGGAAGCGGCTGGGTCATAGACCGCCAGCACCAGTTTTGGCAGGAAACCGAGATAGGTTGCCGTTGACCGAAAAAACACTTCGACAGTGTCGAAGCCGGAACCGAAAACCAGAAAGATCGCCAGAATGGCAAAGGTAAGCAGTATGCCGAAATTTGAGATCCATTTCACACCGCGGTCCATGCCAGAAATTACTGACGCCATGGCAACCGCGATGGCGACGACAAGGGCGGTGAACAAGGCGATCAGGGGCGGGTTGCCCGCGTTGTCGGCAAAAAACGGACTACCGGTCAGCACGGAGAGGCCCGAGCAGATCTGTTCGACACCCAGAACGATAGTTGTCGTCATACCCGCAACGATCGCCATGATCGCAACAATATCGACGATATGACCAATTGGCCCCTCAAGGCATCGCCCCAACACCTGTGCCAGCGCCGACCGCATGGTCATCGGGTGGCCAAAGCGATGGCAGGCAAGCCCAAGTCCGAGGCCGACCACCGCGTAGGTGCTCCAGGCCGAAAAACCCCAGTGCAGAAATACAAAACTGAGCGAGGACGTCAGCGCATCGGGCGACATGGCCACCACAGATCCGTCGATGATGTCGGGGTTATGCATAAAGTGAGAAATCGGCTCGCTGATCGAAAACACAAGGATGCCGACGCCAATACCGGCACAGAACATCATCGCCAGCCATGACTTCGTACTGTGCTCGGGCCTGTCACCGGGTTGTCCAAGCACGATCCGCCCCGACGCGGGAAGCAGAGCCAGACCGAAACATAGTACGGGAAAGGCGGCCAGAAGGTAGATGTACCAGACGCCAAAGAATTGGAGGGTCATCTCTTTGGAAATCGCCAGTATGTTTTCGGACCCGTTGGGGAAGGCAATCAGGCAAATCACAAGGCAGGACACCAGAATCTTGGCCGAGATCGAGACCACCGGGTTGAAACCGCGATAGAAACCAGAAGTAACGGCCTTGATGGTAAGGGGCGCACTATCGTTGAAAAATGGCATCTGCCTTACCCTTCGCTGGCAAGGGGCGCGCCTGGATTCCAGCGATAGGAGGATCGTCTTGCGACACGATCGTGGAGATCATCGACCGTTCTCGTCGGGTCAGGACGATCACCAGCCAGCCGTCGAAGGCTGTTACGAGCAAATTCCAGCCATAAACGTAAATGAGTCCCGACAACTCACCGTTTTGCTGAAATAGAACGATCTTCGAAATTAGTCCGCAAAGGTATCCAAAGCAAACGAGCCCAACAAAACCCAGGCTCTTGCCGCTGGCCTTCTTAGTCTGGAGCATTTTTCCAATTGAACAGTACCAACCGACGGAAAAGGCGATAAGCATCAGAGTTTCAAGAATTTCTGCCATCGGGAATATGTACTTTCACTGCTCAAAACATCTGGTCGGGCAGCGGCACCCAAACCAGTATCCGGCGATGAAAGACCGCAGCCTTCCGCCGTTGACCTTAGGTAAGGCAGGAATGTTGCAGAACTATTTGATTTGGCGAGAAGCTGCGCCTGGCGGGTCGATTTTCGCCAAGTCGCAAGCAGACGTCAGGGCAGCTGCCCTCAAAGCATCAAGTCTGGCACCAGCCGCGCGACCTGAGGGGGCACCACGTCGCGCCCGAACCGCTTCTGAAATAATGTGAGCGGTGTCTGCATGGCGCGCTCGCGATGCGTTTGCTGCTCGAACAGGCGCGCCGACACATAGTAATTGTGCATCAGCAACGACCGCGCTCGTTTCTTCGAAAGCATCAAAGTTGTGGCCTTCGCCCGCAGACTTGGCTTGTCGGGGTCGCTGAATAATAGCTCAAAGAAAAACGCGGCCAAAGGTGCGCTGCGACAAAGGCCCTTGAGGTGATGGTCCAATCGCGCGCGATCCCCTGCTGCACTGAGGGCCTGACATAACAGCACAAGTGTGTAGATGTGCGCATCAGTGTCCGGAGGTGACAGAGCGAACGCTTGTTCCAGACAATCAACCGCCGCCTCTGTCTGCCCGCAAAACGCCCGCATCTGCCCGTAGATGGTAAGCGATGATGCAATGGAAACATGCGCTCTATGGGCCGTTTCCATGATTTCTAAAGCAAGATTCTTGTATCCGACATCAACGAAATAAAGCAATTTCGCCGCCGTCATCGCAAATTCAGGCTGGGTTTGGGCAAAGTCCAGAGCCTCAAGCACAAGCTTTTCAATCTCCGCCTCATCCCCTGCGCACGTTGCCGTATCGGTCATAAACAACTCCGGCCCGCAGACAACGTATTTCGAATGCAAATGGGTCGCATAGAGGATCTTGGTTGCCGGATCATCTGGCTGTTCTGCGCGTAACGCCCGCAGCCGGATGTCGGTTGTTGCCCAGGCGGCTGCGGCATTCTTCGGCTTTTTTGCCGGTTCCTGGATTGCGACCGACAATGGTGCTGTGGTTGCTGCGTCTGACACACCAGCGCGCCAATATCCTGCCAGAAGCGGCGCGATGATCGTCTGCGCGGTTTTGCGCATAGCGGCAAGGTCTTTGGACCCATTGCCCATCGGCTGGCGTCTGACGCCGACAATCCGGCGGGTGTCATGGGACCTAAGCGAGACCACACATTCGGCCCCGGAGGCATCTCGAAAAAAGGTCAATTCAATTGAAATGTGGGGGGCCGCACCCGTTGCTCTGGCCAAAGGTTCAAAGTCGGGTAGGATGATCGCCTCTTGCCCATCGCTCATCGCTGCTTTCAATGCGGCGAAAACACTCTGGGCAAAGCTATTGCCGACATCCGCAAAAGGCCCCAACAGATCAAGGCCGCGCACCGGCCCTAGCACTGCAAAGGCATCGCCCATGTCGTCTGTAGACCGAGGCTGTGGGCCAACCCAGACATAGCCCTCCCCATATCTGGTCTGAATAAACTGTGGCCTGGTAGCATTGTCGTTCAGTTTGCGGCGCAACCGGTTGATCAGAAAGTCGACATTACGATCATTCTTTTCCGATCCCAGCTCTGATATCGCATCAAGGATCTGACTGCGGCTCAGCACCTGATTGCTGTGCTGCGCCATATAGGAAAGCACGCGGGCCTCTGATCGCGTAAAATCAACTGTTCGGCCATCGCTCCAACGGCCCGCCATGAATCCAGGGTCGAAACCGATTTGAGGCGTTGTTTGTAGCATCTATGTGTAGCCTCGCTTAGCGTTTAATAGAAATGGTCGATCGGGTATTAAATGTTGCGTGAACTTAGCCCGAGACCGATATTCAAACCAGCAGCCATCGGAAGAATATCGATAGGTCGATAATGCAAAGCGGCCTTACATTGAACCAAATGCTCCTCGGTAGCGTCCCAACCTTCCACGGCCCGCGTCTGGCTTGGGGCTTTGTTGCACAAATCGGGTGAAGGGCGGACTTCCCCTTTCCCCGGTCGGACTTATCCTACGGCCTCGTTGACAGGTATGCCAAGCCCGGTGTAGCGGTTGAGCACGGCGATGCGGATTTGGATTTCCGCAACCTGCCTATCAAAGTCCCGGGCCATGACGGATTGACCCAACAGTTTGATGCAGTTCATCTTACTCTCGACGCGGCTCCGGCGGTGGTATCCGGCCAGCCGTCGCCAGAGAGCCTTTCCCAGGTATCGCGACGCATTGACCGCTTCGTTGCGGGCGACTGCTCCGGCACTTGTGGGCTTCCAGGGTTTGGCGTTCTTGCGCGGCGGAATGACGGCATGGGCGTTACGTGCGGCGATCGCGTCATGGCACTTGCGCGTGTCATAGGCCCCATCGGCCGTGACCGATCTGATATCCTGATCGGGTGGTATTTGGCTCAGCAGTTCCGGCAGCATGGGTGCATCACCGACATTGCTGGTCGTGACCTCCACGGCCCGAACCTCCAGTGTTTCGTCGTCGATCCCGATGTGTATCTTGCGCCAGACACGCCGCTTGGGACCGCCGTGCTTGCGGGCGTTCCACTCGCCTTCCCCCTCGGCCTTGATACCGGTGCTATCGATGAGAAGGTTGAGCGGGCCGGTTCCGCCGCGATATGGAAGGCTGACATTCAGTGTTTTCTGGCGGCGGCACAGCGTGCTGAAATCGGGCACAGCCCAATCGAGGCCAACCAACTCCAGCAAGCTTTCTACGAACCCAGTCGTCTGCCGCAGCGGCAGCCCGAACAGCACTTTCAGAGTGAGGCAAGCCTTGATCGCAGTGTCACTGAAGCACCGCTGCCGACCGCGTTTGCCGCTCGGCGGCGGCACCCAGATCATCTCTGGATCGAACCAGATCGACAACGATCCTCGCTGTCTCAGTGCGGTGTTATAGCTCGACCAGTTTGTGGTCTTGTATGATGTAGGGGCCCAACTGCTCATACACTCCAGCTATCATGCTGGATTCGCAAGTTGAATCCCCTTAGCTGATTTATGCAACAAAGCCCTCGGGAATGCCTCGCGGCGATCCCGGACACTTCGATTTCCGGGCGGCGCGTCGCGCGGGAATTGGCAATGCTGATCGAACGGCGTGGGAAGCCGGGAATGATTGTCAGCGACAACGGCACCGAACTGACCAGTAACGCGATCTTAACCTTTGCCACGGAGCGCAAGATCGAATGGCACTACATTGCCCCCGGCAAACCAATGCAAAACGGTTTTGTCGAGAGTTTCAATGGGCGGATGCGCGATGAGCTTTTGAACGAGACCATGTTCCGGAACATGGCGCATGCCCGTGCCGTGATCCGGGCCTGGGCAACTGACTTCAACGAAACACGACCGCATTCGGCGCTTGGTTATCAGACACCCAAGGAAGTCGCCGAACACTTCATCACCGCAACCGACAGCCGCGCTGCGCCCTCTGAAAGCTACGCGCGGATGTCGGTTGCTCCACCTGCGCCAACCGGCGTATCAACCCAAAGGGCTCCGATTCCGGCTGGATGAAAGTTCAGTGGCAGGTCAAACCTTCTCGCGCTCCGACTTCACATGGGATGATGAGAATGATCGGTACATCTGCCCGGGCGGCAAAGAGATGCGGCATACATGGCGGACCTATTCTGATCCAAAACGGAATGCGCCAGTTTGGAAATCCAGAAACTATCGGGCACTGAAATCAGACTGCACAGGATGCGAGCTGAAGGCAAAGTGCTGCCCCAACGCTGAAACGCGTTCGGTCCACCGCGATAAATATGAGATTGTCAGAGACTTTGCCCGCCAATGCACCGCCTCAGACTTCAATCCCAAGGCTCAGGCGCGACGAAAAAAGGTCGAGATGCTCTTTGCCCACCTCAAACGCATCCTCGGCCTGGGACGGCTCCGATTACGGGGACCATGCGGCGTTCAAGACGAGTTTATCCTCGCAGCCACTGCCCAAAACCTCCGAAAACTCGCAAAGCTCAAACCGATGGAGCCCGCCGCAAGTTGAAGCGGCGGCTACGCCGTAGACCTCTGAACGAAATCAAACTGATACCTCAAACAGACACACCAAAATCAACGACTTTTTCAACGAAATCCGCCCTGAGCGCCTATAATCGAGACTATCAACCGATCACTATCGTAAGTGCGGACCAAAGCACTTATGGCTCAACCGACCTGTCGAAGAACTTCAATTAGGCTTCGACTGGGGGATGAATTGGGGGATATGCCTTTAGGTAAAACACGCAAGATACTGCAATATATTGATTTATAGTGAATAAATGGTGCCCCCACACGGACTTCGAACCGCGGACCTACTGATTACAAATCAGTTGCTCTACCAGCTGAGCTATAGGGGCACTGCGGCGTCGTTTAATCGGATTGCAAGGATCGCGCAAGGGGGATTTATGCTCCTTTTGCAGGTTTTGCCGCTCTGCTAGAGTGCCGCCAAAGCAGGGCAATAATCGGGCAAAATGGTATGAAACTGGTCTTACACGCGGGCGTGCATTTCACCGAGGAAGACCGGCTCGTGAAGTGTCTTCTGCGCAATGCCGACGGCTTCGCCGCGCGGGGCACGATGGTGCCGGGACACAGCAAATACCGCGGCATCCTGCGCGAGACGCTCAATGCGATGGTGAACGCGCCGCCGTCGGAGATGGCGCGCGATGTGCTGATGGATGCGATCCTCGACGATGGCGAAGCGGAGCGGATGATCCTGTCGGACGCGAACTTCTTCCGCACGCCCAAGACGGCGGTGCAGCTGGGCATGTTCTACCCCGCGGCCCCGGTCCGGATGATGCGCATGGCCCAGATCTTCGAGCGGGACGATGTCGAGATTTACTTTGCCATCCGCAACCCCGCAACGCTGCTGCCGATCCTCTACGACAAGGCCGAAAAGCAGGATGCAGCCTCCTTCTGGGGCGGGCGCGATCCGCGCGAGGTGCAATGGTCCCAGACCGTGAACCTGCTCCGCGAGGCGGTGCCGGACGTGCCCATCACCATTTGGTGCAACGAAGACACGCCGCTCATCTGGGCCCATATCATCCGCCAGATGGCCGGGCTTGAGGACAGCGAAAAGATCATCGGCGGCTTCGATCTGCTGAGCTCGATCATGAGCGACGAGGGCATGAAACGCTTCCGCGCCTATCTCAAGGACCACCCCGTGATGACCGAGCACCAGAAGCGCCGCGCCATCGCCGCCTTCCTCGATAAATACGCGCTCGAGGGCGAGGTGGAGGAGGAACTCGACATGCCCGGCTGGACCGCGGAGGTTGTCGAGGAGATGTCGGACCTCTATGACGAGGATGTCGCCACCATCGCGGCCATGCCGGGCGTGCGCGTCCTGATGCCGTGAGGCCCGCAACCCGCCGAGGAACCCGCCCGTGACCCGTGATTTCGATAAAGCCTCCGAAGGCGCCAAGCTCGATTTTTCGCGTGATATGTCCTATGGCGACTATCTCGGGCTCGATGCGATCCTGAGCGCTCAGCACCCGCTGTCGGACGCGCATGACGAGATGCTCTTCATCATCCAGCACCAGACGTCCGAGCTGTGGATGCGCCTTGCGCTGCATGAGCTGGAGGCGGCGCGCACCGCGATGGAGGAGCGCGACCTGCCATCCGCGTTCAAGATGCTGGCCCGCGTGGCGCGCATCTTCGAACAGCTCAATTCCGCCTGGGACGTGCTGCGCACCATGACGCCCAGCGAGTATACCGGATTTCGCCCCAGCCTGGGCAATTCCTCGGGCTTTCAATCACATCAGTACCGGCTGGTCGAATTCCTGCTGGGCAACCGCAACGAGGCACTGATGAAGCTGCATAAGCACCGCGCGGAGGCATTCGCGCGGCTGGAGGCGGAACTCGCGCGCCCGAGCCTTTACCAAGTGGCGATCGAGCTCTTGTGCACGCGCTTTGATCACGCGCCGCTGGCCGGTGACCCGGGCCGGAGCGATTGGCAGGCCCAGCCCGCGATCCAGGACCTGTGGCGCCGCGTCTACGAAGCGCCGCGCGCGCATTGGGACCTCTACGAGCTCGCCGAGAAGCTGGTCGATCTGGAGGATTACTTCCGCCGCTGGCGCTTTAACCATGTGACGACGGTGGAGCGGATCATCGGCTTCAAGCGCGGCACTGGCGGCACGGCGGGCGTGGCCTACCTGCGCAAGATGCTCGAGGTGGAGCTGTTTCCGGAATTGTGGCACGTCAGAGGAGCGCTGTAAGTGACTGGTATATTGAAAAAAGAGGCGTTCATCCTGCCGGAGGGCGTGATCTATCTGGATGGCAATTCGCTCGGACCGATGCCCAAGGCGGTTGCCGCCCGGGTACAGACCATGCTGACGGATGAATGGGGCGAGATGCTGATCCGGGGCTGGAACGGGGCGGGCTGGATGGACCAGCCGTCGCGCGTGGGCGAAAGCGTCGCGCGCATCATCGGCGCGGCACCGGGTTCCGTCGTCATGGGCGACACCCTTTCGCTCAAGGTGTTTCAGGCGCTGGCGGCCGCGCTCAAGATGGTGCCCGAGAGGCGCGTGATCCTGAGCGATACTGGCAATTTCCCCTCCGATCTCTACATGGCCGAAGGGCTGGTCGGGCTGCTGGAGCAAGGCTACGAGCTGCGCACCGTGGCCCCCGAGGAGGTCGCGGATGCCATCGATGACACGATCGCGGTCGTCATGCTGACGCAGGTCGACTACCGCACAGGGCGCATGCACGACATGGAAGCGCTTACCGCGGCGGCCCATGCGCAGGGTGCCGTGATGCTCTGGGATCTGGCGCATTCAGCCGGTGCGGTGGAGGTGGATCTGGCCGGGTGCGGTTGCGAATTCGCCATCGGCTGCACCTACAAATACCTCAACGGCGGGCCGGGCGCGCCCGCGTTCATCTACGTCCGCCCCGATTTGCAGGAGCGCATCGCGCCCGCACTCAGCGGCTGGCTCGGTCATCGCAAGCCATTTGAATTCGAGCTGCACTACAAGGCCGGTGCGGGGATCGAGAGGATGCGGGTGGGCACGCCGCCGGTGATCCAGCTGACCGCGCTGGAAGTGGCGATGGAGCTCTGGGATGGCGTGGACATGGGCGCATTGCGCACGGCCTCCGTCGCTTTGCAGGAGCGGTTCATCACGGAGGTCGAGCGCGATGTGCCCGCGCTGACGCTCGCCAGCCCAAGGGACAGCGCGGTGCGCGGCTCGCAGGTGTCGTTCCGCTTCAACGAGGGGTACGCCGCGATGCAGGCCCTGATCGCGCGCGGCGTGATCGGCGATTTCCGCGCGCCCGACATCATGCGTTTCGGCTTTACGCCGATGTACCTCGACGAGGGCGATGTGAGCGCTGCGGTGGCGATCATCGCGGATGTGATGAACAACGCGCTGTGGGACCGCGATGAATACAAGGTGAAGTCAAAAGTTACCTGATAAATTTAGTATTTCCGGCAACTACCTCGCGCAGCACATGAACTGCTTGAGGGGTGTTCTCTGTCCCAGAAGGGTCTGGAGTATGGATCTCGCTGATGCTGAAACGCAATTGGCCCCACCCATGTCGGGCGGGGCCATTGCGTTATTTCAAAAGTGTTTTATCGGAAAGGTTATACGGCGATTTTGCCACCGCCTTGCTTGGTAATTACAACCACCGCGGGGCGCGGCGGCATGGCGGGATTGAAATCGGGCCAGCGGGTTGCCGGATCCTCGAAAGTGCTGTCGCGCTCGAAGCCCGCCAGATCCTTGGTGCCGTCCGTGCCGGGGTGCTGCACGGCGACAAAGAGCGTTTCGCTGTCCGGCGTGAAGTACGGCCCGCACATCTCACCGCCCACGGGGCAGCGGAAGAAGAGCTTGGACGTGCCGCGCGCCTCGCCTTCGGTCTCGAGCGAGTAGAGACCGTCGGATTTGCCGGTCTTGCCCCAGTTGGAGCCTTGGTCGGTGGAGATCCACAGCCGCCCGTCCGCGTCGATGGCGGCATTGTCGGGTGAGCCGAACCAGCCGCTCTCGGAGGTCTCGGGGTTCCACAGCGCGCCCACTTCGGCCACTGACGGATCGCCGCATTTCACGAGGATCGACCACTGGCCTTTAGTTGCACCGTGATCGCCGCCATCTTCCTTGATCTCGATGATGTGGCCAAAGGAACTCTCGGGGCGCGGGTTTGCGGCATTGACCTGATCGGGCTTGCGGCGCGAGTTGTTGGTCAGCATCAGGTAGACAGAGCCGTCGCCGCGCGGCTGCGCATCCTCGGGACGGTCCATGGGCGTGGCGCCCAGAAGGTCGGCCGCGAGACGGGTGTCGATGACCACATCGCCCTGATCGTTGAAGCCATTCTCCGCCGTCAGCGGCCCCTCGCCATATACCAGCGGCATCCAGACGATGGTGCCGTCCTCGTCAAAGCGCGCGACATAAAGTGTGCCATCGCTCAGCAGGCGGGAGTTGGCTTCCCTGTCGTCGGACACGGTGCCGTTCGAGACGTATTTGTACTGGTAGTCAAAGCGGTTATCATCGCCCGAATAGATCACGAGGCGGCCGTCGGCGGCCAGCGTCGTCTCGGCCCCCTCGTGGCGGAAGCGACCCAGTGCGGTGTGCTTGACCGGCATCGCGTCAGGGTCGCGGGGGTCCACCTCGACGATCCAGCCAAAGCGGTTGGGCTCGTTCGGCTCCTTGTCGATGTTGAACCGGTCGTACCGCGTGCCCCAGTTGTACCACATGCCCGGCACGCCGTAGCGGTCCATCTGCTTGGCCTCGGCCTGCTCGCTCAGGTCCGGCTCGCCCTCGGCGTCGAGCTTCTTGGTCCAGAAGTAGCCGTGGAAGTTCTCCTCGGCCAGCAGGTAGGTGCCCCAGGGCGTCATGCCGCCGGCGCAGTTGTTGATTGTGCCGATGATTGTCATGCCCTCGGGGTCTTCGTTTGTCTTCATCCGGTCGTGACCTGCGGCGGGGCCGGAGACCGTCATCGCGGTGTCGAGCGGCGTGATGCGGCGGTTGTAGGGGCTGTTGCGCTCGACGCGCCACTGACCGGTGGTTTCCTTCTCGATCTCCACTACGGTGCCGCCATGGGCCGCCATCTCGATGTCGATGAGCTCCGGTGTCATGCTTGCGAACTCGGCGCTGTCCTGACGGCCGATGCCGGGGAACATGACCTCTTCGTTTGTATATTCATGGTTAACGCAGAGCAGGCCGCGGGTGCCTGCATCATTCAGCGCGGTAAAGCCAACGTAGTCGTTGTTGTAGCCGAACTGCTTGAGCTGCGCCGCCGCCGTCTGGTTCATCACGTCGAATTCCGGCGCGTCGGCCGTGATCGGGTCGCCCCAGCGCAGCAGGATCTCGGCGTCATAGCCTTCGGCGACATGGTGCGTGGCGTCATTGCCCCAGGCAAGCTCGGTGAAATTGTAGCGCGAGGAGGAAGCGGCGGCCGCCCCCTTGGGCGCGATCATCGCGGAGGTGCCGAAGAGCGCCGTCGTGGTGGTGACGGCAAGCGCACCCTTGAACATCTCGCGACGCGAATAGCGCGCGGCGACCACCTCGCCGATCGTGCGGCTGAGGTTGGGGTTGGTCGGGATATCATCGAAAGCCTCGTAGGCTTCTGCTTTGTTGCCAATGGAGGGATCGTCAAGAATGGCTTTGCGTGTCATGGCAGGCTCCGGATCGGGTTGGGGTTGGCAGAGCATTCGTGGGATTCCGTAACAGCTGTGTTACAGGCATGTGACGGAAGGATGAAAGATGGTCCCGAGGCCTGCCCGGATTACCTCGCGAAACGGTCGAGCAGGGCGGGGATATGGGCTCGGAATTTGAAGAAACCCGCTGTGGCCAGTGGCCATGCCGCGCTGTCGATCTCGCGGCGGATCTCGCAAAGCGGGGTGCTGCCCTGCTTGCGGATGCGGCGCAGTGCCGCACGGGTGCTGCCGACGGGCGCGTGGGGCGTCACGATGCGGTCCAACCGCTGTTCGCGCGCCCATTGTTCGACCGCTTCGGCATCCGGCAGTACCTTGGCCTGCGGCCACAGATCCCGCAGGAGGGCTTCGCGGAAGTCGACGACCTGCGGTGCCATCTGCCAAGGGCTCTGCGCCGTCGTCGCATCATGATAGGCGGTGGCGACCGGGGTCACGCCCCAGGGCGCGAGGTCCGGTGCGCCGATGTCGTCGGCATGGAGCAGCACTCCCACACGTTCTGACGGCGCGATCTCACAGTCTGGTAGCTCCGCAATGGGGGCTGCCGCAGGGGGCGGCGGCGCGCTCACCGCAGGTGCTTGCGTCGCGAGCCCGGCCAAATCCGCAAAGCGCCCGCCGGTGAACTTGGCGATATTGGCAGGGTCCGCCAGATAGGTCTTTCCCTGCGTCTGGATCCCCGCGACCCAGCGCCAACTCAATGTGTTGACCGCCGCGTCGCCGTCCAGCAGGTGCCTCAGGAAGAAATCCGCGCCCAATTGCCAAGGCAGCTTGAGCGTGAAGATCCAGATCGACGCAAACCACATCCGCGCATGGTTGTGGAGATAGCCGGTCCGGGCGAGCTCCTGCGCCCAGGCGTCGAGGGGCGCGATCCCGGTGTCGCCCAGACAGGCCGCTTCCCAGCGCGCGCGGAGCCCGCTTTGCGTCTGCACCTCGTTGTGGAGCCGCGCCAGATCCTCGCGGTAGGCGGTCCAAACGGCGGTGCGCTGCTCCATCCAGCCTTTCCAGTAGGTGCGCCACCAGACTTCGGCGAGGAATTTCTCCGCCTGATGCGCCCCCATCTGCGCCAGAACCGCGCGGCTCACCATCCCCTCGTCGAGAACCTTCATCCGCAGGTAGGGCGACAGCCGCGAGACCGCGCCGGTCGCGTCCGGTCCGGGATCGTGGTTGCGCCCCATGGCATAGTCGAACCCCGCTTGCGGGGCGAAACCCGCAAGACGCGCATGGGCGTCGGCAACGGAAGGGGGGAAGTGTGTGGCGATGTCTTTCATTCGGGCGCAGATAGCGCGGCGGATGCCGCCTTCAACGCGCCGAAGGGGTGAATTCCGCCCCTTGAAGCTCTCCACCCCCGAGACTAATCTTGTGGTAACGCTTGTGCGGGTATGGTCCCGCGCAACCCCATTGAAGGCAGATTATATGCGCGATCCCATTGAAACCTACATGAACCTCGTGCCCATGGTGGTCGAGCAGACCAGCCGCGGCGAGCGGGCCTATGACATCTTCTCGCGCCTCCTCAAGGAGCGGATCATCTTCATCAACGGCCCGATCCACAGCGGCATGAGCCATCTGGTCGTCGCGCAGCTGCTGCACCTCGAGGCGGAGAACCCCTCCAAGGAAATCTCCATGTACATCAACTCGCCCGGTGGCGAGGTGACGGCGGGCTTTTCCATCTACGACACGATGCAGTACATCCGGCCCAAGGTCTCCACGCTGATCTGCGGCATGGCAGCCTCGATGGGCTCCGCGATCGCCATCGGGGGCGAAAAGGGGATGCGCTTTGCGTTGCCCAACTCCGAAGTGATGGTGCACCAGCCCTCGGGCGGCTCACAGGGGATGGCCGCCGACATCCTGATCTCCGCGCGCCACATCGAACAGACGCGTGAGCGGATGTACCAGATGTACGTCAAGCATTCCGGCCAGGATTATGATACCGTTCAGCGCGCTATGGACCGCGATACGTGGATGACGCCGGAGGAGGCGAAGGAATGGGGTCACATCGACGAGATCGTCGAGAGCCGTGGCAAACAAGACGACAAGGACGCTCCGAAGCCAAAGAGGGGCAAGTAAGTCACAACGTCGCGCACGGCGGTTTTCGCGATTGCAGGACCGCCGGGCCTGACCTAGACTTGGGGCCAAATTCATTCGATGTGCCGCAAATTCTGCGGCTGCATCACGAAGCTTCAGACCTGAAAGGGCTCACATGGCCAATTCAACATCCGGCGATAGCAAAAACACCCTGTATTGCAGCTTTTGTGGCAAGAGCCAGCATGAGGTGCGCAAGCTGATCGCGGGACCGACCGTGTTCATCTGTGACGAATGCGTAGAGCTGTGCATGGACATCATCCGCGAGGAGACGAAGGCCTCTGGCCTCAAATCCACCGACGGTGTGCCCACACCTAAAGACATCTGCGCAGTTCTCGATGACTACGTGATCGGGCAGGCGATGGCAAAGAAGGTGCTCTCGGTCGCGGTGCACAACCACTACAAGCGGCTTAACCACGCCCAGAAGGGCGGCGATATCGAGCTTGCGAAATCCAACATCCTGCTGATGGGTCCTACCGGCTGCGGCAAGACGCTGCTGGCGCAGACGCTGGCGCGCATCCTCGATGTGCCCTTCACCATGGCCGATGCGACGACGCTGACGGAGGCGGGCTATGTCGGTGAGGATGTGGAGAACATCATCCTCAAGCTGCTCCAGGCGAGCGAGTACAACGTTGAGCGGGCACAGCGCGGCATCGTCTATATCGACGAAGTCGACAAGATCACACGCAAGTCCGAAAACCCGTCGATCACCCGCGACGTCTCGGGTGAGGGGGTCCAGCAGGCGCTCCTGAAGCTGATGGAGGGCACGGTGGCCTCCGTTCCGCCGCAGGGCGGGCGCAAGCATCCGCAGCAGGAGTTCCTGCAGGTGGACACAACCAATATCCTGTTCATCTGCGGCGGCGCCTTTGCGGGGCTCGACAAGATCATCGCGGCGCGCGGCAAGGGCTCGGCGATGGGCTTTGGTGCGGATGTGCGTGACAATGACGCGCGCGGCATCGGCGAGATCTTTACCGATCTGGAGCCTGAGGATCTGTTGAAGTTCGGACTGATCCCGGAATTCGTGGGCCGTTTGCCGGTGCTGGCCACGCTCGAGGATCTTGATGAGGACGCGCTCGTGACGATCCTGACCCAGCCCAAGAATGCGCTGGTCAAGCAGTATCAGCGCCTGTTCGAATTGGAGGACACGCAACTGACCTTCACCGACGACGCGCTCGCGGCCATTGCCAAGCGCGCCATCCAGCGCAAGACCGGCGCGCGGGGCCTGCGCTCCATTCTCGAGGATATCCTGCTCGAGACCATGTTCGACCTGCCGGGTCTGGACAGCGTGACGGAGGTCGTGGTCAACGAAGAGGCGGTGACATCAGATGCCAAGCCGCTGATGATCCACGCCGAGGCGGAGAAGGAGCCTGCGACCGCAGGCTGAGGTTGCGAAAATAAACATCGAAAGGGCAGGCCGTGGTGGCCTGCCTTTTTCATGTGGGAGAGACGGACATGCAGCGGATTTCTTCGGGCGGCGAGTACGAGGCGAGGATCGGCTATTGCCGCGCGGTGGTGGCGGGCGGTTTCGTGCATGTTGCAGGCACCTGCGGCAAGGGCGATACGACGCTGGAGCAGTGCCGCGATGCCCTGCGCATCATCGGGGAAGCCCTGGAAAAGGCCGGCAGCGGGTTCGAGCATGTGGTGCGCGTCACCTATATGCTGCCCGACCGCCGCGACTTCGAAGCCTGCTTTCCCCTGCTTAGGGCGGCCTTCGGGGATCATCCACCTGCCGCGACCATGATCGAATGCGGCCTGATCACGCCGCAGGACCTCATCGAAATCGAAGTGACTGCGCTGCTTCCCGCCTAATGCGGGCCTAGACCTTTGCGCGGCGATGCGGCATATCACGGGGGGACTGCATAAGGGACGCGACCATGGGACTTCATCAGCAACGTGCTCAAGGCCTTCACATGGTGGAACGGCCAGACGCTCAACACCCAATTTTTCACCTGGCGCAAGGGTGAGAAGGTCGGCGAGGATGCGCAGGGCAACATCTACTACCGCAATGCGGATGACAGCAAGCGCTGGGTGATCTTCAACGGCGAGATCGAGGCGAGCCGGGTCAATCCGGATTGGCACGGCTGGTTGCACCGGACGTGGGACGAGCCGCCCACCGACCGGCCGCTTGCGCATAAGGAATGGGAAAAGCCGCATCAGGCAAACCTGACCGGCACAATGGCGGCCTATGTGCCCGCCGGTTCCATCCGTCGCGAAAAGCCTGCCGACCGGGGCGATTACGAGGCATGGAGCCCGGAGTGATGCGCGCGCTCGCCTTGGCGCTCGCTTGTGCCACCGGTCTTTCTGCGGCGGCGACGGCCGAGCAGACGAGCAACGCCAATGGCGCGATCCTGCGCGCGCTCGACAAGACCTCCGGCACCACGGTCGACATCTCCATTCCAAATGGGCTGAGTGCGACGCTGGGCCGTTTGCAGATCGTGCTGAATGAATGCCGCTATCCGGAGGGAAACCCCTCAGGCGATGCCTATGCCGCCCTTGAGGTTTCCGAGACGGGCCGCGCGGGCACGATCTTTAGTGGCTGGATGATCGCCTCCGCACCGGCCCTCAACGCGCTGGAGCATCAGCGCTATGACATCTGGGTCATGCGCTGTATCACTTCCTGAGGGTCCGCATCGGGCACGGCGTTGAAATCCGCCGCCCGGTCCTTCGCTGCCGAAAGCAGCGCGTGATACTGCGCGCGGCTGATCTCCACCGCGCCAAGGGTGGTCAGATGGCCGGTGACGAACTGCGTGTCAAAGAGCACGAAGCCGCACCGCCGTAACCGGTCCACCAGACAGGCCAGGGCGATCTTGGAGGCATTGCTGCGCCGCGAGAACATGCTCTCGCCAAAGAATGCGGCCCCCAGAACCACGCCGTAAACGCCGCCGATCAGCCTGTCCTCCTCCCAGACTTCGAGCGAATGGGCCTGGCCGCGGCGGTAGAGCGCGGTGTAGAGGCTGCGGATCTCGTCGTTGATCCACGTGTCGGGCCGGTCCGCACAGGCATCAAGGACGCCCGCGAAGTCGCGGTCCGTAGTCACGTGCCACGTGCTGCGCCGCATCGCCCTGCGCAGTGAGCGTGAAATGTGGAAGCCGTCCAGCGGCAGGATCCCGCGCCGACGCGGATCGACCCAGAATACCTCAGGATCGTCGCGCGCCTCGCTCATTGGGAAGATGCCGACGCTATAGCCGTGCAGCAACAGCTCCGGTGTCAGCGTGACCATCCCGCTCAGGCATCGCCCAGATGGGTTTCCAGCCAATGCTCCAGCCAGTGGATATTGTAGCCGCCCGAGTGGATGTCTTGCTCCTGCAACAGGGCATGGAACAGCGGCACCGTGGTGTCAACGCCGTCCACGATCAACTCGCCCAAGGCGCGGTTCAGCCGCGCCAGCGCCTCCGGCCGGTCGCGCCCGTGCACGATCAGCTTGCCGATCAGGCTGTCGTAATAGGGCGGGATGCGGTAGCCGTCATAGAGCGCGCTGTCCATCCGCACACCGAGCCCGCCGGGCGCATGATACTGGGTGATCTTGCCGGGGCAGGGCGCGAAGTTGGGCAGTTTTTCCGCGTTGATGCGCACCTCGATGGCATGGCCGTTGATCCTGAGCTTGTCCTGCTCGAACTCCATCGGCAGCCCTGCGGCCACGCGGATCTGCTCGCGCACCAGGTCCACGCCAAAGATGGCCTCGGTCACCGGATGCTCGACCTGCAGGCGGGTGTTCATCTCGATGAAATAGAACTCCCCGTTCTCATAGAGAAATTCGATCGTGCCCGCACCGATGTAGTTGATGTTGGCCACCGCATCCGCACAGACCTTGCCGATGCGCGCGCGCTCCTGCGGGCTGATAGAAGGGCCGGGGGCTTCCTCGAACACCTTCTGGTGGCGGCGCTGGAGCGAGCAGTCCCGCTCGCCCAGGTGTACTGCGCGGCCCTTGCCGTCGCCGAAGACCTGTATCTCGATGTGGCGCGGGGTGGTGAGGTATTTCTCGATATAGACCTCGTCGTTGCCGAAGTTCGATTTTCCCTCCGCCCGCGCCGTCTGGTAGGCCTTTTCCATTTCCTTGGCGCTCTGGGCAACCTTCATGCCCTTGCCGCCACCGCCCGCCGTCGCCTTGATGATGACCGGGTAGCCGATCTCCGCGCCGATCCGCTGCGCGTCCTCCAGCGTGGCGACGCCGCCGTCCGAACCCGGCACGCAGGGCACACCGAGCGCGCGCATCGTGTCCTTGGCGGTGATCTTGTCGCCCATGATGCGGATATGCTCGGCGGTGGGGCCGATGAAGGTGAGGCCGTGGTCCTCGATCACTTGAACGAAGCCCGCGTTCTCCGACAAAAAGCCGTAGCCGGGATGGATCGCCTCGGCGCCGGTGATCTCGCAGGCGGCGATGATGGAGGGCACCGAGAGGTAGGAAAGCTGCGATGAGGGCGGGCCGATGCATACGCTTTCATCGGCCATGCGCACATGCATCGCGTCGCTGTCGGCGGTGGAATGGACTGCCACTGAGGCGATGCCCATCTCACGCGCAGCACGGATCACACGCAGGGCGATCTCCCCGCGGTTGGCGACAAGGATCTTGTTGAACATCGGGTGTCCTCCCTATTCGAGGATCACGAGCGGTGCGCCAAATTCGACGGCGGCCCCGTCTTCGACCAGGATGCGCTTGACGGTGCCTGCACGCGGGGCGGGGATGTGGTTCATCGTCTTCATCGCCTCGACGATGAGCAGCGTGTCGCCTTCGGCCACCTGGGAGCCCACGCTGATGAAGGCGCTCGCGCCCGGCTCCGGCGCGGTATAGATCGTGCCCACCATGGGCGAGGTCACGGCACCGGGATCAGCGGAGGGATCGGTGCTCGCCGGGGTGGAGGGCGCCGTCATCGGTGCGGGGGCCGGGGACAACATGGGCGGGGGCGCCGCCTGCGCTGCCTGCGGCGCCATGATCTGCTGCGGCGGCTTGCGAGAGACGCGCACGTTGAGGCTGTCATCCTCTGCATAGTCGCGTTTGACCTGCAGCTCGGTCAGGTCGTTCTCGTTCAGCAGTTCGGCCAATGCGCGGATGAAGGCGACATCGGCGTCATGTGTGTTCTTTGTCATATGGGTCCTCGACCGTTGCGAAGGGGGCACGTGTGTCGCGCCATTTGGCTGCGCTTATATGGCATGGACAGGGGCATTGAAAGGCGCGAGTTTACCGGCAGTCAGCAGGGGAGAGCGGGCATGAATATCGCACATTGGCTGGCGCGACAGGCCGCCCATGCGCCCGACCGCCCCGCGCTCTATCGGGGGGCGGAGGTCGTGGGCGACTACGGCGCCTTCCACAGCGGCGCGGGCCGGATCGCCGCTGGGCTCGCCGCGCGCGGCGTCCGCGCCGGGGACCGTGTGGGGATCTTCATGGACAACCATCCCGACTGGCTGCTGGGGCTCTACGGCATCCTCTATGCGGGTGCCGTGGCCGTGCCGATCAACGCCAAGCTGCACATGCGCGAGGCGGCTTTCATCCTGCGCGACAGCGGTGCCGTCCTGTGCCTGAACGACGCCGCGCATGAGGCGATGCGGCCCTCGGCGGCGGTGACCTGCCCCGTCGCCGCGCCGCGCGACCTGATGGCACAGCAGGCCGCCCCGGTGGCTGACCGCGCAGGTGAGGATATGGCCTGGCTCTTCTACACCTCCGGGACCACCGGCACGCCAAAGGGGGTGATGGTCACCCATGGGATGCTGATGGCGATGTCGCTCAGCTACGGCATGGACGTCGATCAGGTGCGGGCGGGCGATGCCGCCCTTTACGCGGCGCCACTGAGCCATGGTGCGGGGCTCTACAACTTCGTGCATGTGCAGGCGGGCGCGCGGCATGTCTGCCCGCCGTCGGGTGGGTTCAACGCGGGCGAGATCCTCGATCTGGCGGAGAAGCTGGGCGCATGCCACATGTTCGCCGCCCCCACGATGGTCAAACGCCTGACGGCGCATGCAACCGCCGCGGGGCGTCGGGGCGAGGGGCTGCGCACGGTCGTCTATGCCGGCGGGCCGATGTACACTGCAGACATCATCGCGGCGGTGGACCATTTCGGGCCGAAGTTCGTCCAGATCTACGGGCAGGGCGAATGCCCGATGGCCATCACGGCCCTGTCGCGCGAGGATGTGGCGGACCGCACCCGTCCCGGCTGGCGCGCGCGTCTGGGTTCGGTCGGCCGCGCGCAATCGGTGGTGGAGGTGCGTATCGGCCACGCGCAGGGGCGCGCGCGCCCCGTGGGCGAGGCGGGCGAGGTGATGGTGCGCGGCGCGCCGGTGATGCCCGGCTATTGGAACGATCCACAGGCCACGGCGCGCTCGCTGCGCGAGGGCTGGTTGATGACCGGCGATATCGGGCGGCTCGACGCCGCGGGCTATCTCACGCTGCACGACCGGTCCAAGGATGTGATCATCACCGGCGGCTCCAACGTCTATCCGCGCGAGGTCGAGGAGGTGCTGCTCACCCATCCGCAGATCACCGAGACCTCCGTCGTGGGGGCACCGCATGCCGAGTGGGGCGAGGAGGTCGTGGCCTTCATCGTGGGTGCGGCACCCGAGGCCGAGCTCGATGCGCTGTGCCTGGAGCATATCGCGCGGTTTAAGCGGCCCAAACGCTACTTGCGCCTGCCCGAGCTGCCCAAGAACAACTACGGCAAGGTGCTCAAGACCGCGCTGCGCGCGCTGCTTGAAGAGGAAGGATCGGCAGCGGATGCGCCTGCTGACCTCTCGCACGGCGGCGACGGGGACGAACGCGCCGGGGGCTAGGGCGACTGAGGAGCGCTGCGGGCAGATCCGGTGCGGGTCTGCTGGGAAACCTAACCGTTAAGACATCCGATCCGCGCCGTCGCGCGCATCCGACCGCCTACAAAAGAAAAAACCCGCCGGAGCGGGTCAATTCGGTCTTTCTGCGGGGGCGCGCCTCAGATGGCGAGGTATTCCGCGCGCAGGGCGTCGTTCTCGAGCACCTCCTGCGCGGTGCCGTCGAAGACGACGCTGCCGGTGTCGAGGATCACCGCGCGGTCCGCGAGCTTGAGCGCGCGCACGGCGTTCTGCTCGACCAGGATGGTCGTGATGCCCTGTGCCTTGATGATGGCGAGCGTCTTCTCGATCTCGTCCACGATCACGGGCGCCAGCCCCTCGTAAGGCTCATCCAGCAGCAGCACCTTGATGTCACGGCACAGCGCCCGCGCGATGGCCAGCATCTGTTGCTCGCCGCCCGACAGCGTGGTGCCCTCCTGCTTCTTGCGCTCGCCCAGACGCGGGAAGAGCTCGTAGACCCGCTCGAGCGACCAGCCGATGGGCGGGGCGATCTGCGCGAGTTTGAGGTTCTCTTCCACGGTGAGCCCCGCGATGATGCGGCGGTCTTCGGGCACCAGTGCGAGACCGGCGGCCGAAGCCTCAAAGCTCTTCATCTTGTGCAGCGGGCTGTGGTCGAGCCAGACCTCGCCCTTGGTCAGCTCCGGCGTGCCGATCTGGGCGATGGTGCGCAGGGTGGAGGTCTTGCCCGCCCCGTTGCGCCCGAGCAGCGCGAGGATCTCGCCCTCATGCACATTGAAGCTCACGCCTTGCACGATATAGCTCTCGCCGTAATAGGCGTGGATGTCCCAGACCGATAGGAAGGCGGGCGCGGAGCTTGCGTGGTTGGCGTTCTTGTCGAGTGTTGCGGTGTTCATGTCATATCCCTCACGCGGCCTGCGTTTCGCCCAGGTAGGCTTCCTTGACCTTCGGATGGCCCTTGATGTTGTCGGGCGTATCCTCGACCAGCGGGGTGCCCTGTGCGAGCACGGTGATCCGCTCGGCGAGCGAGAAGACCACATGCATGTCATGCTCGATGATGGCGATGGTGATGTCGCGCTCCTCCTTGATCTGCTTGAGCAGGTCGATGGTGTTGTTGGTGTCCGCCCGCGCCATGCCCGCCGTCGGCTCGTCCAGCAGCAGCAGGCGCGGCTCCTGGCTCAGGCACATCGCGATCTCCAGCCGCCGCTTGTCGCCGCGCGACATCGCGGAGGCGTGCATCTCGCGCTTGTCATAGAGCTTCATCTCCTCGAGCATGGATTTGGCTTTCTCGAGCACATCCTTCTCGCTGTCGATGCTGCCGATGGCATGCATGCTGAACCCGCCGTCCCGCTTGGCGAAACAGGGGATGAGCATGTTTTCCATCACGCTCAGATCGCCGAAGATCTCTGGCGTCTGAAACACGCGGGAGATGCCCATCTGGTTGATCTCATAGGGCTTGCGCCCCAGCACCGACTGGCCGTCGAACATGACCGAGCCGGTGTCGGGGATAAGCTTGCCCACCAGCACGTTCAGCAGGGTGGATTTACCCGCACCGTTCGGGCCGATGATGGCATGCACGGTGTTCTCTGCCACGCTGAGGTTGACGTTCCCCAGCGCCTGCAGGCCGCCGAAGCGCTTGTTGACGTTCTTGACTTCGAGAATACCCATTTCACGCGCTCCTATTCGGCAGGTGTGGTTTTGCCATCAGGCGATTTCGGCTCGGTCTTCTTGCGGCGGAACATCTTGCCGATGCGCTGGCCGCCTTCGACGAGGCCGCCGGGCAGAAAGATCACCACGGCCATGAACAGCAAGCCCAGCGTCAGGTGCCAGCCCTTGCCCACGAAGGGATAGACCAGCGTGACCATCAGATCGCCGATGGCGTCGGGCATGAAGGCGAACCACTGCTCGAGCACCGTCTCGTTGATCTTGGAGACGATGTTTTCCATGTACTTGATGAAGCCCGCGCCCAGCACCGGGCCGATAAGCGTGCCCGCGCCGCCGAGGATGGTCATCAGCACCACCTCGCCGGAGGCCGTCCAGAACATGCGCTCCGCGCCCACCTGGGTGTCCATCGCCACCAGCAGACCGCCCGCAAGCCCTGCGTACATGCCGGAGATCACGAAGGCCGCCAGCGTGTAGGGCTTAGCATTCAGGCCGGTGTAGTTCATCCGCTGCTGGTTGGATTTCACGGCCCGCAGCATCATGCCGAAGGGGGAGCGGAAGATGCGGATCGACAGGTAGAACGCGATCAGCATCACCGCCGCCGCGATGTAGTAGCCGGTGTTGAACGTGAACACCCAGTCCCCGACGTTGAGCTGCGTGCTCGCCTTCATGTCGAGGCCGAAGAGATTGGCGCGTGGCGTCTGGCCGGGCAGGGGGGCCCCGTCGAGGATGCGCGGATCGGTGTATTTCGGTTGTAGCCCCGTTTCGCCGCCGGTGATGGGCGTGAGCACGGAGTAGGCCAGCGAATAGGACATCTGCGCGAAGGCCAGTGTCAGGATCGAGAAGTAGATGCCCGAGCGGCGCAGCGATATGTATCCCACCAGCAGCGAGAAGAGCCCCGCCACCAGAACCGAGATGATGATGGCAGGAATGATGTTCATCGTCAGCAGCTTCATCATCCAGATCGCGGCATAGGAGCCGACCCCGAGGAAGGCGGCATGCCCGAAGCTGAGATAGCCCGTCAGCCCGAAGAGGATGTTGAACCCGATGGCGAAGATGCCGAAGATGACGAGGCGCTGCATCAGGTCGGGATAGCCCGCGTTGAACTGCGCCATCGCGGAGCCTTCGGGGAAGGGGTTGAGGAGGAAGGGGGCGAGTACGCACATCAGTGCGACGATCCCCAGCAGCCCCGCGTCGCGTTTTGTAAGTCCAAGCATGTCTCTACTCCTCCATCACGCCTTTGCGGCCCATCAGGCCACGGGGACGCGTCAGCAAAATGATGATCGCAACAAGATAGATGATGATCTGGTTCAGGCCCGGGATCGCATCGAGTACGAAGGACATCGAGGCGAAGCTCTCGAGGATACCCAGGAGGAACCCCGCCAGCACCGCACCGGGCAGCGAGCCCATGCCGCCGACGACCACCACGACGAAACTCAGCACCAGAAAGTCCATGCCCATGTTGTAGTTGGGCGAGTTGATCGGCGCATACATCACCCCCGCGAGCCCCGCCACCGCGGCGGCGATCCCGAACATGATGGTAAAGCGCTTGTCGATGTTGATGCCCAGCAGTCCGACTGTTTCGCGGTCGGCCATCCCGGCGCGCACCACCATCCCGAAGGTGGTGAACTGCAGGAAGGCGAACACGACCCCGATGATCAGCGCCGCGAAAGCAGAAATAGATCAGGCGCCAGTAGGGGTAGATGATCGTGTTGGGATCGAAACCCAGCATGGCGCCGAAATCGAACGAGCCGGCAAAGGCGGAAGGCGCCGGTGTCGGGATCGGGTTGGCGCCGTAGAAATACTTGATGATCTCGGCCATCACGATGGCGAGGCCGAAGGTCACGAGGATCTGATCGGCATGGGGGCGCTTGTAGAAGTGCTTGATCAGCCCGCGCTCCATCATGAAGCCGATGGCGACCATGACGGGGATGGCGAACAGGATCGACAGCGGCACCGCCCAGTCGATCATCACATCCCCGGTAGACTGTCCGAACCAGTCATAGATATAGGGAACATCGACCTGCATGGGATTGCCGAGGAAATCCTTGCGCGTCTCATCGACGACCTTGTGGCTCAGGGTCAGAAGCTGGGTGAATGTGACCGCACAGAACGCGCCGATCATGAAGAGGGCGCCGTGGGCGAAGTTGACCACACCCAGCGTGCCGAAGATCAGCGTCAGACCGAGGGCGATCAGCGCATAGGCCGACCCCTTGTCGAGGCCGTTGAGAATTTGAAGGAGAAATGCGTCCATGGTCCGTCCCATCTGTCACAAGTGCTGAATGCCCGGCCCGTCGCGGCGGGGGGTTCAGCGGGTTTGCGGTCTGTTGAGTGCGTATCGGATGCAGGGCGGACAGGTCTTGCCCGCCCTGCACGAAAGGGTGCGCTTATGCGCCCGGGTTGCAGGTGCCGAGCGAGCCGCCGGCGAACTGCGGGTGATCGGGGTCGTAGGTCACCTGATCCACCGGCGTCACTTCGACGATTTCCACGAGGTCATACTCGTTCTCGGGCTCTTCCTTGCCGCGCACGACCACAACGTCCTTGAAGCACTGGTGATCTTCGGCGCGGTAGAGGGTCGGGCCGTTGCCCAAGCCGTCGAACTCGAAGCCCGCGAGGGCCTCCTGCACTGCGCACGGGTTGAACGAACCTGCGCGTGTGACGGCATCCGCATAAAGCAGCGTCTGCACGTAGCAGGTGTGCGCGGCCTGGCTGGGCGGGAAGCCGAATTTCGCACCAAAGGACTGAACGAAGGCGTTGGTACCAGAGAAGCGTGCACCCAGCTCGTTTTCCAGCTTCCAGTCCCAGTTCTGTGAGCCGAGGATGCCCTTGATGTTGGCGCCCGCACCGCGTGCCATCAGCTCGGAGTAGAGCGGCACGACGATCTCGAACTTCTTGCCGTTCACTTCGAGGTCGCGCAGGCCGAACTGCACCGCGTTGGTCAGCGAGTTGACCATGTTGCCGCCGTAGTGGTTCAGCACCAGCACGTCCGCACCGGACTGGATCACGGGCGCGATATAGGCGGAAAAGTCGGTCGCCGTCAGCGGTGTCAGGACCGAGTTGACGGTTTCCCAACCCAGCGCCTCGGTGGAGGATTTCATCGCTTCCTCGGTGGTGTAACCCCAGTTGTAATCCGCCGTCAGGTGGTAGGCCTTGCGGTCCGCGCCGTACTGGTTGATCAGGATCGGCGCCAGCGCCGCACCGGACATGTAGGAGTTGAAGAAGTGGCGGAAGCCGTTGGCCCGCTTGTCTTTACCCGTCGTGTCGTTGGCATGCGTGAGGCCCGCCATGAAGATGATGCCCGCCTCCTGGCAGAGCGCCTGAACGGCCACGGCCACACCGGACGAAGAGCCGCCGGAGATCATGATCGCACCGTCTTTTTCGATCATCGACTTGGCGGACGCGCGTGCGGCGTCTGACTTGGTCTGTGTGTCGCCGGTGACGAACTGGACCTTCTTGCCCATGATACCGGTGCCTTCCAGCGCCTTGGAGCTGAAGGTCTGCAGCATGCCGCCGTCGCCTTCACCGTTCAGGTGCTCGACGGCCAGCTCGAACGCGCGCAGCTCGTCGGCGCCCTCATCGGCGTAGGGGCCGGACTGGGGTACGTTGAAACCGAGTGTGACTGTGTCGCCCTGGGGGGCGTTGGTAAAGCCCGTATGGCCGTCCGCGCGCAGATAGGTTGGCAGGGCGAGACCTGCACCGGCAACGGCACCGGCCTGAATGAGGCCACGGCGTGTCGGATTGAAAGTTGACATGATGTTCTCCCGATAGTGTTGAAACTGGCACCCCGTCTTCTCCCGGACGCTGTGCTGGCACGCGAGACGTGCAAATGCAGTATCGGGGGAGGGGGGCGGTGTCGCAATAAGACCCTTGATTGAATAGATTAATTTGTAAATAAATGAACAACCGTAATCCTTCGAGGTGTAAAGTTAGTGATATTGCATCGCAGAAAACCCCTGATTTCGGGCGCAAATTCGGCCCCGTACGGGAACTTGCGCGGATGACGCGTGACAGCCTCACCGGCAGCCGCATCCGCGAGCGGCGCATCCTTCAGGGTCTCAAACAGGCCGATCTTGCCCGGCGCATCGGGATCTCGGCCAGCTATCTCAACCTGATCGAGCACAACCGCCGCAGAATCGGCGGCAAATTGTTGCTCGGGATCGCAGCGGCACTGGAGGTCGAGCCCCAGACCCTCACCGAGGGAGCGGAGGCGGCGTTGCTCGCGGTGCTGGGCGAGGCGGCCTCCGCCGCATCGCTGACACCTGAGGACAGCGCGCAGGCGGAGGCCTTCGCCGGGCGCTTTCCCGCTTGGGCACAGGCCCTCGCGCAGAGCCAGCGCCGCGCCGCCACGCTTGAGCGCACGGTCGAGACCATCAGCGACCGCATCGCCCATGACCCGCACCTCGCGGATGCCATGCACGAGCTGCTCACCACCGCCGCCGCCCTGCGCTCCACCGCCGAGATCCTCGCCGATGACACGCCGCTCGAGCGCGAGTGGCAGGACCGCTTCCATGCGAACCTGAAGACCGACAGCCGCCGCCTCGCGCAGAGCGCGCAGTCGCTGATGGGCTATCTGGAGCAGGGCAAGAGCGCCTCCGCCGCCGCGAGGTCTCCGCAGGAGGAGGTCGAGGCCTATCTCGCGCACCACAGCTTCCACTTTCCCGCGCTGGAGGCCGGGGCCTGCAGCGTGCAGGAGATGCTGGAGGGTGACGGACAGACGCTCTCGGACGCAGCGCGCTTCATCCTGCGCGGCGTGCTCGAACAGGTGCGCCGCGACGCAGCCGCGCTGCCCACGGCGCAGCTTGAGGCGGCGTTGGGCAAGACCGGGGTGGATCCGGTGGCGCTCGCACAGGCGCTCGACGTGCCGGTGGCGCTGATGCTGCGGCGCCTCGCGGCGGTCCCGCGTCTGGGGGCGGGGTTGGTGGTCTGTGACCGGTCTGGCACGGTGATCTTCCGCAAATCCGTGGATGGCTTCTCGGTGCCGCGCTTCGACAGCTGCTGCCCGCTCTGGCCGCTGTTCGGTGCCTTGGGCGCCGTGGGAAGCGTGCTGCATGCGCGGCTGGGCCAATTGGGACGCGGACAGGTGCAATTCGACGCCTATGCCACCACAGAGCCGGGTCCGGCGGGCATGTACAATGCGCCGCCCGCCGCGCGCGCGGTGATGCTGCTGCTGGCGGCCCCGCCGGGGGACACGGACCATCGCGTGACCGAAGTGGGCGCGACCTGCCGGATCTGTCCGCAGTCGGGCTGTGCCGCGCGGCGCGAGCCGTCGATCCTCAAGGCCAGAGGATAAGGCCGCGGATCTGCATGGGGTTTTGACACCGCGGCGCGTTGGGTGCATCTTGATAGGCACGCAGGCCGATTGATCCGGGGCAACACCGGACAGGCGGCCGCTGCGGACCGGGAGGAGAACGCGCATGGACAAACATGTCGTGCTGGTGGAGGACGAAACCAATATCGCTGAGGCGATCCGCTTCCTGCTTGGCCGCGACGGCTGGCGGGTGGAGACGCTGGCCAATGGCGGTAACGCGGCCGCGGTGATCGCCAAGGCCCGGCCGGATCTGGTCATCCTCGATGTGATGCTGCCCGGCAAGACCGGTTTCGAGATCCTCGCGGAGCTGCGTGGACCCCAGCGCATGGAGGCCCTGCCGGTGTTGATGCTGACGGCACGCGGCCAGGCGCGCGACCGCGAGATGGCGATGCGGGCGGGGGCCAGCCGCTTCATGACCAAACCCTTTTCCAACGCGGAAATGCTGGCGGCGGTGCGCGAACTGACGGCGGGCGCGGTGCCCTGATGCCCGAGGCCCGCCTGTTTCTGGAGCGCAAGAGCTACCGCCGGCGACGCATCATGGATGTCGTGCGCATCCTCCCGTTGGTCTGCGCGCTGTTGTGGATGGTGGTGCCGACGATGTTGCCCCATGATGCCGCAGAGGCGGCGCAGGGCGCACAGACCAAGCTGTCCACCGCACTTTGGTATCTCTTTGCCGTCTGGGTTCTGGCGATCGCGGCATCCTTCGCGTTGTGGCGCAAGGTGCGGACCCATGACGCCCAGCATCCGCGTGGCGCTGCGGCGGCAGCCACCCGGCGCATCTGCGGACGGGCGCCCGGACTGATGGTCACGCTCAACCAGTTGATCGCGGTCTGCCTGATCTACGTGGCGGGGCTCTTCCTGGTGGCCTTCCTTGCCGAACGCGCGGCCCTGCGCGGAAGGGGCGGTTGGCTGCTTCGCTCGCCGCTGGTCTACACGCTGTCGCTGTCGATCTATTGCACCGCATGGACGTTCTATGGCGCGGTGGGCTATGCCGCGCGCTCCGGCCTCGAATACGTCACGATTTACCTCGGCCCGTCGCTGGTGATGCTGGGCTGGTGGTGGGTGCTGCGGCGACTGGTGCGGATCGGCCGCGCGCAGCGGGTCACCTCCGTCGCCGATCTCATCTCGGCGCGCTTCGGCAAATCCAACCTGCTGGCCGTCATGGTCACGGTGATGGCGGTGGTGGGGGTGACGCCCTACATCGCGTTGCAATTGCAGTCGGTGACACTCTCCGTCTCGATCTTTGCCACGCCCGGAAACGGTGCGGCGCGGATCAACGAGAACGCCGCCTTCTGGGTCGCGGCAGGGCTCGCGCTGTTCACGGTCCTCTTCGGTACCCGCAACCTCAACGCCAATGAGCGTCACCACGGCATCGTCATCGCCGTCGCCGTCGAGGCGGTGGTGAAGCTGGTGGCGCTGCTGGCGGTCGGCGCCTTCGTGGTCTGGGGGATCGCGGGCGGCGTCGCGCAGACTGTGGCGCGCATCGACGCCTCACCGATCGGCAACTGGCAGACGGGCGCGGGGCGTTGGACAGCACTCATTGTCGTCTCCGCCGCGGCCTTCGTCTGCCTGCCGCGGATGTTCCAGGTCATGGTGGTCGAGAACGACGACGAGCGGCATCTGCAGATCGCGAGCTGGGCCTTCCCGCTCTACCTGCTGGCGATATCGCTCTTCGTGGTGCCCATCGCGGTGGTCGGGCTGGAGCTGATGCCTGCGGGCACCAACCCGGACCTCTTCGTGCTCACCGTTCCGCTCAGCCAGAACCAGAACGGTCTGGCGATGCTCGCGTTTCTGGGCGGGTTCTCCTCGGCCACCTCCATGGTCATCGTGGCGACGCTGGCGCTGGCCACGATGATGTCCAACCATATCGTCATGCCGCTCTGGCTCAAGCTCAGCAACAGCGGCGTGCAGCAGTCGGGCGATGTGCGCAACGTGGTGATCCGCACGCGGCGCCTGTCGATCATCCTGATCATCTCGCTTGGCTACTTCTACTACCGCGGCTCGGGCGGCTCCGGTGCGCTGGCGGCGATCGGTCTGATCTCCTTTGGGGGTGTGGCGCAGTTCCTGCCCGCGCTGCTGGGTGGGATCTTCTGGCGCGGGGCTACACGTTCGGGCGCAATCGCGGGGCTGAGCTTCGGCTTTGCGATCTGGATGTTCACGATGCTGCTGCCAAGCTTCGGACCCGGCGGCGCGCTGCCTGCTTCGGTGTTCGAGGAGGGGCTCCTTGGCCTGGGGTTCCTGCGCCCCGAGGCGCTCTTCGGCATCGAGGGGCTCGACCCCACCGCGCATGCGGTCTGGTGGAGCCTGTCGCTCAACACGCTGGTGTTCTTTCTTGTCTCCGCCTTCAGCTTCCCGACGCCGCTCGAGCGGTTGCAGGGCGCGCAATTCGTCAACGTGTTCGAGCATTCCACCGGCCCCGCGCGCGGCTGGTCCGCGACCGAAGGCGGCACGGAGGACCTGATGATCATGTCACAGCGCATCCTCGGCGCCGCCGAGGCGCAGGCGTTTTTCAAGGCGCAGGCGCTGGCACAGGGACGCGTGGGCGTGCCGCCCGCGCCGACAGCGGAATTCGTGCAGGCGCTGGAGCGCGAACTCGCGGCGTCCGTGGGGGCCGCCACGGCCAACGCGATGATCGGCCAGATCATCGGCGGTCAGGCCATCTCGGTCGAGGATCTGATGGCCGTTGCGGGCGAATCGGCGCAGATCCTGGAGTATTCGAGCCGTCTTGAGGCCAAGTCGCGCCAGCTCAGTGAGACCGCGCAACAGCTCAGCCGCGCCAATGAGAAGCTGACGGAGCTCTCGCTGCAAAAGGACAGCTTTCTGAGCCAGATCAGCCATGAGCTGCGCACGCCGATGACCTCGATCCGCGCCTTTTCGGAAATCTTGCGCGATATGGAGGGGCTTAGCGCGGCGGAGAAGACACGCTATGCCTCGATCATCCATTCCGAGACGATCAGGCTCACGCGGCTGCTCGATGATCTGCTGGACCTGTCGGTGCTTGAAAGCGGTCAGGTCTCGCTCAACGCGCAGGTGACCGACCTGCACAGCGTGATCGAGCGTGCGGTAACCACGGCGCAGGCGAGCCACAGCCGCAAGATCGCCCTGCACCGGACCCCCGCAAGCGAGGCCGTCACCCTCTTTACCGATGGCGACAGGCTGGCGCAGGTCTTCATCAATCTCGTGACGAATGCGATCAAGTATTGCGATGCGCAGGCCCCCGCGCTCACCATCGCGGTGCGGCGTGAAGGAGAGGAGGTGATCATCTCCTTTGCCGACAACGGCAGCGGCATCCCCGAGCAGGCGCGCATGCTCGTCTTCGAAAAATTCGCGCGTCTTGGCAACAAGGAGAGCGACGGCGCGGGCCTCGGCCTCGCGATCTGCCGCGAGATCGTGATGCGGCTGGGCGGCGATATCGGCTATGTCGCGCAGGAAAGCGGTGGCCGCTTCGATGTGCGCCTCAATTGCACCCTGCAGGACCAGCCGCAGCAACGTTTGTTGCCGGCATAAAGGCGGTGGTAACCATTCCAAGGTAGCAACATCCTCAAGACGCCGCTGCAGGTGGTGCCGCGCAGGGGCTTGGATGAAGGGGGCCGGTCGAGAATGAGCGCGGAGCAGACCACATCACTGGTGCAGCGCAAGGCGCGCACGGGAAGCGAGGCCTATGCCGCCCGCGCGATGTCGATGGGCCGCGCGCTGCGCCTGACGGCCGCCAAGCAGGCGGATCACCTGATGGGGCTGGCGCTCAGCGCGCTGAGTGTGACGCGGCGCCCGCTGGGCGCGGAGGAAGTGGCGGATGCCCTCGACCCTGCGCGGCTAATCCTGCTGATGGACGGGCCCGGCCATCAGGTCGCGGCGGTGATGCTCGAACCGGCGCTGGTGACCGGCCTCATCCAGCAACAGACGATGGGCAAGGTCAAACCAGTGATGGAGGGGGGCGAGACGCGCCGCTTCACCGCGACGGACGCGGCGCTCTGCGCGCCCTTTGTCGAGGCGTTGCTGGCGGGTGCGGCAAAGCTGCCCGAAGAGGAGCGCGACCGCGGCCTGCTGCAGGGCTACCGATTTGGTGTCTGGGCGCAGGAGACGCGTCATGCGCAACTGGTGCTCGACGGAGCTGAGTATGAGCTGATCGAGATGACGCTCGACCTTGCGGCGGGGGCGCGGGCCGGCGGCCTCTCTTTGATCCTGCCGCTGCCTGCGCAGGCGCGGCCCGAACCGGAGGAGGACGAGGAAGCCGAGACACCGCAGGCGCCGCGCCGCGGCGCTACACTCACGCAAAATGTGCTTGCCCTGCCGACGGTGCTCAGCGTGGCGCTCACCCGCTTCAAGCTGCCGCTGCAGCAGGTGACGGGGCTGCGGATCGGGGATGTGCTGCCGCTGCATGTCTCCAGCATGGCGCAGGCGCTGGTGCTGGATGCCAACGGACGCGCGGTCAGCCGCTGCACCGTGGGACAGCTTGACGGTGCGCGTGCGGTGCAGGTCGAGCAGAAGAAGCGTCCCGTACACCACGACCAGCCGCGCAGGCGCGCATCCGATCGCGACGAGCTGGACCTGCCGGATGTGACGGCGGACCCGCCCGACCGCCGCGCATCTGCCGCGCAGGTGGCGGACCCGGGCGCGGTGCCGCGCATGGGCGATGTGGACATCTTCGGCACGCTCGAAGACGTCTCGGAGCTGCCCGATATCGACACTGCTGAACAGGCCGCGGACGATCAGATGGAGAGTTGGAATGACGGCGCCAAGGCCGAGGCGGGCCAGACGTCGAAGCAGGCGGGCTGGTAGTTTGGTGCAGGCGACTCTTCAGTCGGGTGCTGTCGGAGACTGTGAAGAAGAGGCATTGAAGGAGGTGCACGCGGCGTGTGCGCCAAATATGACTGCGGTGAGACGTGCGGGCCGCGTTCAGCGCCGCTAGCCTTCCAGATGCCTGTCGTCACATGCCTTGCAGGGCTGGTCGCGCTTTTCGGGCAGCCTTCAGTGCGTCTGGTTTGAGTACGACGCTCTTTGGGGTAACCCCACTGTCGTCAACGCGCCATGCGACGAAGATATGCCGCGCTTCCACGCTCGGACTGCTTCGGTCCGCCGCTTCTGCTCAGGGCTCCTGATCTTCCAGAAAGGCGCGCATGTGTTCCAGATCATAGCCGCCCGCCCGTGCCGCGGTCAGGATGGCATCGGCGGATTGAATGCCCGCCTGGCCCAGAGCCCACGCGATGCAGGAGCGCGTGCCGGAGGCGCAATAGGCGAGCGTCACGCCATCCCGCTCCGCACCCAGCGCGCGGTTTCGGGCGATCACCTCGGGCGTCATGGTCGCATGGGTGAGCGGTTGCAGCGTGAACTCGAGGCCGGCGGCTTCCGCAGCAGCGCTCATCGCGGTGGCACCCAGGGCCGGTGGCACCTCCTCGTCGGGGCGGTTGCACAGGATGCGGGTGATGCCCGCCTGCCGCAAGGCGCCCATCTGGTCGGGCGAGATTTGCGGGGCGACGTAGTAGTTCGGGGTAAGCTGTCTGATATCCATGGCGCAATCTTATGAGGCGGGCAGTGGTGTGTCCAGCACACGCGGCGCTAACGCTGCATCCGCCGGCCAAGCGGCAGATTGCGCGCGCGGCACTCGCAATCATCGCACGAGCCGACCGCCGAGCGGCATCTGCTGTTCTGCGCAATTCCAGCCGACTAGAGCTTGTTGATGGGCAGCTTCAGCATGACCGTCCCGCTGTCATCCGGGGGCGGCAGGTTGCCTGCGCGCATATTGATCTGGAGCGAGGGCACGATGAGTTTGGGCATCGGCAGGCCCGCATCGCGGGTCTCGCGCAGCGCCACGAAATCCGCCGCGGCCCGGCCCCCGCCGACATGGACGTTGGCCGCCTTCTGGGCGCCCACCGTCGTCTCCCAGGCGAAGGCGTCACGTCCGGGCGCCTTGTAGTCATGGCCTACGAAGATGCGGGTATCCTCCGGCAGGGCGAGGATGCGCTGGATCGACTGGTAGAGCATATCGGCAGACCCACCGGGGAAGTCGCAGCGCGCCGTGCCGAAATCGGGCATGAAGAGCGTATCGCCGACGAAAGCCGCATCGCCCACCACGTAAGTGAGGCAGGCGGGCGTGTGTCCGGGTGTGTGCATCACCTGAGCGCGCATCTGGCCGATGTGAAAGCTGTCGCCATCCGAGAACAGCGCATCGAACTGTGAGCCGTCACGTTGAAACTCGGTCCCTTCGTTGAAGACCTTGCCGAAGGTGTCCTGCACAGCGACGATCCCGCTGCCGATGCCGATCTTGCCGCCCAGATGTTCCTGGAGATAGGGCGCGGCGGAGAGATGGTCGGCGTGGACATGGCTCTCGAGCACCCATTCGCAGCGCAGGCCCTGTTCGCGCACGAATGCGATGATGCGGACGGCGGAGGTCGTATCGGTACGGCCCGCTGCATGATCGAAGTCTAGCACGGAATCGATGATGGCGCAGGCACTGCCCTGTGGGTCCTTCACGACATAGCTGACCGTGTTGGTGGCATCGTCGAAAAAGGCGGTGACCTGCGGGGACAGTTGCGGGTGCACGGGGCTCGGATCGGTCATTGCGCTCTCCTTGGCTCTGCCGGGGAGCGTAGATTTGCGACGACCTGAAATCAAGCTTGTCCCGCGCGCCCGCTCAGGCGAGGAAGATGCCCACCACGACCATCATCAGGCCGATCACCGACAGGAAGAGTGCGCCGAGATTGAGCGGGATGACGGCTTTGAGCTCTGCCCGCATGGCCTCGTCGCTCAGGCCCGCACGCTTGGCGCGGCTTACGCGCAGGATGCAATAGACGAGCCCCAGCAGCCCCAGAACGGACAGCCCGGTGCCGGACCAGATGATGATGTCGAAGACGGGTGAGGATGTTTGCTCCATGATCCGCGCAATAGGATAATCCGCGTGGCGCGGCAAGGGCGGCTGGGGGGGGCCGCGGCCGCATATTCCGCGGGCGGCGGACCAAGAGCCGCTTGCAGGGGGGCGGGGGGCAGGGTAGCACTGCGCCGCGACACCCCCCTGCGCCCAGATCAAGGAGCCCGCCATGAGCGATTTCAGCACCAATCCCGCCCCCGCCGAGGAAGCTGGCGACGCCAACTACCGCGTGACAGCCAACGAGCTGCGCCAGTTCGTCGAGCGGATCGAGCGGCTGGACTCCGAGAAGAAGGACCTCGCCGAGCAGCAAAAGGAGGTCATGGCCGAGGCCAAGTCGCGCGGCTATGACACCAAGATCCTGCGCAAGGTCATTGCGCTGCGCAAGCGCGAACCCGATGACATCGCCGAAGAAGAGGCGGTGCTGGAGATGTACAAGGAAGCGCTGGGCATGTAGCCGGTGCGCCGGGAGCGTGAAACGGTGCTTGCACACCATCGCCCCCACCCCTAGAAGAGCACAAATTTTCTGCCCGCGCGGCGATGCGCGGCCAAACGCTATGGAGCACACATGCAGGTCAAAGAGACGCTGAACGAAGGTCTGAAACGCGGCTATACCATCACTCTCACAGCGGCCGGAGCTGGACGCCAAGGTGAACGACAAGCTGAAAGAAGCGCAGCCTGACGTGGAGATGAAGGGCTTTCGCAAGGGCAAGGTGCCGATGGCGCTGCTGAAAAAGCAGTTCGGCCAGCGCGTGATGGGCGAAGCGATGCAGGAGAGCATCGACGGCGCGATGAACGAGCATTTCGAGAACACCGGCGACCGTCCTGCGCTGCAGCCGGACGTCAAGATGACGAACGAGGACTGGAAAGAGGGCGACGACGTCGAGGTCGCAATGACCTACGAGGCGCTGCCCGAGATCCCCGAGGTGGACCTGTCCAAGATCACGCTCGAGAAGATGGTGGTCAAGGCGGATGATGCGGCCATCGACGAAGCGCTGGCCTCGCTCGCCGAGACCGCGCAGGACTTCAAGTCGCGCAAGAAGGGCTCCAAGGCCAAGGACGGCGATCAGGTCGTGATGGACTTCCTCGGCAAGGTCGATGGCGAGGCGTTCGAGGGCGGCTCGGCTGAGGATTATCCGCTGGTGCTGGGCTCCAACTCCTTCATCCCCGGCTTCGAAGAGCAGCTGGTCGGCGTGAAGGCGGGCGAGGAGAAGGACGTCACCGTCAATTTCCCCGACGATTATCAGGCCGAGCATCTCAAGGGCAAGGAAGCCGTGTTCTCCTGCACGATCAAGGATGTGAAGGAACCCGTCGCGGCCGAGATCAACGACGAGATGGCCAACGAAGTTCGGCGCCGAGGATCTCGCGGCCCTCAAGGTGCAGATCGGCGAGCGTCTGGAAGCCGAATATGCCGGTGCCTCGCGCGCGGTGATGAAGCGTGCGACTGCTCGACGAGCTGGACAAGATGGTCGATTTTGACCTGCCGCCGATCGCTGCTGGACGCGGAAGCGGGCCAGATCGCGCATCAGCTGTGGCATGAGGACAATCCGGACGTTCAGGGCCACGATCACCCCGAGATCGAGACCACGGACGAGCACCGCACGCTGGCCACGCGCCGCGTGCGTCTGGGCCTTCTGCTGGCCGAGCTGGGCCAGAAGGCCGATGTCGAGGTGACGGACGCGGAGATGACGCAGGCCATCATGAACCAGGCGCGCCAGTATCCCGGTCAGGAACGTCAGTTCTTCGAGTTCGTGCAGCAGAACCAGCAGATGCAGCAGCAGATGCGCGCGCCGATCTTTGAGGACAAGGTCATCGACCACATCGTGGAACAGGCGCAGGTCACCGAGAAGGAAATCTCGAAGGACGATCTGCAGAAAGCCGTGGAAGCGCTCGAAGAGGCCTGAGGCCATCGCCATCGTTTTGAAGGGCCCCGCAGGAAATTGCGGGGCCGTTCGTATTTCAAAGCGCGCGCAGCAGCGCGCCGACATAGAAGGCGTAAGCCCCCAGAAAGAGCGCGCCTGTGAGCCGCGAAAGGCGGCCGAGCCCCAGCCCGACGGCGATCAGCGCCACAGTGGCACCGAGCATGACCCATTGGTCAAAGCCCGCGATGCCCGCGTCCACCTCAAGCGGGTGGATCAGCGCGGTCAGCCCCAGGATTCCGAGGATGTTGAAGATGTTGCTGCCCAAGATGTTGCCGAGGGCCATCTCGCTATGCCTCCTGCGCGCGGCGATGAGAGACGTGACAAGCTCGGGCAGGGAGGTGCCGACGGCGACGATCGTGACGCCGATGACGGCCTCCGAAATACCGAAGAGCAGCGCCAGATCGGTGGCGCCCTTCACCAACAGATGCGCGCCCAGCAGCGTGATCGCAAGGCCCGCGGCGAAGATGAGCGCCGCGCGCATGAGGGGCGGCGGCGCGATATCGGCCTCCGGCACGTCGCCCGCATCGCCGCTGCGCACGCGCAGCACCAGATAGCACGCGAGCACCGCGCAGAGGATCGCGCCATCGAGCCGTCCGACGACCCCCGACAACAGGATGGGGACCGAAATGAGCGCCGCAAGACCCATCGCGCCGCCGTCAGTCAGAATCATCCGCCGCTCCAGCACCGCCGGACGCACCAGCGCCGTGATGCCGAGGATCAGCAGGATATTGGCGATATTTCTGCCCACCACGTTGCCGACGGCGATGTCGGGCACGCCTGCGAGCGCGGCATTGACGCTTGTCAGCAGCTCCGGCGTGGAGGTGCCGAAACCCACCAGCACGACGCCGATCAGCAGCGGCGACAGGCCGAGCCGTTCGGCCACGCCGACCGCCCCCTGCACGAGCCATGTGCCGCCTGCCAGAAGGCCCAGCAAGCCCAGGGAGATAAAGATGAAAATGTCCATGAAGTGTCCTGCAAGCCGTAGCTGCCCGTGCTGAAACTTCAGCCGACAAACGGTCTCACCTCACATCGGCGTGCGGTGAGGGCTTTGCAAGGGACCTTGTAAAAAATGCGCCAGCCCGGGCCACCGGGCAGGCGCAAAGGTGCCATCAGGCGGCCATCGCATCCGCAAGCACATGGTTGCGGTCGCGGTGGCCCGCCTCGTCCGGCAGTTCCCGGATGCCGGCATGATCGTCGCAGGTGTGGCACAAGGATTTAGCGCATGACCTTGGCCGTGCGCAAGGCGATGCGGTCCTTCATGACCTTGGGCGGTGCATGTGCAGCGAGATCGCCGTGATGAGGCTCGTTCAAAGGGGCTCCGGTGCGTGAATGAAATCCGGAGATATGCGCTCGCGGCACCGGTGCGATGTGATGCGTTAATACGGGCGCGCGGCTTAGCCCGCGCGCAGTCCGGTCTCCACTAGCATGCCGCGGCGCTTGGCCTCGTAGTAATAACCGCGCGCATACCATCCGACCGCCGTCGCCTCGTCGCCGTCCGACAACAGCCAAGCCCCCCGCAGGTATTTGCCCGCGTATTTCAGGTTGGTATCGGCATCGAGCAGGTCGGGCGGTGTGCCGCGGAAACCCATCGTGCGCGCCGTCTGTGGCAGGATCTGCAACAGGCCGTAATAGGGGCCGTTGCGGGCGGCGGGATTATGCGTGCTCTCACGGATGGCGAGGCGGTGCACGAGAGAGCGGGGCAGCTCGTAGTGGTCCGCCCAATGGTTGATCGACGCGCGCAAGGCTGCCGTCTCATTAGGGTGGAGCGGTGGATCGTCGGGTCCCAGAGGGCGCGGTTGCCGGGCGTTGCGCTGCGTCGTGGAACAGGCGCCCAATGTGCTGGTCGCCAGCGCACAGGCGCTGAGCGAAAGCATCCGGCGTCGGGAAAATGCAGACATTGAAGGGGGTCCCGAACAGTTATGTCCTGCACTTTCTGGAACGCGTCTGCGGTCCGCGCAAGCCGTTCAGATCCGGGGTGGCAAAGCTTCGCCTATGCGCGGGGCCGCCGTTGATGATCGCGGCGGTGGCCGAACGCTCAGAAATCGAAGATGTCGCTAAGAAAGCCGGAGCTTTTCTTCTTCTTCTTCTTCTTGTGGCCGCGCTGTTCATAGCTGCGCTCGTCGCGGTATTCGGGCGACGGTGCGGCGGCGGGCGCGCTCCGCTCGATGATCTTGTCAAGCTCTCCGCGGTCGAGCCAGACACCGCGGCACTGCGGGCAATAGTCGATCTCGACCCCGCTGCGGTCGGCCATAACAAGTTGGGTTCCATCGATGGGGCATTGCATTGCGTAATACCTTCTGTTGCATATCTCTCGGACCAAGATGGGGGGCGGCGGCACGCGCACAATGGGCGCCGCGCCCAAATATGACGGGCAGGCAGCGGCAAGGCGCTGGTTTTGCGCCCCAGAATGCAAAACGCCGCGCAAAATGCGCGGCGTCGAGTTCTTTTTCGGATGATGTCCGCGCTTAGTCGCGGGCACCTTCCTCGATATTGTCGGGCGTGTCGTCGGGCGAAACGCCTGCGCTGTCTGCCAGAACGTCATCGTCGGATGCGGCGGCACCGATGTCGTCGAAGAGCTCGGAGATCTCGAATTCCGCGGCGGCCTCTTCTTCGGCTGCCAACTCCTGGATCGACTTGCCCGCGGCCTGAAGCTCGGCCTCTTCGGGCGACCGGGCGACGTTGAGTTCGATCGTCGCCTCGACCTCGGGGTGCAGCACGACGCGCACTTCGTGGATGCCGAGGTACTTGATCGGTGCGGTCAGCTCGACCTGCTTGCGCTCAACGGTGAAGCCTTCGGCAGTGGCAGCTTCGGCGGCGTCACGGGTGGTGACGGAGCCATAAAGCGCGCCCGCGTCGGAGGCTGAGCGAATCACGACGAACTGCTGGCCGTTGAGCTTGTCGGCCATCGCATCGGCTTCTTTCTTAGTCTCGAGGTTTTGGGCCTCGAGCTGGGCCTTCTGGCCTTCGAAAGCTTCGATGTTGGCCTTGGAGGCCGAGAGCGCCTTGTGCTGGGGCAGCAGATAGTTGCGCGCAAAGCCCGGCTTGACGTCCACGACGTCGCCCATCTGGCCAAGCTTGGCCACGCGCTGGAGAAGGATAACTTGCATGATCTTTACTCCTTAATGGACGGCGTAAGGCAGCAGGGCGAGGAAGCGGGCGCGTTTGATGGCACGGGCCAGTTCACGCTGCTTTTTCGCGGATACTGCGGTGATGCGGGATGGCACGATCTTGCCGCGCTCGGAGATGTAGCGCTGAAGCAGGCGTGTGTCTTTGTAGTCGATGGCCGGTGCATTGTCGCCCGAGAAGGGGCAGACCTTGCGGCGGCGGAAAAATGGTTTTGCAGCCATGGTTTAGTGTCCTTTCAACAAGCTATGATCAGCGACGCTCACGGCGCTCGGGGCGCTCGTCGCGTTTTTGCATCTGCACCGATGGCAGCTCTTTATGCTCATCGACCTTGATGGTCAGAACGCGCATCACGTCGTCGTGCAGGCGCATCAGACGTTCCATCTCCTGCACGGCGGTGGCCGGTGCGTCGGAGCGCAGGAAGGCGTAGTGGCCCTTGCGGTTCTTGTTGATCTTGTAGGCCATCGTCTTGACGCCCCAGTACTCGTGATCCACGAGGGACCCGCCGTTGTCGGACAGGACGGTGCCGAAATGTTCGATCAGGCCTTCGGCTTGTGTATTGGACAAGTCCTGGCGTGCGATCATGACATGCTCATATAGCGGCATGTGTGCTCCACTTATATCAAAGCGCATTTCAAAGGCGGGGCAATGATCCTTTGCGGCCCCACCACGAGAGTCTGCGCGGTTAAATCGTACTTCGCAAAGGAATGCCCGCTATACACCCTTTGGCGCGTGGCGCAAGTCTGCGATGCATGCGCGGCGCATCGATGGCTGCGAATTTTACGCGATTGTCCGATCCGGGCCGCGTACCCGCCCCGTTTTGGCCGCTTTGCTCCGTCAGCCTCGACGCGAAAACGCAACGGAGGATCGGGTGACCGCAACCGCAGAGCACAGCATTGGCGAGGCCACGGCAAGAGCCCTTACGCACAAGCGGGGCGGCGGCCGTTTGATGGTGCGTGTCGCGCAGCGGATCGGCGCGGTCTCGCTCGCGATGGCGGCGGTGTTCGTCTGGCTCGCCCCGGGTGAGAGCTGGGACGGTGAGATGATGCTCTACAAGCTCGTGATCTGTGTCCTTGCTGGTCTGGGCAGCGCCGCACTTTGGCAAAAGAGCGAGCCGCCCCTGCCGCCCACGGTCGAGATCGACGTGGAAGCCGGTGAGCTTCGGCTTATCCGCGAAGGGGCGCAGGCCCGCGTGCTGGAGCGCTGCGCCTTTGGCGATCTGCATCTGGTGGAGCTGTCGGGTCGGCATTTCACCTTCTGGGGCCGCAGGAACACCTTGCTGGCGGAGTTCAGCCTGAGCAACGCGCAAACCCACGCCCGGCTTGTCGGCGCTTTGCGCGCGGCGGACAAGCTCGGCTGATCCGGGCAGCCGGATCCCGCGCGACAGGCGAGTGTTCGCCAGCGCGCACGACATGTTGAATTCTGGCATATTGAGGTTTCTCGACGATATCGCATGTTACCACCCATGTTCAACTTGGAGTGTAACGACATGAAATCCCTTTTACTTGCCGCCCTTCTGTCCACCTCGGCGTCAATGGCGCTCGCGGCAGAAAAATACGTCCTCGATTCCAGCCACAGCCAGGTCATCTTCTCGTGGAACCACCTCGGTTTCTCCACGACCTATGGGATGTTCTCAGGCTTCGAAGGCGAGATCATGTTTGATCAGGAAGCGCCTGCCAATTCCACCGTGAGCGTGTCGATGCCCACCAAATCCATGTTCACCGGCTGGGAAGAGCGCGAAGCGCACTTCATGTCGGATGACTTCTTCGGGGCCACCGACGAGGATATGATCACCTTCACCTCGACCTCCATTGAGGTAACGGGTGACGACACCGCCCTGATCACCGGCGATCTGACGATGAACGACGTGACAAAGTCTGTTGTGCTGGACGCCAAGCTCAACCAGTCAGGCGATCATCCGATGGCGGGCAAGGCCTGGGCCGGTTTCGACGCGACGACAACATTGCTGCGCTCGGACTTCAATGTAGGTGCTTTTGCGCCCGCCGTGAGCGATGAGATCGAAGTGATGATCTCGCTCGAGGCGATGAAGGCCGATTAAGCCGTCACACAGAAGAGAAAGGCCGCGCCGGAGAGATCCTGCGCGGCCTTTTGCGTTTTGCCGAACCGTCGTTCCGCTACTGAGCCGCGGCGCGGGTCGCGGTAAGCGCAATGCGCACCTCCACCGCGAAGGCGAGTGAGCTCTCGTCCGTCATATTGTCGCCGATGCCGAAGTCGCGGCGGTCAAGTTCGAGTTCGGCCAGCACATCGGCGGTGTCCCCCTCGATGGATAGGCGGAAAGGCATGGTAACGGGGATGCTCCGGTCCTTGATCGTGAGTGTTCCTTCGGCCACGTGTCCATCGACCCCCGCGATCAGATCCGCGGTGAAATTCGCGGTGCCGAAAGTTTCGGCATCAAAGAAGTCCGGTCCCATCGCCTGTGACGTCACCGAGCCCAAGGTGAGCGAACCTATCGAGATCACCACATCGACGCTGCCTGCAGGGCCGCTCATCACCGTAGGGTCAAAGCGGATATCGGCGGTCCAATCGGCGAAGCTGCCCTCCACCAGCGAGTTGAACTGGGTCACGCCGATGCCGATGGATCCCTCCTGCACGGTCCATTCGGAGGCGACCTCTTCCAGCTCGGCGGCTTGCTGCGGGGCGCTGTGCGGCGCGTAGAGGCCGAAGGCGCCCGCACCTGCCAGCACAACCGCCCATACCGCCACCGCACCGGCGACGGGCGCCGCGCCACTGCTGTGGCGGGCCGGGGTAGCCAGCGGCGCCGCACCACTCACCATTCGCGCAAGCGTGGCGTCGCGGTCGAGGAAGACGTGCTTGAGCGCACCCGCGATGTGCAGCACGATCGCGCCTGCCATCACCTTGCCGAAGACCCAGTGCAGACCGAAGTTGATCGCTTCCACCTGCGGCGATTTGGGCACCAGCGGCAGATCCTGCCCGAAAGGCCACCAGATCGGCGCGAAGCCAGCGGTGGAGGCGTGATGGATCCAGCCCGACAGAGGCGCCAGCACCAGCGACCCATAGAGCAGCCAATGGGCTGTTTCGGCCAGGAACGTCTCGGCGCGCCTGTCGGGATGCAGGGGGGCAGGTTTCGGCTGGCTCAGCGCCCAGGCGATCCGCAGCAGCGCGACGAAGAACACCGTCACCCCGAGGGTCTTGTGCAGCGAGAAGAGGAACGCCTTGATGGCGAGTTCCTCTGAGGTGTCATAGGGCAGCGCGTTGGCGATCACAGCGACCGGGATGAGGGTAATGACCAACAAGGCCGTGAGCCAGTGAAAACCGCGCGTGACGCTCCCGTAGGTCGTGTGTGTGTTGCTCGGGGCCATGTCCGTCTCCTCATGCCATGCCGCTTTATCTATCGCTTGGGGTGGCGGGCGCAATGCGGCGTCGGTGCGCAGAGGCTGTGCGCCCTTGTGAGGCAGGATGTGCTTGGCTACACCTGCCCAAAGTCACGCAAGGAGACGTCTGATGAGCATCGCATTTGTATTTCCGGGGCAGGGCGCCCAGACCATCGGCATGGGCCACGATCTGGCGCAGGCCTATCCGGCGGCGCGCGCGGTGTTCGACGCGGTGGACGAAGCGTTGGGCGAGAAGTTGAGCGCGATGATCTGGGAGGGCGACATCGAGACGCTGACGCTCACGGAAAACGCGCAGCCTGCGCTGATGGCGACGTCGATGGCGGCGATGGCCGCGCTGCAGGCCGAGGGCGTCGAGGTCACCCGCGCGGCCTTCGTGGCGGGGCACAGCCTGGGGGAATACTCCGCGCTCTGTGCAGCAGGGGCGCTGAGCCTCGGCGATACCGCGCGGTTGCTGCGGGTGCGTGGGCGCGCAATGCAATCGGCTGTGCCCGTCGGTCAGGGTGCGATGGCTGCGATCCTCGGGCTGACGGCAGAAGAGGTCAGCCGCGTGGCGCAAGAGGCGGCGGGCGACGGCACCTGCCAGCTTGCCAACGAGAACGACCCCACGCAGAACGTGATCTCGGGCACGGCGGAAGCCGTGGAACGGGCGATCGTGCTGGCCAAGGCGGCGGGCGCCAAGCGGGCGCTGCCGCTGCCCGTCTCGGCCCCGTTTCACTGTGCGCTCATGCAGCCCGCGGCGGATGCGATGGCGCAGGCGCTTGCGGAGGTGACATTCGCACAGCCGCGCGTGCCCGTGGTCTCCAACGTCCTGGCCGAGGGTGTGGACGATGCCGCGCGCATCGCACCGCTGCTGGTGGAGCAGGTGACGGGCCGGGTGCGTTGGCGCAGTTCGGTCGAGTGGATGGCGGCGCAGGGCGTGGATGAGTTCTGGGAAATCGGCGCGGGCAAGGCGCTGTCGGGGATGATCCGGCGCATCCACAAGGACGCGACCCTGCGCAACATCGGCTCGGCGGCCGATCTGACGGCTGCTCTTGGCACTTAGCGCCTCGCGTCGCGCGTTTCTGCTGGGCGCCTCTGCGTTGCTGGCGGGCTGCGGCGGTGGCATGGGCCATGGTCGAACCCTCGGATTTGCGGTGGTCAATGACCGGGTGCTGCTGCGCGGGCGGATCACCGTGCGCAGTGTTGCCGCGTTTGAGCGGCTGCTGGCGCAGGAGCCACAGATCACGCAAGTCGTGCTGCAGGTGATCCCGGCGCCGCGCGACGCGCAGGCGTCCATGGCGCTGGGCCGGGTGATCCGGGCGCGCGGCCTGTCCACCGCGCTGCAAAGCGACAGCGATGTTTTCGGCGCGGCGGTGCTGGTCTTTGCCGCGGGGGTCGAGCGGCGGATGGTCCGGGGCGCCCAGATCGGCCTGACGCGCTGGCGCCCGGAGGAAGAGATGGCCCTGCGATCCTACCTGACGCAGATGCTGGGTGCTGACACGCTCTACGGGTTTGCCTTGCAGGCGGCGCCTGCAGACGGGATACATGTGCTGACGGAAGCGGAGGTGGCGCAGCTGGGACTGCTCACCACGCCGCTCACGGTTTGGAATGGAGAAGGAACATAGATGTTTGATCTGACAGGGAAAAACGCGCTCGTGACAGGGGCGTCGGGCGGCATCGGCGCGCAGATCGCGTGCGCACTTCATGCACGCGGCGCGGCGGTCGGCCTGTCGGGCACCCGCACGGAGCCCTTGGAGACGCTGGCCGCGGAGTTGGGCGCGCGGGCCCACGTGCTGCCCTGCAACCTGAGCGATATCGAAGGTGTGAAGGCCTTGCCCAAGCAGGCGGCGGAGGCCATGGGATCGGTGGATATTCTGGTCAACAACGCGGGCATCACGCGTGACAACCTCTTTATGCGGATGTCGGACGACGAATGGCAATCGGTGCTGGACGTGAACCTTACGGCGACATTCCAGCTCTGCAAGGGGGTGATGCGCGGGATGATGAAGGCGCGCTGGGGCAGGATCGTGAATATCTCCAGCATCGTGGGTGCGACGGGCAATCCCGGTCAGGCGAATTACGCGGCCTCCAAGGCGGGGATGATCGGCATGTCCAAGAGCCTCGCGTATGAGGTCGCGAGCCGGGGGATCACCGTCAACGCGGTCGCACCGGGTTTCATCGCGACGGCGATGACGGACAAGCTGAGCGACGATCAGAAGATCGGCATCATGGGCCAGATCCCTGCCGGCCGGATGGGCACGGCCGAGGAGATCGCGGGCGCCGTGGTCTATCTTGCGAGCGACGAGGCGGCCTATGTCACCGGTGCCACGTTGCATGTAAACGGCGGCATGGCGATGTTGTAGGGCCTGCTTTGATAAGCGTTTGCGTCCCCCAATTCATATGCTAAAGGGAGCGCAGTTGAGAAACGCGGGCGCTTGATGTGATCCGTACCTTGTGCCAACAAGGACCACGAGCCGCCCTGTTTCAGGGCACCTTCTGACCCGTTCGCTTCTGGGGCTGGCAGAATTGAAAAGGGGCCCTTTGCCCAATAAGTGAGGACTAAAGTATGAGCGACGTCGCAGACCGCGTAAAAAAGATCGTTGTTGAGCACCTTGGTGTTGAAGAAGACAAAGTAGTTGAAAACGCTTCTTTCATTGACGATCTGGGCGCAGACAGCCTCGACACCGTCGAGCTGGTCATGGCCTTTGAAGAAGAGTTCGGCATCGAGATCCCCGATGACGCCGCCGAGAACATCCAGACCTTCGGCGATGCGGTCAAGTTCATCAAAGAAGCCTCCTGAGGCGGAATTGCGCCGGTCCCGACCGGCGGCAAGACACTCAAACGGCGCCTCCCTCTGCGGAAAGGCGCCGTTTTTGATTCTTGCGGCGATTTGGCCTTGAAGGAATTGCCGCACTGCGGCAATTCTGGCGGCCCAAGCAGTCCCCCCCAGAGAGCGAGCGCCGTACATTCCATGTCCCGCACGATCCCCACCATCAACACCAAGCGGCTGACCCTGCGCGGTATGCGCGCCGAGGACTTCGTGCGCTTTGCGGAGATCTGGGCGCAACCGGAGGTGGTGGCGCATATCAGCGGCAAGCCCTGGGACCGCGCGCGCAGCTGGGACGCGTTTCTGCGCAATGCAGGCCACTGGCAGATCGCGGGGTTTGGACAATGGGCCATTCAGGTGCACGGGCAACCGGCGATGTCGGGCCAGACCGGCTTCTTCTTCGGCTCCCGCGGGTTGGGGGATGACTTTGATCCCTACCCAGAGGCGGGCTGGGTCCTCGATCCTGCGTTGCAGGGGCAGGGCTACGGCCTCGATGCGGCGGCGGCTGCGCATGATTGGTTTGATCGGGTCATGGCGGGGCGCACGGTTTGCATGATCAGCGTCGGCAACGAAAACTCCCTGCGGATCGCGCAGGCGCTCGGCTACAGCGCATTGCGCGAGGTCGAGGTGGATGGCGCGCCTGTCATGCTGATGACGCGCAAGGGGCCGCCGGTGTGAGGCGGACGGGCTAGTCGGTTCCCCTGACGCCCTCCAGAACTTCGTCTGAGACTGCCGGGCCGTCCTCAGGGCCGTGCAGGACGCTGACATCACCGGTTGCCTCCATCACGACGGCGCGGATGCTCCGCATGTCATAGGCGTTGGCCTCGCGCAGCTTTGCCCGCAGGTCGGAGACGGTCATCCCCGACTTACGCATGTTGTCATGCAGCATCTTGCCGTCGCGCATCACCAGTATCGGGGTGTTGTCCATCGCCGCCTGCGCACTTTGCGAACGGATGCGCAGCAGCGACACCGCGATCTGGACGCCGAAGAGGCAGGCAAGGGCGGCGATGAAAATCCACAGGTCCGTGCCGAGTGTCGTGACGGCACCTGCAAGCACCGAGCCGATGGAGACCGTGATGGCGAAGTCGAAGCCGGACATCTTCGAGAAACTACGAAGCCCGTGAAGGCGGCTGAAGAGCACGATTGCGCCGATCACGAGAGCGGCGCGCAGAAGGATGTCCAGAAACTCGCTCATATGCTCCACGCCCTTTCGCAGAGCCAACCCGGCGCCGCGCGTATTGGTTCCGGCACCACGGTGTCGGCTGCCGACCGCGCAGCGGGGGCTGCCTGTGCTCTTGAACAATGGGCAGCGCGCACGGTATAGCGAAAACAAGCAAAATTACACCAAAGGGCAGAGCATATGCGCAGAGTGGTCGTGACGGGTTTGGGATTGGTGACGCCATTAGCGGATGGCGTCGAAGAGAGCTGGCGGCGCATCCTGGACTGTCAGTCGGGTGCGGGCCCCATCACGCAGTTCGATCCCTCCCGGGTGATCACGCAATACGCCTGCGAGGTGCCGCGCGGTGATGGATCGGAGGGCACGTTCAACGCCGACACCTACATGGAGCCCAAGGACCAGCGCAAGGTCGATACCTTCATCCTGTTCGGTCTGGCCGCCGCACAGCAGGCGATCAAGGACGCAAACTGGATGCCTGAGGATCGCGAGAGCCTTGAGCGGACGGGGGTTTTGATCGGATCGGGAATTGGCGGTCTCAATTCGATCGCGAACACGGCCGTGATGATGGCGGAGAAGGGGCCCAAGCGGGTCAGTCCATTCTTCGTGCCGGGCGCGCTGATCAACCTGATCTCGGGTCAGGTTTCGATCAAATACGGGTTCAAGGGGCCGAACCATTCGGTTGTGACCGCGTGCTCCACCGGTGCGCATGCCATCGGGGACGCAAGCCGTTTGATCATGTTCGGCGATGCGGATGTGATGATCGCGGGCGGTGCGGAGGCGGCGATCTGCGAGATCGGAATTGCGGGCTTCAACGCCTGCAAGGCGCTCAGCACCAAGCGCGGGGATGATCCCAAGAAGGCCAGCCGCCCCTATGACGCGGACCGCGACGGGTTCGTGATGGGCGAGGGTGCGGGCATCGTGGTGCTGGAGGAGTATGAGCACGCCAAGGCGCGCGGCGCCAAGATCTATGCCGAGGTGATCGGTTATGGGCTTTCGGGCGATGCATATCACATCACGGCGCCGTCCGAGGATGGTGAGGGCGGCGAGCGCTCAATGCGGGCCGCGCTGCGCAATGCGGGGCTGGAGCCGAAGGACATCGACTACATCAATGCGCATGGCACTTCGACGATGGCTGACACCATCGAGCTTGGCGCGGTGGAGCGGATGATGGGAGAGCACGCGGGTAAGGTCACGATGTCCTCCACGAAATCCGCAACCGGGCATCTGCTGGGCGCTGCGGGGGCGATCGAGGCGATTTTCTCGATCCTCGCGATCCGGGATCAGACGGCCCCGCCGACGATCAACCTCGACAACCCGGCGGTAGAGACGAAGATCGACCTGGCGGCCAATGCGCCGGTCAAGCGTGAGATCAAGGTGGCGCTGAGCAATTCATTCGGCTTTGGCGGAACCAATGCGAGCGTGCTATTCGGGAAGGTCGAATAGATGTGGCGCCATGTTGCGGCCAATGCCATCACCTTCCTGATGGTGGCGCTGTTTCTGGTCGGCGGCCTCATCATCTGGGGCAAGGGCCAGTATGACGCGCCCGGCCCGCTGAGCCAGGCGGTCTGCGTGCAGGTTCAGAGCGGCAGCACCATGCGCCGCGTGAGTGCCGATCTGGCAGAGCAGGGCGCGGTCAGCTCGGCTGCGATATTCCGCATCGGAGCCGATTACGAAGAAAAGACGGGCGAGCTCAAAGCGGGCAGTTTCCTCATCGAGCCGGAAGCGACCATGAAGGAGATCGTGGACGTGATCACGCGTGGCGGGGCGAGCACCTGCGGCACCGAGATCGTCTACCGCATCGGGGTGAACAGGGTGAGCGTGCAGGTGCGCGAGCTTGATCCTGCCACCAACCGTTTTGCCGAGCTTGCGCAGTTCGATCAGGGCACGGACGATGTGCCTGCGGAGTATACAGAGACCCGCGACAAGGCCGATGTCCGCTTTCGCGTGGCGATGGCCGAGGGCGTGACCAGCTGGCAAGTGGTGAACGCCCTGTCAAATATGGATATTCTGGAGGGAAGCGTCGAGGAGACACCGCCCGAGGGATCGCTGGCGCCCGATAGCTACGAGGTGCGCAAGGGCGATGACCGCGGCGCGTTGATTGCGCGGATGCAGTCGGCGCAAGAGACGTTGCTTGCCGCTGCATGGGAGGCGCGGGTAGAGGATCTGCCCATCGAAAGCCCGGAAGAATTGCTGATCCTCGCGTCGATCATCGAAAAGGAAACCGGTGTGGCCGAGGAGCGGCGGCAGGTGGCCAGCGTTTTTGTCAACCGGATCAACCAGGGCATGCGTCTGCAGACGGACCCCACGGTGATCTATGGCATCACCCGGGGCGAGGGAGTTCTGGGACGCGGCCTGCGGCGCAGCGAGCTGCGTGCGGAGACTCCCTGGAACACCTACGTGATTGCGGGGCTGCCGCCCACGCCGATCGCAAACCCCGGCCGCGAGAGCCTGATGGCGGCGGCCAATCCCGATGAGACGCCCTACATCTTCTTCGTGGCCGATGGCACGGGAGGGCACGCGTTTGCGGTTACGCTCGACGAGCATAACCGCAACGTCGCCGCCTGGCGACAGATCGAAGCGGAGCAGGGTGCGGAAGCGGCGGGCAATGCCTCCACCGGCGGGACGGATAACTAGGGTAATGGCGGCGTTGCGCGGCAACGCGCGCCTACGTGAGCGCTGATTAAGCGCTGCGGTCTATTCTGGCTCACATGCTAGGAGATCTGGGAAACGGCCCCGACGCATGTTCGGGGCCGTTTTTTCCATGTCTTTCGGTTGGAGGAATCCAAGCGAGAGGACCGATAGAATGACGATGAAACCGGTGCCGCAGTTTGATGAGCTGGCCGAAGCGGAGGACCTTTTTGCCTCCGTCAAACGCTCTCTCATCGAACTAAGAGAAGCTGTAGAAAGCCTGAAAGAACAGGCCAGAGCCGGAGAGAAAATCGATGCAACAACAACGGCCAAGACCGTCGCTCAACTGGCGGAGACAGTCGGGCGTTGTCATAAAGCGGAGGTGTTCCTGAATGACTGCCGAAACAAACAGCTGGGAATTGCGCGCGGGGGCTACGCCCTCGACATCGACAAGGCGCGGGCTGACATCGGGTGCAAGCTGGATCGGCTGCGTTGCTCCATCGGTGCAGGATCAGTTCCTGAATGATCTTGATGAGGGAGAGCTTCGTGCTCTCCCTTACTTGTTCGAATTCTGGGCGATGCCGCACCAGCTGCCCCCGGCCGGCAGGTGGCGGGCATGGGTGATCATGGGCGGGCGGGGCGCGGGCAAGACGCGGGCAGGCGCCGAATGGGTGCGCGCGGCGGTGGAGGGGCCGCGACCGCTTGATCCGGGGCGCTGTGGCCGCATCGCGCTGGTTGGCGAGACGATCGAGCAGGTGCGCGAAGTGATGGTTTTTGGCGACAGCGGGATCCTCGCATGCTCACCCGCGGATCGGCGTCCCGATTGGGAGGCAACGCGCAAGCGGCTGGTCTGGCCGAACGGGGCGATTGCCACGATCCACTCGGCGCATGACCCCGAAGGGCTGCGCGGGCCGCAGTTCGATGCGGCCTGGGTCGATGAGATGGCCAAGTGGAAAAAGGCGCAAGAGACCTGGGACATGCTGCAATTCGCGCTGCGGCTGGGGGATCTGCCGCAGGTTTGCGTGACGACGACGCCGCGCAACGTGGGGGTGCTGAAGGACCTGCTCAAATCGCCGTCAACGGTGCTGACACATGCTGCGACGGAGGCCAACCGCGCCAACCTCGCCGCGTCGTTCCTCGAGGAGGTGCGCGCGCGGTATCGCGGCACGCGGCTGGGGCGGCAGGAGCTGGACGGGGTGCTGCTTGCGGATGCGGAGGGCGCGCTCTGGACTAGTGCAATGCTGGAGGGGTGCCGGGCGCAGCAGGTTCCGGTGTTGGACCGCATCGTGGTGGCGGTGGATCCGGCGACGACATCCGGAGCGGGGTCCGACGAATGCGGGATCGTCGTCGCAGGGGTGCAGAGCAGCGGGCCGCCGCAGGACTGGCGCGCCTATGTGTTGGCCGATTGTACGGTACGGGGGCTTGGGCCCAGTGGCTGGGCTCGCGCGGCGGTCGGTGCAATGCAGCGTTTCGGCGCGGACCGGCTGGTGGCGGAGGTCAACCAGGGTGGCCAGATGGTGCAGGAGGTCATGCGGCAGGTCGATCCGCTGCTGCCCTATAAGGGCGTGCACGCGAGCCGGGGCAAGGTGGCGCGGGCCGAGCCGGTCGCCGCGCTCTATGAGCAGGGGCGTGTGCGGCATGTGGCAGGAATGGACGATCTGGAAGACCAGATGTGCCGGATGACGCGGCGCGGCTATGAGGGCGGCGGATCCCCCGACCGTGTGGATGCGCTCGTCTGGGCGCTGCATGAGCTGATGATCGAGCCTGCTGCGAAATGGCGACAACCGATGGTGCGGTCGCTTTAGCGCAGAGCGGTACGGGAAAGGGGGAGGCTGCGGCCTCCCTTTTTCGTTTCCGGCGGGGTGTTGCGCGGGGCGCGCGCGGTCTGGTCCCTCAGGTTTAATCATTGGATGCGAGATTGCTTTCAGAGACGCACGGCAGCGGGACTGCCACGGGACATCGGATAGGAGAGCGGTAGTGTTTGAATTTCTAAGGCGCGGCACGGCGGAAGTGGCCGAGGTCAAGGCATCCGCGACCGGACGTGTGGTGGGGGTGCAGACATCGGGCCGCGTGGCCTGGAGCCCGCGCGACACGGTTTCGCTGACGCGTACGGGCTTTGCCGGCAATCCGGTCGGCTTTCGCTCGGTCAAGCTGATCGCCGAAGCCGCGGCGGCGCTGCCGCTGGTGTGTCAGGATGCCTGCCAGCGATTCGAGACCCATCCGGTGTTGGGGCTGATCGCGCGGCCCAACGGGGCGCAGGGACGGGCGGAGCTGCTGGAGGCGCTTTACGCGCAACTGCTGCTATCGGGCAATGCCTATGTCGAGGCAGTGGGTGCGGAGGCGGGCGTGCCGGTCGAGCTGCATGTGCTGCGCTCGGACCGGATGAGCGTGGTGCCGGGCGCGGATGGCTGGCCGGTGGCCTATGAGTATGCCGTGGGCGGGCGCAAGCACCGCTTTGACGCGACGCAGGGCACGCCGATCTGCCATCTGCGCAATTTCCATCCGCAGGACGATCATTACGGCTTCAGCCCGATGCAGGCGGCAGCGACCGCGCTGGATGTTCACAACTCCGCCTCGCGCTGGTCCAAGGCGCTGCTGGACAATGCCGCGCGACCTTCGGGGGCGATCATCTACAAGGGAGCGGATGGCCAGGCGGCAATGACCAACGATCAGTATGAGCGGCTGGTCAGCGAGATGGAGAGCCATCATCAGGGCGCGCGCAATGCGGGCCGCCCGATGCTGCTGGAGGGGGGCCTCGATTGGAAGCCGATGGGCTTTTCGCCCTCCGACATGGAGTTCCAGAAGACCAAGGAGGCGGCGGCGCGCGAGATCGCGCTTGCGTTCGGGGTGCCGCCGATGCTGATCGGGATTCAGGGCGATGCGACCTATGCCAACTACCAGGAGGCGCACCGCGCGTTCTACCGGCTGACGGTGCTGCCACTTGCGTCGCGGGTGACGGCGACGCTTGCGCATTGGCTGTCGGGCTTTACCGGCGAGACGGTGGAGCTGAAGCCCGACCTCGATCAGGTGCCTGCGCTGAGTGCCGAGCGCGATGCGCAATGGGCACGGGTGGCGGGGGCGGACTTCCTCAGCGATGCGGAAAAGCGTGCCCTGCTGGGGCTGCCGGTGGTGGCCGCCGATGAGTGAGCTGCCGGTTGAACGGTTCCAATGTGCGCCAGGCATGCGGCTGCAGGCGCATGAGCAGGTGAGTGCGATCCATTTCACCAACCTGAACATGCGGCTCGACCGGATCGAGCTGATGATGGAGCGGCTGGAGAAGCGGTTGTGGCTCGCGGTCTACGGCGTGGCGGCGGTGATCCTCGCCAAGATGGTGCAGACGTTCATGGAAGTCGCCCCGCTGGGCTGATGAAAAACAGGAGAATACCATGGATATGAGTGGAAACGACTTCGCGCTGCGCGCGGAGACCGGGAGCGGCTTGCCAAGTCCCTTCGGGGCGCTTGAGCGCAAGTTCATGCAGTTCGACGAGGTGGCCAAGGTCGAGGGCGGTGTCGAGATCAAGGGCTATGCGAGCTTCTTCGACGCAGTCGATCAGGGCAATGACGTAGTGCAGCGCGGCGCCTACGGCGCGAGCCTGATGGCGCTGAAGGCGGCGGGCCGCGGGGTCAAGATGCTGTGGCAGCACGATCCGGCACAGCCGATCGGTGTCTGGGACGAGGTGCGCGAGGACGCGCGCGGTCTCTTCGTGAAGGGCCGCATCCTGCAGTCGGTCGAGAAGGGTCGCGAGGCGATCGCGTTGATCGAGGCGGGAGCCATCGACGGGCTCTCCATCGGGTACCGCACGGTGAAGGCCAGCAAGAACACCAAGGGCCAGAGGCTCTTGCAGGAACTGGAGCTTTGGGAGGTGTCGCTGGTGACCTTTCCGATGCTTCCCAGTGCACGGGTGGGGGCGAAGGCGGACGGTTTTGTGCGCCTAGATGATGTCCTGCGCGAAATGGCGGGGGTTTTCGATGCGGCAAGTGCCGACATCGGCGCCCGTCCAGTCAACCAGAAGGGGAACGCGAAATGAGCGACACCAACAATCACGCCGAGGGGCTTTCCCCGGCGGAGGATGTCCGGCGGGCCGTTACCGGCTTTGTCGAACAGTTCAAGGGCTTCCAAGCCGATATCGAGACCAAACTTCAACAAACAGAAGAGCGAATGACCATGCTGGATCGTAAGACACTCAACGCTGCCCGTACCCCCCTGGCAGGGGCCACCGAGGCGGTCGCACCGCACAAGAAGGCGTTCAACGCCTATGTGCGTTCGGGCGATGACGACGGCCTGCGCGGCCTGCACCTGGAGGGTAAGGCGCTCTCTTCGGCGGTGAACTCCGATGGCGGCTACCTTGTGGATCCGCAAACCTCCGACATCGTGAAATCCGTCCTGAACACCACGGCGTCGATCCGCGCGATTGCATCGGTGGTGAATGTCGAGGCGACCTCCTACGACGTGCTGGTGGATCATTCCGACGTGGGCGCGGGCTGGGCCACGGAATCCTCCGCAGTAGGCGAGAGCGACACGCCGCAAATCGACCGCATCACCGTACAGCTGCATGAGCTGAGCGCGTTGCCGAAAGCATCGCAGCGGCTGCTCGATGACAGTGCGTTCGACATCGAGGGATGGCTTGCGGGGCGCATCGCGGACAAGTTTGCCCGTGCAGAGGCCGGCGCCTTCATCAACGGCGACGGGATCGACAAGCCCAAAGGCTTCCTCGCCCACGCCAAGGTGGACAACGATGTCTGGGTCTGGGGCAATCTGGGCTATGTGCCGACAGGCCTCGCGGGCGACATCACGCCGGATGCGATCGTCGATGTGGTTTATGCGCTGGGGGCACAGTACCGCGCCAATGCGAGCTTCGTGATGAACTCCAAGACGGCGGGGCTCGTGCGCAAGCTCAAGGACATGGATGGCCGGTTCCTGTGGTCGGACGGTCTGGCGGCGCGCGAACCTGCGCGTCTGATGGGGTATCCCGTGCTGATCGCGGAAGACATGCCCGATGTGGCGGCGGATGCCTTTGCCATGGCTTTCGGTGATTTCAATGCAGGCTACACCATCGCCGAGCGTCCCGATCTGCGTATCCTGCGGGATCCGTTCAGCGCCAAGCCGCATGTCCTTTTCTATGCGACCAAGCGCGTGGGTGGCGATGTGAGTGACTTTGCGGCCATCAAGCTTCTGAAATTCGGCGCTTCCTGAGCGGGAGGCCCGAAGCCGGGGCGGTATTTTCCCGCCCCGGTCCGGACGTGCGCCCTGACTATTCCTTCGCATTGTCTAGCTGCTCCCCTCCGACCGAGCAATGCGGGGGTGGGGCGCGCGTCCGGGAGGGGAAGCAGCCTGACGGGGCGGCAATTCAGCCAAGTGTGAGAAAGGCTTTTGGATGTTGATCGAAGAAACAAATGTGCCGGATGCGGCGCTGCCGGTCGCGGTGTTCAAGGCGCATCTGCGTATGGGCACCGGATTTGCGCAGGACACGCTTCAGGATGCGGTGCTGGGAAGCTTTCTGCGCGCGGCGCTGACGGCGGTGGAGGCACGGACGGGCAAGGCGCTGATCGAGCGGGAATTCACCCTGACGGTCACGGCGCTGCGCGATCCGGCGGCCCTGCCGCTGATGCTGGCGCCGGTCACTGTCATTGCCGGGGTAAGCCGTGTGTCGCGCGGCGGGGCAGAACAGGAGGTCGACGCCGGCGCCTTTTGGCTGGAGCGGGATGCGCACGGGCCACGCGTGCGTGCCACGGGGGCCTGCCTGCCGACGATCGAGGCGGGCGGCGAGCTGCGGGTGCGGTTTCTCGCAGGCTATGGCCCCGAATGGGATGATGTGCCGGCGGATCTGCAGCAGGCGGTGCTGCTGCTGGCCGCGCATTATTACGAGTACCGGCACGATACCGCTCTTGATAGTCGCTGCATGCCCTTCGGGGTCAGCTCGCTCATCGAGCGCTACCGCGCGATGCGGCTGGGCCGTATGGGGGCGCAGGCATGAGCGCGCCGCGGCTCAACCGCCAGCTGGTGCTCGAAGCGCCCGACGTGCTGAGCGATGGCGCGGGCGGATTTATGCAGGGTTGGTCGCCACTGGGCGTGCTTTGGGCGGAAGTGCTGCCGCGCAGTGGCCGCGAAACCGCACAGACGGGGGCGCCGGTGAGCCGGATGGCCTACCGCATCACGGTCCGCGGCGCGCCCTTCGGCAGCCCTGAGCGGCCAGCGGCACAACAGCGGTTCCGCGAGGGTCCGCGGATCTTCACCATCGAGGCGGTGGCGGAGGCGGACGTGCAGGGTCGCTATCTCACCTGCTTTGCTCAAGAGGAGCAGGTTGTATGAGCTATGCGGTTTCAGGTGCGTTGCAAGCGGCCGTCTTCGCGGCACTCAGCGCCGATGCGGCACTGGCCGCCATCGTCGGCAGCGCGATCTATGATGCGGTCCCTGCGGGGATCGTGCCGAGCCTCTATGTCCGGCTGGGCACGGAAACGGTGCGCGATGCGTCCGACGCAAGCGGGGCGGGGGCCACGCATTTCCTCACCGTCTCCGTCATCACGACGAGCCCGGGCTTTGCCACCGCGAAGGCGGCGGCGGGCGCTGTGAGCGATGTCTTGCAGGATGCCGACCTCACGCTGGCGCGCGGCAGGCTCGTTTCGCTGCGCTTCGAGCGGGCGGTGGCGCGCCGGATCGACGCGGCGAGCGCGCGCCAGATCGACTTGCGGTTCCGCGCGCGGGTTCAGGACGACTGAGCCACGGCGCGCGCGCCTTTCAGATTTCTCAACGCCGCAAGGCAAAAGGTAGGAGACGACAAATGGCTGTTCAAGCAGGCAAGGACCTTCTGGTCAAAGTGGATATGACGACCGATGGCAATTTCGAGACCATCGCGGGGCTGCGCGCCACGCGCATCAGTTTTAACGCCGAAGCGGTCGATGTGACCGCGCTCGACAGTGCGGGTGGCTGGCGCGAGCTGTTGGGCGGGGCGGGCGTCCGTTCTGCCGCGATCAGCGGATCGGGCGTGTTTCGCGATGCGGCCACGGACGAGCGGGCGCGCCAGCTGCTGTTCGATGGTCTGACGCCTGATTTCCAAGTGGTGATCCCGGAGTTCGGCGTCATCGAGGGGCCGTTTCAGGTGACTTCGCTGGAGTATGCAGGCCAGCTCAATGGCGAGGCGACCTACGAGCTGTCGCTGGCCTCCGCCGGGCAGTTGCAGTTCATCCCTTACGTCGATCCGGTCGTGTGACGATGGAGAACCGCTGGAGGGGAGAGGTGGGTCTCGTCGTGGACGGTCGCCACCACCGGATGAAGCTGACCCTCGGTGCGTTGGCGGAGCTGGAGGAGGAGCTTGCCGAGCCATCGCTGATGGCGCTCGTGCAACGTTTCGAGAGCGGCGGGTTCTCGACCCGCGATGTGCTGGCGCTGCTGTGTGCGGGGCTGCGCGGAGGCGGCGAGGAGATGGACCCCGATGTGCTGGGGGCTGCGCAGATAGAGGGAGGCCCGATGCGCGCGGCGCAGGCGGCGGCGGAGTTGCTCGCGCGGGCCTTTGCGGTGGCGCCATGAGTGGCGGCTTCGACTGGCCGGTGCTGATGCGGGCCGGGCTGCATGGGCTGGGCCTGTCCCCCGATGCCTTCTGGGCGCTCACGCCGGGCGAGTTGCAACTGATGCTGGGGCATGGCGCCGACACGAAGCCGATGCTGAGCGGTGGCCTGGCTGCCCTGATGGCGGCATATCCCGACAAGACAAAGGATCACGGTGATGAGAGAAGATGACAGTTTTGACGACCTCGAGAGTGACGCGCAAACGCTGAACCAGACGCTGGGACAGACGAGTGTGCTGGTGTCTGGTTTTGACAGCGAGCTGCGGCGGATGAGCACGTCTCTTGCCGCGACGGGCAAGGATGTGGCGACGCTGGAACGCGGTCTGAGCCGGGGATTGCGCAAGGCGTTCGATGGAGTCGTGTTCGACGGGATGAAGCTGTCGGACGCACTCAGCACCGTGGCGCAGTCACTCTCCAACAGTGCCTATAACGCAGCCATCAAGCCGGTGACGGATCATTTCGGCGGATTGTTGACGCAGGGGGTTACGGGGTTGGTGCAGGGGATCCTGCCGTTTGCCAATGGCGCACCGTTCAGCGCGGGACGTGTGATGCCCTTCGCTGATGGCGGTGTGGTCAGCCAGGCCACACATTTCGGCATGCGTGGCGGGATGGGTGTGATGGGTGAGGCGGGACCGGAGGCGATCATGCCGCTGGCGCGCGGGCCTGACGGCAAACTGGGCGTGCGCGCGGGCGGCGGGGCCGGGGGCGGCGCCACGGTGGTGATGAACATCACGACGCCGGATGTCGCGGGCTTTCAGCGCTCACGCGGGCAGATTGCGGCGCAGATGGGCCGCGCACTGAGCGCAGGCCAGAGAAACCGTTGAGGGAGGGGACGCCCATGAACTTTCATGAAGTAAGATTTCCGGTCGATCTGAGCTTTGGCGCGCTGGGCGGACCACAGCGCCGGGTGGACGTCGTGACGCTCGCCAATGGCTATGAGGAGCGCAACACGCCCTGGGCCCATTCGCGCAGGGTCTATGACGCTGGGCTGGGTCTGCGATCGCTCGACGATGTCGAGGCTGTGATCGCCTTCTACGAGGCGCGCTATGGCCAGATGTATGGCTTTCGCTGGAAGGACTGGTCAGATTTCAAATCGGGCAGGCCGTCTGCCGCGACAGCACGCGGCGATCAGCAGATCGCGCTGGGGGACGGCGTCAGAACCGTCTTTCAGCTGATCAAGACCTACCGTTCGGGTGGCCATGCTTACGCGCGACCCATCACCAAGCCGGTGCTGGGGACGGTTCTGATCGCTGTCGAGCAGGACGACAAGACCGAAGGCGTGGATTACACGGTCGATATCAGCAACGGGACCGTGACGTTCAACGACCCGCCCGATCCCGACACGCGGGTCTTCGCAGGTTACGAGTTCGACGTGCCTGTCCGCTTCGACAGCGACAGCCTGCTCACGAATATCGCGAGCTTTCAGGCCGGTCAGGTGCCTGACATTCCGGTGCGCGAGCTGCGGGTATGATCGCCGATTTCAACGCGGACCTTGCCGCGCATCTGGCCGGTGGGCTGACGACAGTGTGCCATGCATGGGCGATCACGCGGCAGGACGGCAAGGTATTTGCGTTTACCGACCATGACCTGCCGCTGAGCTTTGCAGGCTACGATTTCCGCGCCGATACAGGGCTGAGTGCGCTGGCCCTGTCACAGTCCACGGGCCTGTCGGTCGACAACACCGAGGCGCTGGGCGCGCTGTCGGATGCGTCCCTGCGCGAGGATGAGATCGAACAGGGGCGCTTTGACGGCGCTCAGGTGCGTGCCTGGCTTGTCAATTGGGCCGACCCGGCACAGCGGTGGCTCAATTTTCGCGGTACGATCGGGGAGCTTACGCGTGCGGGTGGCGGTTTCCGCGCGGAATTGCGCGGGCTGACCGAGGGGCTGAACCGTCCCTTGGGCCGCGTGTACCAGAAGCCTTGCACGGCGGTGCTGGGCGATGCGGCCTGTCGCTTTGATACCGATCAGGAAGGCTACGCGCAGGCGTTGGCGGTGCAGAGCGTGACGGGTGCGCGGCGGTTCCTCTGGCGGGATTTCGAAGTCTACGATGCGGATTGGTTCACGCGGGGGCGTCTGGAGGTGCTGGAGGGGCCGGCGCAGGGTCTCTGGGGGACGATCAAGTCCGACCGGACAGAGGGACGCGAGCGGGTGATCGAGCTCTGGGAGCCCATTCGCGGGCTCGTGGGCGCGGGTACCATGGTGCGGCTCATTGCGGGCTGCGACAAGTGGGTCGATACCTGTCGGCTCAAGTTCAACAACTTTGACAACTACCAGGGGTTCCCCGATTTGCCCGGCGAGGATTGGGTTGTCTCCGTGCCGAGCAGCGGCAATGCCAATACCGGCGGCTCGCGCAGATGAGCGGGGCGCGGATTGTCGCTGCGGCGCGGGGCTGGCTGGGCACCCCTTATGTGCATCAATGCGCGCGGCGTGGCGCGGGCAGCGATTGCCTCGGCCTCGTGCGCGGTGTCTGGCGCGAGGTCTATGGCGTGGAACCCGAAGCGATGCCCGCCTATTCGATGGACTGGTCAGAACCGCAGGGTGAGGAGCGGCTCTGGGCCGCGGCACTGCGCCATCTCGCGCCCAAGCCGCCTGGTGAGATGCGCAGCGGTGATCTGATGCTCTTTCGCATGCGGCAGGGGGCGGTGGCCAAGCATCTGGGCATTCTGTCCGAGCATGGCGCGGCCCCGCGCTTCATCCACGCCTATGCGCGCCATGGCGTGGTCGAGAGCGCGCTGGGCAAGCCCTGGCGCGCGCGTGTCGTGGCGTGTTTTGAATTTCCCGAGGAGGTCACCTGATGGCGACGATACTATTTTCAGCAGCCGGTGCGGCCGTGGGCGGCTCAATCGGAGGCACCCTTGCCGGCCTCTCTTCCGTCGCGGTGGGGCGCGTCGTGGGTGCCACGCTCGGCCGTGTGGTCGACCAAAAGATCCTCGGCACCGGTGCACAGGCGGTGGAGACGGGCAAGGTCGACCGCTTCCGCCTGACGAATGCGGGCGAGGGCGATCCGGTCAGCCAACTCTACGGGCGCCTGCGCCTCGGCGGGCAGGTGATCTGGGCCTCGGACTTCGAGGAAGTCAGCAGCGTTTCGGGCGGCGGCAAAGGCGGTGCTGCGCAGCCCAGGACGACCGGCTACAGCTACTCGGTCAACTTGGCGATCGCGCTCTGCGAAGGGGAGATCACGCGCGTGGGCCGCATCTGGGCAGATGGGGAGGAAATCGCGCCGGACAGCCTCAATATGACCGTCTATAGCGGCGGGCCCGATCAGCAGCCGGATCCGCTCATGGAAGCAATCGAGGGGCCGGGAATGGTGCCTGCGTATCGCGGCACGGCTTACGTGGTGATCGAGGCGCTTGGGCTGCAGCGCTTCGGCAACCGTGTCCCGCAGTTCAGCTTTGAGGTGATGCGCCCCGAGCAGCGTGGCGCGCCCGGTGCCACCCATGCGCTCAGCTACGGCGTGCAGGCGGTGGCCCTGATCCCCGGAACGGGAGAGTACTCGCTCGCCACGACGCCGGTGAATTATCAGGGCGACAATCAGGCGCTGTGGAGCGCCAACATCAACTCGCCCTCCGGCAAGACGGATTTCGCGACGTCCATGCAGGCGCTCGGCGAGGAACTGCCGGAGTTGAAGGCGGCCTCCCTCGTGGTGTCATGGTTCGGATCCGATCTGCGCGCGGGGGAATGCCGTGTGCAGCCCAAGGTCGAGGATCCGCTGATCGAGGGGCAGGAGATGCCCTGGACCGTTGCGGGTGTCGGACGGGGTGTGGCGCCGTTGATCGCGCGTGGTGCAGACAACCGACCGATCTACGGTGGCACCCCGGCGGATGCGGCGGTAATCGAGGCCATCCGCGCGATGAACGCGGACGGCAAGGCGGTGATGTTCTATCCGTTCATCCTGATGGATCAGACGGAGGGCAACATGCTCACCGACCCTTATACCGGTGGGGAAAGTCAGCCGCCGCTGCCGTGGCGTGGCCGCATCACGCTGTCGCGCGCACCGGGGCAGCCGGGCTCGCCTGATCAGACCGGCGCCGCCACGGCGGAGGTCGCGGCATTCTTCGGCAGCGTGCAGGCGCGTGACTTTGCGGTGGAGGATGGCGTGGTGCGCTATAGCGGGCCGGAGGAATGGACGCTGTCGCGGTTCATTCTGCATTACGCAGCGCTGTGCAAGGCGGCGGGCGGCGTGGATGCCTTCTGCATCGGGTCGGAGATGCGCGGGCTCACGCAGATCCGCGCCGGGCGCAACAGCTTTCCAGCGGTGGAGGCTTTCCGCGCGCTTGCGGCGGAGGTGCGCGCGATCGTGGGACCCGATACGAAGATCAGCTATGCCGCCGACTGGAGCGAATACTTCGGCTACCAGCCGCAAGACGGTACCGGTGACCGGCTGTTCCACCTCGATCCGCTCTGGGCCGATCCGCAGATCGATTTCATCGGGATCGACAACTACATGCCGCTGTCGGACTGGCGCGATGGCGTCGATCATGTGGATGCCCAGGAATGGGACGACATCTATAACCTGCGCTATCTGCAATCGGGTATTGAGGGCGGTGAAGGGTACGACTGGTTCTACGGGTCCCCCGAGGAGCGCGAGGCGCAGATCCGCACGCCGATCATCGACGGGGCGCACGGCGAGCACTGGATCTACCGTTACAAGGACATCCGCAACTGGTGGGGTAACCTGCACCATGACCGCATCGACGGACAACGCAGCAATGATCCCACGGGCTGGCTGCCGGGCCTCAAGCCGGTTTGGTTCACCGAGTACGGCTGTGCCGCCATCGACAAGGGCGCCAACGAGCCCAACAAGTTCCTCGATCTGAAATCCTCCGAGAGCGCTTTGCCGCGCTATTCGGACGGAGGGCGCGATGACCTGATGCAGATGCAGTATCTGCGCGCGATGATCGACTATTGGGCACAGCCCGAAAACAATCCGCAGGGCATCGAATATGATGGCCCGATGATCGACATGCGCCGCGCCTTCGTCTGGGCCTGGGATGTCCGGCCCTATCCCTTCTTCCCCAATAGCCGCGATCTGTGGAGTGACGGGAGCAGCTATGCGCGCGGGCACTGGCTCAACGGGCGGACCTCCTCGCGCAGTCTGGCCTCCGTGGTGGGCGAGATTTGCAGCAGGGCCGGGGTGACGGCCTATGATACCGACGGGCTCTATGGGATCGTGCGCGGCTACGGCGTGTCGGATGTGGGTGATGCACGCGCGTCGCTCCAACCTCTCATGGTGCGCTTCGGCTTTGACGCGGTGGAGCGGGACGGCGTGCTGCGCTTCCGGATGCGCGACGGTCTGCGTGAGACCCCGCTGGACCCCGCGCGCTTCGCGGTGAGCCCCGACCTCGACGGAACGCTCGTACAAGTGCGCGAGCCGGACGCGAGCCTCTCGGGACGGGTGCGTGTGCGGTTCGTGCAAGCCGATGCGAGCTTCGACGTGATCTCCGAGGAGGCGGTCCTGCCAGATGAGCAGACCCATGCTGTGGCAGCGACTGAGTTCAGCATGGTCCTCACCCGTGCGGAGGGGCGCCAAGTGGCCGAGCGCTGGCTCAACGAGGCGCGGATCGCGCGCGAGAGCGTTCAGTTCGCGCTGCCGCCCTCAGGCATGCCGATTCGCGCTGGCGATGTGGTGGCCCTACCCGGCGATCAGGGGGAGGGGCAATCGCTCTACCGGATCGACCGGGTGGATCAGGCGGAATTCCAGCAGATCGAGGCGGTTCGGGTGGACCCGGAGGTCTATCAGACGGCACCGCTGCTCGATGAGCTGATAGGCTTGCGTCGCTTCGTGGCGCCGGTGCCTGTCTATCCGTTGTTTCTGGACCTGCCGCTGCTCAGCGGTGACGAGGTGCCTCATGCGCCCCATGTCGCGGCCAGTGCCGATCCCTGGCCGGGGAGCGTGGCGCTCTATTCGAGCCTGACGGACCAGAATTACGGGCTCAATACCATCCTGCCGCTGCGCGCCACCATCGGACAGACGCGCAATGCGCTGAATTCGGCCAGCCCTGGGCTCCTCGACCGCGGCGATGCGCTGGAGGTCCGGCTGATCGCGGGCAACCTCGAATCGGTAGACATGGAGGCGCTTCTGAACGGCGCCAACCTCGCGGCCATCGGCGATGGCAGCAGTGATGCATGGGAGGTTTTCCAATTCGGCTCCGTCGAGCTCATCGCACCGCAGACCTACCTGCTGCGCGACAGGTTGCGCGGGCAGGCCGGATCCGACGGAGTGACGCCGCAGGTCTGGCCCGCGGGCTCGCAGTTCGTTCTGCTGAACTCTGTTCCGCAACAGATCGACCTGAGCCGCAATCTGCGTCAGGTGGCGCAAAACTACCGGATCGGCCCGGCGGCACGCAGCGTGGATGATCCCTCTTACCGCCAATTGTCGCGGGCGTTTCAGGGCAACGGGTTGCGCCCCTACGCGCCGGTGCATCTACGCGCGGACCCCTTGCCGGGCGGCGGGCAAAGACTGAGCTGGATCCGGCGCACGCGGATCGATGGCGACGGTTGGGATGCGCCCGAGGTGCCCTTGGGCGAGGAAAGCGAGGCATATCTCTTGCGCATTCGCCAAGGCGAGACGGTCGTGCGTGAGTTGAGCATCGGCGCACCTGTCTTTGATTACACGGCCGCCGCGCAGGCGGAGGATGCAGTGACCGGTGCCTTCAGCTTCGAAGTTGCGCAGGTTTCGGCAAGCTTCGGTGCGGGGCCCTTCGGCAGTCGGTGGGTCACGACATCATGAGGCAGGTGGCGCTTGCGGATCTGATGCAGGCGGCGCGGGCAGCGCAACTGCTGCCTGCGCAGGCGCGGCCCGGCTTTTGCGCGCGCCTGATTTGGCGCGCGCATGTGGCCGACAAACACGTCAAACGCCTGCGCAAACTGCATCCCGATTGGGGTGATGGCAGCCTGCGAAGCGCTGCCCGTGCTTGTCCGCGCGCCGAGATGTCGCCACGCACGGCGGTGCAATTCCATGCCGCCCTGGCGGCTGTTCTGGAGGCGTTGGCCCGGCATCGCCGCGCCAATTCCGGCTGATCCTACATCAGATGGGTTTGCTCTTTTGTCCGCTGTGCTAAATAATGGCGGCAAGCATGGACAAGGAGCCCTCTCATGGCGAACCCCAAAAGCAAGCTGGCTTCCGTCGATCCGGTCTGGGACCAGATCAAGCACGACGCGCAAAAGGCCGTTCTGGCGGAGCCTTTGGTGGGCGGCTTCGTGCATGCCACGATCCTGCATCACGCCTCGATCGAGAAGGCGCTGTCGTACCGTATCGCGGCAAAGCTGTCGTCCAACGAGATGTCGATGATGGTGGTGCGCGAGATTGTCGATCAGGCCTACGGCGAAGATCCGAGTCTTGTGGAAGCTGCCCGCGCGGACCTGGTCGCGATCTACGAGCGTGATCCTGCCTGCCATCGCCTGCTGCAGCCGATTCTCTATTTCAAGGGCTATCAGGCCGTGCAGGCCTACCGCATCGGCCATTTCTTATGGCAGCGCGGCAAGGAGGACCTTGCCTATTTCATCCAGATGCGGGTGTCCGAGATCTTTGGCGTGGACATCCATCCCGGCGCGCGGATCGGCAAGGGCATCATGATCGACCACGCCCATTCCGTCGTCATCGGTGAGACGGCGGTCGTTGGCGACAATGTCTCCATGCTGCATTCCGTCACATTGGGCGGGACCGGCAAGGAGGAGGAGGACCGTCATCCCAAGATCGGCGATGGCGTCCTGATCGGGGCGGGGGCAAAGGTTCTCGGCAACATCACCGTCGGCCATTGCAGCCGCATCGCCGCAGGCTCGGTGGTGCTGGAGGACGTGCCGCCCTGCAAGACTGTGGCGGGGATCCCGGCGCGCATCGTGGGCGAGGCCGGATGCGATCAACCGGCCATTTCGATGAACCACATGCTCGGGCCGTGGCAAGACTGAACCGCAGCCCGCTAAGACAAGCCAAAAGCCGCAGGGATCCTGCGGCTTTTGATGTTTCTGGCCTAGCCTTCGGCAACGAATTCGGGTGTTGCCCTTCAAATTCCCGCTAGGGTCTGTCGTCGGGAAAAAAAGGTTCAGGCGAGCATGGTGAGCGGCGCCTCGAGGTTGTCCTTGATTGCGCTCAGAAGCTGTGCCCCCAACGCGCCGTCGATCACGCGGTGATCGACAGACAGCGTTACAGACATCACCGTGGCAATGCCGATCGCGCCGTCCTTGTCCACCACCGGCTTCTTCACCCCCGCACCGACCGCGAGGATCGCGCCATGCGGCGGGTTGATCACCGCGTCGAAGTTGTCGATGCCAAACATCCCGAGGTTCGAGATCGCGAAGCTGCCGCCCTGATACTCATGCGGGGCGAGTTTGCGGTCACGCGCGCGGGCCGCGAGGTCCTTCATCTCTGCCGAGAGGGCCGAGAGCGACTTCTTCTCGGCATCCTTCAGCACCGGCGTGAAGAGCCCGCCTTCGATGGCCACGGCCACCGCGACGTCCGATGGCTTGAGCTGGAACACCTTGTCACCCGCCCAGACGGCGTTTGCCTCGGGCACCTGTTGCAGAGCCAGCGCGCAGGCCTTGATGATGAAATCATTGACCGACAGTTTCACACCCCGCGGCGCGAGCTGCGCATTGAGATCCGCACGGAAGGCCATGAGCGCGTCGAGCTGGATGTCGCGGCGCAGGTAGAAGTGCGGGACGGTCTGCTTGGCCTCAGTGAGGCGTGCGGCGATGGTCTTGCGCATGCCGTTGAGGGTGATCTCCTCATACTCCCGGCCCTCGTACATCTTTGCGACGGCGCTGGCGGACGGGCCGGTGGGCAGGGCGGCTGCGGGTGCCGCGGCCTCTTCTGACTTGGCGGCCGCTACGGCTGGTTTGGCCGCCTCGGTCTGCGACAGCCCCTCAACATCGGCCTTGACGATGCGGCCATGCGGGCCCGAACCCTTCACCGCTGCAAGGTCCAGACCTTTCTGGGATGCGATGCGGCGGGCGAGGGGGGAGGCGAAGATGCGGCTGCCGTCGGGCTTGGCACCTGCCGCGGGCGCGGGCGTCGCTTCGGTCTCGCCGCGCCCGTACCCCTTGGCCGGTGCGGTCACATCAGAGGCTTCCGCCGGCGCCGCGTTGCTGGAAGGCTCGTCTTTCTTCGGCTCGGGTGCGGATGCGGAGGCGATGTCATCCGCACTCTCGCCCTCTTCGAGCAAGACGGCGATGGCGGTGTTGACCTTCACGCCCTCACTGCCTTCCGCCACGAGGATCTTGCCGATGATGCCTTCGTCGACGGCCTCGAACTCCATCGTCGCCTTATCGGTCTCGATCTCGCACATCACGTCGCCGGAGGAGACGGTATCGCCCTCCTTGACCATCCATTTGGCCAGCGTGCCTTCCTCCATCGTCGGGCTCAGGGCGGGCATGAGAATTTCTGTGGGCATGATGTCCGCTCCTTATTTGTAGGTCACGCGTTTCACCGCCTCGATCACCTCGGCGGTGGTCACGAGCGCGTGTTTTTCGAGATTGGCGGCGTACGGCATGGGCACATCCTTGCCCGTGCAGTTGATCACAGGGGCATCGAGATAGTCGAACGCCTCCTGCATCACCACCGCGCTGATGTAGCTGCCGACGGAGCCTTGCGGCCAGCCTTCCTCGACTGTCACCAGACGGTTGGTCTTCTTCACCGATTTGAGGATTGCGCCGGTGTCCATCGGGCGCAGGGTGCGCAGGTCGATGACGTCCGCCATGATGCCCTCCTCGGCGAGCTTGTCGGCGGCTTCGAGCGCGTAGGTCATGCCGATGCCGAAGCTCACGATGCTCACGTCATCCCCTTCGCGCCAGATCCGCGCCTTGCCGAAAGGTACCGTGTAATCGTCGATCTCGGGGACATCGAAACTGCGGCCATAGAGGATCTCGTTCTCGAGAAAGATCACCGGGTTGGGATCGCGTATCGCGGTCTTCATGAGACCTTTGTAGTCGGAGGCGGCATAGGGCATCGCCACTTTCAGGCCGGGGATCTGCATGAACCATGCGGCGAAATCCTGGCTGTGCTGCGCGCCGACGCGCGCGGCCGCGCCATTGGGGCCGCGGAACACCATCGGCGCACCCATCTGACCGCCCGACATATAGAGCGTCTTGGCCGCCGAATTGATGATGTGGTCCATCGCCTGCAGCGCGAAGTTGAAGGTCATGAACTCCACGATGGGGCGCAGCCCGCCGAAGGCGGCGCCGACCCCGATGCCCGCAAACCCGTGCTCGGTGATCGGCGTGTCGATCACGCGCTTGGATCCGAACTCGTCGAGCATCCCTTGGGTGATCTTGTAGGCACCCTGATATTCGGCGACTTCCTCGCCCATGATGAACACGCTCTCGTCGCGGCGCATCTCCTCGGCCATGCCGTCGCGCAGCGCCTCCCGCACCGTCTGTTTCTTGAGCGTGGTGCCCTCCGGCCAGTCGGGGGAGGTGTCGGGCTCGGGATGGGACATCCCCGCCGCCGGCGCGGTCTCGGAACTCTGCTCCTTATCCACCGGCACGGGGGCGGTGGCCGGTTGCGACTTCGCGTCCTCCATCGCGGCGGCATCCTCGCCCTCTTCGAGCAGGATCGCGATGGCGGTGTTGACCTTCACGCCCTCGGTGCCTTCCTCGATCAGGATCTTGCCGATCACGCCCTCATCGACGGCCTCGAACTCCATCGTCGCCTTGTCGGTCTCGATCTCGGCCATGACATCGCCGGAGGAGACGGTGTCCCCCTCCTTCACCAGCCATTTGGCAAGCGTGCCTTCTTCCATCGTGGGGCTCAGGGCGGGCATCAAAATTTCGGTCGCCATGTGCTAGGCCTCCAGCTCTGCGTAAATGTCGGTCCACAGCTCGTCCAGATGCGGCTCGGGGCTGTCTTTGGCAAACTCGGCGCTCTCGTTCACGATCGCCTTGATCTCCTTGTCGATGGCCTTGAGGTCATCCTCGGTGGCGTGCTTGCCGGTGAGCAGCAGGCTGCGCACGGCCTCTATGGGATCACGTTCGTCGCGCATCTTCTGGACTTCCTCGCGGGTGCGGTACTTGGCCGGATCCGACATCGAATGCCCGCGGTAGCGGTAGGTCTTGATCTCAAGGATATACGGGCCCTTGCCCGCGCGGCACACTTCCACCGCTTTCTGGCCCGCCTCCTTCACGGCCAGCACATCCATGCCGTCCACTTCCTCGCCCTTGATGCCGTAGGCGGCGCCGCGCTCCCAGTAGGAGGGGGAGTGGGTGGAGCGTGTGGTGGAGGTGCCCATCGCGTACTGGTTGTTCTCGATCACGAAAACCACCGGCAGGTTCCAGATCTCGGCCATGTTGTAGGCCTCATAGACCTGGCCCTGGTTCGCAGCACCGTCCCCGAAATAGGTGAAGGTCACGTTGTCGTTGCCCTTGTATTTGTCCGCGAAGGCAAGCCCTGCGCCCAGAGGCACCTGCGCCGCGACGATCCCGTGCCCGCCGTAGAAATGCTTTTCCTTGGAGAACATGTGCATGGAGCCGCCCTTGCCCTTGGAATAGCCGCCCTCGCGGCCCGTAAGCTCCGCCATGACGCCCTTGGGGTCCATCCCGCAGGCCAGCATGTGACCATGGTCGCGGTAGGAGGTGATGCGCTTGTCGCCATCCTTGGCCGCCGCCTCGAGCCCGACTACGACCGCTTCCTGCCCGATGTAGAGGTGACAGAAGCCGCCGATCAGCCCCATGCCGTAGAGTTGGCCCGCCTTTTCCTCGAAGCGCCGGATCAGCAGCATGTCGCGGTAATAACCCTTGAGCTCTTCCGGAGAGACGTTGGATTGGGTCGTCTTGGCACTCGGCTTTCTCGCGGCCATAAAGCAGTCCTCCCACCGGCATCTGCGCGGATGCCGAAAATAGTTTAACGTTAAACTATAGGATAGAGGATTCGATCCCGAATGGCGAGTGGGCTTTGCGGGGGGCTGCCATGCACGAGGGGCAGGGTATCAGCGGATCACGATCTCGTCGCTGCGCACCATGCCGAGCACGGAGCGGGTCTGCTCGTCGAGCAGATCGAGGTCGAGGTAGTCGTCCGACAGACGCAGGGTGAGGTTTTCCATCTGCGCCACTTCCGCGCGCACCTGCGCAAGCTGGCTGCGCATGTCCTGCGCCTCCGCGAGGATCTCCGCGCGCCGGAACAGGCCAAAATCACCCTGCACGGCGGCAAACATGAAATAGAGGCTCAGCGCAAACGAGATTGCGAAGAACACGATGGGGCCTAGTGCGGGTTTGCTCATGCGGATGCCTGCTCTCATGGCCTCTTGTCGGGCCGGTAGAAAAACTATGGCACAGCTGATTCGCAAAGGGAATCCCCTCCGGTGCGTGCGCGGCGTTTTTTCTGCTGTTCCGGCTCGTTAATCCGCCTCAGCCGCCGAGTGCCGCCACGCCAGGCAGGGTCTTGCCTTCCATCCACTCCAGAAAGGCGCCTCCGGCGGTCGAAATATAGGTGAAGTCGTCGGCCACACCGGCCTGATTGAGGGCCGCAACCGTGTCACCGCCCCCCGCCACGGAGATCAGGGCGCCGTCGCGCGTGCGCTGCGCGGCAAGCCGCGCCGCCGCGACCGTGGCGGTGTCGAAGGGAGCGATTTCGAATGCGCCCAGCGGCCCGTTCCAGATCAGCGTCTTCAGCCCGCCAAAGGCCGCCTCGAGCTGCCCGATGGTCTCGGGCCCTGCATCCAGCACCATCTGGTCGGGCGCGAGCACCGCATCCGGTCCAAGCAGGGCCACCTCATGCTCCGCGCCCGCCTTGAACTCGCGCGCCACCAGCCCGTCCACCGGCAGCAGCACCCGGCAGCCCGCGCGCCGCGCCTGAGCCATGATCTCGCGCGCGGTCTCGAGATGGTCGCGCTCGCACAGCGAGGCACCCAATTGCGCGCCCTGTGCGGCAAGAAACGTATTGGCCATGCCGCCGCCGATCACCAGCAGGTCGAGCCGGTTCACGAGGTTCTCCAGCAACGCAATCTTGGTCGATACCTTGGCGCCGCCCACGACCGCGCCCACGGGCCGCTCCGGCCGCGACAGCGCCGCCTCCAGCGCCGACAGCTCCGCTTGCATCAGACGCCCCGCGCAGGACGGCAACAGATGTGCTATCCCTTCGGTCGAGGCATGCGCGCGGTGCGCCGCGGAGAAGGCATCGTTGCAATAGACATCCCCCAGCGCCGCAAGCCGTGCGGCAAATGCAGGATCATTGGCCTCCTCGCCGGGATGAAAACGGATATTCTCAATCAGCACCACATCCGCTGCCGCCGCCTCCGCGGTCAGCTTCTCCGCCGCCTCCAGCGTCTCCACCAGCGCGACGGTGCGCATCAGCGCGCGGCGCAGCGCGGGCAGCACCTGGCGCAGGCTCATGTCGAGGTTCACCTTGCCCTTGGGCCGCCCGAAATGCGCCAGCAGCAGCGGCGTGCCGCCCTTGGAGAGGATATCATGCACCGTGGGCACGATCCGCTCGATCCGCGTGGCGTCCGTGACCTCGCCCTTCTCGACGGGCACGTTGATGTCCACCCGCACCAGAACGCGTTTGCCGTGCAGATCCATATCGTCGAGAGATTTCCAACCCATGTCCGCACCCTTTTGTTCATGCCCAAACGTGGCGCTTGTTTTGCCGTTATCTCGCCGAGGGTCAATGCGCCGGCTTGGCAATTCTGCCTGCGCGGCTTAGGTAGCGATAAAGATTTATGAAGGAGAGCCTCATGGCCGAGATCAAAGACCCCGAAAACACCATCCTGATGGAACTCAAGGGCGGGACCGTCACCATCGAGCTGTTTGCCGAAGTCGCCCCCAAGCACACAGAGCGGATGAAAGCCCTGGCCCGCGCGGGCGCCTATGACAACGTGGCCTTCCACCGCGTGATCGACGGGTTCATGGCCCAGACCGGCGATGTCCAGCACGCCAACATGGAAAAGGACTACAACCCCCGCGCCGCAGGCACAGGCGGCTCCGAGCATCCTGATCTGCCGGCCGAATTCTCCAAGCTGCCTCATGCGCGCGGCAGCCTTGGCGCTGCCCGCTCCGCCAACCCGAACTCCGCCAACAGCCAGTTCTTCATCAACTTCAAGGATAACGACTTTCTCAACGGCCAGTACACGGTCTACGGGCAGGTCATCTCCGGGATGGAGCATGTCGATGCCCTCGCCAAGGGCGAGCCGCCCGCCAACCCCGACCGCATGATCAGCGTGAAGGTGGCTGCAGATGCGTGATGTGCTGACAGCCGCGTTCCTGGCCAGCCTGATCGCAGGCGCCGCTGCCGCGTCCGGGCTCCAGATCGAGGTGGCGGGGGAGGCCAATGGCACCGTGACCATCGACCTGCTCGAGGATATTGCCCCGCAGCATGTGGAGCGTATCACGACGCTTGCCGCGGATGGTGCCTATGACGGCGTGGTGTTCCACCGCGTCATCGACGGCTTCATGGCGCAGACCGGCGATGTCGAGCATGGCCGCATCGGCTCGGACATGCGCCGCGCAGGCACCGGCGGCTCTGACATGCCGGACCTTCCGGCCGAGTTTTCGGATGTGCCCTTCGAGCAGGGCGTCGTCGGCATGGCCCGCGCGCAAAACCCCGACAGCGCCAACAGCCAGTTCTTCATCATGTTCGACGCGGCCCCCTTCCTGAACGGTCAATATACCGTCGTGGGCCGCGTGACGGATGGTCAGGACGTGATCGACGCGATCAAGCGCGGCGCCGGGGCAAATGGTGCCGTGATCGGTGAGCCTGACGTGATGCAAAGCGTCTCTGTCATCGACTAGGGGCCGAATGGCACCCCGCTGTACGGAAACGAAAGGCGCTCCTACAGGGGCGCCTTTTGCCATTTGTGGACAGGGCCGCACATGATCCGCGACGCAACGCATGAAGACATCGCTGCCATTGCGCAGATCCACCGCGCCGCGCGCGCCGTCGCCATGCCGTGGTTGCCTGTGCTGCACACCCCCGCCGAGGACCTTTGGTTCTTCACCAATCACGTTTTCGGCAAAGAGACGCTGCTGGTCTTTGCGCGCGACGATCATGTTCTGGGCTTTGCTGCCGGGGCGCAGGGGTGGCTCAACCATCTCTACGTCCATCCCGATCAGCAGGGGCAGGGTGTGGGGCGCAGTCTGTTGGACCAAGCTCAAGTCGCGCAGGATGTCCTGCAACTCTGGACATTCCTACGCAATACCGCTGCGCGGCGCTTCTATGCGTCGGCGGGGTTTATCGAGGTTGAGCCGACAGACGGCACGCATAACGAAGAGCTTACCCCAGACGTCCGGCTCGAATGGAGACGCCACAAAGGGGCAAGCCTTTCCTGAAACGAGTGCTCAAAACGAAAAACGCCGCGGGCACGACCCGCGGCGTTTTACATCTGTCTATCGCAACCCTCAGGACGCCGGGTTCGGCTTCTGCACGGGTGCCGATTTGGAGCCGGGGTTGAGCGGGTCGTCCTGACGTTGGACGGAGCCCTCGAAATGCGCACCGCTCTCGATCGCGATGGTCTTGTGGATGATGTCGCCCTCGACCCGCGCGGTGGAGGTCAACCGCACCTTCAGGCCGCGCACGCGGCCCACGATGCGGCCGTTGATGACAACGTCGTCCGCGATCACTTCGCCCTTGATCGTCGCAGTCTCGCCGATGGTCAGCAGATGCGCGCGGATGTCGCCTTCCACCGTGCCCTCGACCTGAATGTCGCCGGTCGTCTTCATGTTGCCGGTCACATGCAGATCCGCCGACAGGACGGAAGCGGGCGGCTTCGCCTTTGGCGCGCTGGCCTTGAACTCATTGGGCTTGGACGGCGGCGTCGATGAGGAAGGCGCCGAGGATGAAGGCACAGCTGGCTTGTTGGTGTCGGCGTTACTGGGTGCCGGATCGTTGATTTTGCTCTTAGAAAACATCGTTTGCTGCCTTGATATAGATCATTGGATTGACGGCCTTGCCGCCGACACGCACTTCATAATGCAGATGCACGCCGGTCACCCGTCCTGACGCACCCATATCACCGATCCTGTCGCCGCGCGATACTCTTTGCCCAACCTTGACGCGCATTTTTGACATATGCGCATAGCGGGTCTCGATCCCGAATTCATGCTGTATCTTGACCAGACGCCCATATCCTGAGCTCCAGCCCGCATGGGTCACCACACCGTCCGCCGTCGCATAGAGAGGAGTGCCGAGGCCCGCAGCGAAATCGACACCCTGATGCATCCGGCGACCGCCGGTCTTCGGGTCGCGGCGGAAGCCGAACTGGGAGGTGAAGCGGAACGAATCCTTCACCGGATTCGCAAACGGCGCCTTGGTCGCGGCCAGGCGGTAGAGGTTCAGCCGGTCGAGCTGGTTCAGCAGGCGGTTGGCGCGCAGCGTGTCTGCCGTCGGCTGGTCGCCGCGCGTGGTGAAGCTCAGCGGTGTCAGCGGGCCGCCCTGGCCGGAATAGCCGCGCCGCACTGTCTCCAGGATCTGATCCGTCGGCATGCCCGCCGCGCGGAACATCCGGTCAAGCGGTGCGACGGAAACGGTCATCGCCTCTTCGAGCTGGCGGAAAATCGCGTCGTTCTGTTCTTGCATCACGGCAATCTGGGCGTTCAGCTCATCTGCCATCAGCAGGGCATCCTGCGAGTCGAGGACGACCTGATCACGCTCCTGCGCCGTGCGGGCCAATGCGTCGGCCATGAAATCCATCGGTGCCGTGCTCGCGGCGATCTGGATGGCGCCGCCGTCCTCGGACTGCAGCATGGCGACCTGCGTGCGCGCTTCCTCGCGGTCCTGCATCGTGTCGCGCAGGGTGGACTGGATCACTTCGATCCCGGTCTCGAGCTCGCGGCGGCGCGTCTCGGAGGCCAGGAGTTCGGACTGCATGACCGAGATCTGGCTCAGGGCCGCGTTGAACCGCTCCTGTGCGGCCAGCGCTTCCTCCGCGCGGTTGTCGCGCTGAGCGCTCAGATCGTTGAGCCGCGCCTGATAGGTGCGCTGATCGCGCTTGGCCTGCTCGCGGAAATTGCCGGAGCCGATGCTGTCCATCAGCAGGATCGCGGTCGCGATGATGGCCCAAGCCACGAGCGCGCTCGACCCCGCAAGCGCAACAAGCTGTGTGCCGGGGCGCAGACGGATGAACCGCGTGTCATTGTCTGATTTTAAAAAGACACGGCGCTCCGGAAAATAGTGCTCCAGGATGGCGTGTGTTCTGATCGCGAGCTTTGTCCGCACGTCTTTGCTTCCCAATAGTTTCACGTCAGCGCGCCTGCGTGTCCCTCACAATCGCGTTAACATAATCGCAATATCTACCGGACAGCGATGGGGCAACCCTCCAGACGCAGGTCCTCCTGCTTGGGCGGGAATCCGGTGTGAACTGGCAAAAATCCGCCGAAGTCAGGGATTTGCGGCAGCACATTCACGTGCCTGTCGCAAGCGGCCAGTAGAAATCAGGCGGGATGCCCGCCTCCGCGCGCTTCTCTTCGTTGAAGGGCGGCTTGAGTTGGCCGTGAAAGTAACGGCGCACCAGCGCGTGAAATTTCACAGTCGGATCAACGTCATGGCGTCCGCACAGAAAATGAAACCATTTCGAGCCATAGGCCACGTGGTGAACCTCTTCGGCATAGATGAGCTCCAGCGCCGCGACGGCACCGCTCGCCTTGGCCTGCTTGAAGACCCGGATCATCCCGGGCGTCACGTCGAGGCCGCGTGCCTCCAGCACCATCGGCACCACGGCGAGGCGCCCCATCAGATCCTCCGCGGTATCCTCCGCCGCGCGCCACATGCCCGCATGGGCGGGCAGGGCGCCGTAGTGGCTGCCCTCCGCCTCGAGGCAATCCGCCATCAGGTTGAAATGCTTGGATTCCTCATCCGCCGCTTTCACCCAGTCGTCGTAATACCCGATCGGCATCGGCACATCCGCGAACCGCGCGATGATGTCCCAATGCAGATCGACGGCGTTGAGCTCGATATGGGCGACCGCATGCAGCAGCGCGATGCGCCCCTGCGGCGTGCCGGGTTTGCGCTGCGGCACATCGCGCGGGCTCAGCAGTTCGGGCCGGTCGGGGCGCGCCGGATGCATCGGCGGATCCGCCCGTCCGATCTCAGGGTTCAGGCCCTGCGCCCGTGCCGCCTGCCACTGCGCGGCATAGCGCCGCGAAAGTGCCGTCTTGGCGCGCCGGATCGGCGGTCCGCAGCACCGCCTCCGCCATCTGCGCGAGCGGCGATCACAGGGCGTGCACCGCCTCCAGCACCTCTTCGACGTGGCCGGGCACCTTCACCTTGCGCCAGACGCGTGCGATCTTGCCTTCCGCGTCGATCAGATAGGTCGCCCGCTCGATCCCCATGGAGGTCTTGCCGTACATGCTCTTCTCGACCCAGACACCGTAGGCTTCGGTGACTTCCCCGGCTTCATCCGACAGCAACGGCACCGTCAAGCCCATGTTTGGCCGCGAATTTGTCATGCTTTGCCATGCTGTCGCGCGAGATGCCGAAGACCTTCGCTCCTGCGGCCTCAAAGGCTTCCAGATGCTCGGAGAAGCCGATGTTTTCCTTGGTGCAGCCCGGCGTGTCATCGCGCGGATAGAAGAAGAGGACCACGGGTGCGCCCTTGAGCGCGCTCAGCGTCACATCGCCGCCGCCGGTCACGGGCAGGGTGAAATCGGGGGCGGGGGACGACACTTCGGGGGACGATGCTTGCGACATATCAAAACTCCTTGTTGGGGGGCAGTTGGCCTTGGAGCGGACCTGCACCTCTGACATAGTAGGGCTGCGGCGCAAAAGTCCATCACGTGCTGCAATATCCGCATGCTCCCGCCCCCGCGCAAGGAACCCGATGGCCGAAACCGCCCCCACCGCGAGCCCCGCCCGCAAGCGCCCGCGCCGCAAGCGGGGGTGGTTCTTGCTGCTCGTGGGGATGTTCAACGCGGTCTGGGCGCTCATCGTGCTCTGCGCGCTGGTGGCGGTGGCGGCGGTCTATTTCTTCTACGACCGACCCGTCGTGCTGCCCGGCTGGGTCGAGACCCGCATCGAGGCGCGGTCTGGAGACGGAATTCCCCGATGCCCAAATCACCTTCGGCGAGGTCCGCCTGCTGATGGAGGAAGGCTGGCGCCCCCGCGTGCGGCTGCGCGACGTGGCTGTGGCCGCGGGCGACGGGCGTGAGCTTATCCGCTTCTCCGAGGCACGCATGCGCCTGTCGATGACGGCCCTGCGCGCGGGCAAGCTGCAAGCGGCCGAACTGGCGCTGCAGGGCGTCTTTGCCACCCTGATCCGCGATGAACAGGGGCAGCTGTCGTTCCAGCCGGGCGTCGGCGGACCGCTCACCAACATCGGCGATGTCGTGACGCGCATCGACACGGCGCTGCAGCAGCCGGGCCTTGAGGCGCTCGAGCGCGCCGAGTTCCGCGGCCTCACGCTGCAATACATCGACCGGCGCGCGGGCCGCGCCTTTACGCTGGATGGCGGACGGCTGATCTGCTGGAGCGAGAGGATGGCGCGCTGGTGGCCTCGGCGGATCTCGCGGTGCTGGGCGATGGCACGGGTGCCACCACCCTCTCGGCCAACTATAGCAGTCCCATCGGCGCGCTCGAGGCACAGTTCGGCGTGCGCATCGAAGGTGCCTCCGCCGCCGATATCGCCACGCAGAGCCCGGCATTCGCCTGGCTCGGTGCCTTGCGCGCGCCCATCTCTGGCGCCGTCCGCTCCGGTGTGCGCGCCGACGGGACATTGGCGCCGCTCAGCGCCTCGCTCAACATCGGTGCGGGCGCACTGCAGCCCAATGAGGGCACGCGCCCGATCCCGTTCGAGCAGGCGCGCAGCTATTTCACCTACGATTCCGCCGAAGGGCTGCTGCAGTTCGACGAATTCTCGGTGGACAGCAAATGGGGCACCCTGCGCGGCGAGGGCACGGCAACGCTGGCGGGCCTGCGCGAGGGGGCGCTGGAGACGCTGGTGGGCCAGTTCGCGCTGACCCGGATCCGCGCCAACCCGATGGACTTCTATCCCGAGCCGGTGGAACTTGAGGGCGCCGAGGTCGACTTCCGCCTCCAGACGGCGCCCTTCAAGCTCGACATCGGTCGCCTCGACGTCTTCGACGAGGGGCAGACGCGCCACGCCTCCGGCAGCCTGCTGGCAGAGCCCGAAGGTTGGCGGCTGGCGCTCGATGCCCATACCGCCGGGATCTCGGCCAAGCGGATCATCGCGCTCTGGCCCGAGGCGGTCAAACCCCGCACCCGCGACTGGCTCGCCACCAACCTCATCGACGCGGACATCAGCAACGCCGATTTCGCACTGCGCCTGTCGCCGGGCGAGCGGGCGCGGCTTTTCCTCGCCCTCGATTACCGCGCGGCGGAGGTCAAGTTCATGCGCGGCCTGCCGCCCGTCTCCCAAGGTCGCGGCCATGCGGTCATCAATGACACCCGGCTTGTGGTCTCGGTCGACGAGGGCGTGCTGGAGACGGGCGAGGGCGGACCGGTCGCGATCACGCAATCCTCCTTCATCATCCCCGACCTGCGGGTGCGCGGCGGCGCGCCCGCGGTGGTGCGGCTCAACACGCGCTCTTCGGTTACCGCGGCGCTCTGGGCGCTTGATCAGCCGCCCTTGGGGATCATGGGCCGCGTGGGCGTGCCGGTCGATCTTGGCAGTGGCGAGGCGGTGCTGGAAGGCACGTTGTCCTTCCCGCTCAAACGCGGCGGATCGCCCGCGGATGTGGTCTTCGACGCCACCGGCGATCTGCGTGACCTGTCGCTGAGCCGCCTCATCCGAGGCCGCACGCTCACCGCGGACCGGATGCGCCTCGTGGCGGGGAATGCGGGTGTGTCGCTCGCGGGGCAGGGGGCGCTGGACGGCGTGCCCTTCGATGGCCGCTGGGAGCAGCCGATCGGGCGCGGGCGCCCTGCGGCCACAGTGCGCGGCACCGCTGCTATCACGCCCGCCGCCCTGCGCGCCTTCAACGTTGGGCTGCCCGAAGGCACCCTGCGCGGGGCGGCACAGGCGCGGATCGCGATTGAGCTGCCGCGTGGCGAGGCGCCGCGCATGATCCTGACCTCGGATCTGCAAGGCGCGGATCTGCGCATTCCGCAACTCGGGTGGCGCAAGGGCCCCGGCGCGCCCGGCGCGCTCGAGATGGCCGTGCGGCTGGGTGCGCAACCCGAAGTCACGGGCATCGCCCTGAATGGTGCGGGCCTGCGCGCGCAGGGGCGCATCACGCTGGCCGAGGGTGGCGGGCTCGGCGCCTTCGAGCTTGAGCAGCCTGCGTCTGGGCGATTGGCTCGATCTGCGCGCGGCCCTACTGGGGCAGGGTCCGGGACGCGCGCCGCAGATCGTCGTGCGTGGCGGCACGGCTCGATCTGCGCCGGGCAGAGCTTGGCGGCGGCGGGGGTGGCGGGCCTCCGGCACGGCGGGCCCGCCCTTGCGCGCATCGCTCGACCGCCTGCAGATCACCGATACCGTCTGGCTCGATGGCTTCGACGGCACCTTCACCACCGCGGGCGGGCTCTCGAGGCCCGTTCGAGGCGCGTCTCAACGGCGGCACGGCACTTACCGGGCGCATCGTACCGCAGCGCGGGCGCACGGCGCTGCGCGTCTCCTCTCAGGACGCGGGCGGCGTGCTGCGCTCGGCGGGGGTACTGTCACAGGCGGTCGGCGGCACGCTCGATCTGTCGCTGCTGCCCGTGGGCAGCGGCGGCGCCTTCGACGGACGCCTCGCGGTTGACGGCATCTCGATCCGTGACGCGCCCGCCATGGCGGCGCTGGTCAACGCCATATCGGTGGTGGGTCTGGTCAATGAGATGAACGGCGACGGCATCTATTTCGACGAGGTCGAGGCGGAGTTCCGCCTCACGCCCGGGCGCATGACCCTGACCCGCGGCAGCGCCGTCGGCGCCTCGCTGGGCCTGTCGATGGACGGGGTCTTTGCCACGGACACGGGCCAGATCGCGATGCAGGGCGTGATCACGCCCGTGTACCTGATCAACGGCGTGGGCTCGCTTCTGACCCGCAAGGGCGAAGGGATTGCTGGGCTTCAACTACAGCCTTGGCGGGGCGGCCAAATCTCCGCAGGTCTCGATCAACCCGCTGTCGGTGCTGGCACCGGGCGGGCTGCGCAACATCTTCCGCCCGCCCCAGACCGTCGCACCGCCGGTGGAAGGCGCGCCCGCGCCCCTGACACCGCCCGCGCCGCAGCCCGTTGAACCTGTCTACGAAGGGCGCTAGACGCAGCCCCGAACAAGGCAGGCACCCGTGATGAAGCTGAGCGATTTCGACTTTGACCTCCCCGACGCGCTGATCGCGGTGCGCCCGGCGCAGCCACGCTCCTCCGCGCGTCTGCTGGTGGCCGATGGCGCGCAAATCCACGATGCGCGGGTGACCGACCTCACCGCATGGCTGCGCCCGGGCGACCGGCTGGTCCTCAACGACACGCGGGTGATCCCCGCGCGCTTGTCCGGCCTGCGCCACCGCGACAGCGCGCAGGGCCCGGTGGCCGCCGGATCGAGGCGACGCTGCTGGAGCCGCAGGCCGATGCGGGCGTGTGGTCGGCGCTGGTCAAACCTCTTAAAAAGCTCAAGACCGGCGAGCGCATCATCTTCTCGGACGATCTCAGCGCCACGCTGGAGGGGATCGAGGCGGGGCTGGCCTATCTGCGCTTCAACCTGACGGGCGATGATTTCGATGCGGCGCTGAACGCCGCGGGTGCCATGCCGCTGCCGCCCTACATCGCGGCGAAGCGGCCGGCGGACGCGCAGGATCTAACCGACTACCAGACCGTCTGGGCCAAGCACGCCGGTGCGGTCGCCGCGCCCACCGCCTCGCTGCACTTCGATGCGGATCTGCTGGCCGCGCTGCGCGGAGCGGGGCGTGCAATTCACCCATGTGACGCTGCACGTAGGTGCCGGCACCTTCCTGCCCGTCAAGGTGGACGACATCGCCGAGCACAAGATGCACGCCGAATGGGGCCAGGTGAGCGCGCAGGCCGCAGCGCAGATCACCGCCACCAAGGCCGCGGGCGGGCGCGTGATCCCCGTGGGCACCACCGCCCTGCGCCTGATCGAGACGGCGGGGCGCGCGGGGTCCGTCGCCGCTTGGGAAGGCGACACGGACATCTTCATCACGCCCGGCTTCACCTTCAACGTGGCCGACGCGCTGATGACCAATTTCCACCTGCCGCGCTCCACGCTGATGATGCTGGTCTCCGCCCTCATGGGCGTCGAGACGGTCCGCGCGATCTATACCCACGCTGTTACAAAAAATTATCGTTTCTTCTCTTACGGAGATGCATCACTCCTGATACCGCCCGGCAAAAGCGACTGATTTGGTCGCGCCTGAACCCTCACCGCGCGCCGCGCGCGGCTAGGGCTGGGCAGGGCTGACAATAAAGGAAGTGGCAGATGTGGCAGGTTCTCTCCAGCGCATGGGCGCTCTTGTTCGGAATGTTCCTCCTGATGCTGGGCAACGGCATGCAGGGCACGCTCCTGGGCATCCGCGGCGAGATCGAGGGCTTTGACACCTTCGCGATGTCCATCGTGATGTCGGCCTATTTCGTGGGCTTTCTGGGCGGCTCCCGGCTGGCGCCGGTGATGATCAAGCGGGTGGGCCACGTGCGCGTCTTCGCGGCATTGGCCTCCGCAATCTCCGCCGTGATGATCCTCTATCCGACCTTCCCCAGCATTGCCGTCTGGACCGTGGGCCGGGTGTTGATCGGCTTTTGCTTCTCGGCGGTCTATGTCACCGCCGAAAGCTGGCTGAACAACGCCGCCGACAACTCCAACCGGGGGCAGGCGCTGTCGCTCTACATGATCGTGCAGACGCTGGGCATCGTGGCCGCACAGGCGCTGCTGGTCACCGCCGACCCCAGCGGCTTCGTGCTCTTCGTGATCCCTTCGGTACTGGTGAGCATCGCGGTCACGCCCATCCTTTTGTCGATCAGCCCGACACCCGCCTTCGATCAGACCAAACCGATGAGCCTGAAACAACTGATGAGCTATTCGCCGCTGGGCTGTGTCGGCATGTTCATCCTTGGCGGGATCTTTTCGGCGCAGTTCGGCATGTCCTCCGTCTACGGCGCGCAGGCGGGGTTGAGCGTGGCGCAGATCTCGACCTTCGTGGCGACCTTCTTCGTCGGGGCGGTGATCCTGCAATACCCCATCGGCTGGATCTCCGACCGCATGGACCGCCGCTTTCTGGTGATCATCGTCTCCGCCATCGGCGGACTGGGCTGCGCCGTTGGCATGATCTACGGGGATCAATTCATGCTGCTGCTCGCGTCGGCCTTCGTGATCGGGGGCATGGCAAACCCGCTCTACTCGCTGCTGATCGCGCATACCAACGACTTCCTGCAGCATGACGACATGGCCGCGGCCTCCGGCGGGCTGCTTTTCATCAACGGGTTGGGCGCGATACTCGGGCCGGTGATCACAGGTTGGATGATGGGCACGTCACTGGGGCCGGGGGGCTTCTATCTCTTCACCGGCATCCTCTTTGCCGCCCTCGTGGTGTACGCAGGCTACCGCTCGACGGTGCGCGCGGCACCTTCCTCGGATGAGACCGGCTCCTACGTGCCGATGACACCGACAGGCACCAGGGTCGCGATGGAAATCGCGCAGGAATACGTCATCGAGACGGAGCGTGAGGGCGACGAAGCCGCACGCCGCGAGGACTGATTGGGCCACTCCCCGCCGCCTAAAGGAAACTGATCCGCGACTTCAGCGCCATGATTGCGCTAAACGTTTCGGTTTTGTTACAATAAGTGTTTGGCATAATCCGCTAATCCGTCCTTAACTCAAGGGGTTGCGCCCTGGTGGCGGAGGAGGAGAGGACAATGTCAGACCCACAAGAGGTCGCAAGCCCGCACGACGTGCTTGAATTCTGGCTCGACCAGGTCGGCCCGAAGGGTTGGTATGCCACGGATGACGCGCTCGATGCTCAGATCCGGGAGCGTTTCATGCCCGTCTGGCAGCAGGCGCGGGCAGGGGGCCTGAGCCTCTGGCTCACCTATCCCTCAGGTGTGCTTGCCTATCTCATCGTGACGGATCAATTCTCCCGCAACATGTTCCGCGGCCAGGCGGATGCATTCGCGCTCGATCCCATCGCGCTCGCCGTTGCCAAGGGGGCGATTGGCAAGGGGTGGGACCTCAAGATCGACGCACCGGCGCGGCAGTTCTTCTACCTGCCGCTGATGCATTCGGAGAATCTGTGCGATCAGGATCGCTGCGTACGCCTCATGGTGGAACGGATGCCGAAGGACGGCGCGGACAACCTGCTACATGCGCGCGCGCACCGCGAAGTGATCCGCCAGTTCGGACGCTTCCCCTACCGCAACGCGGCCCTCGGCCGCAGCGGTACGCGCAGCGAGATGGCCTATGCGGCACAGGGCGGCTACGGCCATACCCTGCGCCAGTTGCAGGATACCATCGCCGCCTGACAGGCGCAGGGAACTTTCGGGCATCCGCTTTCGTTTCTACTTTCGTATAGAAAAGGAGGATACCATGACATCCGCATTACTGCGCTGGCTCTGCGTTGCCGTACTCCTGCTCGGCGCCGCGATCCTGACTTTTCCGAGCATCTGGCCCTGGGCCGACGCGGTCGGAGGAATGCCGCATTTCGTAATCCCGATCGCCTATTTCATGATGATCGCGGCGGTCGTCGGGCTTTGCTGGGGATGGTTCCTCAAGCAGCGGCAGAAGCATCGCACATAGCTGCCCTGCCTTTGGCGCCATTGCCGCAGCCCTTGCGATAGTTTAGTGGTAAATCAATTGCTACCTTAGACTGACGCGAGGGATTGCCATGGCCGATACTACCTATGATTTGATCGTGATCGGCGCAGGCCCCGGTGGCTATGTCGCCGCGATCCGCGGCGCACAGCTGGGTATGAAAGTCTGCATCATCGAGCGCGAGAACCTTGGCGGCATCTGCCTCAACTGGGGCTGTATCCCCACAAAGGCGATGCTGCGGTCCTCCGAAGTTTTCCACCTCATGCACCGCGCCAAGGAATTCGGTCTGAAGGCCGAGGGGATCAGCTATGATCTGGGCGAAGTGGTCAAGCGCAGCCGCCGCGTGGCGGGTCAACTGTCGGGCGGCATCGGCCATCTGATGAAGAAGAACAAGATCACCGTGATCATGGGAGAGGCGACGATCCCCGCCAAGGGCAAGGTCAGCGTCAAGACCGATAAGGGAACGGAGAGCCTTGCCGCCAAGAACATCGTGCTCGCCACCGGCGCGCGCGCACGCGAACTGCCGGGGCTGGAGGCGGATGGCAAGCTCGTCTGGACCTACCGCCACGCGCTGGAACCCAAGCACATGCCCAAGAAGCTGCTCGTTATCGGATCGGGCGCCATCGGCATCGAATTTGCGAGCTTCTACAACACTTTGGGCGCCGAGACGACGGTCGTCGAGGTCATGGACCGCGTGCTGCCTGTCGAGGATGAAGAAATCTCCGCCTTTGCCAAGAAGGCCTTTGAGAAACAGGGCATGAAGATCATGCAAAAGGCGATGGTCAAGAAGCTCGACCGTGCCACGGACAACGTGACTGCCCATATCGAAGTCGGCGGCAAGGTCGAGAAGCACGAGTTCGACACCGTGATCAGCGCCGTGGGCATCGTGGGCAACGTCGAAAACCTCGGGCTCGAGGCGCTTGGCGTCAAGATCGACCGCACCCATGTCGTCACGGATGAATACTGCCGCACCGGCGTCGACGGGCTTTACGCCATCGGCGACATCGCGGGCGCGCCCTGGCTTGCGCACAAGGCCTCCCATGAGGGGGTGATGGTGGCCGAACTGATGGCAGGGATGCACGCCCATCCCGTCAAGCCTGAGAGCATCGCAGGCTGCACCTACTGCCACCCGCAGGTGGCTTCCGTCGGATACTCCGAGGCGAAGGCGAAGGAGCTCGGCTACGAGATCAAGGTGGGCCGCTTTCCGTTCATCGGCAACGGCAAGGCCATTGCGCTCGGCGAGGAGAGCGGGATGATCAAGACCATATTCGACGCCAAGACCGGCGAGCTTCTGGGCGCGCATATGATCGGCGCGGAAGTGACCGAACTCATTCAGGGCTATGTGGTGGGCCGCCAGATGGAAACCACCGAAGAGGATCTGATGAACACCGTCTTCCCGCATCCCACGCTGTCGGAGATGATGCATGAGGCCGTGCTCGACGCTTACGGCCGCGTCATCCACATGTAGAACGGACGTTCTGCCGTCAGCGCGGGGAGGCGCTTGGATACATCCATGGTAAGTCTCAACCGCGTCGTCATGGGGCCCGCGTCACGCCGGATGATCCAGGCGCTCAAGCCCGAAACACTCAAAGTGGCCGAGATTTCCGGACATTACGGCAAGCAATTCGCCTTCAAGAGCTATGAGCAGTTCCGCTATCCCGAATACGACATCTGCGCGGGCCCCTACCTCGACCCCGAGACGGGCAAGCCGCGCAAGTTCGACCTGATCCTCGCCAATCAGGTCTGGGAGCATCTGGACCGGCCCTATATCGCCACGCGGCACGTCCGCCAGATGCTCAAGAAGGGCGGCAAGTTCTGGGTCGCGGTGCCCTTCTTCATCCCATTCCACGCCGCACCGATGGACAATTCGCGCTGGTCCGCGCGGGGGCTCAGGAATTTCCTGATCGAATGCGGCTTTGAGGAGCACCTGATCCAGTCCTTCCAATGGGGCAATCGGCATGTAGCCAGACGCAACATGGAGGAGACATGGCCGCCCGAGTATGATGAGGCCAGCGACGACATCACCGACGATCCGATGATGCCCGTCTGTGCCTGGGCCATGGCCGAGCGCAGCTGATGGCGTCGCGGTGATGGACCGGTGACCGGCTCCTGGCCGCTGATCCTCGCGCTTTGGGGCGCGGGTCTGGGCGCGGCGATGCAATACGCCAAGTTTTCCGTGATCTATGATCTGCTCGGCAGCATCTATCCCGACGGCGGCGCGGCCCTCGGCTGGCTCGTCTCCGCCATTGGCGGGGTCGGCATCGTCTTGGGCGTGGTGGCGGGGCTGCTGGTCGCACGGGTGCGCTACCGCCGCGCCTTGCTTGCGGCCCTCTGGCTCGGGGCGGCGGTGTCGCTGGCTCAGGCCCTGCTGCCGCCTCTGCCGGTGATGCTGGGCCTGCGCCTGATCGAAGGCATCTCGCATCTGGCGCTGGTGGTTGCGGCGCCGACGCTCATCGCGCAGATCGCCACGGACCGGCAGCGCGGGCTGGCGCTGACGCTCTGGGGGACGTTCTTCGGCGTCGCCTTCGCGGCGATGGCCTGGGGCGGCAGGCCACTCGCACTTGGCCTCGGACTGCCCGCGCTCTTCGTCGCCCATGCGCTCTACATGGCGGGATTCGCGCTCTATCTCGCGCCGCGTCTGCAGCGCCTGCCGCAGGAGGGGGTGCCGCCCGCGCTCTCGCTCGCCTCCGTCGCCGCGACCCATGCCGCGATCTACCGTGACGCGCGGATCTGCGCGCCTGCCATCGGATGGCTGTTCTACACCTTCTGTTTCGTCTCCATCCTCACGGTGCTGCCGCCCTACCTTGATCCCGGCCTGCGCGGCGCCGTCATGGGCGCTATGCCGCTGGTGAGCATCGCCGTCTCCATGACGTTCGGTGTCGTGCTGCTGCGGGTGGTCAGCGCGGTGCAGGTCGTGGTACTGGGGTTTGCGCTTTCGCTTTGCTGCATGCTATGGCTCTGGGCTTCTCCCGCGGGCGCGCTGGCCTGCCTTGCGCTGGCCGCCGCGATGGGCCTCATTCAGGGCGCGAGCTTCGCCGCCGTGCCACAGCTCAATTCCGCCGCCGCGGCACAGGCGCAGGCAAACGGCGCCATGGCGCAGATGGGCAATCTGGGCAACACGCTCGGCACGCCGGTGATGGCGCTGGCGCTGGCGGGCTGGGGCTACCTCAGCCTGCCGGTCCTCGGCGGCGCCGCATTCGCTATGGGCCTGATCTTGCACATCTTCCTTGCAGCCCGCCGCAGAAAGGCCTGATGTTTACTCTTTGTTCACATTTTCGCATTGGAGAATCCCCGTCTCCCGCCTATATCCGGAGGAGAGCATCCGGGTGGGCATATGGCTGAGCTGAAAAATATCGAAGTGCGCGGCGCGCGCGAGCACAATCTCAAGAACATCGACGTGGACATTCCCCGCGACCAGCTCGTGGTGATCACCGGGCTGTCGGGCTCTGGCAAGTCCAGTCTCGCCTTCGACACGATCTATGCCGAAGGACAGCGCCGCTACGTCGAGAGCCTCTCTGCCTATGCGCGCCAATTCCTTGATATGATGCAGAAACCCGACGTCGATCACATATCCGGCCTCAGCCCGGCGATCAGCATCGAGCAGAAGACGACGTCGAAGAACCCGCGCTCCACCGTCGGTACCGTTACGGAAATCTACGACTACATGCGGCTCCTGTTCGCGCGCGTCGGCACACCCTATTCCCCCGCCACCGGCAAGCCCATCGAGGCGCAGCAGGTGCAGGATATGGTGGACCGCATCATGGCGATGGAGGAGGGCACCCGCGCCTATCTGCTTGCCCCCATCGTGCGCGACCGCAAGATCGAATTCCGCAAGGAGTTCCTGGAGCTGCGCAAGCAGGGCTTCCAGCGCGTTAAGGTCGATGGCGAGTTCCATGAGCTCGACACGCCGCCCACGCTCGACAAGAAGTTCCGCCATGACATCGACGTGGTGGTGGACCGCATCGTCGTGCGAGAAGGGCTGGAGACGCGGCTCGCCGACAGCCTGCGCACCGCGCTTGATCTTGCCGATGGCATCGCGATCCTCGAGACGGCCCCGAGTGAGGGCGAGACCGAGCGTCATACCTTTTCCGAAAAATTCGCCTGCCCCGTCAGTGGCTTCACCATCCCCGAAATCGAGCCGCGGCTCTTTTCGTTCAACGCGCCCTTCGGTGCCTGCCCGTCCTGCGACGGTCTCGGGATGGAGCTGTTCTTTGACGAACGGCTGGTCGTCCCGGATCAGAACCTAAAGATCTACGATGGCGCGCTGGCCCCCTGGCGCAAGGGCAAAAGCCCTTATTTCAAGCAGACCATCGAAGCGATCGCCAAGCACTACGGCTTCAGCCAGAGCGCCAAATGGAAGGACATCGACCCGAAGATCCAGGCGGTCTTCCTCTATGGCTCCGGCAAGGAGGAGATCAAGTTCCGCTATGATGAGGGGGGCCGCGTCTATGAGGTGTCCCGCGTCTTTGAGGGCGTGATCCCCAACATGGAACGGCGATACCGCGAAACCGACAGCAACTGGATCCGAGAAGAGTTCGAGCGCTACCAGAACAACCGCCCCTGTGGCACCTGCGAAGGCTACCGCCTGCGTCCCGAGGCGCTCGCCGTCAAGATCGGCAAGGGCGACAAGCTGCTGCATGCGGGCCAGGTCGTGCAGATGTCGATCCGTGAGGCATGGGAGTGGTGCAACACCGTCCCCGATGCGCTGTCGGATCAGAACAACGAGATCGCGCGCGCCATCCTGAAGGAGATCCGCGAACGTCTTGGCTTCCTGAATAACGTTGGATTGGAATACCTTACGCTTGCACGTTCAAGTGGTACATTAAGCGGCGGAGAGAGCCAGCGCATCCGGCTGGCGAGCCAGATCGGCTCCGGTCTCACCGGTGTGCTCTACGTTCTCGACGAGCCCTCCATCGGCCTGCACCAGCGCGATAACGACCGTCTGCTGCTGACGCTCAAGAACCTGCGCGATCAGGGCAACACCGTAATCGTGGTGGAGCATGACGAGGAAGCCATCCGCGAGGCGGATTACGTCTTTGACATCGGTCCGGGTGCGGGCGTGCATGGGGGTCAGGTCGTCAGCCACGGCACCCCGGCGCAGGTCGCCGCCGACCCCAATTCGATCACCGGCCAATATCTAACCGGCGTGCGCGAGATTTCGGTGCCCGCCACCCGCCGCAAGGGCAACAAGAAGAAGATCCAGGTGGTCAACGCCACCGGCAACAACCTGCATGGCATCACGGTCGACTTTCCGCTCGCCAAATTCGTCTGCGTCACTGGCGTGTCCGGCGGCGGCAAGTCCACGCTGACCATCGAGACGCTGTTCAAGACCGCCTCCATGAATCTCAATGGCGCGCGCCAGACGCCTGCGCCCTGCGATACGATCAAGGGGCTCGAGCATCTCGATAAGGTCATCGACATTGACCAGCGCCCCATCGGGCGCACGCCGCGCTCCAACCCCGCGACCTATACCGGCGCCTTCACCCCGATCCGCGACTGGTTCGCGGGCCTGCCGGAATCCAAGGCGCGCGGCTACAAGCCGGGCCGCTTCAGCTTCAACGTGAAGGGCGGGCGGTGCGAGGCCTGTCAGGGCGACGGCGTCATCAAGATCGAGATGCATTTCCTGCCTGACGTCTACGTGCAATGCGAGACCTGCAAGGGTGCGCGCTACAACCGCGAGACGCTGGAGATCAAGTTCAAGGGCAAGAGCATCGCGGATGTGCTCGACATGACTGTGGAAGATGCACAGACATTCTTCACCGCCGTGCCATCCATCCGCGAAAAGATGGATGCGCTGATGCGTGTCGGGCTCGGCTATATCAAGGTCGGCCAGCAGGCCACGACGCTGTCGGGCGGCGAGGCGCAGCGGGTGAAGCTCTCCAAGGAACTCAGCAAGCGCTCGACCGGGCGCACGCTCTATATCCTCGATGAGCCGACGACCGGCCTGCATTTCGAGGATGTGCGCAAGCTGTTGGAAGTACTGCATGAATTGGTCGATCAAGGCAATTCGGTCGTGGTGATCGAGCATAACCTCGACGTGGTGAAAACCGCCGACCATATCATCGACATCGGCCCCGAGGGCGGCGATGGCGGTGGCCGCGTGGTGGCGACGGGCACGCCGGAGGAAGTGGCCGAAGTTGCACAGAGCTATACCGGCAAGTACCTCAAGCCGATGCTCAGCCCCAAAAAGGTAGCTGCGGAATAGGACGCAGCGTCACTTCCGTTAATTCCGAGTGTTTTGGTCAGATTGTCGCATCCCGTTGCGCTGCGGAATGATTATCTCTGTCCTGCAACAGGGAGCTTAGCACGATGACAACCATTTCCACCAACACCGCGCCGAAATCCAAGAGCAAGTGGTTCGACACACCCAAGGAACGCGTGGCGGCTCAGACCAAGACGCTCGAATTCCGGGTGATGGTGGGTTTGCTGACTGCGCTGATGCTCTGGGGCGCGGCAATCGCGACCTTCGGTTATCCCGCGCTGATCCTCGTCGCACTGACGCTGGTGCCCGCGATGTTCTTCTTTCTGCTGATGATCACCGTCGGCAGGTAGCATCGGGGTAACTGGCCTCGCCCGCGCGCCGATGTGTCAGCTGAACTGCACCGTTACCCGCTTCAGGGTCACGGCGCACTCAGGCACAGATCGAGCAGGCGGCGGAAGTCTTCGGCGTCCAGACTGTCGAAGCGTCCCGACAGATCTTCCAGCGCATCCGCCCGGTCGCGGCCCAGCACCGGGTCGCTGAAGAGGTGGAATTTCTCCGAGATGTCCGCATCGCTCAGTGGCGCATCGCGGTCCCCGCGCGGTGTGCGCGGCGGTGAGGCGAAGCTGCGCCCGTCGGCGGTGCGGATCGTCACCTCGGCCCAGCGTTTGCCTACCGAAATGCGCGTGTAGTGATCATCGTCGATCAGCTCTACTGCCTTGCTCACCCGCAGGATATCCGGATCGTTGAGCGTCTCCGGCTGCAACTCCGCGACCCCGATCTGTCCGCGCACGATCATGCAAGCCACGGGAAACGCGATGGAATAGCTGAACTCGCACAGGCTCTGCGGGGTGTGGCCCGCCAACCGCGTGGCATTGTGGAAGGTGCGGATCTCGACCCCCGCCACATCCCGCGCGTCCAACCCGTGCTCCGCCATCAGATCCGCCGCGGCATCGATGGACGGATGTGCCCAGCGGCAGCAGGGGTAGGGCTTGTAGCTTGTGTCCTCCACCGTGCGCCATGCCGTGCCGAGATCCGCCCAGAACGCAGGCGCTTCCTCGCAGGTGAGGGCGGGCGCGCCGGTGAACCCCTCGCGCGCGAGGTAGGCCGCCGCGAGCCCCGATGGCGCACCCCAGCCCACGCCATCGCGCACCATCGTGGGATGGTCGATGCAGCGCATCATCTGGCTGCGCGGACCGTGATACTCACCTATGCCCGCCGCATGCCGGATCTGCGCCTGTGACAGCCCCAGCGCGCGCGCCGCCGCCACGGCCACGCCGGTCGAGGTCCAGGCGCCTGAGGTGTGATAGTCCGCGCAGGTCGCGTGCTGCGCCAACCCCGCGCGGTAGCTCACCTCATAGGCGACAGCCAGCCAGACGGCGAATTCGGCGCCCGTCACGGGCCGCTCCAGCGTATCAGCCAGCGCCAGCAGGGCAGGGAAGACCGCGGATCCCGCATGCCCCTTGCAGGGGCTGGTCGTGTCGTGGGCATCTACCGCATCCACGGTGAACGCGCCGGCCATCGCAGCCCCTGCCGGGCTCACCGCACCGCCGTGCATCAGGATCCGCGCAGCCCCCGCACCGCCCACGCCGAAGAGTGCCAGCGCCCCGCGCCGCGCGGCATCCGCCATCTGCGTGGTGGAGGCGACCGCCGCGGTGCCCATCGTGTCGGTGAACGACCGCCGCAGCGTCCAGAGCAGATCCGCAGGCAGGCCGTCGAAGGTAAGCTCTGCGGCGAATTGGTCGAAGGGGAGAGGCATCCGGGCATCCTTTGCTGACATGCCCACAGAGTATCCGTCACCGGCGGCGGAAAATGCCCGTTTCCGACATCAACTGGTCCGCCCGCGCGCGGCAAGCCGCGGCAGCATGGCTGAGAAATCGCGCCCGCGCCCGTCCTCCTGCTCGACGAACTGCGCATAGAGCGCGTGCGCCAGCGCGCCCATGGGGGTGTCGGCATCCACCGCCTCCGCGGCTTGCTGGCTCAGCCCCAGATCCTTGAGCATCAGCTCCGCCGCGAAACCGGGGGTGTAGTCATTATCGGCGGGCGAAGCAGGCCCCACGCCCGGTGCAGGACAATAGGCATTCATCGACCAGCTGTAGCCCGAGGAGGTGGAGACTACGTCAAACATCTTTTGCCGGTCGAGCCCGAGTTTGTCCGCCAATGCGAAAGCTTCGCAGGTCGCGATCATCGTCGCGCCGAGGATCATGTTGTTGCAGATCTTGGCAGCTTGCCCCGCGCCCGCCGCGCCGCAATGCACGGCTTTCTGTCCCATGACCTCGAAAAGCGGTGCCGCCGCGGCGAAATCGGCATCCGCGCCGCCTGCCATGAACGTAAGCGTCCCGGCCGCCGCACCGCCGACCCCGCCGGAGACGGGCGCGTCGACAAAGCCGATCCCGCGCGCGGCGGCTTCCTCGGCCACGTCCCGCGCGCTCTGCACATCTACGGTCGAGCAATCAATGAGCGTGGCCCCCCGCGCCATCCCGGGCAGGGCCTCCTCGGCCACGGCGCGCAGGATAGCGCCATTCGGCAGCATGGTGATCACGAAGTCTGCGCCCTCGCAGGCCGCGGGAAGCGATTGCGCCACCTCGACACCCTCCGCCGTGGTGCCCGCGGTGTCGAAGCCGCGCACCTTGTGCCCCGCCGCGGCGAGGTTGCGCGCCATCGGTGCACCCATGTTGCCGAGACCTACAAAGCCGATCGTGAAACTGCCCATATCCGTCATCCTTCAGAGTTTGAGTGCATCTTTCCCCAGTGGCATCAGCATCTTGGCCACTGCGGCCACGGGCACTTCCCCGGTCGCGTATTGCCATTTCGGCGCGCGGTCCTTGTCGATGATCGCAGCACGGATCCCTTCGAGGAAATCGCCATGCGCCATCGCGCGGGAGGTGAAGCGGTATTCGAGATCGAGCGCCTTGGCCATGGTGAGCGAGGGGCCGCGCAGACGGTGGATCATCTCCACCGTGCAGGCCATCGAAAGCGGCGCGTTGCGCGACATCATCTCGGCTGCCTCCTGCGCGAAGGCACCTCCGTCGGCGGCGAGCATGCGCCGGATGTCGCCCAAGGCCTCTCCCGCGAACAGCGCGTCGATCTCGCCCGTCTGTCCGCGCAGCGTGCCCTCCGGCGGTGCAGCAGCGGCCTCCTCCAGACAGGCGGGATCGCCATTCCGCTCAAGCTCGGCAATCAAATCCGTCCACATGAGCTGTGGGATGTAATGATCTGCAAAACCAGCATAAATTGCATCATCCGCATCCATGCGCGCGGCAGTTATCCCCAGGTATTCCCCAAGCCGCCCTTGCGCCAGCGCGAGCATCAGAGAACCGCCCACATCCGGCACCAATCCGATGCCCACCTCCGGCATCGCGATCCGGCTGCTCTCCCCCACAATGCGGTGCGATCCGTGACAGCCGATGCCGACACCACCGCCCATCGTGAACCCCTGTAGAAAGGATACCACCGGCTTGGGGTAGCTGAATATCTTGTTGTTGAGCCGGTATTCATCTGCCCAGAACCGCTGACCATAGGCGAAGTCCCCGCGCATGCCGGTCTCATAGAGCTCCGCGATATCACCGCCTGCGCAGAACGCCCGCTCTCCGGCGGCATCGATCAGAACCAGCGTCACCGCGTCATCCGCCTGCCAGCGGTCCAGCGCTTCCTCGATGGCCAGGCACATCGCGTATGTCACGGCGTTGAGCGCCTGCGGCCGATTGAGCGTGATCCGCCCGGCGCATCCTTGGATCCGTATGTCGATATCGGCCATCAGCGGTGCTTCAGCATGTCGCGCGCCACGATCACCCGCATGATCTCATTGGTGCCTTCGAGGATCTGGTGCACCCGCAGATCGCGGACCAACTTCTCGATCCCGTAATCGGCGAGGTATCCGTAGCCGCCATGCAGTTGCAGGCACTGGTCCACCACGCGGCTGCCCGCTTCGGTCACGAACTTCTTGGCCATTGCGCAGAACTTCGTCGCATCGGGCGCCCCGTTGTCGAGCTTCCATGCCGCCTGGCGCAGGAAGGTCCGCGCCGCCTGCAGTTCGATCTCCATATCTGCAAGCCGGAACTGCAACCCCTGAAACTGGTCAATAGGCTGGCCAAAGGCCTTGCGCTGCCCCATGTAATCGAGTGTTTTCGTGAGCGCGATCTGTGCGGCACCCAGCGAGCAGGCGGCGATGTTGAGACGGCCCCCGTCAAGCCCCACCATCGCATATTTGAAACCATTACCCTCTTCTCCGATGAGATTTCCGGCCGGAATGTTGCAATTGTCGAACTGTACCTGTGCGGTCGGTTGGCTGCGCCAGCCCATTTTATCCTCCAGCCCGCCAAAGCTGAGCCCCGGCGTGCCGTCCTCGACATAGACGGTGGAGACACCGCCCGCGCCTGCGTCCCCGGTGCGCACCATGCAGACGTAGGCGTCCGAATAGCCGCCGCCAGAGATGAACGCCTTGGTGCCCGTGAGGCTGTAGCCCTCGTTGGTACGCTCCGCCCGGGTGCGCAGGGCCGCGGCGTCCGAGCCCGATCCCGGTTCCGTCAGGCAGTAGCTCAGCACCGTTTTCATGCTCAGCACATCATCCATGATCCGCGCCTTCAGCGGCTCCGGCGCGAAGCTGTCGAGCATTCTGGCGCACATGTTGTGGATCGACAGGAAGGCGGCGACGGAAGGGCAGGCCATCGAGAGCGCCTCGAACACCAGCGTCGCATCGAGCCGCGACAAACCCGCACCGCCTGCCTCCTCGGAGACATAGAGCCCGCCGAACCCAAGCTCCGCAATCTGCGGCCAGAGTTCCTTGGGGATCGTCTCGGCCTTCTCCCAAGCCTGGGCATGTGGCGCAATATGCTCCTGCCCGAAGGCATAGGCCATGTCGAAAATGGCGGATTGTTCCTCGCTCAGCGCAAAATCCATCTGGCCCTCCCGGATGCGTTATTGAACAACTGTTAAATTCCGATCTTTGCCGGTGATTTGCAAGGGGCAAGGGTGAAGATCACAGATCGGCATGAAATTCCTCGATCAGGTGCCGGACGACCGCCTCCGATCCCTCCGCCTTGAAAATCTCGCGCTGGCGGCTGCTGCTGGTGCCGTTTGCCACGACGTCGCGCAGGGTGCAGATCTCATCGAGGCATCCCAGCGCCTCCGCGTCCTCCGCCAGCAGGCCGATCAGCTCCTCGAAGAGGTCGTCGAACGGGCGGATGCGTCTTTCGCCGAAGTCTATCAGCCCTTCGGTGACGCCATAGCGTTGCGCGCGCCAGCGGTTCTCCGAGATCAGAAAACGGTCGTATTCGCGCCAGCGCAGGTTGCGGTCGCGCAGACGCAGCAGCATGCGCACGATCGCCTGCGTCAGCCCCGCGAGGGCCAGCGCGTGTTCCATGCGCGGCTGCACGTCGCAGATGCGGGATTCGAGCGTCGGATAGAGGTCGGAGGGGCGCAGATCCCACCAGATCTTCGTGGTGTCCTCGATCACGCCGAGCTCGATCAGCGTGCCGGTGGTCCGTTCGTATTCGCCCCAGCTGGCAAAGACCGGGGGCAGCCCGGTCCGCGGCATGTTGTCGAAGATCGACAGCCGGTAGGAGGCGAGGCCCGTGTCGTCGCCCTGCCAAAAGGGCGAGGAGGTGGAGAGCGCCAGCAGATGCGGCAGGAAGTACGCAAGCTGCGGCATCAGATCGATGCGGTTGGAGTTACCGTCCACGCCGACATGGACGTGCATGCCGGAGATCAGCATGCGCCGGGCAACGCCTTCGAGCTCCCGCTCGAGATCGGAATAGCGGTCCTTTGGCGTGAAATCCTGCTGCTTCCACTCCGAAAAGGGATGGCAGGAGACGGCGACGGGCGTGAGGTTGAACTTGGCCGCCTGCCGCGAGACCGTGCTGCGCAGGAATTTCAAGTCCTCGCGGGCCTCGGCGACGGTTCCGCAGACTTTCGTGCCGATCTCGATCTGGCACTGCATGAATTCGGGGCTGACCTGTTCGCCCAGAATGTTCTGACAGGCCTCCATGAGCGCGTCCGGCGCCGCGGCCAGCTCAAAGCTGTCGCGGTCCACCAGAAGATACTCCTCCTCGATGCCGATGGTGAAGCTGTCCTGCATGTCCGGGTCCTTTGGCGGGGGAAGGAGGGGGCGGGCAATCGGCCCGCCCCAGGGGATCATTCCATGACGGGAATGGAGAACTCTCCGCCTTCCTTGATGCCGGAGGGCCAGCGCGCGGTCACGGTCTTGGTGCGGGTATAGAATTTGAAAGCATCCGGACCATGCTGGTTGAGGTCGCCGAAGACCGATTTCTTCCAGCCGCCGAAGGTGTGATAGGCCAGCGGCACGGGGATCGGCACGTTGATACCGATCATGCCCACATTGACCCGGTTGGCAAAATCACGTGCCGCATCGCCGTCGCGGGTGAAGATCGCGGTGCCGTTGCCGTATTCGTGGTCCATCGCGAGCCCCAGTGCCTCTTCGTAGCTCTGCGCGCGCACGCAGGTCAGTACGGGCCCAAAGATCTCCTCGCGGTAGATGTCCATGTCCTTGGTCGCGCGGTCAAACAGGCTCGGGCCGACGAAGAAACCCTCCTCGTAGCCCTGCAACTGGAAGCCGCGCCCATCGACGACCAGATCGGCGCCCTGATCGACGCCGGTCTGGATCAGACGCTCGATGTTGGCCTTGGCGGCGGCGGTCACGACGGGGCCGTAATCGACATCCTTGCCGGAGGTATAGGGGCCGACCTTCAGCTTCTCGATGCGCGGCACCAGCTTCTCGATCAGGCGGTCCGCGGTCTCGTCGCCTACGGGCACGGCGACGGAAATCGCCATGCACCGCTCGCCTGCCGCGCCGTAGCCTGCGCCGATCAACGCATCGGCGGCCTGATCCATGTCGGCGTCAGGCATGATGATCATGTGGTTCTTCGCGCCGCCAAAGCACTGAACGCGTTTGCCCTGCGCGCAGCCGGTGCCATAAATGTATTCCGCAATCGGGGTGGAGCCGACGAAGCCCACCGACTGGATCACGTCATTGTAGAGGATCGCATCCACTGCTTCCTTGTCGCCGTTCACGACCTGCAGGATGCCCTTGGGCAGGCCCGCTTCCTCTGCCAGTTCCGCCAGCATCAGTGGCACGGAGGGGTCACGCTCGGACGGTTTGAGGATGAAGGCGTTGCCGCAGGCGATGGCGGGCGCAAACATCCACATCGGGATCATCGCGGGGAAGTTGAACGGGGTGATGCCCGCAGTGACACCCAGCGCCTGACGCATCGAGTACATGTCGATGCCGGGGCCCGCGCTGTCGGTATATTCACCCTTGAGCAATTGCGGCGCACCGATGCAGTATTCGACCACTTCAAGCCCGCGCTGCACGTCGCCCGCGGCATCTGGCAGCGTCTTGCCATGCTCGCGGCTCAATGCCTCGGCGAGCTTGTCCATGTCGCGGTTCAGCAGATCCACCAGCTTCATCAGCACGCGCGCGCGGCGCTGCGGGTTGGTCGCGGCCCACTTCGGCTGGGCGGCGGCGGCGTATGCGACGGCCTGCTCCAGCTCTTGCTTGCTCGCGAGCGGGCATTTGGCCTGCACCTCGCCGGTGGCGGGGTTCATTACATCGGCAAAGCGACCCGATGTGCCTTTGACATGGGCGCCGTTGATGTAGTGGGTGAGCTCTTGCATAGGGGATCTCCTGTTGGTGCTGGCCGCAGTCTAGTCGCGCAAAAAGGCGGGCGGTAGGGGCAAGTTTCCCCAAATGCGCTTTGCCGGGAAAAGAAGCGGGACCCGGTGCAGGATCGCGGTTGCCCGGCCTGCGGGCGGGGAAAGGGCCATCAGCGGTCTTGACACAAGGCGCGCGCCCGCGCGACGATAGGCGGACCTCAACACCTGAGCATGGGAGGATGATCAATGTTGGTGTCGCAAATCCTGAGATCCAAGGCCGATGATGCGGTCGTCACGGTCCTGCCTTCCGTCAGCATCGGGCAGGCGGCCAAGACACTGGCGGAGCGGCGGATCGGTATCCTGATCGTTTCCCGCGACGGCAACGCGCTCGACGGGATCGTGTCCGAGCGCGACATCGTCCGGCAGCTGGGGCAAGCGGGCGCGTCCTGCCTGAGCGAACCGGTCAGCAGCATCATGACCGCGCGGCTGGTGACCTGCACCCACGAGATGCGCGCCGATGAGGTGCTTCAGCAGATGACGGAAGGGCGGTTCCGCCACATGCCGGTGCTCGAAGGCGACACGCTGGTCGGGCTGATTTCGCTCGGGGATGTGGTCAAGGCGCGGCTGATGGAGCTATCGATGGAGAATGTCGCCCTCGAGGGAATGATCCGGGGTCATTGACCGCCAGCGTACCACTTGCATCCCGTGGCCGCGCGTGATTGCTTGGCGTCCGTAAGACACTGACCCAAGGAGCGCTGCACATGCGCGTTGGCCTCTACCCCGGCACTTTCGATCCTCTCACTTTGGGTCATATCGACATCATCCGCCGCGCGGCCTCGCTCGTGGACAAGCTGGTGATCGGCGTGGCGATCAACCGGGACAAGGGGCCACTCTTTTCATTGGAGGAGCGGGTCGCGCTCATCGAAGAGGAATGCGCGGCGCTGGCGCACGACACCGGCATCTTGATCGTGGTCCATCCCTTCGAGAACCTGCTGATCGACTGTGCGCAGGATGTGGGCGCGGGGATCATCATCCGCGGTCTGCGTGCGGTCGCGGATTTCGAATATGAGTACCAGATGGTCGGCATGAACCGCCAGCTCAACGACGAGATCGAGACGGTGTTCCTGATGGCCGAAGCGCAGCATCAGGCGATCGCCAGCAAGCTCGTGAAGGAAATCGCGCGGCTGGGCGGGGATGTCAGCAAATTCGTCACCCCCCGCGTCAACACCGAGCTTATCGCGCGCTACAAGAAATAGCGGCGCGCCTCAGACGCGCTCTCCGCGTTGACGCGGGGCGGGTGGCCTTCCACGTTCATCCGCCCGCAGCATGTTGCGTCCGACGCGGCTGAACCCAATTATCCCTCGCTTGACGGTCGTCCTGCGTCCTGAACTGATGGGTCTGCGCCGACGTCTCGAAGGCGAACTGATCGCACAATCAGGCGGGGCGCAGAGGCGGGGCAGGGATGCAGGGCGCGCGCGGCGCTCAGCGCCAGAAGGCCAGCCATTCGATCAGATCGGTCATCTTCTTTGCCAGAAACACGAAATGCGTGGTCCCGAAATAGAGGTAGTCCAGCGCCACGGCCCCGATGATCAGCAGGCCGAGCACGAGGGCGATCCGGTTGGTCATGAAGGCGTCTTTCTCGATTGCCTGCCCCTTCTAGGCCAGGCAGCAGGATGCGGCAAGCCTATGGCGTCAGCGCAGATTGCCCATTGCGACGGCCATGTCGGCCATCCGCACGGAGAATGCCCATTCGTTGTCATACCACGCCAGCACCCGCACGGTGCGGCCCGCCACCACGATGGTCTGGTCGGGCGCGAAGATTGAGCTGTGCTCGGTATGGTTGAAGTCAATGGACACCTTCTGCGCCGGATCATAGGCCATCACCCGCGACATCGGCCCTTCGGCGGCTGTCTTGGCAGCGAGGTTGATCTCCTCCACGGTCACGTTGCGCGATGCCGTGAAGGTCAGATCGACGGCGCTGACGTTGGGCGTGGGCACCCGCATCGCGGTCCCGTCTAGCTTGCCCTTCAGATCAGGCAGCACCTCGCCCAGCGCCTTTGCCGCCCCGGTCGAGGTCGGGATGATCGCCATCGCCGCAGCCCGCGCGCGGTAGAGATCCTTGTGGCGGCGGTCCAGCGTGGGCTGGTCGCCGGTATAGCTGTGGATGGTCGTCATCAGACCGCTTTCGATGCCCACCGCCTCATGCATCACCTTGGCCAGCGGCGCGAGGCAGTTGGTCGTGCACGACCCGTTCGAGATGATCAGATCGCTCGCCCGCATCTCGTGGTCATTGACGCCGAAGACCACCGTGCGGTCCACGTTCTTGCCCGGTGCGGACAGCAGCACGCGCTTTGCGCCCTCCTCGATATGGGTGCGTGCCTTGTTGCCGTCGTTGAACTGGCCGGTGCATTCCAGCACCACGTCGCAGCCGGACCAGTCGAGCTCTTCAAGGGTATAGGTGGACATCACCTCTATATCGTTCTGGCCGAGGTTGAGATAGCCGTCATCGACCGTGATCTCGCCCGGAAAACGTCCATGCACGGAATCAAACCTCAGCATATGCGCCGCCGTCTCGATCGGGCCGGTCGCGTTGAGCTTGATCACCTGGATATCCTCGCGTGCGCTCTGCGCGATATGCGACAGGGTGCAGCGGCCGATCCGGCCAAATCCGTTGATACCGACTTTGATGGTCATGGGGGAGGTCCTTTGGAGGCGTCTGGTTGCGCCTGCTATAGACGGGGCAGGCAGGCAGGGGCCAGAGCCAAAGGCGCCCCGCACCCGCATGTTAGCGTTAAAATGCCGGGTTAGCGGTAACAGGGCCTTGCCGTACCGTGCTGCTGTGCATTGGCTTTGAGATCCATAAGCGCTAGCTGTTTCGCATAAACAGGAGAACGGACATATGAGCGGATTGATTGCCTTATTGGATGATGTGGCGGCCATCGCAAAGGTGGCGGCGGCTTCGGTCGATGACGTGATCGGGCAGGCGTCCAAGGCATCCGCCAAGGCGGCGGGAGCGGTGATCGACGATGCCGCCGTGACGCCGAAATATGTCTCCGGCTTCAAGGCGGAGCGCGAGCTGCCGATCATCTGGCGCATCACCAAGGGCAGCCTGCGCAACAAGCTGGTGTTCCTCCTGCCTGCGGGGCTGGCGCTGTCGGCCTTTGCGCCCTGGGCGATCGCGCCATTGCTGATGCTGGGCGGCGCCTACCTGTGTTTCGAGGGCGCAGAGAAGGTTGCCTATGTCCTGGGCTGGAGCGAAGGGCACGAGGATCATCCGGGCAAGGAGAAGACAGTCTCCGACCCCGCGGCACTGGAGGAGGAGAAGGCCAAGGGCGCGATAAAGACCGATTTCATCCTCTCCGCCGAGATCATGACCATCTCCCTCGCCGCGATCCCGCAGAGCAATTTCTGGATGGAGGCGGCGACGCTGGCGACCGTGGCGGTGATGATCACCGTGGTGGTCTATGGCTCCGTCGCGCTGATCGTGAAGATGGACGACCTCGGCCTCGGCATGGCCAAGCACGGGCGCCTTGCCACCACGCGCGCGCTGGGGCGCGGTCTGGTGAAGGCGATGCCGGGCTTCTTGCGGTTGCTGACGATTGTGGGCACGGCGGCGATGCTCTGGGTCGGCGGTTCGATCATCGTGCACGGGCTGGAGCAGCTCGGCTTCGGCTATCTCGGCCACACCATCCATGATCTGGCAGTCGGCATCGCGCAGGGCTTGCCCGCGTCCTGGGAAGGGTTCACCGAATGGGTGGCCAAGGCGACGATGGACGGCGTGTTCGGCCTGGCCATCGGCATGTGCCTCATTCCGCTGGGCGAAAAGGTCGTGACGCCAGTCTGGCGCAAGGTCTTCTCGAACCCCGCGTAATTTTGCGGGCGGGTCAAATGTGAAAGCAGGCGCCGGGGGAGAGGCGCCTGCAACATTGATCTTATGGCTAATTGTAAGTGTTTGCGCGCAAAGGTTCGGTCCCTTGGCGCGCCCGATCAATCGGTGCGGCGGCGGTCCACCAGTGATGCGGTGATATAGGCGACCGCAAGTGTTGCCATGCCCAGATGCCCGAACAATACGTAGTTCCAGAGCATCTCACCGAGCGTGCCACCGTTGAAGAGTGAAAGGATCGCGGCAACGCCACCGCTCATCACCGCAGTCATCAGATAGGCCATCGGTCTGCTCCAATCAGGTTGCTGTTGCTTTATCTCTCACCCTGCGCCCAAACCGTTAACAAAGTCCTAACATCTGGCAAGGCAATGACAGGCTAGGCGCTCGATGTGGCCGAACCTCGCCCGAATTATGGCATTATCGGCATGATGTCGCCTAATCCGGGCATCACAGTGTTCACCGTTCGGAAACAAAAGCGGCGGCATCCGTAAACGGATACCGCCGCCAAGCCCGCGCGCCGATTAGTTTACAGCAGTGCCTTGGCCTTCTCGGCCACGTCTTTTGCGGTGATGCCGAACTTCACGAACAGCTCCTCAGCCGGGGCGGAGGCGCCGAAGCGGTCCATGCCCACGAAATCCGCCTTGCCCCATTTGCCGCGCTCGCCCAGCAGCCAGCGGTCCCAGCCCTGGCGCACACCGGCCTCGATGCCGACGCGTACGGCACCGCCGGGCAGCACGCGTTTGCGGTAGGCTTCATCCTGCGTTGCGAAAAGCTCCATGCAGGGCATGGAAACGACCCGCGTGCCGATCCCTTCGGCCTGCAGCAGATCCCGCGCCTCCAGCGCCACGGACACTTCCGAGCCTGTGGCGATCAGGATCACCTGCCGCTTGCCCTCCGCATCGAGCAGCGTGTAGGCGCCTTGTGCGCTGAGATTGCGCGTCTTGTGGTCCTTGCGCACCAGCGGCAGCCCCTGCCGCGTGAGCGACAGGACCGAAGGCCGCGTCTTCTGTGTCAGCGCGATCTCCCAGGCCTCCGCCGTTTCCACCGTGTCGGCGGGGCGGAACACCAGCGTGTTGGGCGTCGCGCGCGAAATCGCCAGATGCTCGACCGGCTGGTGCGTCGGGCCATCCTCGCCCAGGCCGATGCTGTCGTGGGTCATCACATAGACCACCGGCACCTGCATCAGCGCGCTCAGGCGCATGGCCGGGCGGGCGTAATCGGTGAAGCACATGAAGGTGCCGGAATAGGGGCGCACGCCGCCGTGCAGCGCCATGCCGTTCATCGCCGATGCCATCCCATGCTCGCGGATGCCCCAGTAGACATAGCGCCCGCCGCGGTTGTCGATGTCGAACACGCCAAGATCCGGCGTCTTGGTGTTGTTGGAGCCGGTAAGATCCGCCGAGCCGCCCACCGTCTCCGGCAGGATCGGGTTGAGAACCTCGAGCACTTTTTCGGAGGATGCGCGGGTGGCCATCTTGGCCGCGACTTCCGACGCCTGCTTCTTGAACGCCTTGATCGTGGCGCTGAGTTTCTTGGGTGCGTCGCCCGCCAGCGCCCGGTTGAACGTCTCGCGGCGTGACCGCGGCATCTTGTCAAAGCGCGTCTCCCACGCGCGCCGGGCCTCCGCGCCGCGCGATCCGATGGCCTCCCAGGCCGCCTTGATATCTTCGGGGATATCGAAGGGGGCCGCGGTCCAGCCCCAGGCTTCCTTCGCCGCGACCATCTGCGCGGGGTCCGTCAGCGCGCCGTGACCCTTGGAGGTGTCCTGCGCCGCATGGCCGAGGGCGATGTGCGTCTTGCAGGCGATCATGCTCGGGGTGTCGGTTTTCCGGGCCGCCGTCAGCGCCGCGTCGATCTCGTCGGGGTTATGGCCATCGACCTCCTGCACGTCCCATCCGGCGGCGCGGAAGCGCCCGACCTGATCGGTGGCATCCGAAAGGCTCACGGGCCCGTCGATGGTGATGTTGTTGTTGTCCCAAAGCACGATGAGCTTGCCAAGCTTGTGCCGCCCGGCCAGCGTGATCGCCTCCTGGCTCACACCTTCCATCAGGCAACCGTCACCGGCGATGACGTATGTATGGTGGTCCACGATCTTGGCGCCGTAGGTCGCGCGCTGGATCTCCTCGGCCATGGCAAAGCCCACGGAATTGGCGATGCCCTGACCCAGGGGCCCGGTCGTCGTCTCGATCGCATCGGCGAGGAAGTTCTCCGGGTGGCCCGCCGTGCGGTGGCCCATCTGGCGGAATGCCTTGATCTCCTCGATGGGGAATTGCGCATCGCCCACCAGATGCAGCAGCGCGTAGATCAGCATTGAGCCGTGGCCCGCCGACAGGATGAAGCGGTCGCGGTCCGGCCAGAGCGGATTGGCGGCATCGAATTTGAGGTGGTTCTGGAACAGGACCGTCGCCACATCCGCCATGCCGATGGGCATGCCGGAATGGCCTGAATTCGCCTCCGCCACAGCATCGAGGGCCAGCGCGCGGATTGCGGTGGCCTTGGACCAGTGATCGGGGTTGGCGGCGGAGAGGGCTTTGAGATCCACGGGCGGATGTCCTTTGCTGGGGTGCATTTCGGGGCTGCATATCAGGGCGGGGCGAAAGATCAAGCACAGGCGGCTGCGGGGCAGTTCATGCAGACCATGAAGAATTGGCGCCAAGCCGCTGTTAAGAATGGAGGGGCAGCAATTGATGCGGGCTTTGGTTAGGATTACCTCATTACCGGGTGCAAACCGATTCGCCGCAGAGCAGGATCGGCGCGCCATCGAGAGAGAGCGAGAGAGGCATATGAGCGATATCGAAGAACTCCAGCGCCGGATCACCGCCGCGATGGATCAGGTGGCGTTCGGGCTGGAGAAGCTGGGCCCGGCGTCAGGCGCGCCCGACGAGGACACCCTGCGCCAGCTCGAGGAGGAGCGCACCGCGAATGCGCAGCTGCAGGAACGCGTGCGCGCCCTGCGGTCCAAGGCCGAGACCGAAACCGCCGCCCTGCGCGCGCAGGTCGATGACGGGGCCGTGCGCATGGCTCAGCTCGATGTCGAGCTTCAGCGCGTGCGGCGCGCCAATGCCCAGCTCGCGGAGGCCTGTGCCGCCCTGCGCGACGCCAATGCCGAAGGTGTGGGCGATCCGCATCTGATCAATAAATCCATGCTGGCAGAGCTCGAAGCCCTGCGCGCCGCACGTGCCGCCGATGTGGCGGAGGCGTCGGTGATCCTCGCCAGCCTGCAACCGCTGCTGGAGGGTGCAACACCCCCAGACAGCCCAGCCGCGGAGGAGGCGTGATGCCAGAGGTCAAGATTTCCATCGGCGGACGCCATTTCGACGTGGCCTGCCAGGAGGGGGAGGAAAGCTATCTCTACTCCGCCGCCAAGATGCTCGATGACGAGGCGCAGGTGCTCGCCGATCAGGTGGGCCGGATGCCCGAGGCACGGATGCTGCTGATGGCGGGCCTGATGCTCGCCGACAAGACCGCCAGCATCGAGGATAAGATCGCCGAGATCCGCGCCGAGCTTGCCGAGCGCGAGGCCGAGCTTGAGGGGCTGCGCAATGTGGTGGTGGAGCCCGAGCGCATCGAGGTGCCGGTGGTGCCGCAATCGGTGACCGACACGCTGGCCGAAATCGCCGCGCGCGCCGAGGCGCTGGCGGCCGCCGTTGACGAGAAAACCGGCGGCTGATCGCTTCGCACAATAGAATAGGGGAGGATGCAATTCCTCATCCTCCCCCAAACCGTTCCCTGCATGCCGGTACGAGGTTGCAGACCGGCAGTCAGGGGCAGAGTTGTGACGTGTTCCGGTGTTCCGGGACCGCAGGTCGCCTTGCGGTCCCGGAAGGTCTCAGAAGCCCAGGACCAGGGACACGCCGAGGGTGTTGTTCGTCGATTTCAGACCTGCGTCCGGATCGGTGTTGTAATCCGTCTGGTAGCTGACACGGGTCGACAGGTTGTTGGAGAGCTTGAAGTTCACGCCCGCATCGTTCGACACGATCGTGTTGACATCCGAGCCGAGGATCTCGGTGTCCATCGTGAACGAAACGGTGTCGCTGAAGCCGTAGAAGTAGCGCGATGTCGCGATGAATGCGCCTTCGGTGTCGGAGACGCCGGTCACGCCCTTGAAGTAACGGATGCCCGGACCCGCCTGAACGCGCCATGTCTGGTTGGGGTTGTTCAGCACGCGGTAACCGGGACCAAAGCCCAGGAACGCGTCCGTGGTGGAGCCGTCGACTTCGCGTGACGTGTTTGTCGTGACACCGCCGGTTGTCGTGCTGACCTCTTCTGTAAGAAAGCCGTCATACTCGAACCGAGCGAGGCCGAAACCGTAGAACTGGTTGGTGAAGTAGCGGCTCGCTTCGTAGGTCGCAAAGAACTTCTCTTCGCTCTTGAGGCCGTTGGATTCGCCGTATTCGGCTGCGAAGCCGATCAGGTGGTTCCAGTCGCCGATGCCGTACGTCAGACGGCCCGCTGCTGCCAGCTCACCGGTGTCGGTGTTGCCGGAGGTGCCGGATGCGGACAGGGCGAAAGAGCCGCGCCAGCCTTGAGCGACACCGTTGGGACCAAAGCGGTCTGCATCGGCACCGTCGATCAGATCGTCGCTGACATCATCGGTGATGTCGTCGACCTGGTCGTTGAGTGTTTCGATGCCGGTGATCGAGCTCTGTGCCATGGCGGGGGCAGCCGCCATCAGCGCAAGGGCGGAAACGGTGGCCAATTTCATGAATGTGGTCATCGGAGTGTCCTTTCGGGAAGCATGTCCGTCGCCCGACGCAGTGCCGGGGATCGGAAGCATCTCTGCTGAAAGGTGTCTATCTGCGATGATCAAACGAGTGAAATTCGAATAATTAATGGATGAAACGAGTATTATGAATTTGAAATGACGCCCGGGGTGACAGGTTCGTAATCCTCCATCTCGTCGATCTTCGATGAGAAGGATTGTTGCTCTTTTTCAGCTTCTTGGATCACATTCATCAGTGTCTGATGCGCGACTTGCGCGAGGTCAGGCGCGAGGTCGTCGCGCCACACGACCCAGGACGGATAGGCAAACCGTGGTGCATCTGCCACAAGGTGCAGTTTTCCGCCGTCGAGATATCGCCGGACGGCGCGCGCGGGAAGGTAGGCGGAGGCGCGGCGATTGACGATGTAATCCGCGGTCAGCGCGCCGAGGTTCATCGTGATGCCTGCATCGGTCAGATGCGGCAGGGCGAGGGCATGGGCATGGGTGAACTCCGGCCCCCAGTCGCAGAACACGTAGCCTGCCGGATCCGCAACCTCTGCATCGGGGTGGGAGGATACCAGGATCAGATCGTCCTCCAGCGCCTTCTGCGCGATCAGGTTGGGGCGCAACTGCGGCGTATAGATGAGCGCGGCCTGCACGACCCCCTCGACCAGATACCGGGTCAGCCTGTCTGGCATGCCGATCTGGGTTTTCAGGCTCAACTCCGGCATCGCGCGCTGTAACGCGTCGAGCCAGCGAAACCCCAACCGCGGCCAGAGCGAATACTGCGCGCCGATGGTCAAGGTGCGGCTGAAGCCTTCGGGAATGGCGATCTGCTGGCGCGCTTCCTCCCAGATCTTGAGCAGGCTGAGTGCATAGCGCTCGAACTGGACCCCTTGGGGCGTCAACACCGCGCCCGCTTTGGAGCGGGTGAAGAGCGGATGGCCGAGCGAATCCTCCAGCCGCTGGATCCGCAGGCTGACCGCGGATTGGGTGACGAACAGCCGGTCACAGGCCGCAACGAAGGAGCCGGTATTGGCGACCTCCATGAAGGTCTTGATCAATGTGATGTCCATCGGGCCTTATCCATGAGCGTTGCAGGTCTGATGCCCCAGTCTCATGCATTTCGCTATTTTCTACCAGAGCGATGGTGCCGCGCTGGCAAATGCACCCACCGAGCGGCCGACCCAAGCAAAAGGCGCGCCCCGCCAATGCGGAGCGCGCCGTTCATTAAGGCTCTGCCGGTAGTGCTCAGCCGTTGGCTTCGCGGATCTTGTCGGCGGCGTCCTTGTCAAAGCTCACGCCGTTCTCGGCGAATAGGGTGTCGAGTTCGCCCGAGAGCGTCATCTCCGTGATGATGTCGCAACCGCCGACGAATTCGCCCTTGACGTAGAGCTGCGGGATGGTGGGCCAGTCGGAGTAATCCTTGATCCCCTGGCGGATCGTCTCATCCGCCAGCACGTTCACGTCGCGGTACTCGATCGCCATGTAATTGAGCACGCCCGCCACGCGCGAGGAGAACCCGCATTGTGGCATGTCCTTGGTGCCCTTCATGAAAAGCACCACGTCATTGCTGGTCACGGTGTCCTTGATGGTCTGATGTGCATCGCTCATGTGCTTTGGTCCTTCTGCTTCTTCTTGGCTTGGAACGCGGCGTGATAGCGCGCGCTGTAGGTTTCGTCGTCGGGCAGGGAAAGCCCGTCGGGATTGATTAGATCGGGCGCCTCCTCGGCTGCGCCCAGAAAGCTGGTACTGCGCTCGAGCCCTTGATGCCGGCGCTGGGTGCGCAGCACGTCCGTCATGTCGAGCGCCTCATGCCCCAGCGGCGGCTTTTGACCCGCAGGGGTGCGCCGCGCAGGCTGGCGCGCCGACAGTGGCACATGGCGTCCGGCCGCCGCGCGGTACTGCATGGCGGCAATCGCCACCACGACCAACAGCGCCGCACCGAGGATCCAGAGCCACATCACTGCTACTCCGGCACCTTGGTGGTCAGCGCAAGCGCGTGCAATTCGCCATTTGTGCCGTCCATCTTGCCTTTCAGGGCGGCATATACCGCGCGCTGCTGCTGCACGCGGTTCTTGCCGCGAAAGCTCTCGTCGGTGACCATCGCGGCCATGTGCACGCCGTCATTGCCTTCCACGACGATCTGCGCGTCGGGAAAGCTTTCGCGCAGCAGGTCTTCGATTTCGCGGGCTTGCATCGGCATGGGCAGTCTCCAGGGTCTGTCGTCTGCCTTAGATGTAGTGGGGGCAGGGCCCGCGTGCAAGAGAGTGCAGAGGCGCCTTGCGCAGCCGCCCCGATTGAGAGACGCTGGTGCGCAAACACCCGCCAAGGAGGATCGCCCCATGGACCAGCAACCCGCCCTCTCAGGTGCGCCGGAGCATGCGCTGGCGTGGATCCGCGCGGGCAAGACCGCCGCACTGGCCACCGTGATCGAGACCTGGGGCTCTGCCCCGCGCCGCGTGGGCGCGCAGATGGCCGTCTCCGGCTCGGGCGAGATGGAGGGTTCCGTCTCCGGCGGCTGTGTCGAGGGGGCGGTGGTGCTCGAGGCGCTCGAGGCGCTGGAGGAGGGCGCGACCAAGCTGCTGGAATATGGCGTGAGCGACGGCGATGCCTTCGCCGTGGGCCTGGCCTGCGGCGGCACGATCCGCGTGCTGGTGGAGCCTGTGCACCCCGACGGCATGCCGCAGGCCCTGCTGGAGGAGCTGGTCGCGGCCCGCGCGGCGCGCACCCCCATGGCCTATGAGGTCGCCCTCGACGGCAGCCGCCGCGCGCTGGTGTCGGAGGGACATCAGGAGCGCTTCCGCATGGACCGCTCCGGCGTCGAGGAGGATGGCGCCACGTTCGTGGCCATTCACAACCCGCCCCTGCGGCTGGTGGTGGTGGGTGCGGTGCACATCGCGCAGGCGCTCGTGCCGATGGCGCGCATTGCGGGCTTCGATCCGGTGGTAATCGACCCGCGCGAGGCTTTCGGCGCGCCCGCACGTTTTCCGGATGCGCAGGTGATCAACGACTGGCCCGACGCGGCGATGGCGCAGGTGGGCGTGGACAGCCGCACAGCGCTGGTGCTGCTGACCCATGACCCCAAGCTCGACGATCCCGCATTGCATCTCGGGCTGCGCTCGGGTGCGTTCTACATCGGCGCGCTGGGGTCGCGGCGGACCCATGCCGCGCGGGTGGAGCGGCTGGCCGAGGCGGGCTTTGGCGCGGGCACCATCGGGCGGATCCACGGCCCCATCGGCCTCGACATCGGTGCGGCGGGCCCGGCGGAGATCGCGGTCTCGATCCTTGCGCAGATGATCGCGACGCTGCGCAAATCATGAAGTTCGGACCGCTCGCCACCGGTGACGCGCGCGGCGCGGTGCTGGCCCATTCCGTGGCCCTGCCAGAGGGGCGCCTGCGCAAGGGCCAGGTGCTGGGCGAAGCGGAGATCGACGCGCTGTTGGCGGGCGGGCATTGCGGAGGTGATCGTGGCCAAGCTGGCGCCCGACGACGTGGGCGAGGACGCCGCCGCCGAGGCGCTGGCGCAGGCGCTGATGGCGGGCAGCACCGGCCTGCGCGCAAGCGCCCCCTTCACCGGGCGCGTCAATCTGATCGCCGAGACCGCGGGCGTCGCGTTGTTGGACGTCGATGCCCTCACGCGCGTGAACGGCGGTGATCCGATGATCACCGTGGCCACGGTGCCGCCCCATCACCAGCTGCGCGCGGGCGACATGGTGGCGACGATCAAGATCATCTCCTACGCCGTGCCGCGCGGCGCGCTGGCGGCGGCAGTCACGGCGGCGCGGGGGCGATCACGCTGCGCCCCGGCGCAGATCGCCTCCGCCACGCTGATCATCACGGAAATCCCCGGCGGCGCGGGCGACAAGGGGCGCGAGGCGATTGCGGCGCGGCTCGACTGCGCTCGGGGTAGCACTTGCACAGGTGGTGACCGTGCCGCACGACACTGCCGCCCTCACCGCCGCGATCGAGGCGGCAGACACGCCGCTGGTGCTGATCCTCACGGGCTCGGCCACCTCCGACATCAACGATGTGGCGCCCAGTGCACTGGTCCGGGCGGGCGGTGTGGTGGAGCGGTTCGGGATGCCGGTCGATCCGGGAAACCTGCTGTTTTTGGGCACGCGGCCGATGCCGCAAGGCGGGCCGCAACAGGTCATCGGCCTGCCGGGCTGCGCGCGCGCGCCGGCGCTCAACGGTGCGGATTGGGTGCTGGCCCGTGTCGTCTGCGGCGTGCCGGTCCGCAGTGCGGACATCGCCGCGATGGGCGTGGGCGGGCTGCTGAAGGAAATCCCGACGCGCCCCCAGCCGCGTCGACCGAAACGCTGAGCCCGCGCGTCGGGACGATTCCCGCCCGACTTGAAGGGTCAAACGAATTTTTTGGTTCTCAACCCACCCGGACCGTGCTTAACTCCGTTCAATGATAAGGAAAACGGCACGTCTGGGAGGACACGCATGACACAAGTAAAGATGACCGTGAACGGCAAATCTGCATCGGGAGAGGTGGAGGGCCGCACGCTGCTGGTGCAGTTCCTGCGCGAAAATCTGGGTCTGACGGGCACTCATGTGGGCTGCGACACAAGCCAGTGCGGCGCCTGCGTGGTGCATGTGAACGGCGAGGCGGTCAAGGCCTGCACGATGTTCGCCGTCGAAGCGCAAGGCGCAGAAGTCGCGACCATCGAAGGGCAGGCGGCGCCCGACGGCACGCTCAACACGATCCAGCAGGCGTTTCAGGACCATCACGGCCTGCAGTGCGGCTTCTGCACGCCGGGCATGGTGATGTCGGCGGCGGCCCTGCTCAAGGACAACCCCAAGCCCACCGAGGCCGATGTGCGTCACTACCTTGACGGCAACATCTGCCGCTGCACGGGCTACCACAACATCGTCAAGGCGATCATGGCGGCCTCCGGTCAGGACGTCAGCGCGATTGCAGCAGAATAAGCCAACGTAATCGTGGGTTGGCGCCCACCCTACGGGGAGGATCGTAGGGCGGGTGCACCCCACTTCTCAGGGAGGAATACAAAATGCCAAAAGATCATGGTATCGGCGCCAGCAGCAAGCGGCGCGAGGACATCCGGTTTCTGACCGGCGAGGGAAACTACACCGACGACATCAACGTGAACGGGCAGGCTTACGTCTATTTCCTGCGCTCCGACATCGCGCATGGCACGCTCAACGGCGTCGACACCTCCGCGGCGGAGGGGATGCCGGGCGTGGTTCGGGTGTTCACCGGCGCCGATTTCGAGGCCGTGGGCTCGGTGCCCTGCGGCTGGCAGGTGACGGACAAGCACGGCGAGCCGATGCAGGAGCCGCGCCACCCGGTGCTGGCGCATGGCAAGGTCCGCCATGTGGGCGAGCCCATCGCCGCCGTCGTGGCCGAAACGCTGGAGCAGGCGCGCGACGCCGCCGAGGCGATCGTGCTCGACATCGACGAGCTGCCCGCGGTCATCAACATGAAGGACGCCGTCAAGGACGGCGCGCCCAAGGTGCATGACGATCTGACATCGCAACCTCTGCTATGACTGGGGTTTCGTCGAGGAGAACAAGGCCGCGGTAGATGAGGCCTTCACCAAGGCCGCACCATGTCACCACGCTGGAGCTGGTCAACAACCGCCTGGTCGCCAACCCGATGGAGCCGCGCGTGGCCGTCGGCGACTATTCCCGTGGCACCGGCGATCACACGCTCTTCACCACCAGCCAGAACCCGCATGTGATCCGCCTGCTGATGGGCGCCTTCGTGCTGGGCATCCCCGAGCACAAGCTGCGCGTCGTGGCCCCCGATGTGGGCGGCGGCTTCGGCACGAAGATCTTCCACTACCAGGAGGAAGCCTTCGTCACCTTCGCCGCCAAGGCCTGCAACCGCGCGGTCAAATGGACGTCGAGCCGGTCCGAAGCGTTCATGTCCGATGCCCATGGCCGCGATCACGTGACCAAGATCGAGCTGGCGCTGGACAAGGACAACAACTTCACCGCGATCCGCACGGATACCTACGCCAACATGGGGGCATATCTGTCCACCTTTGCGCCGTCGGTGCCGACATGGCTGCACGGCACGCTGATGGCGGGCAACTACAAGACGCCGCTGATCTACGTGAACGTGAAGGCGGTCTTCACCAATACCGTGCCGGTGGATGCCTACCGCGGTGCCGGCCGCCCCGAGGCGACCTACCAGCTGGAGCGGCTGGTCGACAAGGCAGCGCATGAGCTGGGCGTCGATCCGATCAAGCTGCGGCGCCAGAACTTCGTCACCGAATTTCCCTACGCCACGCCCGTGGCGGTGGAATACGACACCGGCGATTACGTGGCGACGATGGACAAGCTCGAGGAGATGGCCGACATCGCGGGCTTCGCCAAGCGCCGCGAACAGAGCGAGGCCAAGGGCAAGCTGCGCGGCTTCGGCGTCAACTGCTACATCGAGGCCTGCGGCATCGCGCCGTCCAACCTCGTCGGTCAACTCGGCGCGCGCGCGGGCCTGTTCGAGAGCTGCACCGTGCGGGTCAACGCGACCGGCGGTCTGGTCGTGATGACCGGCAGCCACAGCCACGGGCAGGGGCATGAGACGTCCTTTGCGCAAGTGGTCGCGGACATGATCGGTATCCCGGAGGACATGGTCGAGATCGTGCATGGCGACACCGCCAACACGCCGATGGGCATGGGCACCTATGGCTCTCGCTCCCTCGCGGTGGGCGGCTCTGCCATGGTGCGCGCGACCGAAAAGATCATCGCCAAGGCCAAGAAGATCGCCAGCCACCTGCTGGAGGCCTCCGAGGGCGATGTGGAGCTGAAAGACGGCGCGTTCACCGTTGCGGGCACGGATAAATCCGTCGCCTGGGGCGATGTCACGCTGGCGGCCTACGTGCCGCACAACTATCCGCTGGAAGAGATCGAGCCGGGTCTGGAAGAGACGGCGTTCTATGATCCGTCGAACTTCACCTACCCCTCGGGTGCCTATGCCTGCGAGGTCGAGCTCGACCCCGAAACCGGTCAGGTCACGATCGAGCGGTTCTCGGCGGCGGATGACTTTCGGCAATATCGTCAACCCGATGATCGTGACCGGGCAGGTCCACGGCGGTCTGGCGCAGGGCATCGGGCAGGCGCTGCTGGAGAATTGCGCCTATGACAGCGACGGCCAGCTGCTGAGCGCGAGCTACATGGATTACGCCATGCCGCGCGCGTCGGATCTGCCGTTCTACGACGTGGACCATTCGTGCCAGACGCCTTGCACGCACAACCCGCTGGGCGTGAAGGGCTGCGGCGAGGCGGGGGCCATCGGCTCGCCGCCGGCGGTGGTGAACGCGGTGCTGGACGCGATGCGCTCGGGGGGCAGCAAGGTCGATCACATCGACATGCCCGTCTCGCCGCACCGGGTCTGGGAGGCGATGCAGGGCTGAGCAAGATCGCAGGAGGGCCAGCGCGCCCTTCGGCGGATCCTGCTTGATGAGATGTCGAGGGCGCTGCGCGCCATTGAGTTTAGAGGCAAAATGAAGCCGGGGGCCGGTGCTCGGGAAAACGGCGGCCACCACGGCTGAAAGGGAGACAAGATGTATAATTTCGATGTTGAAATGCCCACCACGATCGCGGATGCGGTCAAGGCGCTGGGCCGCGAGGAGGCGCAACCGCTCAGCGGGGGGCAGACGCTGATCCCGACGCTGAAGGCGCGGCTGGCGGCGCCTTCGGTGCTCGTGTCGCTTGCACGGGATCGCCGAGATGAAGGGGATTTGCGAGGATGATGCCGGGCGCATCTGCATCGGTGGCGGGACGACCCATGCCACCGTCGCGCGGGAAACCGCCGAGCAATACCCGGCGCTCGCCTCTCTGGCGGCGCGGATCGGCGATCCGGCGGTGCGCAACCGCGGCACCATCGGCGGCTCCGTCGCCAACAACGATCCGTCCGCCTGCTATCCCGCCGCGGTGCTGGCTTCCGGTGCGACGGTCGTGACCAACACGCGCGAGATCGCGGCGGACGACTACTTCCTGGGCATGTTCGAGACGGCCCTGGAGGAAGGCGAGATCGTCACCGAAGTGAAGTTTCCCGTCCCCGAAGCGGCACATTACGAAAAACACATCCAGCCCGCCTCGCGCTTTCCGCTGGTGGCGGTCTTCGTAGCGAAGTTCGCGGACGGCGTGCGCGTGGCCGTCACCGGCGCCTCCGAAAACGGCGTGTTCCGCTGGAGTGAGGCGGAAGCCGCCTTGGCCGGTAATTTCAGCGCCGATGCGGTGAGCGGGCTCAAGGCCGATCCTTCCGCGATGATCAGCGATCTGCACGGTTCGGGCGGGTACCGCGCACATCTGGTGGGTGTGATGACCAAGCGCGCGGTCGCCGCCATCACCGGCTGAGCTGCAGTCCTTGCGAAAAGGGCAGATAGCCGCGCAGTGATGCGCGGCTATCTGCTGTCAGGCGTCTGTTATTGCATAGCGCCGGAACCTCGCTGCCTATCGAAGGTTAATCCCGGAGGCCCGACCGCTCTGTGCGGGCTCCGATTCTCGAAGGAACAGCGATGAATATCATTCTCAAGACGACCACTTCCCTGAGCCTCATCCTCGCGATGGGTATGCCGACCGTCAGCTTCGCGCAGGCGCAATGCAGCGAGAACGTCTTTCCCTGCACGACCCCCAACGGCACTGTGGTGCAGAACCGGATCGAGCTTCTGACTTTCCGTCTGCAACGCCAGCAGGAGAACCTCACCAAGGTGCAGGCGCAGTTGGACGCAGCGGCACAGGACAGCAGCGTCGATGCGGCCCCCCTGCAGGCGCAGCAAGCCGAGATCGTGGAGCGGATCACCCGGATCGAAGGCGCGCTAGAGAATGAGCGGGGCGCTGCGCAGGCGGCTGAGGCCGAAGCGGCGGCTGCTGCGGAGGCACAGGCTGCAGCAGAGGCCGAGGCCGCGCGGGAGGCGCAAGCAGCAGCGGAAGCTGAGGCGGCTGAAGCTCAGGCTGCGGCGGACGCCGAGGCGGAGGCGGCGGCCGCAGAGGCCGAAGCGCAGGCTGCTGCGGACGCAGAAGCGCAAGCTGTCGAAGAAGCGCAGGCAGCAGAGGAAGCTCAGGCTGCCGAAGAGGCGCGGGTAGCGGAAGAAGCTCGGGCTGCCGAGGAAGCTCAGGCTGCCGAAGCAGCGCGCTGAAGAGGCACGGGCAGCGGAAGAAGCGCAAGCTGCCGAAGCCGCGCGGGTAGCAGAAGGGGCGCAAGCCGCTGAAGAAGCACCGGCGGCGGAGGCGGAAGAGGCCGAGCCGACAGCGGAGGCGCAAGCCAACGCCGAGACACCTGCGGCGGATACGGAGGAAGCGGCTGCTGCCGAGACACCTGCCGAGCCCGCAACGGAAGAAGCCCAAACCGATGCCGCGCCCGAGACATCGCAGGACCCCACCGCATCCACCGATGAGGCCGAAGCGAAGCCCTTGAGCCCCGAGCAGCAGGCCCGCCGGGACGCGCGCCGCGCTGAGCGTCAGGCTGCGCGCGCCGCCGAGCGTGCGAAATCAATGGCCGCCACCGAGAGCAGCGAAACCACCGCAGAAGTCGAGACACAGACCCTGACGGAAGAGGACGTGCGCAGCTCCAGCGAGGAGTTCGAGACCGCCGTGACAGGCGACGAGGTCCGCGAAGAGAGCGGGCTGAATAACTTCGAGAAGGCCCTGCTGCTCGGCCTCGGCGCGGTCGTGGTCGGCAAAGTGCTCAACAATGGCGATGAGGTGAGAAGCACCTCCGGCGACCGCGTCGTGGTGGAGCGCGAAGGCGAGTTGCGCGTGCTCAAGAGCGACGATGCGTTGCTGCGCCGGGCGGGCAACGATCTGCAGACGGAGACCTTCAGCGATGGCTCCAGCCGCACCACGGTGATCAAGCCCGACGGGACGCGCATCGTCACGATCCTCGGGTCGGACGGAACCGTGCTGCGCCGTCTGCGTGTTCTGCCGAGCGGTGAGGAGTATCTGCTGTTCGACGATACGCGCGAAGAGCGCGAAGTCGTGGTGCAGGAGCTCCCCTCCAACAGCTTTGTCGCACGGAATGCGAGCACGGCGGATGAGGATGCCCTGCGCGCGGCGCTGCAGGCGCAAGCGGATGCACAGCGTGGCGCGGCGTTCTCGCTCCGTCAGGTGCGCGATATCCCGCAGGTCCGCGCCCTCGCGCCGGAGATCGAGCTTGATGCAGTGCGCTTCGCCACCGGATCCGCAGCGATCCAGCCCGAGCAGGCGCGCAGCCTGTCGCGCATCGGCTCCACGCTGCGCGAGCTGATCGAGGAGGACCCCCGCACCGTGCTGCTGGTCGAGGGACATACCGATGCAGTGGGCGATGCCACCTACAACCTCGCGCTGTCTGATCGGCGCGCGGAGACTGTGGCCCTCGCGCTCACCGAATATTTCGGCGTCCCGGAGGAGAACATGATCGTTCAGGGCTACGGCGAGAGCCAGCTGAAAGTCGAGACGCAGACGGCGGAGCAGGCCAACCGGCGCGCCGTTGTGCGCAACATCACCGTGCTTCTGCAATAGATCCAAAGCAAAACGCCCTGACTGGTTATGGTCAGGGCGTTTTGGCATCCATTGTCATGAATTCTTTCGGCCACGCGCGCCGGTCTGCATCAGGTCACTTCGGCAGCGGCCCGATCAGCATCACCATCTGGCGGCCTTCCATCTTGGGGAAGTTCTCGACCTTGCCGTGTTCCTTGGTGTCCTCGGCGACCCGCTCCAGCAGCTCCCGGCCCAGGTTCTGGTGGGCCATCTCGCGACCGCGGAAGCGCAGGGTGACCTTCACCTTGTCGCCATTGTCCAGAAACTTGAAAACATTGCGCATTTTCACATCGTAGTCATTGGTGTCCGTGTTCGGACGGAATTTGACTTCCTTGATCTCGATGATCTTCTGCTTCTTGCGGGCCTCGGCCTCGCGCTTTTGCGTCTCGTATTTGAACTTGCCGAAGTCCATGATCTTGCAGACGGGCGGATTGGCGTTCGGAGAGATCTCCACGAGGTCCAGCCCTGCCTCTTCGGCCATGACCATGGCGCGGGCTGGAGAGACGACACCGACATTTTCGCCGTCTGCACCGATCAGACGGATTTCGGTGGATCGGATGGCTTCGTTTACGCGCGGGCCGGTGTCTCGTTGCGGCGGTGCGTTATGGGGTCTGCGAGCGATGATGATGGTCCTTGGATTGTTGATTTACTGAATTGACAAAGTAGACGCCCACCGCGTCCCATTCAAGGCGAAATCATGCCGTGCCGGGCCTCTTCGGGACGTTTTCCCCTTGAAAGAGCAGCGCCGCATGGGCATTTGAGCCGCAATGAGATGCGCGCAGCCGCAATGGCGCCGCGCAGTCACCAAAGGGGAAGTAGTTATGAAGAATGTTGTATGGATCGTTGTCGCGGCGATCATCGCTGTGGGGGGCTATCTGCTCTATTCCGGCCGCAGCGTGCAGGATCTGGCGGGCGACGTGACCGAGACCGCGACAGCCGCTGTCGAAGCGACCAGCGAAGCGGCGGCGGATGCTGTGGATGCAGCCGCGGACGCGGTTGACGGGACGGCGGACGCGGTTTCCGAGACGGCCAGCGACGGCGCCGCGGCGACGGAAGAGGCGGCGAACGATGCTGCAACCTCCGCGACCGAGGCGGCCGAAGGCGCGTCTGACGCCGTGAGCGATACCGCCGAGGCGACCGAAGAAGCAGCCGCCGATGCGGCCGCGGCAACCGAGGAAGCGGCATCCGAAGCCGCAGCGGCAACTGAAGAAGCAGCAGCAGAGGCAGCGGCAGCGACTGAAGAAGCAGCATCCGAAGCTGCAGCAGCGACTGAAGAAGCAGCCGCCGAGGCAGCGGCAGCAACCGAGGAAGCCACAGCCGAGGCCGCAGAAGCCATCGATGAGGCCGCAAGCGCGGCAACCACCGCAACCGAGGAAGCCGCGAGCGAGGCTGCGGCAGCCACCGAGATGACCACCGAGACCATGTCCGAGCTGCTGACGGTCGAAGGTTTCGACCTCGAGCGGGTCACGACGATGGTGGAGGAGTCCGAGTTGGGCGATCTGCAGAAGACGACGCTGACCGCAGGCCTTCAGGCCGCACAAGACAGCCCCGAAGCGCTGGAGGAGCTGCTCGCGCGGATCCGTCAGGCACTCGGCCTCTGAGCCTGCGACCTGCGAAAACGCGAAAGGCCGCTCCCGTCCGGGAGCGGCCTTTTTCATGTGGAGCGCCTCAGCATCCGGCCAACGCCGCGCGCCGTTTCAGCCGACAAAGGCCTTTTCGACCACGTAGTGCTTGGGCTCGGAGTTCGCCCCTTCCTCCAGCCCGAAGCCTTCGAGGATCGCCTTGAGATCGGTGTTGAGCCCCATGGAGCCGCAGACCATCGCGCGGTCCGTCTCCACGTGGATGCCGTCGATGCCGAGATCGCGGAACACGGTGCCATCCTCCAGCAGCGTGGTGATGCGCCCCATCTTCGGGCTCTGCTCGCGCGTGGTGGTGGGGTAGTAGCGGATCTTGGCCAGATGCTCGGCGCCGATCAGCTCCTGCATCAGCTCATCCGCCTTCAGCTCCTCGATGAGCTTGCGCGAGTATTCGAGCTCTGCCACGTCGCGGCAGGTATGGGTGACGATGACCTCCTCGAACTTCTCGTAGGTCTCCGGCTCGCGCAGCAGGCTCGCAAAGGGGGCAAAGCCGGTGCCGGTGGCAAAGAACCAGATCCGCCTGCCTGGCAGCAGCGCATCATGCACCAGCGTGCCCACGGGCTTGGGCCGCAGGATGATATCGTCGCCCGGCTGAATATGCTGCAACCGGGAGGTGAGCGGGCCGTCCTGCACCTTGATCGAATAGAATTCCAGCTCGTCGTCCCATGCGGGCGAGGCGATGGAATAGGCGCGCAGCAACGGCTTTGCCTTGCCCGTCTCGGGATGCGGATCGCCCATCAGCCCGATCATCACGAACTCGCCCGAGCGGAAACGCAACGATCGCGGGCCGCGTGACGCGGAAGGAGAAAAGCCTGTCCGTCCAGTGGGTCACGGCAGTGACGGTCTGGGCATCGGGCAATGTGGGGACGGCTTTGGCGGTTACGGTGCTCACTGGGGATTGCTCGGTCATTATTTCTCCGCAGAGCCGTGCTCCACGGTCCTTTATCTATTAAATCGGGAAGGGGGGTGCAATGCGCGGATCAGCCGCGCAGGCGGGCCTGGTAGTCATGCGCGCGCCAGTCGGCGCGGAACTGCCATTGCCCTGCGGGCTGGCGCGTGGCGAGGTCTTCGTCGATCTCGACCTCGTCGAAACCGCTGCGCCGCGCCATCGCGTATTGATCCGCGATGACATGGCCGCGCGCCCGCAGGCGGCCTGTGTAGCCGCGCAGCCGCAGGGCCCGCGCGATGGTGAACCCCCGCCCGTCCGCGGAGGAGGGGAAATCGACCCGGATCATCCGGACCGCCGCCGTGAGCGGCACATCCTGCGGGTCAGTGTCCGAGGGCAGATCGAGTGCCGCGCAGTCATTGGCGGCACCGGCACTGCAAAAGCCCGTTGTCCAGTCGTCGGGGGCGAACCCGGTGTCGGTGACGATGATGCTCATTGTGTGCCTCCTGTGCGTACCATCTTGCCATCCACGAAATGGATGCCGCATTCTTCCTTGGCCTGCCCGCGCCAGCGCCCGGCGCGGGGGTCCTCACCCTCCGCCACCGGCGTGGTGCAGGGCGCACAGCCGATGGAGGGGTAGCCGCGCGCCACAAGCGGGTGCCGCGGCAGCGCGTTTTCGGCCATGTAGTCGGCCACGTCCGCCGCACTCCAATGCGCGAGCGGATTGACTTTGATCCGGCCCGTGCCGTCCTCGAGCTCAAACGCCGGCAATTCCGCGCGGCTGCCCGATTGAAAGCGTTTGCGCCCCGTGATCCAGCCGTCATAGCCTGCAAGCGCCCGCTCCAGCGTTTGCGTCTTGCGCAGATCGCAGCAGGCATCCGGATCACGTAGGTGCAGTGTGTCGTCAGGGTCCGCCGCGGCAACATCCGCGCGCACCACCTGAACCCGGCGCAGCCCCAGCTTTTTCGCGACATCGCGCTGATAGCTCAGCGTTTCGGGAAAGAGCAGCATCGTGTCGATGAAGATCACCTGCACATCCCGCTTCACCGCCGCCGCGAGATGCAGCAGCGCCACGCTTTCGGCGCCGAAGCTCGACACGAGCGCCAGGTTCGGCGCCGCCTCGAACCCGCGGCGCAGGATATCCGCGGCGGCGTGGTGTTTGAGCGCGGTATTGAGCGCGTCGACCCGCCCGCTCAGGGGTGCATCAAGCGGCATCTGCCTTTGCCTCCCCGTAGAGCGCGGCCTTGAACGGCGCCAGACCGAGACGGCGATAGGCCTCGAGGAACGTCTCCGAGCGCGTCATGGCGCAGGTCGAGATAGGCGAGCACGATGCGCTCGATCGCGGGTATGATCTCATCCGCGGAGAAGCCGGGGCCCGCCCGCTCGCCGATGGCCGCGTCCTGCGTGCCGTCGCCGCCCAGCGTGATCTGGTAGCTTTCCACCCCCGCCCGGTCCAGCCCGAGAATGCCGATATGACCCACATGGTGGTGGCCGCAGGCGTTGATGCAGCCGGAAATCTTGATCTTGAGCGGGCCTACGTCATGCTCGAGCTTGAGATCGTCGAAGCGGGTCGCGATTTCCTGCGCGATGGGGATCGAGCGCGCGGTGGCCAGCGCGCAGTAATCCATGCCGGGGCAGGCGATGATGTCTGAAATGAGCCCGATGTTGGCGGTGCCGAGGCCCGCCTCCTTGAGCCGCGCATGCAAGGCGGGCAGGTCCGCCCGGTGCACATGCGGCAGGATCACGTTCTGCTCATGGCTGATGCGCAACTCGTCATATCCGAACTCAGCCGCCAGATCCGCCATCACGCGCATTTGCGCAGCGCTCGCATCGCCCGGTGTGGCGCCATGCGCCTTGAGCGAGATCGAGACGATGGCATAGCCGGGCGCGCGGTGATCGCTGAGGTTGGTATCGGCCCAGGCCCGGAAAACCGGATCGTTGCTATATGCGGCGTCAAACGGGGCGAGCGATTTCTCAGCGAAATCGGGCTGCGCGAAATCCGCCTCGATCCGCGCCAGCATCTGCTGGTCCACGCCCGAGAACTGTGGCCGGATTAATTTGTAGCGGGCATCGACGCGGGCGCGGATGTCTTCGATGCCATGTTCATGCACGGTGATCTTGATGCGCGCCTTGTATTTATTGTCGCGCCGCCCCAGCAGGTTATAGACGCTCACGATCGCCTCCAGCGTAGGCAGCAGATCCTCAGACGCCACGAAATCATAGAGCACCTTACCGATCATCGGCGTGCGCCCGAGGCCACCGCCCACGATCACCTGGTAGCCGCGCGTGCCGTCCACCTCGACGATCTGCAGGCCGATGTCGTGGGCCTTGAGCACGGCGCGGTCATGCGCCGCCCCCGAGACGGCGACCTTGAACTTGCGCGGCAGGAACTGGAACTCGGGATGGTCGGTGGACCATTGGCGGATCAACTCCGCCACCGGGCGCGGATCCGCGATCTCATCCGCCGCCGCGCCTGCGAAATGGTCGGCGGTCACGTTGCGGATGGTGTTGCCGGAGGTCTGGATGGCATGCATGTTCACCTCCGCGAGGGCATCCAGCATATCGGGCACATCGCGCAGTTCGGGCCAGTTGTACTGGATGTTCTGGCGCGTGGTGAAATGGCCGTAGCCCTTGTCCCACCGCTCCGCGATGTCCGCCAGCACCCGCATCTGCGCGCTGTTGAGCGTGCCGTAGGGGATCGCCACGCGCAGCATGTAGGCGTGCAGTTGCAGATAGAGGCCGTTCATCAGGCGCAGCGGCTTGAACTCATCCTCGGTCAGCGATCCGTCGATGCGCCGCTCGACCTGCGCGCGGAACTGTGCGTTGCGCTCCGCGATGAAGGCATGATCGAATTCGGTATAGCTGTACATCAGATCTGCTCCTGCTTGCCGTGGGGGTGGTTGGAGGGGCCGCGCGCGCGGAACGCTTCGCGGAAATGGGTGGGGGCTATGCCGCCCTTGGACGTGTCCACCGCTGCGAGGTAGACGCCGACGACCTCCGAGGCGCGCCCTGCCGCCTCGATGAGGCGCAGCTGCGCGTCGGCTTCATCCGTCAGGACCTCGGCTTGGGAAAGCTCGCGCACCCATGCATCGCCCCTCAGGTAGACCACATCGCCTTCCAGCAGGGCATTGGCGGTGATCACGGACGGTTGGAATGACTTCGACATTAGGCGAACTCCTCGAGTTTGAGAGACGGGGTTGCGGCAAGTGCGGCCCGCGGCGCGAGCCCCAGGAAGGTGAGCGCAGGACCGGTGAGCGCTGCCGCCTCGATGGCGGCGGGCAGGGCGGCCAGCGTTGTCTCGATCACGCGCTGGTCGGGGCGGCTCGCGTTCTCGATCACGCTGACGGGCGTATGGCGGTCCGCACCGTGCATCAGCAGGCGCCCTTGAACGAACCGCGCAGAGCGCTTGCCCATGTAGATCGCCGCGACCTCACCCGGTTGCGCCAGCGCGCGCCAGTCGTGATCCGCAAAGCCGCGGGTGTCATGGCCGGTGATGAACCGGACGGAGGCATTGCGCCCGCGCCGCGTCAGGCTCTGCCCGATGGCGGCCACGGCGGCGGAGGCGGACGTGATGCCCGGCACGATGTGCCAGCCGATGTCATGGGCCTGCACCGCTTCGATTTCCTCGTCGAGACGGCCGAACACCGTCGCATCGCCGGATTTCAGCCGCACGACCTGCGCGCCTCTTTGCGCATGCTCGACCAGCAGGGCGTTGATATGCTCTTGCGGCGTGTTGGGGCCGAAGCCTTCCTTGCCTACGTCGATCATCACCGCCTCACGGCGGGCAAGCTCGAGGATCTGCGGTGTGATCAGCCGGTCATAGATCACCACATCCGCCTCATCGAGCGCGCGGCGCGCCTTGAGCGTCAGCAGTTCCGGATCGCCCGGACCGCCGCCGACGAAGGCGACATGCCCTGCGCGCGCACCGCGGCTCAGGTGGCTGTCGAGCAGGGCATCGAGGGCAGGGCGCACCTGCTCTTGCCCCCCGGCGATCGCCTTGGGGCCTGCGTCGAAATAGAACGCACGCCAGAAATCCCGCCGCGCACGCCCGAAGGGCAGCGCGTAGGAGGCGCGGCGGAACGTCTTGCCGATGCGCGCGAGCGTGCCGAGGCTCTGCGGCAGGCGCGCCTCCAGATCGGCCTTGATTGCACGGGCGAGCACGGGGGCCGCACCTTCGGTCCCGATGGCGATGGTCACCGGGTCACGGTCCACGATGGCGGGCGTGATGAACTGGCTGTCCTCGAGATTGTCGACGATGTTGACCAGCGCACCGCAGCTGCGCGCGAGATGCGCCGTGCGCGCGTCCTCCGCCTCATCCTCATTTGCGCCGTAGAAAAGCTTGGCGCAGACCGCGTCGCCGTGATCCATCGCGCGGCGCACCAGCGTGAGGCGCCTCTCCGCGTGCCAGCCTTCGATCTGCGGCGCGGGCGTTTCGGCAAAGACGGTGACGCGCCCTTCGGTCTTCATCAACAGGCGCAGCTTGGCCAGCGCCGCATCGCCGCCGCCCGACAAGATGATGCGCGCGGATTTGGTGCTCAGGAAGATGGGGAAGTGATCCATGTCGGTGCCGTCCTTTGTGTTCTGCACTCAATATAGGACAACGTTCCATATTGACGCCATATGCGCCCAGAAGTAAGAACGCATGTTCCCGATGCACGGCGCATCGGAACGAATGGTCCAGCCTAGGGGAGATAACGGAATGAGTGTCCGGATTGACGCGACAGACAGGAAAATTCTCGCCAGCCTGCAACGCGACGCGAGCCAGTCGCTCGACGATATCGCGCGCGAGGTTGGCTCCTCCAAGACGCCGGTCTGGAACCGGATTCGCAAGCTTCGCGAGGCGGGCGTGATCGGCCAGCAGACCGTCGTGCTCGACGCGGAGGCGCTGGGATATGAGGCCTGCTTCTTCGTGCTCATCCGCACGTCTGAGCATGAGGCGGAATGGCAGGCGCGGTTTCTCAAGGCGCTGCAGGACCGTCCCGAAGTGCAGGAGGCGCACCGGCTCGCGGGCGACATTGACTATATCCTCAAGGTACGGGTGGAGAATGCGCGGGCATACGACCGCTTTTACCAGGCGCTGATCTCGGAAGTGCGGGTGCACAACGTCACCGCACTCCTGTCGATGGAGCAGATCAAATCGACGACCATGCTGCCGCTCTGAGGGCACGTGCGGGCGCTGCCTGTCGCGCAGGCGCAGGAGCCGGGATGCAGATCAAGGGCAAGGAAAACAATCGGGCGGGGCGCGCTCAACTCTGTGCGAGGGCCTGAATGATCGGGGCGAAATCGGCAGCCTTGAGAGAGGCGCCGCCGACCAGCGCGCCATCGACGTTCTGCGCGCGGAAGATGGTCGCGGCATTGTCGGGCTTGACCGAGCCTCCGTAGAGCAGCGGCAGGCTGTCCGCAACCCGCGCGCCGTAGCGGCGGGCGAGCTTGGCGCGGATGAAATCATGGACCTCTACGATCTGATCCAGCGTCGGGACCCGGCCGGTGCCGATGGCCCAGACCGGCTCATAGGCAATCACGGTATTTTGGGCGGTCAGCGCATCGGGCAGGGAGCCTGCGAGTTGGCCCGCGATGATGTCGAGCGTGTTGTCGGCGTCTCGGTCCTCCAGCGTCTCGCCGATGCACAGGATCGCGGTGAGCCCTGCGGCCCAGACCGCGGAGGCCTTGTGGCGCACGTCACGGTCGCGCTCGCGGTAGGCATCGCGCCGCTCCGAATGGCCGACGATCACATGGGTGGCACCGGTATCGGCGATCATCTCGGCGGAGATATCGCCGGTAAAAGCGCCTTCGGTCTCCGCGTGGCAATCCTGCGCGCCGATCTGGATGCCGGTCCCCGCCGCCGCGGCACCAGCGCGAAAGAGGAGCGGGGCAGGCGGGCAGATCACCACATCCGGCGGATCTTGCGGCAGCAGCGCCTTGAGCGCTGTAAGCTCGCTCAGGCTGGCAGCGGTGCCGTTCATTTTCCAGTTGCCTGCGGCCAGTTTGCGTCGCATGCGCGCTCCTATGGGTGGTCTGGGACGTGCCTAGCACCGGCCACCGGGCCTTTCAATCTTTCGCGTGGCCTTGGCGCGCATGACGCGTTAGGAGGGCGCGGTGAGGCAAGGAGGCTGCGATGATCCCGTCGATTGATCTGGAAGCACTGAGCGCGGGCGCCCCGGAGGCGCTGGAGGCGATGCACGAGGCTGCGACCGGCGTGGGCTTTGCCACGGTGCACAATACCGCGCTCGGCGCCGCGCGCGTGCGCGAAGTGATCGAGATGTACCGCGCGTTCTTCAAGCTGCCCGAGGCGCAGAAGGCGCGCGTGGGCATGGCAGGGACGGGTGCGAACCGCGGCTGGGGCGCGGCGGGGAGCGAGCAGGTCGACCCCGATGCCAATCCCGATTACAAGCAGTATTTCGACAGTGGCGTGACCTTGCCCGAGGGCGATCCGCGCCGGTCGATGTCGGTCTATGCGCCCAACCTCTGGCCGGATGAGCCTGCGGGGTTCGAGGAGGTCATCACCCGGTATTACGACGACGCGCGCGGCGTCGCGCTGGCGGTGCTGCGCGGTGTGGCGCACGCCATCGGGGCACCGCGCGACACCTTCGATGCCGGGTTCGAGACGCCGATGGCGCTCCTGCGGGGCAACTATTATCCGGCGCGCCCCGATTGGGCGGGTGCGAAGGATTTCGGCATCGCGACGCATACGGATTACGGCTGCCTGACGCTGCTGGCCACCGACGGATCACCGGGGCTCGAGGTGCGCAAACGCTGCGGCGGCTGGATCGCGGTGAGCGCGCAGCCCGGCACCTTCGTCATCAACTTCGGTGAGATGATGGAGGCCTGGAGCGACGGCGTGGTGCGCGCCACGCCGCACCGGGTGGTCGGCGGCACAGCCGAGCGGATCTCCGTGCCGCTGTTCTTCAACCCATCGCACGACACGAATGTCGCACCGCTCGGCTCCGGGCGTGTGGTGCTTGCGGGCGAACATCTGGCCGCGCGCTTCGGCGAGACCTATCTGCACCTGAAGAAATAGGGTTCAGTCGAGCGCGTCCAGCACATCGCGGGCAAGCGCGCAGGCGGCCGCGGCATCATCGAGCATCGGCTCGGGCAGGGTCCAATAGGGCATCGCGGCTGCGGTGCCGCTCTTGCGGATGTATGTCAACTCCTGCCCGCCGAGGGCCGCCATCCGCGCGGCGAACGCGCCGCGCGCCTTGAGCATCAGGCGCCCGTCCGACAACTGCACGGCAAAGATCGTAGGCCCGCTGTAGAGCCCCATGCCACCGAATATGCGGCGGGTCGAAAGGTCGGGTATGTCAGAGAATAGTTCGCGCGCATGGGCCATATCGGCGGCGCCGAGGCTCATTTAGCGAAGAGCGTCTCGTCGAACTTGATCGATTCGCCGCAGCCGCATGCTTCGGAGACGTTGGGGTTGTTGAACTTGAACCCGCTCTCCAGCAGCGTCGTCTCATAGTCGATCTGGGTTCCAAACAGGAACATCTGCGCCATCGGGGCGATCATCACCCGCGCACCGTCCTGCTCGACCACCTCGTCGTTGGGATCGGCCACATCCACATATTCCATGGTGTATTCCATGCCCGCACAGCCGCCCTTCTTGACGCCGATGCGCAGGCCCGCGTGACCCTTGGAGGTCATGAGCCGGATGATCTGTGCCGCGGCCTTGGGCGTGATGGTGACCGCCTGCTTGCCTGGAATGCCGAACATAAGGGTGCTCCTTCGGGTTAAAGATAAGAGGGCGACGTTAAAATCTCAAGCCCCGCGTCAGGCGGCGCGGCCCGGTGCCGGGCCGTGCGAGGGTGGCACGACACTACATGAAGCCCAGTTCGAGCCGCGCCTCGTCCGACATCATGTCCATGCCCCAGGGCGGCTCCCAGACCAGCGCCACATCGACCTGCTTGACGCCTGCGATCGGCTCCACCGCATCGGCGACCCAGCCGGGCATCTCACCCGCCACGGGGCAGCCGGGTGCCGTCAGCGACATCTTGATCGCGACCTCGTTGGCCTCGTTGATGTCGATCGTGTAGATCAGGCCCAGCTCATAGATGTTCACCGGGATTTCAGGGTCATAGACCGTGCGGCAGGCCTCCACGACCTGCTCGTAGAGCGGGTGATCGGTGCTGGAGGGTGCGATCAGCGGCGTGCCTTCGAGAGGGGGTGTTGAATTGTTCATCTGCGCCTCGTCCATAAACTTGACTGATTATATAGGGATTAAGGACTGCCACGTAAAGGGAAGTGCGACGGATCAGTTCTCGTTGATGTCGCGCTCGACGATCCGCGCGCCGCTCGACTGACGCTTGAACACCAGCCGCAGGGCGATCCAGGCGAGCAGGGAGAGGGCGGCGAAGACCGCGAGCAACGCGGAGGTGTTGGTGATCAGTCCCAAGCCCACCACCACCGTCATCGCCAGCGCCCCCAGCGCGAAGCCCAGGAAAACCGCCGCAGGGACCACCAGCTCGACCAGCGCGAGGGCGAGCGCCGCGGAAAGCCAGACCCACCAGATGTGCAGCAGCCCCTCCATCAGCCGCGCCCGCGCAATAGCTTGAACGCGTCGCCGAAGGCCGCCACAGCTTCCGCCGGGACCACGATGGTCTGGCTGCCGGTGCCGCTGCTCATGGTGCCGAGCGCTTCGACCTGCTTGAGCGCGATCTGGTATTGCGCGGCCTCCAGCCCGTTCTCGTTGATGGCTGTGGCCACGACCTGCGTGGCATAGGCCTCCGCATCCGCCAGCACCCGGCGCGCCTTGGCGGTCTGCTCGGAGGCATAGAGCTCGGCATCGGCTGCGAGCTCCACCGCGCGCTTCTTGCCCTCGGCCTCCGTCACCTGCGCGCGGCGCGCACGCTCGGCGTTGAGCTGCTGCATCATGGCCGCGCGGGTGGCGGCATCGAGGTTCACGTCGAGGATCTCCGCCCGCGTTACCTCGATCCCCCAGTTCTCGACCGATTCCACCACATTGTGCTTGATCGTGGCGATGAGCGCCGAGCGGTTGGCCTGCACCTCATCAAGGTCCATCATCCCGATCTCGGCACGCACGATGCCCGCCACCGTGGTGGCGATGGCGCTGTCGACGTCGCGGATGCGGTAGACGGTCTTTTCGGGCTCGATGATGCGGTAGAAGACGGATGTATCGACCTGCACCAGCACGTTGTCGCGGGTAATCGCATCCTGTGAGGCCGTCGGCAGCTGCCGCTCGAGGATCGAGATCTGATGCGCCACCTTGTCGAAGAAGGGCACGATCAGGTTGATGCCGGGCCCGAGCACCGAGCGCAGGCGCCCGAACCGCTCCACCACATGCTGCTCCGACTGCGGCACGATCTTGACCGCCTTCAGCACCACGATCATGAGGACGAGCGCCAGCAGCAGCCAGCCCAGATTGCTTTGCAGCGCGTTCAACAGCAGGTCTTCGATGGGCAAGGGGGCATTCCCGTATGAGTTTTCTCATCCGTATGTGACACCGCACCCGCGCGATTGCAAGCACGCGCCGCCTGCGGTAGGCCAGCGGCAGAGCAGCAGGCGGCGACGCGCGAGGAGAGGCATATGGCGGGGTTTTCTTACCGGATCGACGCGACCGATGGGCGTGCGCGCACCGGCGTCATCACCACCCCGCGCGGCGAGATCCGCACGCCCGCCTTCATGCCCGTGGGCACGGCGGGGACCGTCAAGGCAATGATGCCCGAAAGCGTGCGCGAGACCGGCGCGGATATCCTGCTGGGCAATACCTATCATCTGATGCTGCGCCCCACGGCGGAGCGGATCGACAGGCTGGGGGGGCTGCATGCCTTCATGAACTGGGACCGGCCGATCCTCACGGATTTCAGGCGGGTTTCAGGTGATGTCGCTGGCCTCCCTGCGCAAGCTGACCGAGCATGGCGTGACCTTCAAAAGCCACATCGACGGCAGCAAGCACGAGATCACGCCGGAACGCTCGATGGAGATCCAGAGGCTGCTGGGCTCCGACATCGTGATGTGCTTTGACGAATGTCCCGCGCTGCCCGCCGACCGTGACCGCATCGCGCAGAGCATGGAGCTGTCGATGCGGTGGGCCGCGCGCTCAAGGGAGGCGTTCGGCGAGCGGCCCGGTCATGCGCTCTTCGGGATCCAGCAGGGCGGGCTCGAGGAGGACCTGCGCGCCGCCTCCGCGGACGCGCTGCGCGATATCGGTTTCGATGGCTATGCTGTGGGCGGCCTTGCGGTGGGCGAGGGGCAGGAGGCGATGTTCGGTTGTCTCGAATACGCGCCCGGGCAACTTCCCGCGGACAAGCCGCGGTACCTCATGGGTGTGGGCAAGCCTGATGACATCGTGGGTGCAGTGGCGCGGGGCATCGACATGATGGATTGCGTGCTGCCCTCACGCTCGGGCCGGACGGGGCAGGTCTTCACCCGGATGGGCGTACTCAACATCAAGAACGCGCGGCATGCCGATGACCCGCGCCCGCTCGATGAGAATTGCGGCTGCCCTGCGTGCCGCAGCTACTCCCGCGCCTACCTGCACCACGTGTTCCGGTCGCAGGAGATGATCAGCTCGATGCTGCTGACATGGCATAACCTGCGGTATTATCAGGACATCATGGCCGGGATGCGCGAGGCCATCGCGGCGGGCACGTTCACCGACTGGCAGGCCGCGTTTCACCAGGGCCGCGCGCAGGGCGATATCGACCCGCTCTAGCGACCTGCTCAGAGACGCTGATCGCGCGCCGTCGCGGGCACCCGGACCGGCACGCCCAGCCCGTCGCGCGGGCCGTCGTCCTCGTCCTTCTCCGCCAAGAGCATCACCGCCACGCCGAACTGCACCCCGGCGAAGACGATGCCGTTGAGCACCCAGAATACCACGACCGCCATCAGGCCGATGTCCGACGTGCTGACCAGATGCCACAGGTTGACGACGTTGAACCACAAGATCGCGGCGGTAAATACGCCCGCGACGGCGAAACCGATGATGCAGTTCAGGATGTAGAAACGGATGAGCTTAGGCATGGCATGCTCCTTTGCGCTGCTCTTAGGGTAGCGCCTGGACCTGCGCGGTCAAGCGGTCGCGGCGTTATAGGCGTTCATCGTCAGCAGCTCGTATTCGGCCACCGTCTCGTCGCGCTGGTTGCGCACCGTCACGTGCCAGCGCACCTGCCCGTAGGTGTCGGTGCGCGGCGTCTTTTGCTTCACGGTCAGGCGGACCTTGATCTCATCCTGCGGTGAGACGGGCTGCATGAAGTTGAGATTGGCAAGCCCGGTGTTGGCCAGCACTGGGCCGGGATCGGGCTGCACGAAGAGGCCGGCCGCGAAACTCAGCAGCAGGTAGCCATGCGCGACACGGCCCGGAAAGAACGGGTTGGCCGCCGCCGCCGCTTCGTCCATGTGACCATAGAAGGTATCGCCGGTGAAATGTGCGAAGGTCTCGATGTCCTGCAGCGTGACCGTGCGGCTGGGGGTGTAGAGCGTCTCACCCAGACGCAGCTGATGATAGCTGCGGGTAAAGGGATGCGGGCCGCCGGTGTGCTCCGCCGCACCGGGCACCCAACGGTCGGTGAGGGCGGTCAGGATATCAGGGCTGCCCTGCACCGCCGTGCGCTGCATGAAATGCATCACGCCGCGGATGCCGCCCAGCTCCTCTCCACCGCCCGCACGGCCCGGCCCGCCGTGGATCATATGCGGCATCGGCGCGCCGTGGCCGGTGGCTTCTGCCATGCTGTCGGCGTTGTTGAAGTAGAGCCGTCCGTGCCAGGCGGCGGCACCCATGACCATCGCGCGGGCGAACCCCCCGTCTCGGGTGATCACGGAAGCCACCAGCGATCCCTTGCCGCGGTTCAGCAGCGCCACCGCGTGATCCGCATCGCGGTAGGGCATGACCGTGCTCACGGGGCCGAAGGCTTCGGTGTCATGCACATGGGCGGCGGCATCCGGATCGGCGCAGTGAAAAAGCAGGGGGGTCACGAAGGCGCCGCCCTGCGCACCGCCCGCGGCATCCCCGCTGACAAGGGCGGCCTCGCGTCCGATCAGGGCCGCGCGCGCCAGCACATCCGTGCGCTGCGCGGTGCTCACGAGAGGTCCCATATCCGTTCCGGGCGCGCGCGGATCGCCCACGACCGTCCGCGCGAGCCGAGCCGACAGCGCGTCGATCACCGCACCCACATGCGCGGCAGGGGCCATGATGCGCCGGATCGCGGTACATTTCTGGCCCGCCTTGGTGGTCATCTCGAGGTGCGCCTCGTCGATGAAAAGATCGAACTCCGGCGTGCCGGGGACAGCGTCCGGCCCCAGCACGGAGGCGTTGAGGCTGTCCTGCTCGGCCACGAAGCGGACCGCGTTGGCCAGCAGGTGCGGCGCGCTGCGCAGCTTGAGCGCGGTCTGCGCCGAGCCGGTGAAGCTCACCACGTCCTGCGCGTCCGTCCGCTCCAGCAGATTGCCGATGCCGCCGCAGATGAGCTGCAGGGCGCCTTCGGGCAGGATCCCGCTGTCGAGCATGAGCTGCACGCAGGCTTGCGTTACGTAGCAGGTCGCGGTGGCGGGTTTCACGATGCTGGGCACACCGGCGAGGAGGGCAGGCGCGAATTTCTCCAACATGCCCCAGACGGGGAAGTTGAATGCGTTGATCTGGATGCAGGCCCCGTGCAGCGGCGTGCAGATGTGCTGGCCCAGAAAGGTGCCCTTGCGGCCCAGCGGCTCCGGCTCCCCGTCGAGGTAGATCTGCGCATCCGGCATCTCGCGCCGCCCCTTGGAGGCATAGACGAAGAGCGTGCCGATGCCACCGTCGATATCGAAGGCGTGATCTTTCTGCGTGGCACCGGTGTGAAAGGACAGATCGTAGAGCAATTGCTTGTGCGCGCCGAGGTGCTGCGCAAGCGCCTTGAGCATGCGCGCGCGATCATGGAACGTGAGCGCGCGCAGGGCCGGTCCGCCGACGTTGCGCGCATGGGCATGGATGGCGCCATAGTCGAGGTCGCTATGACCGGCCTGCGCGAAGGCATCGCCGGTGATGGCGCAGGCGATCGGCCGCGCGCCGCTGTCGGGAAGGGCCCATGCCCCCGCGACGTAGGAGGGGATCATCCTAATGGTCATAATCGAACCTCACGGTATCGCTCAACGGATAGCATTGGCAGGTCAGCACGAAGCCGTCGGCGACCTCGTTGTCCTCCAACGCGTGATTGGTCAGCATTTCGACCTCGCCCTCCGTGACCCGCGCGCGGCAGGTGGAGCAGACGCCGGCCTTGCAGGCAAATGGCGCGTCGATGCTATTCTCAAGGGCGGCCTCCAGCAGACTCATGCCGCGCGGCATGGTGAAACTGCGGGTGGCGCCGTCGAGGGTCACGGTGGCCTGCGTGCTGGCGCCGCTGCGCGCCTCGTCCGCCGCAATCGCGCGCTGCTTGGCGCGGCCCTGCTGGCCCGCACCGAATAACTCGAACTTGATCTGTTCATCGCTCAGCCCGTGCGCGCGCAGGCTCGCCGCGATGCCCAGCATCATCGGCTCCGGCCCGCAGATGAAGGCGGTATCGACAGAGCCGATCTCGATCCAGCGCGAGAAGAGCTGCGCGCATTTCTCCTCGTCCACGCGGCCGGTGAAGAGGTCGATGTCCTGCGCCTCGGATTCCAGAACGTGAATGACGCTGAGGCGGTTCATGTAGGTATTCTTGAGATCTTCCAGCTCCGCGCGGAACATGATCGTGCCGACCGCGCGGTTGGCATAGACAAGGGTGAAGCGGCTGTGCGGCTCGCGCGCGAGCACCGTGCGCAGGATCGAGAGCACCGGCGTGATACCGGAGCCGCCCGCAAAGCCCAGGTAATGCCGTGCGGCGGATGGATCGAGGGTCGTGTGGAACCGCCCCTGCGGCGCCATCGCCTCCACCGTGTCGCCCACGCGCAGATCCTCATTGGCCCAGGTGGAGAAGGCACCGCCCGCGACCTTCTTGATCCCGACTTGCAGCATTCCGTCATCCAGCCCTGCACAGATGGAATAGCTGCGGCGCAGCTCCGCGCCGTCAAAGGCGCGGCGGAAGGTGAGATATTGGCCCTGGATGAACGAGAAATCCGCGCCCTCGGGCGGCGCGAGGCTCACCACCACCGCATCGCGGATGGTCTTATGGATGCCTGTGACCGTGAGCGGGGTGAATTTAGCCATTTTCATTCTTGTCTCTCTTGATCCGCCCGCGCGATGGGATGATCGGATACAACGCATAACGCATAGTGGCACCGACGCATATGCAGGCCAGAATGCCCGCGATGCCGTCAGCCGTACCCCTCACAATCCCCACAAAAAGGCTGAATATCGCGCCGAGGGCGATGTGGAGGTTTGCGGTCATGGCACTCTCAGATGCATTTGAAGTAATCGAAAGGCTCAAGACAGCTCAGGCAGCGCCAATGTGCCTTGCAGGGGGTCGAGCCGAACTGGCTCACCCGCTCCACCTGCGTCGAGCGGCAGCGCGGACACTGCGCGGGCCCGCCTGCGGGCGAGGGCGGGGCGATACCGTACTCTTCCAGCTTGGCCGCGCCTTTGGCCGACAGCCAGTCGGTGGTCCAGGGCGGAGAGAGCTGCTGGCGCAGGCGGATGTCCGTCAGGCCGCGGTCGCGCAGGGCCGTCTCCACGTCCAGGTTGATGATCGAGGTGGCGGGACAGCCCGAATAGGTCGGCGTGATCGCCACCTCCAGCGTGTCGCCGTCCCAGAGCACATCGCGGATGATGCCCAGATCAACCACCGAAATCACCGGGATCTCGGGGTCAGGCACCTCGTCGAGCCAGCCCCAGACGGTCTGCACGTCGGGCCTCACCATGTGGCGCCGGGATAGGCGCGCTGCAGCCATTGCATCTGCGTCAGCATATGGCCCAGATGCTCGGTGTGCCGCGCGCCGGTGCGGCCCCCCTTATGGGCGAAATCGCTGTCGGGCAGGGTAAGCGTCGCCTCCGCCATGGTCGCCTGCACGGTCTGCATCCACTCTGCGCGCATCCCTGCGGGGTCGGGTGCGATGCCCTCTTGCGCCATCTGCACATCGACCGCATCGCCCAGAAACATCTCGCCCGTATAGGGCCAGAGCCGGTCGAGCGCGTCTTGCATCCTCGTGTGGCTCTCCTCCGTTCCATCGCCGAGCGCGATCACCGTCTCAGCCGAGCGATCGAGATGATAGCGCGCCTCCTTCACCGCCTTGGCGGCGATTTCAGCGATGCGCGGATCGCTGGAGCCTGCCAATGCGGTCAGCAGCGCGCGGTGCTGCACGTCGAAAAGGAACTGGCGCATCATCGTGTGACCGAAATCGCGGTTGGGCCGCTCCACCATGAGGATGTTGCGGAAATCCCAGACATCGCGGTGCATCGCCAGATCATCCGCCGATCGCCCCGCGCCCTCGACCTGCGCCGCATAGCCGAGCCACATCTGCGTCTGCCCGATCAGGTCGAGTGCGGTGTTGGCGAGGGCGATGTCCTCCTCCAGCACCGGCGCATGGCCGCACCATTCCGAAATCCGGTGGCCCAGCACCAGGGTGTTGTCGCCCAGCCGCAAAAGGGTCTCGAAGAGCGCTGCCGACATCACATGTTGCCCACTTCATCAGGCACATCGAAGAACGTCGGGTGGCGGTAGACCTTGTCGTTGCTGGGATCATAGAGGGCCTCGCGGTCGCCCGGCGCGCTGGCGTGGATGGCTTCCGCCTCCACCACCCAGATGCTCACGCCCTCATTTCGGCGCGTGTAGACGTCGCGCGCGTTCTTGATCGCCATCTCCGCATCAGGCGCGTGCAGGCGAGCCCACGTGGCGGTGGCTCAGCCCGTGCTGGCCGCGGATGAAAATCTCGAAGAGGGGCCATTCGCCGCTGCGCTTGGGTGGGGTCATCTCGGTGCTCATCTCATTGCTCCGCTGCCGGGGCGCATTGGCGCCATTGGGACATATCGACGGCATCCCAGCCAAAGGCATGATCGCTCGAGCCATGCTCCTGAAGGTGGTGCAACCGCGCCATCGCCTCTGTGAGATCCGGAAGGTGCCCGCCGGGGACATGCCACATCACGAAATGCGGCTTTTTCATCGGGTCGAACCAAGTGTCGCCCTTCTCGTAGAACCGGGCGTGCACGGTGTTGAAGACGTAGTGACCCAGACTTGCGACATCCTCCCAGACCGACAGGTTGGAGATCATGTCGGGATCGCCCGGGACTGCGATATCGGTGGCGTTGCCGCTACCCGATTGCAGGCGCCAGACGAAACCGGGGCTGCGGTCGGCCAGCGCGTTCACGCGGTCGAGGTTGTCCATGAAGGTGGCCATGCGCGGGTCGTCGGTGGGGTATCGCGCGTAGCCCACGTTGAGCTGCGCGAGGTTCATTCCGCCGCTACCTTCGCCGCGCGCTGCTTGGCTGCATGGGCCAGCATCCCGTCACGCACCCAGGCTCCATCATCCCACGCGCGCTGGCGCGCGTCGATGCGGTCGTCATTGCACGGGCCGTTGCCCGACAGCACATCGAAGAACTCCGACCAGTCAGGCTCGGCGAAATCATAGCCGCCCTTCTCCTCGTTCCAGGCAAGCGTGTCGTCGGGCACGGTGAGGCCAAGGTATTCCGCCTGCGGCACGGTCTGATCGACGAATTTCTGGCGCAGCTCGTCGTTGGTGTTCATCTTGATCTTCCACGCCATGCTCTGCGCGGTATGGACGCTGTCTTTGTCGGATGGTCCGAACATCATCAGCGACGGAAACCAGAAGCGGTTGAGCGCGTCTTGCGCCATCTTCTTTTGCGCCGGCGTGCCGTTGCACATCTTCATCATGATGTCGAAGCCCTGCCGCTGGTGGAAGCATTCCTCCTTGCAGATCCGCACCATGGCCCGCGCGTAGGGGCCGTAGGACGTGCGCTGCAGCGGCACCTGGTTCATGATCGCGGCCCCGTCCACCAACCAGCCCACGGCGCCCATGTCGGCCCATGTCAGCGTCGGGTAGTTGAAGATGGAGCTGTATTTCATCCGCCCCTCGTTGAGTGCCTCGGTCATCTCGTCGCGGGTGATGCCCAGCGTCTCGGCCGCGCAATAGAGGTAGAGCCCGTGGCCCGCCTCATCCTGCACCTTGGCCAGCAGGATCGCCTTGCGCTCCAACGTGGGCGCGCGGGTGATCCAGTTGCCCTCGGGCAGCTGTCCCACGATTTCGCTGTGCGCGTGCTGGCCGATCTGGCGGATCAGGTTCTTGCGGTAGCCTTCGGGCATCCAGTCCTTGGGCTCGATCTTGCCCCCGGCGTCGATGCGCTCCTGAAAGGCGCGTTCCTGCGGGTCCATCTCATCAAGGGATCTGACGCCCTTGCCGGTCGATTGGATCATCTGTGCATACATCTGTTCACGTCCTTTCGAGGTGAGCGTCCATTCAGCTTGCGCGCTCCAGAATGAGCGCGACGCCCTGGCCCACGCCCACACACATGGTGCACAGCGCATAGCGGCCCTTGGTGCGTTGCAGTTGGTAGGCGGCGGTGAGCACGAGGCGCGCGCCCGACATGCCGAGCGGGTGACCGATGGCGATCGCGCCGCCGTTGGCGTTCACATGCGGCGCATCGTCGGCCACACCCAGCGCGCGCAGGGTCGCGAGGCCCTGTGAGGCAAACGCCTCGTTGAGCTCGATCACATCCATCTGTTCGATGGTGAGGCCGGTGCGCGACAGCACCTTCTGCACTGCCGGGATCGGCCCGATGCCCATCACCCGCGGTGCAACGCCCGCCGCGCAAATCGCCACGATCCGCGCCATCGGAGTGAGCCCGTGCTGGTCCGACGCCGCCTCCGAGGCGATCAGCATCGCGGCGGCACCGTCGTTGACGCCGGAGGCATTGCCGGCCGTCACGGTCTTGTCCGCGCCGTTGATGCCGCGCAGCTTGGCAAGTGCTGCCGCGTCCGTGTCGGGGCGGGGGTGCTCATCTCGGTCGACGACCTTTGGATCACCCTTGCGCTGGGGGATGGTGACGGGTGCGATCTCTTCTGCGAAGACACCTGCCGCGTCCGCCGCCGGCCCAGCGTTCCTGGGAGCGTAACGCGAAGGCGTCCTGATCGGCGCGGCTCACGCCATGATCCTCGGCCACGTTGTCGGCGGTCTCGGGCATCGAATTCGACGCCGTATTCCTCCTTCATCCGGCGGTTGATGAAACGCCAGCCGATGGTGGTGTCATAGACGGCGTTGGCCCGGCCGAACGCGGTCTCGGACTTCGGCATCACAAAGGGCGCGCGGCTCATGCTCTCGACACCGCCCGCAATCGCGAGATCCATGTCGCCCGCGCGGATGGCCCGCGCGGCGGCGCCCACGGCGTCGAGCCCCGAGGCGCACAGCCGGTTGACCGTGATCCCCGGCACATCCACCGGCAGACCGGCCAGCAGGGCCGCCATGCGCGCGACGTTACGGTTGTCCTCGCCCGCCTGGTTGGCGCAGCCCATCACCACGTCGTCGATCCGCGCCCAATCCACGCTTTCATTGCGCGCCATCAGCGCCGCGATGGGTGCCGCAGCCAGATCATCGGTCCGCACACCCGAGAGCGCGCCGCCGTAGCGTCCGATGGGCGTGCGCTGCGCGTCACAGATAAAGGCGTCGGCCATATGCGAATTCTCCCGAAGATTATCTCTTAGATATATCTTGTCGGGGCGTCCGTTTCAACAGATATGTTACACGAAGGCGGGTTTGCACCCAAATCGGTAACACAAGGCGCTGCGGACCCCGCCCACCCGGCATTTCCTTCAATTGAGTTGCGATCCGCAGTTGCCGAGGGCAGGGGATCGCGCCATGTTAGTGAAAACGACACGCAAATGTGACGCAGACTTGAAACAGGCAGGCAGGGTGCACAGGTACTCTACCCATAGGAAGCGGTCCAAAAGTTGCCTCGATGAGGGACAAGAGCCGCTTTGCCAAGATAAGGAACCGAGCATGAAAGAGCCTCTGAACGCGAGCTATCCCGTACTGCCATTGCGAGATATTGTCGTCTTTCCCCATATGATCGTGCCGCTTTTCGTAGGCCGCGACAAGTCCGTGCGCGCCCTCGAAGAGGTGATGGCCGACGACAAGCAGATCCTGCTGTCGAGCCAGATCGACCCCGGCGTCGACGATCCCGACAGCGACGGCATCTTCAAGGCGGGCGTGCTGGCCAATGTGCTGCAACTGCTGAAACTGCCCGACGGCACCGTGAAGGTGCTGGTCGAAGGGCAGGCGCGGGTGCGCATCACCGAATATCTTGAGAACGACAACTTCTTCGAGGCAAGCGCCGAATACCTCACCGAGATGCCCGGCGATGCGGCCACCACACAAGCGCTGCTGCGCTCCGTGGGGGAGGAGTTCTCGCGCTATTCCAAGGTCAAGAAAAACGTCCCCGACGAGGCGCTGACCGCCGTCGGCGATGCAACCGATCCTGCGCGCCTGGCCGATCTGGTCGCAGGTCACCTCGGCATCGAGGTCGCGCAGAAGCAGGACCTGCTGGAGACGCTGAGCGTGTCCGAGCGGCTTGAGAAGGTCTATGGCCTGATGCAGGGAGAGATGTCCGTCCTGCAGGTCGAGAAGAAGATCAAGACCCGCGTCAAGACGCAGATGGAGAAAACCCAGCGCGAGTACTACCTGAATGAGCAGATGAAGGCCATTCAGAACGAGCTTGGCGATGGCGAGGACGGCAAGAACGAGGTGAGCGAGCTCGAAGAGCGCGTCGCCGCGACCAAGCTGAGCAAGGAGGCCCGCGAAAAGGCCGACGCCGAGATCAAGAAGCTCAAGAACATGTCGCCCATGTCGGCGGAGGCCACTGTGGTGCGCAACTATCTTGACTGGATGCTGTCCATCCCGTGGGGCGTGAAGAGCCGCGTCAAGAAGGATCTGGGCAAGGCCGAGGCCATCCTCGACGCCGATCACTACGGGCTCGAGAAGGTCAAGGAACGCATCGTGGAATATCTCGCGGTGCAGCAACGCTCGTCCAAGCTCAAGGGCCCGATCATGTGCCTCGTGGGTCCTCCCGGCGTGGGCAAGACCTCGCTCGGCAAATCGGTGGCCAAGGCGACGGGACGTGAGTTCATCCGCATCTCCCTCGGGGGTGTGCGCGACGAGAGCGAGATCCGCGGCCACCGCCGGACCTACATCGGCTCCATGCCCGGCAAGATCATCCAGGCGCTGAAGAAGGCCAAGACCACGAACCCGCTCATCCTGCTCGACGAGATCGACAAGATGGGGCAGGATTTCCGTGGCGATCCGGCCAGCGCCATGCTCGAAGTGCTTGATCCGGAACAGAACTCCACATTCGTGGATCACTACCTGGAGGTCGAGTATGACCTGTCGAACGTGATGTTCCTGACCACGTCCAACAGCTACAACATGCCCGGCCCGCTTCTGGACCGGATGGAGATCATCCCGCTCTCGGGGTACACCGAGGATGAAAAGCGCGAGATCGCCAAGCAGCATCTGGTGGCAAAGCAGATCAAGAACCACGGCCTGAAAGCCAAGGAATTCTCGATCGAGGACAGCGCCCTCACGGGGATGATCCGCTACTACACCCGCGAGGCCGGCGTGCGGAACCTCGAGCGTGAGATTGCCAAGGTGGCGCGCAAATCGCTCACCAAGATCGTGCGCAAGGAGGTCGAGAACGTCGTTGTCACCGGCGACAACCTGCATGAGTTCCTGGGCGTGCAAAAGTATCGCTATGGCCTTGCGGAGGAGGAGAACCAGATCGGTGTCGTCACCGGGCTGGCCTATACTTCCGTCGGCGGTGAGCTCTTGCACATCGAAGCGCTGCGCCTGCCGGGCAAGGGCCGGATGAAGACCACGGGCAAGCTCGGCGATGTGATGAAGGAAAGCATCGACGCGGCAAGCTCCTACGTGCGCTCGATCAGCCCGACCATCGGGGTGAAACCGCCGGTGTTCGACACGATCGACATCCACGTGCACGTGCCGGACGGGGCCACCCCCAAGGACGGTCCGTCCGCGGGTCTGGCCATGGTGACTTCCATCGTCTCCGTGCTAACCAAGATCCCGGTGCGCAAGGACATCGCGATGACCGGTGAGGTAAGCCTGCGCGGCAACGCGATGCCCATCGGCGGCCTAAAGGAGAAGCTGCTTGCAGCCCTGCGCGGTGGCATCACCACCGTGCTGATCCCGAAGGAAAACGAGAAGGACATGGCCGACATCCCGGACAACGTGAAGGAGGGGCTGACGATCATTCCGGTGAGCCACGTGTCCGAAGTGCTTGAACATGCGCTCGTGCGCAAGCCAGAGGCGGTCGAGTGGGACGAGGCGGCAGAGGAAGCCGCCGCCGCTGCACTCCTCGCCAAGAAATCGGGTGGTGACGCGGCCACCGCGCACTGATCCTTTCCGGGTCCAAACACACACCCCGCAGGCAACTGCGGGGTGTTTTGCGTTCCGGCGCCTACCAGAGCGGGCAAATACGCCTGGCCATGACCTGGTGGCGCGGGCGGGGCGGCCGAAGGTCCATTATCCCGCGGTCGCATTGTACCGCATATGCCACTCTGCGCGCTACCGCCCGCAAGACTTTGTGGATATTTGCGCCGCTTCCTGCTAGCGTAAGTGAAAACACAACAATACCGAGCAACAGAGCAGGACAGAATATGCCAACATCAATCAAGCCGCGCACCAAAGCCCCAGCGACCAATATGGCAGCCAAAACGAAGGTGGCCGCGCCGAAAGCCAACCCCGTGAGCAAGATAGACACCGAAGCTGCACTGCGCGCCGCCACTGCCACGCCTTCCGTGGTCGAAACACTCTCGCCCGTCGTGGTAAGCAATGAGCTGCGCAAGAAAGAACTCTTCGATCTGGTGGTCGAGCGGTCGGGGATGAAGAAGAAGGACGTCAAACCCGTGGTCGAGACCATGCTGGCCGTGCTGGGCGACGCATTTGCAGAGCAGCGTGAGATGAACTTGCCACCGTTGGGCAAGCTCAAAGTGCAGCGCGGCAAGGAGCTGTCGGACGGGCGCGCGCTGGTGCTCAAGCTGCGCCAGAAGTCCGCCCAGCTCAACGCCGCGCCGGGCGCTGACAGCGACGACTGACCGCGCATAACGGCTGGCAGTTTCGGGATTGTCCCCCTTGCACCGGGGGCCAGAAACCGCTATTTCGCGTCCAGAGGGTGATTAGCTCAGTGGTAGAGCGCTTCGTTCACATCGAAGATGTCAGGAGTTCAAATCTCTTATCACCCACCATTTTCTCTCTAGTTTCATTGAAGTACAGCCGGTTGCGCGCTGTTCTTCATCTTGAGCTAAAATCCCTCGCATGAGTGCGCCACGAGCACAGACCTTGAGTGGGGATGTTGCGCACAGGCGGGCGTAGTGCTCCGCGCAAAGGCAGGCGCTCCAGCCCATTGCACAGGTGCTTGGCGGCTTCGCGGACGGCTTCCCGGATCGTCGCGAATGTGGCTTGCCACGCGGGGCGCGATTGTCTAAACGAAGCGGCGTCGGGTCGTTAGCTCAGTTGGTAGAGCGCTTCGTTTACACCGAAGATGTCGGGAGTTCGAGTCTCTCACGACCCACCATATCGCGCGGTTGTAGCTCAGCTGGTTAGAGTACCGGCCTGTCACGCCGGGGGTCGCGGGTTCGAGCCCCGTCAACCGCGCCACTTCCCTTAGATTCGACGACAGCGGGCTGCGGATGCCTGCATGCATCCCGCAGCTGGCAACACCCATTCACTGCGCCCTTTCAGTTAGTTGCACGCTAGCGTTCATGCGCACAATCCGCATGCCGCACCTCAATTGTTTCGCGGCACAGGACAGGGCCGACAGCTTGCGCACCGGGCTGTTCCTCGCAGCGTAGAATGCGCATTTCGCTATGCCACCAAGCCCTTATCGCCGGGCGTTCACTGCGGCGGTGGGGTGCCGCCTGCAAAGAAATCCATCCGCACCGAGATAAGTGCTTGACGCACTTGGGCGTGTGGAATATCCCGCACAAACGCTTCGGGGGCATTGCTGCCGGGGCCGCAGCGGGCGGTTGTAGCTCAGTTGGTTAGAGTACCGGCCTGTCACGCCGGGGGTCGCGGGTTCGAGCCCCGTCAACCGCGCCACTGCTGCTTGAAAAGGCCCCCTCTGGGGGGCCTTTTTGCTTTTGCGCCTCAGGCGGTTGCCGCAAACCCAAGGGCAGTCTCGATATCCGCGTCAAGCTGGCTGTGCATCCATGCCAGATCCTCGGGCGCCCATGCGTCGGGCGCGGGCGCGCGCCCCTCCACCGCCGGGGTGAACCGGTTGCCCATCCGCCGTGCGACGGGGGCGTAGCCCCTCTCGGTGAAGTCCAGCCCGAAGGTGTCGGCAAGCTCGGCCAGAAACGCCTCCGGCGCCGCGTTGAACGCATCCAGCGAGACATAGACGACCGAGCCGCCGCGCGCGGGCAGGCCCATCAGCGCGCGATGCTTGAGATTGCGCATGGCAAAGATCGTCTCGAACGGCGCGCCGGTGATCGGATGGCGATCCCATTGCAGGGCATGGCCCAGCGGGTGCAGGCGCGGGGCGATCCCTTCGAAATGGCCAAGCTTGTCCACGCAAGCCTCCCATGGGCTGCGCAGGAAGGCGGCCCAATCGAGGCTTTGCATCGCTCGTGTCGCATGCCAGGGGCGTTTGTAGAGCGAATGGGCCCATTTGTCCGGCGCCCGCACCGCGCAGATCGTGAGGAAGCTCGGCGGCAGGGCGATCATCGCCGGAAATCCGTGTTTCCACCCCAACGCTTCGGTGCGCCGGATGGTCAGCGCGTCCTGCACCGTCTTGCGGATCACATTGGTGCCGCAGCCCCGCTCTCCCAGCACCTGGAAGCGGTCGAAGGGGCCATCGGCGGCCTTGTGGAAATGCCAGCCGCGCGTGGCCATATCGGGCGCCATTTGTGCAGCAATCGTGTCTAATCCGGTGGGGCCGCTGGCTTTGTGCATTGTCATTTTCTGTCTCTGACGGCTTAGTGATCGGACACGCGCACTTTGTCCAATCGGTGCGGGAATGAAAAGAAGGAAGAGGCGATGCAGACGGCAGCGGCAGTGACGATGGTGCGCGACGACACGTTTTTCCTCAAGGCGTGGCTGCGCCACTATGGCGATGTGCTGGGACGGCAAAACTGCTACGTGGTCAACCACGGCTACGGCGCAGAAGTGGCGGAGCTGGCACAGGGGTGCAACATCATCGGCATCCCCGGCGACCCGCACCGCAATTTCGACGTGAAGCGGTGGGGGCTTCTCAACAACCTCGTGGGCGGGCTGCGCAAGTACTACACCCATGTGATCGTCGGCGATGTCGATGAGTTGGTGGTGGTCGACCCCGCCAAGGACATGAATCTGCTGGAGTATCTCAAGCAGAGGCCGGACCGCAGGGTCCTGACGCCGCTGGGGCTGGAGGTGATCCACCGGGTGGACATCGAGCCCGAGCCGGTTGGCGAGACGATCCTCGGCCCGCGCCGACATGTGCGCCCGGCGCCGCATTATTCCAAGCCCTGCATCATTTCGGCGGCGACGAAGATCGCGCGCGGCGGCCATTTCTCACAATACCCCAAGCTGCACGCGCCCGAAGAGCTGTACCTGTTCCACCTCAAGTTCTGCGATTTCGCGCAATATTCCGGCGCGATGGACCGGCGCAACGCGCTCACCGCGGATATGGGCGATGACATCAAGGGCACCTCCATCGGGCGGCACTGGTTCGCCGAGGCCCGCGGCGAGGACCGCGCCCTTTTCGAGAGCTTCGCGGCGCTTCGGCTGGAGGAGGGGTTCGACTTCTCGCATCTGCGCAAGCGGATGCACCGCTCTTTCCGCGCGCGGGGCGAGACCGGGTTCTACGAATTCAACCGCCCCGCGACCGACACGCAATATCTGCTGCCGGAGCGGTTTTCCGGGCTGATCTAGGTTCAGTATCAGAAGGTTGCGGAGCGAAGCTCATCTGCTTGAGGCGATACGCGCGAAGAACCGCCAGATCTCGGGGGCGGCGTCGAGCTCTTGGCTGGCGGGGCCTTGGATGAGCCGGGCACGCGGGCCTGCGCCGGGCCATTCATGGCCGTGGCCGGTGAGCGTGACGCTGCGCAGGGCCGCGGCGCATCCGGTGTAGGCGGTGATCCGTGCAGTCTGCGGGCCTGCGATCTGATCGAAGACGCGCGGCGCGCGCGTCCCGGTGCATCGGTTCCGCGTGGCCCACAACCCAAGCGTCTTGGTCACGGAGAGAAAGCCGCCATGGCCGCGCGAGGCAGGCAGGCCTTCGGGCGGCACGATCGGGTCGACGTTGCCATGGATGAAGAGCGCGGGCAGGGGTGGTGCGTCTGCACACATCCCGTCTCGCGGTGCGGTCATCGCCACCACCGCGATGCCTGTCAGCAGGTCCGGGCGCGCGCAGGCCATCCGCAGTGCCATCGCGCCGCCGTTGGAGTGGCCCGCGAGGTAGATCTGCGCAGGGTCGGCGCGTCCTTGCGCGACGAGCGCGTCGATCAGCGCCGTGAGATAGGCCACATCATCGGGCCCGTCGCCGGTCCCGGCATTCCAGCGCCGCGCGATGCCGCCGGGATAGGCAACGAGGATGCCTTCGCGCGCCGCGACCGCATCAAAGCCACTGCGCCGCCGGATGCCCGCGCCCGTGGCGGTGAAGCCATGCAGAACCACCACGAGCGGTGCGGGGGTGCCGTCGCTGCGCCCATCCGTCAGGATCAGCGGACGCTCGGCGAAACGCTCCGCCTGCGCAGCACCGCCCGCGAGCAGCAGCAGCGCCAGCAGCACCGCGCGGATCATCCCCGCTTGTCGTCCACCAGCGCCTGCATCTGCTCGAGCGGGAGGTAGCCGCGCAACAGCTCGTCGTGCATCACGAAGGTGGGCGTGCCGGAAATCTGCAAAGCGCTCGCAAGCTCGCGCGTCGCGGTGATCTCTGCGGTGACCTCATCGGAGTTCATCCGCGCCTCCACCGCCTCCATATCGAGCCCGAAGGTACCGCCCAGACGCCGCAGGGCGGGCAGGGTGATATCGCCCTGAAAGCTCATGAGCGCGTCGCCGATTGCCTTGTAGCTGTCATCCCCCGACACCTGCTTGACCGCCACGGCAAAGCGCGAGGCGAGCACGGAGGCTTCGCCGAGGATCGGCAGTTCCTTGACGATCCACTTGATGTTGCCGTCGGTTTCCAGCAGTTCGGCCACTTCGCCATGGGCGCGCTTGCAGTATCCGCAGCGGTAATCGAGGAATTCCACCAGCACGATGTCGCCCTCCGGGTTGCCGCCCACGAAGGAATAGCCGTCATTGAAGATCGCATCGGCGTTTTGGGCCACGAGATCCACGTCCGCCTGCGCCTGCGCATTGGCCTCGCGCTGTTGCAGGATGTCGACGGCTTCCATGATCACTTCGGGATTGTCGAAGAGATAGGCGCGGACCTCGGCGCGGAATTGCGCGCGCTCCTCATCGCTCAGCGTCTCGAGGGCAGGTGCCTCGGCGGCTTCTGCCACGGAGGTCCCCGCGGGTCTGTCGGGCACATAGAAGAACACCGCGCCCGCCAGGGCGACAAAGCAGAGGGCGAGGAAGACGGCGGGTTTCTTGTCGGGCATCTGGGACATCTGGGTCACTTTCGCGTGGGAGCATCGGTTGGGGCAGTCTTGTCTCGGGCGCGGTCAGTCGGGGTGCACCCGGTTAAGGGCATTCGGTTCGGCAATGAGCATATCGCGCGCGCGCTGCCAAGGGCGGCGGGAGAATATCCGCACGCGCGCGACGCCGCGCAGCGCACACCGTCCCGATGCGCGCAGGGCGGGCACTGCGGCACTTGACGTGCAAAAGCGGATCAGGTGAAAGCGCATAACCCCACTCTAGGAGCGCACGCATGCGAAATTCAAGCAGGTCCGAGGTCGATCCCTTTATTGTGATGGATGTGATGCAGGCCGCGACGCGGGCGGAGGCGGCGGGACGGCACATCATCCACATGGAAGTGGGCCAGCCCGGCACCGGCGCACCGCGCGGGCGCCACCGCCGCGCTGACGGAGGCGATGGCGCAGGGGCCGCTGGGCTATACCGTGGCACTTGGGCTGCCTGCGCTGCGGGCGCGCATCGCACGGATGTACGGCGAATGGTACAACGTGGATCTCGATCCGGCGCGCGTGGTGATCACCTCCGGCTCCTCGGGCGCGTTCATTCTGGCCTTCACGGCGCTTTTCGACAGCGGTGACCGGGTGGGCATCGGGGCGCCGGGATACCCCAGCTACCGCCAGATCCTCAGGGCGCTGGGGATGGTGCCGGTCGATCTGCCCACGGCGGCGGAAAACCGCTTCCAGCCGGTGCCGCGCGATCTGGACGGGATGGATCTGCGCGGGCTGATGGTCGCCTCGCCCGCGAATCCCACCGGCACCATGCTGGACCATGCGGCGATGCGCGCGTTGATCGACGCCTGCGATGCGGTCGGTGCCTCCTTCATCTCGGACGAGATCTATCACGGGGTCGAATATGACAAGAAGGCCGTCAGCGCGCTGGAGATCACGGACGATTGCTACGTGATCAACAGCTTCTCCAAGTATTTCAGCATGACCGGCTGGCGTGTCGGCTGGATGGTGGTGCCCGAAAACCACGTCCGTGTGGTCGAGCGGATTGCGCAGAACATGTTCATCTGCGCCCCCCATGCCAGCCAGGTGGCGGCGCTCGCGGCGATGGAGTGCGGCACGGAGCTGGAGGCGAACATGGACGTCTACCGCACCAATCGCGCGCTGATGCTGGACGGGCTTGCCGCGCGCGGGGTTTGCCGATATCGCGCCGCCCGACGGCGCGTTCTACGTCTATGCCGATGTAAGCGATATCACCGATGACAGCCGCGCACTTGCCGCCGAGATCCTCGACAAGGCAGGGGTGGCGGTCACTCCGGGGCTCGATTTCGATCCCGCGCGCGGGCATACCACGCTGCGCTTTTCCTACGCGCGCAGCACGCGCAGACATCCGCGAGGGGCTGGCGCGGCTCGAAGCCTTCATGGCCGCGCGCTGAAGCGCTGGACCGGCAGGGCACGGGAATGATATAGACCGCGGCAAAGCGCCACCTCGACAATCTGTGGCCGGAGCAGTGATGAAGCGATTTTTCCTCAGTCTTGTCTGTGCCTTGGGGCTGGTTCCTCAAGTGCAGGCGCAGGAGTTGACGGCGCTCGCGCGGGTCGATCCGGCGGCAAGTGCCATCGATGACGGCTGGTTCGGGCGCACCGATCTGACGCTCGCGCTGAGCCAGGGCGTGCCGTTCCGCGTCTTTACACTCGATGCGCCTGCGCGCCTGGTGGTCGATTTCCGCGAGGTGGATTTCAGCGGCCTCGCGCGCGGCGGATTTGCTGGTGCCGGAGCGGGCGGATCAGCGATGTCCGCTTTGGCGCGTTCCAGCCCGGCTGGTCGCGGCTGGTCGCGCGATCTGGCGGAGCCGATGCTGCCGGTCGAGATCGGCATGCCGGTCGATCCCGACACGGGCCGTGCGCGGCTTGAAATCACGCTCAGGGAAACCGCTGCCGATGCCTTTGCCGCCGCGGCCGGGCGCGCCCGTCGATCCCAACTGGATGCCCGCGTTCCTGAACGCAGCTCCCGCGCCGCTGCCCGGTGCGGATCGCTTCACCGTGGTGCTCGACCCCGGCCACGGCGGCATCGATCCGGGCGCCGAGCAGGGCAGCGTCAACGAGAAGGAACTGATGCTGAGCTTTGCGCAGCACGCTGGCCGACGGCGCTGCGCCGTGCGGGTGTCGAGGTCGTGCTGACGCGGGACGACGGACATCTTCGTCGCGCTGGAGAGCCGCGTGGCGATTGCGCATCAGGCGCATGCGGATCTGTTCATCTCGCTGCATGCGGACAATCTGGAGCAGGGCGGGGCGCGCGGCGCCACGGTCTATACCCTGTCCGACGAGGCGAGCGATGCGGCCACCGAGCATCTGGCGGCGCGGCACGACCGCTCCGACATCATCGCGGGCGCGGATCTGACCGGATCGGACGATCAGGTGGCGCAGGTGCTGCTGGATCTGGCGCGGCAGGAGACCGGGCCGCGCTCCGCCGCACTGGCGATGCTGCTGGCGGAGGAGATGGCCGCGGCGGGCGGCCCGATGAACCGCACGCCCCTGCGGGATGCCGGGTTTTCGGTGCTCAAATCGGCCGATATCCCCTCGGTGCTGATCGAAATCGGGTTTCTGAGTTCCAAGCGGGATCTGGCCAACCTGCGCGATCCGGTCTGGCGGCAGGGGATGGCGCAGGGCATCGCGCGCGGGGTGCTGGCCTGGCGTGACGCGGACGAGGCGCGGCGCGCGCTTGTGCGTCAATAGGCAGCGGGCGCGTGCAGCCCTGAAAACGTAAGGTTTTTCGGCGGTCTTTCGCCTTGATAAGCCGCGCTTGGCTTTTGACCCTGCCCGCGATTGAGCGTATAGCGGGAACAGCCCAAACAGCCATTTGAGGAGCTGTAACTGCGTGTTTCGGATGATCCTGTCCTTCTTCGGCGGTATATTCACCACCCTGACCATGTCCGTCGGCATGGTGGCGCTGACCATCGGGGCGGTGTTCTGGATGTACGGGCGCGATCTGCCCAGCCACGAATCCCTTGCGTACTACACGCCGCCGACGATCAGCCGGATCTACTCGGGGCAGGGCAAACTGATCGACGAATTCGCGACCGAGCGGCGCCTCTTCGCGCCCGCCGACACGATCCCGGATCTGGTCAAGCAGGCGTTCATCTCCGCCGAGGACAAGAATTTCTACGACCATGACGGCTATGACCTGCGCGGCATCGGTGCGGCGGCCGTCGACGCGGTCAAGTCGCGCGGACGCGACGTGCGCGGCGCCTCGACCATCACCCAGCAGGTGATGAAGAACTTCCTGCTGTCGGGCGACCGCCAGGCCGAGCGCAAGATCAAGGAGATCATCCTCGCCGCCCGCATCGAGGAGGCGCTCGACAAGGAGAAGATCCTCGAGCTCTACCTGAACGAGATTTTCCTCGGCCAGAACAGCTATGGCGTGGCCGCGGCCAGCCAGACCTATTTCAACAAGACGCTGAGCGAGCTTGCCCCGCATGAGGCGGCCTTCCTCGCAAGCCTGCCCAAGGCGCCGTCCGACTACCATCCCGTGCGCCGCAAGGAGCGGCTGCTGGCGCGGCGCAACTTCGTGCTGCGCGAGATGAAGGAGAACGGCTATCTCACGGAGGCTGCCTACCAGCAAGAGCGCGACATGCCGCTGCGCTCCGTGCAGAACGGCGATTTCGAGAGCTTCAAGACCGAGCTGCCGCCGCGCGACTACTTCACCGACGAGATCCGCCGCCAGCTGTCCGAGGACTTCGGCGAGGGCGAGTTCTTCACCGGCGGCCTGACGGTGCGCGCGACCATCGACAACGAGATGCAGCCGATCGCGGCCGATGCACTGCGCCGCGAGCTCGAGGCACTTCGACCGCGGGCGCGGCGTCTGGCGCGGCACCGGCCGCAGACCTGCCGGCCGAGGCGCTGGTGGACGAGACGACGTGGCGCGAGGCGCTGGCCGACCTGCGCGTGCCGCGCGACATCGCCCTGGAGACCCAGTGGTTCCCTGCCGTCGTGCTGGAGATCGGGGCGCAGCGCGCGCGCCTCGGGCATCGAGGGTGTGGAGAACGGCGAGAGCGGCAACTGGGTCGCCGCCCAAGGACATGGAGTGGGCGCGCAAGCGCGCAAGGCTGACGGCAAGCCTCGGTGCGCGCGGCGACCTGGTCGAGGTGGGCGACGTGGTGCTGGTGCGCCGCATGGTCACGGACGCCGACGGCTCCTTCATCCGCTGGACGCTGCGGCAGGTGCCCGAGGTGCAGGGCGGCTTCGTCGCGATGGACGTGAACACCGGCCGCGTGATCGCCATGCAGGGCGGGTTCTGCTATCAGGCGAGCGTGTTCAACCGCGCCACGCAGGCCAAGCGGCAGCCCGGCTCGAGCTTCAAGCCCTTCGTCTATGCCGCAGCGCTCGACAGTGGCTACACGCCCGCGACCATCGTGGTGGACGCGCCCATCGAGATCAACACGCCGCAGGGCGTCTGGCGGCCGCAGAACTCCTCCAACAGCTACTACGGGCCGACGCCGCTGCGCACCGGGATCGAGCAGTCGCGCAACCTGATGACCATCCGTCTCGCGCAGGAGGTCGGCATGAACGTCGTCGGCGACTATGCCGAGCGTTTCGGCGTCTATGACGACCTCTCGCCGGTGCTGGCCAACGCGCTGGGATCGCAGGAGACGACGCTCTACCAGATGGTCGCGGCCTATGCGATGTTCGCCAACGGCGGCGAGCGGGTGCGAGCCCACGCTGGTGGACCGGGTGCAGGACCGCTACGGGCGCACCGTCTACAAGCACGACCAGCGCATCTGCGACGATTGCAACCAGATCACGCTCGCCGCCGGGCCAGGCGCCGCGCATCATTTCCAACCGCGAGCGGGTGATGGACCCGGTCACCGCCTATCAGCTCACCTCGATGATGAAGGGCGTCGTGGAGCGCGGCACCGCGCGCAGCTCCGTCAACCTGCCGCGTGCCGACGGCGGGCAAGACCGGCACCACCAACGATGCCAAGGACGTCTGGTTCGTCGGCTTCACCTCCAACATCGTGGCGGGCTGCTACATCGGCTATCGACCAGCCGCGCAGCCTGGGCAGCAGCGCCTCGGGCGGCGGCATGTGCGGCCCGGTGTTCCAGCGCTTCATGACGCGAGGCCGTGCAGAAATATGGCGGCGGCCAAGTTCCGCGTGCCCGAGGGCTGCGAGTTCATCAACATCGACCGCTTCACCGGCGCGCGGCTGAGCGACGGATGCCACCGGCCCCAACGTCGTGTCCGAATGTTTCCGCGAGGGCGAGTTCATCGACTTCGGCATCACCTTCGACGGCGGTTTCGCGATGGGCGCAGACCTGCCGCTGGTCGAGGAAGTGGGCGGCCAGCAGGCGCGCGAGGTCACCACCTCCACCGGCAAGAAGGCCGTTGTGGGCCCGAAGGCGGGCTTCGGCACACTGAGCTCGGGCGGTCTCTACTGAGCGGATAATCCACGGACCTGCCGCAGGGGTTCCACCGCTTGCCCGTACGCGGGCGCTGGTCTATCACATGGGCGGCCCCTGCCTCCGGCGTGGGCCGCCCTTTCATTTCAGGACTGATCATGCGCGCAGAAGTACAAAGCACCGTCGACAAAATCCGCAAATCGCTGGACCTGCTGGGCCAGCGGCTCAACGTGGAGACGGCGCCGCACCGGCTGGAGGAGTTCAACGCGCGCGTCGAGGATCCGACGCTCTGGGACGATCCGGAAGCGGCGCAGAAGCTGATGCGCGACCGGCAGGCGCTGGTGGACGCGATCGACACCTACGAGACGCATCAAGCGCGAGCTGGGCGACAACGTCGACCTGATCGAGCTGGGCGAGATGGAGGAGGACGCCGAAGTGGTGGCCGAGGCCGAAACCGCCCTGACCAAGCTGGCCAAGACTGCCGCACAGAAGGAGCTGGAGGCGCTGCTGGACGGCGAGGCGGATGCCAACGACACCTTCCTCGAGATCAACTCCGGCGCGGGCGGCACGGAGAGCTGCGACTGGGCCAGCATGCTGGCGCGGATGTACGTGCGCTGGGCCGAGAAGAAGGGCTACAACGTCGAGCTGCAATCGGAGAGCGCCGGCGAGGAGGCGGGCATCAAATCCGCCACCTACAAGATCAGCGGTCACAACGCCTATGGCTGGCTGAAGTCCGAGAGCGGCGTGCACCGTCTGGTGCGCATCTCGCCGTTCGATTCGGCGGCCAAGCGGCACACCTCGTTCACCTCCGTGAAGGTCTATCCGGTGGTCGACGACAACATCGAGATCGAGGTGAACCCGTCCGATATCCGCATCGACACCTACCGCGTCTCCGGCGCGGGCGGCCAGCACGTCAACACCACCGATTCCGCGGTGCGCATCACCCACCATCCCACCGGCATCGTGGTGACGTCCTCGGAGAAATCCCAGCACCAGAACCGCGACATCGCGATGAAGGCGCTGAAATCGCGGCTCTACCAGATGGAGCTCGACAAACGCTCCGCGCTGGTCAACGAGGTGCACGAGAACGCAGGCGATGCGGGCTGGGGCAACCAGATCCGCTCCTACGTGCTGCAACCCTACCAGATGGTGAAAGACCTGCGCACCAACTACGAGACATCCGACACCAAGGGTGTGCTGGACGGTGATCTCGACGGTCTCATGGGTGCCACGCTGGCGCTCGCGGTGTCGGGTAAGAGCCGCGCGCAGGCGCAGGGAGAGCTGATCAGGGCCTGATCAGATCTGCGCGGCGAACAAGAGCGGGAACGGTTGATCTCTTTGCGCTGACGTATCCGAGCTTCGGCTTGCGTTGTGATGAGATGCGCGGTCATATTGCCGCATGGATATTCTGACAATGGATGCGCGCGCCCAGTCGGCAGCGCTTGAGGCGGGGGACCTGTCGGCGCTGGAGCTGATGGACGCCACGCTGGCGCGGATCGCGGCGGTCAATCCGCAGGTCAACGCCATCGTGAGCCTGCGGGACGGGGACCGTCTGCGCGATGAGGCGCGCGCGGCGGACCGTGGCACCGCGCATGGGCTGGCTGCACGGCATCCCCATCGCGATCAAGGATCTGGCCGATGCGGCAGGGCTGCCCACGTCCATGGGCTCGCCGCTTTTTGCCGGGCAAGTGGCCGAGAGCGACGATCCGGTGGTGGCGCGCCTGCGTGCGGCGGGTGCGATCATCATCGGCAAGACCAACACGCCGGAGTTCGGGATGGGCTCGCATACGTTCAATCCGGTGCATGGCGCCACGCGCAACCCCTACGATCTCACGCGCTCTGCGGGCGGGTCTTCGGGCGGGGCGGCGGTGGCGCTGGCCACCGGGCATGGTGAGCGTTGCGGACGGCTCTGACATGATGGGCAGCCTGCGCAATCCGGCGGGGTGGAACAACGTCTACGGGATGCGCCCCACCTGGGGCACGGTGCCCAGTGATCCCGAGGGCGATGTGTTCATGCACCAGCTCGCCACGCTCGGGCCCCATGGCGCGCAGCCCCGGCGATCTGGCAGCCTTGCTTGACACCATGACCGGCGCCGACCCGCGCCAGCCCCTCAGCCGCGATGCCAGCGACACGCTCGCGAGGATCGATGTGGCGCCCAAGAACCTGCGGCTCGGCTGGCTGGGCGATTGGGATGGGGCTTTCGCCTATGAGGACGGCATTGCGGAGATATCGCAGGCCGCGATGGTCCAGATGCAGGCGCTCGGCCACCGCGTCGAGACGCTCAGGGCGCCGTTTGATGCGCAGGCGCTCTGGCAATCGTGGATCGATCTGCGTTCCTTCGGCAAGGCAGCGAGCCTCAGTCCGCTTTATGCCGATGACGCACGGCGCGCATATCTCAATCCCGCTGCGGTCTGGGAGATCGAGCGCGGTCTGGCCCTGTCGGCGGCCGAGGTGCAGCGCGCCAGTGCCATCCGCTCCGACTGGTTCCGCCGCGCAACGCGCCTCTTCGAGATCCACGATGTGCTGGTGCTGCCTTCGGCGCAACTCTGGCCCTTCGACGTGTCATGGACCTATCCAGAAAGCATCGCGGGGCGCGTCATGGATACCTATCACCGCTGGATGGAGGTGGTGGTGCCGCCCGGCCTGATCGGGCTTCCGGTGGTCAACGTGCCGGTGGGCTTCGGCGAGAATGGCCTGCCTGCGGGCGTCCAGCTCATCGGGCCGCGCGGCAGCGACGGCGCGCTTCTGCAACTCGCGCAGCAGTGGCACGCCGCCACCGGCTGGCCGCAAAAACGCCCGCCGGTGCTCTGACATGGATACCGCCGCCTCCCGCGTACATGGCCCCCCGGCCTTCAAGGACCCCAGCGGCCCCCTCCTGCGCGCGGCGCTGGCTGCAGGATGGCGGGATTTCCGCGCGGCGCCTGCCTTTGGCCTGATGGTCGGGCTGATGTGCATCGCGGCGGGGTGGGGGATGCTGGCGCTCACCTATTGGGCGGGCCACACCTTCTGGCTGGTGCTCGGTGTCTTCGGCTTTCCGCTCGCGGCACCCTTCGCCGCCCTCGGAACCTACGAGGTGTCGCGTCAGCGCAGCATGGGGCGCACACCGTCGGTGGGCGGCGTGCTGCGCGTGCTCTGGGAGGAGCGGGGCCGCCAGGTGCCGCCGCTGGGGGCGCTCATCATGTCGGCGCTGCTGTTCTGGTTCTTTCTCGGCCATATGATCTTCGCGCTGTTCCTCGGGCTGAAGCCGATGACCAATATCATGTCCTCGGGCGATGTCTTCCTCAGCAGTGACGGGCTGATGATGCTGGCGCTCGGCTCGGTGGTGGGGGCGGCCTTCGCCACGCTCCTCTATGCGATGTGCGTGCTGGGCCTGCCCATGCTGCTGGACCGTGAGGTGGATTACGTGACCGCGATGCTGCGCAGCATCGGGGTGGTGCGCGCACATCCTCTCACGATGCTGGGCTGGGCGCTGTTCATCGCGGTGACGCTCTTGGTGTCGATGCTGCCTGCGTTTCTGGGTCTGCTGGTGGTGCTGCCCTGGCTCGGGCATGCGTCATGGCATGTCTACGCGGCGCTCAGGCAGGACTAGGCGGGCGTCTCGCGCCCTTCGGCCACCAGCCGCGCGCGCAAAACGGGCGCCCGCGCGTCCCCCAGCTCCAGTGCAAAGATGTAGGCATGGGTCAGAAAGAAGCAGGCCCTGTCGAGTTCGGGCGCCGCGTCGGCGGCCTGCGTATAGAGCCCGATCAGCTCGGACGTATCACCCGCCGCATGGGCCGCGAGCAGCGCGTCGTCGAGCCGCTTCATTCCGCCGCGATAGGCTCTGCGCGGTGGCGCGCCATCTGCTCGGCGACCCAGGCGTGGAACATATGCGTGGGCCCGTCCATCGCCGGTGAGAACCGCCCGCCGTCAAAGCCCACCGCATGGCGGCCGCGCTGCATGCCCTCCACGACGAAGACATCCTCCTCGAAGACCTCTTTCCACTGCGCGGTGTTGCGCGCGCGCAGCTCCGCATCCGTGCGTGGCGCCGCATAATAGAGGTGCACATGCTCCACCGTCCGCTCCATCCCGTGGGGCACGAGGATGATGGCGAAGGTATGGTCGCGGTGCACGCCCAGCAGGACGTTGGGGTAGGCGGTGACGTATTCCGCCGCCGTATCCCATTTGTCGGAGAGCGCGGCGAAGTCGGGGAAACGCCGGTCATCCTCGCCCTTGAGCTGGCGGTAGACCAGCGTGCCTTGCCCCGAAAAGCGGCCCTCCTGCTCGATGTGGTAGTGATCCTCCAGCCGCGAATAGCTGTTGAGGCCGGGGTGGACCCAGGGCAGGTGATAGCTTTCGCAGTAGTTCTCCACCGCGAGCTTCCAGTTGCAATTGACCTCCAGCTCGAAACGGCTGTCTGCGCCGCCGTGGTAGAGCGGCTTGTCGAACTCCGCCCAGCGGGCCAGCAGGTCGGCATTGGCCTGCTCGAAGGGTAGCGCCGTGCCGGAGACGTTGATCCAGACGACATCCATCCAGATATGGCTGCGCACCTCGATGAGGCCCAGAAGCGTCTTGTCGATCCCCTCATGCGTGTTGCGGCCAGGCCCGCCGACATGCGGCGTGCTCACCAGCTTGCCTTCGGTCGAGTAGCACCACGAGTGGTAGGGGCAGCGGATCGCCCCCTCGATCTTGCGCGGGGCGTCGACGAGGATCATGCCGCGGTGGCGGCAGATGTTCTGGAACACCCGCACGGCGCCCAGCCGGTCGCGCACCAGCAAGAGCGGCATGCCCAGAAAGGTGATCGGCTTGGCATCGCCCGCATCGGGCACATCCGCCCCCACGGCGAGCCCGGCCCAATTGTCGAAAAGCACCGCCTGCCGTTCCTCGTCGAAGAGGGCGGGGTCGATGTAATGCCCGTTGGGCAGACCATTGGCCGAACCGATGGCGCGGCGCACGGTGGAAAGGTCGGAATAAGCCATGGTGCACTCCTGATGTTCACCTCAGGTTAGCATGGCCGGGCAGGGGCCGCCGACACCACAAGCGACCAGCATTGTCTGCGCGCGACATCGGCTGCGCACGACAGGACCGGCCCGCTAGACGCTTGAAGGGGCCGCGAGGGCCCGCGATCACTCCCCGCGCGACAGTGCCGCAACGCCGGTGCGGGCCACATCCACGAGCCCCAGCGGGCGCATGAGGTCGGCAAAGGCGTCGATCTTCTCGGGCGCGCCGGTGATTTCGAAAACGAAGCTGCCCAGTGTGCTGTCCACCACGTTTGCGCGGAAGATATCCGCAAGGCGCAGGGCCTCGACACGCTTCTCGCCGGTGCCCGCGACCTTGAACATGGCAAGCTCCCGCTCGACGCTCGCCCCCTCCACGGTCAGGTCATGGACCTCGCGCACGGAGATGATGCGGCCCGTCTGCGCCTTGATCTGCTCGATCACCTGCGGCGTGCCGCGTGTGACGATGGTAATGCGGCTGAGGTGCCCGGTGTGATCCACCTCCGCCACCGTGAGGCTGTCGATGTTATAGCCGCGCCCGGCAAAGAGCCCGATCACACGCGCCAGCACGCCCGGCTCGTTCTCGACCAGCAGGGCGAGCGTGTGCCGCTCCACCACGTCCGAGAAGTTGGGGCGCAGGTTGTAGGCGGAATGGCTCGTGGAGCCTTTCTTGATCTTGAGAGCTGACATCATGGGTTCCTATATTGTTTATTTCCAGTAGCTTCCGGGGCGCTGTTCATCTGCAGAGCTGTGGTGCCCGAGCGGACTTGATTGCTAAGGTCGCGCCAGTCAGCCACCCGCGCGGCGACAGGCAGGCGAATGCCTCAGATGTCGGCCCTGCCGCCAAGGACCGGACCAATGCCAGTTTTTCATGGCCATCCATGACCTAGACCAGCACCTTACCCTCGGCGTCGATCGCGGTGGAGGTATCGACCTCGCCCATGATCATCTCGTTGTGCGCCTTGCCCGACGGGATCATCGGGAAGCAGTTTTCATGCTTTGTCACGAGACAGTCGAAGACCACGGGGCCATCGTAGGTGATCATCTCCATGATTGCATCGTCGAGGTCGGCGGGGTCGGAGCAAATGATGCCCTTGGCGCCGAAGGCTTCGGCCAGCTTGACGAAGTCGGGCAGGCTCTCGGACCAGCTCGATGAATACCGCTCGCCGTGCAGCAGCTCCTGCCACTGGCGCACCATGCCGAGGCGCTCGTTGTTGAGGATGAACTGCTTGACGGGCAGCTTGTACTGCATCGCCGTGCCCAGCTCCTGCATGTTCATCAGCCAGCTGGCCTCGCCTGCGACGTTGATCACCAAGCGCCTCCGGATGGGCCATCTGCACGCCGATGGAGGCGGGAAAGCCGTAGCCCATGGTGCCCAGACCACCGGAGGTCATCCAGCGGTTGGGATCCTCGAAGCCGAGATATTGTGCAGCCCACATCTGGTGCTGGCCCACTTCGGTACAGATGTAGCGGTCATGCTTCTTGGTCAGCTCCTCCAGCCGCGCCATCGCGTATTGTGGTTTGATAACAGGGCCTTTCTGCTCGAACTTGAGGCAGTTCACAGCGCGCCATTCCTCGATCTGCTGCCACCATTTGGCAATCGCCTCGGAGTTTGTCTTGCGCCCGCGCGACTTCCAGACCTTCAGCAGATCCTCGAGCACATGGCCCACGTCGCCCATGATGGGGATGTCCACGCGGATGACCTTGTTGATCGAGCTGGGGTCGATGTCGATATGCGCTTTCTTCGAGTTGGGGCTGAACTTCTCCACCACGCCGGTGATGCGGTCGTCGAACCGCGCGCCGATGTTGATCATCAGATCGCAGCCGTGCATCGCCATGTTGGCCTCGTAGAGCCCGTGCATGCCCAGCATACCCAGCCATTTGTCGCCCGACGCGGGATAGCAGCCGAGCCCCATGAGCGTCGAGGTGATGGGGAAGCCCGTTGCCTCCACCAGTTCGCGCAGCAATTGGCGAGGCGGCGGGGCCGGAGTTGATCACGCCGCCGCCGGTGTAGAAGACCGGGCGCTTGGCCTTCTCGATCGCCTCCACCAGTTCGGTGATCGCCTCCATGTCGCCCTTGAGCTGGGGTTGATAATGCGACTTGCGCGCAGCCTTGGTCGTGTAGGCGCCGGTGGCGAACTGCACATCCTTGGGGATGTCGACCAGCACGGGGCCGGGGCGGCCGGACGTGGCCACGTGAAACGCCTCGTGGATCACGCCGGAGAGCTTGTCGGTCTCCTTCACCAGCCAGTTGTGCTTGGTGCAGGGGCGCGTGATGCCGACGGTGTCGGCCTCCTGAAACGCGTCGGAGCCGATCATGAAGGTCGGCACCTGACCCGTGAGCACGATGATCGGGATGCTGTCCATCAGCGCATCCGTCAGTCCCGTGACCGCATTGGTCGCGCCGGGGCCGGAGGTCACGAGGCACACGCCCGGCTTGCCGGTGGAGCGGGCGTAGCCTTCCGCTGCGTGGACAGCACCTTGTTCGTGGCGCACCAGCACGTGCTTGATGTGATTTTGCTGAAAGATCTCGTCATAGATCGGCAGGACCGCGCCGCCGGGATATCCGAAGACGGTGTCCACACCCTGATCGATCAGGGCTTGAACGATCATTTTGGCTCCGGTCATTTTGCGTGTCATTGTCGTGCTCCGTCTGGGCGGTTTGATAATTTGCGTTCGGCATAAAAAAGCCCCCGAGTGTGTCGGGGGCGCATGGGGTCGATTATGGTCTACCGTTACCGGCCCATGCGCGTGTGTCCTGTAATGACGACTGGCTCTGTCATGGCCCGATGCTCCTTCATGCGTCCGGGGACATTATGAGGGGTTTCAGGGGGCGTCAACCGCTAATGGCCGGAAAAAATGTCGCAGCGCATCTGTTTTTTGATATTTTGTTTCGCGGCGAGGGTAGGTTTGGCTAACTTTCGCGAAATTCGACGGCTCATACACTTCTCTGATGCAGGTAGCTGGACGTCAAAAGGAAGGCGTATCGCCCCCGATCAGACCCCCGTGCCCTGCAAGACGCCGTGCTCAAGCGCGTAGCGGGTGAGGCCCGCGGTGCTCGAGATGCCCAGCTTGCGCTTGATGTTCTTGCGGTGCGTCTCGACCGTGCGGACGGAGATGTCGAGGGTGATGGCGACCTCCTTGTTGGACTGGCCCTGCGCCAGTTGCAGCAGGATCGTCTGCTCGCGTCCCGTCAGGGTCTCGCGCAGGCCGCCGCCTTTGGGGGTGAGCGAGCCCTGCGCCCCGGTGCACAGATACCGCTCGCCGCGCATCACCGTGTCGATGGCGAGCTTGATCTCATCGGTGGGCACGTCCTTGAGCAGATACCCCATCGCGCCGTGGTTGAGCGCGGAGGAGATGTATTCGGGGCTGTCGTGCATCGACAGGATCACGATGCGGGTGCCGGGGCGCTGCTCCAGCACGATCTCGGTGGCCGAAAGCCCGCCCATGTCGGGCATGTTCAGATCCATCAGGATCACGTCGGGGTCGAGCGTCTCAAGCTGGTCGATCACCGCGCGCCCGCCGGTGAGCGTGCCCACGACCTCGCACGTCGTCATAGCTCTCCAGGATGGATTGGATGCCTTCGGCGACCATGGGATGATCGTCGACGATCACGATGCGCAGCTGGTCGGTCATGCGGGGGCTTTCTGCTGGGGTGCGGGGGGCTTGGCCGAAGGCTCCTGTGCTACGGTCTCGCGGCGCTTGGCAGCGGGGGGCAGCATATGGGTGAGCGGCGCCGTCGCCTCGATCTCGACCCCCTTGCCGGGTAGGGTCCGCAGCGACAGTGTACCGCCGAGCTGGTCCATCCGTTCCTGCATGTTGCGCAGTCCGAGCCCTGGCGTGCGGGCATGGGCGTCGAAACCGCGGCCGTTGTCGGTGATGCGCAGGGTCGCGCCGCGCTTGTGGCCGCGCAGGTCGATGGCGACGTGGGTGGCGCCCGCGTGCCGCTCGATGTTGGTGAGCGCCTCCTGCGCGATCCGGTAGAGCGCGATCTTGGCGTCATCATCCAGCCGGTTGCGGAAGACGACCGTGGCATAATCCATCTCGATGCCCGTCCGCGCGCCGAATTCCTCGGCCAGCATGCGCAGGGCAGGGCCCAGCCCGAGATCGTCGAGCACGCCGGGGCGCAGATCGCGGCTGATCCGGCGCACCTCGGAGATCGCCTCGCCCAGCGTCTCGATCCCCTTGGCCAGCGGCGCGCCCGCGTCCTTGTCGCCCCGCTCCAGCCTGCGGCGGGCATTGTCGAGCGCATAACGCACGGCCACCAGCATCTGGCTGATCCCGTCGTGCAACTCGCGGGCCACGCGCCCGCGCTCTTCCTCCTGCGCGTCGAACACGCGCTGGGTGAGCTTCTTGAGCTTGGCATCCGCCAGCCGCCGCTCGCGCAGATTGAGGCCCATGCCGGTGGCGAACACCAGCAGCAGGGCCGCAAGGGTGATTACGCCGATATAGAGAAAGGTGCGCTGCACCCGCTCCTCCACATCCGCGCGCGAGGAGGCGACGGAGGCAACCACATCGTCGATGAACACGCCCGTGCCCACCGCCCATTGCCAGGACGGAAAGGAGGTCACATAGGCGATCTTGCGCGCGGGCACGCCGGTGGAGGGTTTGGGCCACATGTAGGTGTGATATCCCGCCCCGTCGCGGGCGATCTCGATGAGCCGGTCCACGACGGGCGTGCCGGTTTCATCCGTCTCGCCGCGGAAGTTGCGGCCGATGCGATCGGTCTCGCGGGGCGAGACGATGGCGGTGCCGTCATAGTCATAGACAAAGAACTGCCCCTCCTCGCCATAGATCATGGCCGACAGGATCTGGCTGACCTGCTGCTTGGCCTCCCCGTCATCGGGCGCGGCGGAGCCGTAGATGAAGTAGAAGCCGTTGCGCGCCTGCGTGACGTAGTTGCGCAGTTCCGCCTTCTTGGCCTCTATGAGCTGGACCTCCAGCGCATTGATTTCCCGCTGCGCGAGGGCGCGCGACTGGGCCGCCACCACGACCGCAATCGCCGCCACCGCCAGGATCAGCGGGACAGCGGCGACAAGCGTGAGCTTTTGCGCGTAGGAGAGCAGGGGGCGGCCGGGTGTCATGCTGATTCGATACGCCGAATCTGTCGCCATTTCAAAGCCAAAGCGCCGCCCGGGCGCGAGGCAATTCGCCCTGTGGATGCCGGATTGCCTCCCGCTGAGGCCCCGATGCGCGGAATTTGGTCAACTATTTCGGTGCATTGACCGTCTCTACGCAGTAGTAGGTATTTCAAATCCGGGCCGCGGCGTTAATCTCGCCCCACTCGTAACGACCCGTAAGCGGACTAAACCTGCGCGGGCGCAATAATCCGGGAGGATACCTATATGGATCGTCGTTCATTTTTGAAGACATCTGCCCTTGGCGGCACCGCCGCCGCTGCGACAACGCTTGCCGCACCAGCCTATGCACAAGGCAACCGCACCCTGACCATGGTCACATCCTGGCCACGTGGCTTTGCCGTGCTGGACGATGCGGCCACCTACCTCAACAACATGGTCAACGAAATGTCCGATGGCACGCTGACCATCGACAAGAAGGCCCCCGGCGAGCTCGTCGGTGCGTTCGAAGTGTTCGACGCCGTCTCCTCCGGTCAGGCCGACATGTACCACTCTGCCGATTACTATTTCATCGGCCAGCACCCGTCCTATGCCTATTACACAGCCGTGCCCTTCGGCGGCACCGCACAGGAGCTGACCAACTGGTACCACCACGGTGGCGGTCATGAGCTGCACAACGAGCTGGGCGAGATCTTCAATATGAAGGCCTTCCTCGCAGGCAACTCCGGCTCGCAGTCCGGTGGCTGGTTCCGCAACGAGATCAACTCCGCTGCCGACTTCAACGGCCTGAAATTCCGCATGCCCGGCCTTGGCGGCAAGGTGCTCGGCGAGCTGGGCGCTTCGGTCCAGAACATCCCCGGCGGCGAGCTCTACCAGGCGCTGTCCTCGGGCGCGCTGGACGGTCTGGAGTGGGTCGGCCCCTTCGCGGACGAACGCGCGGGCTTCCAGGAAGTGGCGAAAGTCTACTACACCGCGGGCTTCCACGAGCCAGGCTCCGGTCTCTCGGCAGCCGTCAACCTCGACGTCTTCAACGAGCTGTCCACGGCGCACCAGAAGATCATCGAGTATGCAGCGATGGCGACCACGCACACCCAGCTGGCCGAGACACTGGCCAACAACGGTGCCGCACTGTCGCGTCTGCAGCAGCAGGGCGTGAAGACCATGCAGTTCCCCGACGACGTCTGGGATGCCTTCGGCGCCGCGTCGGCCAAGGTGATGGACGAGAACATGGGCGACGAGCTTTTCGCGCGCACCCGTGCGAGCTTCGAAGAGTCGCTGACGGCTTCGGCCGAGTGGCTGTCCAAGTCCGACGCCTTCTACGTCGAACAGCGTGAGCGCGTCCGCCGCAGCATGTAACTGCACAAACCCGAGGTCAGGGGCCGCGGATTTTCCGCGGCCCCTGATCCGTGTCAATCAAAAGGGCAGGCCAGCTGCCGCACAAGCGTCACGCACGCGCGCATGATATGCGCAACCGGGAGGGGATACATGGAAGAAGATAATGTATGTTCGGGATTTTTCCGTGCAGCCGAGGGCGCAGACCTCAGCTGCCTCGACAAGTTCCAGGGAAGTGGATTTCTCCAATTCGTGACCGGCAACGTGCTGGAAGCCTTCTATAACTTCTTCGCGGCCCTGCTCAATCCGGGCATGTGGCTCAACTGGTCCGAAGGCGAGGCGCTGATGCGCTTCATCTACTACGGCGGCTCGGTGGAGCTGTTCTTCGTGCTGGCCACCGGTCTCGTGATCATCACCATCATCGGCATGCGCAATCGCGCCTTCATGTGGGGCATGGTCCGCGCGCTGGAAGGGTTCGCCAACGGCATGGGGCGCTTGTTCGCCTGGGCGGGTCTGATCATGGTGATCCAGCAGATCATCATCGTCTTCATGCAGCGCATCTTCACCCGGCCCGACATCTCCATCGGCTTCGGCATCCCGCTGCAGTTCGACATCAGCTGGTTCGGCGAGGAACTCAAGCTCTACAATGCCTTGGTCGTCTGTCTTTGCGTGAGCTACACCTTCGTGCAGGGCGGCCATGTGCGCGTCGACCTCTTCTACGCAGGGGCCAAGTTCCGCACCAAGAAGATCGTGGACATGTTCGGGGCGCTTTTCTTCATGCTGCCCTTCGCCATCGTGACATGGCTCTACGGCTGGTACTTCCTGTGGCGCCATCTGGTGACGCCCAATCCCTCGGCCTCCGACACGCTCGACGTGCTGCTGCGCAAGTCCCGGCTGCTGAAATGGAACGTTGAGACCATCGGTTTCTCGCCCAACGGCTTTAACGCCTACTTCCTGTTCAAGGTCCTTCTGTGCATGTTCTGCGTGATGGTGATCCTGCAGGCAATCGCTGTCTTCTACCGCTCGTGGTGCGAATTCCGCGAGGGGCCGGAGAGCGAAGCGAAATATCTCGACAAGGACACACTTGGCGAGGGCGATGAAGCCTTTGAGGGGACGCACTGATGTTTTTCGGGTTGGACGGGGTCGAAGTCGGCCTGATTATTGTATTTGTCTGCCTGTTCGGCGGCATCCTGTCTGGCTTCCCGGTGGCGTTCGCCATCGGCGGGGCGGGCATGATCTCCTTTGGCATCATCGCCGCGATGGACAGCGCCGGTCTGCTGATCCATCAGGCCATCGATACGTCATCCACGGCCTACCGTGCGCTGATCGATTCCGGGATCCGGGAGGATACCGTCTCGGTGTTCCGATACCCCGAATTGCCGCGCATCGGGGAGCCGGTCTTCCCCATGGGCTGGGAAGTGGCGCTCGACCGCAACGTCTCCTTCGTCGTCAACCGCATGAACGAGCGGGTGCTGGCGGGTCAGTCCATCGAGACGCTTCTGGCGGTTCTGATGTTCGTGCTGATGGGCATCACGCTCGAGCGCTCCAAGATCGCCAATGATCTGCTGACCTCGATGGCCAAGGTCTTTGGCCCGCTGCCCGGTGGTCTGGCGGTCTCTGTCGTGGTCGTCGGCGCCTTCCTCGCGGCCTCCACGGGCATCGTCGGTGCGACCGTCGTGACGATGGGTCTGCTGGCGTTGCCGACGATGCTGCGCAACAATTACTCACCCGAGCTTGCCACCGGCGTTATCGCGGCCTCCGGTACACTGGGGCAGATCATTCCACCCTCCATCGTGATCGTCCTGTTGGGCACGCTGGCGGGGGATCTCTACTCCTCCGCTCAGGAGGCGCGGGCCTCCTCGCTCGGCTGCACCGATGCGCTGACCTACCTCGGTGAGCCTGCGGTGGTCTCGGTGGGTACGCTCTTTCAGGCGGCGCTGCTGCCGGGCATCCTGCTGGCGCTGCTCTACGGGCTCTATGCCTTCGGCTATGCGCTGGTGAGGCCCGAGAAGGCCCCCGCGGTCACCATGGGCTCAACCAATCCAGAGCCTGTGACCCGTTCGGAATCCTTCACATGGTTCCTCGGTGTGCCTGCATTGATGATCGTCGGTACGATCGTTCTGGGCAACCTCGGCATCGTCGGCTCGCAGAATACCCGGATCTCCAGCTTCTCGGACATCGGCGAAAGCGCCACGCTGCGCACGAACGTCAGCGAGGAGTGCCAGGCGGCGATGATCGAGCTGCATGGGCAGGAGCGCTGGGATCTGGCGGTCGAGCAGCAGCAGGTGATCGACGATGCGGGCGGCCTGACGCAGAGCGCGCGCCTCTCCGAGGAGGAGTTCGCCGCAGCGCAAGCCGCCAAGATCGCCGACGCCGCCCCCATCGGGACAGGTGTCGCGATCATGATGATCCTGCTCGGTCTCATCATGACCACGGCGCGCGGGGTCTCACCCTCCGCCGACTTCAGGCCGCTCGCCGTCGGTGGGATCGGGGTCGTGCTGCTGATCCTGGTCGATATCTTCCTCGTCGCTCCGACCACGTCGCCGGGCACGATGGTGGTGCTGATGGCACTGCCCTTCGTGGCGGTGATGTACGGCGTGGTCTACGGCACCAAACTCTGCGCCAGGAACGAGTTGATCCGCGTTGTCTTCCCGCCGCTGGTGCTGATCGTGGCCGTGCTGGGGTCCATCCTCGGGGGCATCACCAATCCGACGCCCGCGGCGGCACTGGGTGCCGGTGGCGCGCTGATGCTCGCGGCCTACCGCAAGCTCAAGGATCTGGACCGCTCCCCCAAGGTGATCATCTGGTCCACGCTGGCGATCGTAATCTGTATCCTCGTGGGCGTGAACTTCGATCTGCGCGTCAATCAGGACGCGGTGGGCTTTGAGAACTGGGTGGCCTTCCTCGTGGCCTATGCCGCCTATCTCTATGCGGTGTTCGGCCTGCTGTTCAGCTGCTGGGTGCTTTACTCCAACGGCATCCTGACGCCGGTGGTGCGCGAGACGGCGAAGGTGACCTCGATGGTCTTCACCATCCTGATCGGCTCGCAGCTTCTGAACCTCGTCGTGATCAGCTTCGGCGGAGAGCACTACATCCAGCAGTTCCTGCAGTCCTTCGACAACGAGGTGAAGGTCTTTCTCATCGTCATGCTGGTGCTGTTCGTACTGGGCTTCGTGCTCGACTTCCTCGAGATCATCTACATCGTGGTGCCCATCGTGGGGCCGGTGATCTACGGCGGTACGTTCGATCCCAAATGGGTGACGATCATGATCGCGGTCAACCTGCAGACCTCGTTCCTGACGCCGCCCTTCGGGTTCGCGCTCTTCTACCTCCGCGGCGTGGCCCCGGCGAGCGTGACCACGCAGCACATCTACCGCGGGATCGTCCCCTTCGTGCTGATCCAGGTGGCGGGCCTCGCAATCTTGTGGTTCTTCCCGGCAATCGTGACGATCGTGCCGGACCTGATCCCGTAAGGGGCAGGGGCCTTGCAAAGGAAAAGAGGGCGCCTTTCGGGGCGCCCTTTGCTTTTGCGGGGTCGGTCGTGCGGGCTCATGGCCGACATCATCCGTGCCCGGCGCGCCCTGTCTCGCCGTATTCCAGCCACGCCCTTTCGCGCGGCGCCAGATGTGCATCCATCATCGCGTCATATGCAGCAAGCTCCTGATCGCTGAGCTGTCCGACCCATTTGCCGCTGGTCCCGCTGTGGAAAAAATCCGCGTCCGATTTCATAAATCCCTTGCCACCCGATGGCGCGTAACGCGCAGCGTTGGACTTCATGTTGTCAAAGCGCGCCGCCGCGATCAGGCGTTCCATCACCTCGGGCGCGTGCGCGACATCCAGGAGCCCCGCGAGCGTTTCGAACACGCCCGCCAGATCGCGCGACATATCCGCATAGTGAAAAAGCGTGACATTGGGTCGGTCCGCCAGCGCCGATGCAGCCTTGTAGTGCCGGATGATATGGGCGAGCGGCATGGCGTCGGTATCGAAGCCCTCGGCGCCGCCGTCCAGAAAGCGGCGGAAGGTGATGCCTTCCGCATCGTCCTGCGGATACCAGCCATCGAACCAACTCATCGGGATGTTGCGCACATGCTTGCGGTAGGAGAAATGCGCATCGAGCGGATGCCGAAACACGCAGATGTAATGCGCGGTCTCATGCAGCGGCAGACCGTCCATCGGTGTGTGGCTTTTCATGCTGCGCCTGTGGGTCATCGCGGCGAGACGCTCGGCGACCTCCGGCATCTCGCGGATGCGAATGTTGACCCATGGCATCCTGACCGACAATTCCGTCTCGACCTCCGGATCGCCTGACAGCAGAAGGGCCACAATGGTCTGCATCCACGTGGTACCGGATTTCGGCGGGGTCACCACAAAGACGTCGTCGGGGCGGATCTGCACCATATCCCACCGCCTGTTGTCCGTCAGCGGCCCGAGGTAGAGTTTGCGCTCCGTCATCGTTTTCGCCTCCCGAATACCCTCATGCATCCAATATGCGGCGGGATATCGCTCTGTGGCAACAAAAAATCGAGGCTTGGGGGTTGGCGCAGGCCGATGGCGCGCGCTCAGGTCCCCTTGGGCGCCATGTCGGGCAGGGAGATATTGGCGACCTGCTCGGCGATGGGATCGTTGTTGAGCGGATGGCGTGCGCGCGCAAAAGCCTCCGGGTCCTTCATCTGCTGCCATTCGCCGCCCAGGAAAACCTCGAGGCCGGAGAACTTGGCCTTGTAGCCCATCTTCTGGCTGCCCGGCACCCAATAGCCGAGATAGACGTATGGCAGGCCCGCAGCCCGCGCGATCTCAATATGGTCGAGGATGATGTAGGTGCCCAGCCCGTCACGCGGGCGGTCCGGGGTGTAGAAGGAGTAGACCATGCTCACCCCGTCGCCCAGCACATCCGTGAGGCAGACCCCGACCAGATCGGTGCCGCCCTCGTCGGTGTATTCGATCACGCGGCTGCGGATCGGGGTTTCCTCGATCATCGCGGCGAATTCGAAAACATCCATATCTGCCATGCCGCCGTCGGAATGGCGGCTGTCGAGGTAGCGTCGGAACAGATCGTATTGATCCTCCGTCGCCCAAGGCGAGGTGGCGCGGCGGCGAATGCCCGCATTGCGCCTGATCGTGCGCCGCTGGCTCTTGCCCGGCGCGAAGCGCGACACGTCGATGCGCGCGGAAAGGCAGGATGCGCAATCGGCACAGGACGGACGGTAGAGAACGTTCTGGCTGCGCCGAAAGCCCTGTGCGGAAAGACTGTTGTTGAGTTTGTCGGCATTCTCGCCCTGCAGCGCGGTGAACAGCTTACGCTCCATCCGGCCCTCCAGATAGGGGCAGGGTTGCGGGGCGGTCACGTAGAATTGCGGCGCAATGGGAAGCGAATGGCGCATAAAGGGGTCTGTCCGGGTGTTGCGGGGTGGCCGACTGTCTTGATCAAACTGAAGGATAGCGCGCAGCCGCCGGGGCGCAAACCCTAAAATTGGACACAGTTAAATCTCGCGCCTCGCATTTGGTGCGGTACGGGGTCATGCGCGGCGGTTCAGCGCCACCGTGCCCAGGGCAAGATCGCTCAGCCCCTGACCGCGCGCGGTCGAGAGCATCAGCACGATTGAGACCAGCTGAAGGGGGGCGGCCGTGACGCTGAGACTGTAACCCAGCGTGTGCAGGAACGCGGTCGGCAGATCAAAGGGCGCATCGCGTGCGTCGCGCAACTCGATCGACATGAGCCGCATCCCCCATGTGGCAGAGCCGCGCGCGATCGTGGTCACGCGGTAGGTGAAACCCAACATCACGAACAGCAACGGCAGAAAGAAGATCCCGATGAAGGCAGTGAGCGGGATCGCGACGAGCGTCAGCAGCGCGACGATCGCCGTATCCACGACCCAGGCCAGCAGGCGCTTGGTCGGCACACCGTCATAGAATTGCGGATGGGTATCTGGATCGGGCGTCATGGGGGTCTTTCCAATGGAGTGGCGCCCCCCCGAGATGGGAGGGCGCGGAGGTCGCGTCAAGGGTTACGCCTCGGAGGTCGAGGGACCTTCATCGCGGCTCTCGTCGCGGCGCTTGGCGCGCTCGTCCATGAAGGCGTCGAACTCGGACTTGTCCTTGGCTTCGCGCAGCCGCTCGAGGAAGCTCTCAAAGCTCGCCTGCTCGTCCTGCAGCCGCTTCAGCGTGTCCGCCTTGTAGGCGTCGAAGGCGGCGTTGCCGGTCGACCGTGTCATGGCCATGCTGCGGCCCACTGAGCGACAGCTGCCGCGGGAGGATGATGAAAACATGCGTTTGCTCCAGATCATATAGGCCAGAAGGGCGAGGCCCACGGGCCAGAAGAAGATGAACCCCAGCACCATCGCGGCGATCCATGCGCCGCGACCGCGGGCATCGAGCCAACTCTCGGTGCGCGAGAACCAGTTTGTCCCGCGCGGGGTTCGGGAAGGATAGGTGGTGTCGGTCATCGTGGTCATAATCGTTCCCTCGAAATGGCGGTGTGCGACCGCCGGAGGTGGGGTGCTTCACCGATGAAGGGAGGTTGATGTAAATGCCCTTCACATCATTCAATTTGGCGATGCCGTGCAAATTTGCAAGTGGTAATGTGAAGGATATTCACATAAAATATGATTTCCGTTGCGCGTCAGTGACTTGGGGGCATTCGTGAAGGCCAATCGAGGCATTGACGCCCGCTCCGCATCGCGTAACTGTGGCGCCATGGCTGAAAAAACAACAGAAAAGCCGCTCTCAGCATCGCTGACGCGCTGCCCGCGCGCGCAGACCGAGAATGCGGAGGAGGAGCTCGGGCTCGCCCGTTTCGATGCGGACCTGCGACCGCTGCTGTCGGGCACCGCGGCGCTGGCGCCCTACCTCGCGACGCTGATCGTGCGAGAGGCGGAGTGGCTTGAGGCGGCGGCTGCGGCACCACAGGCGGCCCTCGCGCAGGTCCTGGCCATGCCCGCGACGCTCGAGGCCGATACGCTGATGGCGGGGTTGCGCGAGGGCAAGCGGCGCGTGGCGCTCTTATCCGCGCTGGCCGATCTGGGCGGCGCCTGGACGCTGGAGCAGGTGACGGGCGCGCTCACGGCCTATGCGGATGCCGCGACGCAGGCGGCCCTGCGTGTCGCGGTCGGCGCGCAGATCCGACGTGGCAAACTGCCCGGCATGCAGGCGCAAGACGCCGAAACGGCGGGCGGCATGACCGTGCTCGCAATGGGCAAGATGGGCGCGGGCGAGCTCAACTACTCCTCCGACATCGACCTCATCTGCCTCTTCGACGAGAGCCGATATGACCCTGAGGAGTTTCAGGAGGCGCGCGCCGGACTGATCAAGGCGACCCGCGCCATGGCCGCCACGCTCAGCGACATCACCGGTGACGGCTATGTCTTTCGCACCGATCTGCGCCTGCGGCCCGATCCGGCGGTGACGCCCGTGTGCATCGGCCTGCTCGCGGCCGAGCGGTATTACGAAAGTCTCGGGCGCACATGGGAACGCGCGGCCTATATCAAGGCGCGGGCCTGTGCCGGCGATCTGCGTGTGGGCGTTGGTTTCCTCACGACGCTGCGCCCCTTCGTCTGGCGGCGCCACCTCGATTTCGCGGCCATCCAGGATGCCCACGACATGCGTCTTGCGATCCGCGAGCATAAGGGGCTCGGCGGTCCGATCACCCTGCCGGGACACAATATGAAGCTCGGGCGCGGCGGCATCCGGGAGATCGAGTTCTTCACCCAGACGCGTCAGTTGATCGCGGGTGGGCGCGATGCCGATCTTCGGGTGCGCGGCACCAAGAACGGGCTTGCGGTGCTGGCGCGCAAGGGTTGGGTGCCGCAGGACGCCGCCGATGCATTGGCTGAACACTATACCTTTCACCGCACGGTGGAGCACCGCCTGCAGATGCTGCGCGATGCCCAGACCCACAGCCTGCCGCGTACGACCCAAGGGATGGCGCGGATCGCGGCGCTGATGGACATGGAGACCGGCGCGCTGCAGCGCGAGCTTCACCAAAGGCTCGCCGCCGTGCATGAGATCACCGAAGGCTTCTTCGCGGAGGGTGCAGCGCCGCCGCCCGCGGCCACGCCCACGCCCGCGCACAGCTTTGACGAAAACATCATCGCCGCCTGGCACGGCTATCCCGCGCTGCGTTCCGAGCGCGGTGCGGAGCTTTTCGCGCGGCTGAAGCCGGAGCTGCTGGCGCGACTGGCGCAAGCCGACAAACCCGACGAGGCGCTGCTGGCCTTTGACGGATTTCTCAAGGGTCTGCCCGCGGGGGTGCAGCTTTTCTCGCTGCTGAAGGCCAATCCGCAGCTCGGCGATCTGCTGATCACCATCGTCTCCGTCTCGCCGATGCTGGCAGGGTATCTGGCGCGGAACGCCGCCGTGCTCGATGCTGTGATCGGCGGGGATTTCTTCAAGGACTGGCCGGGCGAGGACGCGCTGGCGCAGGCGCTTGCCACACGGCTCGCGTCGCTCGGCGATTACGAGGCGCAGCTCGACGGCACCCGGAGCTGGGCGCGCGAATGGCATTTCCGCATCGGCGTCCACCAATTGCGCGGGCTGACGGACGGTGCGCAGGCGGGCGCGCAGTACAGCGACCTCGCGCGGGCGGTGCTGCGCGGGCTCTGGCCCGTGGTGATCGACGAGATGGCGCGCAGGCACGGCCCGCCGCCCGGACGCGGCGCGGTTCTGGTGGGCATGGGCTCGCTCGGTGCGGGGCGGCTGACAGCGCAGTCCGACCTCGACATGATCGTGATCTACGACGCGGACGGCGCAGAGACCTCCGAGGGCAAGCGCCCGCTGGCGGCACGGCAGTACTATGCGCGCCTGACGCAGGCGATGATCACAGCGATGAGCGCGCCAATGGCGCAGGGCCGCCTCTACGAGCTGGACCTGCGGCTGCGCCCTTCTGGCAACAAGGGGCCGGTGGCCACCTCCATCGGCGCATTCGACAGCTACCAGCGCAAGGAGGCCTGGGTTTGGGAGCATCTGGCGCTCACGCGGGCGCAGGTAGTCGCGGGGCCGCAGGATCTGGCCCGCGATGTCGAGAGCCTGCGCGCGCAGATTCTGCGCCTGCCGCGCGACCCGGCCCATGTCTGCGCGCAGACGCGAGAGATGCGCGCGCGGATCGCGGCGGCCAAGGCGCCCGACGGTATACTCGATGCCAAGATCGGTCCGGGGCGGTTGCAGGATCTGGAGCTGTTCGCGCAGGCCGGTGCGCTGATCGGGGGCATCACAGCGCGCGACATTCCCGCCGGGCTCGCCGCCGCGCGGGCAGCAGGGTTGATCGACGCGGCGGAGGAGGCGACGCTCGCGCGGTCCTATGCGGCGCTCTGGGCGTTGCAATCGGCCACACGGCTCTTGTCCTCCAAACCGGTCCACCGCGAGGATCTGGGCACCGCGTCCTGCGGATTTCTGCTTCGTGCACTGGGACGGGTTGCGGATGAACCGGCCGAAAACGACAAGGGCGGCGAGGTGGAGGCGCAATTGGTGCAGACCTACGGCGCCGCGGACGCGATCATCACCCGCGCATTGGCAGCGCAAGCGGGAGAGACGCCATGAGCACCCAAAAGGCACGGCCCGATGATCCCAAAGGCCTGATCTATGAGGCCTACCGGATCGAGGGGATTACCAAGGGGCAATGCCGCTCGATCTTCCTCGACTGGGCGCTGAGCCTGCAAGACGCCGATGCCCACGCCGCCATGCGCCGCCTGCTTGCGACCTACGGCGATGCGCCGGATCACCCGATGTCGCAGGTGTTGACGGAAGGATTGCACCCGATCGCCACCCCGCGCAGGCGCGGCGGATGGCGCAGCCGCAAGCGGGATTGAACCGCCCCGGCGGGCCAAATTGGTTAGGATTAGGTTAAAAACCTCGAAATAGTGCCAGCTTTGGCGCTGATTTGTCTCAAACCCGCCTCAATCCTGCGCTCTTACTGGAATTGTAGTCAGTAGACGGCCCAATTCCGGCCCGAGGAGTAAGAGATGAAGGTTTTCAAAAACGCCATTGCCATCGGTTTCGCCGCAGCGCTGAGCGCGTGCGGCGCCTCCGAGACAGTGACCCGGGACGCCCCGTTCGCGCAGCAAGGTGCTGCATCTGCGTTTGCGCAGCAGAGCGAGGTCACACCCGGCACTGTTCGAACCGTGTCCACCCCACCTCAGGCCGCGCAGACCATTCTGCCCGAAGCGATTTTGCGTCAGATCAACGTCTCCCAGATCAACGTGAACGTGCCCACCACGCTGTCGGTCTCGGAGGCGAACCGCTACTACCCCATCGCCGACATCGTGTGGCGCGGGGATCCGATCGGCAACCGCCATGCACAGATCTCCCGGATCATGCATGAGGCGATGACGCGCGGCACGCAGACGTTCCAGGGCCCGGTTTCCGTGATCCTCGACATCGAACTGGTACGCTTCCACGCCATCAGCGAGAAGGCCCGCTACACCGTGGGCGGTACGCATAACGTGATTTTCAACATGCAACTGCGCGACGCAGCGACCGGGGCGCCGCTCTCCGAGCCGCGCCAGGTGATAGCCGATCTAGACGCTTTCGGCGGCCAGCAGGCCGTCACCGCGGAATCGCAGGGTCTGACCCAGAAGGTCCGCCTCATCGGCCATCTTTCGGAAGTGATCCGGCAGGAGATGACCCAGCCTGAGGGCTACAAGAACGCCTCGACGGGTTTCTTCCAGCTGATCAACCGAATCTAGCTTCCCCTCACTGCGGTATCGGACTAGGGAAGGGCGCTATGACAGCGCCCTTTTCCACGTCCCATCCGCTTCCCGTCGTACGCCTGATGCCGAAGGCCAACGCGCGCGCCATCCGGCACGGCGCGCCTTGGGTTTATGCCAACGAACTGGTCACCGACCGGCGCACCAAGGCCCTCGCTCCGGGCGCCATCGCGGTGCTGGAGGACGGCCTGCGCCAGCCCCTGGGCGTGGTGACGGTCAATACCCACTCCAAGATTATCGCGCGCATGATGGACACCGATCCCGCGGCGGTCATCGACCAGGCATGGATCGCGCGCCATCTGCGCCGCGCGCTGGCCCTGCGCGAGCGGCTCTATGACGCGCCGTTCTACCGGCTCGTGCATGCGGAGGCGGACGGTCTGCCGGGCGTGATCATCGACCGTTTCGGCGATACTTGCGTGATCCAGCCGAATGCGGCCTGGGCCGATGCGCTGATCGCGCCGCTCACGGACGCGCTGATCGAAGTGACCGGCGTGACCCATGTGCTCAAGAACGCCTCCGGCCGCACCCGCACGCTCGAAGGGCTCGACGAGGAGAGTGGCGTTCTGGCGGGGCAGGCGCCCTCGGGCGCCGTGCCGGTGCAGATGAACGGTGCGACCTATATGGCGGATCTGACCGGCGGTCAGAAGACCGGCATCTTCTATGACCAGCGGCCCAATCACGCATTTGCCGCGTCGCTGTCGCGCGGTGCGCGGGTGCTGGATGTCTTCGCGCATGTCGGCGGTTTCGGCCTCGCGGCGGTGGCTGCGGGGGCCGCATCGGCGCTTTGCGTCGATGGCTCTGCGCCCGCTCTGGCACTGGCCGAGCAGGGGGCCGCGGCGATGGGTGTGTCCGACCGGGTGAACGTCCTGCAGGGCGATGCCTTTGACGTGCTGACCGACTTGCGCGCGCAGGGGGCGGAGTTCGACGTGATCATCTGCGATCCGCCGGCCTTTGCTCCGGCCAAGCCCGCGCTTGAGGCAGGTTTGCGCGCCTATGAACGGATCGCGCGGCTGGCGGCTCCGCTGGTGTCTGATGGCGGGATCCTCGGGCTCTGCTCGTGCTCGCATGCTGCCGATCTCGCGGCGTTCCGCACCGCATCAGTGCGCGGTATCGGGCGGGCAGGGCGCAGGCCGACGCTGATCCACACCGGGTTTGCCGGTGCCGATCATCCGCAATTGCCGCAACTGGCCGAGAGCGGCTATCTCAAATCGCTATTCTTCCACCTCTGAACATATGAAGATGCTGCTCGATGCCTGCGTGATCTATCCCACCGTGATGCGGGAGATGTTGCTGGGCGTGGCGGCCTTGGGTGCCTATACGCCGCTGTGGTCGGCGCGCATCCTCGAGGAATGGGCCCTCGCCGCGGCCAAGCTCGGGCCTGCAGGAGAGGCGCAGGCGCGCGGAGAGATCGCGATGGTGCAGGCCGCCTGGCCCAAGGCGAGCGTTGCGGTACATGGCGGGCTCGAGGCGCGGCTCTGGCTGCCGGATGCAAATGACATCCACGTGCTCGCCGCCGCCATCGCGGGCAACGCGGACGGCATCATCACGATGAACGCCAAGGACTTCCCGCGCGGCATCCTCGCCGAAGAAGGGCTGAGCCGGAACGATCCCGATGCTTTCCTGCTGGGGCATTTCCACGCGGCGCCCCAGGATGTCACGGCTGTGGCTCAGGCGGTCGTGCAGGAGGCGCGCAGGCTTTCGGGCGCGGATTGGAACATGCGGTCGCTGATGAAGAAGGCACGGCTGCCGCGCCTCGGCAAGGCGCTCACTTCCTAATGTGACGCTTCAGGAAAGCCCGGCAAGCCCTTGATCTACCCGTCCCACTTCAGCTGCATCTTGGTCAGGGCCGCAATACGCTCTTCCGTATTAGGGTGGGTCATCAGCCATGCGGGCGCGCGCCCGCCGCCCGATTTGGTGAGCGCGTCGAGCTTGCGGAACAGCGTTATCTGCGGCTCGATCCCGATGCCAGCCTTGGTCAGCAGGGCGGCGGCATAGGCATCCGCCTCGAATTCGTCGCTGCGCGAGAGTTTCGCCGCCAGCAGCGAGGCGAGCATATTCGCGATCCAGATGCCGACGCCGGGGATGAAGCGGCTCAGCACCATGCCGAGCGCCGCGCGCATCGCGTTCTGGCCGGAAAAGTCGATCATCCGGCGCCGCGAATGGCCCAATGCGACATGGCCAAGCTCATGGGCGATGACGCTCGCCAACTCTTCCGCCGTGACCTCCCCCGCGCGAAACTTGTTGTAAAAGCCGCGTGTGATGAAGATCCGCCCGTCGGGTGCGGCCAATCCGTTCACCGGCTCGATCTCGTAGATGTGAACGTTGATGCGCGGCAGATCGAGCGCGCGCGCCATCTGCTTGCTCATCGCGACGAGCTTTGGGTCGGCAAGCACGGTGGAGCGCTCGTCGAGCTCGCGCCCCGTGCGCCAAACGGAAAAGCGGTACATCACGAGGCCGTAGAGCACGGCAAGCAGGATGGGTATGGTTTTGATCATGCCGCTAATATGGGGCCGTTTGCGCACGCTGCAAGCGGCTTACCATTCCACCGGCACAGATAATGGCCCGCGAAACGCCCAGCCCGCGAAGGGCGCAGGGCCGCTCAGCCGCAGGGAGGGCAGCGTTCCGAACAGAAGCGGCAAGGCGACCTGCGTGATCAGGCAGCGCGAGGCCGCGGCCCCGGCGCAGAAATGCGGCCCCGCGCCAAATGCGATCGCGGCGCCGGTGTCGCGGGTGATGTCGAAGGCATCGGGCGCGTCGAAGTAAGTCTCGTCGCGCCCGGCAGACGAGAACATCAAGAACACGCGGTCGCCGGGCGCGAACCGCACGCCGCCGATCTCATCGGCCTGCGCCACGATGCGGGGCGACATCCCGATGGGGCTGTTCCAGCGGACATATTCGCCAAAGGCGTCGGCGTAGCTGCTCTGCCCCGATGCGACGCGCCTGAGCTGTTCGGGATGGCTCAGCAGGGCCCAGACCGTGCCAGCGATCACGTCGCGCGGCTCGTTCTGGCCGCCGGAGATCACCAGCTTGATGTTGGCGCGGATGCTCCCCTCCGGCAGGCCCGCGTTCTGCATCACGGCAAGTGCGGAGCGCGCGGGCGGCTTGCCCCACATCGCGCGGATGTGCGCGTCAATGAGGGCTGTCGCGGCGTGGCAGCGCGCCTCAATCTCCGGATCGCCCGCGTAATTGGCGCAGCCGTCGATCATGTGCTGGCTCACGCGGTCCATCTCGGCATGGCTCATCTCATGCAGGCCGGTTATGGCGATGAGGGCCGCGGCACTGACCGGCATGGCGTAATCCGTGACCAGATCGCAGGCGCCGCGCGGCGCAAGGTCGGCCAATATGTCGCGGGTGGATTGCTCGAAGATCGGGCGCCAATGCTCGGCCACCGTGCGCGGGCTCAGCGCGGGAAAGAGCGCGCGGCGTTCGGCCATATGGCTTTCGCCGTCGCGGCGCATCAGGTTCTGCCCCATGAGTTGCGTCATCAGCCCGTGCGGCTGCTCGGAGGAGAAGACGTGGATGCGCTTTTCCTCGCGGTGGATGTCATCGCGGCGCGTCAGCAGCGTCGCATCGAGCTGTGGCACATAGGCGATGGGCGCGCGTGCCCGCATCTGCGCCAGCGCGGGGTAGGGATCGGCTGCGAATGCGGCGGGGTCGATATCGAAATGCGGCGCGTCTGACATGGCCCGAGATTAGGACCGCCGCGGCGTGCCGTCTAGCGGGTCAGTGTCTTCATGCCGCGCGACAATCCTTCGAGGGTCATCGGCACCATGGCGTCGCTGCCGAAGATCTCCTGGATCATCGTGATCGACTGGGTGTAGGACCAGTATTTCTCCGGGATCGGGTTGATCCAGAGGTTGGACTTCCACTGCTCGCGCGCGCGGGTGAGCCAGACCGAACCCGCCTCCGGGTTCCAGTGCTCATTCGCGCCGCCGGGATAGGCGATCTCATAGGGGCTCATGCTCGCGTCACCCACGAAGATGCAGCGGTAGTCGGGGCCATAGGTGCGCAGGACCTCATGGGTGGGTGTCTGGGCGTCCCAGCGGCGGCGGTTGTCGCGCCACACGCCTTCGTAAAGGCAGTTGTGAAAGTAGAAGTATTCCATGTGCTTGAACTCGGAGCGCGCGGCGGAAAAGAGCTCCTCCACCACCTTCACATGCGGATCCATCGAGCCGCCGACGTCTAGGAACAGCAGCACTTTCACGGCATTGCGCCGCTCCGGACGGGTCTTGACGTCGAGATAGCCCTGCTCGGCGGTGGAGCGGATGGTGCCGTTGAGATCCAGCTCTTCGTTGGCGCCGTCGCGCGCCCAACGGCGCAGCCGCTTGAGCGCCACCTTGATGTTGCGCGTGCCAAGTTCAACGGAATCGTCGAGATTGCGGAATTCGCGCTTGTCCCAGACCTTCACCGCCTTCTGGTGGCGCGATTCCTTCTGGCCGATGCGCACGCCCTCGGGGTTGTAGCCATAGGCACCGAAGGGGGAGGTGCCGCCAGTGCCGACCCATTTGTTGCCGCCCTCGTGGCGCCCCTCTTGCTCCTTGAGGCGCTCCTTCAGCGTCTCCATCAGCTTCTCGAAACCGCCCATGGCTTCGATTTCGGCCTTCTCCGCGTCACTGAGATGCTTTTCCGACATCTTGCGCAGCCAATCGGCGGGGATGTCCACGGCCTCGAGCACCTGATCGAGGCTGATCGCCTCCAGCCCCGAGAATGTGGCGGCGAAGGCCTGATCGAATTTGTCGATGTTGCGCTCGTCCTTCACCATGCTCATGCGCGCGAGATAGTAGAACGCCTCGACGTCATAGGTCGCAAGGCCCGCCGTCACCCCGTCCAGAAACGCAAGGAATTCCCGCATGGAAACGGGAACCTTATGGGCGCGCAGCTGCTCGAAGAAGGGCAGGAACATCAGCTCGTGAACCTGTCGATCAGGACCGTGAGGAACATGCCCAGAATGAGGAAGGCCATGCCGTATCCCGCGGCGTATTGCGCGATGTCCTTGCGGTTGCCTTGTCTGCGGCGCGCCGTGAGCCCACCGACGACCATCCCCAGTAACGCCAACCCGATTACAATCATGCCTCAGCCCTTGTCCTTGTGCCGGGCTATCCTTTGAGCGGGTTCAGCGATGCAATCTCGCGCAGCTTGGCCCGCACAGCCCAGTCAGAGCCAAATCCGTACCGCGCCCATCCCAGACTGTCCAGCCGCACGGCCTGTGCTTCCGCCGGGCGGTTCTCCAGATCGAGCGCCTCGGCGCGCAGCAGCAGGAGCGTGGACAGCAGTGCGGCGTTCTCGTTGATCCTCGCGGTTTCGATATGCGGCGCAATGAGTTGCAGGGCCTCGGCGCCCGCGCCCTCACTGATTGCGAAGGCCGAAAGCTGGGTCGCCACATAGGCCTGGTGCAGATCCGTGCCGGGGGTGACGCGGTAGATCCGCTTGGCTGCGGCATAATGCTGCTGCGCCTGGGCGGGGTTGTCGCGTTGCAGCACACGCCCCATCGCGTAATGGGCGAAGGCGAGCCGCTGGTCCTGCCAGCCGATGGCGTGCGCGATGCGCAGTGCTTCGGAGGCGCCCGCGACGCGTTCGGTGCGGGAGGCAGCGGGCCCGAGGGCCATCTCGATCGCGCGCTTCCATTCCAGCGGCGTGCGCGTGGCGAAAGCGGCCGACGCCGTCTCGCCGCGCGGGTTAATCTCGCGCAGGATATGGGCCAGGGTGGCCGCGACCTGGCCACGGGTCATGCCGTTGTGCAGCTTGGGCGAATAATAGGCCCGCAGCATCAGCATGTCGAAGCCGGTCAGCACGGTATGCACATTGTCGTCGTTGAAGACGGAATCGGGCAGCCGGTAGAGATCGTTGAGCGGGCCAATCGCCTGTGCCAGCTCTTCGTGCAGGCAGTCGCGTGTTTCCTGCGGGCTCACGTCATTGGGCAGGAAGATCGCCAGCCGCTCGCGCGCGCGCAGCTGCGACCAGTTGGCCTGCCGCGTCTTGCGCGCCCGGCGCGTATTCATCGAGGTTGCTCACGTTCGGTGCCACGAAGCAGGCCGCCTGCGGCAGGTGTTTGCGGATCTCGCGGCGTGACACCGCGTTGATGGTGATGTTGGCGGTCGGCCCGGAGGTCTGGGTGATGTCGATGCCCGCCTCTCGGCGCAGACGGTCGATCAGCCGGCGCAGGTCATGCTGCAGCGATGCGGGCTGATCGCCGGTGACGCGGACCGTGATCGGCCCCTCGAACCGGGTGAAGACCGGCAATTCGCGCCCGCTCTCGAGCTGGAAGGACAGCTCGATGAAATCGATCGCAAGATCGTTGTTGGCCCGCACCGGCGCCGCGGGGCGCCCGGAGCTGAAGAGCTTGACCGGCGGCAGCGAGCTGTCCGAGATGGTCATGGTGCGTGTCACATCCCCGCCGCTGGTGGGCGTACAGGCGTTGAGCGCCATGGCGAGAACGAGGGCGATGCGTGACTTCACGTGTCAGCCTCCGATCCGTGCGATGGTGTGGAAGGTGTTGAAAAGCGTACAAATTGCACGCGCACGGATGGTGCGTTCGGGATACTCATGACTCTGCCTGCCTGCCCTTAAGAGCTTCAATTGGAGATCTTTTCGCGTCTCAACCCGACCTCGGTAGGGAGCAATTAAGGCAAAATCAGGGCAAATTTGAACGACTGCGGCGAACCTATGGTTGTGACACGAAAAAACCACAGTTCATCGGCCCGGGGAAGCCGCGTCAGGTATGCCGGAAAAGCAGCCAGTGGCAGGCGATGAGCGTGAGCGCGCCCAGCACGAAGGAGTTGCGAACGCCGAGCATGCCGGTGCCGGTGCCTGCGAACATCAGCAGCAGAACCACCGGGCCGCAGGCGACCGCGGACCAGCGGGCCGCGAAAGAATAGCTGCGGCCGGGACCGAGCAAGCGGCGCGCGATGGGCAGCACGCACCAAAGCGCGGCCGCAAAGAGCGGCACGACCGCCATGAGCAGGGCCGCGAGGCTCTCAGGTTGCAGATGGATCACCGGCAGGGCGACCGCGATCAAAAGCAGCTGGTGCAGCGGCGCGATGACGATGAGATAGACCGCCAGCCGCGCACGGCGCACGCGCTACCGCCCGCCGCGCGCCATGAATGCAAGCCGCTCGAACAGATGCACGTCCTGCTCATTCTTCAGGAGCGCGCCGTGCAGCTTCGGCAGGGCGGAGGACCCGCTCTTCTTGAGGTCTTCGGCCTCCAGATCCTCGGCCAGCAACAGCTTGAGCCAGTCGATGACCTCCGAGGTGGAGGGCTTCTTCTTCAGCCCCTGCTGGTCGCGGATCTCATAGAACTGGGTGAGGGCGGTGGTGAGCAGTTCGGCCTTGATGCCCGGATGGTGCACCTCGACGATCTGCTTGAGCGTGTCCATGTCCGGAAACTGGATATAGTGAAAGAAGCAGCGGCGCAGGAAGGCGTCGGGCAGCTCCTTTTCGTTGTTGGAGGTGATGATCACGATCGGGCGGACCTTCGCCTTGATCGTCTCGCCCGTCTCGTAGACGAAGAACTCCATCTTATCAAGCTCTTGCAGAAGGTCGTTCGGGAACTCGATATCCGCCTTGTCGATCTCGTCGATCAGCAGGACGACCTTCTCCTCGGCCTCGAAGGCCTCCCACAGCTTGCCCTTGCGGATGTAGTTGGAGACGTCGTGCACTTTCTCCTCGCCCAGCTGGCTGTCGCGCAACCGGCTCACCGCGTCGTATTCATAGAGGCCCTGCTGCGCGCGGGTGGTGGATTTGATGTTCCATTCGATCATCCGCAGCCCGAGCGCGGAGGAGACCTGGCGCGCCAGTTCGGTCTTGCCGGTGCCGGGTTCTCCCTTGACCAAAAGGGGGCGTTCCAGCGTGACGGCAGCGTTCACCGCAATCTTGAGATCATCCGTTGCGACATAATCCGCCGTGCCCTGAAACTTCATCTGTGCATCACCCTTCATCTTGGTTTTGTTGGCATTCTAACCATGCCGTCAGCGCTGCACCATAGCGCATCATTCGGTAGTGACAATCGCACAAGCGTCCTATAGAGACCGCGCCATGGGAGACGTCGTGAGGGAGTATTCCACGTGACAATGTCGAAAGCCGTCAAGGGGACTGACAAGGTGAAGCAGGAAACCTTTTTGCCGGACAACTACAGTCCGGCCGAAGACGAACCGTTCATGAATCCACGTCAGGTCGAGTATTTCCGGCGCAAGTTGCTCGACTGGAAGGCCGAGCTGCTGGCAGGCAGCCGGGACACGATCGAGACGATGAAGGACGGGACACGCAACATTCCGGATGTGAACGACCGCGCCTCCGAGGAGACGGACCGCGCGCTTGAGCTGCGCACCCGCGATCGTGCGCGCAAGCTGGTGGGCAAGATCGACGCCGCCCTGCGCCGCATCGACGAGGGCGAATTCGGCTACTGCTCGGTCACGGGCGAGCCGATCTCGCTCAAGCGGCTGGATGCGCGCCCGATCGCGACCATGAGCCTCGAGGCGCAGGAGCGTCACGAGCGGCGCGAGAAGGTGCACCGCGACGAATGAGCCGCGCTGCGGCGTCGGGCGTCGCTCGCGCCTGTGGCGGAGTGCCGCGCTAAGTCCATGAATTCAAAAAGCGCCGGGTCTTGGTCCCGGCGCTTTTTGTTGGCATAGGGATGATATGGATATCGAAGGTTTGACAGTCGCCGTGATCGGCGGAGGCATCGGCGGCATGGCCGCGGCTTGCGCGCTGGCCCGGCGCGGTGCTGCCGTCACGCTGTATGAGCAGGCCGCACAGATCACCGAAGTCGGCGCGGGGCTGCAGATCAGTGCGAATGGCCGCCGAGTGCTGCGCGCGCTCGGCGTGGTGGGCGATGCGCCGCCCCCCTGCGCGACCGTCTCGCACGGGACCGAGTTCCGTGATGGCGCGGCGGGCCGGTTCGTGGCCCGCGTGCCGTCTCCGGCTGCGGGTGCGACGTGGTACGTCCACCGCGCCGACCTTCTGGGCCTGCTCACCGGGGCCGCGCGCGGTGCGGGCGTCGTGTTCGAGTTGGGCCAAAGCGTCGACCCGCGCGCCATCACGGCGGATCTGGTCGTGGCTGCGGACGGCGCGCGGTCAGCGGCGCGCGATCACGTCGATGGCCCGGTGCAGCCGCAGTTCACCGGTCAGGTCGCCTGGCGCGCGGTGGTGCCCTGGGCCGGGCGCGGCGGTGACAGCATTGCTACCCTGTCGATGGGGCGGGGCGCCCATGTGGTCAGCTACCCGCTTCGCGGCGGCACCGTGATGAACCTCGTGGCGATAGAAGAGCGGACCGGCTGGACCGAAGAACGCTGGTCGCTGGAGGGGGATCCGGGTGAGATGCGGCAGCGTTTCGCGCAGTTCGGCGGCCTTGTCGGGGAGATCATCGCCGCGGCGCCGCGGGCGCACACCTGGGCGCTGCATGCCCGTCCCGTCGCGCAGCGCTGGTACAACGGCAATGTCGTCCTGCTGGGCGATGCGGCGCATCCGACACTGCCCTTCATGGCACAGGGCGCGTGCATGGCGCTGGAGGATGCATGGGTGCTAGCGGGTGCGCTGGCGGCGGCGGATGACATGCAGCGCGGCTTGGCGGTCTATCAGGACGCGCGCCGATCGCGCGCCGTGCGGATCGTGGCGCTGGCCAGTGGCAACGCCTGGCGCTTCCATCTGGGCAAGCCGCTGGCATGGGGCGCGCAGGCGGTGCTGGCGCTCGGCGCCCGCCCGCTCGCGCGCAAGCTCGAGTGGGTCTATGCCTATGACGCGACGCAAGTGATTGCGCGCGATGACGCGACGCAAGTGATCGCGCGCTAGGGTGCTGCGCGCGCCACCATACCGAAGAGATCGCGCGGATCGTCTGGATCGGCCAGCATGTCGAGCGGAGCAAAAAAGGGCGTGCCCTTGATCGCGTCGCGCACGTAGCACAGCGCCGAAAAATCCTCGATCGCGAAGCCCACACTGTCGAAGAGCGTGATCTGGCCCGCGTCGCGGCGCCCCGGTGCGGTGCCGCGGAGCACTTCCCAGAACTCGGTCACCGGATGCTCGGGGCCCAGTTGCTGGATCTCACCCTCGATCCGGGTCTGCTCGGGATACTCCACGAAGATGTCGGCGCGGTGCAGGATGGCCGGGGCAAGCTCCGTCTTGCCGGGGCAATCGCCGCCGATGGCGTTGATGTGCACGCCGGTGCCGACCATGTTGTCCGTGAGGATCGTCGCATATTGCTTGTCCGCAGTGCAGGTCGTGATGATCTGCGCGCCCTCCATCGCCTCCTCCGCGCTGCTGCAGGGCACCACGCGCAGGCCGGACCCCGCGAGGTTGGCCGCGCATTTGGCGGTGGCGGCGGGATCGACGTCATAAAGGCGCACCTCCTCGATGCCCGCGATGGCCTGCATCGCGATGCTCTGGAATTCCGATTGCGCGCCGTTGCCGATCATCGCCATGACGCGCGACCCCCGGGGCGCCAATACCCGCGCGACCAGCGCGGATGTCGCCGCCGTACGCAGCGCGGTCAGGATCGTCATTTCCGACAGGAGCACCGGGTAGCCATTGGCCACATCGGACAAAAGCCCAAAGGCCGTAACGGTTTGCAGGCCGTCCTTCGTGTTGCCGGGGTGGCCGTTTACGTATTTGAAGCCGTAGACGTCGCCGTCTGACGTCGGCATCAGTTCGATCACACCCAACTCTGAATGCGAGGCCACGCGCGGCGTCTTGTCAAAAAGCGGCCAGCGGCGAAAGTCCGCCTCGATCCGCTCGGCCAGCCCCTGCATCATGGGGGCGAGGCCGATGTGGTGGATGAGCTGCATCATGTGATCGACGCTGACGAAGGGGACAAGCGCGCGGGCGGATGGGTTGGTCATGGTCTGCTCCAATTCAAAAGCCGCGGGTCGGGCGGTCAAAGACGTTGCGCCCCAGCGCGGAGGCGGCGAGATCGACCATCAGCGTCGCGGTGCGCCCACGCTCGTCCATGAATGGGTTGAGCTCGACTAGATCGAGCGAGCTCATCAGCCCGCTGTCGTTGAGCATCTCCATCACCAGATGCCCCTCGCGCACGGTGGCGCCGCCGGGCACGGTGGTGCCGACCGCAGGGGCCGCGGCAGGGTCGAGGAAATCAACGTCGAGCGAGACATGCAGCAGGCCATTCGCGGCCTCCACGCGCTCCAAGAACGCACCGAGCGGGCGCGCGATGCCGGTTTCGTCGATCTCGCGCATGTCCACGCGGGTGATGTCGGTCTGTTGCAGCGCGACGCGCTCCTCCGGATCGACTGAACGCAGACCGATCATCGCGATCTGGCCGAAGGGCAGAGGCGCGGGCAGGGCAGGCCAGCCAGGAAACTCACCGCGTCCCGTCAGGTAGCCCAGCGGCGTGCCGTGCAGATTGCCGCTGTCGGTGCTCTCGAGCGTGTGGAAATCGCTGTGCGCATCGAGCCAGAGCACGAAGAGCGGGCGGTCCACCGTCGCCGCGTGGCGCATCGCACCCAGCACGGTGCCGGCCGCGAGCGCGTGATCGCCGCCCATGGTGATGGGGAGCCCCCGCGCGAAAGCGGCCTCCGTCGCATCGGCCAGCGCATGGGTCCAGGCGATGGTCTCGGAGAGGCGGTGCAGCTTGGGGTGTGGCGTGTCGGTGAACGGGCCGGGCGCGATATTGCCCACGTCCGTGACGCTGTGGCCAAGGCTGCGCAGCGCCTCCGCCAGCCCCGCGGTGCGGTAGGCGTCCGGGCCCATCACGCAGCCGCGGCGGATCTTGCCGCAATCGAGAGGCGCGCCCTGAAGGATGCAGTTCTGAGGGGTCATGGGGATATCCTTTCCTGTGTTGCGGCGGGTATAACGGTTGATCCGGAAAGCGAATAGCAGCATGATTGACCGGATCGGGCATAAACTGACCGAATTGGAGAGCGAGATGGACGAAATGGACAATGCGCTGATCGCCGCGCTGCGTCATGACGCGCGGGCGTCGCTATCGGATCTGGCAGCAGGGCTCGGGGTATCGCGGACCACGTTGCGCGCGCGTCTGGCACGGTTGCAGCAGCGCGGCGAGATCGTGGGCTTTTCGGTGATCACGCGTGCGGATGTGGCGCGCGACCCGGTGCGCGGGCTGATGATGATCGGGATCGAGGGCCGCGGCGCTACGCGGATCAAGCGCCAGCTTGCCGCGATGGCGCAGCTGCGCGCGGTCCATTCCACCAATGGCCGCTGGGACCTGATCGTGGAGATCGGCACCGCGACCCTGCCGGAGTTCGACGAGGTGCTCGACCGGATCCGCCGGCTCGACGGAGTGGTAAGCTCGGAGACGAGCCTGCTTCTGAGCACGCAGAAGGCAGGCTAGGCCCGGCGCGCCGCCGTCACCCAGAGCGCCACGAGCATGAGGGACACGATCGCGTTCCATCCCGCCATGCTGATCCCCGCCAACTGCCAGGCGATCTCATCGCAGCGCACCAGCGGCGCGGCGAGGATCTGGTCAAGCAGTTGCTGCGCGCTCAGCCCCGAGACGCCGCTGGCCGAGCAGGTCGCGGGACCTTCCCACCAGCCCTGCTCGACGCCCACGTGATAGGCACCGATGACGGCGGTACTCAGGCTCGCGACAGCCGCGGCCCAGGCGAGCTTCGCTTCGCCGGTCATCAGGATCGCAACCCCGATGAGGATGGCGGTGCCGTGGGGCCAGCGTTGCCACAGGCACAGCTTGCAGGGCGCCATGCCGCCCAGATGCTGGAACGCGTACGCCCCGCCGAGCACCGCGACCGACCCCAGCGTGGCCAACAAAACGAGACGCATCACATCCATCGTATCGCCGCAAATCCGCCAATGACCAAAACGAGCGCCATTGTAAACATGAGCGGCAGGCGCTTTTCAATGAAATCGCGCACCGGTGCGCCGAATTTCCACAGCAGCAGCGCCACGAGGAAAAAGCGCAGGCCGCGCGCGAGGATTGAGGTCGCGATGAACACGCCCAGCGGCATCGCCGTCCAGCCCGACATGATGGTGATCACCTTGTAGGGGAAGGGCGTGACCCCCGCGGCAAGCACGGCCCAGAAGCCCAGATCATTGAAGCGGGTGGAGAATTCGGCCATGGAATCGGCCTTGCCGAGCGCGCGCAGGATCGGCTCGCCCAGTGTCTCATAGGCCAGCGCGCCGATGGCGTAGCCCGCAATCCCCCCCAGCACGGAGGCCACCAGCGCGATCCCGGCGATCACGAATGCCTTGGACGGGCGCGCAAGGATCATCGGGATCATGATGATGTCCGGCGGGATCGGAAAGACGGAGCTTTCGAGGAAAGACACGAAAGCGAGCACCCACAGGGCATGGCGGTGCTCAGCGAGACTGAGCGTCCAGTCGTAGAGGCGTTGGATCATCGTTCGGCTCCGGGGTGGGTTGCGCCTCCACATCACGTCAGGCCCGGCAGGTCAAGAGAGGGCGCGCGCTGCGGCGGTTTTGGCTTGCCCAGCGCCGGAGCGCAGGCTAGATCAGGCGCGTGCCCAAGTGGCGGAATGGTAGACGCAGGGGATTTAAAATCCCCCGCCGCGAGGCGTGCCGGTTCGAGTCCGGCCTTGGGTACCAGCCTGAACCGATCAGGTCTTCCGTCGATCATGACAGTCAGGTTTGCGGCAAGCGGACAGCGCGAAGTGCTGCCTTTCGGCGTCGCGAAGTGACCGGCGGCAGGGCGATCCGGCGAATTTTCATCAGATCGATTTGAAGTTTCATCGCAGCCGGAGAGGCGTCGGTGCACCAGTGCTGCGATTGTGGCGAAATTGATGCCAGATTGCGAACGCTTGGGCGTCTTGCAGGTGGCTTCACCGGGCTCGGAAAGCGATTAAAATCGTTAGCGATTGTTTCCAAAATGGCGACAATCCGGCGTGCATGCTGGGCGACGGTAGAGCCCAAAATCGCGCCGTTCCAACGCCATAGCCCCCATTTGCGGGGTGTTAACTAATCATGAATTAGAAACAATGGCTTGATGTGCCAGCCTAAGGGCTGTTTGCGTTAACTTTCGTTAATAAATGTTACCTCCTTCCGGACATTTTTCAAACATTTTTCCCTTTGTCCGCTCCCTGTCAGCGGCTATCCAGACGCCAGCCCAACTGGGGGGCTGTGACGACGAGGTTCAGGGGCGGCCGCACAGGATCTGCATCTTCCGCAAGAGGGTGCGGGAGAGTTGCAGCGCCGCATGTTTGCGCGCGCTGCACTGGCTGCGGGGCATCGGTGATGCCGTGCAGCTACTGCGATGTAATGCCCTATCTCTTCGCGCGGCGGCAGATTGAAGCCTCGCGCGCCTGCCGGATCGAAAAGATGCCTCGCAAGGCAGAGACCATTGAACGGAGACCACGATGAAGAAACACCTCCCGCTGCCCCGTCCCGCGAAGGGGCACCGTGATCCGGGTTTCCGCCGTTCAACGTAATTCACACCCCACACCTCGCACAAACACTACTCATCCGGGCGTCTCGCGCGCCGCGCTGACCGCTGCTTAGGAGCTCCTGCCATGATCAGAACCATCGACTTCAACGCCCTGTCCACAGGCGACACCGTGACCGACCAGTTCGGCAGCCTCGGCGTCAAGATCTCCGCCGTTGCGGTCGGCCGCGGGGTGGACAAGGCGATGATCTTCGACACTGCCGCGCCGACGGGCGGTGATGCCGATCTGGCCACGGACAACCTCGGCAAGGTCCTCGTAATCTCCGAAGACGGCGATGCGGCGGACCCTGACGACAACGCCTCGGGCGGCACGTTCGCCTTTGATTTTGCGGCCGGGGTCACGGTCAAGTCGCTGACATTCCTCGATATCGAGGAGACGGCGCGCCTGCGCTTCCTCGATGCGGAGGGCAACCTGCTGAGCGAGCAGTTCGTGCCTGCCACGGGCGACAATGGCCAGCGCGTGGTCGAATTGGCGGTGCCGGACACCGCGCGGATGGAAGTGACCCTCAAGGGATCGGGTGCCATCGACAACCTGGTCTTCGACGACATGCAGCCTTTGGTGGCGGACGACAGCGACGAAGGGGCGGACCCGACGGGCGACGGCATCGTGTCGGGCGATGAGACCGGCAATACGGTCGACCTCGCCTATACCGGCGATCCGCAGGGGGACCGGGTCGATGCGGGCGATGCGCTGATCGCGGGCGAGGCGCCGGATGATGACATCATCGATGCGCTCGGCGGTGACGATACGGTGACGGCGCTTGCGGGCGATGACGATATCTATGCAGGTGCGGGCGATGATGTGGTCGCGGGCGGCGCGGGCGATGATCTCATCTACGGCGACCGCACGCTGGCAGAGGCGAGCGCGCCCGACCGCGTCGAGCCCACGCGCGAAAGCTTCAACTGGAGCGATGCGGGCTTGGCCGACGGCGCGCCCGTCACCAGCTTCACTCAAGACACCGGCACGGTCGAGGTCACCTTCACCACCCTGTCCGCCACGCCCAAGACCGCCACCGTCTTCTCCGGCGAGGTCCAGCGCACCGAGGGCATCGACGGCGGGGCGGAGAGGGTCAGCACCACCAGCTCGCTCGGCTCCGAGACCGGCGGCAACGCCCAATCGATCCGCTACGCGCTGGATTTTGCCGCACCGGTGAGCAGCGTCGACTTCAACATCAATGACATCGACGGCGACAGCACCGTCACGGTCCTCGCCTTCGATGCGGCGGGTGAGCCGCTGCCGGTGATGCTGCTTGGCGGTGCGGGCCTCACCGTGACCGGCAACAGCGCCACGGGTGACGGGGATTACGCCGATGCCTTCGATCCCTTCTATTCGCTGGAGGTGGACATCGCGGGCCCCGTCGCGCGGATCGAGATCGTGCATGAGCAGACCGGCCCCGGCGGCACGGGCATGAACATCACGGATGTCTTCTTCACCGCCGGTGGCGTGGCCGGGCCCGCAGGCGATGACATGCTCTCGGGCGACGAAGGCGACGATACGATCTTCGGCGAGGCCGGTGATGACACGATCAGCGGCGGCGCCGGCGCGGACAGCCTGTCGGGGGGCGACGGTGCGGATACCTTCATGGGCGGCACCGCTGGCGATGCCGTCGATGGCGGCGCCGGTGGCGATGACCGCGACACCCTCGATCTGACGGACACCGGCCCGTTCCGGATCGTGGGGGAGACGCGGGATGCGGATGGCGATTCCACCTCCGGCACCATCGAATTCCTCGATGAGGACGGCGTTGTGACCGGCACCATGAGCTTCACCGAGATCGAGACCATCCTCGGGCGCCCCGCGGACCCGCTCGGCCCCGTGGCGGTCGATGACAGCGCGATCACGGCAGAAAATACCGCCGTGATCGTCGATCTGCGCAGCAACGACACCGATCCCGACACCGCGGTGGAGGCGCTGACGATCAGCGCCGTTTCCGTGCCCGTGATCGAGGGCAGCGTGGTCGACAATGGCGACGGCACCGTGACCTTCACCCCCGCCGATGGCTTCACCGGGACAGCGACGCTCACCTATACCGTGACCGACCCCACGGGCCTAAGCGATACGGGCGAGGCTGTTGTGACGGTGACGCCGGTGGAGGGCAATCAGCCACCCGTGGCCACAGGTGATCAGGCCGTGACCGATCAGGACGCCCCCGTGGTGATCGACGTGCTCGGCAATGACAGCGATCCCGACGGCGATCCGCTCAGCGTCAGTGCCGCCAGCAGCCCCGAAGGTGCTGTGGCAATCAACGCAGACGGGACACTCACATTCACCCCCGCGCCCGGCTTCAACGGCCCGACAGAGATCAGCTACACCCTGTCGGATGGCAATGGCGGCGAGGCGCCGGGCACGGTCAGCGTGACCGTGCGCGACGGGATCGTGACAGGCACCGATGGCGACGACTTCATCGATCCGGGCTTCACCGGCGACCCCGAGGGCGATCTGGTGGACAACGGCGACGCTTTCCTACCGGGCGAGGGCCCGCAGGACGACATCATTGAGGCAGGCGCCGGCGACGACACGGTTCTGGCGGGTGCCGGCGATGACGAGGTCGCGGGCGGTGACGGCAATGACAGCATCGACGGCGGCTTGGGCGACGACGTGATCGACAGCGGCGGCACGGCACCGCTGCCCGATATCGGCTATCCCGGCGTGTTCCCCGCCGATGGCGACCCCGAAGACGACCGCGACCGCGTCGATGGCGGCGCGGGCAATGACACCATCCGCACCGGCGATGACCGCGACACCGTCACGGGCGGTGATGGCGCAGATGTGATCGACGCAGGCATCGACGACGACATCGTGGATGGCGGCAGCGGCGATGACCGAATCGTGGGCGGCGAGGGCAGCGATACGCTTCAGGGCGGTGCAGGCAATGACACAATCTATGCCAACAATGATCCCGCCCTTGGCCTCGATGCCTTCGAAATCGAGGATGACGGATCCAACCCGCTCGGCCCGGACCTCGCGCCAGACAATGGCGACGACCTCGTCAACGGCGGGGGCGGCGATGATGTGATCTTCGGCGGTGACGACGACGATACCTTGCGCGGCGGCTCCGGCGATGATTTCCTCGACGGCGGCATTGACGATGATTTGCTGCAAGGCGGCACCGGCGCCGATACGCTGCTCGGGGGGCAGGGCGATGACAGCCTGTCGGGTGGGCAGGACGATGATCTGCTGGACGGCGGGATCGGCGGCGACACCCTGCGCGGCAATCGCGGGGACGACACGCTGCAGGGCGGTGCGGGCGACGATCTGCTCGATGGCGGCGCGGATGATGACCTGCTGAGCGGCGATGCGGGCGATGACACGCTGCAGGGCGCGCTCGGCGCGGACACGCTGCAGGGCGGAACCGGCGATGATGCGCTGCTCGGTGGCTCGGGCGACGACGTACTGCTGGGCGGTGCGGGCAATGACACCATGACGGGCGGCAATGACCGCGATGTGTTCCGCGACGTGAACGCAGGCGATGTGGTGGATGGCTCCGAAGGCGGCGATGATTTCGACACGCTGGAGCTGGCAGGCTCCGCACCGGAGGGCGGGCGGCTCGAGGTCACCTTCGACCCCACCAACCCCGAGAACGGCGTCGTCGATTACATCAACGCCGACGGCAGTGACGCGGGCCAACTGGTCTTCACCAACATCGAGCGTGTCGTGCCGTGTTTCACGCCCGGCACGCTGATCGCGACGCCCCAGGGCGAGCGCAAGGTGGAGGAGCTGGCGGTCGGTGACCGGATCATCACCCGCGACAACGGTATGCAGGCGATCCGCTGGATAGGACGCCGCGAGATGCCGGGCGAGGAACTGGCTGCAAAAGAGCACCTGCGCCCGGTTCTGATCCGGCAGGGTGCGTTGGGCAACGGCCTGCCCGAGCGGGACATGCTGGTATCGCCACAGCACCGCCTGCTGGTCGCCAACGACAGGACAGCCCTCTATTTCGAAGAGCGCGAGGTGCTGGTGGCAGCCAAACACCTCACCGATATGGAGGGGATCGACAGCGTCGAAGTCTCGCACACCAGCTACATCCACATCATGTTCGACCAGCATGAGGTCATCCTGTCGGACGGCACCTGGAGCGAGAGCTTCCAGCCGGGCGATATGTCGCTGGCCGGTGTGGGCGATGCGTCGCGCGATGAAATTCTGGAGCTTTTCCCGGAGCTTGCCACGCGCGCCGGGATCGAAGGCTATGCCTCCGCGCGCAAGTCGCTGAAAAAGCACGAGGCCCGCCTGATCACGCTTAAGAGCTGAGCCCGCCCGCGAAACCCTCTCTGGCAGACCTGACCGGTCGGGCACCTGAGGGGGTAAGACCATGCAGCATCATCCGGGCCTAGTGACCCCGGATGAGTGAGAGCGGAGCCCCCTGCGGCTCCGCTTTTCATCTTTTGGGCTGATTGTTTCGCGGAAAACGTCAATTCACCGCATTGGAGGGGTAATGTTTATAAAGATCTGAAAATTAAGGAAAAATTAAGGAATTGCTTTGTCCGAACCCGGTTTTCAGCTAGAATACACCTAGATCCCGCCGTTTTGAGGGATCGCAGCTATTGAACGAAGGGGGATACGCATGGCCGATTTATTGGGGACCAACGGCGCCGACAGCCTTCCCGGCACGGAAGAGGATGATGTGATCTCGACCGCCGGTGGCAATGATACGCTCGACGGACGCGGGGGCAATGATCTGCTCGATGCCGGTGACGGGCGCGACAAGCTCTTTGGCGGCGACGGCGAAGACACGCTCTTGGGCGGTGCCGGTCTCGATGATTTCTTCGGCGGCGCAGGTGACGATCTGCTGAAAGGCGGCAGCGGCCACGGCATTTTCGACGGCGGGCCCGGCGCGGACACGATGATCGGCGGCGGCGGCCGCGACATCTTCTACAACGTGACGCCCGGCGATGTGATCGACGGCGGCGAGGGGGGCAGCGGTGATTTCGACCGCATCAACCTCGGCGGTTCGGTGCCGGAAGGCGGCAGCGTCACGGTCGAGCCGAGCCCGGAGAACCCCGAGAACGGTACGATCCGCTATTTCGACGCCGAAGGCGCGGAGGCGGGCACCATCGTCTACAGCAACATCGAGAAGGTCGTGCCCTGTTTCACGCCGGGCACCCGCATCGCGACCCCGCGCGGTGAGGTCGCGGTCGAGACGCTCGAGGTGGGCGACCGGGTGATCACCCGCGACAACGGCCTGCAGGTGATCCGCTGGATCGGGCGGCGCGATCTGTCGGTGGCGGAGTTGCAGGCGGCGCCGCATATGGCGCCGGTGCAGATCGCGCAGGGCGCGCTTGGCAACGGCCTGCCGGAGCGGGACATGCGGGTGTCGCCCAACCACCGGATGCTGGTCGCCAACGACAAGACAGCGCTCTATTTCGAGGAGCGCGAGGTGCTGGTCGCGGCGAAGCACCTGACGGGCCTGCCCGGTGTGACGCTGCTCGATCCGGTGGAGGTCAGCTACATCCACCTGATGTTCGACCAGCATGAGGTGATCCTGTCGGACGGCACCTGGAGCGAGAGCTTCCAGCCGGGGCTGCAGTCGCTGGCGGGTGTGGGCAATGCTCAGCGGATGGAGCTTCTGACGCTTTTCCCGGAGCTGGCCACCCGCGCGGGCATCGAGAACTACAGTGCCGCGCGGCGCAGCATCAAGGCGCATGAGGCGGCGGTGCTGCTCAGGTAGCGCCGTCGCGGGCGCGCCATCGGGCCCAGGCCTGCGGCGTGTCCAGATCGGTTCGGGCGTGGTTGCCGGTAAGGGGGACGTGCCACGTGACCGGGGTGTGGGCGGCAACCACAGCGTTGCCGCCGACATCACCCCGAAGCGTCATGAGCGCGGGAATGAGATCTGCGTGAAACACGATCGGATGACCCGGCTGACCGCTTTCGGTGACCGCGCGCCAGATCCTGAAATGTGATTCCAGATCAACGGCTTCAGCGACGGTCTTGAAGTCGTCGACCGTCAAATCAGGCATGTCTGCCAGCACCACCATCACCGCTTGCGTATCGGCTGGGAGTGCCGCGAGCCCCGCGCGCAGGCTCGCGTTCATCCCCTCGGGCGCGTCCGCCACCGGCACGCGAACCACCGGCAGCCCCTCGAGTGCTGCGGCACGCGGATGCGCCTGACCCTCGGGCGGCAGCGTCACGTAGAGCGGCCAGCCCGCACCCTGCGCCCGCAGCGCCGTGCGGCGCAGCAGCGGCATGCCGTCTATCTCCTCCATTAGCTTGTCGCGCCCACCCATGCGCAAGGACGCGCCTGCGGCGAGAAGGAGCGTCGCGGACACCTCAGCCCCGCATCCGCGCGCCGTCCGCATCAAAGAGCGGCGTCGTGATCAGCCGGGCAGGGCGCATCTGGCCCAGGATCTCGATCTCCACCGCGAGCCCGTCATTGGCCTGCGCGGTCGGCACGAAACCCTGCGCGATGGATTTGCCCGCGAAATGCGAATATCCGCCCGAGGTGCAGAAGCCCACCACACCGCCGTCGAGCCAGATCGGCTCATAGCCCTGCACATCGGCATCTTCCGCCTCCACCTCGAAGGCCACGAGCTTGCGCGCGGGTCCTTCGCGCGCTCTGCCTCCGCCGCTTCACGGCCGATGAAATCGGTGTTCTTCTTGAAGCTGATGAAGCGGTCGAGCCCGGTCTCGGCCGCGGTGTAGTCGGGTCAGAATTCCGAGCAGCCAGCCGCCGAAGAACTTGTCGAGCCGCAGCGACATCATCGCGCGCATCCCGAACGGCGTCATGCCATGCGGCTGGCCCGCGGCCCAGAGCGTGTCCCAGAGCTGTCGCTGCGCCATGGGATCGCAATAGATCTCATATCCCAGATCGCCGGTGTAGCTGACGCGCTGGACCAGGCAATTGGTCATGCCCACGCGTCATCGGCGCCACGTCGAGGAACTTCATCGCGGACACATCCGCTTGGGTGCAGGCCTGCAGCACCTCGCGCGCCTTCGGCCCCGCGATCTGGAAACCGGTGCGCCGGTCGGAGATGTTCTCGACGATCACGCCCTCGTCCATGTTCTGCGCGAACCAGCGGCTGTGATAGTCCTGCGCGCCGTAGGACGCGGTCAGCTGGAACGATCCTCCGCACAGGCAGGAGATCGTGAAATCGCCGATCAGCCGGCCCTTGGGCGACAGCATCGGGCGTGAGCGAGAGCCGCCCCGGCTGCGGGCACACGTCCCGCCATGATCCGGTCGAGCCAGGCGCGCGCGCCGGGGCCTGTCACGAGGTATTTGCCGAAGTTCTGCACCTCGTTGATGCCGACGCCCTCGCGCACGGCACGCACCTCGCGGCCCGTCGCGCTCGAAAGCGTCCGAGCGGCGGAAGGACGGGGTCTCGTAGGTCGGCTCGTCGCCCTGTGCGAAGTAGTTGGCCACCTCGAGCCCGAATTGCTGGCCCCAGACGGCGCCCATGCCGCTGAAAATGTCGTACATCGGTGTGGTGTGATGCGGCCGCGCGGCGGGCAGTTCCTCGTTCGGATAGCTGACGGAGAAGCGTTTTTGATAGTTCTCGATCACCTTGGGCAGGGTGTAGCCGGGGCTGATCCACTTGCCGAAGCGCGCGACGTCCATGGCGAAGACATCGCGCTCGGGCTCGCCCTCGATCATCCACTGCGCCAGCGTCAGGCCCACGCCGCCGCCTTGGCTGAACCCCGCCATGACGCCGCAGGCCGACCAGTAGTTGCGCAGCCCCGGCACCGGACCGACCAGCGGGTTGCCGTCGGGGGCGAAGGTGAAGGGGCCGTGGATCACGTTCTTGACGCCCGCGCGCGCCAGATCCGGGAAGCGGCGGTAGGCGAAGGCGATGCTGTCCTCGATCTTGTCGAAATCGTCATGCCAGCAGCTCCTGACCGAAGTCCCATGAGCGTGCCGTCCAACGGCCCAGGGGCGGCAGGTCTGCTCGTAGAACCCGATGCACAGGCCCATGCCCTCCTGCCGCAGATAGCTTTCGCCCGCGGGGTCCATCACATGCGGATGCTCGCGGCCCTCCGCCATCATCTCGCGGATGAGCGGGACCTCCTCGGTCACGAGGTACTGATGCTCCATCGGGTGCAGGGGCAGGTAGACGCCCGCCATCGCACCCACCTCGCGCGCCCAGAGGCCGCCTGCGTTGACCACATGCTCGGCGTGGATCGTGCCCTTGTCGGTGACCACGTCCCATGTGCCGTCGGGGCGCGGGATTGGTCTCGCGGACCATGCACTGCGTCTCGATGGTGGCGCCGCCCATCTTGGCCGCGCGGGCATAGGCATGGGTCGTGCCGGATGGGTCGAGGTGACCGTCGAGCGGGTCATAGAGCCCGCCGATGATGCCATCGAGGTTGGTCACCGGGGCGATCTTGGCGATTTCCTCCGGCCCGACGATCTCCGTCTCCAGCCCCATGAAGCGGTGCTTGGCGCGCTCCGCCAGCAGCATGTCGAAGCGGTCGCGGTTGTCCGCCAGCGTAACGCCGCCCACGTGGTGCAGCCCGCAGGACATGCCGGTGATCTCCTCGAGCTCCTTGTAGAGCTTGATGGTATAGCCCTGCAGGGCCGCCATGTTGGTATCGCCGTTCAGCGTGTGAAACCCGCCCGCCGCATGCCAGGTGGAGCCGGAGGTCAGCTCCGAGCGTTCCAGCAGCATCACGTCCGACCAGCCCAGCTTGGTCAGGTGATAGAGGACGGAAGCGCCGACGACGCCGCCTCCGATAATGACGACGCGGGTGGTGGTTTTCATGGGGCAAGCTCCGGTTTTGTTCTGCACATTGGGTGGCCTGCGGGCCTACAGCATGCGCCTTTGCGACAGTTTATGTCGATTTTGCACAGGCCGCCAGATCGCTGTCGATCCGGCGCATTTCCATGCTACGTGAACCTTATGAAAAACATCCTGCAACTCTTCGATTCTCTGCCCAGCACGCTCCTGCGCAAGGCGCGCTACTATACCAGAAAGCTCTCGGTGCGGGTGTTCCTGATGGGGATCCTGGCGCTCTTGGCCATCGGCGTGAGCCAGCTTGTCGAAGTGCTCATTTCCGAGGAACTGGCGCAGAGCCTCGATGGCAGTGCCGCCGACCGCCTGCTCAACATCATCGCCACCGCGATGCTCTCGGTCACGATCTTCTCGATCACCGTGATGGTGTCGGTCTACCAATCCTCATCGACGCAATGGACCCCGCGCATCCACCGTCTGATCATGCAGGATCAGGCGACGCAGAACACCCTGGCGGTCTTCATCGGCGCCTATGTCTATTCGCTCGTCGGGATCATCATGCGCGAGCTTGGCATCTATAACGACGACCATGCTTTCGTGCTTTTCTGGATGACCGCCGGCATGCTGGTGATCATCGTGGTCTACCTGATCCGCTGGGTGCTGCATCTGCAGGGCTTCGGTCAACTCATCGACATCACCCGCCAGATCGAGCAGACCACCCGCGACCGGTTCAAGGAGCGTCTGGAGCAGCCCTGTCTGGGCGCGAACGCCTTCGTGGAGGATTTGCCGGAGGGGACACGCAAGCTCAAGGCTTGGGAAAGCGGCTACATCCAGCACATCTACCCAGAGGCGCTGAACGCGGCGGCCAAGGAGCATGAGGTCGATCTCTATCTCATGCGACAACATCGGCAGCTTCGTGTTCATCAACGAGCCCGTGTTCGAGGTGCACCAGCGCGGCGAGGATCTCGATTGGGACGCCCTGTGCGAGAGAGTCTCCGAATGTCTGATCCTGGGCGATCTGCGCACCTATGATCAGGATCCGCGGTTCGGGTTGATCGTGATGGGCGAGGTCGGCTCCAAGGCGATGTCGCCCGGGGTGAACGATCCCGGCACCGCGATTGACGTCATCACACGGATCGGCCGCATCCTGTCCAATTACACCGACGAGACGGAGACGACCCCGGAGGAGGTTTTCGAACACCTCTACGTGCGCCCGCTCGACCCGGTGGATCTGCTTGCGTGACGGCTTCGGCGCGGTATCGCGCGACGGTGCCGGCACGCTGGAGGTGCAGCAGCGCCTGCAACAGACCCTCGGCGGCCTGTTGCAGCATCCCGATGAGGGGCTGCGCACCGCAGCGCGGGCGTTCGCAAAGCAGGCGCTGGCCCGTGGCATTCAGGCGATGCCCTTCGAGCCCGATCACGAGGCCCTGCGCGCGTCGGCGCACAACTCGGTCCGCGAGGACTAGGGCCAAAGCCAGCGGCGCTTACACAACCGCGACGGTACGTGTCGCGAACGGGCTATCGGCCCGCAGCATGAGGCGTCAGGGTGGCCAGACAATCGCAACGTCAGGACCCACACCCATGCGCACCCATGCCCAAGCCGTCATCATCGGAGGCGGCGTCATCGGCTGCTCGATCCTCTATCACCTGACCAAGCTGGGCTGGACGGATGTGGTGCTGCTGGAACGCTATGAGCTGACATCGGGCAGCACCTGGCACGCGGCGGCCAACATCCACGGGCTGCACGACAACAACAACATCACCCGCATCCAGAACTACACCATGGACCTTTACAACGCGCTCGAGGCGGAGACGGGCCAGAGCTGCGGCGTGTTCCAGCCCGGCTCGCTCTATCTCGCGCAGACCGAAGCGCGCGAGCATCAGCTGCGCCTGCAGGCGGCCAAGGCGAAATACTACGGGCTGCCCTTTCGCGAGGTCGACCGCGCGGAGGCCGAGGCGCTGCATCCGCTGGTCGATTACGACGGCATCCGCTGCATCATGTACGAGGAGAACGGCGGCAACGTCGATCCTTCGGGCGTCACCAACGCCTATGCCGCGGGCGCGCGCCAGAACGGCGCTGAGATCATCCGCTTTTGCCCCGTCACGGGCACCGAACAGCAGCCCGACGGCTCGTGGATCGTGCGCACGCAAAAGGGCGATATCCACACCGGATGGGTGGTCAACGCCGCAGGCCTCTGGGGGCGCGAGGTGGCCGCGCTGGCCGGCATCACACTGCCGCTGCTGCCGACGGAACACCAGTATTTCGTGACCGAGACCATCGCCGAGATCGCAGGCCTCGACCGGCGCCTGCCGTCCGTCGCGGACCGCGACGGCGAGTATTACCTGCGCCAGGAGGGCAAGGGCCTGCTGGTCGGTGCCTACGAAAAGGACGTGCGTTTCTGGGCCGAGGACGGCACGCCGCAAGAGTTCGGCCATGAGCTATTCGCCGATGATCTGGAGCGGATCGAGGACAACATGATGCGCGCCATCGCGCGGGTGCCAGCGGTGGGTAACGCCGGGATCAAGCGGGTCATCAACGGCCCGATGATCTGGTCGCCGGATTCCAACGTGCTCTTCGGCCCGGTGCCCGGAGCTGCGCAATTATTTCTGCTGCAACGGCATCATTCCGGGCTTCTCGCCAATCGGGCGGCATGGGGCTTCTGGCCGCCGACTGGATCGTCACCGGCGAGACGCGCTATGACATGTTCGCCTGGGATGTCGCGCGCTTCGGCGCATGGGCCGATGCGGCCTTCACCAAGGCGCGGGTGGGCGACCAATACGCCAACCGCTTCAAGATCCACTTCCCCGACGAGGAGCGCAGCGCCGGGCGCCCGGCACGCACCCGCCCCGCCTATGAGACGCAAAAGGCGATGGGCGCTGTCTTCGGGCTCAACTACGGCTGGGAGCATCCGCTCTATTATGGCGCGGACGTGGGCGCGCAGGACGAGACCCACGGTTTCACGCGTCAGCCGTGGTGGGACGTGGTGGGCACCGAATGCCGGATGCTGCGCGCGAACGCGGGCATCATCGACATCTCCAACTTCGCCAAGTACCGCTGCAGCGGGCCGGGCGCGGAGGACTGGCTCAATTCGGTCTTCGCCAACACGATGCCGCAGTCGGTCGGGCGGTCCTGCCTCACGCCGCTGATCGGGACACGTGGCGGCATCGCGGGCGATTTCACCGTGACGCGGCTCGGCGAGGAGGAGTTCTGGATCATCGGCTCGGGCATGGCGGAGCGCTATCACCAACGCTTCTTCAACGCCGTACCGCTGCCCGAGGGGACCACGTTCGAGAGCCGGACCGAGGCGATGTGCGGCTTCAACGTCGCGGGCCCGAAATCCCGCGATATGCTGCAACGGCTCACCAATGCCTCGCTCGCCACGCCGGATTTCCCCTTTATGCGCAGCAAATGGATCGAGCTCGGTGGCGTGCGCTGCCTGGCGCTGCGGGTGTCCTTCACAGGCGATCTGGGCTGGGAGCTGCATTGCGCGCAAGCCGATCAGGGCAAGCTCTTTGACGCGCTCATCGCGGCGGGGCGGGATTTCGGCGCAGGACCGGTCGGCAGTCGCGCGCTCATGTCGCTGCGCATCGAGAAGGGCTACGGCTCCTGGGGGCGCGAATACAGCCCGGAATACTGGCCGCAGGAAGTGGGCCTGGCGCGGTTGTGCAAGACCGACAAGCCGTTTCTGAACCGCGATGCCGTGGTCGAGACCATGGCGAAACCCGCGCGCGAGGGGCTGGTGCTGCTTGCGCTCGATGCCGCGCAGACCGATGCCTCCCATGCGGATGCGACGGGCGGGGAGCCGATCTTCAAGGACGGCAAGGGGATCGGGCGCGTGACCTCCGGCGCTTACGGCTATTCCGTGGGCATGTCACTGGCGCTTGGCTACGTGCAGGGGGCAGCCCCCGGCGAGGTGGTGGATGTGATGGTGCTGGGCCGACCGCACCGCGCCACCGTGCTGGCCCAGCCGCCCTTCGACCCCGAGGGCCTGCGCCTGCGCGCTTAGGGGCTACGCGGCTACCACTGCAAAACGGGGGTCGCTCCCCCGTAGGGGCCTACCGACCGAATATCATGGCGACAACGACGCGCCTGCGCTCACAGGTGGCGCATTCTCAGCTTGGTGATCCGGTTGCCCTCGCGGGCGAGCACTTCGAACCGGAAGCCGTGGAAGGAGAAGACCTGACCGCGGGTCGGGATCATCTGCGCCTCGTGGATCACGAGCCCTGCCACGGTGTTGGCCTCCTCGTCGGGCAGCGTCCAGTCCAGCGCGCGGTTGAGGTCGCGGATGGTCATGGCGCCGTCCACGAGGTATTGGCCATCGGTGTCCGACTTGATCGCATGATCGGCCAGCGGGTCGAACTCGTCGGTGATCTCGCCCACGATTTCCTCGAGGATATCCTCCAGCGTGATGAGACCCTGCAGCGTGCCATATTCATCCACCACCAGCGCAAAATGCGTGCGGCGGTGCAGGAACTGGCGCATTTGCTCGTCAAGAGTGGAGGTTTCGGGCACGAAGTAGGGCGCCATGGCGACCTCTGCGATGTCAAAGGACTTGAGTGCTGCCGCATCGCCGTCGGGTCCGCCGATGAGCTTGTACATCGCCCGCAGCAGATCCTTTGCGTGGATCACGCCGATGATGTTCTCCGGATCGTCGCGGAATACGGGCAGGCGGGTATGGTTGGAGCGCAGACATTGCTCGAGAATGTCGGCGGGGGTATTGGCCGCGTCGATCATCTCGATGCCCGAGCGGTGCAGCATGATCTCCTCCACAACCCGCTCGCGCAGATCGAGCGCGCCGAGGATACGGTCGCGGTCTTCCTTCTCCACCACACCTTCGGAGTGGCCAAGCTGTAGCGCGCCCGCGATCTCCTCGCGCACGGCGAGGATGTTGCTGTCGGGATCGACCGCAACGCCCATCAGGCGCAGCATGCCGCGCACCATCAGGCGCACCACGCTCACCACGGGCGCGAATACCAGGATCACGATGCTGATGGGTCCCGACACGAGGGCCGCGGCACGCTCTGCATTGGTGATGGCATAGGTCTTGGGCAGCACCTCCGCAAAGATCAGCACCAGCAGTGTCATCACCAGCGTGGCCATGGCGACGCCGCTCTCGCCGAAGATGCGCGTGAACAGGGCCGTGGCGAGCGAGGCCGCAAGGATGTTGACGAGATTGTTGCCCAGCAGCACCGAGCCGATCAGTCGCTCGTTGTCTTCGGTGATCTTGAGCGCGCGTTCGGCGCCGGCCGAGCCGCGGTCTGCCTGCGAGCGCAGCTTGCCCCGCGAGGCCGCCGTCAGCGCCGTCTCGGAGCCCGAGAAACAGCCCGAAAGCACCAGCAGCAACAAGATGATCCCGGTTGAAATCCAGAACGCCGAATCGAACGTTGCCTGTGCCGTGTCCATGTGGAAAACCCCCTGAATGCTCGCTCTGTTATGGGGTTGCGGACGCGATCATTCAAGGAGAGGTCGACGCGGAGGCGGTGCATTTCGCCGCGGCATGTGGCGCGGTAAAATCTGCGTGCGTCTATTCGCGCTCGGCGGAGGGTTTGAGCGCTGCGTTGCGTGCCGCAGTCTCGGACAGCGGATGATGGTCGAGCACCAACTCGGAGAGACGCGCCTCGAGCACATGAGTATAGATCTCGGTCGTGGCCACGTCCGCGTGCCCGAGCATCGTCTGGATCGCGCGCAGATCGGCACCGCCCGCCAGCAGGTGGGTTGCGAAGGCATGGCGCAGGGTGTGCGGCGTGACCTTGCCCGGATCGACCCCCGCCACGACCGCGATCTCCTTGATCAGCAGGTAGAACCGGTGGCGTGTCAGATGCCCGGCCTTGCCGCGCGAGGGAAAGAGAAACCGCGACGGCGGCAGTTTTCTGGCGGCGCGGGCGCTCTCCTCCGCGTCGCGCAGGCGGATCCATTCGGCCAGCGTGTCGCGGGCATCGGGGGAGAGTGGCACCATGCGCTCCTTGCCGCCCTTGCCGAGGATGAGCAGCAGGCGAGGATCCCCGCGCGCGGCACTGACCGGCAGGCCCACAAGCTCGCTGACCCGCATGCCGGTGGCATAGAGCAGCTCCATCAGACAGCTGTTGCGCAGCCGGTCGGTGGCCGTGCGCCCCGTCTCGCGCGCGGCGCCAAGCAGGCGGTCCACCTCCTCCACGCTGAGGATCTTGGGCAGGCGCTTGTCCTGCCCCGGGCCCGAGATCTGGATCGCAGGGTTGTCGGTGCGCAGGCCTTCCTCGAAGGCAAAGCGGTAGAGCTGCTTGACCGCCGAGAGCCTGCGCGCGCGGGTCGATTTGGCCAGCCCCTGTGCATCGCAATGCACCAGATACGCCTCCACGTCGGCGCGCGCGACCGTCGCAAAGCTGTGGCTACGTGCCGCGAGCCAGCTGTCGAAATCCTTGAGGTCGCGGCCATAGGCCAGCAGCGTGTTGGTGGCCGCCCCCAGTTCCGCGGCCTGCGCCTCCAGAAACATGGAGATCCATGAGGAGGGCGCGCGCGCGGTCACAAATCACGCTCCAGCAGCAGGATCTGCAGGGCGGCGCGCCGCGCGGTATCCTCCAGCCCCAGCGCGCGCAGCGTGGCCAGCGCATCGCGCAACGCGCGGCTGTCGCCCCGCGCGCCATCGCGCAGGCTGTCGAGCGTGAGCAGGAGGGCCGCACCGAGCTGGCGATCGCGCGCCATGGCGATCCAGTCGGCGCGCGGCTCCGCAGTGGAGAAGGCGTCATGCACCGCGCGCGGGATCGCGGCCTCGGGTGCGGCTGTGGGCGCCGCGCCCCGCGCCACCGCCCGGAGCAGGGCGCCATCCTGCCCCAGATCGAGCGTTTCGGGCAAGGCGGTGGCCACCTCCTCGTAGTCTGGCGACAGCAGGCCAATCTGCGCCTTGATCCGGGCGGCCCCTCGCTCCAGCGCGATGCGGTCGAGAAGCGGATAGAAGGCGGCGGCGAAGCTCACCTCCAGCCCGGCGTCGCGCATCTGCGACCACGCGGCGGGGAGTGTCTTGGCCACGGCCTCCGCGCTGCCCGAGGCAAGGGCGGTGTCGAAGCGCTGCACCGCGCGGACACGGTCCCAGATCCCGCCGGAGGCGGCGGGCTGACGGTCGGTATAGAGGCCGAGCAGGCGGTTGTCGGGCAGCGCACCTGCGCGGGTCAGCCGCTCCGCCGCCTCGAGTTGTGATTTCCAGCCCGCGACATCGCGCAGATCCGCCACCGCGTAGGTGCGCGGCAGCGGGCCGGTCGGTAAAGGCTCCCCGATCGTCTCGAAGAGGCGGAAGGTGAGCGGGTCCATCCGGCGCGGCGCGGGCAGCGGCGGCGCATCCTCGAAGAGGTCAGGGTTGAGGAACCGGTCGAGCACATCGAGCGTCTCGCGCGGCACGAGCGAGAGGGCGGAGGCCGAGCCGAATGTGAGCGCCGCCGTGTCCCAATCGCCACCGCGTGCGGCGCAGAAAATGCGCAGGGCAGTGTCCTGCGTGAGGTAGGGCGCGCGCGAGAGCGCCCCGCAGGCGGTGTCCTCACTGCCCACCAGCAGGCCCAGCGCCATCCAGATGTCAAAGAGTGCAGGCGTGGTGGCGGCGCCTGCCTGTTCCACGAGTGCGAGGGCAGGCTCCACCGCGCCGAGGACCATCAGCTTTTCCACCCGCGCGCGGGTGAGATCCACCTGCCCGCCGCCCGCGGGCGCCTGCGCCTCCGCGAGCAGCAGCGTGAACAAGAGCGCATTGCCCGCCGCGAGGTCGAGATCCGGCAGATCGCGGATCTGCCGCGCGAGCGTCGCGGGATCGCTGCCCGCCCAAAGGTCAGGCTGGATGCCGGTCACGGCGGGCGGCACCAGTCCCACCGCCTGCGGCATCCCTGCGTCGAGCGGTCGGGTGATCACCTGCGGCGCCGTGCCGGTCTCGCTCACGGCGGGTTCATCGGCGCGCGGCGCGGGCGCGGCGACATCGGGCGCGCGCGGCAAATCGCCCTGCTGCGCGGGTGTGTCGAGCCAATCGATGACCGACAGCGGCGCGCCCCCCTGGGCCCGTGCCGCCGCCGCGGACAGCGCCATCACCGCGGCCAGCGCATAGCATGATGTCACGACAGCTCCGGCCCTCATGCGGCTATTGTCCCTCCAGCGTGACGGGCATGCGGATCTCCTCGCGGGGCGGGGCGAAGTCGAGGCCGAGCTCGGGTGCGATATAGGCAAAACCGACCAGGGCCACGAAACCCAGAACCGCTAGTATAAACAAAAACTTGAAGAGTTTTCCTAACATGAAATCCTGCCCGGTATGCTATTATTTTCCCAAACTATATATGGCCTTTTGCCCGAGATCACGTCATTCAGGAGCAAATGCGTGAAATTGATCCCTCCACGGCTGACATCCGCCGATCCGCGCCCCGCTACCGACTGAACAAGACGGTGGCGCTCGTTGGCATGATGGGGGCGGGCAAGACCGCCGTGGGCCGGGCGGTGGCGGCAAAAATCGGGGTTCCGTTCCTCGACAGCGATGCCGAGATCGAGGCGGCGGCCAACCTGTCAGTGCCGGAGATTTTCCAGCGCGACGGGGAGGTGTTCTTTCGCAAGCGCGAGACCGAAGTGATCCGCCGCCTGCTCGAGACGCGCAGCGGGATCCTGTCCACGGGCGGCGGCGCATATCTCGCGCAGGTCAACCGCGCCAACATCGCGGCCAAGGGCGTGGCGCTCTGGCTCGATGCGCCGCTCGATCTGCTTTGGGCGCGGGTGCGCCACAAGGACACCCGCCCGCTGCTGCGCACCGCCGATCCGCGCGCGACCCTGGCGGAAATCTTTGCCGCGCGCACGCCGGTCTATGCGCTCGCGGAGTTGCGCGTGGCCTGCGCGCCGGATGTGTCCATAGACGAGATGGCGAACAGGGTGATCAGCGTGCTGCTGACCCGCCCGGATGTGCTGGAGCGGCCCGATGCGTGAGACGGTGCACGTGGCCCTGCCGGGCCGCGCCTATGATGTAGAGATCGGCGCAGGTCTGCTGGCGCAGGCGGGTGATCTTATCGCGCCCTTGCTGCGCCGCCCGCGGGTCGCGGTGATCAGCGACGAGACTGTCGCGGGCCTGCACCTCGAGGCCCTGCGCGACGGGCTTGCCGCACAGGGCATCGACATGGCAGCACTCAGCCTGCCGCCCGGCGAGGCCACCAAGAGCTGGTCGCAGCTGACAGCCTGCGTGGAATGGCTGCTCGATGCGCATGTGGAGCGGGGCGATGTGGTCGTGGCCTTCGGGGGCGGGGTGATCGGCGATCTGGTCGGTTTTGCCGCGGCCGTGTTGCGGCGCGGCGTGCGCTTCGTCCAGATCCCCACGACGCTGCTGGCGCAGGTCGACAGTTCCGTCGGAGGCAAGACCGGGATCAACACACGCCACGGCAAGAACCTCGTGGGCGCCTTCCACCAGCCCTCCCTCGTGCTCGCCGATACGGCGCTGCTTGGCACGCTGCGGCCGCGCGACTTCCTCGCAGGTTATGGCGAGGTGGTGAAATACGGCCTGCTTGGCGATGCGGCGTTCTTCGACTGGCTCGAGGCGCAGGGCCCCGCGCTGGCGGCAGGCGATATGGCCGCGCGGGTCGAGGCGGTGCGCGCCTGCGTGCAGATGAAGGCCGACATCGTGATGCGCGACGAGACAGAGCAGGGCGAGCGTGCACTTTTGAACCTGGGCCACACCTTCGGTCACGCGCTGGAGGCGGCGACAGGCTATGGCGAGCGGCTGCTGCACGGCGAGGGGGTCGCCATCGGCTGCGCCCTCGCGTTCGAGCTCTCGGCGCGGACTGGGTCTGTGCGCGCAGGAAGCGCCGAGCCGCGTGCGCGCGCATCTGCACACCATGGGCATGAAGGTGGACCTGTCCGACATTGAGGGTGAACTGCCGGGGCCGGAGGCGCTGCTGGCGCTGATGGGGCAGGACAAGAAGGTGGTCGAAGGACAGCTGCGCTTCATCCTCGCGCGCGGCATCGGCGATGCTTTCGTCACGGGCGATGTGGCCGAAGCGGATGTGTTGGCGTTGCTGCGCGACGCGCTGCGCTAGGCTCACTCCATCGGCGGGTTGAGGTCGATATTCCAGCGTTTGCAAAACCACCAGAAGAGCGGGGCTTCGACAACTGCCGCACTCAATAGTGTAAATAACCACCACGGCACGGTGAAAAGCACGAGCGAGAAGGGCGTGTCGGTGCCGTAATAAACGGCGCCGACAACCGCGAGCAGTGCCCCCGTCACGGCCAGATCGAGTTGCATGAGGCGAATGAACGTCTTGGTCTGCAAAGGAGGATATAGGGCGATATAGGCGAAGGCCATCACAGCCCCCGCCGTCGCGAACACCTTGAGCTCAGGGCCCATCACATGCCATCAGAACGGGATTTCATCGTCCAGATCGCGGCTGCCGCCGCCGCCACCGCCGCCCTTGTTGCCGCCCCCGGAAGAGCCGCCGCCCGAAGAGCTGCCGCCGCCGTAATCGCCGCCCTGGTCATAGCCGCCGCCGCTGTCGCGGTCGTCATAGCCGCCGCCACCGCCGCCCATGCCGCCGCCACCGCCGCCGTCGCGCCCGTCAAGCATGGTGAGCGTGCCGCCATAATTGCGCAGCACCACCTCGGTGGAGTAGCGGTCCGCACCGGACTGATCTTGCCATTTGCGGGTCTCGAGCTGGCCCTCGATATAGACCTTGGAGCCCTTCTTGAGGTATTGCTCGGCCACCCGCACCAGCCCTTCGTTGAAGATGGCGACCGTGTGCCATTCCGTCTTCTCGCGCCGCTCGCCTGTGTTGCGGTCCTTCCAGTTCTCGGAGGTGGCGATGCGCAGGTTGCAGACCTTGCCGCCGTTCTGGAAGCTGCGCACTTCCGGGTCACGCCCCAGATTGCCGATAAGGATGACTTTGTTCACTGAGCCGGCCATGCTGCTCTCCCTGCTTGGTCTGTCGAATAGACGTCTGTGTGTTTCAGTTCTGGGCGGTGGTGGCCGAATCTCGGCCCGCCGCCACGGGTTCTTATAGCGCCATCGCCGGGCGGGCACACCGGGTTTCTCCCGCCCGCACGGGCGGCTCGCGACTAAGGTCTGGTCAGAACCCGCAGGTTTGCTATAGTCGCCGCGAGTTGGGGATGGGAATTGGACTTGCAGGGGCGGGCCGGGATGCACAAAGCGATTGTTGTGGTGGTTGCGGGCACGCTAGGCTTCGGTGCGCCTGCCTATGCCGATATCTTCTCGTCCAAGAGCCGCAGCAAACTCTTCGCGTCGCAGACAAAGCTGCTCGATAGCCGCGCCTCCAAGCAATACCACAGCTCCGCGCGGTTGCAGCCCCAGACCGTCGTGACGCCCACGAAATGGGATGACGGCAGCGGCGAGATCAAGCGGTACACCGGACGCTACAGCGGCCCCTTCCTCGACATGGCCCGTGCGGCGGCGGACAAGCACGGGGTGCCTGCGGATCTTTTCCTGCGGCTGGTGCATCAGGAAAGCCGCTGGAACCCCAATGCCGTCTCGCACGCCGGTGCCATCGGTCTTGCGCAGCTGATGCCGGGGACGGCGGCACTGCTCCGGGTCGATCCGCGCGACCCCGCGCAGAACCTCGAAGGCGGCGCGCGCTATCTCAAGCAGCAATATCGCGAATTCGGATCCTGGCGCCTCGCACTCGCCGCGTATAACGCGGGGCCGGGTGCGGTGAAGAAACACGGCGGGATCCCGCCCTTCCGCGAGACGAAAGACTACGTGCGCATCATCGCGGGACGCTGAGCGGCGGTTTTTTCCCGTTTTGCGATTATTTTTGGCCCGGTGCACAACTACTAACTCATTGTTAACCAATAGTTTGTATCCCGATTGTATTGACACGGGGACGAGTGCCGCATGACGCGCCTGCTTTTGCCCAATTCTGGCCCCAATGCGGGGCGATACCTCCTTCTGTAAACGGTCAGCAGATGGGTACATTCATGAGCCAGGACATCTTCCACCAGCGCATCGCACGCATCAACAACCATGCCGGTCACGGCAAAGCGGAGCTTGCGCGCGGTGAAGGAGTGGCAACCTCGATGTACAGCTCACCCGCAACTGCCATGCGCGGCCGTGCCCCCACGGCGCGGCGCAACTTCAAGCCGATGCTGATGGGCGCGGTGCTGGGCATGATCGTCGGCGCCATCGCCGCCGGTCTGGAGAATCCCTCCATGCCCTGGGGTCCAGGCTCCGAGTACAACGAGATGATCATTCTGCCGGTGCTGCTGGCCCTATGTGCCGCCCCAGCTATGGCCATCGCCGCGAGCATGCTGCGCACACGCTTCCCCTCGTTCTTCGGCTTCGCGGCGGCCTATTTCCCCTGCGCCATCGCCACCGCGCTTGTCGATCTGCCGCTGTTCTGACAATCGCCCGTTTCGCGGCAAAAGGGCGGCCCCCGGCGGGACCGCCCCTTTTGCATGGACCTGTTGGCGTGCGGCCGCGTTATTCCGCCGCCACATCCCCCATCTCGATCACCGGCTCCATGCCGTCGAATTCTTCCTGGCTCAGGTGGCATTTCACCTGATGGCCCGCGGCCATCGTCCGCATCGGCGGCACTTCGGTCTCGCACAGGTTGCCCGGCACCTTTGATTTCCAGCGGCAGCGCGTCTGGAAGGGACAGCCGGGGGGCGGGTTCATCGCCGACGGGATCTCGCCCTCCAGCACGATATGCTTCTTCTTCACCCTCGTGTCGGCAATCGGCACCGCCGACAGCAGCGCTTCCGTATAAGGGTGATAGGGCGGGGAGAAAACCTGATCCGTCGTGCCGAGCTCGACCACATGACCGAGGTACATCACCATCACGCGGTCGCTGAGATAGCGCACGATGCTGAGGTCGTGGCTGATGAACAGCAACGTCGTCTTATGCTCGCGCTGGATCTCCATCAGCAGGTCGGTCACTGCCGCCTGCACCGACACGTCGAGCGCCGAGACGGGCTCGTCCGCGACCACGATCCGCGCGTCGCCCGCAAAGGCCCGCGCGATGCCCACGCGTTGCTTTTGCCCGCCCGACAGCTGCCGCGGCATCCGTGTGGCGAATTCGCGCGGCAGCTTCACCAGATCCAGAAGCTCCAGCATCCGCTGCCAGCGCTCCTTCTCGTTGTTGCCGATCTTGAAGATCTCCAGCGCGCGCACGATCTGGCGCCCCACCGTCATCGACGGGTTGAGCGTGTCGAAGGGGTTCTGGAACACCATCTGGATGTCGGCCACGTTCTGGGTCGTGCGCTTTTCGATGGGCACATCCCCGATGCTCTGGTTGTCGAGCAGGATCTGGCCATCCGTCGCCGTCTCCAGCCCCATGAGCACCTTGGCGAAGGTGGATTTGCCACACCCACTCTCGCCCACGATGGCGAGCGTCTCGCTCTCGCGCGCCTCGAAGGTCAGCGTCTCGTTGGCCTTGACCACCTTGGTGTCGCCCCCGCCGAACATCGCATTCGCCGCGACCTGATAGTATTTCTTGAGGTTGTCCATCTTGAGAACGACATCCCCGATCTCGCCCTTTTGCTTGATCTCGGCAAGCTCGAGCGGCGCCTTCCAGTCGATCTCCTGAAACCGCAGGCAGCGCGTCGCGTGCCGCTCGTTGCCGGGCACGTCCTGCATCGCGATATAGCCCTGATCACAACGCCCCGCCTCGAAGTAGTCGCAGCGCGGACCGAAGTTGCATCCCTGCGGCCGCTCATGGGGCAGGGGGAAGTTGCCGGGGATGGCGATGAGCGGGCGCGCGTTCTTGTCCGCGCCGGGCAGCGGGATCGAGCGGAACAGCGCCTGCGTATAGGGGTGCTGCATCTCGTCGAACACGTCCTCGATGGAGCCGCGCTCCACCGCCTCGCCGGAATACATCACGCAGATCCGGTCGCAGGTCTCCAGCACCAGCCCGAGGTTGTGGGAGATGAACAGCATCGACGTGCCGTATTTCTTGCCGAGGTCCTTGACCAGCTCGACCACCGCCGCCTCCACCGTCACGTCGAGCGCGGTCGTGGGCTCGTCGAGGATCAGCAGCGACGGCTCGCTCATCAGCGCCATCGCGATCACGATGCGCTGCTGCTGCCCGCCCGACAGCTGGTGCGGGATAGGCCTCGAGGATACGCTTGGGGTCGGGCAGCTTCACATCCGTGACCACCTGCAAGGCGCGGTCATAGGCGTCCTTCTCGGACATGCCCGCGTGGATCATCGGCACTTCCATCAGCTGCTTGCCGATCTTCATCGCAGGGTTGAGCGAGGCCATCGGCTCCTGGTAGATCATCGCGATCTCGGAGCCGCGGATACGGCGCAGCTCCTGATCGCTCATCTGGCCCAGATCGCGGCCCTTGAACTTGATCGCTGCCGCCGACGATGCGCCCGTTCTTGCCCAGATCCTGCATCACCCCCAGCGCCACGGTGGACTTGCCGCACCCGCTCTCGCCCACGAGGCCGACCGCTTCACCCGGTTTGACGGAAACCGAGAAATCCATCACCGCGGGAATTTCGCGCAACCGCGTGAAGAATGAAATCGACAGCTTGTCGATCTCCAGTATGGGACCGTCGTAGTCGGTCTTGGGCATCTCAACTCTCCCTTTGCCAAGCGTGTCGCGCGGTGCGCCTATCTTTCTTGGCCATAAACACTCCGGGGGAATTCTTGCCGGCAAGAAGGGGGCAGCGCCCCGGTACCCCCGGTCTCAAACATCAATCCCGCAGGCTTTCCTCGCGCAGGCCATCGGCCAGCAGGTTCAGCCCCAGCACCAGCGTCAGCAGCGATACCGCAGGTGCAATCGCTGCATGCGGGTAGATCGACAGCAGGCGCCGACCGGAGTTGATCGTGGTGCCCCAGTCCGGGCTTTCCGAGGACAGGCCGAGGCCGAAGAAGCCCAGCGTGCCCAGCAGGATCGTGGTGTAGCCGATGCGCAGGCAGAAATCGACGATCAGCGGGCCACGGGCATTGGGCAGGATCTCCCACAGCATGATGTACCAGGGGCCTTCGCCGCGGGTCTGGGCGGCGGCGACGTAGTCGCGCGTCTTGATGTCGAGTGCGAGGCCCCGCACGATCCGGAAGACCGTGGGCGCGTTCACGAAGACCACCGCGACGAAGACCACCAGCAGTCCGGGGTCGATGTCGAACCCGTCGAGCATCGCAGGCAGGCCCGGAACGGTGTAGGTCGGCGTCTCCACCAGCGCACCATTTGTGCTCACCAGCGACAGATAGAGCCATGCGCCGATGCCCAGCACCACCGTCAGCAGCGGCGTGCGCAGGCTGGGCTGGGTGTAGTAGCGCGAGTTGAGCAGGATCGCGAGGAAGATCAGCGGAAACACGAAAAGCACCAGCGCCATGTAGCTTGGCAGGCCGGTCATGCGGATCTCCGGCGTGACCAGCAGGTAAAAGAGCAAGATCACCGGGAACGCGAGGATCAGGTTGGCGATAAAGCTCAGCACCGTGTCCAGACGGCCGCCGTAGTAGCCAGCGGGCAGGCCCAGCGTGATCCCCACCATGAAGGCAAAGATCGTGGCGAAGGGCGCGATGCGCACCACGACCCATGCCCCGTCGAACAGGCGGCTGAACACGTCGCGCGCGAGGTTGTCGCCGCCCAGCAGAAACCATTGGTAATCGTCCTCCGCGGCGTTGTTGAGCGGCACGCCGGGCAATTCGTTCTTCATGCCGGAATACTGGCTCAGCGTGTCATGGGTGATGATCAGGTCCATCACGCCCCCGAAGAAACCCGCAAAGACCCAGAACATGACCAGCCCAAAGCCGATCATCCCCACGGTGCTGTCAAAGAGCTTGCCGTAGAGGCCGAGCTTGCGCTTGAAGGTGATCGAGAGCGCGAAAGTCGCGATCAGCGCGATCCAGACCGGCAGCAGCCGTTGCGACATCGCGCCGATGATGCCTGCGTCGGGGCCCATCACCACGCCCGCGATCACATAGAGCACGATAATCCCGATGGTGATCAGCAGCGCGTATGTCACGACCATCCCGATGAGGCCCGCCACGCCCTTGTCCGATGCCATCGTGCCGTCCGCATAGACGGCGCGGCTTTCGCTCGAGGGGACGAGGCTCAGCAGGATCTGCGCTGCGATCGCGATCAGCATCACCGCAACCGCGAGGCCGAGGAAGAGGTTCAGTGGCGCCAGCGCGCCTGTCCATGTCAGTGGTTCCATTGTACTGGCCCTCCCTTATGAGATGCGGATGCGTGGATTGAGGAAGACATAGCCGATGTCGGAGATGAGCTGCGTCACCAGCACCACCATCACCGACACGACCGAGACCGCCAGCAGCAGTTCGATGTCGTTGTTGCCCGCCGCCTGCACCAGCACCCAGCCGAAGCCCTTGTAGTTGAACAGCGTCTCGACGATCACCACGCCGTTCAGCAGCCAAGGGATCTGCAGCATGATCACCGTGAACGGCGCGATCAGCGCGTTGCGCAGCGCGTGCTTGAGGACGATATTGCCGAAACTCACCCCCTTGAGGCGCGCGGTGCGGATATATTGCGCCGTCATCACCTCGGTCATCGAGGCCCGCGTCATCCGCGCGATATAACCCATCCCGTAGAGCGAGATCGTGAGCACCGGCAGGAAGAAGTTCTCGAAATTCGCACTCTCCATGGCGGAGGTCGCCGATCCCTTGAACCATTTGAGCCCGAAGGCGGAAGAGGCGAAGACCGCGATGAAGATCACGCCCGACACATATTCCGGCGTCGCCGTGGTCACGATGGAAACGGTGGAGAGCGAGCGGTCGAGCTTGGTCCCTTCGCGCATGCCCGCCAACACCCCGATCAGCAGCGCGGAGGGCACCATCAGCACCAGCACCCAGAACATCAGCTTGCCCGTCAGGCCGAGCCGGGTGGCGATGATGCTGCCCACATCTTCCTTGAACACAGTCGAAAAGCCCCAGTCACCCTGCAACACGCCGCAGAACGTGTCGCGCTCCGCCTCAGGCGTCCCCTCGTCGAAACAGCGGCCGAACGTGCGGCCGTCTTCCTTGACCGTCACCCAGCCCGGCGCCACGCCCATCCACTGCGCGAACTTGATCGGCAGCGGCTCAAGGTAGCCGCGATCGCCCAGATAGGATGTCACTGCCTCGTCCGACATGCGGAAGTTGCCTTGCGTCTTGGCGAGCTTTTCGAGGTTCGGATAGAGGTTGGTCAGCCAGAACACGATGAACGTGAGGCACAGCGCCGTCAGCAGCATCACGCCCAGCCGTCGCAGAATGAATAGTCCCATGGTCGTCAGCCCCTGTCGTTGGCTCCGGCGGGTTGGCCCCGCCCTTTGGTCGTTTGGCACGGGGCCCCGCGAGATGTGAAGGAAGCCCGTGATGTGAAGAGGGGACAGGTGGACCGGCGCACGGGATGCGCATGGCCTGCGCCGAAGCGCGATATCGGTCTCCCCTGATCCGGTTTGCGGATCTGTCGTCGTCCCGCCGCAGATTGTGCGGTCTCTTATTGAGCTTATGAGGCACGACTCCGCGCCTCAGGTCAATGACGTCAGGGAAGAAAAAACCGCAATTCTACGACATTGCCTGTCGCAAACGGGACATTGCCCGCCGTCAGGGCGCCAGCGTGACGGGTTTGGCCGCAGCGCCGCCCGCCTGCGGCAGCATCCGCAGTTTGCTCGGCGGCTCGCCTGCGTGCTGCTGCATGAAACGGGTGAAATAGGCGGCACTGCCGAAGCCCAGATGCTGGGCGATGTTGCGCGCGGGGTGGGTCGTGCCTTCGAGCAGGCTGCGCGCGGCATGCACCACCCGCTCTGTCAGCAGATCCGCGGCGGTCTTGCCTGTCGCGGCCTTGACCGCACGGGTCAGATGGGTGGGGGTGACGCCCAGTTCGGCGGCATAGAAACCCAAGGTCGCGCCGGAGGTATAATGCAGGGGGATCATCCGCGTGAAGCGCTGGGACAGCCGCTCGCCCGCGCTGCGTCGCGGCGGGACGTGCTCCTCCTGCGCGGCCTGGCGGCGCAGCCAGACCGACATCAGCGCCACATGCGCCTCAAGCGCTTCCTGCGCGAGCGGCCGCTGCCGGGCCTGTTCGCGCTGCGCCGCCTCGATGAGGGCGGTAAGCTCGCTCTGCCCCTGTACGTCGCGCACCCGCAAATGCCACGGCATATGAGGCAGGCGCAGGGGCGTGTCGGCGGGAATGATCACCGCCTGCCCGAGGATCTGGCGCCCCTGGTCGAGCGCAAAGAGCGTTCCGGCAGGCACGAACACCGCGTTATGCGGCCCGAGCCCGCGCAACCGCCCGTCAAGGAGCATCCGTCCCTGTCCGCGCGTGAGCCAGAACAGCGTATGATACGGCCTGTCATGGCACAGGCCGAGACGCCAGGGCGCGTTGCCCGCCATCTGCGCGAGGCTCATGATGCGCATCAGATCATCGGCCATTCATCGGATCCTGACTGGGGTAGAGGGCATGGTGTGATCAACCATAACGCGATTATCCGGTGTGAACAGGCAGAATTCAGCCGTTGGCAGTTTACGGCTCAGGCAGGGCCAGTTGTTCCCAATGCGCCATCTTGCTGCGGATCCACGTCCGCTGGCGCTTGGCGTATTGACGTGTCGCGATGATGGCCGCCCCGCGCGCAGCCTCCAGCGATATCTCCCCCCGCAGATGTGCGACCAGCTCCGGCACACCGATGGCGCGGTGCGCGGGCAGGGCGGGGTCATAGGAGGGCAGCACCGCGCGCACCTCCTCCAGCGCGCCCTGTTCGAGCATCGCGTCGAAGCGTTGCGCGATCCGCGCTGCGAGCCAGTCGCGCGCCACGTCGAGCGCCACCGCGCGGCAAGCGCCCAGAGGCAGCAGCGGCGCGGGGGTATCTGCTTGCCAGTCCGCGAGCCCGCGACCCGTCGCCCTGCGCACCTCCCAGGCGCGCTGCACCCGCGCGCGGTTGGCAAGGTCGAGCCCCGATGCCGTGCGCGCATCGAGCCCGGCAATGCAGCGCCTGAAGCGCCATCGCATCGCCCGCGCGGCGCACGTCAAGCGGCGTCTGCGGGATCTCCGCCAGCCCCTGCGTCAACGCGCCGAAAGTAGAGCCCGGTGCCACCGACGATGATCGGGCGCACGCCGTCGCGCAGGATCTGTGCCACCTCGCGCAGCCAGTGGCCGGTGGAATAGGGTGCGTCCACTGCCACATGGCCATAGAGCCGGTGCGGCGCGCGCGCCTCCTCCGCCGCCGAAGGCCGCGCCGAGATCACGCGCCAGCAGTCATAGACCTGGCTCGCATCCGCGTTCACGATCACGCCGCCGCTCCGCGCCGCGATCTCCAGCGCCAGCGCGGATTTGCCCGAGGCGGTGGGCCCCGCGATCAGCACCGGCTCCTCCGCGCCGATGCTCTCCAGCAACGCTGCGCGTGCGGTCTGTAACATTTCTTCCGCTCCCCCGCGCCGTGGTGCATTGAACATGCGCTGTATTTGCGACATTTTGCGCCCGAACGAAAGCCCGAGCGACAGCCTGCCCTGTGTGGGGCTGTCGCGACGCTCCTTGAAAGGTGCCTGCCATGTCCACTCCCCCCAGAGCGTCCTTCCGCCGCGTGATGCTGAAAATCTCCGGTGAGGCGCTGATGGGCGATCAGGGGTTCGGCCTGCATCCGCCCGACGGTCGAGCGGATCGCGCGCGAGGTGCAAATCGGTCCACGACATGGGCGTCGAGATCTGCATGGTGATCGGCGGCGGCAACATCTTCCGCGGCCTGCAAGGCTCGGCGCAGGGGATGGAGCGCACCACGGCCGACTACATGGGCATGCTGGCCACGGTGATGAACGCGCTCGCGATGCAGATCGTGCGCTGGAGGCCGAGGGCATCCACACCCGCGTCATCTCCGCCATCACGATGAACGAGGTGGCCGAGCCCTATATCCGCCGCCGCGCGGTGCGCCACCTCGAGAAAAAGCGCGTGTGCATCTTCGCCGCTGGCACCGGCAACCCCTATTTCACCACCGATACCGCCGCGACCCTGCGCGCCAACGAGATGTCCTGCGAGGCGATCTTCAAGGGCACCAAGGTCGACGGCGTCTATGACAAGGACCCCAACAAGCATGCGGATGCCAAACGCTACGACACGGTGAGCTATGACGACGTGCTGGCCAAGCGCCTGGGCGTGATGGATGCCTCTGCCATCGCGCTCGCGCGCGACAACAACCTGCCGATCATCGTGTTTTCAGCCTCGATGAGCCGGGCGGGTTCAAGGGCATCCTCGCGGGCGAGGGGACCTATACCCGCGTGCAGGGCTGAACCGCCCCACCCACGCCGCAATTTGATGCCACAAGCAGGTTGAAACCCAATCTGGAGGCAACCATGACACAGATCGATTCTTCTTCCCTCTCTGCACAAGACCGCGCAACAGGCGGCCTGATCCGCAGGATCGCGCTGCCTCTGGCGGTGTTTTCCGGTACGATGGTGTTCAGTGTGCTGGCCGTCGAACCGGACGTCTGCCGCACCTGTACTGCGACGCCGATCCTTGACGCCCTGCCATGGGGCGCCGCCGCCGCTCTGGTGGTGCTGGCGGTGCAAACGCTGGTCTTGCGGATGCGTCAGGGCGCATAGCCATTCTGGCAGCTCGTCCATGAGTGCGGTTTTGCGCGCAGCAGCGGGCGATGCCGTCTTTCCTTGTCGCGGACGATGTTCTAAACCTCACCGGAACAAAACAAACGACGAGGCGCGCTCATGTCCGACGACTTTATGCTCGATACCGACGATCTGGAACGACGCATGAAGGGGGCCATCGCCTCCCTGCGCACGGAATTCGCCTCCCTGCGCACGGGGCGTGCCTCCGCCTCGATGCTGGAGCCGGTGATGGTGGATGCCTACGGCCAGATGACCCCGATCAACCAGGTCGGCACCGTCAACGTGCCCGAGCCGCGCATGGTCACCATCAACGTCTGGGACAAGGGCACTGGTCGGCAAGGTGGAGAAGGCGATCCGCGAGAGCGGCCTGGGCATCAACCCGCAGCTCAACGGCACCATCATCATGCTGCCGATCCCCGAGCTGAACGAGGAACGCCGCACCCAGCTGACCAAGGTCGCGGGCGGCTATGCCGAGAACGCGCGCGTCAGCATCCGCAACATCCGCCGCGACGGGATGGACCAGATCAAGAAGGCCAAGGCCGACGGGATGTCCGAGGACGACCAGAAGATCTGGGAAGCCGAGGTGCAGGATCTGACCAACAAGCAGATCAAGGCCGATCGACGACCTGCTGGAGACGAAACAAGCCGAAATCATGCAGGTTTGAGCGACGTCCGCCCTCATCCGGAGGGGGTGCGATCCCGACGGCACGACCGGTTTTCCCAACGAAGGCGCCTCCCGTGATGATCAAACGTGCAAAAGCCGTGATCGCCCCCTTGCCGGCACCCGACACCGGGCGGACCGCGCCATGTGGCCATCATCATGGACGGCAACGGCCGTTGGGCGACGCAGCGCGGGCGGCCGCGCCTCTTCGGCCATCACGCGGGCGCCAAGCGGGTGCGCGAGGTGGTGGAGGCCTGTCCCGACGTGGGCGTCGAATACCTGACGATCTTTGCCTTCTCGACGGAGAACTGGAAGCGCACGCAGGTCGAGGTGGCAGGGCTGATGAGCCTGTTTCGCCGCTACATCACGCAAGGAAACCCGCGCCCTCAACGAGCGCGGCGTGCGGGTCCGCTTCATCGGTGACCGGGTGCGGCTGGATGACAAGCTGATCAAGCTGATGAATGATCTCGAGGAGGTCACCGCCGACAACACCAGCGTGCATCTGACCATCGCGCTCAACTATGGCGGGCGCGACGAGGTGGCGCGCGCCACCAAGCGGCTGGCGCAGGACGTGGCGGAAGGGCGGCTCGATCCTGAAGACGTGGATGAAGAAACCCTGCCAAAGTATCTCGACACCTACGTTTTGCCGGATCCCGACCTGGTGATCCGCACCAGTGGCGAGGCGCGGATCTCGAACTTCCTGCTGTGGCAATCGGCCTATGCGGAATATGAATTCATCGATACGCTGTGGCCCGATTTCACCCGCGAGGAATTTGCGCGGCTCTGTGCCTCCTACGGCGGGCGCGACCGGCGCTTCGGCGCCGTCAAGACCTGAGACAAGCGCGGGAGGGACAGGCATGAGCAGCTCGGAAAAATGGTCCGATCTGGCGGCGCGCGTCGGGTCCGCGCGTGCCATGGTGCTGGTGGGCGCTGTCGGGCATCTGGTTCGGCGGGCATGTCTTCCACGTGCTCGTCGCCGCTCATCTGCGGGCTGATGGTCTGGGAGCTGGTAGGCATGATCCTGCGCCGCCGGGCGGCGCAGAGCCTGCAGATCTTGCTGGGCGGGCTGACGGCAGCCGCGGTCTTTGCCGCGATCTACCTGCCGGTCGGCTTCGCGCTGCCGTTCCTGTTGGTGCCAGCGCTCGCTGGGGTTTGGGCAGCTCGACCCGCAACCGCACGCTCTACATGGCGTTCACGGTGATGATCCTGATGGCCGGTTTCGGCATGATGCAGGTGCGCGATGACATGGGCGTTGGCTGGATGCTGTGGCTGGTGCTGGTTGTGGTGGTCACCGATGTCGTGGGCTATTTCGCGGGCCGTGCCATTGGCGGGCCGAAATTCTGGCCGAAGGTCAGCCCCAAGAAGACATGGTCCGGCACTGCGGCGGGCTGGATCGGCGCGGCGCTCGTGGGGCTGCTCTTCGCGCTCAACACCGGGGTGGGCTATGCAGCTGATCGGCATTTCGATTGCCATTTCAATGGCCTCGCAGATGGGCGACATCGCGGAGAGCGGGATGAAGCGGAAGATGGGCGTCAAGGACAGCTCGACGCTGATTCCCGGCCACGGCGGCTTGATGGACCGTTTCGACGGGATGCTGGGTGCGGCGGTTTTCCTGCTGATCATGGGCCAGTTCATCGGCTTCCCGCCGGGAATGGGCTGAGGCGATGCGCACGGGTCAGCATCTTCGGCGCGACGGGATCGATCGGGCAGAACACGATCGACCTGATCAAGCGCGCGCCGGAGGAATATGACGTCGTGGCGCTGACGGGTGCGCGCAATATCAAGCAGTTGGCGCAGGACGCTAAAGCGCTGAACGCGCAGATCGCCGTCACCGCGGATCGACGCCCGTCTCGATGACTTGCGCGCGGCCCTCGAGGGCACGGGCATCGAGGCTGCGGCGGGCGAGGCGGCGATCACCGAGGCGGCAGCGCGCCCTGCGGACTGGATCATGTCGGCCATCGTGGGGGCCGCGGGGCTCGCTCCCGGCATCGCGGCGCTTGCGCAGGGCGCGCACGCTGGCGCTGGCCAACAAGGAATCGCTGGTCTGTGCGGGCGGATTGCTGCTGGACACGGCCCATGCGCATGGCGCCGCAGATCCTGCCCGTGGACAGCGAACATTCCGCCATCTTCCAGGCGCTGGTGGGCGAGCAGATGGACGCGGTCGAGCGGATCATCATCACCGCCTCGGGCGGCGCCTTCCGCGACTGGCCGCTGGAGGATCTGGAGAACGCGACGCTCGATCAGGCGTCCTGCCATCCCAATTGGGACATGGGTCAGCGGATCACCATCGATTCCGCGTCGATGTTCAACAAGGCGATGGAAGTCATTGAAACGCGGGAGTTTTTCGGCGTCGACCCCGCGCAGATCGAGGTGCTGATCCATCCGCAGAGCATGATCCACGCGCTGGTGGGGTTCAACGACGGCGCGCTGATGGCGCATGTGGGGCCTGCCGACATGCGCCATGCCATCGGCTACGCGCTGCACCATCCCGCGCGGCGCCACCTGCCGGTGGAACGGCTGGATCTCGCGCGCCATCGGCACCTTCGAGTTTCGCGCGCCCGACGATGCGCGCTGGCCTGCCCTGCGGATCGCGCGCGAGGTGATGGCGCGCGGCGGTCTGGCTGGGGCGGTCTTCAACGCGGCCAAGGAAACCGCGCTTGACGGCTTTATCGCGGGCAGGCTCGGATTTACCCGATGGCAGAGGTGGTTGAAGACACATTGGCGCAGATGGAGGCGGCAGGGCGGTCATATTGATGCCACCATGACCCTTGATAACGTGCTGCAAATAGACCATCTGGCACGAAAGGCGGCACAGGCCGCCGTTGAACAAAAGAGCAGGGTAGCGCATTGGATATCATGACACTTATTCCGCAGTTCGGCGGGCTGATCTGGACACTGGCGGCTTTCATCATCGCACTTTCGGTGATCGTGGCGATCCATGAATACGGCCATTACATCGTCGGGCGCTGGTGCGGGATCAAGGCGGATGTCTTCTCGCTGGGCTTCGGTCCGGTGCTGTTTGCGCGCAACGACAAGCACGGCACGCGGTGGCAGATCGCGGCGCTGCCCTTCGGCGGTTACGTGAAATTCGCCGGTGACGCGAATGCGGCATCGGGCAAGGACGAGGGGCGCGATGGCAGGAGGCGCAGGCCGATCCCGCGCGGCTGCGCGCCACCATGCACGGTGCCCCGCTCTGGGCGCGCGCGCTGACCGTGGCGGCGGGACCTGCGTTCAACTTTGCGATGTCCATCATCATCTTCGCGGGCATCGCCATGACCCTCGGCAGCGTGCGCGAGCCGCTGACCGTCGCGGCGCTCAAGCCGCTGCCGCAGCAGGTCGAGGGGCTCGAGCCGGGCGATGTGCTGCAGCAGATCGCGGGCCGCGACATCCCGACAGGTGGTGGGAAGCCCGGAATACCGCGCGTTCATGGACGATCTGCCGCTGGAGCCGGTGCTCGAATACACCGTGCTGCGCGACGGCGCGCAGGTGACGGTCGACGGCCCCTATCCGCAGCCCGCGCTTGTGGGCTCGGTCGGACCGCAGACCGCGGCGCTCGAGGCGGGACTGGCGAGCGGTGACGTGATCACCGGCATCGACGGCGTGCCGACCTTCGCGTTCCAGCAGCTCAAGGATGCGGTGGAGGGCTCGGAGGGCCGCGCCGCTGCTGCTTGACGTCTGGCGCGACGGCGAGATGCTCGAGTTCACCCTCGTGCCCAAATCAACCGATGAGCCGCAGCCCGACGGCGGCTTCGTCAACGTGCTGCGCATCGGCATCTCGAGCGACAGCGCGATCACCCCCGCGACGGAGACACCGGGGCTGTGGGAGGCCGCCGAGCGCGGCGTGGCGGGCACATGGCGGATCATCAACGGGTCGCTGTCGGGTCTGTGGCATATGGCGACGGGTGCGATCAGCAGCTGCAACATGTCCGGCCCCGTCGGCATCGCACAGGTTTCGGGCGCGATGGCGAGCCAGGGCGCGATGAGCTTTCATCAACTTCATCGCGGTGCTGAGCACTGCCGTGGGCCTGCTGAATCTCTTCCCGATCCCGGCGCTCGATGGCGGGCACCTGATGTTCTACGCCTATGAGGCCGTGCGCGGCAAACCGCCCAGTGACGGGGCCCTGCGCGTCCTGATGACGGTCGGCATCGCGATGGTGCTGGGCCTGATGCTCTTTGCCCTCTTCAACGACCTCTTCTGCCCCTGAGCAGGAGGTATGCGGCGGGCGCAGCACGGCGCAGATGCCATTCTTTTCGCCACAATTGCCCCGCAGCTTCGCCACATTTTAAGAATATCTTAATAGTCATGGCGGCTATTGCGAAGGAAGAGACCGATGCAGACGATTACAAAAGGCTATCGCGGCTTGAGCGTTCTGATGGATCTCAACTGGGACCGGGTGCTCTATCTGTGCACCATCGTCTTCGCGCTCGCGGCAGGCGCCTTTCTGGGCAGCCTCTAGGTCCGCGCTGACACCGCTTGCCTGCCGCACGCATGTGCGGCTGGGACATGTCGGCTACACCACGGCCAAATTTTCCTCCATGGTTTTGACAAGACCGCCCCCTGCGGGTACTCAGGGGCAACGGTGTTAATAAAAATTGGGTAACAACCATGAAACTGGGGACGGAAACGCGCAGCAATAGCGCGCTTGAGCAGTACAGGCCATTTCAGAAAGATCTAGCGCGGGGCCTCAAGGCGCCGCGTTTTCTCTATTGATCACAACAGCCTGGGTCGCGCCCGCAGGTGAGGCGCTGGCGCAGCAATATCAATTTAACGCGGTCCAGATCAACGGCAACGAACGCATCGGTGACAGTGCGATCCTGTCTCAGGCCGGAATTGCCCGCGGGCAGACCGGTCAGTGCGGGCCAGCTGAACGATGCCTACCAGCGGCTGAACAACTCTGGGCTCTTCGAGACGGTCGCGATCGTCCCGCAGGGCAACACGCTGGTGATCAACGTGGTCGAACTGCCCACGATCAACCGTATCTCGTTCGAGGGCAACCGGCGCATCGAGGACGAGGCGCTGGCCGCCGTGATCGGATCGACCGCGCGGCGGGTGTTCAACCCCGCCCAGGCCGAGCACGACGCCAATGCCATCGCAGAAGCCTATTCCAACGATGGCCGTCTGGCCGCGCGGGTCCAGCCCAAGGTGATCCGGCGCAACCAGAACCGCGTCGATCTGGTGTTCGAGGTGTTCGAGGGCGACAACGTCGAGGTCGAACGGCTGAGCTTCGTCGGCAACCGCGAGTATTCCGACAGCCGCCTGCGCCGTGTGCTGGGCACCAAGCAGGCGGGCATCTTCCGCCGCCTCATCCGCCGCGATACCTTTGTCGAGGAGCGGATCGAAGTCGACAAGCAGATGCTGCGCGACTTCTACTTTTCGCGCGGCTACGTGGACATGCGCGTGAACTCCGTCAACGCCCAACTGACCGAGGAGCGTGACGGCTATTTCGTGGGCTTCAACATCCAGGAGGGACAGCAGTTCGCACTTCGGCGAGATCAGCGTGACCTCAGAACTGGCCGGTGTGGATGGCGACGTCTATGCGACTTACGTCAAGGTCCGTCCGGGCGTCATCTACTCGCCCACGCTGGTCGAGGCGGACATCGCCCGGCTCGAGCGGCAGGCGATCCGCGACGGCGTCGACTTCATGCGCGTCGAGCCGCGGGTGACGCGCAACGACCGGACCTGACGCTGGATGTGGAATACGTCCTGTCGCGCGGCCCGCGCATCTTCGTCGAACGGATCGACATCGAGGGCAACACCACCACGCTCGACCGGGTGGTGCGCCGCCAGTTCGACAGCGTGGAGGGCGATCCCTTCAACCCGCGCGAAATCCGGCAGTCCGCGGAGCGTATCCGCGCGCTGGGATACTTCGAGACGGCGGAGGTCAACACGCGCGAAGGCTCCACGCCCGAGCAGGTGATCGTCGATGTCGACGTGGTGGAACAGCCGACAGGCTCGCTGAACTTCGGCGGCTCCTTCTCCTCCACAGACGGTCCGGGCGTGGCGGTCAGCTTTGCCGAGCAGAACTTCCTAGGGCGTGGCCAGCAGCTCGTGCTCAACGTCTCCACTGCGTCCGAGGCGCAGCGCTACGGCCTGCGCTTCGTCGAGCCCGCGCTGCTGGGACGCGATGTGAGCTTCGGGCTGGAGCTCGACTATTCCGAGACCAACTCCTCGTTTTCGACCTTCGACAGCAATCGGCTGACCTTCCAGCCGAGCCTGACCTTCCCGGTAAGCGAGAACGGTCTGCTGCAAGCTGCGCTACATCGCGCAGAGCAGACCGAAGTGACCGCGCGCGACCCGATCGAGCACGGCAGCATCATCCAGAACGATATCGACGCGGGCTCACTGCTGAGCTCGTCCATCGGCTATGAGTACAGCTATGACACCCGCCGCACCGGGCTCGATCCGACGGCGGGCGTGCTGTTCCGCTTCAGCCAGGACTTCGCGGGTCTGGGCGGCGACCAGAAATACATACGCACCGTGGCGCAGGTCATCGGCGAAAAGAAGTTCTTCAACGAGGAGCTGACGCTGCGCGCCACGCTCGAAGGCGGCGCGCTCGACTGGAACGGTGGGACCAACCGCGCCGTGGACCGCTTCCTGCTGTCGCCCTCGCAGCTGCGCGGGTTTGAGCCGGGCGGCATCGGGCCGCGTGACGCGACATCCGCCAACAATGACGCACTGGGCGGCAACATGTATGTCGTAGGGCGGCTGGAGGCGGAATTCCCGCTCGGGTCTGCCGGAAGAATACGGGATCACCGGCGGTGTTTTCTATGACGTCGGGCAACCTGTGGGATCTGTCGGACGTGGATCTGGGCGGCGGCACGGTTCAGGGCGAAAGCGGCTCGTTCCGCCACGTGGTCGGTGTCTCGATCTTCTGGGACACGCCGGTGGGGCCATTGCAGTTCAACATCTCCGACGCGATGCGCAAGGAAGAATTTGACCGCGAGCAGAAGTTCGAAATCACCCTGCAAACCGATTTCTGAGGCAGTGTGGCGCGCGCTTAGGACAATCTGTGTGGTGGCGGGGCTCTTCGGGGCAGCGCCGCTCATGGCGCAGGGCAATCCGGCGCCTGCGCAGCCGATCCTGACCGATCGACAGTGAGCGGATGTTCCTCAACAGCGACTTTGGCAAGCGTGTGGCCGCCGAGATCGAGCAGCGCGGCAACGAGCTTGCCGCCGAGAACCGCCAGATCGAGGCGGAACTGGCCGCAGCCGAACAGGAGCTGACGGAGCGCCGCGCGGGCCATGACGCCCGAGGCGTTCCGCCCGCTCGCGGATGCCTTCGACGCGCGCGTGCAGGAGAACGCGGGCAGGCGCAGGCCGCCAAGTCCCGCGCGCTCAACGCGCTGCTTGGATCAGGAGCGCGAGGTGTTTCTGACCGCGGCGGGCCCGGTGCTGCAGGATCTGATGCATGCGATCTGGGCGCCAGTGTCGTGCTCGAACGGCGGTCGGTCTTCATCAGCACCAACAGCAGCGACATCACCGCGGAGGCGATCGCGCGGCTCAATGCGGTGCTGGGCGCAGGCACGCAAGGCACGCAGCCCCCGCAGGACTGAGCCCGCCCGCGCTTGCCCCGCCGCGGCGCAATTGCTAGCTGTGGCGCCAAAGACCCCGGAAGGACCCCCATGACCCAAGACCTCAAACGCGCCGATATCCAGACCATCCAGCGGATCCTGCCGCACCGCTATCCCTTCCTGCTGGTCGACAAGGTGGAGGAGATCGACGGCACGCAATCGGCCGTGGGCTACAAGAACGTCACCATGAACGAGCCGCATTTTCAGGGCCACTTTCCCGGCACGCCGATCATGCCCGGTGTCACCATCGTCGAGGCGATGGCCCAGACCGCCGGCGTGATGATCGGCGTGGCGCTCGACCAGCTCGACCGCGACATGCTGATCTACTTCATGTCCATCGACAACTGCAAATTCCGCCGCAAGGTGGTGCCGGGGGATGTGCTGCGCATGGACGTCAAGACGCTGCGCGGCAAGCCCGGCGGCAAGATCTGGAAGTTCGCCGGTGTCGCCACGGTCGAAGGGCGAGATGGCCGCCGAGGCCGAATTCATGGCCATGCTCGATCTGCCCAAAGGGGACGCGTGATGGCCATCCACCCCAGCGCCGTGATCGAGGAAGGCGCGCAGATCGACCCTTCCGCGACCGTCGGGCCATTCTGTGTGGTAGGGCCGCAGGTGGTGCTCGGTCGCCGATGTGGTGCTCAAATCCCATGTGGTCGTGACCGGCCAGACGACCGTCGGCGCGGGTACGGTGATCTTTTCCTTCGCCGTGATCGGCGAGATCCCGCAGGACCTGAAGTTCAAGGGCGAGGCGAGCCGGCTCGACATCGGCAAGCGCAACCGCATCCGCGAGCATGTGACGATGAACTGCGGCACCGAGGGCGGCGGCGGCGTGACGCGCGTGGGCGATGACAACCTGTTCATGGCGGGCTGCCACATCGCCCATGACGCGGTGATCGGCAACAATGTGGTCGTGGTCAACAACGCCGCCGTGGCGGGCCATTGCGTGATCGAGGATGAGGTGATCATCGGCGGGCTGTCGGGCATCCACCAATGGGTGCGCGTCGGACGCGGCGCGATCATCGGCGCGGTCACCATGGTCACCAACGACGTAATCCCCTACGGCCTCGTGCAGGCGCCGCGCGGGCATCTCGACGGGCTGAACCTCGTCGGGCTCAAGCGTCGCGGCGTGTCGCGTGGCGACATCACCGCCCTGCGCGCGGCCTTCCAGATGCTGGCACAGGGCGAGGGCACGTTCCACGACCGTGCCGAGCGCCTGGGCGCGGAGACGGAGAGCGTCTACGTGCGCGAGATCGTCGATTTCGTGATGGCCGACAGCGGCCGCCACTTCCTGACCCCGAAATGACGCTGGCGCTGGTTGCCGGGCGCGGCGATCTGCCCGCGGCCGTGGCTGCAGCGCAGTCTGAGCCGCCGTTGGTGTTTGCGCTCGAAGGGTTCACGCCCGCGGGGCTGACCGCGCAAGCGCATTTCCGGATCGAACAGCTGGGCAGCTTCATCGCCCGCCTCAAGGAGCTGTCGGTGAGCGAGGTCTGCCTGTGCGGCGGGATTGAGCGGCCAATGATCGACCCCGCCCGGATCGACGCTGCGACCCTGCCGCTGGTGCCGGTAATGATGCAGGCCATGGCACAGGGCGACGACGGCGCCTTGCGCGCCGTGATCACGGTGTTCGAGGGGGCGGGGCTGCAGGTGCGCGCCGCACATGAGCTCGCCCCGGATCTGTTGCCGCCTGCGGGTGTGCTGACGGCGACCGCGCCCGACAGGGACGCACTGGCGCCCGAACTCGCGCTGGCCGAACAGACCCTCGCGCAGATGGGCGCGGCCGATCTGGGGCAGGCCTGCGTGCTGCGCGCGGGCAAGGTGGTCGCGCGCGAGGAGGCGGCGGGCACCGATGCCATGCTTGCAGGCCTCACGCCCAAGCCCGAGATGGGGGATGATGCCGCCGATCCCTTCTCATGGGCCATGGATCTGGCCGGTGACGCGCTCGGTGCGGCGGCGGACTGGCTCTCCGGGCTCGACGTGCCGCATCCCCGCGACCGCGCCGGCGGGTTCCTCTTCAAGGCACCCAAGCCGGGTCAGGACCGCCGCGCCGATCTGCCGACCATCGGGCCCGGCACCGTCAAGGCCGCCGCCGCCGCCGGGCTCGACGGGATCGTGATAGAGGCGGAGGGCGTGATCGTGCTCAACCGCGCAGAGCTGCATCGCTATGCTCGATGCGGCGCGCATGTACCTTTGGGTACGCCCGGCATGAAGGTTTTCATCCTCGCAGGCGAGCCTTCGGGCGACAAGCTCGGCGGGGCGCTGATGGCCGGGCTGCGCAATCTGCGCCCCGACGTCGCCTTCGAGGGCATCGGCGGCGAGCGGATGCAGGCGCAAGGGCTGGCGAGCCGCTTTGACATGTCGGAGCTGAGCGTGATGGGGCTGGCGGAGGTGTTGCCGAAATACCGCCATCTCAAGCGCCGCATCGCCCAGACCGCGCAAGCGGTGATCGAGATGCGCCCCGATGTGCTCATCACCATCGACAGCCCCGATTTCTCGCTGCGCGTGGCACGGCAGGTGAAGGCGCGGAGCACCATCCGTTGCGTGCATTACGTCGCCCCTACCGTCTGGGCCTGGCGTCCGGGCCGCGCGGCCAAGATGGCGCGCTACATCGATCAGGTGCTGGCGCTCTTTCCCTTCGAGCCGCCGTTGATGCAGGCGGCGGGCATGCGCTGCGATTTCGTGGGCCATCCCGTGGTGGCCGAGCCTGTGGCGACCCGCGCGCAGGCCGATGCCTTTCGCGCAGCACAGGGGATCGGCGACAGGCCGCTCCTCATGGTGCTCCCCGGCTCGCGGCGAGGCGAGGTGGCGCGGCTGGGCGCGCCCTTCGGGGCCGCTGTGCGCCTGCTGAAGGAGCGAAACGATGCGATGCGGGTCGTTGTCCCTGCCGCGGCCCCCGTTGCGCAGGCGGTCCTCGATCTGACCGCGGATTGGCCGGATACGATCGTGCTCGACCCGCGGCAGGGCGGCCATGACGCCGCCATGATGCAGAAACGTGCCGCCTTCGCCGCCGCGGACGTCGCACTTGCGGCGTCCGGCACCGTCTCGCTGGAGCTTGCCGCCGCTGCCACGCCGATGGTGATCGCCTACGACATGAACCCGCTCAGCCGCCTGATCATTAGCCGCATGATGCTGGTCGACACGGTCACGCTGGTCAATCTCGTCTCAGAGACGCGGGTCGTGCCGGAGTTCATCGGCAAGGCCTGCAGGCCGGAGGCGATCGCGCGCGGTATCGAGGAGGTGATCGCCGACCCCGAAGGCCAACGCGCCGCGATGGCCCTGACGATGGCGCGTCTGGGGCAGGGTGGCGAGGATCCAGGCCTGCGCGCCGCGCGTGCCGTGATCGACGGGTTGGCGCAACCCTAGCCGCGGTGGATCCAGCCGCCGCCGAAGATCCGGCTGCTGTCGGGATCGTAGAACACGCAGGCCTGTCCGGGGCTCACGCCTTCTTCGGCCACCAGCAGCTCCACCTCCGCCGTGGTGTCGGACAGCGGGCGCAGAACCGCCTCGGTCGGCGGGCGGGTGGAGCGCACGCGCACGCTCACATGCCATTCAGCGCGCGACGCGAAGGGCGCGTCGCCCAGCCAGTTGATCTCGCGCAGAGGCACGCGCCGCGTCGCGAGCATCGCCTTGGGCCCCACGACCACCTCGCGCCGGTCGGCATCGAGCCGCACGACATAGAGCGGATCGGCAAGCCCGCCGATGCCCAGCCCGCGCCGCTGGCCGATGGTGTAATTGATCACCCCGTCATGCTGCGCCAGCACGCGGCCTTCGGTGTCCACGATATTGCCGGGTGCCGCCGCTTCGGGCCGCAGCTTTCGAATGACGGCGGCATAATCGCCGTTTGGCACGAAACAGATGTCCTGGCTGTCGGGCTTGTCGGCCACGCGCAGGCCGTATTTGGCCGCCAGCGCGCGGGTCGCCTCCTTGGACGGCAGATGCCCGAGCGGGAAGCGCAGATAATCGAGCTGCTCCGGCGTGGTGGAGAACAGAAAATAGCTCTGGTCCTTGGTGTCGTCGGCAGCGGCGTGCAGCTCGGGACCGTTAGGCCCGACCATACGTTGGATATAGTGGCCCGTGGCCATGCAATCGGCGTCCAGATCGCGTGCCGTCTCCAGCAGGTCCTTGAACTTCACCCGCTCGTTGCAGCGGATGCAGGGCACCGGCGTCGCCCCGCCCAGATAGCTTTCGGCGAATTCGTCGATCACCGCGTCCTTGAACACGTTTTCATAGTCGAGCACGTAATGCGGAAAGCCCATGTCTTCGGCCACGCGGCGCGCATCATGGATGTCGATGCCCGCGCAGCACGCGCCCTTCTTGGCCAGTGCGGCACCGTGATCATAGAGCTGCAACGTCACGCCGATCACGTCATAGCCTTCCTCCGCCAGCATCGCCGCCACGACCGAGCTGTCCACGCCGCCGGACATCGCCACCACCACACGGGTGTCGGCGGGCGCCTTGGGCAGGCCAAGCGAATTCAGCGGTGGCGTTCGGTCGAGCGGCATGGGGCCTCGCGGTTTGGGGTGGCTTTGCTGTGGAATATAGGAAAATGCGAACTACTCACAAGGGCGCACTTCACCCGTCTTTAACGACGCGGCGGCAAAGCTGCGGGGGTAGTGAAAATGGTGTTGCTCAATGTATCTGAAAAAAGTCGATGGCCCGAGGGCGGTTACCCTCGCGGATGGGACGATCATGACCCAGGCGGACCTGCCGTCGCCCACCACGCGGCGCTGGGTCGCCTCGCGCAAGGCGGCCGTGGTGCGCGGCGTTGTCTACGGCCTGCTGAGCAAGGAGGACGCGCTCCGGCGCTACGCGCTGAGCGAGGATGAGTTCATCGAATGGGTGCGCGCCGTCTCGACACACGGAGAAGTCGCTTTGAAGGCCACAATGGTGCAAAAATATAGACAACTTTAGGTTGTTGCCCTATTATCGTCACCAACATTTACGAGTGGTTAACCTTTCTTGTTCACGATCATGTGCAGAAGATGACCCAATCCTGGCGGAGATGAACAAAGATGCGCGTGCTGCTTGTTGAAGATGATCCTACCACCTCGAAGAGCATCGAGCTGATGCTGACCCATGCTAACCTGAACGTCTATGCGACGGACCTCGGCGAGGAAGGGATCGATCTGGCAAAGCTGTATGATTACGACATCATCCTGCTCGATCTGGATCTGCCCGACATGAACGGCCACGAGGTGCTGCGCCAGCTGCGGCTGAGCCGGATCGAAACGCCGATACTGATTCTCTCCGGCGCGGATGACACCGAGAACAAGATCCGCGGGTTCGGCTTCGGCGCCGATGACTACCTCACCAAACCGTTCCACCGCGAGGAGCTGGTGGCGCGGATCCATGCCATCATCCGCCGGTCCAAGGGTCACTCCCAATCCGTGATCGACACCGGCCTGATCTCCGTCAACCTCGACGCCAAGACCGTGAGCGTGGACAACAAGGCGGTGCATCTGACCGGTAAGGAATACCAGATGCTGGAGCTCTTGAGCCTGCGCAAGGGCACGACACTGACCAAGGAGATGTTTCTCAACCATCTTTACGGCGGCATGGACGAGCCCGAGCTCAAGATCATCGACGTCTTCATCTGCAAGCTGCGCAAGAAGCTGAGCGACTGCCACCGGCGGATCGAACTATATCGAGACCGTTTGGGGCCGCGGATACGTACTGCGCGATCCCGACCCTGCGGAGCTGGCGCTGGCCGCCTCTGCCTGAAAAGGGCGCGCGCGCCTTGTGAAAGTCTCTAGACCTGCCTGTGGTCGCGGCCTATCTACCTGCGGGTAGGCGCCAGACCCGAGGCAGGTTTCTTGACTTCCCAAACGAACACAGCGCAAGCGCAGATCGAGACGATGGATGCGGAGGAGGCGCAGCGCGAATTGGCGCGTCTGGCCGAAACCCTCGCAAGAGCCAACAGCGCCTACCACGCGCAGGACGCGCCCGAGATCACGGACGCTGAATACGACGCACTCAAGCGCCGCAATGCCGCGATCGAGGCGCGCTTTCCCCAGCTCAAGCGCGAACGACAGCCCGAGCGAGCAGGTGGGTGCCGCCCCGTCCGCGGGCTTTGGCAAGATCACACACAGCATCCCGATGCTGTCGCTCTCAAACGCATTCGAAGATGAGGACGTCCGGGAGTTCGACAGGTCCGTGCGCAAATACCTCGGCCTCGCCACCGATGCGCCGCTCGCCTATCACCGCAGAGCCCAAGATCGACGGGCTCTCGCTCTCGCTGCGCTACGAGAAGGGGGCGCTGATCCAGGCCGCGACACGCGGCGACGGCAGCGTGGGGGAGAACGTGACCGCCAATGCGCGCACCATCACGGATATTCCCCAGACCCTGACCGGCGCGCCCGATCGTGCTGGAGGTCCGCGGCGAGGTCTACATGAGCCACGTCGATTTCGCCGCCCTGAACGAGAGCCAGATGGCGCAGTGGCGGCAAACCCTTCGCCAACCCGCGCAACGCCGCCGCAGGCTCCCTGCGCCAGCTCGACGCCGAGATCACCCGCGCGCGGCCCTTGCGCTTTTTCGCCTATGCCTGGGGCAGCGTTTCGGCCCCGCTCGGCGCGACACAGTGGGAGGCGCATCGCACGCTCGCGGATCTGGGCTTCTCCACCAACCCGCTGACGACGCCTGTGCGACGGGCCGGAGGAGATGCTGGCGCAGTACCACAAGATCGAGGCCGCAGCGTGCCGCGCTCGGCTATGACATCGACGGCGTGGTCTACAAGGTGAACGATCTGGCGCCTGCAGGACCGGCTCGGCTTCCGCTCCACCACGCCGCGATGGGCCATAGCCCACAAGTTCGCCGCCGAGCTGGCATGGACGCGGCTGGAGGGCATCGACATCCAGGTGGGCCGGACCGGCGCGCTGAGCCCGGTCGCGCGGCTTACCCCCGTGACCGTCGGCGGTGTCGTGGTGTCCAACGCGACGCTGCACAACGAGGATTACATCAAGGGGCTCGACAGCAAGGGGCAGCCGATCCGCGAGGGCAAGGATATCCGCGTCGGCGATCTGGTGCAGGTCTACCGCGCCGGTGACGTGATCCCTAAAGTGGCGGATGTGGACATCGCCCAGCGACCGGAAGGGGCGCAACCCTTCGTCTTTCCCACCGTTTGTCCCGAATGCGGCAGCGATGCGCTGCGCGAGCCCGGCGATGCGGTGCGCCGCTGCACGGGCGGGCTGATCTGCCCCGCGCAGGCGGTCGAGAAGCTCAAGCATTTCGTCTCCCGCGCAGCCTTCGACATCGATGGGCTGGGCGCCAAGCAGGTCGAGCAGTTCTATGCCGATGGCTGGATCGCGGAGCCTGCGGACATCTTCACGCTGCAAGAGCGCTACGGCAGTGGTCCCCAGCAGCTCAAGAACCGCGAAGGCTGGGGTGAGAAATCCGCCGCGGCGCTATTCGCCGCGATCGAGGACAAGCGCAAGATCCCGCTGGCCCGCCTGCTGTTCGGCCTTGGCATCCGCCACGTGGGCGAGGCGGCATCCAACATGATCGCGCTGCATTACGGCACCTGGGAGGCGTTGGCCGCGGCGATGGAGGACGCCCGCGCGATGGAGGGCGCTGCCTGGGACGATCTGATCGACATCGACGGCATGGGGGCGGTGATGGCAGGCTCGCTCGTCGGCACCTTTGCGCAGGAGGCCGAGCGCGCGTCGATTGACGCGGCTGGTCGATCAGCTCGACGTGCAGGATGCGATACGCGCAGACACCGAAGGGTCTCCCGTGGCGGGCAAGACCGTCGTCTTCACCGGCACGCTGGAGAAGATGACCCGCGCCGAGGCCAAGGCGCGCGCGGAGCGGTTGGGCGCCACAGGTGGCGGGCTCGGTCAGCGCCAAGACGGATCTGCTGGTGGCGGGACCGGGGGCGGGATCGAAGGCCAAGAAGGCCGCCGAGCTCGGGATCGAGACGCTGGATGAGGACGGCTGGCTCGCGCTGATCGACGGGTTATGAGCACGCGGCCCGAGGTCCTGTTTCCGCTCTTTGCGGCGCTTGCATCCCTGCCGGGGATCGGCCCCAAGACGGCGCAGCATTTCGCGGGCCTCGGGGTGAGCGCACCGCGCGATCTGCTGTTCACACTGCCGCAGTCGGGCATTGATCGGCGGCTGATCGCGACGGTGCAGGGGGCCGCCTTTCCCGCGACGCTGACCGTGGCGGTGACCATCGGCAAGCACATGCCCCCGCGCAGCAAGGGCGGCGCCTACCGCATCCATGTGGAGGATGCGCAGACGTCCTTTCAGCTGGTGTTCTTTCATGCGCGCGGCGACTATCTGGCAGCGTGCATTGCCCGAGGGCAGCCGCAGGATCGTATCGGGTCGGGTCGAGCTTTTCGACGGTATCCCGCAGATGGTGCATCCCGATTTCACCGTGCCGGAGGCGGAGGCGGACAGCATCCCGGCCGTTCGAGCCGGTCTATCCGCTGACCCATGGCATCACGCAAAAGCTGATGTACAAGGCGACGCGGGCGCGCTGGCGCCCTGATCCCGCAAATGGGCGAATGGATTGACCCTGCGCAGACGCGCAAAGGCGGGCTGGCCCGATTTCGCCGCTGCCGCTGCTGCCGCCCATGATCCTGCGAGCCTGCACGATATCGCCGCCACCGCACCCGCGCGCGAACGGCTCGCCTACGACGAACTGCTCGCGCATCAGATCACCCTGGCGCTGGCCCGGCAGGTGGAGCGACGCAAGAAGGGCCGCGCGGCCCGCGGCGACGGGCAAGCTGCAGGCACGGTGCTGCGCCGCACTGCCCTACAAGCCCACCGGCGCCCAGACCCGCGCCATCGCGGAAATCACCGCCGATATGGCGGGCAGCCAGCGGATGAACCGGCTGCTGCAGGGCGATGTCGGCGCGGGCAAGACGCTGGTGGCCTTCATGGCGCTGCTCGCGGCGGTGGAGGCGGGCGGGCAGGGCGTGCTGATGGCGCCGACCGAGATCCTCGCGCGGCAGCATCTGCAGGGCTTGCAGCCGCTGGCCGAGACCGCGGGCGTCGTGCTTGAGATCCTGACGGGCCGCGACAAGGGGGCGGAGCGTGCGGCCAAGCTCGCCGCACTTGAGCGGGGCGATATCCATATCCTGGTCGGCACCCATGCGGTGTTTCAGGAGGCGGTCGTGTTCCACGATCTGCGCCTTGCGGTGGTCGATGAACAGCACCGTTTCGGCGTGCGTCAGCGGCTGGAGCTGGGGCGCAAGGGGCGGCAGGCGGATGTGCTGGTGATGACCGCCACGCCGATCCCGCGCAGTCTGGCGCTGGCGCAATACGGCGATATGGACGTGAGCGTGCTGGATGAAAAGCCGCCCGGTCGCAAGCCGATCCAGACCGTCGCTGATCAGCACGGAACGGTATGACCGAAGTGATCGACCGGCTGCGCGCGGCCATCGCGGAGGGGCGGCAATGCTATTGGGTCTGCCCGCTGGTGGAGGAAAGCGAGGTCAGCGATCTGACCGCCGCCGAGGAGCGTTTCAAACGCCTGCGCGCGGCCCTGGGCGAGGGGGTCGTCGGCCTCGTTCATGGCCAGATGCCGCCCGCGGAGAAGGACGCCGCCATGGCCGCCTTCCAGCGCGGCGAGACCAAGTTGCTGGTCGCGACCACGGTGATCGAGGTGGGCGTGGATGTGCCCAACGCCTCGATCATGGTGATCGAGCGGGCCGAGAGCTTTGGCCTTGCGCAGTTGCACCAGCTGCGCGGGCGCGTGGGGCGCGGGTCTGCCGCCTCGAGCTGTCTGTTGATGTACCAGCCCCGTTGAGCGAGACCGGGCGCCAGCGGCTCGAAGTGCTGCGCGAGACGGAAGACGGCTTCGTCATCGCCGAGACCGATCTGAAGATGCGCGGCACCGGCGATCTGATCGGCACGGCGCAATCGGGTGTGCCGCGGTTCCGGGTGGCGGATCTGGAAAGGCAGGCGGATCTGATGGCGGTGGCGCAGATCGGACGCGCGCAAGTTGCTGACCGATGACCCCGACCTGGAAAGCGACGCGGGGCAAGGCGGCGCGGCTGCTGCTCTGGCTGATGCGACAGGATGAAGCGATCCGTTTGATTTCAGTGGGTTAAGCCGGATGTTCCAAAAAGTTCGCAAATGTTCTCAAAAAGTTCTTTACACCGACGTCAAGATATGAGAACAAAGAAGCAACAAAGACGGAGAGACACATGACCTACTATCAAACGATCAAAGCCATCGCCGCGCGCTCGCAAGACACGCTGGTGCAGGACGCGGCGGGGGCTAGCCGCGTTGGTCGTGATGCTGGTGGTGGGTCTGCATCTCCCCGGACTTGTTTGAGTTTCTGCCTGCGCTCTCATGCCGAGGGTCGGTTTATCGCGGTGCATTTGTCCCAAATTGATGCACCGCTGACATCGCGTTCTGCCTGTACGGCGATGTTTGATGGGGGTGCCTTCCCCGAACCGTGTCCCTCGGGTCCCCGTGAGATCCGCTTTCCACTGCGCCGCCATCCTGTCCCGGATGTGCGGCGTTTTTTTTCGGGTTTGCAGATTCAGGCGGTCTGGCGTGCCGTGGCCATGGCTTCGGCCAACGCCTCGATGCGTCAGCAGGATGGAGGCATGGCGATTCTTGTAATCGACCGCCGGGGTCAGCACCTCGAACCCGTCAAAGGGCGCGTCGGGCACGGGGCCCGTGCCCTTGAGCATCGCTTTGAGCTGGTCGCGCCCGCGCGCAACGGTTTCAGGCGTCGCCCCCTGTGCCGCACCCGCGGTGATCGCGGCGGCGGCCTGTCCCAGCGCGCAGGCCTTCACATCCTGCCCCAGATCGCCCAGCACACCGTCCTGTCATCGCCACATCCACCGTCACGCTGGAGCCGCACAGCGGAGAGCGGCGCGTGACGCTGGCCTGCGGTGCCTCGAGCCGACCCAGATGCGGGATATCGGCCGCCAGCGCGAGGATCCGCGACGGAATAGAGCTTGATCAGATCGGTATCGCTGGACATGGCATTTCCTTTGTCTGCATCTCTACATAAGCCGATGCGAGCAGATGCAAAAACTTTTCCGGGAGGCGCGGCACCATGTCCTTTGATCCTACGACCCTGACCTACAACGACGCAGGGCTGATCCCCGCCATCGCGCAGGACCGCGACGACGGGCGAGGTGCTGATGATGGCCTGGATGAATGCCGAGAGCCTAATGCGCACCCTGGAAAGCGGTCAGGTGACCTATTGGAGCCGCTCGCGGCAGGAGTTCTGGGCCAAGGGTGCGACCTCGGGTCACGTGCAGACGCTGGATGGAGATGCGGGTGGATTGCGACCGCGATTGCATCGTGATGCAGGTCGAACAGGAGGGACCTGCCTGCCACACCGGGCGGCGCAGTTGTTTTTACACCGTGGTGACGCCGGAGGGTGAGCACCGAGAGTAGCGCGCGCTAAAGCCCTATCATCGTTCGAATATCCTGCGGCGTGGCCCCTTCGCGCGCGGTAGAGAGCGATCGCGCGCGCGTCGTCGCGCTTTGCCAGACGCTTGCCGGTGTCGTCGCGGATCAGGCGGTGGTGATGATAGACGGGCGTCGGCAAGCCCAGCAGATTTTGCAGGACCACGTGGATCACGGTCGCCTCGAAGAGATCGGCGCCGCGCACCACATCCGTGATCCCCTGCGCCGCATCGTCGAGGACGACCGACAGATGATAGGATGTGCCCATGTCGCGCCGCGCCAGAACGATGTCGCCCACGTCGCGCAGCAAGTCCGGCCCGGTCGTGCGGACGCTGCCGCGATGTTCTGGGTGGCATGCCTCCTCGAAAACCAGCGGGGCGGACCGGGCGCTGGAATGGCCGGTGATGCGCAAGGCCTCGGCCATGTTCAGGCGCAGTGCCGCGCCGGTCGGGCGCGTGCCTGTCGTGCCGGGGTGACGCCGTCTGCGGCAGGTGCCGGGATAGATCACCCCGTCCGGCCCCAGCAGCGGCGCACCTTCCTGCGGGGCGGCGGTGGCGGCTGCGATATCGGCGCGGGTGCAGGTGCATTCATAGAGCAGACCGCGCTGCCATAAGTCGTCGAGCGCGGCCGCATAGACATCCAGCCGCTCGGATTGGCGCATCACCGGCTGCGGCCATGACAAGCCCAGCCACGCCAGATCATCGATAGATCTGCGCCTCCCACTCGGGTCGGGCGCGGGACTGGTCGATATCCTCGATCCGCAGGATGAATGCACCGTCCGCCGCCTGCGCCATGTCATAGGCCAGCAGCGCGGAATAGGCATGGCCCAGATGCAGTGGACCCGTGGGCGATGGCGCAAAGCGGGTGGTGAAACTCAAGCTTTTTGAACCACGTAGACGGTAGAGTTCAGGTTGATGCCGGGCAGGTGAGGTCCGTGTTCGGCAAACAGCAGCCGCGCCGCACCGCAATCGAGCCATTCGTTGAGGCGCCCGGTGTTGGCGCGGTCGGCGAGGGCATGATCGTTGAACGAAAACACCAGCAGTCCCCCGCGCGGCAGCGCGTGCATCAGTGTGTCGAAGGTGCCGATGGGGGCCGCCCCCGGGCCGATCACGCCCACCGCCGCGATGAGGGCATAGCCTCGGTCGAGTTGTGCATCGGGGGCGATCACCTCGAGCGAGCGGTATACGTTCTTGGCGCGGGCCTGCTCCAGCATGGCTGCGGAGAGATCGACGCCGTCGATCGTCTCGAACCCCGCCATGCGGAACGCGAGGCCCGCGAGCCCGGTGCCACAGCCGAAGTCCAGCAGGGGCGCCGTCATGTCCGGCGCGTATTGGGCCAAGGCTGCGGCGCAGCGGGCAGGCGTCGCATAGCCATGCTCGCCAACTTCTGCCTCATAGGAGGCGGACCATTCGTCATAAAGGTCACGTGTTTGATCCGCGTCGCGCGCGGTATAGGCTTTGTCCAGGAATTTCTCGGTCATACCACCATATTAGAGGCGTTACCCGGTATGTCCAGCATCCAGCCACGCCTGCCAGTCGGCCTTGGCGCGGTCCGTATAGGCTTTGTAGCGGTCCTTGCGACCGCGCCGCCCGCTCTTGAGCCCCTCGACAGGGGGAAGAGGCCGAAGTTCACATTCATCGGCTGGAAGGTCTTGGCATCCGCCCCGCCCGAGATGTGGGTGATCAGCGCACCGGTCGCGGTGGTGGGCGGCGGCGTGTCGCAGGGATATGCCCGAGATCTCCGCCGCGGCGAGACGCCCGGCGAGCAGGCCCATCGCCGCGCTCTCGACATAGCCTTCGACGCCGGTGATCTGGCCCGCGAACCGGATGTGGGGCAGTGTCCGCAGGCGCATCTGCGCGTCGAGCAGGGTGGGCGAATTGAGGAATGTGTTGCGGTGGATCCCGCCGAGCCGCGCGAAGTTCGCGTTCTCAAGTCCCGGAATGCTTTTGAAAACATCCGTTTGCGCGCCGTACTTCATCTTGGTCTGGAAGCCGACGATGTTGTAGAGCGTGCCGAGCTTGTTGTCGCGGCGCAGTTGCACCACGGCGTAGGGCTTCACCTCCGGCTGGTGCGGGTTGGTGAGGCCCACGGGCTTCATCGGGCCGAAGCGCAATGTCTCGCGTCCGCGCTCTGCCATCACTTCGATGGGCAGGCAGCCGTCGAAATAGCCCGCCGTCTCACCTTCGTGGAACTCGGTCTTCTCCGCCGCCTCGAGCGCGTCGATGAAGGCGTAATACTGATCCTTGTCCATCGGGCAGTTGAGATAGGCGGTGCGCTCCTCCTCCGTCTCGCCCTTGTCATAGCGCGACTGCATCCATGCTTTGCTCATGTCGATGCTGTCGTGATAGACGATCGGCGCAATGGCGTCGAAGAACGCGAGCGCCTCGGCGCCGGTCTGTGCGGCGATGGCGGCCCCCAGCGCGGAGGAGGTCAGCGGGCCGGTTGCGATGATCCAGTGGCCGCTGTCGGGCAGAGCGGTAATTTCGCCATATTCGACACTGATATTGGGATGCGCCATCAGCGCGTCGGTCACCGATTGGGCAAAGGGGTCGCGGTCCACGGCCAATGCACCGCCCGCGGGCAGGCGGTGTTTTTCTGCGGTCTGCATGATCAGCCCATTGGCCGCGCGCATTTCCCAGTGCAGCAGACCCACGGCGTTCTGCTCGCTGTCATCGGAGCGGAAGGAGTTGGAGCAGACCATCTCGCCCAGCAGGCCGGTCTGATGCGCAAAGGTGCCGACCTGGGGGCGCATCTCGTGAATGACGACGTTGATGCCCAAGTGGGCCGCCTGCCATGCAGCTTCCGATCCGGCCATGCCGCCGCCGATGATATGTAGGGTGTTGTCCATGGCTGCGGGATAATCCACCGCGCCGTCCTGTGCAACGCGGCAATTCTGCACGCGGGATCGGTGTGAGCAGAGTGGTTCTATCTCAAGGGAGGTATGTCTTGGGAACGTGCCTCAGAACCGGGGAATTCGGTGCGGGAGATTTTGGGGTCGCCGCTGCGGGGAGAAGGGGGACCAGATGAGAGTCTGATCTGGAGGGATCTTCCGCCGACGGCGACCCAAAATGGGGCAGCACGATGTGCCATGTCCTTTGTGCCCCAATTCTGCCTGAATTGCCAGAGGCGATTGAGCAACACAGTGATGCCATTCGCGCAACAATTGGGGGCAGGGCGCAAGGATTATTGGTGAAAGGCGCTGCGGTAAGGCTGAATTCGGTAGGATCTAAGAGGGCAATGGAACGGCGACGGTACTGGACGGCCCGTTTCAGGCCACAATTGCCCCGGTCACTGTTTCCAGTCTGGCGGCCGCTTCTCGATGAATGCCTGCATGCCCTCGGCGGTATCCGCATGGGCGAGGTTTTCGACCATCACGGCCCCAGTGTGCGCATAGGCGGCCGCCGTGTCTAGCGGGAGCTGTTCGTAGAACGCGCGCTTGCCGATGCGCACGGCCGTGCCGAGCTTGCCCGCGATCTGCTCGGCGAGGGCCGCGGTCTCCTCCTGCAGCCGCTCAGGCGCCACAACGCGGTTCACCAGCCCCAGCACCTCCGCCCGCTCGGCCTCGATGAAGTCGCCGGTGGTCAGCATCTCGAAGGCCTTCTTGGGCGCGATGTTGCGGCTCAGCGCCACCATGGGCGTCGAGCAGAAGAGCCCGATATTGACGCCGTTGACGCCAAAGCGGGTGCCTTGCGCCGCCACCGCCATGTCGCAGGTTGCCACGAGCTGGCAGCCCGCGGCGGTCGCGATGCCATGGACCTGCGCGATCACCGGCTGCGGCATGCTCTGGATCCGCATCATCACGTCGGTGCAGCGCGCGAAGAGATCCGCAAAGGCGGCCGCCCCTGCGTCCTCCTGCTGGCGCATCGCCTGCATCTGGCGCAGATCGTGGCCCGCGCAGAACGCCTTGCCCGCCCCCGCCAGCGTGATCACCCGGCAACTTGGGTCCTGCGCCAGTTCGTCCAGCGTCTCCTGCAGCGCCGCCAGCATCTCGTCGCTGAGCGCATTGAGCCGCTCGGGACTGTTCATCGTCAGATGCGCGACCGCGTCCCGTTGCGTTACTTCCAGAATTGCCATCTTGCGCCCTCCGTTGGTTGGCGCAAGTTTAGGGTCAAAAGGCCGGGGAGGACAAGTATGGCAGAAACAGTGATGGATGCGCCGCAGCTTATGGCGTTCATGCGCGAGGTGTTCCAACAGGTCGCCGATGATTTCAACATCGAGGAGGTCAAGCCGAACGAGGTCACCATGCGGCTCATCGTCACCGAGAAGCATCTGCGCCCCGGCGGCACGGTCTCGGGGCCCTCGATGTTCGCGCTGGCCGATGTCTCGGCCTATATCGCAACGCTCGCGATGATCGGTCCGCAGGCGCTCGCGGTGACGACGAATTGCTCGCTCGATTTCATGCGCAAGCCGCGTGCGGGCGTGGATCTGATCGCGACGGCGAAGCTGCTGAAGCTCGGCCGTCAGCTTTCCGTCTCCTATGTGCTGGTCTATTCGGAGGGGATGGCGGAACCGGTGGCGCAGGCGACGATGACCTATGCCATTCCGCCTGTAAAGGCAGGCTAGAGCAGGCCCGCCGCCCCCCAGGCAATCCCCGTCGCGATGGCAAGCGCGGAGGCCGCGGCGGCGTAGCTTATGAGCTTCCAGGGCGAGAAGGGCCGCTCCCCGAAGCTGCGCCCGTCGATGCCTGACACCACGATCTTGTAGGGCCTGCCCGCATGGCTGTAGTGCAGGATCCACACCGGCAGCAGGATCCGGCGGTAGTGGATGCCCGTGGTGTCGGTGTTGTAGGTGAGATTTCGGATGCGGCGCTCGTTGATGTGCCGCTTGATATGGTTGCGGATCAGCAGATCCTTGTCGGGTGCATTGGCCAGCAGCCCTTGTGCCACGCTCTGATGATGCTGTTCGGCTGCGAAGCCCGCGAGGTAGCCGGGTCCGAAGGGTTTGAGGCTCGCAGGATCGAAGTCATGCAGGATGCCGTCGCGGATCAGCGGCGTGACATGCGGAGAGGCGGGCATGAGCATGTCATCAAAGGCGATGGCGAGCCTGCCGGAGGTCTTGCGCGTACGCCGGTTGTCGCCGTGGCCCTTGGTGTATTCCGCCCAATACTGCACCGCCTCGTCGCTGTCGAAGGTCCAGAACGGCGCATAGAGCCCGGCGACGCGCCCCTCCCGCACCGCCGCGCCGAGATCGCGGGGCGCCGCCAGCCGCTTGTCCGCCCATGACAGCGCCAGCTGTTGCGCCAGCGCCTCCTCCACCGCGAAGGGGATGAGCGCCATCGTGCCATAGCCGTTGCGCCCCCACGGACCTGCGTTGCGCACCATCGGCCCGTCGCAATAGGGGCAGCGTTCGGAGAGGGCGGCACCGGCAAAGACGACCTCGCCGCCGCAGTTGCGACACTGGTGCTGGCGCGTGCCCTGCGGGGCGGGGACATCGGGCCGGTCGCGGTCCGGATCATGGGCGAACTCGTCGCGCGCCAGATGATCGTCCGGCGTGCCAAGGTCATAGACCGCCCCGCAGCTCTGACATTCAAGCGCGCCGCGCGCGGGCGAAAAGCTGCAGTGCCCGCCGCATGTCGCGCAGTGCAGCGCCGACTGCTCCACATCCGTCATCAGCTGTCTCCCAGCGCCATCGCGATCTCGAGCAGGATGCGCAGGCGGATCCAGGAACGGTCCACCGCGTCGGCGAGATCCCCGGTCACCATCCAGTCGCCGATGATGGTCGAGAGATACCACACGACCATGAGCCACAGGGCGACCGCGACCCAGCCCGCCAGCCGCCGCAGCTGGCTGGCCGAGCCGCTGCGCAGCTCGTGCAGCGCCTCGCGCGCCTCGATGCGCCCGCGCACCAGCGGCGCGCCAAGGGCCGTCGCCACCGCCAGCAGCGCGAGGGCCGCGAGCAGTGGCGCGATGAGCTGGGCAGTCAGGGACATGGGCGGTTCCGGCAGCTTTCGGTGGGTGTCGCGCCCTGCCTATACCAGCAGGGGTGTGCAGGTGAAGGGCGGTGGCACGTGCATTCAGATGGGAATCAGTGGGGTAAATTGATACCGTATTTGCAAGACATTGTTTTAGCTATATTTATTCAGCTTTGTGCCGCTTGACGCGGCTGCGGCCATGGTTATAACCCCTCCATCACATCGGGGCATGCGCTCCGCTCCACCTCCTAACGGGAATTCCGTACATGAAAACCTTTTCTGCAACACCGGCAGACATCGACAAGAAATGGATCATCATTGATGCCGAAGGCATCGTGCTGGGCCGTCTTGCGTCGATCGTCGCCATGCGCCTGCGCGGCAAGCACAAGCCGTCCTTCACCCCTCACATGGATTGCGGCGACAATGTCATCGTGATCAACGCCGAAAAGATCCAGATGACCGGCAAGAAGCGCGAGGAGATGTTCTACTGGCACACCGGCCACCCCGGCGGGATCAAGCAACGCTCCAAGCAGGACATCCTCGACGGCGCGCACCCCGAGCGGATCGTGACGCAGGCCGTCAAGCGCATGCTGCCCGGCAACCGTCTGAGCCGCCAGATCATGACCAACCTGCGTGTCTACGCGGGCGGTGAGCATCCTCATGAGGCGCAGGCGCCTGACGTTCTGGATGTCGCATCCATGAACAAGAAAAACACACGGAGCGCATGAGCATGGCTGACGAAATCAACACACTCGAAGACCTCAAGGACGTTGTGACCGGCGATATCGGCGGCGTTCAGGGCACCCCCGAGGTCGAATTGACCCCCCGCGAGCCCGTGCGCGACGAATTCGGCCGCGCCTATGCGACCGGCAAGCGCAAGGATGCGGTCGCCCGCGTCTGGATCAAGCCGGGCTCCGGCAAGGTCGTGGTAAACGGCAAGCCGCAGAACGAATACTTCGCGCGCCCCGTGCTCCAGATGATCCTGCAGCAGCCTTTCGGCATCACCGGCACCGATGGCCAGTTCGACGTCTTCGCCACGGTCAAGGGCGGCGGTCTTTCCGGTCAGGCGGGCGCGGTCAAGCATGGCGTGTCCAAGGCGCTGCAGCTTTATGATCCCTCCCTGCGCGGCGCGCTGAAAGCGGCAGGCTTCCTGACCCGCGACAGCCGCGTGGTCGAGCGCAAGAAATACGGCAAGGCCAAGGCGCGCAAGAGCTTCCAGTTCTCCAAGCGCTAAGCTGTCGCAAATCACGGGAGAGGCCGCGCCGAAAGGTGCGGCCTTTTTCGTTGCGGGGGGCGCCGCCGCAGCGTCCGCATTGCTATCGCAGTACAGGATCACTACCTTCCCGATTAGAGCTATCTACAGGGGTTTCGAGCATGCGGAGCAAAGCGGTCTATGCGGGGCTTGCACTGATACTGGCCTCTTGCGGCACGCCGGAGTTCAGGGCGGAGCGCAACATCTGCCAGACCGAATGGATGTCGAAGATCCCGCCGAAGCTGGTGCGCACGTTGGTCACCGAAACCCGCACCCGTCGGGTGCCGACGGGCCGCACCGTGTGCAAAACGCAAGGCACCACCACCGTTTGCGACCAGCTGCTGCGCACGGAGTATTACACCGTGCCGGTCGTGCGCACCGTGGACCTCAACAAGACCCGGCGCGACCCGCAGATCGCACTTTGCACGCAAAACAGCTGCCTCGAGAAATTCGGCAACGCGGAATGCAAGATCTGAGCCGCGCCGTGTGCCGCCGCAACAAATGCCAAGGGAGAGCCCCATGAAATACTCCATCCTCGATCTGTGCCCCGTGCCCGAGGGCAGTACCGCAGCCGACGCCATGGCCAACAGCGCCGATCTCGCGCAGCATGCCGAATCCCTGGGCTATCACCGCTATTGGATGGCGGAGCATCACAATATGCCCGGCATCGCCTCCGCGGCGACCTCCGTGCTGCTGGGCCACGTGGCGGGCAAGACGAAGACCATCCGTGTCGGTGCCGGTGGCATCATGCTGCCTAACCACGCGCCGCTGAGCATTGCCGAGCAATTCGGCACGCTCGCAGCCCTCTATGGCCCGCGCATCGACCTCGGGCTCGGTCGCGCGCCGGGCGGCGATCACGCGGTCTGGGCCGCGATGCGGCGCGGGCGCACCGGCGAGGACAACTTTCCAGCCGAAGTCGCCGAGCTCATGGGATATCTGGGCGATGCGGAGCCGGGCGCGCCGGTACAGGCGCACCCCGGTCAGGGCAGTCATGTGCCGCTCTGGATCCTCGGCTCCTCGCTCTATGGCGCACAGCTTGCGGCGCATTTCGGGCTGCCCTATGCCTTCGCCTCCCATTTCGCGCCCGACGCGCTGGAGGATGCGGCCCATATCTACCGCCGCGATTTCAAACCCTCTGCGGCACTTGCAGCGCCCAAGTTCATGCTGGCGGTCAATGTGATCGGGGCGCAAAGCGACGATAAGGCGTCCTATCTGCGCACCTCCGTACAGCAGGCGTTCGCGCGCCTGCGTTCGGGCAGGCCCGGAAAGCTGCCGCATCCGGTGGCGGACATCGACGCGGAAATCGGCGTGGCGCTGCGGCGCGGGGTGGATCAAGCGCTGCGGATCAGCGCCGTGGGCGCGCCAGAGACCGTGCGCGCACAGCTCGCCGCCCTCGTCGCCAAATACAAACCAGATGAGCTGATCCTCACCGGCCAGATCCATGATCACGCCGCGCGCAAACGCTCCTTCACCATCGCTGCGCAGGCCATGCAGGAGTTGCCGCTCGCGGCCTAGTTGTCCGGCTCGATCAGTCCAAGGCCGCGCAGATAGATCCCGATGCCGGTCTCCAGCAGATCCTCGGGCGGGAAGGGCGAGGCGCGACCGGGCGAGTTGCGCGCAAAAAGCTCTACCACGCCGTGGCTCATTGCCCAGATATGGGCGGAGAACATCGAGGCGGGCGGGCGTTTGTCTGCCGGAATATGCTGGCTGAGGTCGGCTGCGGCCCTCTCCAGCACATTGTTCGCGCGCCCTGCGACCAGGGCGAGTTCGGCAGAGCGGTTGACCTGCACGCCGCTCTCGAACATCGCGATATAGTGACCGGGATATTTGCGCGCGAAGGCGAGATAGGCACGCCCGGTCGCCTCGAACGCCTCGAGGGCGGAGGGCTGGCCACTCTGGTAGGCGTATTCCATCAGGTCGCCGAAGATCTCATAGCCCTGCAGCGCCGCCTCCGCGATCAGATCCTCGCGCCCGTCGAAATGGCGGTAGACGGCGGCGGGGGTAACGCCGGCCTGCTTGGCCGCCTCCGAGAGGGTGAAGCCCGTCGGCCCGCGCGCCTCGATCAGCGACAGGGCTGCATCCACCAGCGCCTGACGCAGATTGCCGTGGTGATAGCCGCGCTTAGGCATCCCAGATCTCTGGCCCCGCACAGATGCTGCGGTCGATCTCGCCAATGGCGGTCGCGTCCTTATGGTCATAGTCGAAATGGTGCAACAGCGTGCGAAGAACGTTGATCCGCGCGCGACGCTTGTCATCCGAGCGCACGACAGTCCAGGGCGCGAGGGCGGTATGGCTGCGTGCTGAGCGTATCCGCGATCGCGGCGGTGTATTCGGACCACAGGTGCAGCCCTTTCACGTCGATCCCGCGAGAGTTTCCATTGCTTGAGCGGATCACCCTCGCGCGCGAGCATGCGGCGCAGCTGTTCCGCGCGGCCCACGTTGAGCCAGAACTTGAACACATGGATACCGTCCTCCACCAGCATCTGCTCGAAGGGCTGGACCTGCTGGAAGAACTGCGCGTTCTGTTCCGGCGTGCAAAAGCCGAATACAGGCTCGACCACGCCGCGGTTGTACCAGGAGCGGTCAAAGAGCACCATCTCACCTGCGCCTGGCAAATGCTTGATATAGCGCTGGAAATACCACTGGCTCTGCTCCTTTTCGGTGGGTTTGGGCAGGGCCACCACATGCGCGGCACCGCGGGTTGAGGTTGACGCGGACCCGCCCGATGGTGCCGCCCTTGCCGGCAGCATCGCGTCCCTCGAAGACAGCCACCATCCGCATGCCGGTCTGCTGCGACCAGGCTTGCAGCTTCACCATTTCGATCTGCAGCTTTTCCATCTCGCTCTCGTAGACATCGCTCTCCAGGCGGCTGCGGTGCGGGTAGCTGTCCAGGAGAATGTCGTCCTTGTCCGCCTTCTTGATGGCGTCACGCACCTCTGCGGGGGCGTCGTCGGAATAGAAGGCGCTGATCGCACCGTCGAAAGGCAGCTCCATCATGGATCTCCTGCAATTATTTCAATTCAATATGCGATGTTAACAGCATTAACGCAAACGCGCTCTGGCCCAACGTGTCAGCGCAGGCCGGCCCGTGTGGCGGCGCGGTCGATGGCGTCCTCCACCGCTTGCGGTGCTGCGTGCTGGGGCATATGGCCGATCCCCTCCAGCACGGTGAGGTTAGCGCCGGGCACCTGGCGCGACAGCGGTTCGGAGTGGATCCTGAGCGGCACGATGGTGTCCGCATCGCCGTGCACGATCTCCAGCGGCATGGTCAGTTCACCGTAGCGCTGTGACATCTCCACGATATGCGGGCGCAGGGAGTTCACCTGCTGGGCGTTGGCGCGCAGGCTCTCGCGGCGCAGCACGAGCCCCGCGCCGATATGCTCGGCATAGCCGACGGGCGCCTGCTGCGGTGCAAAAATGCTGGTCGATGCTGCCGTCCACGATGGACTGGGGCACGAAGGCCGACAGCACGGGCACCAGCAGGGCCCCGCCGAGCGCACTGCCGTTGACGGTGTAGGTCCAGCCGAGATCGCCCGGCCAGGGGTTCGACACGGCACCGAGCATGACCACGGCGGCTGTCCGCTCCGGTGCGCGCAGCGCCCAGGCCATCGCGACCGCGCCGCCGAAGGAATGGCCGACCACGATGGGCCGCTCGGCGCCCACCGCAGCGGCGGCCTTCTGCAAGAGTGCCGCCTGTTCCATCGGTGTCTCGGACCGGGCGTTCCACGGGCCCTTGTTGCCGTCCAGCCGTCCGGTCCAACCCAGGCCGGGCCGGTCGAACATGATCACGCGGTAGCGGTCGCTGACGCGCTCGCTGAACCCCAGCGTCCAGTCCCGCAGATTGCCGCTGGCGCCGTGGATCAGCACCAGATCCGGCCCGCTGCCCGCGACCAGCACGTGCACGGGCGTGCCGTCCACGTCGATCACGCGGCCCTGCGGCGGGTAGGTTCGGTTCACCTCCGCCTCGCGTGCGCTGGCCCGCCATTGCACCGCGACGATGAAGGCGAGCACCAGCGCAATGAATATCAGCATTCTAGGTCCCAATTTTTTCAATATCATAAGGCGTCGATTGATAGATTTCCTGAATCCAGTTGCCGTAGAGCAGATGCGCATGGCTGCGCCAGCGGTTCACGGGCGGCAGCGCGGGATCATCGTCGGTGTAGTAGTTCTGCGGCACATTGATCGGCGTGCCCGCGGCGATGTCGCGGTCGTACTCCTGCTTGAGCGTGTCGCGATCATATTCGAAATGGTTGAAGATGTAGACCGCGCGGTGACCCGGATCCTCGATCAGCGCCGGTCCCACCTCGTCGCTGCCCAGCAGCGTGGTGAGCGCAGGCACCGCATCCACCTCCTGTTGCCGGATTTCGGTCCAACGCGAAACGGGGATCACGCAATCATCCGAAAAGCCGTTGAGATAGGGCGAGGCCGGGGCGAGGTTGCGGTGCCGGAAACAGCCAAAGGCCTTGGCTGCAAGCATATGTTTCTTCACGCCGTGGAAGTGATTGATCATCGCCATCCCGCCCCAACATACGGCCATGGTGGACTGCACGTTGGTCTGCGTCCAGTTCATCACGCGGCGCAATTCGGCGTAATAGTCGACATCCTCGAACTTCAGATGCTCGATCGGGGCGCCGGTGATGATGAGGCCGTCGAATTTCTCCTCCCAGACATCCGAGACGGGGCGGTAGAAGCTCTCCATATGCTCGGCGGCGGTATTGCGGGTCTGGTGGTCGGACATGCGCAGCAGCGTAAGCTCGATCTGCAGCGGGGTGGCCCCGATCAGCCGCGCGAACTGGTTCTCCGTCTGGATCTTCTTGGGCATCAGGTTCAGCAGGGCGATGCGCAGCGGGCGGATGTCCTGCCGCGCGGCCTGATCCTCGTCCATGACGCTGACGCCCTCACGGGTGAGGACGGCGTAGGCAGGCAGCGCAGCAGGGATCTTGATGGGCATGGCGGGAATACATCTTTGTAAGTAGGAGCGTTTAGATAGAGCGCGGGGGCGGGCGCCTCAAGGGCCGGCACGCGCTTGTGTTCACAGGTTGGAGGCGATGAGGTCGTCAAACTCCTCTGAGGTGGCGACGCTGTGCATCTCTTGGGCCGTGACGGTGATGCCGTGCCGCGCCATGGCCGCATAGCGCGGCTGACGGTGCGCGAGTGCCTGCGCATAGGTCCAGCGGATGAAGGCATCGGGATCGACATCGCCCTCCTCCAGCGCATTTTCGTCCAGGTATTGCGCCCAGACGCGGGCGAGGAAGGCGGGCTCGTAGGCCATCGGTTTCGGCGCGCGGTCAAAGCGGCGGATGAGCTCGTTGGAATGTGCCTCGTCGCCCTTGATCCAGACCAGCAGGCAGTGCCGCCCGAGCTCGGACAGCAGCGGGTCGTTCGGGTCGTCGGGGTCGATCCATTCGCAGATGGAGCCGCCGGTGTCGCAGATGAAATGCGGGTAGCCATAGAGCCCGCGCGCCCGCGCCATGAAGGCGGGCGTGTCGCGCAGGGCGGCGATCTCGGCGGTGCGGAACTGGTCCTGCCTGCGGGTGTATTCCGGCATCGGCAGGCCGCCGCGCGCAGGATCGCCCGGCTTGCCCAGATAGGCGGAGACGGCCGCCAGATCGTGGTCATGGACGTTCGGCTCAAGATACATCGCATCCGCGCGCAGCATCTGCGCCAGAAACGGCTCGCGCATCGCATGGGCGATCAGGTTGTCCTTGATGTGCCGGTGCATGCCGCTGGTGCCGATGCGGTAGTCGATGGAGTAGTGAAACCATCCGCCCTGCTGCACCAGCAGTTTGGAGACATGCGTCTTGCCGAGCCCCGACATGCCGAAGAACAGCACGGATTTATGCGGCGCCGCGCGCCAGCTTTTCGCATCGGGATAGAGCATCGGGGGCCTCCGGCCTGTGGACAGCCTTCCCTAGCGCGCGCCGCGCAGCCGGTCAATCAGCCGCCCGTCGATGATCACCAGACCCAGTGCCAGCAGGGCGAACCCCTTGTAGGCATTGGGCTGCAGGCTCTCGCCCAGCACCACCGCGCCCAGCAGTATCGCGATCGGCGCGATCATCAGCGTGACGAGCATCAGGTTGCCGCTGCCTGCGAGGCCGAGGATGCGGTAATAGATGAGGTAGGCCAGCGCCGTGGCCGCCACCGCGTAATAGCCGATGGCGAGCATCGTGCGCGGCGCCAGATCGAGGCGGATCGGCCCGTCCACCGCCCAGGCGAGCGGCACCATCACAAGCGTGGATGTGGTGAGCATCCCCGCCGCGGCCACCTGCGGCGCGAGCCCCGAGAGCCGCTTGCGCGCCCAGACGCCTGCAAAGGCGTAGGAGAGGGTGCCCTTGATGATAGCCAATTGCGCAAGCGACGTGATGTCGAAATCGCGCAAGGCCTCCGCGCCGATGGCCGTGACAACCCCGGCAAAGCCCATGGCCACCCCCAGCGCCTTGCGCCGCGTCAGCCGTTCATCCGCCAGCAGGAGCGCCGCGACCAACACGCCGAATATCGCCGTGGAGGCGTTGAAGATCGAGGTGAGGCCGGTGGCGATATGCAGCTGCCCCCAGGCCATGAGCGAGAAGGGGATCACGTTGTTGAGCAGCCCCATGCCCGCAAAGCCGATCCAGACGCGGCGCCCGCGCGGCACCGCGAGCCCGCGCACCCAGACATAGAGCCACAGCACCAGCGTGGCCCAGCCGACCCGGTGCGCCACCGCCGTGAGCGGCGCCACCTCGTCGAGCGCTATGCGGATGGACAGAAAGGAAGCGCCCCAGATCAGGGCCAGCAGGGCCATCAGGCCCCAGCTCTCGCTCGATATGCTGCGTGCGTTCATGGCCTGAGCCTAGGTGCACGGCCGCGCCGGGGCGATCCGGATGATGCGCAAACGCTCATGCCCGCTTTCGTGTCTCGTTCCAGATGTTGAGGTAGTTGGCGACGAAGATCACCACCGCACCGACGAAGACCCAGATCTCCAGCGGCTCGTCGAAGATCAGCATCGCCACGACCGCAATCACCGGCAGACGCGCGAAATCCAGCGGCACGACGACCGTGGCGGGCGCGATGGCCAGCGCGTTAGTCAGGCAGTAATGCGCGAGCAGCCCGGCGCATCCCACCAGGAACAGGCTGGGAAAGCTTGCGGCGGTCGGCAGGGCGATGTCGCCGTCATAGCCCGCGGTGATCAGGCCGAAGACCAGCTGGATCGTGGTGAGAAAGAACAGGATCGAGCTGATCGAGTTGTCGCGGGTGAGCCGTTTGGTCAGCATGTTCGTCATCGCGAAGAAGACCGCCGCCAGCGCTGCGACCAGCAGCCCGATCTCGAAGGTGTCCACGCTGGGCCGCGCCACGATCAGGATCCCGATGAACCCCAGCACGGCCGTGAATGCCCGCACCCGCGTCATCCTCTCCCCCAGGATCAGCGGCGCGAGGACCGCAACCCAGAGCGGCGAGGTGAACTCGAGCGCGAAGACCTGCGCGAGCGGCACCACGGCCACGGCATAGAACCACAGGTTCTGGCCGGAGAAATGAAAGAGGTTGCGTACCATGTGTCGGCCGAACTGGTCAAAGCGCAGCTCGCACCAGCGGTTCTGCAACGCCACGATGGAAACCACCATGATCACGCCGACGATGCTGCGATAGAGCATGATCTCGAACGTGTCGTAATCGACAGACAGGGTGCGCCCGGCCACCGCCATGAAGGAGAAGGACGCGATGCTGCCGGTCATCCAGAGCGCAGCCGTCAGCAGGACGTTCATTCAGGCATTCCGAGCTCGGGTGGCAGTACCGTCACTCCCACTCGATTATCAACTGATCTTCTAAGAACTTGATTTTGATAGACAAATATTTTTTTCCATTCGCACTTACCGTCAAAGAGCCCGTCAAACGAGGGGGCTTTTGAAATCATTGGATTTTTCGTCTCGTTTTCGTGCACCCTACGTTCGGGAACTATCGGTAAGCAACACGATTCATCGAGTCGCGAGATTGAAGTGTAGGATGAACTCAAGCTGCCAACGAAATAATTGGCAGAAGGACAAGCTGGGCAACGGAAAACGATACGCGAACTGCAATGAGACTGTCATTCAGCCAAATTGATCGTCACCTTCCGATGCCGATCCCGATGCCGATGCCGATGCCGATGCTTCGATCTGCAATGCTAGGCTGCTGCACAATCCGATTTCGGTTGACTTGTCGATGACGTGAATACGCAAGATGTCGTTTGCTCTATTAGCCCTTTCCAGGCGGTGAGCTAGCATATTCTCGTCGCAACTTCGCGAAGCCTCGATCGGTTGCCATGAACCTCTCAAGCATCGGAGCAATCAGTTTTGCCGGTTCCGCAACCGTCTGGCCGGTCTGTCGTTCCAGCACCTTTGCATAGGCAACGAGATCGCGATGGACAGGCGCTGGCAGTTCCGCGGTCAGTTTGACCGGTTTGTCGTCCGCCAAAGCGCCCAGTTTCAACTTGGTCATCAGTGACCTCCTTGCGGTTCGAGGATCAGATCGCGGGTCACGATCACGCGCACCGGAAACCCCGGCTGGATTGTCAGGGTTGGCGGAATATCGATCTGACGGCGCACGATCTCGCGGCCCGCGTCGCCGATGGTGTCCTGCGCGCCGTCGCGGATGGCACTGGCGATCGGGTCATCATCATCAGTTCCCAGTTCGGCACCGATGTTGAGCAACGTAGAAAGAACCGCCGCCCTCAATACACCGCCCCAATGGTGATCGACGCCGTCCTCTAGGCCAGCATAGCCCTCGCTATCTGCTCCTGGTTACCGTTCGAGAACGATGGAATGGCCATCGGGCAAGATGATCCGGGTCCAGACAAGCAGGATGCGACGCTGACCGAAGCCGACGCCATTGTCATATTCGCCGATGAGGCGGGACCCTTGCGGCAGCAGGAGATAGCGCCCCGAGGGGCTATCATAGACGTTCTGGGTCACTTGAGCGACGATCTGGCCGGGGAGGTCAGAGCGAATGCCGGTGATGAGTGCTGCCGTAATGACAGACCCGGCCTGCAGGACGTAGGGCGAGGCGGGTGGTGTGACACGATCAGGGGCAACGATGCGACGGTCGACGGGGGCATTGAGGAAGGCGAGTTGCCGATCTTGATCCGTTTGTGCACCGTCGTCCGGTTGTGGTGCGGTGAAGCTACCCGGAGGTGCGGCACTTGGTGCAGCGAAGCCCGACGGAGCGGTTGGTGATTGCGTTGCAAAGAACACTTCGCTGGTGCGGGCGGCCTCTTCTTCCGCCAGACGGCGCTGCTCGGCTGGATCGGGGCCTGGCATGGGTGAGGCAGGGACGGGTTGACCCGCGTCCTGTGTCCGCAAGATCGGACGTCCGAGGTCTCCGGGCAGGGCGGGTCCGAGTTGTGGAATGCCGCTGTAATCGGACGGCAGGCGGCGCAGCTCGTCGGCCGTCGGGCGGTTTTCCGTGGTGAAGAGTTCGTCGAGGCGATCTTGGGTCGGACGATCCTGCAAGGCAAAGATCAGTGCACCGCCGATACCGACCGTCGTGATGACGGCGAGCCCGCCGAGAACTTTCCGGGACAGGCGCACGACGCGGGGTGGATCGGGCCGCAACCGGAACGGGTCACTCGGGTTGGTGGACGGCGGCACAGTTGGGTCTGAGGCTGACGTGGTCATGGGCGCGGTCTCCCATCTGTCCGCACGATCCTGACCACCTGTTGATCGTCACTCCCAAGGCGCAATTCAGCGGCGGCAAACAGTCGGTCTACCATCAGGACGTTGCGGAAGACGCGGGTGTTCACCAGTTCCGCGCTCCCATCGGCCCCGAGCACAAAGAGGGGCGGCATCTCGCCCTGCACGATCCCGCGCGGGAAGACGACATAGACGCGGCGGCCATCGTCGAACACGCTGTCCGGCCGCCATGGTGCGGTGTTCCCTTCAACTTGCAGCCCATAGCGATAGTTGCGGTGGCTGGCGGGAGGGATGGTGGGTTGTTGGACCGCCGGTGGACGCGGCTGGGCGCGCCCCGGCGGATAGGACCAGGCGACGGAGGGCATGTAGGAGGTCTCATTGGCGCGCAATTCCAGCAGATAAGTGCGCCGGTCGGTGTTGATGACGAGATTTGTGAAGATATCGGGCCGGGTCGGTTTGACGAGGATGTGCACACGGGCGGTGCGCCCGTTGCCGCTTTCGGTGTCGCCGATGATCCAGCGCGTGGTGTCGCCGGCTGCAATCGGCCCCGCGCCAGTCAATTGCTCGCCGGGTTCGAGCGCGATGTTGGTGATCTGTCCGGGGGCGGTATAGATCTGGTAGAGCGCGCCTTCGCTGTAGGGGAAGACCTGGATCGCATTGTAATAGCCCTCGCGGTGGGGTTCGACACGGGCGGCCGCATTGGCATTGATGACGCGGGCTTCCGCGGTGGCGGCATCCGCATCGCCGCCCCGCGACGGGATCCAGGGCGGTGGCGTGTGGATGGCTCGCAGCGGTTCTTCGACGACCGTTGGCGGTAGGGCGGGCAAGGCGGGGACATCGCTGTCATAGTCGATTTCGGGCGGGGTGTAGGTTGCGCAGGCGCTGAGCAGAAGACAGGCGGTCATGGTGATGGGGATTGTGCTGTGTGCGCGGGTCATTGCTGAAGCTCCCGGGACCAGTTGATGGCGTGGACATAGATGCCGAGGGGGTTCTGTCTGAGCCGTTCGGCGCTGCGCGGTGGCTGGATCGAGATGGTGAGGATCGCCGTCCAGCGCTCGGTTGCGGCGAGGCTGCCGTCCTGATAGCGACGCTCGGTCCAGGCGATGCGGAAACTGTCGGGCGAGGCGCGAATGACGCTGGAGACATCGACCGAGATCTGGACCTCCCCGACCTGAGCGAAGGGATCGTTGGACCGGGCATAGTCATTGAGCGCCGTAGCGCCGCGATCGGTGGTGAACTCATAGGCACGCAACCAGTTTTGTCTGACAACGATAGGGTCGGCCGGGATCGCGCGGACCTGTTCGATGAACTGCGCGAGGTGATAGGCGATCTGCGGGTCGGTTACTTCGAACTCGGCAGTGGCGGGGGCGACGCTGCGGGCCTCGCCCAGTCGGTCGACCTCGACGACCCAAGGGACCACGGTGCCCTGCGCAGATTGCCAGACCAGACCGAAGGCCAGACCAGCCGACAGGAACAGCGATCCGAAAGCCATCAGACGCCAGTTCTTGGCTTGCACGCGGGCGGAGCCGATGCGGTCGTCCCAGACCTGTGCCGCCTTCTGATAGGGGGTCTCGGGTTCCGGCGTTTTGCCGTAGGTGAGTGAGGGGCGTTTGAACATCAGGGATCCCTTTCCGAAAGGCTGACAGAGGTGCCACCGCCGGAGCTGTCGCCTGAGCGCAGAGCATGGGTGGCGGCGGTCGCGCCATGGTGGAGCGTTTGCGCGCGACCCATGCGCGCGGCCCAAGCGGGCGGGCTGGACGAAGGTGTCGGGGCATTGGGGCTGCCGCCGCCAGTTACAGCGCCGCCGCTGGCCGCAACCGCTGCCCGTGCCCCGCCTTGGGCGCTGTCGCTCAAGGCTGACGCGGCGCGGCGCAACGGGCTGGTGGCGACGCCGGCGCCAGCCCGCGCGACCCCGCTAAGCCCGGCTGCGACGCCTGCGGCTCCGGTTCGTCCGGCGGATCCGAGACTGTACGCTGCGGAAGCCCCACCGACCGTTGCGGCTCCGCCGCGGGCACCTGCAGCCACACCGCGCCCTGCAGCGCCTGCGGCCATGCCCGTTCCGGCCATCCCGACGGCGGTGACACCACCTGCGACGAGCCCGGTGCCGACGGCGGCTCCCATGCTAAGCTGAGGTCCGCCGGAGATCAGCCCGTTGGCGATCCCGGGACGGAAGATGCCGAGGCCCAGAAGCGAAAGGGCGGCCAGCACGATGGCCATGGCCTCTTCGATATTCGGCTGATCGCCGCCAAACCCGGCCGTGAACTCACCAAAAAGGCTCGACCCGATGCCGATGATCACGGCGAGCACGAGCACTTTGACGCCAGAAGAGACGACGTTGCCGAGCACCCGTTCGGCCAGAAACGCGGTCTTGCCGAAAAGGCCGAAGGGGATCAGCACGAACCCCGCAAGCGTGGTCAGCTTGAACTCGATCAGGGTGATGAAGAGCTGCACTGAGAGGATGAAGAAGGCGAGCAGCACCATTGCCCAGGCGAACATCAACACGATGATCTGGATGAAATTCTCGAAAAAGCTGACGTAGCCCATCAAGTCGGAGATCGAAGCCAGAATGGGCCGCCCGGCATCGAGGCCGACTTGGGCCACGCGCCCCGGGCGCATCAGATCGGTGGCACTGAACCCGGTGCCACTGGCCTGCAGACCGAGCCCGGCGAAGCTCTCGAAAACGATGCGTGCCAGCACGTTCCAGTTCGAGATGATGTAGGCGAAGGCACCTACAAAGAGGGTTTTCTTGATCAGACGTGCGAGGATGTCGTCATCCGCGCCCCAGGCCCAGAAGAGGGCGGCGAGTGTGACGTCGATGACGATCAGAGTCGTGGCTAGGAAGGCAACCTCGCCACCCAACAGGCCGAACCCGCTGTCGATATAGCTGGTGAAGACCTCGAGGAAGCGGTCGATAACGCCGGTGCCACCCATTGATTCACTCCTCCGGGTCTGAGGTTGGTGCCGGGTCCAGGAAACGGCGGCGGGTCTCGGCCCAAATGGCGGCGCAGTCGAGATCATCCAAAGCGGCGTCTCCAAGGTCCCGGCAGCGCTGCAACTCTGCGCGCAGCGGATCATTCACCTCGGGCCGGTCGGGGATGGATCGGGTATCAATGTCATCCTCGCGAGCGATCTCCAGTAATGCGCCGAGGACAGCCATGAAGGCCACGACACCTACGCCTAGCCGGAGGAGGAATGCGCCCTTCATCTCCTGCCTCAGTTCTGGAACATCTGGGCATTGCCCGGCTGATAGCCGGTGCCAGGTTCCAGAAACCGCCGCCGCTGCTCACGGGCCTGCTCCTGTGCCGCCGCCATTTGGGCCGCTTCCAGGTTCTGGGCGCGGCCCTGCGCAGCCATCAGCGCTGTCAGGTCCGAGATTTGCTGCGATTGCAGGGCGAGCAGTTGGTTCCCTGCCTGTGTCGCCTGCAAGGCCCCGGTCGCACCCTGGCTTTCACCGATCAGCGCCGACATCTGTGCGCGGTTGGTGTCGAGATTGCCGACGACCCCCGCCTGCACCCGCATCGCGTCTTGCAATCCGCCGACGGTCGTCTGCCACCGCTCGCGAGCACCATCGATCAAGGCCTGATCGGTGGCCGTCAGCGAGGCAGGGCCGTAGTCGGTCTGAAAGGCCTGATCGATTGCCTGCACGTCATAGGCGATGCGCTGCGCCTCGCCCAGAAGCTGTTGCGTGCGCTGGACCGATTGCTGCAAATCTTGCAGTGCCGAATAGGGCAGGCTGGTGAGATTGCGTGCCTGATTGATCAGCATCTGCGCCTCGTTCTGCAGCGAGGTGATCTGGTTGTTGATCTGTTCGAGCGCGCGGGCGGCGGAAACGATATTCTCGGCGTGGTTCTGCGGATCGTAGACGATCCGCCCGAAGCCGCCGAAAAACGCATGGGCAGGGAGGGCGGTGAGTGTTGCTGTCACGGGAACGGTGAGGAGAAGCGCTGTTGCAAGGCGGATTCGTGAGGTGTTTGGCAGTCATGAGGAAGTCTCCTTTTGGGTGAGGGGAGTGGGACTTGTCGATGGAACTTTGGGGTTTTTTTCTTCGATGTCCGAAGCTGGTGGCATGGGGACCAGATTGGTCAGGTTGGGAAGTAGACCGACGGCCCAATCGACACCGCGTTCGCTCAGCCAGGCCGAGACGAAACCATCGCGCCCGTGTTCGGCGAGAATGCGGGTGATCGCGGTCTGATCCGATTTGGAAGAGGTGGCGGTGAAGGCGAGGGCAATCTCGCCCAGACCGAGGTCGAAGAGCCGGTTGCCGCGCCGCGATTGGCAGTAATAATCGCGTTTGGGCGTCGCCCGGGCGAGGCTGTCGATTTGGCGGTCGTTCAAGCCAAAGCGGCGATAGATTTCGGCGATCTGTGGCTCGAAGGCACGTTCGTTCGGCAGGAACAGCCGGGTCGGGCAGCTTTCGATGATCGCGGGCGCGATGGCCGAGCCGTCGATATCCGCCAGTGACTGGGTCGCGAAGACGACGCTGGCATTCTTCTTGCGCAGGGTCTTCAACCATTCGCGCAACTGCCCGGCAAAACCTGTATCATCCAATGCCAGCCAGCCCTCGTCGATGATCAGCAGAGTTGGAGATCCGTCGAGGTGGGCTTCGATGCGGTGGAACAGATAGGCCAGCACGGCAGGGGCCGCGCCGGTTCCGATCAGACCTTCGGTCTCGAACGCCTGTACGGTGGCTGTGCCGAGCCTCTCGTCTTCGGCATCCAGCAGATGGCCGAAAGGGCCGCCGATGCAATAGGGCTGCATGGCGCGTTTGAGGTCATGGGATTGCAATAGCACCGACAGGCCCGTCAAGGTGCGTTCACCCACTGGCGCGGAAGCCAAAGACGACAGGGCGGACCAAAGGTGGTCCTTCACGTCAGGAGTGACCGTCACGCCCTCGCGCGTGAGGATGTTGGCGATCCAGTCTGCCGCCCAGTTGCGGGTCGCGGGTTCATGAATGCGGGCCAGGGGCTGCAAGGCGACGGGGTCGGACACATCTTCGGACAACGCACCGCCGAGATCGTGCCAGTCACCGCCCATGGCAAGCGCCGCGGCCCGGATCGATCCGCCGAAATCGAAGGCAAAGACCTGGGCCCCCGCGTAGCGCCGGAACTGCAAGGCCATCAGAGCCAGCAGGACGGATTTGCCTGCGCCGGTCGGTCCGACGACCAGTGTGTGGCCGACATCGCCGACATGCAGGGAGAGCCGGAACGGGGTCGAGCCTTCGGTCTGCCCAAAGAGTAACGCCGGGGCCGCGAAGTGGTCATCTTGTGCGGGACCCGCCCAGACGGCTGAAAGCGGGATCATATGGGCGAGGTTGAGCGTCGAGACTGGCGGCTGGCGGACATTGGCGTAGACATGGCCGGGCAGGGAGCCGAGCCAGGCTTCGACCGCATTGGTGGTCTCAGCAATGCAGGTAAAATCGCGACCCTGGATGACCTTTTCGACAAGCCGCAGCTTTTCGTCGGCGATGCCGCGGGTCCGCGTCCCAGACCGTGACGGTCGCGGTGACATAGGCTTCGCCGATCAGATCGGAGCCGAGTTCCTGCAGGGCGGCATCGGCATCCATCGCCTTGTTGTGGCATCGGTATCGAGAAGCGCCGAAGTCTCGTTGGTCATGATCTCCTTGAGGATGGCAGCGATGGATTTGCGCTTGGCGAACCATTGACGCCGGATCTTGGCGAGGAGCCGCGTGGCGTCGGTCTTGTCGAGCATGATCGCGCGGGTCGACCAGCGATAGGGGAAGGCCAGCCGGTTGAGGTCATCGAGAATGCCGGGCGTCGTCGCACTCGGGAAACCGGTGATCGTCAGAATGCGCAGATGGGCGTTCCCCAGCATCGGCTCCAATCCCGCAGTAAGCGGCTGATCGGCGAGCAGCGCATCCAGATGCATCGGCACTTCCGGCACGCGGACGCGCTGCACTTTGGTCGAGATCGTTGCATGCAGGTAGGTCAGAGTATCGGCGTCATCGAGCCAGACACACTCGGGCATGAAACCCTCAAGAAGTTGCAACACGCGGTCAGTGCGATCGACAAAGCCTGCCAGCGTCTCGCGGGCATTGGCTCCGCTCTCGCAATCGCGTCCTTCGTACAAAAACCGTTCTGCCCTCGCTGCCTCTTCGGCGGGCGGCAGATACAGCAGTGTCAGGAAATACCGCGATTCGAAATGCGCACCTTCCTCCTCGAACTGCGCCTTGCGCTCTGCATCGACCAATGCCGACGCCGCATCGGGAAATTGGCTGTCGGGATAGGTGAGGGCGGGCACGCGCTGCGCTTCGACGAAGACTGCCCAGCCAGAGCCGAGCCGTCGCAGTGCGTTGTTGATCCGGCCCGCGACCGCGACCAGTTCGGCGGGCACTGCGCTGTCGAGATCGGGACCACGAAACCGTGCAGTGCGCTGAAATGATCCGTCCTTGTTCAGGATCAACGCCCTCGTCGACAAGTGCCGCCCAGGGCAGGAAATCGGCCAGATGCGAGGATTTGTGACGGTATTCGGCGAGGTTCATCATCCGTCACACTCCGAGATGGCCGGGGATGCGCAGATGGCGGCGCACCACATCGACAAAGAGTGGATCGCGCTTGGCGGCCCATACGGCAGCAAGATGACCTACGATCCAGATCAGCAGACCAATCAGCCATAGCTGCAAGCCAAGCCCGATTGCGGCGGCAAGCGTGCCATTGAGAATGGCAATGGAGCGTGGCGCGCCGGCAAGCAGGATCGGTTCGGTCAGCGCCCGGTGAACCGGGATAACGAAGCCGGGGATGGCATCTGGATCATGCATCAGATCACCGCCCCGCCACCAAAGGAGAAGAACGACAGAAAGAAGCTCGAGGCTGCAAAGGCGATGGAGATGCCGAAGACGATCTGGATCAGCCGTCGCGCGCCCCCAGAACTGTCGCCGAAGGCGAGGGTCAGGCCGGTAATGATGATGATCATCACCGCGATGATCTTGGCGACCGGGCCTTCGATGAATTCGAGGATGGCCTGCAGTGGCGCCTCCCAAGGCATCGACGAGCCTGCTGCGCGGGCAGGGGAGGCCAATATCAGTGAGACGAAGGCGGAAATGCAGAAGGCGTCGACCGCCCGGCGGCTCATTAGAACGCTGTTGAACATCAAAGGGATCCTTTGCTGGTGAAGGTTGCGGGAGACAGTCGATAGTCACCGGTCGCATCGAGGCCTTCGACGCGGGCTAGTTCAGAGAGGCAGCGTGCGGACCCACGTCCAGACAGGACGGCGACGAGGTCAATCGTTTCGGCGATCAATGCGCGCGGTACGGTGACAACAGCTTCCTGAATGAGCTGTTCCATGCGCCGCAGAGCACCGAGCGCCGTTGCTGCATGGATGGTCCCAATGCCGCCGGGATGGCCCGTGCCCCAGGCCTTCAAGAGGTCGAGGGCTTCAGGGCCGCGAACCTCGCCGATGGGGATGCGGTCAGGCCGCAGTCGCAGGGATGAGCGCACGAGATCGGAGAGCGAAGCGACATTGTCTTTGGTGCGCAGTGCGACCAGATTAGGGGCAGCGCATTGCAGTTCGCGCGTGTCCTCTATCAAGACAACGCGGTCTTTTGTCTTGGCGACTTCGGCCAAGAGAGCGTTCGTGAGTGTCGTTTTGCCGGTGGAGGTGCCACCGGCAACGAGGATGTTGCTGCGGTCCGCGACTGCAATGCGCAAGATATCAGCCTGTGCCTGCGTCATGATTTCGGCGGTGACGTAATCGTCCAGCGAAAAGACCGCCACGGCGGGTTTGCGAATTGCAAATGTGGGCGCCGCAACGACGGGTGGCAGAAGCCCCTCGAACCGCTCTCCCGTTTCGGGGAGTTCAGCGGACACGCGTGGTGCAGCAGGATGCACCTCAGCACCAACATGATGGGCGACCAGCCGGACAATACGCTCGGCATCAGCATGGGACATGCAATGATCCGTGGCACATAAACCGTCCGACAGATGATCGAACCACAGCCGTCCGTCAGGATTGAGCATCACTTCGACGACTTGCGCGTCATCTAGGTAGCGGGCGATGGCGGGGCCGAGCGCAGTGCGCAGCATTCGGCTGCCGCGGGAGATTGCTTGGGAATTTCGATGTAGAGCTGTCATGTGCATCCCCGTGCAAAGGGACGTCGGTGGACGGCCCTAGATTGGGGACAAGTAAGAAAACCTGAAATGATTGCCTGACAACAGCGTCGTGGGAGTAGAAGTGCGCTAGCGTGAAAAGACAGGCAAACGGCGGGTGCGAAGCTGCGATACCATATCCGCAATCGTCGCGTGAGCAACTTCGCGCGCGCTCAAAGCTCCATTGATGCATGACGGTGACTTGGTGACATTGTTGAACATAGACCCATCGCAAACTCGACAAACCAATCGCTTCAAAGCCGGAATTTCGAGGGATTGAAGTCTGTCCTTAGCGCTGACAGGTTAACGAAATGGCATTCTTGTGATGTCGCGTACCAAGAAGCCTTGTTCGCCTCAGCAATTTCAACGCATTGACCGCGAACAGTGGCGTTAAGCTAATGAACAAACATCAGCGTTCTGCGTTGGTTAATTTCTGAGCATTGGAAGTGATCGATCTGGCGGCATTAGTCGACTTGTCTGTTTGCCGCGTTCACTGTGAATGTGTTGGGTTTAGGAGAACAATTCAGGGCACTCACGAGCGCATTTGTTGGTCAGGATAATGTAGACCAGATGCAGCGTTGCGAGACCCGCCAGCAGGCAGCAAAACGAAATATATGCGAATTGCAGGAAGGCGATATCGACCACGATCACCGCCACCAGCGTCAGGGCGAAATGGCGCATGTGTTTGTAATGCGACAGCGCCGGTGGCAGGGTGATGAGGGTCACATAGATCGTATTAGTCAGCCAGCGCGGCATCATGAAATCAAGCCACATGGATTTTTCATAGGCCAGTGACTGGTTGTTGATCTCGACCACGACCATGCTGCTGTTCAGCCCGTGCGGGATGTAGAGCAACAGCCCGAAGGCCAGCCCGATCAGCGCCATGAGGCGGAACAACCGCTTGCGCGGACTGTCATCCGGTTCAAGCACGTAGACCGAGAACGGCACCCAGATCGGCCACATGAACCAGGTGAAAAAGATGAACCCCATTGCCCCCCACAAGACCGTCAGGGGATCGTTTCCGTTCATGCCGACCCATACGAAGCCCTCGGTAAACTGCTGCAGTCCGGCGAAAAGCGGCATCAGGGCAAGCGGGAGATAGCGTTTGTTGTGCCGCCAAGCCACAATTGAAATGGCCGTGCCGCCGCCAACAAGAAAAACACTGGCGGCAAAGCTGACTTGCGCGGATAGGCACATTTGATTTCCCTCTGTCCCATTTGTTCGGAACGTCAGTTGCGCCACGTTAAGTCACCGGCTACACAATTGGAAGAAACCAATTGGAGACTTGGGTTCTTGTCGTCTCAAGACCGGGTTTTTCGGAGAACTGTAATGATCCGCAGATCACGACGTCTTTGTATAACGGCAGCGTGGCGGCTGGCGTTGGTTTGATTGTGCAGATCTGCGTAAACCCTTAACGTTTTGCGAGTTGAGCGCCCCAAGAAGGTAACACGGATGAGCGAGCTTTCCCAATACGCGATCCTTTTCGGGCTGAGCGTCGGTGTGTTCGGTTTCGTGCTCAGCCTCTACGGGCTCGCCCGCGCCATCGGGCGCGCGCGCTCGGAACCCGGCAAGGACGTGCCCGCCACCGCCGGCACCCTGTCGCGCGATCCGGTCTGGGTGCGCTATCATGCGCGTTATGCCGGTTATGCGCTGCTGTTTCTGGCCTTTGATATGGAGATGGCCTTCATGTACCCGTGGGCGGTCGTCTACCGCGAAGAAGGGCTGATCGCATTGCTCGACATGGGGGTTTTCCTGGCAATCCTGTTCCTGGGCCTGCTCTATGGCTGGAGCCAGGGCGCGTTGAGGCGGCAATGACCATTGCCGGGGCGCACGAGGGTGCGATGTACGGGATGAGACGGGCGATCGCGGCGGCCATGGCGCGCGATCTGACGGCCTTTGTGCTGCCCGGCCCGTCTGTCGCGCGGTCGATGGGGATCGACCTTGCCGATGTCGCACCTGCGGATTGTGGGCACCCCGCGCCATGCGAACGTGCTGATTATTGCGGGCCCCTTGGACGTGGGGCTGCGCGATGCGGCCGCCGTGGCCTATGCACAGATGCCGCGTCCGCGCACGATCCTTGCACTGGGCGCGGGCGACATCGCCCCGTTGCCCGATGCGGACGTCTCGGCACCGCTGACACAGGCCGGGCTGCACTCTGGGTTGGCCGATCTGCGCCGCGTCGTCGCGGCAGGCGCGTTTCGCGCGGACACCGGGGAGTTTACCGCCGCCGCTCTTGAGGTGCGCGTGGAATACACCTGCCCGATGCACCCCGAAATTATCCGCGACGCCCCCGGAGACTGCCCCAAATGCGGCATGACGCTGGTGCCGCGCGAAACAGCGTCCGATGGACATGGTGGGCACGGTGGCCACGACATGCCCCAGGAGGACAGGCCAAACCCCGCCGATCACGCACATGCGGGCCACGCCGAGGACGCGGGCGGGGCGGGGGCATATACCTGCCCGATGCACCCCGAGGTCGTCAGCGACGCACCGGGCAAGTGCCCAAAATGCGGCATGTTTCTGGTGAAGGCGGAAGAGGGGGAAAGCCACGGTCACGGGCACGGGCATGGCGGTCACGGTCACGAGCATGGCAGTGAAGCGCACGGAGCGCATGGTCACGGCGATCACGGCGGTCATGGCAAACAACAGGACCATTCCGGCCACGATGGCCACGATGGGCATGCCGGACATGGCGGCCACTCCGAGGCCGCTATCGACGGGATCGAGCCGCATTTCATGTCGATGGTCGAGATGACCAAGGACCAGCCGCGCAGCAGCGACGGGTTGCAGATGGACTGGATCGAGGTGCCGTTCGGGCCGTTCTTTCCGGGCCTGCCCGCAGGGCTGCGCCTGACCCTGACGCTGGACGGCGATACCGTGGCGGCCAGCGAGGTCAGGAGCCTTGTGGGCGGGCGGAACTGGTGGATGGGCCGCAGATGAGGGTGGCCGATTTCGTCGAGCGTCTGGCCGCGATGATGCCGCTCAGCCCCGTGGCCTATCGCGACGCTGGCCTGCGCTGCGATCGAGGAGGCCGCCGGCGTCGACCCCGGCCATGACGCGCGCCGTGGCCGCGCCGCCGCGGTGGAACGCGAGCGGATCGCCAGCCACCTGAACTGGCTGGCCGAGTTCGGCCTGCAGTCGGGTTTTTTGTGGCTCGCCGCGCGCGCTGGGGCGTTGCAACTGGCCGTTCAAGGTGCCGACGTCGCCGGGATCGCCGCGCAGGCTGGGGCGATCCGGCGGCTGACGCGCCGGGTGCAGGCGGCCCCGCTGATGCGGATGCGGCTGAGACGCATCGCGCGCATCGGCAAGGACACCCCGGCGAGCGGCCCGGTGGACCGGGCGCGGGGTGGCGGATCGGATGCCCGTACGGGTGATCCAACGCTGAAGGATCTCGGGTTCGAAATGCGCGTCCGCAACGGCGGCGATGCGCTGGCGCGGCTGCGGCTGCGCTGCGACGAGATCGCCCAAAGCCTCGACCTGATCGCGGCCGCCGGGAGGATTGCTGTGCCGCAGGTGCCGGATGTGGACAGGGTGTCGGGCGAGGGCGAGGCTCGCATCGAAACACCGCGCGGCACGGCGTCGCTGCGCGTGAAGCTGGCCAATGGCAAGGTGGTCGAGGCCGATCTCGACACGCCGTCTGACGTGAACATCGCCCTTGTCGAAAAGGTGACGGCGCAGCAGGAACTGGGCGATGCCTTGTTCGCCGTGCGCCTCGCTCGACCTGTCGCCATGGGAGCTGCGTGGATGAGCATTATTGTCGTTCTCCTGTCGCTTGCCGCCGGGGCCTACGTGCTGGCCGTCATCGAACGATGGGCCGTGCATGGGCACCTAAGCCTGACTGGTCCAGCCTGGGCCGCCCTGGCGCTTCTGGGGCGGGAATCGCTGCTGGCGCGCAAATCCGACCGGTTGTTCTTTGAGCTTGGGCCGGTGCTACTTTTGGTGGCGGGGCTGATGGCGGTGGCAGTGATCCCGCTGGCGCCGGGGCTTATCATCACCGACCTGGCGACCGGAGCGCTGTTTTTGAACGCTGCGCTGGCCTATGTGCTGGTGGCGCTGATCATGGCGGGCTGGGGGCCGAACGGGGCCTACGCCATGATCGCGGGCTGGCGGTTCCTGGGCCAGTTCATTGCCTATGCCATGCTGATCGTGATGCCGATCACCGCCGTCGCCATGCGGGCGGAGTCGCTCTCGACGGTTGAGATCGTCGCCTCGCAGGCGCAGCTCTGGAACGTGCTGTACCAGCCGATGGGGTTTGTCCTGTTCGTCGTGGCGGCGATGGGGCTGGCCTGGCTGCCGCCGCTGGACCTGCCCGATGCGACCGGCGAATTGGCCGGCGGGGTCGAGGCGGAATATACCGGCGTGCGGCTGGCAGTGCTGCGGCTGGCGCGGATGGTCATTATCCTGGCGCTGGCGGGGGCGACCGTGACCTTCTATCTGGGCGGCTGGCTGGGCCCGTGGCTGCCCGCTTGGGCCTGGAGCGCGATCAAGATCCTGGCCGTGGCTGCGGCCATGCTGAGCGTCGGGCGCTACATGCCGCGCATCCGCGAGGCGCGCTATCTGGCGCTGAGTTGGAAGCTGGGAATCTCGCTGGCGCTGGCCAATATCTTTGTCGTGGGCGTGATCGCGCTGGTGGTGCCGATATGACGGTTCAGATGATCTTTCTGGCGTTCTTCGGCGGCGCGGCGGTGTGGTTCGGCGTCGTGGTCTTTCGCACCCATTCGATGGTGCGCTCGGCGCTGGCGCTGCTGTTTTCGCAAACCGCGATCGGGGCGATGTTCCTGGTCATGCAGGCCGAGTTTCTGGGCGTGTTGCAGATCATGATGATGGCCACGGAAATGAGCGTGATGGCGATCTTCATGGTGATGTTCATGATGGATCCGGGCGGCATGGGCAAAATGGACATGACCCACCAGAAACGCCTGTCGCTCTGGGCCGGGGGCATCGGGCTGCTGGCCGCGCTGTTGCTGGTCTGGCTGCCCGATTGGGGTCCGGTCGCCCTGTCCGTGCCGGGCGCGCATGAACAGGCCGCCGATTTGGGGCGCGAATTACTGGGCCGGTCGATGTTGATCTTCCAGTCGGCGGGTCTGACCATTCTGACCGCCATGGTTGCGGCCACGATGGTGGCCATCGTCCCCAACGCGGAGCAGCGCAAATGATCCTGGAACTGATGATTGCCCTCAGCGTCGGCGCGGGGCTGTTCGGTATCGGACTCTATGGCGCGCTCAGTCAGACCAACCTGGTGATGATCATCATGGGGGTCGAACTGATTTTGGCCGCGGCACTGGTCAATCTGGTGGCCTTCTGGCGCTATCTGCATCCCGATGAACCTGCCGGTCAGATGTTCGTGCTGATCGTGATGGCGGTGATGGCGGTCGAAATGGCGGTCGGCTTTGCCATCGCCATCGCGCGGTTCCGGGTGCGCGGATCGGTCGAGATGGAAGAAGCGCGGGAGTTGAAGAGATGACGATGCTGGCGCTCACCCTCCTTGCGCCGCTTCTGGCGGGCATCGCGGTGCTGGCCCTGCGGCGCGCACCCGAAGCGATTGCGCTGGCGGGCGTCGGCCTCGGGTTTCTCGCGGCGATGACAGTTCTTGCGGGTGCCGACTGCGGGCAATGCGGTGCAGATGGTCCTGCCGGGCCTGCCGCAAATGCCGCTGCTGCTGGTCGCGACGCCGCTGACGGCGGTCGTTTCGGCCATGGTGGCGACGGTGGCGGCTTTTGTGGTGGTCTATGGCGTGGGTTACATGCGCAGCGACCCCGAAAGGCCGCGCTTTTTCGGCATCCTGCTGCTGTTCGTCACGGCGATGCAGGCGCTGGTGCTGGCGGGCGACTGGATCACCGTGCTGGCCGCGTGGGAGCTGATCGGCTTTTCCAGCTATCTGCTGATCGGCTTCTGGCATGGGCGTGACGGCGTGCCCGGTGCCGCGACGCGGGCGTTTCTTTACACCCGCAGCGCCGATCTGGGGCTTTATCTGGGGATTTTCGTTCTGATCGGCTGGGCCGGCACCTCGGAAATCTCGGCCACGTTGGAGATCACCGGCACGCCCGCCCTTGTCGCCGGGCTGCTGTTGCTGGTGGGCGCGATGGGCAAATCGGCGCAGGTACCGTTGCAGGACTGGTTGCAGCGCGCCATGGCCGGGCCGACGCCGGTTTCGGCGCTGCTGCATTCGGCGACGCTGGTGGCGGCGGGGGCGATCCTGCTGATCCGGGTGGCGCCGATGTTGCCCGGCGGGGCCTTGCTGGCAATCGGACTGGTCGGCGGCGTCACCGCCGTCGTTGCCGGTCTGATCGCGCTGGCCGAGCGGGATCTGAAACGGCTGCTGGCGGCCTCGACCTCCAGCCAGTACGGGCTGATGCTGCTGGCCATTGGCGCGGGGGTGCCGGTGGCGGCGCTGCTGCACCTTATCGCCCACGCGGCGATCAAGAGCACGCTTTTTCTGGGGGCGGGTGTGTTCCAGCATGATCGCGACAGCACCGACATGGATGCGGTCGCGGGCGCGGGCCGCGCACGACCGCTGGTCCTTTCCGCCTTCGCCGTTGCCGCGCTGGCGCTGGCGGGTATTCCACCGCTGGCCGGGTTCTTTTCCAAGGACGCGATCCTTGCCGCCGCGCTGGCGGCCCCCGGTGCTGCGTGGCTGGCACCCCTGGCGCTGGCAGGCACGGTGCTGACCGGGGCCTATATGGCGCGGGCGCTGCGGGTGCTGTGGCAGGGCGAGGCCCAGCCCGTTCTGGGCAAGGGGATGGGCTGGATGGGTGCGGGCATGGCGGTGCTGACGGCGCTGGCGGCGGGGCTTGGGTTCGCCTTCACGCCGCTGGAACATCTGCTGGAGGCCGAACTGCCGCCGGAAGGAACCGCGATGATCCTCGGGCTTTTGGCGGCGCTGAGCGGCCTGGTGCTGGGCTGGTTCATCCAACCTGCCCGCCTGATGGGGCCGGTTCTGCCGATGGCGCAGCGCGGCTTTGCCGTCGCGGGCGGTATGGACGGGCTGGTGCTGCGCCCGTCGCTGGCTTTTGCCGCCGCCTGTGAAGGTTTCGAACGGCGTCTGCTGGCGTCGCAACTTGGCCTTGTGCGCATCCTGAGCCTTGGCACCGCATCCCGCGTCGACGCAGCCGACAATCGCCTATACGCCGCGACCCTCGATCTGGGCCGGATGAACCTGCGCCTTGGCGACGGCGCCGAAACCACCGACACCCATGGCATCGACGGGCTGATCTTCGGCCTTGTCGCCCGGACAATCGCCGCCGGCCGCCGCCTGCGCCTGCTGCAAAGCGGGCTGATCCACCGCGAACTCGCCCTGACCGTCATGGGCATTGCCGTCATCGCGGCGGTGCTGCTGATCTTACCGATGTCCTCCTGAAGAAAGACGACCCCGCCATGCCCCTTCTCTCGATCTCCGTCTTTCTGCCGCTTCTTGGTGGCGTGCTGCTGATGGCCCTGCCAAACAAGTCGGCGCGCATCGCCCATGGCGTTTCCATCGCCACCACCGGGCTGACCTTCGTTGTGACGCTGGCGATCTGGGCGCGGGGCACGCTGCCGGGCGGTTTCGCGCAGGTCGAGGAAATCGCCTGGATCCCGGCCATTGGTGCGGCCTACCGGGTTGGCGTCGACGGGCTGAGCCTGCCGCTGATCCTGCTGACCTCGCTGCTGTTTTTCCTGTCGGCGATCTATGCGGCGCGGATCACCGACCGCCCGGCGGTCTTTGTCGCGCTGATGCTGATGCTGGAGACCGCGTCGATCGGCACCTTCGCGGCGCTGGATGCGCTCTTGTTCTACGTCTTCTTCGAAGTGTCGCTGGTCGGCATGTATTTCATGATCGTCGGCTGGGGCTATGAAGAGCGCCAGCGCGCCGGGCTGATGTTCTTCATCTACACGCTGCTGGGCTCGCTGCCGCTCTTGCTGGCGATCATCGGGCTGTATCTGGCCACGGGAAGTTTCGACATGCGTCTGTGGATCGAGACCCCGCCGCTGACCGGGCTGGCGGCGATGCTGGCGCTGATCGCGATGCTGTTCACCTTCGCGGTCAAGATCCCGTCCTTTCCGGTGCATACTTGGCTGCCGGCGGCCCACGTGCAGGCCCCGACCGTGGGCAGCGTGATCCTGGCCGGCGTGATGCTGAAATTCGGCACCTACGGCCTTGTGCGTTTCGCCTTACAGATGACGCCCGACGCCTTTGCGCAGGCCGGTCAGGTGGTGCTGGCCTTTGGCGTATTCAGCGCCCTTTACGGTGCCTTCGTGGCGCTGGCGCAGTCAGATCTGAAGAAGATGATCGCCTATACGTCGGTGAACCACATGGGCTATGTGGTGATCGGCGTCGCGGTGGCGGCGCTGACGCTGGACCCTGACCTGCGGGCGGTCGCGCTCAATGGTGCGACCTTGCAGATGGTCAGCCACGGCATCGTCACCGGGGCGTTGTTCTTTCTCGTCGGCATGTTGCAGTCGCGCGCCCACGAACGCGAGATGACCGCGTTCGGCGGGCTGCTGGGGCAGGTGCCATGGCTGGGCTGGGCCTTCGTGCTGTCGGCCTTTGCCTCGCTCGGGCTGCCGGGGCTGGCGCATTTCCCGGCTGAATTTCAGATCTTCCTGGCCACGCTGAATGCTCAGCCCTGGGCCATCGTGGCGATCATCGCCATCGTGGTGACGGCGGGGCTTTACCTGCGCGCGATCGCGGCGGTATTTCTGGGCGAGCCGAACGAGAAATGGGCGGCGATGCCCGATCTGGACCGCGGCGAGATGCTGGCCATCGTGCCGCTGCTCATCCTCATCATCCTGATCGGGGTCGCGCCGTCCTGGTTGCTGGACATGATCGACGCGACGATGCGGGCACTGCAATTCTAATGGCGCGCGACCTGTCCTTTCTGTTTCCCGAGCTGATGCTGGCCTCCACTGTCGTGCTGATGCTGGTGGCCGAGATGCTGCGCGCGCCCCGTCTGGCGCTGGCGTTCGGGCTGATCGGGCTGGGTCTGTCCACCGCGCTGACGTTGCCGCTGCTGGAGGCCGACACCACCGTCTTTGGCGGCACCTACCGCGTCGATCTGCTGTCCGGCTGGGCCAAGCTGATCCTGCTGCCAGGCACCGCGCTGGCGCTTCTGATGACGTGGGCCGAGATCGCCGGTAAGGACCGCGAGGGAAGTGTCTATACGCTGCTTTGCCTCGTGACGCTGGGGGCGCTGATGCTGGCGGGCGGTGGCGACATGATGCTGCTGGTCCTTGGCGTAGTGCTGACCGGACTGGGATCATTCGCAATGGTGGCCTGGCCGCGCGACGATGCGGCGACCGAGGCGGCGATGAAATATCTGGTGTTCGGCGCCGTCACCGGATCGGTGATGATCTACGGGCTGACCTTCTGGTTCGGTGGTGCCGGATCGACGCTTTTTTCCGAGCTTGGTGCGCTTCAGGACAAGCCGCTGATCGCGCTGGCGGGGCTGGTCGCGGTGCTGATCGGGCTGGGCTACAAGGCGGCGCTGGTGCCGTTCCAGTTCTGGGCACCCGACGCCTATGACGGCGCGCCGGTATCGGTCGCGGCGTTTCTGTCGGTCATCACCAAGGTTGCGGCGATCTTCGCCTTTGCGCAGGTGCTGCGCGATCTGCCGGTCGCTACCGGCTGGCCGTTCGTCGTCGCGCTGATCGCGGCGGTGACGATGACATTCGGCTATCTGGCGGCGCTGGTGCAGACCAATGTCGTGCGGCTGCTGGCCTATTCCTCGGTGGCGCAGGCGGGCTATTTCATGCTGGGGATCGTGGCGCTTGGCACCAGCCCGCTGGCGCTGCCTTCGGTGATCGTGTTCGGCGCGGCCTATGTGGCGATGAACCTCGGGGCCTTTGCCGTCATCATGATCGCGGGCCGCGATCTGGACGATTTCAAGGGCTTCGGCCGCGCGCGCCCGGTGATCGGCGTGGCGATGGTCGTGTTCCTGCTGTCGCTGACCGGCATTCCGCCGCTCTTCGGCTTTGTCGGCAAGGTGCTGCTGTTCGGTGCCGCGATCGAGGCGGGCTATCTGTGGCTGGCGGTGATCGGCATCCTCAACAGCGTGCTGGCGCTGGCGGTCTATCTGCGCATCGTGGTGTCGATGTATCAGGCGCGCGAGGGCGATGCGGGCCGGACAGAGATGGCGCCGCCGCTGTTGGTCGTGCTAGGTGCGACCGCGCTGGTCACGGCGCTGATGGGGCTATTTGCGGGAGTGTTTCCCGGGTGACTTAAGGCGCGGTTTCGTGCCAGTCGGTCAAAGTGGTGATCTTGCTATCCTAGCCTGCCAGCGGCTCGGCCATTCGCTCCGCATTCCCGGGATTAAGCAGCGTCTCGATATCACCATAAGCGCGGCGGGTGGCCACGGCCCCAGCCGCGATACAGTGGCGCTTTAGACCGAATTCAAGTGTGCCGATCGACTGTCCGAATTCAGGCCGGATCACAAGATCCGCCTGCGCGAACCGCAACCGTGCATGTTCATACTGGCAGACTTCTATGGATCGCAGCATCGCCTGCATCCCGTTTTTCGGGCCAATGGTGTTTTCGCGCTGGCTTGGGTCGACGGCGATCACGATCTCGGCACTTGTAGCCCTCGCAACGTCGACCGGCGCTATGTCGGCGTAGGCCCCGTCCATCAGCACATGCGGTCCATCGACCAGGGGTGGCAATATTCCGGCGAGCGCCGCGCTTGCATAGATGTAATCTGTGGCATTCCCCTTGCCGAAAACCACACGTTTCCCGGTCAGCATATCCGTCGCGCAGACAAAGATCGGGATGCGACCATTCTCAAGATTTTTACCTTGCGTCAGACTGGACAGGACGCTGCGGCCCCATGTCTCGGTAGGCGCTCCAACTCCCCAGCCGAAGTACATGTCCCGCGCGGCAAGCAAAGCGGTTCGAAGGCCTTTCATCCGAGCGGTTAGACCTGGCAAGCGAAAGTCCGGGGTTGCCGGAAACCCGCTGGTGTCCATGGCGACCAATGCGTCGAACCAATCGTCGTTCATGGCGTATGTGGTGCCGACGACCGCACCCATGGACACCCCTACGATCGCGCTCGGGGTATAGCCCCTTGCGACGAGGGCGCGTAGGACACCGGCGTGTGACAGGCCTCTCGCCCCGCCACCACTTAACACGAGGGCAAAGGATTTGTGCGTCTTGCCGACTGGTTTCGTGAAATCCGTCAATGTTCAGCCTTCATGTTCGAAAAACGCATACAGCAGCCGCATGTTCGCTTAAACCCTGCATCGAAATAGACGCTGAACGAGGGATACCGTTACGAAATGAATTGTAACTAACGTATCTCGGTCACTTACTCGAGAAGGTGGAACACGCCAAAAAATCAAACCGTAACGATTTTTGCCAACCAACACTGTAACGTCAGAGAGTGGGCAACGTCTATTTACCTAAACGGTCGTTCTCGATCGCAAGGAAAGTGGACAGGAGCCAACATGAAATCATTGACCCTTGAGGTCCGCGGGCTGTTCGAGGAACTCGATCATCTCGCGGTCGAACGCCATTTGTCAGCTCTCGACGGCGTGCACAGCGCCGAAGCGAACCCGGCATCGGCAAGCGTGACAGTCCACTACGACGAGACGGCAGTGGGCGAGGAAGAGCTGCGCAACACGGTTGAGGCCTGCGGATTCCACTGCGCCGGGGAGCGGGTTCCGAACCATGTCTGCCATGCCGACCATGAAATGCCTGGCGCAGAGGCCCCGGCTGGCCACGACGCGATGGCGCACGAGATGGGCCACGGCGGTGGCATGGACATGGCCAGCATGGTCCGCGACATGCGCAACCGCTTCTGGGTGGCGCTGCTGTTCACCATCCCGATCTTCACTTATTCGCCGATGGGTGGCCTGTTCACGCCACCCGCGCCGCCCTTCGGGCTGGAACTGGATCTGTGGCTGTTCTTCCTGGGTAGTGCCGCGATTATCTGGCCAAGCTGGCCGTTCTTCGTCGCCGCCTGGCGCGCCTTGCGCAACGGCATCCTGAACATGGCGGTCCTGGTCGTGCTGTCGGTTGGCACCGGTTATGTGTTCAGCGTCGGGTCTACCTTCTTCTTTCCGGGCGTGCAATTCTACGAGGCGGTGGCGGTCCTGCTGGTGTTCATCCTGTTGGGTCACTGGCTGGAGATGCGCGCGCGGGCCGGGGCGTCCGCTGCAATCCGCGCACTGCTCGATCTTGCACCGCCGATGGCGACCGTTATCCGCGATGGGCAAGACGTCGAGGTGCCTACCTCCGAAGTCCTTGAGGGCGAGATCGTGCTGATCCGGCCCGGCAACAAGATCCCGGTGGATGGCGAGGTTGTCGAAGGCGCGTCGCTGGTCGACGAATCCATGCTGACAGGCGAGTCCATGCCGGTCAACAAGGCCGTCGGCGACACCGTGATCGGCGCCACCATCAACAAGAGCGGCAGTTTCCGTTACCGCGCCACCAAGGTCGGGGCCGACACCGCGCTGGCGCAGATCGTCAAGCTGGTGCAGGAGGCGCAGAACTCCAAGGCACCCGCCCAGCTTCTGGCCGACCGAGCCTCGCAATGGCTGGTGCTGATCGCCATCGTGATCGGGCTTGCAACCTTCGCGGTCTGGTTCTGGTGGATCGGCTCGCCGCTTCTCTTCGCGCTGACGCTGACGATCACCGTTTTCGTCATCGCCTGTCCCGATGCGCTGGGGCTGGCCACGCCGATGGCGGTGATGGTCGGCACCGGGCTGGGGGCGCAGCACGGTATCCTGTTCAAGAATGCCGGTGCGCTGGAAGACGCGACCAAGCTCGACGTGATCGTCTTCGACAAGACCGGCACGCTGACGATGGGCGAACCGCGCGTGGTCGAAGTCGTGGCCGCTGAGGGCGGTACCGAAGATGACGCGCTGCGGGCCGCGGCGGCCGTCGATCGCGGCTCGGACCACCCGCTGGCGCTGGCCATTGTCGAGCGCGCCGCGGACCTCGACGTGCCGCAGATGGCCGAGTTCCTCAACCTCGAAGGCCGCGGCGCGCGCGCCGAGATCGCAGGCGAGACCGTGCTGGTCGGCAACCGGCGGCTGATGGACGAGGAAGGCATCGACATTGGCACCCTGACGGCCGAGGCCGAGCGCCTGAAGGGCGAGGGCCGCACCGTCGTGCATGTGGCGCAGGGCGGGCGGATGCTGGGCCTGATCGCCATTGCCGATGCACCGCGCCCGAGCGCCATGGCCGCCGTGGCCAAGCTGCGCGAACGCGGCGTCGAGGTGGCGATGCTGACCGGCGACAACGAAGGCACGGCGCGCCGCATCGCGGGCGAGCTGGGCATCGACATGGTGCTGGCAGACGTGCTGCCGGGCCAGAAGGCCGAGAAGGTGAAAGAGCTTCAGGCCCAGGGCAAGAAGGTCGGCATGGTCGGTGACGGTGTCAACGACGCACCCGCGCTGACCCAGGCCGATGTCGGCTTTGCCATCGGCGCGGGCACGGATGTAGCGATGGAAAGCGCCGATGTCGTGCTGATGAAAAGCGATCCCTACGATGTCGTGGGCGCCATCGAGTTGTCGCGCGCCACCTCTGCGCAAGATGCACCAGAACCTGTTCTGGGCCGTGGCCTACAACGTGATCGCCTTCCCGATGGCAGCAGGCGTGTTCTATCCGCTGATCATCAGCCCCGCCGTGGCGGCGATTGCCATGTCGGGCAGCTCGGCCCTGGTGGCCGTCAACGCGCTGCTGCTGAAACGCACCCGGCTGGAAGGTATTGGTGCGGGCAATAGTGGGTCCGCCAGCGGCGGCGGTCAGGGCAATGCGCAGGCAGGCCGGGTGCCGCTTCACGCCGGACACTCGCAGAAATCACATTGAAGAAGGGGGACTTGAGATGTCTGACACATCATCGACCAAGACACCGGACGGGCAGGGCTTGGCAGCGCGGTTTCCCACCGCCTATTCCATCCTGTTCGGCCTGATCATCGTTGTCGCGGCGCTGACCTGGATCATTCCGGCGGGCCAATATGACCGCGCCATGAACGAAGAGGTCGGCCGCGAGATCGCCGTGCCGGGCACCTATCAGACAGTCGAACCAAATCCACAGGGGGTCATCGACGTCATGCTGGCACCGGTGGCAGGGTTCTACGATCCCGACAGCTATGCCGCCAATGCCATCGACGTGGCGCTGTTCGTCCTGCTGCTGGGCGGCTTTCTGGGCGTGGTGAATGCCACGAATGCCATCGACACCGGCATCCAGACGGCGATGGTGCGGCTGAAGGGGCGCGAGATCTGGATGATCCCGATCCTGATGTCGCTCTTTGCCCTGGGCGGCACGACCTATGGGATGGCCGAGGAAACGCTGGCTTTTTACGCGCTTCTGATCCCGGTGGTGATTGCGGCGGGGTACGATTTCGTGACCGGCGTAGCAATCATCCTGATCGGTGCCGGGATCGGCACGCTGGGATCGACAATCAACCCCTTCGCCACGGTGATTGCCTCGAACGCAGCGGGCATCCCGTTCACCGAAGGCATGGCCTTGCGGCTGGTCCTGCTGCTGGGCGGCCTCGCGATTTGCGTGGCCTACGTCATGCGCTACGCATCAAAGGTCAAAGCCGACCCGGCCCGGTCCGTCGTCGCCCCGCAACGCGATAGCGACCGGCAGTTTTTCCTGAACGAGACGGATGCAGCGTTCGAGGAGCCGAAGCTGAGCGGAACTCAGAAGCTGGTCCTGATCCTGTTTTTTGCGACCTTTGCGGTAATGATTTGGGGTGTGTCCAGCCAGGGATGGTGGATGGCTCGGATGGGCGCGCTGTTCTTCGGCATGGCCATCGTCGTCGGGCTGGTCGCCCGCATGGGGGAGAAGAAGCTGACGTCGTCCTTTGTCGACGGAGCGAAGGATCTTCTGGGAGTTGCGCTGGTGATCGGTCTGGCGCGCGGCATCGTGGTGATCATGGAGCAAGGCCTGATTGCCGACACGATCCTGAATAGTGCCGCCGATACCCTCGGTGGCCTGCCGGAAGTCGCGTTCATCAACCTGATGCTCTGGATCGAGATCGGGATGAGCTTTCTCGTGCCGTCGTCGTCCGGCCTGGCCGTCCTGTCGATGCCGATCCTTGCCCCGTTGGGGGATTTCGCGGGGGTCGGCCGTGACCTCGTGGTGACGGCCTATCAATCGGCGAGCGGGCTCGTGAACCTGATCACGCCCACCTCTGCGGTTGTGATCGGCGGTCTGGCCATCGGGCGCGTGTCGTTTGACCGCTGGCTCGTCTTCATCTGGCCCTTGCTGCTGATCCTCGTCGTCTTCATCTCGGCCGGGATCAGCCTGGCCGCCATTCTCTGATTGAAAAAAGGAGGCGTCCCAAATGTCTGAATCGAAATTGGGTGTTCATTCCGAAACCGGCGCATTGCGGCAGGTGATCGTCTCTCCGCCCGGTCTCGCGCATCGCCGCCTGACGCCGGACAACCGCGAGGATCTACTGTTCGACGATGTGTTTTGGGTCAAACAGGCGATAAAGGATCATGCCGTCTTTGCCGGTATTATGCGCGGCGAAGGGGTCGAGGTGTTGGATGCGATGGCGCTGCTGGGCGAGACGCTGGACATTTCCGACGCGCGCGCCTGGGTTCTCGACCACCGTATTACCCGGAATGACGTGGGCGTCGGGATGCGGGATGATCTGCGCGGCTGGATGGAAGCCCTGCCCGGAACCGATCTTGCGCGGTTTCTGGTCGGCGGCATCCGGGTGGACGATCTGCCCTTCACGCCCTCCGGCATGTTCGGCAGTTATCTCGGCGCGCACGGTTTCGTGCTGCCGCCGCTACCGAATTTTATCTTCACGCGCGACAATTCGGCCTGGGTCTATGGCGGGGTGAGCCTGAACCCGATGCATTTTGCGGCGCGGCGGCCCGAAACGCTGCTGATGGCGGCGGTCTATCGGTTCCATCCGACATTCGCGGGTCGGGTAAGGGTCTCGTTCGGCGATCCGACGCGGGAATTCGGCGCCGCCACGCTGGAAGGGGGCGACATCATGCCGATCGGGCACGGCGTCGTCATGGTCGGGATGGGCGAACGCTCGACCCCGCAGGCGGTTGGCCAATTGGCGGAGGCGCTGTTCGAGGGCGGCGACGTGACGCGCGTCATCGCCTGCCAGATGCCGCGTTCGCGCGCGGCGATGCATCTGGACACTGTGTTCACCCATTGCGGCGGCGATGTCGTGACCACGTTCAAGGAAGTCGCCGACGCGATCACCTGCTACGACCTGCGCCCCGGCGCGGGCAAGGCGGCGCTGGATATCCGCCGCGACGCCCGGCACCTGTTCGAAATCACCGCCGAGATCCTCGGCCACAAGACGCTGCACCTGGTGCCCACCGGTGGTTCTGACGCCGCCGAGCAATCCCGTGAACAGTGGAATGACGGCAACAACGTTCTGGCGCTGCGCCCGGGCGTGGTGATCGGCTATGACCGCAATGACGATACCAACGCCGCCCTGAAGGATGCCGGTATCGAGGTGCTGGCCATTCCCGGTGCCGAACTGGGCCGCGGCCGCGGCGGCAGCCACTGCATGAGTTGTCCGACGATCCGCGACGCCATCTGAACCCTTCGACGACAAGGAAACCCCATGTCCTACAACCTTAGAAACCGCCATTTCCTGACGCTGCGCGAATTCACCCCGCAGGAAATCGGCTTTCTGCTGAAGCTTTCCGCCGACCTGAAGACGGCCAAATATGCGGGCACCGAGGTGCCGCGCCTGACCGGCAAGGAGATCGCCCTGATCTTCGAAAAGGACAGCACCCGCACCCGCGTCGGCTTTGAGGTGGCGGCCCACGATCAGGGCGCGCATGTGACCTATCTTGGCCCCTCGGGGTCGCATCTGGGCAAGAAGGAAACCGTCAAGGACACCGCGCGCGTGCTAGGCCGGGTCTATGACGCGATCGAATATCGCGGATTTGGTCACCCTATCGTCGAGACGCTGGCGCAATACGCCGGGGTGCCGGTCTACAACGGGTTGACGGACGAATTTCACCCGACCCAGATCCTCGCCGATTTTCTGACCATGCAGGAACATTCCGACAAGCCGCTGCGCGAGATCGCCTATTGCTTCCTAGGCGACGCGGGCAACAACATGGGTGACAGCCTGCTGATCGGCGGGGCCAAGATGGGCATGGATGTGCGGCTCTGCGCGCCCGAGAGCCTCTGGCCCGATCCGGAGATCCGTGACGAGGCCGATGCCATCGCCGCCGAAACCGGCGCGCGGATCACGCTGACCGAGGATGTTGACGCCGCCGTGGCAGGTGCCGACTTCATCTACACCGATGTCTGGGTGTCGATGGGCGAGCCCAAGGAAAAATGGGCGGAACGGATCGAGCTGCTTACGCCCTATCAGGTGAATTCCGACGTGATGGTCAAGACCGGCAATCCGAGGGCCAAGTTCATGCATTGCCTGCCCGCCTTCCACAATGCCGAGACCGAAGTTGGCACCAATATCGAAGAGGAATTCGGCATCACCGCGATGGAGGTGACGGAAGAGGTGTTCGAAAGTCCGGCCTCGATCGTGTTCGATCAGGCCGAGAATCGGCTGCACACGATCAAGGCGGTGCTCGTCGCCACGCTTGGAACGTAAGGCCATGCTGGTTGTCGCAGCCCTGGGGGGCAATGCCCTGTTGCGCCGGGGCGAGCCGCTCACCGCCGAGGCGCAGCGGACCAACGTCGCCGGTGCGGCAGCTGCGCTGGCGCAGATCATCCGCGCCGGACACAGGCTGGTCGTCACCCACGGCAACGGCCCGCAGATCGGCCTGCTTGCGCTGCAGGGCGCGGCCTACAAGCCCGACGAGGCGTTTCCCCTCGACGTGCTTGGTGCCGAGACCGATGGCATGATCGGCTACATGATCGAACAGGCGCTCGAAAACGCACTCGGTCACGACCGCGCGGTGGCCACGCTGCTGACCCAGATCGAGGTCGATCCCAGGGATCCTGCCTTTGACCGTCCGACCAAGTTCATCGGCCCGGTCTATGACAAGGCGGAAGCCGAGCGGCTTGCGCAAGCGCGCGGCTGGAGCATTGCCGCCGATGGTGCGCATTGGCGGCGCGTGGTGCCTTCGCCGATGCCCAGTGACATTCCCGACCTGAAGGTGCTGCAACTGCTACTCGGTCACGACGTGACGCTGATCTGCGCCGGCGGCGGCGGCATTCCGGTCGTGCGGCGGCCGGACGGTTCGTTGATCGGGATCGAGGCGGTGATCGACAAGGATCACGCCACCGCGCTGCTGGCGCACAAGCTCGGTGCTGACGCGTTGCTGCTGTTGACTGACGTGGCGGCCGTGTTCCGCGATTTCGGCACTGATACACAGGCGGCGATAAGGCAAATGTCACCCGAGGACGCAGCGCGTCTTGACCTGCCCGACGGGTCGATGGCACCGAAGGTGGCAGCCGCCGCGACTTTCGTATCCGATCGCGACCGCTTCGCCTCCGTGGGCCGCCTTGAGGATGCGCTTGCAATGCTGGAGGGCCGCGCAGGGACGATGATTGCAAACACCTGAAACCAAGGAGGACGAATCCATGAAACGTCTGAAAGATAAAGTCGCCCTGATCACCGGGGGCGCGGCGGGTATCGGTCTGGAAACCGCCCGGCTCTTCTTGAGCGAGGGCGCCAGGGTCGCGCTTGTGGACCTCCACGATGACGACCTGTCGGATGCTGCGCGGGATCTGGGTAATCCGGACGACCTGCTGACCATCGCAGCCGACGTCTCCTCGGTCGAGGATTCCAATAGATACGTCGCGCAGACTGTCGAGACGTTCGGGCGCATCGACGTGTTCTTCAACAATGCCGGCATCGAAGGCAAGGTCGCGCCGCTGGTCGATCAGAAGATCCAGGATTTCGACCGCGTGATGGCGGTCAATGTGCGCGGCGCGTTCCTTGGGTTGCAGCATGTCTTGCCCGTGATGACTGCACAGCAATCGGGTAGCGTGATCAACATGTCGTCGATCGCAGGCCTCAAGGGCAGCCCGAACGTCGCGCCCTATATCACGTCGAAGCATGCCGTTGTCGGTTTGACGCGCGCCGCCGCAATAGAGGCCGCAGGCCACAACGTGCGTGTCAACTCGGTGCATCCCTCGCCGGTCAACACGCGGATGATGCGGTCGCTGGAGGAAGGGTTCAATCCCGGCCACGGCGACGAGGTGAAGCAACAGCTTGCCGAAACGATCCCGCTGGGTCGATACGGCGAAAGCCTCGATATCGCCAATCTGGTCCTGTTCCTCGCCTCCGACGATTCCGCATTCATCACCGGAGCGCAATATCCCGTCGACGGGGGCATGGCGGCGGGCTGATCGGTTCTCTGCCCGCATGGGTTTGGAACCTGTTGCTAGGGGGCTGTCAGGTCGCCGCAAATGTCCCGACCCCAAGCGCCGCGTTCGTACGCGCAATCGACGCCGATCCGTCGCGCTCGGCTTCCGTCAGGGCGCGGATCGCGTCGATGGTTTCGGGGATCACGATGGCCTGGTTGTCGACCATGTAGGCATAGAACAATTCGTCGCCCTCGACCTTGAGCATGTCTTCCCACAGGGCCACCTCGTAGAGACTGTCGTTTGGGCGTCCGAGATCGGCCATCATCTCCTTGACCGCGTTAAGTGCGCCCAGCCCGTCCGCCATCCGGATCAACGCGATGCGCGAGGAGGCGCGGAACGCTTCCAGTACCTCGTCCTTGAACGCCTTGCGCGGCATCCTGACCGACCAATAGTGCAGATGGGCAAGGGTCTGCGGCACCTTGACCGCCATCGTGATCACGTCGAGATCGGGATCGACGCTTTGTGCATCCGGGCCCTGATGGCTGGGAATCTCGGGTTCGGGGACAAGCGTGTTCATGATACCGCCCAGATGGCTTTCCCACGGGTCGGTGGCGCGCCGCAGGAGCGTTCCGCGCGCCGAGCCAAGAAGCCCTGCAACGTTCAGCGCTGTGAGGGTGCGGACGATCGACGTCGTGTTGCAGGACACCACGCGGGTGCTGTCGCGGCCAAGCGCGCTTGCATAGTTCGCTTCGGCGACAAAGGAATGGCCGGTCACCTCGTGTTTTTCGCCGCCATGAACGATGAACCGGATGCCTCTTTCGCGGTAGGTTTCCACATTGCGCGCGGCGACTTTTTTTGGCGTGCAGTCCACCACGATGTCGGCGGTAGCAAGCAGGTCGTCGAGCCCTCCGGCCACGTCAAGGCCGGCCTCTCGCATGGCCGGGGAGCGATCCGGGTCGGCGGCATAAAGCGCGAAACCCTTCGCGCGCGCCATGCGGGCGCGCCAGTCGGCGGTGACATCCGCCACGCCAACGAGGTCCATGTCCTCTTGTGCGACCACTGCGTCTGCCACACGTTTGCCGATCACGCCGTATCCGTTTACGGCAACTCTGATAGGTTTCATGTCAGTCATCTCGCTCTCGTTGAATTCTGTTCCGGTCGAAATATCCTAGGCGGATTTGCCTGCCTCGACCTTGGCGATATAGTCGCGGGTCAGCGGAACCGCATCACGGCGCTTGGCAAGCTGGATCTGGAAGACCATCAACCGCCCGTTCCGGAACGCCATTTCGCAGACAGCCAGATAGAATTCCCACATACGGCAGAACCGCTCGTCGTAAAGCATGCGCGCAGTCTCGCGCTCGGCGGCGAACCGTTCGGACCAGTGTCGCAGGGTCTCGGCGTAATGCAACCGCAGGACCTCGACATCCGTGACCCACATCCCCGACACGCTCTGCTGCCGCGATGGTTTCGGACAGCGTGGGCAGATAGCCACCGGGGAAGATGTATTTTCGGATCCACGGATCGCTGCCGCCTTTGGGCGCCATCGTGCCGATCGCATGGACAAGAGCGACCCCATCGGGCTTGAGAACCCGCTGGAGGGTGGTGAAAAACGCATCGAATCCGCTGCGGCCCACATGCTCGAACATGCCTACCGACACGACGCGATCGTACTGGCCCATCTCTTCGCGGTAGTCGCGTTGTTCAAAGGCGACCTGATCAGACAGGCCGGATTGCGCTGCGCTGTCGCGGGCGGCGGCGATCTGTTCGGTCGACAGGCTGAGCCCGGTCACGCGGGCCTCGTGTTGCTGCGCAAGCTCCATCGCCAGTCCGCCCCAGCCCGAGCCGATATCGAGAACCTCCAGACCGGGCCGCAACAGCAGCTTTGCTGCGATGTGCTTTTTCTTGAGGCTTGGGCCTCGTCCAATGTTTCGTTGCCAGTCGGGAAGTAGGCGCAGGAGTATTGTCGGTCCGCATCGAGAAAAAGATCGTAGAGTTCGGTCGAGATATCATAGTGATGCGCCACGTTCGCATGGGATCGGCTGATCGGATTGTGATGTAGCCTGCGTGCCAGGAACTGCGTCCAGCCAGCGGGTCAATCGTCTGCCAGGCAATGCGTCGATAGTATCTATGTCGGTCATGCAGATCGAGAGGAGGTCGCGCAGGCTGCCAGTTTCAATGCGCAGCGTCCCGTCCATATAAGCCTCGCCAAGTGCAATGCTGGGGTTCACCAGAAGTTGCACAGGCAGCACCTTTTCGGTCAAACGGACGGAAACGGCGGGTTCGCCGCCGGGGCCGAAATGCCACGTCTGGCCGCAGGGATCGTAGATGGTGAGGCGTCCGTTTTGAACGAGGCGTCGCAGCGATTTGGCGAGCAACCACATGGCCGCCCGTCCCGGTGCGAGACGTCCGGTTTCAATCCGGCTACCTTCTTGTTCAAAGCGTTCGTCGGGAGAGGTTTCGCTATTGGACATGATCGCTTGCTCCGTCTTGTTTTTCGTCGGCAGGCGGCGTCAACCGCCGCTTTCTGATAAAACAGACGAAAGACGACAAGGTTCATTACAGCGCAGCGGCCTGCCGACACGGTGCCCGCGGTGCACAGGCGTGCGTAGGCGGAACCCTTGAAAAACGGATCGGCGTGTCCTCGCTTGCGGACCATAGAACGCGATCCGTGAATTGCAGACACGCCGGTGAGAGAGGGTCAGCGCATCGGGGCTCAGTCCGTCGTTTTCGCTCCGGCGTCGTCCTTCATCGCTTGAAAACGAGCGCGGGCCTTTTCCGCTGCGTCGCAATCGCAATCGAGAAAGCCATGAACCGGGCAGGTCAGGCACATCTGTTCCAACCTTGTCTTCAACGCCTGCCGACCCCGGTGAAGACGGACCGTGAGGTTGTTCAAGGTGATGCCAAGGTCCTTGGCGACAGCCTCGCGCGGCTGCTCCTGAAGATCGACGCGCCAGATGACTTCGGCATAGTCCGGTCTGAGCGTCGGCAACAGCTTGTACAGACAATTGCATATCGCCTCATCGAGTTCTTCGTCGAACCCGTCTTGGACACTGTCCAAATCGGCCGGGGCCATCACCATCTCCCTCTGACGTTGTCGCGCAACCTTGCGACCGTAGTCCGCGATTGACGACGCCAGGATTTGACTGAGCCAGCCGCGAACGGCCCGTACATCGCGCAGTTGCTCGGAGCGGTCTATCGCCCGCAGCATGAACGTTTGCAGGACATCCTCAGCGGCTTGTGCATCACCGAGGCGCCGACGCAGGAAATTCAGGATATGCTGCCGACCTTCCACCAGCGCGCGACGGACAGCGATGTCCGCATCTTTGGCGGCTGTGTCGGGCTGATCTGCTTTGGATAACCGATCATTCGGGTCGTGATTCATGATACACCTCTGAAAAGTAAGACGCCGAAGCATCGAGAACGTTACACTTTTTCCGGGTGCTTCGGGTGACCTGATTGTTGGTGGTTTTGCTGTTGGGTATGCACAGGCGCGGTCCTTTGGAACCAGGTCCAACACGCGTATGCCCAGGAATGCGTAAGGTTTCGGCTGCCGCAGCGTCTTCTTACTTCGCCCCTGAGTTGGCACATTGGAAAATTTCTCCAATTCCTGCCACTTCTGACTTGGAAAGGAAATCTCGATGTCGCCGACTGTCATAACCAAAATCGTTTTGGCCATGTTCCTGTGGGCGGCGTGCTTTCCTTTGATCACGGCAGGGCTGCAATACTCGCCGCATCTGACTTTTGCGACAATGCGCGCAGTTCTGGCCGGAGCAACTCTAGTGGGGCTGGCCATGATTTTGCGTAGACCATTCCCGCGCGGTTGGCGCACGTGGTTGACCTTGGGGATCGTCGGGATTGGTGCGACAAGTTTGGGATTTCTGGGCATGTTTCATGCAGCAGAATTCGTGTCTCCGGGCCTCGCCACGGTCATCGCAAACGCGCAGCCGCTGCTGGCCACGATACTGGGTGTTGCATGGCTTGGCGAGAGGCTGCCGAAGGTCGGTTGGGTCGGCCTTTCGATCGGGTTCATGGGAATCCTCGTGATTGCCCTGCCGCAATTGCTCGATGGAGGGCAAGAGGGGTCGGCCATCGGCTTTGCCTATATCGTTTTGGCTGCAGTGGGGGTGACCGTCAGCAACGTGGCGATCAAGTCCATCGCAGGCAAGGTGGACGGAATTTATGCAATGGGGCTCCAGATGCTTGTCGGCAGCGTGCCGCTGGCCCTTGCTGCCTATGTGATGGAAGATCCCACAGCCGTTCAGTGGAACGCGGTCTTCACGCTATCCTTGCTGGGGCTGGCCCTGTTCGGCTCTTCGCTGGTGTACTGGGTCTGGTTCTCGGTCTTGGAGGAGGTCGAGCTGAACCGGGCGATCGTGTTCAGTTTTCTTGTCCCGATCTTCGGCCTGACGATCGGCGCGCTGTTCTTCGGGGAACGTCTGTCCGGCGTTCAGTTTTCCGGTATCGCGCTGGTGATTCTCGGGCATCGTGTTCGTCAACCTGAAGGGCAATCCGCAAGGTCGATGACCCCGGGCACCGGACTGCTTTCCCTTGAGCCGATAGGCGTTGGCCACCGGAGCCGGCGGAATGCCGCAGGCCCCGGATCACGAGCGGGCCGCCTTTCGTTGGCCTGGCCCGGCAGGCGGTTGATCTGGATCAAAGACGGCGGGCGCTGGCCGTGCGATGCCTCTTGCCAGAGAAGAACCGGCGCGAAACGTGCCATCAACAGAAAGGCAAGGGAAATGAATGCTTTTAAGGACAGCCGCAGCCGGAAGCGGCCACGCCAGCCTGGAGCGCGCCCTTCTGGACGGACGCGGGGCGTTTATGGGGTTTCTCGTCAAACGGCTTGGCAACCGCGCGGATGCAGAGGATGTCTTGCAAGAGTTCTGCATCCGGGTGCTGACGCGCAAGGATCAGCTCCGCGACGTCGAACGGATGGATGCGTGGCTCTACACAATCCTGCGCTCCACCCTGAACGATCACTACCGAAAAGGGACCCGGCGCAGCCGACTGGCCGCGGCGGCGGCACGCGAACCCGAAGAATGGGTGGCCGATGCGCCGTCGCAGATGGCGCGGCTCTGCACCTGCCATGCGCGGGCTGATTTCCGAACTGCGTCCGGCGGACGCCGAACTTGATCCGGCGCATCGATTTCGGCGAAGAGGATCGCGAGACCGTGGCCGCCGACCTGGGACTGACCCGCAACGCACTTGGTGTCCGGCTGCACCGGGCGCGCACCGCTCTGCGCGAGGCGCTGATGACGCATTGCGGCAATGCTGCCAAGAGGACCGGGACGATTGTTACTGTCCGCCCGAGGGCTGCGAGAACGACACACACGAGACTGATCTGCGAAGACGTCGGACAAGTATCCTGATCGCCGCGAAGTCGGATCTGTAACGATTTCCATGATCCAGCGTCTTCTTCTGTGAGTGTGCCCGAAGGCACAACCGCAGGAGATAATAAACCATGCCACGGACGACGTCGGATTGGAACTCGGGGGTACCCCGTCAACCATCATCCGATGACGATCTTCGCGTCTTTTTTTCGCGGATGACCTGCGCATGTGCTGAGACCTCCGCGTACGCAGATGCCCCTATGGCACGCGCGTTGTTCAACCGTGTGGAAGTGATGAAACAACCCCCGGCACTTGCGGCACGCGCGCTGGGTATTGCCTCTGGCGATGCGACCTATCTCCTTTCCGGTCTGCGCGAGGATGTGGCGAAGGATCTCGTGCGTGTGATGCTCGCTGGACGATCCTCCATAGACACCACCAATCAAAAGGAAGCTGATGATGAATAAGAGCCTACGCCTTGCAACAGTGACTCCGGAACGATTTCTTGCACCCGCTTCCGGTAACACAATCACCGGCAGCAACCTGCCTTACGCCCAAGACGCCTTTGAACGCTGGGTGCTGTTTCTCGACACGCTGCGCGAACGCGCCGACAACATGATCGCGCATGAGCGGCAGGGCATGCCGCCGCTTCTGGATTTCGATTACGAACTGCTGCTGGACGCACGCACCTTTGAGCGGTCGGCCAACTACGCGCTGCTCAGGATCACGCGGGTCGGCGACGATTGCTGGGACGATTGCGTGGACGAGGCCAAGCCGCCCGTGATCGTCATCGATCCGCGCGCAGGGCACGGGCCCGGTATCGGCGGCTTCAAGCGCGACAGCGAGGTCGGCATGGCGATGCACGAGGGCCATCCGGTCTATTTCGTGATCTTCTATCCCGAGCCCATGCCGGGTCAGACGCTGTCGGACGTGCATTATGCACTGCGCGATTTTGTATTGGAGGTCGCGCGCCGTCACCCGGACACAGCCCCCGTGCTCTACGGCAATTGCCAGGCCGGTTGGGCGGCCACGCTGCTGGCGGCGGATTGCGACGGTCTGACCGGTCCGATTGTGCTGAATGGCTCACCGCTCAGCTACTGGTCGGGCGAGGCGGCAAGCAGCCCGATGCGGATGATGGGCGCGCTCTCGGGAGGGGCCTGGGCCGCCCATATGATATCCGATCTGGGCGATGGCCGGTTCGACGGCGCCTGGCTGGCGCAGAATTTTGAGACCCTGCAACCCGAAAAGGCGATCTGGGACAAATACGCGAACCTCTTTGCCCATGCCGACACCGAGCGTGAGCGGTTCCTTGAGTTCGAACGCTGGTGGAATGGCTACTACACGCTCAGCCGTGAGGAAATCCTCGGCATCACGCAAAACCTGTTCATCGGCAACCGGCTGGAGCAGGGCGAGATGCAACTGGACGCGCATTGCACCGTTGACCTCAAGCGCATCAGCAATCCGCTGATCATCTTTGCCTCGGACGGTGACAACATCACGCCGCCCGAACAGGCAATGGGGTGGATTGGCAAGCTTTATCCCGATACCGATGCGCTCAAGGCAGCCGGGCAGCGCATCGTCTATATGACGCATCCGCGTGTCGGGCATCTGGGCATCTTCGTCTCCGGCTCTGTCGCGCGGCTCCAGCATCGTGCGATCCTGGAAAGCCTGGACGAGGTCGAGGCCCTTTCCCCGGGTCTCTACGAGATGGTGATCGACAACCCGTCGGGTGACCCGGACTGCGAGACCGGCGATTTTGAGGTGCGATTCGAGCCGCGCGAGGTCGATGATCTGGGCATTGCATCGGACGATGCGGCCTTGAAACAAGTGGCGCAGATATCGCGGATCAACGAGGCGGTCTATTCGACTTTCGTCAGTCCTTGGATCCGCGCCGCGACGACCCCGGCCAGCGCCGAGGCGCTCCGTGCGCTGCATCCCATGCGCTGGACCAGAACGATGTTTTCCGAACGGGTGAACCCATGGATGGCGCTGGTAAGATCCACCGCTGAAACAATCCGTGAGACACGCGACCCTTTGCCGGAAAACCACCCCGCGATTGTTACCGAGCGCGCGCTGGCGGCGCGCACCGGCGAGGTTCTTGGCGCATGGCGAAAGGGGCGCGATGCATGGATCACCCATGTATTCGGTGCCATGTTCGACCCTTTCCCCATCACCACGGCACCTGCACAGGCGGACCATCCGGACGCCGCATCAAAGAAGGAGTGAACGATCATGGAATGGTTTTTTGAAAACTGGGTTCTGGTTCTCGTCATCGGCGGAATGGCCGCCATGCACCTTTTCGGGCACGGACATGGCGGACACAAACATGGCAAGATCGCCAAGCGTCATGGTGCGCACGACAAGAAGACCGAAGCGTCCGCCGATACCGAGGCATCGTCAAAAGATGCCTGACTTCGCCGAATGCTGCGATCCTGCGGAACTGCTTGATCTGTCCGGCCGGAAGGGTCTGGTTGTCGGCATCGCCAATGATCGCAGTCTGGCGTGGCCTGCTGCCCTGCATTTCCGTCAAGCGGGTGCCGAGCTCGCCATCACCTATGTCGATGAGCGCACCAAACCTCATGTGGTGCCATTGGCTGCACGTCTCGAAGCGCCGATCCTGCTGCCCTGTGACGTGAATGCGCCGCACGAACTCGACGCTGTCTTCGACGCCATCACGGACCGCTGGGGAAAATTGGATTTCATCCTTCATGCCGTGGGCAGCGTGCCGCCCGGCGACCTTCATGGCCGCCTGACTGACTGTTCGGCTGCAGGGTTTTCCCAAGCGATGCATGTGTCCGTCCATTCGCTGATCCGCATGGCGCATCTTGCCGAGCCCCTGATGAAAAGCGGCGGCAGCCTGATCACGCTGAGTTATCTCGGCGGCGAGCGCGTCGTGGAGAGCTACAACGTGATGGGGCCGGTCAAGGCGGCGCTTGAGGCCACGGTGCGCTATCTGGCCCACGAACTCGGGCCATCGAACATCCGCGTCAACGCCATTTCGGCGGGACCCGTGATGACCCGAGCGGCGTCCGGGTTGACCGGCTTTGCGGGTCTTCTGGACGCGACCGCGCGAGTTGCCCCCTTGCGGCGCAACGTCACGGCCGATGAGGTGGGCCGCGCCGCCTTGTTGTTCGCCAGCGACTATACCGGGGGCATTACGGGCGAGGTGCTGCATGTCGATGCGGGTGTTCACGTCGAAAGCCCTGTCGCCGCAGCCGAGATGAACTCTAAATCGGAGAATTCACGATGATCAAAACCAGTGACAACCCCGGACAATCGCCCGCAACTGAGCGGCGCGATTTCCTTTATTATGCAACGGCCTCAACCGGCGCGATTGCCGCAGGCGCGGCGGTCTGGCCGTTGATCAATTCGATGAACCCCTCGGCCGACGTGACCGCGTCCGGCACGGTCAGGGTTGATCTTTCCGGCGTCGAACCGGGCCAACGTATTACCGTGAAGTGGCAGGGGCGCCCGGTCTTCGTCTGGCGCAGGTCACCAGCCGCAATCGAGGCTGCACGGGCCGTCGATCTTAACCAGCTTCCCGATCCTGTTGACGAAGCGGGCGAGAATCCGAACGCAAGTGGCGAAGAGCCAGCACTGGATGAAAACCGTGCGGCGCGCGAGGATGGCGAGTGGCTGGTCGTTATCGGTGTCTGCACCCATCTCGGCTGTATCCCCTTGGGCCAGGATGGGTCGGCGGTGGGCGAGTTCGGCGGTTGGTTCTGCCCGTGCCACGGATCGCATTACGATACCTCGGGCCGGATCCGGAAAGGGCCGGCACCACGCAACCTTGACATCCCGCCCTATAATCTGGGCGACGACCTGCAACTCGTTATTGGCACCTGAAGTGCTGAACCAGCCAAAACTCAAGAAGGAGACTATGACATGCAAGCCAGGGATATCATGACATCATCCGTGATCTCGATCCCGGAGGGTGGAACGGTGGAAGACGCGGTGCACCTCATGCTGGATCACCACATCAGCGCGCTGCCCGTCGTTGACGCAGAGGGCGGCCTCAAGGGACTTGTCAGCGAAGGTGACCTCATGCGGCGTGTCCGCGAAACAGACGGACCACGCAGGTCATGGTGGCTCGAGGTGCTGGGCGGATCGGGCGATGCTGCCAGGGATTTCGTGAAGCTCAAAAGCCACCGCGTCGAGGACGTGATGACAAGGGATGTGGTTTCGGTAGAAGAGGATACGAATGTCGCGGAAATCGCGCGTCTTCTGGAAAAGCACCGGATCAAGCGCGTGCCGGTAGTGAGAACCGACAAAGTGGTCGGCATCGTCAGCCGGGCGAACCTGCTCCACGCCTTGTCGGCGCTTCAGGATGGGGCGCTGCCGGAGCCGTCGGAGGACGACCGCGTGCTGCGTGCGAAGATTGAAGAGGCTCTGAAACAAGTGCCCGGTGCAGCGGTCAACCTGATCAACTACACGGTGGACAAACGGGAATGTCGCCGTCTGGGGTGTCGCCGACAGCGATTTCGAGGAGAAAGCGATCCGGGTTGCCGTCGAAAACGTGCCCGGTGTCAGGACGGTTGAGGTCCATATGGGACGACTGCCGGCCTGGGCTTACGGGATTTGACTCACATTGCGGAGATAAACCCGGCCTGTCAGGACGTCGATCGCATCGAGGAGGGTTCGTATGATGGCGCTAACGCCAGGTTCCGCCGACCCTGAAGACAAAACGATTGAAATCGTCGGTGCCGGTCCGGCGGGGCTGGTCTGTGCAATCGTTTTGGCCAAGGCCAATCGTCGTGTCGTGGTGCGAGAATGGCACCAAGATGTCGGCCACCGGTTCCACGACGACTTTCAGGGGCTGGAAAACTGGAGCGACGCGCACAACGTTCTGGACGAACTGGCCGATGCCGGTGTCGCCGCCGATTTCGATCATCGCGGCGTAACCGAAGGCATCGTCTTCGACAGCCGTGCCAATGCCCACCGGGTGCATGGAGCAAAGACACTGTTCTACCTCTTGCGCCGGGGTAACGCACCGGGAACGCTTGACCGGGCCTTGCTGGATCAGGCCCGCGCGGCCGGGGCGCAGGTGCGATTCAATGATCGCGTGAAAAAGACCACGACCAATATGGTTCTGGCAGGCGGACCACGGCGGGCCGATATCATCGCCGTGGGCTACGTCTTTGACACCTCTATGGCCGATGGTGCGTGGCTGGCCTTCGGGACCGAACTTGCCCCGAAGGGCTACGCCTATCTGCTCGTGCACCGGGGGCGCGGCACGGTGGCCAGCTGCATGTTTTCAGGTTTTCGCGACCAAGCGAAATATCTTGCGGCAACCGTGGAATATTTCAAGCGTCACGCGGGCCTGGAGATGAAAACGCCGCGAGGCTTTGGCGGTTTCGGGAATGTCCGATTGCCGCGCACGGCGATGCAGGGTGGAAACCCGGTGATCGGCGAGCATGCGGGTTTCCAGGACGCGCTGGCGGGATTCGGGCTGCGCTACGCGATGCGATCGGGGCGGCTGGCGGCCCAGAGCCTGATCAGTGGCGCCGACTACACCAAAGCCTGGCGAGAGGCGTTGCAACCCGGCCTGCGCGGTGGTGTCGTCAATCGGTACCTGTTCAACCGGACGGGCGCTCGCGGGATCGACTACCTGATCGGAAAGCTGGGATCGACCGACACTGGCATTGCCTTGGGCGAGGCCTATCGGCTGTCATTGCCCAAGCGACTGCTGCTGCCGCTCGCCCGTTTTCACTACCGCAACCCTTTGGAGGACCGCAGTTGCAGCCATGAGAACTGCGATTGTGTCTGGTGCCAGCACGGCGCCCATGAAAGTAGCGAACACCTGACGGATGTGCAGTCTTGCCTTTTCGCGCTGCAAGCATAGCGCCGGCGTCGTGACGCCAATGTTGCGACTGGACCGGTGGGGCGGTAAGCCGCGATTATGAGAAACTTGCATGCCCCTCGTGAAATTTCCGTGACGATGCCGCAGGCCTGGGAAGCGATCTGTGTGCCAAATCTGGGCGAAGGGTCGGGCGCTTTCCAGCTGTTTGTCGAAGGAGATGCGCTCTTCGATGCGATGATCGCGGCGATCGAGGGCGCGACCGAAGCGATCTGGATGGAATCCTACATCTTTGCGGCAGACGAACTTGGGGCGCGGTTTGTCGCCGCGCTCGCAGCCAAGGCGCGAACCGGGCTTGACGTAAGGTTGCACCTCGACGCCTTCGGTGCCGGCCAGCGAGATTTCGACAAGTTTCGGCGGGAACTGGAACGAAGCGGCGTGCGGTTTCGCTGGTTTCGTCCCTTTGATCTCCGACACCCTCTGCGATATCTCCAGCGCAACCACCGCAAGCTTCTCGTCGTTGATGGCCGGGAAGCGTTCCTGGGCGGTTTCAATATCCGCCGGTTGAACTCGCTTCGGCTTCACGGTGCAAGCCGCCAGCGCGATACCCATGCGCGCGTCCAGGGGCCGTTGGCGACGCTTGCCGCAAGTCACTTCGACCGGCTCTGGCGGGACGCCCGCCCGCTTCCGGCAAACGCCATTCCCGAAGAGACCGGTGGGATCGCAGGACTGCTGGTGCCGAGCTATTCGCGCAAGTGTCAGAAGAGGCTCGCCTGTCTGCACGCAGGGCTGATCGGGATGGCACAGACCTGCGTCTATCTGACGTCGCCCTATTTCAGCCCGGGCACCGTGGTCGACCGGGCGCTTCAGGACGCCGCGCGTCGCGGCGTGGACGTCCGTCTGCTGGTGCCTCGCACAAGCGATCCTTTGGTCGCTGGCTGGGCGACGCGGGCGGCATATGCGCAGCTTCTCTCGGCGGGCGTGAGGGTCTACGAGTATCTGCCCCGTCCATTGCATGCCAAGACGTCGGTCGTCGATACAGGCTGGTCGATCATCGGGTCAGCTAACCTCGACTACCGAAGCCTGTTCGTCAATCAGGAGCTGGTTCTGGTCGCACATGACCGCGTCCTGGCAGGACAGTTGCAGGCGCAATATCTGCAAGATCTTTCGGATGCCCGCGAAGTCACTCTTCGGGCTTGGCATTCCCGCGGCTGGCGCGCGCGTGGTTTCGAGGTGATCGGATGGGCCGCGCGGCGGCTGCTTTGACCGATAGCACCGGTCAGCCGACAGCCTGCCTGGATGCAGGAACTCTGTCTGCAATATCGACGCCTTCCTACGGCAGAGCGATACACTTGTTCCTGTACTAACGAAGACCGACAGGTTGCCAATTTCTGTAATGCTTCCGGTCGGGGCGCGTCTATAGAACGAAGCCAAACAAAAGGAGGTCCAGATGGACGACCGATCAACTTCTCAGACGCAAGACACAGCACAGCAAAAACAGGGCGGATGTTGCGGTGGCAAGACCGATGCGCAGCCGAAAGCAAATGTCGAACCGCAGATCGCGGAACCCGCAAAGGCAAAACCGGCCAAATCCGGCTGCTGCTGCGGCTAGGGCCGAGGCAAAGCCACCGCAGGATGGGCGTCTGGCGCCTGGTGCGCCCATCCTGAACCGGCGCCGTCCAGCGGATGTGTTCGCGCTCCGTCCGAATCCACGACAAGAAGGGAGAAAGCCATGATGCCCATTTTCTATTTCACCGCAGTCGCGGTGATCCTTTTCCTGGCCCTGCGCATGACGTGCGGGGCCTGCGTCATGGGCGGGCCTGCCGGGGCAGGGCGTGTGCGTCTGCCGGTTGTGCCGCTTGGTTGGGCGCTGAGCCTGTTCCTGGCGCTGACCTACCTTGTGTGCATCGCATTCGATCTGATCTTTCCCGCCTATGCAATGTATGAAACCTGGTCCGGTCTGCTGCCCGGTTTCGTCTGGCTGACCCCGGTGGGCTTCATCATCGGGCTGGTCGAGAGCTTTCTCTACGGTTGGTACGCCGCGCTGATCTTTGGCGGCCTGTTCAACGCCATCTCGGGCAGGGGAGCAGAGGCATGATCGTGACCGCACGCCCGAAACTGCGCTTTCTTGGCGCCGCCGGGACGGTGACGGGATCGCGCTATCTGATCGAAGCCATGGGGCGGCGCATCCTGATCGATTGCGGCCTGTTCCAGGGCTTCAAGCAGCTGCGGGCGCGCAATCGCAAACCGTTCCCTGTGCGCGTCAACACCATCGACACTGTGCTGTTGACCCATGCCCATCTGGACCATTCGGGATATCTGCCGGCACTGATCCGGGCGGGGTTTCGCGGTCGGATCCATTGCACAGAGGCAACGGCAGACCTGTGCGGGCTTATTCTGCCCGACAGCGGCCATATCCAGGAAGAAGAGGCGCGCTTTGCCGCGCGGAAGGGATATTCCAAACACAAGAACCCAAAACCGCTCTACACGCTCAAGGATGCAAAGGCCGCGCTGGACCGCTTTGATCTTCACCCCTTCGACCAGAGGATCGATCTGGGCGACGGCATCGCGGCCCGTTTCATTCCGGCGGGGCATCTGCTCGGGGCGGCGCAGATCCGGCTTGAGGTCGGCGGCAGGGTTGTCCATTTCAGCGGCGATCTGGGCCATGATCCCGATCCGCTGATGCGACCGCCCCAGCCATTCGGCGGAGCAGATGTTCTGGTCTGCGAGTCCACCTATGGCAACCGGTCCCATTCCGACGTGGACCCAGAAGCCGAACTGGCCCCGATCCTCAAACGCACCTTTGCCCGCGGCGGCACGGTGCTGATCCCGTCCTTTGCCGTCGGACGGGCGCAGGGGCTGATGCTGCACATTGCGCGATTGATGGAGCGCGGCGATATTCCCTATGTCCCGGTGTTCCTCAACAGCCCGATGGCGGTGAATGCGACCGAGATCTATCACCGTCATCACGCCGAGCACCACGTCAGCCGCGAAGACTGCATTGCGATGTTCGAGATCGCCAAGAGGGTAAACACGGTCGAGCAATCCAAGGAGCTGAACACGCGCCAGGGCCCGATGATCATCGTCTCCGCCAGCGGAATGCTGACCGGCGGGCGTATCCTGCACCATCTGGCCAGCTTCGGCGGCGATCGGCGGAACGCGATCTTGCTCTCCGGTTTCCAGGCCGGTGGCACGCGCGGCGCGGCGCTGGCCGGAGGCGCGCGGACATTGCGCATGTTCGGACGGGAGTTCCCGATCGAGGCCGAAGTGGTTCAGCTCCAGTCCTTTTCCGGACATGCCGATGCCGATGAGATCCTGCGCTGGATGTCCGCCGGTCCCGCCCCCGAGATGACCTATCTCACCCATGGGGAACCTGTCGCCGCCGACACCCTGCGATTCCGCGTCGAACACGAGCTAGGGCGATCCGTGCGCGTGCCCGGAGCACCTCGAGTCCGTCTACCTGGACAGGCCGCGATGACCGATACGCTTACCCTTGTCCCGTCCGGCATCGACACCTACCGGCAGCCGGTCGTCTATATGCATGAAGACTGTCACATCTGCCGTTCCGAGGGGTTTGCTGCCCAGACACGCATACGGATCGACCTGAAGGACCGTTGGATCATCGCGACCCTGAATGTCGTCGGCCGCGGAGCATGGCTTGCCGTGGACCAGGCGGCATTGTCCGTTTCCGCCTGGGCGGCCCTTGAAGCGCGAGACGGGGGACAGGCCGCGTTCTCGCACCCTGAACCGCCCGCTTCCGCGTCGATGATCCGGGCGAAAGCCTATGGCGAGAGGCTGGACCGGGCCGGGTTCGCGACGATCGTGCAGCGACACGCTCGACAATCGGCTTATCGGATCTCGACCTTGCCGCCTTCGTCACCGCCTGTGCCGGCGACAGGCTGGACGAGGCCGAGACCGTGGCGCTGACCCGCGCCATGAAGGAAGCAGGGCAGACGCTCGACTGGGGGCAGCACACTGTTCTCGACAAGCATTGCGTCGGCGGATTGCCGGGCAACCGCACGACACCCATCGTCGTCGCCATCGTCGCGGCGGCGGGGTATCTGATCCCCAAGACGTCGAGCCGTGCGATCACCTCGCCGGCCGGGACGGCCGACACGATGGAGGTCATGGCGCCGGTCGCTCTTGACGCCGCCGCGCTGCGCCGGGTGGTCGAAGCCGAGGGCGGTTGCCTCGTCTGGGGTGGCGGGCTCGCCCTCAGTCCTGCCGACGATCATTTCATCCGTGTCGAACGCCCCCTCGATTTCGACTCCACCGGTCAACTTGTAGCGAGCGTACTGTCGAAAAAGGCGGCCGCCGGTGCCACCCATGTTCTGATCGACATGCCGGTCGGACCAACTGCCAAGGTGCGGTCTGCCGGAGCGGCGGAGGCTCTCGGCACCCGGCTGTCTTCGGTGGGCAAGGCGTTGGGTCTGAACCTGGCGCTACATATCAGCGATGGCGTGGCCCCGGTGGGACGTGGCATGGGCCCGGCGCTGGAGGCGCACGACGTGCTCGCGGTTTTGCGGCGCGCGCCGGATGCACCTGGCGACCTGCGTGCGCGGGCGCTGGATCTGGCCGGGCATCTTCTGGACCTCGCACCGGACGCCGTTGTGGGGCAGGGACGGGACCGCGCGCAGGCGCTTCTCGACAGTGGTGCAGCGGAGGCAAAGTTCATGGCAATTTGCGCGGCACAGGGCGGTTTCCGCGAACCCGGCACCGCCGCGCAACGCATCGAGATACTTGCCCCGCATGCGGGCGAACTGACGACCGTGGACAACCGCCGGATTGCCCGCATCGCCAAGCTGGCCGGTGCCCCGCGTCAGAAGAGCGCCGGCATCCGCCTTCTGGTGCGGATCGGGGATTGGGTGGACAAGGGCCAGCCGCTTTATGAGCTTCATGCCGAGACACCAGGCGAACTGGCCTATGCCCTGGCCTATGCCGAGTCCCAGACCGGCGTGCTCACGCTGTCCGAGGCAGTGTCATGATCCTTGTCGCGTTTCCCGAGATGAGGCCGCTTGCCGAAGACCTGGCACCCGCGCTTGGGGCGGACCTGCTCACTCTCGACTGGCACCACTTCCCCGATGGCGAAAGCCTGATCTCGCTGCCCAGCGATCTGGACGGGGCCGATGTGGCATTTCTGGCGACTTTGCGCGATCCCGACCGCCTTGCCCTGCCCTTGCGCTTCGCCGCGGCGACGGCCCGCGAGATGGGCGTGCGCCGCGTCGGATTGATCGCGCCCTATCTCGGCTACATGCGGCAGGACCGCCGCTTCGAGGCCGGGCAGGCGGTCAGCGCGCCGCTGTTCGCGCAATTCCTGGGGGAGAGTTTCGATTGGCTGGTGACCGTCGATCCGCATCTGCACCGCATCGCGCGGCTGCAGGATGTCTTCCCGATGCCGGCGATGCGCGCCGTATCCGCCCCGCTGCTTGCGACCTGGATCAGCACGAACCTGCCAGACGCCGTTCTTCTGGGCCCTGACAGCGAAAGCCAGCAATGGGTCGCCGAGGTGGCCCGGCTGGCCGGACGGCCCTATGAGGTCTTGCGCAAGGTGAGATCCGGTGACCGCAGTGTCGATGTCAGTGTCCCCGAAAGCGCGGCGCTGCGCGAAGGCACGCCAGTGATCCTCGACGACATCGCATCTTCCGGCGTCACGATGGCACGTGCCGTCGAAAGGTTGCTTGCGGCTGGAACCGCCGCGCCTGTCTGCCTTGTCATCCACGCGGTCTTTGCCGATGGCGCGCAGGACACCATCATGTCGGCAGGTGCGGCAGGGATCATATCCACCGACACCATACCCCATTCAACGAACGTGATCGGAATTGTCGACATCCTGAGCGAAACGACCCTTTCGGTCTTGAAGGAACCTTGATCACGCAAGTTCGGACAAGACCGGATCGTAGGAAAGGATCTGTCGGCTTTCGTCCTGAGCGCAAACCGGAACGCTACTCCGGAAACTGGAGAATATGAGGATGACCCGCAAGGAAACGAAAATCCCCGCCCCGCCTAGTCCCGAACGCCCCCAGATCGCGGATCGGGCCGCCCTCTACCGAGCGAATGAACCGGCTTTTGCCGATTGGGCAACTGGCTCGGACGTGCTTGCGCGTGACGAAAGGACACAGGTTCTCGTTCACGACATGGTCGATGTTTTGCATCGGCGCGGACAGATCAAGGACAAGATCGAAGCCTATCGCCTCCTTGGTGCAGCGGACCGGATCGCACAGGCCGCGATGTGGCTGGTCGTGCACATGACCTATGCGCGCACCGTGCGGATCAACGGCACGCCGCTTGAGGCTGGGGATTTCAAGACCAGCCCCGACGGCCATACCGGCGGATCGCTGAACATGGTTCCGGCCTATGTCGGCTATCTGCTGGCGAATGCACTTGGCGGCGTGACGCGCTCGTGGCTGATGGGGCAGGGGCATTGCGTCGCCGCTATCGATGCAGTCAACCTCATCGTCGACAACATGTCATCCGAGCAGACGGAACGATACAGCTTTTCCGATCCGGGGCTGACCCGTTTTGTCCGGGATTTCTATTCCTACGAAATAGCGGCCGACGGTCGGCCCGTTTCGCCGCTTGGTAGTCATGTGAACGCACATACCGCTGGCGGTCTCATCGAGGGCGGCTATCTCGGCTTTGCCGGGTTGCTCTACGAACACATGCCGCGCCCTGGGGAACGACTGGTTGCATTTCTGAGTGACGGTGCTTTCGAGGAGCAGCGCGGAAGCGACTGGGCCCCTCGCTGGTGGCGCGCCGAGGACACCGGACTGGTCGCTCCGATCATGATCGCGAACGGGCGCCGGATTGACCAGCGCACGACGATGGCGCAATCCGGAGGCATCGACTGGTTTCGTCGGCATCTGCGGCTGAATGGTTTCGACCCGGTCGATCTCGACGGCCGCGACCCGGCGGCGTTTGCCTGGGCGATCTTCGAGATCGAGGAGCATCTGGAAGCTGCGGTGACAGCGCAGGAGACCGATGGGGCCGCTTCGGTCCGTCTGCAATATGGTATTGCAAAAACGGTCAAGGGGTTCGGCTTTCCGGGTGCAGGCACGAACCGCGCGCACAACCTGCCACTTACGGGCAACCCCCGAACGGACGAGGCGGCGCGCTGTCAGTTCAACGAGGGTGTGGCGAACCTGTGGGTCCCGCCGGAGCATTTGTCGGCGGCTGTGCTTGCACTCAACAATCACGATAAGCCCAAGCGTCCGAAAGAGCGCGCCCATTCCTTGATCTCGCGCCCCTCGGTGACCCCCAGCCTACCTGAACCGCCATGGCACGCCTCTGACGGGTCCGCGCAAGTCTCGCCGATGGAAGGCCTCGATGAATATTTCGCGGCTCTCATTCTGGCCAATCCGGACCTGCGCCCGCGTGTCGGCAACCCCGATGAAATGCGCAGCAACCGGATGAATGCAACTCTTGATCTGCTGAAGCATCGTGTAACTGCTCCCGAACCGGGGATGCCCGAGTCCCAGACTGGCGGCGTCATTACAGCACTCAACGAAGAGGCGGTCGTCTGTTCGGTGCTGGGGAACAAGGGCGGTCTCAACTTGGCGGTCACCTACGAAGCTTTTGCAACCAAGATGCTCGGTGCCTTGCGTCAGGATCTGATCTTCACAAGACAACTGATCGCGGTAGGACGTCAGCCGTATTGGCTTGGTCTGCCGTTTGTCCTGACTTCCCACACATGGGAGAATGGCAAAAACGAGCTGTCGCATCAGGATACGACCGCCGTCGAAACCATGTGGGGGGAGATGTCCGATCTCTCTCGTGTCGTGTTTCCCGTGGACTGGAACAGTGCAATCGCTTGTCTGCGAGATGCCGTTCGTTCACATGGAGCGGTCTGGACGATGGTGGTTCCCAAACGCGACGTTCCGCTGGCGCTGTCGTCAGAGCAGGCGGACAGGGCGCTATCCGACGGTGCCATTTGCCTGCGCGAAAACGGAGAAGATCCGCCGGAGATCATACTTGTCGCCATTGGCGCCTATCAACTGGTCGAAGTTCTAAAAGCGTCGGATCGCCTTACGGAAAAGAGTGTGCTGCATCGCGTCATTTTGCTTGTCGAACCGGGACGGTTCCGAACCCCTCGTGACGCGCAGGAAGCAACGATAGCCGCCTCGGAGGAAATTGTCGGAAACCTGTTTCCAGAGGCGAGTAGGGCGCGGGTCTTCGTTTCTCATACCCGGCCAGAACCGCTCTGCGGTCTTATCCGCCGCCTTGATACCGGATCGACGACGTCTCGGTTCCTCGGGTTTTGCGGGCGCGGCGGAACACTTGATACCAACGGAATGCTGTTCGCCAACCGATCGACCTGGGCGCATGTTCTCGCAGCAGTGGCAGAAGTCACGGGCCGGCAGGCGTTGGACTTTCTGACAACACGCGAACTTGATGTGGTGCAGGGAAAGCGCGCGCCGGCGGGGGTTATTTTCGATAGGAATGTTCCATGAGGCCAAGTGTACGAACCCTATTGCCCGCTTTTGGAGATCGCTCGGAAGGCTTCACAAGCGGATACAATTCTCAAGGCCCTTGCGGGTCGAAACCTAGGATGGAGATATGTCATGACCGAACATAGCGAACACCACATGAACCGTGACGAGCCGACCAGGCCGCCCTCTTTCTGGCGATCACGCGCCGGCATCTATCTGATCGTCGCTCTTGCCGGGGGCGGCCTTCTTCTGGGTTATGAACACCGGGTGCACCTTCTGGGAAGTGGATTGCTGATCTGGCTGCCCTTGCTGCTCTGCGTTGGCATGCACTTCTTCATGCATGGCGGCCATGGAGGCCACGGCGGGCACGGCAAAGGAGACGACACATAATGGCCGATGCAGGTGCTTCCTATGGACTTTGGGTGCTGGTATTTATCAATTCGGCGGTATTCATCATTTTCGCCTTCAGTTTCTTCAAGCCGCAGACAAAACGCGACTGGCGCAGTTTCGGAGCCTTCAGCGCCTTCGTCTTGGCGTTGTTCACCGAGATGTACGGGTTTCCGTTGACCATCTTCTTTCTTTCCGGTTGGCTGCAATCGACCTGGCCGGAGATTGACTGGTTTGCTCACGACAGCGGTCACCTGCCTGAAATGATGTTCGGCTGGCAATCGAACCCGCATTTCGGGCCGTTCCACCTCCTGAGCTTCGTCTTTATCGGCGGCGGCTTCTGGCTGATATCCGTGGCATGGCACCATCTGTGGAATGCGCAGCGTCAGGGGTTGCTTGCGACGACAGGCCCCTATGCCCGCATTCGCCATCCTCAATATGTGGGGTTCGTGCTGATCATGCTGGGCTTTCTCGTGCAATGGCCGACCCTCCTGACGCTCGGCGATGTTCCCGGTGCTGGTCTGGATGTACGCACGGCTGGCCCGCGGCGAGGAGGGGGACAGTCGTGCCCGTTTTGGCGAAAGCTGGGACAGGTATGCCAGCCGGGTTCCGGCTTTCATACCAAACGTCAACACTCTGCAGAATGTTGAACGCTGATTGGAAGCGAAAGCCGATCTGATGTGCTATTTGCGTGCCTAAAACATCTTTGGAAGACTGCAAACATACGGTATCTGAAACCATGATGAAAAAACCCGCCCTTCTGCGGCACGTACTAACCATAGGCACGTCCGTGTTGGTGGGATACCTGCTGCTGATCTCGCGGGCCGAATGGTCGGAAATGCATCGCTACAATCGCGCGCTCGGGGATCTTTCGCTTGTGCTCATCGCGCTCGCGATGGCGATTGGTCCGCTTGCGCGCCTGTCATCGGCGCGCCTGTTTCGAAAACTTTTGCCGTATCGGCGCGAGCTTGGCATTTACGCCGTTCTGGCGGCAATTGCGCATACCGTGATCATACTGATCGGCTGGGTCGAACTTGATCTCGCGCGGTTGTTCGGTTTCGAGTTTCATCCTCAATTGCAACGCTACGTGATGTTGAACCACGGGTTTGCGCTGGCCAATGTGGTCGGGATCGCGGCACTGCTCTACGGCTTTGTGCTTGCCGGTACGTCGAATAATTTCAGCCAAAGGGTACTTGGCACGTCCGTGTGGAAATACATCCAGCAGGGCGCTTATGTTCTGTGGTGGCTGGCGGTGCTGCACACGGCTTATTTCTTGTTCTTTCATTTTCTTGATTTCCACCGCCAAACGCCTGAACCGAACTGGGCGCGATGGCCGTTTGTTGCCCTTGTGGCGTCAGTTGTCGCACTGCAAGCGGCCGCCGTTGTGGTCACATGGCGTTCGCAGACTTCCCGGCGGATCTACGGCGCACCCTCGCAACGGGAGTAGTCGCGATTTCATCAGACGCCCAGGGTCGGGACTTCTGGCGGCCTGAAACCTATCGGGTGGGCATGCGCAGAGGCGTAACGACCTAAATAGCAACCAAGGCAGATCGAAATGCAGAAACACGATAAAAACCACGATGTAAACGACGGCTACCGTGAAGGCTCGATCAGCCTTGGCGGAGCTGTTGCCATGGGCACGGGCGTGATGATCGGTGCGGGCATCTTTGCCCTGACCGGACAAATCGCCCAGCTGGCTGGACCACTATTTCCACTCGCGTTCATCGCTGGTGCCATCGTGACCAGCTTCAGCGCTTACAGCTACATCAAGATGTCGAACGCCTGGCCCTCGGCAGGGGGCATCGCGATGATCCTTCAGAAATGCTATGGATCGGGGGCGGTCGCGGCGGGAGCGGCGCTTTTGATGGCGCTCAGCATGGTGATCGCGGAAAGCCTCGTCGCACGGACATTCGCCACTTATGTCTTGCGGCCTTTCGATATCACGGGCGGGCCACTTGTGCCCGTTCTGGCGGTTGCCGTGATCGTGTTCGCATTCTTGGTCAACATCGCAGGAAACCGCTCCGTCGGGCTATTCTCTCTAATCATGGCGGCGATCAAGATCGGGGGCATCGCGCTGTTCGGTATCGCAGCACTCTGGTCAAGCGGGTTTCAGTTCGCCGCCGCGTCAGAAACGGCCGAGACCTTTGGAGTGACAGGCTTCATCGCCTCTGTCGCACTGGCGATCCTTGCCTTCAAGGGCTTCACCACGATCACCAACAGCGGCGGCGAAATCACCGATCCCCACAGGAATGTGGGCCGCACTATCATGCTGTCCATCGGGATCTGCGTGGTGGTCTACCTGCTTGTGGCCTTTGGCGTGGGCGCGAGCCTGACAATCGACGAAATCATCGCCGCGCGCGACTATTCGCTGGCCCAGGCGGCTGAGCCCGCACTCGGGCAGGTCGGCTTTTACTTGACGGTCGTGTTGGCGGCCGTGGCCACGGCATCCGGCGTGCTGGCCAGCGTTTTCGCAGTGTCGCGGATGCTGACCATGCTGACGGAGATGAACATGATCCCGCACAGCCATTTTGGCATGTCCGGGGCCATCCAGCGGCACATGCTGGTCTATACGGTTGTGATTGCCTCGGCGCTGGCGGTGTTCTTCGATCTTGGCAGGATCGCCTCTCTGGGAGCATTCTTCTATCTCATCATGGATATGATTGTGCATTGGGGTGTGTTCCATTTCCGACGGAAAGAGGTTGGAGCAGCGCCAACAATTCTTCTTTTGGCACTTGCTTTCGACGCCGTGGTACTTGTCGCCTTCACTGCGATGAAACTTCAAAGCGATCCGGCCATCGTACTTTATGCCGCCATCGGCATTGCCACTGTCTTTGTCCTTGAACGTGTTTACCTGTCGCGATGGATGGCACCGGAAGCAGCGCATGACCACTGATGTCAGCGGTTGAAACCCGGCAATCGCACGAAGGACGGCGTGCAGGCATCGCCATGCTCGTCGCGATCGCCCTGGGCATGGGTGCGGCCAATTCACCGCTGTCGGGCGTTTACGACTTCATCCATCACTATCCGCTGCGGCTGGGCATCGCGCCCGTTGTGATCGACGCCCCGCTGATCGACTGGATCAATCAGGGCCTTCTGGTCGTCTTCTTTTTCCACATCGGCCTACATACCAAACAAGAGATGACGTCGGGCGTTCTGGCGGCGCGGGGGCGCGCCACCTTGCCGGCCATTGCGGCGTTCGGCGGCATGGCGGTGCCGGCGGCGATCTATCTGGCGTTCAATGCAGGCGACCCCGAAGCGATGCGCGGCTGGGCGATTCCGATTGCGACGGATGTGGTACTGGTGCTGGGCCTGATGTCGTTCCTCGGCCCGGCGGTATCCGTGGGCCTTCTGGCCTTTGTCACGGCCGTGGCGATCTTTGACGATCTGGGCGCCGTGCTGGTCATTGCCCTGTTTTATGGCGAGTCCGAGTTTGGCTGGTCGCTGGCCCTCATCGCGGTCGGGCTTGCCGGGCTCTGGGCTCTAAATCAGCGCGCGAGCGAGGCCACCATGCTGTACCTTCTGGCGGGCGCGCTGCTGTGGTCCGGGCTGATCGGGTCCGGGCTGGAAGGGGCCATCGCGGGGGCGATCATCGGGCTGGCGCTGCCGCTGTCGGCTTTCAGACTGAGCGCCGTCGCACAGGTCGAGCATCGCGTCGCACCTCTGGCCCTGTTCATCGTCGTTCCGATCTTTGCCTTCTTCAATGCCGGGGTGCCGCTGACCCATGCGTCCTGCGAACTGGACGACAGATACGGTCGCTGCCGGAATTGTCCTGGGCCTCGTTGTCGGAAAGCCGTTGGGTGTCGCATTGGGAACAGGCCTTGCCCTGTGGGCGGGTCTGGGCAGCTTGCCGTCCGGGACATCTTTGCGCGATACCCTGCGCGCCGCACTTTTCGCAGGCATCGGTTTCACGATGAGCTTGTTCATCGTCACCGCCGCGCTGGATGATCCCGCGCGCGCGGATTCGGCAAAGATCGCCGTCATTTTGGGCTCAAGCATGTCCGCCATCCTCGCCAGTGTCGCCCTGCTGGCAGTCCGCGCGCAGGCGTACGTCCTGACATGTCCTGCGATGTTCCGTCCGGACGCACGCAGGGCTGCCAGACCCAGAGGCGGTTCATCATTGCGTAGAGGAAGGAGGCAGACCACGCGATCAGCAGAAGACCGATCAGCGCCTCGACGCCCGTCAGAAACCGCAGGTGCCCGGTAGGAAAAATGTCTCCTATTCCGAGCGAGGTGTAGGTTATTGCCGAAAAATAGTAGTAATCGAGGGGAGCCGCGATGGTCTCACCCGCAAAGGCGCCCAGGTTCAACCAGCGCTCGGCCAAGGCAAAGGCGACAGCGAACACGCCGATTTGCAACATATGGACAGTGAACAGCAGAGTCAGAACCGCGAGGACGCGGATGGAGGGCCGCATTGGAATGCTGGCCATCCCACCACTGCACCACTTCAGGGTGGTCAGATGCATCACCGCCGTCACCAGAAATGCGGACAGGGATAAGCCAATAGAGAGAAGCAAGTCTATGTTCCTTATGTTTCATTCGCAGCAACTATAGAGGTTTTTTGCGCCTCCATACATGCCTGCTGGCACCACCGTCGAATGCGTGACATCAAGTAAGCGCTTGCGTTCACTTTGGCACGAAATCGCTTCGGCAACATCCAGTGGGTGAAATGAAATATCGCCGTCATTTGCGCTCACGAACTCCCTGATGCCATGCGATGACAATTCATCTGCGATTGTGGTGGCGTAGACACCATGCAGGATAGTGGACTCCAAGTCCAACCTAAGGTACATTACTTCAATGGCCCCGATGAAACGATTCCAGAATGTCTCGCCGGAAAAGCGCGCCGCGATCCTTGATGCGGGCGCTGCCGAGATTGCCGAACATGGCCTGAGTGGAGCGTCAATCAATCGGGTGATTGCGGCTTCGGGCATGAGCAAATCGTCCTTCTACCACTATTTCGAGGGCAAGGATGATCTGTACGCCGCAGTCACGCAACGCGCTCTGGATCAACTTCTGGCGGCAATGGTGCCTCCGGCCCTGCCGTCAACGGCCGAGGAATATTGGTCGATGTGGGAGGGGGTGTATGTGGGATTTCTGCGCCGCCAGTTGGCCGATCCCGTATTGGCAGCGCTGAACTGGAGCGCGATTCAGTCCCGCGCCGATAGTACCGCACACCCGGCCTTGGAAATTCTGGCAGGGCAGATGCGGCAATGGCTGACGGCGATGATCGCGCAGGGGCAGGCACTCGGAGCCGTGCGAACGGATCTACCGCAAGACCTGTTGCTTGATGCGACCTTCGGGATGCTCGAAGGCGGCGACCGCTGGTTCGCGACCCACTGGGATGACATGGCCGTAGAAAAGGTTGACGCCGCCGCGTCGCGCATCGTGCGCCTGCTGCGCGATCTGACAGAACCGAGAGGAGACAGAACGTGACCACCCTGACAATGGCCTCTGACCGAAGTCTTGCGCGACCTTTGAAACTGGCAATCCTGTTTTCCGTCCTCGGCGAAGCGGTGATCCTTGTGGTGTGGGGCTTCTATCTGTTTCCCGAAGGCAGCTGGTTCAATAAATTCATGTGGACCATCGTCTATTGCGGTCTCGGCATGGGCGGGGCTTTTGGATCGGTTGTGGCGCTTGGCCTGCTGGGCCGTGTCGACGGCTGGCGCGCCGTGGTGCTGAGCGCGCTTCTGTCCACTGTGATGCTTGGCCTGTTGTGCAACACGCTCTGCCTCCGTCTTGATATGACATTCGGCTATTTCGGCGCGCAGGGTGCGGGGCTGCTTTTTATGGTCAATGGCATCGTGATGTCCGCCATCGGCGGTGCAGTTCTGGGCTGGATGACCTTTACCGACCGGGGGCGGGCATTCGGGCCCGCCTTGCTGAAATGACGCCGCGCCAACGGCTCTACCGCCTTGCATTCGCGCCCCTTGTGCGCGGTGCGGCCAAGACAGCCATTCTGGGGCGCAACCGTGTGCGCGGAGACATGAGCAAGGGGCGGTTCACCAAGGCTGAAATCCGCGACCTTCTGAAAGACGCCTGGACCCGGTTCGAGGCACACGCCGCCCAGATCCCGCATGAGCGCGACGCAGGCGCACGGCTTTGGTTGCTGAATGGCGCGCTTATTATCAGCGCCATTCAGGCGGCTATTGATCGCGGCGTGGCGCGGAACTACGCTATCGAACTGGTGGGCGATGCCGCCTGGATCATCTATCGGCGGGTCATGATGGTTCCGGACGCGCTGGTCCGGCTGACCACCCGCGATCCCGCCAAACGGCTGAAACGGGACACGCACCTGATCATGGATGTGTTCCCCTTTGGCCCGAAATCATATTGCAAACGCTGGATCGACAGCGACCGCGGCGGGGTGTTTCTGGTGACCCGTTGCCCCTATCAGGAACTGCACCACAAATTGTTGCCGCCCGATGACGCGCGTGATTTTTGCCAGGGCACGGCCTGTAATCTGGATTACCCGTTGGCCGAGATGTGGGGAGGGCATCTGGAGCGTACCGAAACTCTGGCTGGTGGGGGCAAATACTGTGATTTCCGGTATGTGACCGACACGCAGCCGGAGGCAAACCGGGACTAATCGGGCAAGATAGGTCCGCTTGCTCAGGAAGATTGCAACCTAAGGAGCGACGCAGCGGTTCCCGCCAAGAGCTGCCGCATAACACAATTGGGCTAAACACTGAGCTTAGAATTGTTGGGTTTTTCGAGTTAAAAATATCTGTTTTGAAATAAATTGAAATCCATTTTGAACAATCCATCTGCAAAGTCATTCGAAAGATCCGCTTCGCCGCATTTCGGTTGTGTAGGCGTGAGAGCGGAGCTATTTCACTTTTACGTAAGGATGCGCGACCGCCAGACTTCGATATTTCGCTATATTGGGTTCACGTTTCCACTCTCGAGATGTCTTCAGAAATCTCCTGTCTTAGCGCTGGCCCTTTCGCCAATCGGCGACCGAGTGCCGCGATGAATGCGTCGTAGCGCTCGCCTGCTTGGGCCTTGGCTGCAGTTCGCGCAGGTTCGGGTAGTGGTGGATTGGTGGTCAGCCAGAAGCGTACAAACAGCGCCAGTGTTTCTACCGAGATTGCGACATCCCGTTCCAGGCGAACCATCCGGCGGTCAATCTGGTCGAGGCGTTTTGTGGTGGCTGCTTCCTGACGTTCAGCAGCGTCGGGTGATAGGAATGACGCAATCGCGGCTTCCGCGACGAGGGAGCGGGAGTGGTCTCGCAGGGCCGCATAGTCGGCCAGCGCTGACATGATGTCCGGGTCGAGATATACGGATAGGCGATGTTTCTTGGGTTGTCTCATTTTCAGGCCCTCACAGTTCGATGTCGTCGTTTGGATCCATTGAGGCTTGGCGGGCAAGCTGGCGGGCCCGCTGATCAAGGTGCCTCAATAGAACGGTCTGATCCTTCGGTGGCTTTTTGAGGTCTGGCTCAAACTCGTTTTCGATGGGCTTTTCCTTTTCTGTTTCTCGGGTTCGGTCCAGTTCTGGTTGACGCCGCTGTTCGTTGGGGTCGTCGGTCGTTGCGCTTTCATCTGCCGTCTGTATCTCGGGATTAGGAATCTCTGGCGGCTTGAGTGGAACGATCCGGCTCCAGGCGTCGTTGGCTGGTGCATCATTCCTGTGTGGCGTCGCTTGCGGCAGAACGCGGGCGTTCAATTGATCATCTTTGAAGTACCGTGCCTTTTGCGCCCGGATCGGCGGTGTTCCTGCCACCATGACAATCTCGTCGGTTGGACGAAGCTGCATCACCTCGCCCGGGGTGAGGAGGGGGCGCGGTGTCTCCTGTCGGCTGACCATCAGATGGCCAAGCCAAGGAGACAGGCGATTTCCTGCATAATTCTTCATCGCGCGCATCTCGGTTGCCGTGCCCAAAGCATCGGACACGCGTTTTGCAGTTCGCTCGTCATTGGTCGCGAAGCTTACACGCACATGACAATTGTCGAGGATCGAGTTGTTAGGCCCATAGGCTTTCTCGATCTGGTTTAAGGATTGGGCGATCAGGAAGCTCTTAATGCCATAACCAGCCATGAACGCCAGCGCGCTTTCGAAGAAGTCCAACCGACCAAGCGCTGGGAACTCGTCCAGCATCAGGAGGAGGCGATGCTTCGGATCCCTACCTGCGAGATCTTCGGTCAATCGGCGGCCAATCTGGTTCAGGATCAGACGGATCAGCGGTTTGGTGCGGTTGATGTCGGACGGTGGCACGACGAAGTAAAGGGTAACCGGGTCAGTGCCCTGAACAAGATCTTCAATCCGCCAGTCGCAACGTCGGGTGACCTTGGCCACGACGGGATCGCGGTAGAGACTGAGAAACGACATTGCTGTCGATAAAACGCCGGAGCGCTCGTTGGGTGACTTGTTCAGGAGCTCACGTGCGGCACCTGCAACGACGGGATGCGGTCCGGTGTTTCCGAAATGCGCGGTGGTCTTCATTGTCTCAAGCGTGGTTTCGATAGGGTGCTGTGGGTCGGACAGGAACTTTGCCACGCCGGCCAGTGGTCTTGTCCGCCTCGGCGTAGAGGACGTGCAGGATTGTACCGACCAGCAGGGCGTGGCTGGTCTTCTCCCAATGGTTGCGTTTTTCCAGCGAGCCTTCGGGGTCGACCAGAATGTCGGCGATGTTCTGGACATCCCGCACTTCCCACTCACCCCGCCGGACTTCGAGCAACGGATTGTAGGCGGAAGACGTCGCGTTGGTCGGATTGAACAGAAGAACACGACCATGCTTCGCACGAAAGCCTGATGTCAGCTGCCAATTCTCGCCCTTTATGTCATGTACGATGGCTGACCCGGGCCAGGTCAGGAGCGATGGAATGACCAGCCCGACCCCTTTGCCGGATCGTGTGGGTGCAAAGCAAAGCACGTGTTCCGGCCCGTCGTGTCGCAGATAGGCGTGGTCTCGCTTTCCGAGGATCACGCCATCCGGATCGAACAGCCCGGCTTCTCTGATGTCGCGCTCCTGCGCCCATCGCGCGGATCCATAGGTGTCGACGTCTTGCGCCTCGCGTGCCCGCAAGACCGACATGAAGATCGCAACGCCAACGGACAAAAAACCGCCTGACGCCGCGATCAGGGCACCTTCAATAAAGATCGGCGGAGCGTAAGCGTCATAGGCATACCACCACCAGAAGAAGGAAGGTGGGTAATAGACGGGCATTCCGAGCAGTTCGAACCACGGTTGCCCCAACTGCGGCTGGAAGCCGAGCCGCAGAGCCGTCCACTGCGTCGCGGCCCAGGTCGTGATGAGCACGATCAGAGACACGATGATGATCTGACCCCAGAGGATTTTCGTTGCTGACATGATCCTTCCCTTTCCTCGCGATCGTCGCGGCTAGAACCCGATCCCGCGGTTGCGCCCAAAATCCCAATCGACGCCGCCATTGCCGCGGGCGACACCGCTGATGTGCTTGCCGAGATGCTTCTCGATGGATGGAGTCCACGGCACGAGTTGGAAGCCGAGCCCGTCATTGATCATGGCAAATCGCCCTGACGCGAGCGCGATGCGGCGCTGGTAGGTGCCGGTGACATAGTCCCCGGTCTTTGATGGCGTATGCGGACGCCCGATCTCCGTGGCGAGTTTCTCACTGACCGCTTTGAGTTCACCGTTGCGCAACGTATTCAGAAGGTCGCGATTGAAGATCACGTGCTGACCCTGACGTTTCGCCAACCCTTCGGCGATCAGGTGATCGGCGCGGCGTTCGAGCGCGTCGCGGACATCTGCGCCGAACCCGCCTTCACCGAGGGGCGCCGACTCGCGGGCAATGGCGTGCCGGTCGAGCCAGGTCGCGCCCAATGCCGTCACCTGCCGCTCGATTGGTAGATCGGACCTGACAGCGAGGTCGACGCGGCGGCGGCCTTTCGCATCGTCAAATTTCCGCAGCTCGACAATCGACCCAGGCGGGCTGTCACCGGCGGCGTCGATATGAGGCAAGCGGATGTGATGCGTCCTGCCATCGGCACCATCGACCACGGCATAGGCCGTGCCCTTTAACTCATCATCAAGGCCGCGATCGACGAGCCTGCCGATAATTGGATCGTGGAGGCTTTCTCCTCCCAGAACATAGCTTGCTGCGCTGCGTTCAATAGCGCGCTCTGACAGGCCACTATGGATACGTTTGATAATGTCGCCGCGCGCGCCAAGCTCCCGTAACGTGGTCTCGGCACTCTCGTCCATCACCCATTGGCTCGGCCTGATCTGATCGGCGAGACCGAGGGATTCCAGCTTGCGCAGGCGCCCGATTTTCAGCGCGTGATGGTTGTCTGGCTGGCTTCCCGGCTGCGGCGCGAGATCGATGATGCCGTTTCGGCCACCCTCTTTGGCAAGCTGGCGATCAAGGCTGGTCCAGCGGTCACTGTCGATTTGACGCTCCAGCGTCTTGTGAATGTCGCGATCAGTTCTAAGCCCAAGTTCCTGGGTGATCAGATCCCGCGCTCGGGCGCGCATCCCGTCACTGATGTAGTCGCGCGCGATCACGAGGTCACCGCCGTCATCGGTCCGACCTCTGGCGATCACATGGATGTGCGGATGTTCCGTGTTCCAGTGATCGACACCGACCCAGTCCAGCTTCGTGCCCAGATCCGTTTCAGCCTGATGCATCAGGTCGCGGGTGAAGGATTTGAGGTCCGTCATCTCGATGGCGTCTTCTGGTGAAACGATGAAGCGGAAATGATGTCGGTCGCCCTCGCATCGTTTGGCAAACGCCTTTGCGTCGGTCTCGTCTGCCTCAGGTCCGAACAACTGTGCCTTCTCCCCGTCGCGAGTGACGCCATCGCGTTGGAGGTACGAAAGGTGGGTGGCAAGTGGGGTACTGCGACTGCTGTGCCGGACAACCCGCGTCTTGATGACAGCGACACGGGACCGTGTGCTGAGCCAACGAATGGCCTGCACGCTGGCGCTCTTGCCGCGACCAAAATGGGATCGACTGCCCGACGTGATCTTGCCTGAACGCGAGACCTTGCCCCCCGCGCGCTGTGTCGCCGCAAGAGCTTGCGAAATGAAGGGCCGCGCACGTTGGCTGGATGATGAGCGAATGCGGCCAGGGCGGATGTGGAAGGTGTCGTCATCGTTCATCGCGCCACCCCTGCACATCGCGTTAACGCTCTGAAACGATTGCAGAACAGGATAGGTTGCAGGCTGTGCCCAGGTTGCGCACCTCGCAAAATTGCTCTGTAAGTCCCTGAAATCACTCCCCACAACCGAGGCGCACATTGTGCCCTTTTATCTCGCCATCCCTTTCCCCTGTCTCCTGTTGCACACCTCTTGATACGCCAGACTGCGCGGTAGACCTCTAGGGTGCGATTTCGCCTCATGCCCATCATTGTGAAGGATCCGAGCGAGATGGTGTGACGAATATCTCGTCCGGACGATCCGCTGACGGGGCAAGGGCATGCGGACCCAAAGCTCTTGGATCGGCGTCAGATTGACGGTGCATCTGCGGTCGAACTGTAGTCGGTGCGCCATCTGCAGGCGCTACAAAAAGCCCGGCGTCACGCCAATCCGTCGGTCGTATTGTTGTATGACGGCTGCCTGGCGGAAGCGCTGATCCGATCATCGGCGCAAGCATCGCGACATGGGCCCGTGTTTCGCGGGGCAGTGCACGTCCAGTCGCGAGGTAATCTGCATACCGAGCAGGACCCGCGTTATAAGCGGCGAGAAAACCCGGTGCGCCGAAGAGATCGTACATCTCGCGCAGATAGGCCGTGCCGCCGAGGATGTTATCGCGGGGCTCTAACGGGTCGTTGCCAAGACGGTGGCGAAGGCGCAGTTCCGTCCAGGTGCCGGGCATGATCTGCATCAGACCCAATGCTCCGGCGGACGAGACGGCGGTCACCCGACCCGCACTTTCCACCTCCATCACCGCCTTGATCCAGTGCTCCGGAATGCCGAACCGCTGCGAAGCTTCGGCAATATGGTCGGCATGAGGATGCGCGGATGAACGCTCTACCGCAGAGTTCTGAGCATGTACAGGTATCGGTGGGGCGGCATTCACAAGCAGTCCGGAAAGTAAGAAAAGGGACGCAATTCGGGTGGGTGTTTGCCACATGCTGGTTTGGTTATGGTGCGCATTGTCCATCTGATCAGGACCGGTCGCGGCGCTTTGAGGGCCGGTTCCAGGTCAGCAAATAGAGGTCATTGTCCTGCAATGAGTGGAACAGATTGGCGTTGATTGGATGCGGCAATGCTGGGTCGTCAATCAGCACCGAGACGTAAGCCCCAGCCTTCTCGCCGGTGCGTTTCCAGCCTGCGCCGATTTCCAGGCTCTGATCGTCGGTACCGATATGCACGCGGTAGTCGGGCGCATTCTCGGTGTCGTTGTGGTCGGCCGGAACGAGCGTCAGTTCGATATCGAGGGTGAGCGTTTTGAGCCGACCGTGATAGCCGTCTTTGGTGCGTGTGAATTGGCCGATATGTGCCATGGGGATCTCCTTTCAGGGGGTGCTGTTGATTACGACTAGGGCGTCGCCGATCACATCGGGCGTCGATGGTTGGTGCGTGGCACTTTCATCGGCGGGCCAAATCGGGATCGCTTCGGCGAGGATGGCGTTGCGGGGGGTGGGTCCGAAATAGCGACCGTCGAGGCTGTCTCCGACGTCTGGGTTCATCAGAAAAACTTGGTCGGAAGTGATGCGGTGGCAGCTCTGCCACACAGGCATAGTGCGACCACGACTGTCGGTCTGCTGCGCCTCTCCCAGACTGATCCCATCGACTGTGATGCTGCGGCCAAACCGGCAAACGATCTGTCCCGGCAGTCCGGCCACATGTTTGAGAAGTGGGATATCTGGTGGCAGATAGCCCCGTTCGGCGATGAACGTGGCGATCGGGTCTGGTGCAACAACGGCAACAAGTTCACGCGGCTCAAGATTATCGATCGACTGCAAGCGATAGAGGCCAATGGGGGCCGACGGGCTGGCGTTCCAGAGGAAGACTGTTGGCATGTTGACGGCAGTTGAAACGGCAATCGCTCCGACTGCGATGAACGCGACATTTGCCCAGATGCGGCGCGTCATTGACCTGCCCTCTGGCGTTTGATCCAGGCGGTATGCCGGGTAATAGTATAGACGCGCGGCGTTTGAACTCGCCGCGATCCGATTGTGGACATGAAGCCAATAATCCTGCGCGACGTCTGCGGGATTGATGCCGATCGTGTCGATGGTGTCGGTCGCTTGCAGCACTTGCTGGACCTTTGGCCAGCCCGTCAGGCGCAGGAGACTTTCACCGCCCGGGCGCACGCAGGGTAAGGTTTGATGCGGTTCATTCGGATTGACCGCGCGCAGGATGTCGATGCGCGACATGATCGTTCCGTAGTCGTTCGACTGCCAGCGGACCAAAGCGAAAACACTGCCCGGTGCAAAGCTTACGATGCGACGATAGCGGTCTAGAATTTGTTCTTTCGCAACGCGACCGAAGCGGATCCAGTATTCGATTCTCCCTTCGACCCAAATCAACTCGACATGCGTTAGCGAGCAGGTACGTAGATCATCGCGCGTACCGGTGACTGGTCGGGTGTAAAGGCGCTTACTAGTCATCGCGGGTCTCCGCGATGCTGGCGTCACGCGTCTTGGCGTCGTTTTCTTCTACGCGGCGGTCCCTACTACCAAAGTTAGAATCTGTGTTAGATTCTAAGTTAGGGGCCGGCTTTTCTGCTTGTGTGTAAGGGTTTGGATCGGTTTTCGGTTCCCGATAGCACGAGTCAGCGGTTCCTGATGGCACGATAGGGCCGGTTCCCGATAGCACGAGGCCTTCCACAGGTTGTCCACAGGCGACCGACGCGAAGCCAAGAAGCGTCTGTCCGCGGGGTCCGATCTCGATCCACAAACGGTACCCGGGAAGCGGCTGGCGACAGACGATGTCGCGCAACTCAAATGCGAAACGCTTGAACGGTGAGAGGCTGCCGGATTTCAGATAGAGGTGGCGGAATTCGAACCGCCAGCCGTTGCGTTGGCGACCGCCGTGCTTGCGTACGATGCGGTAGAGCCATCGGTCATATCCGCCGGTGAGAGAAAAATAGTCGGGGTCGATGGTCAGTATGAGTGCGTTGTCCAAGACCGCATTGTAGAACCAGTCCGGCACGATTAATTCGAGGCCTGCAGGTTGACCTTGGGGGTCAACGCGCTCGACCCATTCGTTGATCCAGGAAAAGCGATGCCGCCGACCTTCGCTTGCTTGGCGGATGGTCGTCGCGATTGTAGTGGTTTGCAGCCGGTCCAAGGCCGCCTTCAGGCGCTGATAATCGCGTGCACTCACACCGCGCCCGATGAAGGTGAGGATTTCGTAAGGGGTCGCGGCCATCAAGCGAGAGGTGCGCAAGCCCGCGTCGCGCGCCTCGACGATCTGGCTTGCGGCCCAGATCAGGATATCGGCGTCCCAGATAGTCGCCATACCGTGCTCGGCGACAGCCTCGACGCGGATGACGACCCCGGTTATCGCATAGTCGATGGGTTGGGTGCGCCGCGATTTGGCGAGGCTGAAGAATGGATAGGCCATCAGGTCCTGCGCATCGCGCGGGGCAAGGTTGGTGCCATGAGCCCGAAATAGCTCCAGCTGACCGCGTTCAGAGGAGAGGATGGAACGTTTGACCACGACAGAGCTCCGCTAGACCGATCAACGCGACCGGCCGCCGGAGCGGGTGAGTGCGACAGGGTCATGATGCTTTGCGGGCAAGACTGATCCGCGTGGATCGGACGTCGATGTGACGGCACCGCGATTGGCCCAGGCTTGAAGGTCCTCGATGGAATAGACGACCCGACCACCCAGCTTGTGGTAGGCAGGACCGGTGCCATAAGTGCGGTGCTTTTCCAGAGTGCGGCCGGACAGGCTCAGAAAACGCGCCGCTTCAGGCGTGCGCAGGTAGCGTGGCGGCAAGTTGGTTGTATTTGCGGGCATGATCGGGCCTCCGTGGGTTCCAATGCAGCCACCAGAGAGGGGCGGCGGATTGCGACCACGATGGCGAAGAAGAACTGGCAGGAGGGATGGGGAAGATTTGAGTGCTTAAATCGCACCCCTTTTACCCAGTCGGAGGGGCAACGGCATAGAACATCGGGATGTATGAACAGTTGGAATGGTCCGAAATTACTTCCTACGGCGCTGACGCAAAAGACTGCGATATCCACCATCAATCATGGCCCGACCGTCTCGGACGAGGCTGATCGTGCTGTCCCGCAGTGCTGAGGTCTTCCAGACTTCGGCGGCAATACGGGATTGCCCATAAAGGACTTTGCCAATGTCGCGGTAGCTCGCGCCGTCGATGTGCCCGTCAATTGCCTGCAGCATACGGCGCAACCTTTGACGACGTTGTGCGGTCAGTCTTCCATTCGATGCTGATGGACGACCATGCAGCATGCGCCAAAGGCGAAGTGTTGCTTCGATGCGATCCAGACCGGCATCATCGAGGGGTATGACCGCAACGAGGGGCGTATCCGGCCCCGCGTCATCAATAAACAGAACGCGAAGAGCCCCAAGATCATCGGACACCGTCAAACTCATTCCATCCGGATCGTGCACGATACTGTCCGGTTTGGTTCGACGGGAAATCGACGCGCTGAAGACCTGCGATTGGCGATCTGGACGAAAGGATGACCGTGCCCAGATCTAACTCAGGCTGCCAATAGACAACCGCCTGCAAGGCAGTCCGCTGGGGATCGATCGGGAAATCGTAACCCCCACGACCGACGCATCATGTGCATCAGATCACGGGGGTCCTCTTTCCTCTCAACGGCGCGGGCATAGTCTTTTTGATAGTCGATGTTTCGACGTAACCAAACCCATGCGAGGTCCGGTGCCGTCAGGGATTTGACATAGTCGTAGTCTGATGCCGAGCGCCAACGCGATGGTCTGACGGGGCATAGAAATCCTCCGGACATGCACATTGGTTTAAGGTATAGATTTTCAATCAAAAGGTGAGTTGAGACAAGCTGAGAGCCTGCTCAAAAATAGGGCAATGGCAGTATCCTGCCGGGGTCAGGGCGTGTCGCCGCTCAAGAGTTGCCGATAGCCGTGCTCCGTCATCCATTTCGCGCGCGCTAGATGGCTGTCGTGGATGTGGCGCGCACGTTCGGGATCATTTGTGGGGTCGAAGGCAAACAGGACGGACACGACCTCTCGCCAATCTGCATTGTTTGCATGGGCATCCAATAGGCGCATGTAGAGTTTCACATGCGCCTGGTCATAGTCGGTGAGGACCGCACTTTCGGGTGGTGCGTCCATGAAGTTTGCGTTCGTCAAAGTGACCCCCTTATTCGGCACGATACTGCCGATTGAAGCGTCTGTTAACCATTTCCATCCTTCGCACGCCGAAAACCCCAGTCCCATGCAATGACGCAGACAAATGGTTGAGCAATCTGCTCTAACGGGTTCTTTTGCCAACCTCATCGGACTCGTTAATCAACACACCTTCGCCTTGAGCGGTCGTCAGAAATACGATGCCGACGGCTTCAAGAGCCCGGCGCACCTGATGATCAGTCGACTCGTAGACTCGCTTGCCGTGGCGCGACTCGAGGCGTTTCAACGCGGTCAATGAGACCAGGGCCCGTTCAGCGAGCGTTTCCTGCGTCCAACCAAGTAACGCGCGCGCGGCCCGTGTTTGTCGGGCGGTGATCATGCATGATCACCTCCACGGACACATCTGCGCACGCCAGAACTACGACTATAATAGTCGTTCTTCGCGCTGATGGCGAGTGATTATCTGTTTTCAGGCAGGTGTTTGGCGGAAATCGCGCAATCCGATTCGGTCGGATCTGGGTGGGAGTGTCCCCGCCCGGATCGTCCGGGCGAGGTTATGCCAGAGTGGCTCAGTCGCCGTTGCGGCGGACCGGGCGGGACCAGATCAGGCTGTAGGCGTCGCCGTCTTCCTCGTCGAAAAGATTGGCGTAGATCGGAGCGGTGAAGCTCGGATCGTCCAGCTTGAGGCCCAGATAGGCGCGGCCCTCGTTCGAGGTCTTCGACCAGGCGGCTCCGATTTCGGCGCGTCCCACCAGGACGCGGTGGCTCGGGGCGTTCTCGCTGGTCTGGCTGGTTTCGGGAACGATGCGGACGTTCTTGGCCTGAACGTTGAGGATGACGATTTCGCCGGTGTATTCGGTGCCGGACTTCTTGAAGGTGCCGATGGTTGCCATTGTAGTTCTCCTTGATCAGATGTTTTCGAGCCCGCACCATTGCGGCCTCGATGGAGATCGACAGGCCGGAGGCGACCGACAGCTCACCCGGCACGGGCCGAAACATCAGTGGAGGACGGGGACGGGAGACTTTCTTGTCGCGCGAGGAATGGCGGCGCAGCCGACAGGGGACGAAAGTTGACCAAACCCGTTGAGCCTTAGGCGGTCGAGGCGCAGCCGTCCTTCGGCCAGATCAGTCCATTGACGAGGCCACATGGAGCGGTCGACCAAGACAGAGATGATCAGTGGAGACCTTGGCACCCGAAGGCCACCCACGGGGTCCAGCACTACTGAATGTCCGAAAATCGTTACGCTTATCTGGCCAAATGCCTCGCACCTTCATTCTTCGAACCAGCCTTCGCGAAGCCGCTGCCGCCGCAGATTGTGACGTGCTGCGCTGACTGGAGCTGCCTTGAAGACAATCGAGGTGACCGCGCTACTTCTTAGCTCAAGCTGCAAATGTAATGGCTCACGGTACCGTCGCCCATCGAAAACGCCGAGGGTCAAGCGACAGCCCTGATCCACTTTCCGGCCAAACCCTCGTGACTAAGCTTCGCCGGCCATTTCCGTGCGTGGATCGGGTGGGGCTACGCCTGCCATCCGAAACAATGCGGTGACGCCGACTGCCACAGCACCGATGATTGCGGCGGCCATCTGCCACGACTCAGAGGGGATCGCGAGCCTGGCGATGCCAAGGGCAGCTGCATACCCGGCAATCGCAGCAGGACCGGCAAACAAACCTGCAACGATGACGCGGATCCAGATCGGCCGTGCGAAAGCGAACGCAAGTTGGCCGACAATCGCAACGGCACCAGCGGCGGCTGCGCCCACGAGAAAACCTCCGACAGGCCCTGTTCCCGTCTTATACGCCCACAGTCCGACCGTGATGCCCGTGACCAGCGGCAACGCGTAGACTGCGAGGGTGAAGACGAGCCAACAGAGAAACCCAATGGCAGCGATCAAGAGGACAGTATTGAGGACAAGCATGGTGATTGTCTCCGTGCAAATCGGTTGAATGATTGCGCCATCCACCACCACCTCAGCGCAGCCAAACGGTAGTGCAAAAGGCGGGTTTCTGGAAGTCTTGAGTGTTGTGACAGGGAGTGATCGGCGAGAATTTGCAACTGATCACCCGCCTTCGAACTGAAGTTTAAATGGAACCGGCGTGACGCGAACTCGGACAGTGAGACCTGATCGGTGTCACGGGTAGTGTCTGGAGCGTATTGGCATCTGGATGTTTAGTATTGCTGGTAAATGCAGCGCTTACGCGCTGCACCCTTTGCGGAAATCAAAGGCCTTGATGCCAAGCTTCCGAGCCTTGTCTGCGAAATTGTCCTGGATGCCTGTGCCGGGAAAGATAATGACACCGATCGGCAAGGCATCGAGAATTTGATCGTTGCGCTTGAATGGGGCGGCTTTGGCGTGGCGTGTCCAGTCGGGTTTGAATGCGACTTGCACGACCTTTCGGGTTTCGGCCCATTTGGCAGCGATCAGTTCGGCACCGCGGGGCGATCCGCCGTGCAGCAGCACCATGTCGGCGTGTTTGGCGTGAACCTTGTCGAGCGTGTCCCAGATCAACCGATGATCGTTGAAATCCATGCCGCCGGTGAAGGCGATTTTGGTTCCCGCTGGCAGGTGGACCTTGGTGTCGGCGCGGTTCTTCGCGGCAAGGAAGTCCCGGCTATCTATCATTGCCGCGGTAAGATTGCGGTGATTGACCCGTGACCCGGAGCGTGTTGACCAGGGCGATCCGGTCAGGCGCAGATAGTGATTGGCGGCATGGTCCCGGAAGACCTCCATGCAGTCACGGCGGTCGAGCAGGGTTTGTCCGGTTACAATCAAGTGTTCGAGTTGGACGGACTTTACTTCGGAGCCGTCCTGTTCGCGCTGGCGGCGTTTTTGCGCCTGCTCGTTGTCGTCAAGCTTGCGTTCGATCCGGTCAGTGGCGCGGTGGAAAATGTTGACCGCCGACCAGAGCATCTCGTCGAGATCGGCATCGAGGCTGGTGTCGGCCATGGTCGCGACGAGGGCGTCGAAGATGTCGCTGACGGCGCCTGCAATCAGGCGATCTTCGGGGACGTCGCGGGGGTCGGGGTCGTTTTCGGAATGGCGGTAGCCAAAGAGTTGCAGATCGCTGCAGATGGCGTGGGTTGCGGATGCGTCGTGGTGTGGCTCGGCATCTTTGTGGTGGGGATCGGTATACATGGTGTGCTCCTTCGTCGGTTTGACCGCGACCGCCGCGGCCTTGATGGCGCCGAAAGAGGGCAGGCGGGGCGGACCTGCACCCGCAAGGGCCGCAGCGCAGCGAAGGAGGCCGGAGACCGGTTCTTTTGTCTCGCGATGCAAAGCGCCCGCTCGGGCGCGGTGGAAAAGAACCGGACGCAGGCCTTGCGGGTCTGGTCCGTTTGCCGACCGGTCGCCCTCCCAAGAAGGCCGGGGTCGCGCGTCTCTCCGATCCCGGAGCACCTCCCATGTTGGTCACAGACAGGGTGCACTAGCCGGACGCGGCCTCGTTCGCGGTCAAAGCTGCAGCATTCCTGAAGCGGGCGACGTCTTCCGGCGCGATCTGGACCCGGAGCGTGTCCCGGAGGGCATCAACACCAAACAGGCGGAGATCATCGTTGAAATCACCGAACTGCGGCGTGAGGGTGATCGCCTCAATGCCCGCATCCTTGGCGCGTTGAGTAAGGCGGGCCGATGCGCCGTCACCGGCTGGATCGTTGTCACGGACGACAAAGAGGCGTCTGAGGGATGGCGGGAACCGGATGGCGGCAAGATGGGCAGCGGATAGCGCTGCGGCCATCGGCAGATTGGGCAGGATCATTCTGAGCGACAGCATGGTCTCGATGCCTTCACCTGCCGCCATTACATCCCGTGTGGTGCCAAATCGGACAGCGTTGCCAAGCAGATTGCCCATCGCACGGCGGGGCGTGTCGATCGGGGCCTTGCCCAAAGTCGTCTCCGAGAAGCCGTCCGGATCAAGCCAGGTTCGATGCGCGCCGGTGGTCGCGTCATTGAGATCGGTGACCGATGCGATGAGGGCAGGCCAGGTTTCGGTCTCGGAATGCACATCAGGACGGTAATAGCAGCGCGGATGGAACCGTAGGCATGCGGTGTTGTGCATCGCCGTTATTCCCCGATTTCGCAGATAGGCTTCGGCCAGCGTCCCAGTAATCGCTTGCGACATTGCAAACAACCGTTTGGCTGCTTTCGGGGATCCCGTCGGTCCAGGGTTAGATCGGGAGGCGGTGTCGCCTGAGCGCTCTGGAAGCGGCAGGCTGAGAAACCGCCGAGCCTCCAGCGCAACGTCCTTAAAGTCGGCCAACCCGCAACTTTCCCGAATGATGTCGAGCAGATCACCATGCTCTCCGGTGGCTGCATCGGTCCATTTCCCTGCAGCACCTTTACCCGAAAGCGGGCCTTTGAGACGCACAAACAGGGAGCGTCCAGGCGTGTTGCGCGCATCGCCAACCATCCAGTAGCCGCCTTCACGATGTCCGTTTGAGAGGTAGTGGTCTGCCCCCATCGAGTGGTCCAGTATAAATGTTAGTGCATGGTCGGCCTTTGGTCTATCGGGACGATGCTTTCGGGCGCTGGTGGACGGTATCCGAGAGCGCTGTGCGGTCGGATGGTGTTGTAGTGACGACGCCATCTCTCGATCAGGATCTGGGCCTCGCGCAGCGAGTAGAAGAGCTCACCGTTCAGCAGCTCGTCCCGAAAGCGGGCGTTGAAGCTCTCGCAATAGCCGTTTTCCCATGGTGAACCAGGCGCAATGAAGGCCGTCTTGGCGCCCACCGCGCCGATCCATGCCCGCACCTTCTTGGCGATAAATTCGGCGCCATTGTCGGACCTTATGTATTCCGGCGGGCCGCGCATGATGAACAAGTCGGTCAGGGCATCGACCACGTTGACGGAATTGAGCTTGCGTTTGACACGTATCACCAGAGCCTCCTTCGTGAACTCGTCAATGATGTTGAGCGTGCGGAAGATCCGCCCGTCGTGGGTGCGGTCCTGGACGAAGTCATAGGACCAGACGTGATTGGGCCGCTCCGGCCGAAGCCGGACACACGACCCGTCGTTCAGCCAGAGTCGACCCTTCTTGGGTTGCTTTTGTGGGACTTTCAGCCCTTCACGCCGCCAGATCCGTTCGACGCGCTTATGGTTCACATGCCAGCCGCTGTTGTTCAGCATCCCGGTGATCATGCGGTATCCATAACGCCCGAACTCTCGTGTCAGCTCAATGATGTCCTCGGTCAGCCGTTCTTCGTCCGGCAGACCGCAGGGCACCTTGCGCTGCGTCGAGCGATGCTGCCCGAGAGTGCGGCAGGCCCGGCGCTCCGATACGCTGAGGGTTTGCCGCACATGATCGATACATCGACGACGGCGGGAAGGGCTTAGAAGTTTCCCCGTGCGGCCTCGGTCAGGATCATCTTGTCCAGCGTCAGATCTGACACGGCGCGCCTCAGCCGGGCATTCTCGGTCTCCAGCTCCTTGAGCCGTTTGAGCTGATCCCGGTTCATGCCGCCATACTGCTTGCGCCATCGGTAATAGGTCTGCTGGGTCACGCCGATCTGGCGCACCGCCTCTGCGATCCCCATGCCTTGTCCTTGCAGCACTTCAACCTGCCGAAGCTTCACCACCACGTCTTCGGGTTTGTCTCTCTTGCCAGCCATCTCTGGTCCTCCTTAAATGGGATCATACTATCCCAGTTGGTGGACCACTTCAGTGGGGGCACTCCAATCTGCGGCCCAATCATCTGTCGTCGTGGCGGCGGCTGGCGAAGGACGGCAAGCTGGTTGTGCCGGATTTGGCGGGTGCCGAGTTTGCCTCTGTTGTGCTTGAACCTGAGGCACCACCATCTATGAGTGCGCCGGAAAGTGCCGTTGAGATTGTGCAGGGTTCGATCATCATTCGCTTGGATGCGGGAACCCCGCCTGACCGGATTGCCGAGATTGCCCATGCGCTGTCCGCACGCGCATGATGTTCCCCTCGAACCGGGTGCGGATCGTGGTGGCGACCAAGCCGGTAGACTTCCGCAAAGGCCATGACGGGCTGGCGGCGCTGGTCAAGAACGAGTTGCGCAAAGAGCCGTTCACCGGGACGGTGTTTGTGTTCCGCGCGAAGCGGGCGGACCGGCTGAAGTTGCTCTACTGGGATGGCACCGGGCTGGTGATGGCCTACAAGCGGCTGGAGGAAACGACCTTCACGTGGCCCGCAATCAAAGACGGCCTGATGGCTCTGAACCATGCCCAGTTTGAGGCGCTGTTCTCGGGATTGGACTGGCGGAAAGTGAAGGCTTTGGCAGCGCGTCCGCCGACTGCGGCAGAGTGAATCAGGCAGACTTTTACACGGGTGATTGGTGGCATCTGTTGATAGGTCATGCCACCATGATGAACGCGTGCCGATCTTCCAAATGATATTGAGGCCCTGAAGGCGCATGATCTTGGCTTCTCAGGCTGAGATTGCTCAGCGGGATGCGTTGGTTGCGGATCGGGACGCTGTTATTGAACGCAAGGAAGATCGCATCGATCGGCTGGAGAAGCTGGTCGCTGACTTCAAACGCGCCCTGTTCGGCGCGCGCTCCGAGAAAGCCGATCCTGAGCAATTTGAGCTGGCGCTGGAAGACATCGAAACGGCGATGGCGGTGGTTCATGCGGAAGACGAAGCCCTTGATCCGCCTGCATCGCGCGCAACCAAGCCACGCAACACCAATCGCGGATCATTGCCCAAGCATCTGCCCCGCATCGAAGAAGTGATTGAGCCCGAGCAGACGCTTTGCGGCTGCGGTGCTGAGCGCCATGTGATTGGTGAAGATACGTCAGAACGGCTCGACATCATCCCCGCCCAGTTCCGTGTGATCGTCACCCGCCGCCCAAAGTATGCCTGCCGGTCCTGCACGAATGGCGTCGTTCAGGCTCCCGCACCCGCCCGGCTCATTCCCGGCGGCATGCCGACAGAGGCCACGGTGGCGCATGTGCTGGTCAGCAAATACGCGGATCACCTGCCGCTGTATCGTCAGGCACAAATCTACAGCCGCCAAGGCATCGATCTGGACCGTTCCACCCTCGCAGGATGGGTTGGCAAAGCGGCTTATGAGCTGCGGCCCGTGTTTGATGCGCTGATCGCCGATCTGAAGCGCTCCACCAAGCTCTTCATGGACGAGACCCGCGCCCCAGTGCTGGACCCCGGCAAACGCAAAACCAAGACCGGCTACTTCTGGGCGCTGGCCCGCGATGACCGACCATGGGGCTGGCGCGGCTCCACCCGGCGTAGCCTTCACCTATGCGCCGGGGCGGTCCGGCCAATATGCGGATGACATTTTGAAAGGCTTCTCGGGCATTCTTCAGGTGGACGGCTATGCAGGCTACAACCGCCTGCTCAAACGCGCGGATGACAACGTTGCGTTGGCCTACTGCTGGGCCCATGCACGTCGCAAACTGCACGAGGTTGCACAATCCGGCACCGCCCCTATCGCCGAAGACGGGCTGAAACAGATCACTGCACTCTACCGCATCGAAAAGGATATCCGGGGTCTGACCGCCGAAGCGCGGCTGGCCGCACGGCAAGAACAATCAGCCCCGTTGATCGCCGCGTTTGAAGCATGGCTGACCGCCCATCGCGCCCGCGTCTCTGCCAAAGCGCCCTTGGGCGAAGCGCTCAAATACATCGCCAAATACTGGGACGGGCTATGCCTGTTCCTGACCGACGGCCGCATCGAGATGGACAACAACGCCGTCGAACGCACCATTCGTCCTATCGCCTTGAACCGCAAAAACGCGCTCTTCGCTGGTCATGATGCTGGGGCCGCAAACTGGGGCGTCATCGCCTCGCTGATCGAGACCTGCAAACTCAATGACGTCGATCCGCACGCCTATCTGGCAGACACGCTCACAGCCATCGTGAACGGGCATAAACAAAGCCAGATCAACGAGCTGCTGCCGTGGAATTACAACGGGTCATGTCGGAATGGGAGTAGCCATGAGCATCATCGAAATCAAGGTCACGCTTGAATACACCGAGCCAGCTGTCACCCGCACCTTGCAGGTGCCCGCCGATATCCGCCTCGATCGTCTGCATCTGACACTGCAGGCAGCTATGGGCTGGCAAAATGCCCATCTCTATCAGTTCTGCATCGGCGAACCCTATCAATGGGGTGCTGAACGCTGGGTCGCGCCGGACTTCGTCGATAGCCCCGAAGATCGGCCCGCTGATAAAACAACGCTCGATCAAGCAGCTCTGAAGATTGGCGAGGTCGGTTTGACTTACCTTTACGACTTTGGCGACGATTGGGTGCATCGCATTGAACTGGGTAAATCCTGCAATGCTGAACCCGGCCAACTTTATCCCAGAATGACCGACATATCAGGCACATGCCCGCCTGAAGACATCGGCGGACCGCCAGGCTATCAGATGTTCGTTGAAGCCATGGCCGACCCCAAACATCCCGAACACCGGGATCTCAAAGACTGGTATGGTGGCAACTTCGACCCAAACGAACCCGAAAGCGACGAACTTCGCTTCGAAGTCCTCAAGCTCGCCAAACGCTGGAAACCCAAAAAAAAGAAAATCAATTGATCAACGTGGGATCAAAGCACCGCTTACAGTAAATCAGCATGTTATGAAGATATTTATACCGTCATCGCATTCGGAGTACTGACGGTATATCAGATTTTGGCAGATTTTGAAATCCCGCATACCGTCAGACATACCGTCATAATATTCGATATCCCACCGATAGATAGTGAAGCATCTCGCATTCTATATTGTTTGATATCAGCGACTTAGTTCATACTGCAGAGAGAAATCGGATACCCTAGAGTAGGCAAAATCATTCCCACTCGATGGTGCCGGGCGGTTTGGACGTGATGTCATAGGTCACGCGGTTGATGCCGGGCACCTCGTTGATGATCCGCGTCGCCGTCTCGCCCAGGAAGTCATGGGTGAAGGGGTAATAGTCGGCGGTCATGCCGTCCACGGAAGTGACCGCCCGCAGTGCGCAGGCGAAATCATAGGTGCGCCCATCGCCCATCACGCCCACGGTGCGCACCGGCAGGATCGCCACGAACGCCTGCCAGATCTCGTCATAGAGCCCGTGGCGGCGGATCTGATCGATGTAGACCGCATCGGCCTCGCGCAGGATATCGAGCTTGGCCCGCGTAATCTCGCCGGGGCAGCGGATCGCGAGGCCGGGACCGGGGAAGGGGTGGCGCCCGATGAACGACGGCGGCAGGCCCAGTTCGCGGCCCAGCACGCGCACCTCGTCCTTGAAGAGCTCGCGCAGCGGCTCGATCAGCTTGAGGCCCATCTTCTCGGGCAGGCCGCCCACGTTGTGATGGCTCTTGATGGTGACGGAAGGACCGCCGGAGAAGGAAACGGATTCGATCACATCGGGATAGAGCGTGCCCTGTGCCAGAAACTCCGCGCCGTCGATCTCGTTGGCGTATTTCTGGAACACGTCGATGAAGAGGCGGCCGATGATCTTGCGCTTCGTTTCTGGGTCGGACTGGCCCTCGAGCTCGCCGAGGAAGAGATCGACCTCATCGGCGTGGATCACCTGCAGGTTCATGTTGTCGCGGAACATGGTGATGACCTCTTCGGCCTCTCCCTTGCGCAGCAGGCCGTGATCGACGAAGACGCAGGTGAGCTGGTCGCCCACCGCCTCATGGATGAGGGCCGCGGCGACAGAGGAATCAACCCCGCCCGAGAGGCCGCAGATCACATGGGCGTCGCCCACCTGTTCGCGGATCCGCTCGATCGCCTCCTCGCGGTAGGCGCCCATCGTCCAGTCGCCGGTGAAACCCGCAAGGCGCACGAAATTCTCGAAGAACTTGGCACCATTGGGGGTGTGGTGAACCTCCGGGTGGAACTGCACGGCATAGAACCGGCGCGCAAGATCCGCGGTGATCGCGAAAGGGGCGTGGGGCGAGGTGCCAAAGACCTCGAAGCCCGGCGCCAGCTGACTGACGTGGTCGCCGTGGCTCATCCAGACCTGCTCGCGGTCGGTGAGAAACCAGCCCTCCAGCAGATCGCTCTTTTGCGCAGCCGGGGTGACATAGGCGCGCCCGAATTCCGCCGTGCCACCGCCGCCCGAGATCTTGCCGCCCTCGACCTTGCCGCCGAGCATGTCCATCATCAGCTGCTGGCCATAACAGATCCCGAGCACCGGCACCCCGCAGGTGAACACCGAGGCGGGCGGGCGCGGCGCATCGGCGTGCACCACGCTCGCAGGCCCGCCCGACAGGATGATCGCGCGCGGCGCGAACGCCTCGAGAAACGCATCGTCCACCGCATTGAACGGGTGGATTTCGCAATAGACGTTGAGCTCGCGCAGGCGGCGGGCAATCAGCTGGGTGACTTGGCTGCCGAAGTCGATGATGAGGAGGCGGTCATGTGAGATTTGGGTCATGCCCCTGATTAGGCGCGGCTGTGCGGCGTGGCAAGGTGGATTTGGGGGCCAGCCCCCATCGGCCCCGCGGGCCGATCCCCCCGGAGTGTTTAGGGCCAAGAAAGATAGAAGGGTCGTGGCGATGTCGCTTTTCTACCTGCATGGCCGCAATCCGCGCGAGGGGCGTAGGGGAATGGGAGTATTGGGAGGCCAACCGGTTACAATGAGGGGTAGATCATGGCGGAAGCAGCACGGCGGGCACGGGGCGGGGGCGGTGCGGCACGGCGCGCCTCGCGCACGGCGGTTTCATTCGAGACCGCACGCTATATCGAGCGCAACATTCCCAATTTCGAGATCCTGAGCGAAGAGGCGCTGGAGATCATCGAGACCAACGCCGAGATCATCCTCGAGGAGATCGGCGTGAATTTCCCCGACAATCCGCGCGCGCTGGAGCGCTGGCGCAATGCGGGGGCGGACGTGCAGGGCGAGCGGGTGCGCATCCCCCAGGGCCTCGCACGCGCGCTGATCAAGACGGCGCCTGCCTCCTACACCCAGCACGCGCGCAACCCTGATCGCAACGTGGTCGTCGGCGGCAAGAGCCTCGTGCTGGCACCCGTCTATGGCCCGCCCTTCGTGCGCGATGCGGCCGGCGGGCGGCGCTATGCCACGATGGAGGATTTCCGCAAGTTCGTGAAGCTGGGCTATATGTCCAAGTGGCTGCACCATTCGGGCGGCACGGTCTGCGAGCCAACGGATATCCCCGTCAACAAGCGTCACCTCGACATGCTGCACGCGCATATGATGCTGAGCGACAAGCCCTTCATGGGGTCGGTAACCGAGCCCAGCCGCGCGCAGGATTCGGTGGACATGTGCGGTGTGCTCTTCGGCGAGCAATTCGTGCAGGATAACACCGTGATGACCTCGCTCATCAACATCAACTCGCCCATGACCTTCGACGATGTGATGATGGGCGCGCTGGAGGTCTATGCGCTCAACAATCAGGCCTGCATCATCTCGCCCTTCATCGTCGGCGGCGCGATGGCGCCCGTCTCGGTCGCGGGCACGCTGACGCAGGTGCTGGCCGAGAGCCTTGCGGGCCTCGCCTACAGCCAGCTGATCCGGCCCGGTGCGCCGGTGATCATGGGGGCCTTCGTCACCTCGATCGACATGAACTCGGGTGCGCCCACCTTCGGCACGCCCGAGGCCGCACATATCACCTATGGTGCGGGGCAACTCGCCCGCCGCCTCGGGCTGCCCTACCGCTCGGCGGGGTCGTTCTGCGGCTCCAAGCTGCCCGATGCGCAGGCCGCCTACGAGACCTCGAACAGCCTGAACATGGGGCTGCTGTCGGGCGTGAACTTCATGCTGCACGCCTGCGGCTGGCTTGAGGGCGGGCTCGTGTCCTCCTTCGAGAAGTTCGTGATGGACGCCGACCAGCTGGGCACGCTGCACCATCTGGCCCAGGGCGTCCAGATCGACGAGAACGCGCAGGCGATGGACGCCATCCGCGAGGTGGGCCCCGGCGGCCACTACCTGGGGTGCGAGCACACGCAGGCGAATTTCAAGCAAGCGTTCTGGAAGTCCGACCTGCTCGACTACAAGCCCTTCGAGACATGGGAGGACGAGGGCGCGCGTGACACGCAGGCCCTTGCCAGCATTCGGGTCGAGAAGATGCTTGCCGACTACCAGCAACCCGCCCTCGACCCCGCGATTGCCGAAGCGCTCGATGCTTTCGTGGCCCGCAAGCAAGGCCGCCGAGCCCGACAGCTTCATGTGATCACGCCTGCTGCGCGCCGCCGCTCTGGCTGGCGCGCAGCTCACGGGCCTCTCCCACGATGGCGATGAGCACATCGACATGGGAGATCAGGCTGTAAGCGGCATCGGCGCTGGTGCGCTGCTGCTTCGAGCTCGGCCTCCATCTCGATCAACCGCATCAGTGCAGGCCCCGGACGCGGCAGCATGCCATAGCCCAGAAGCCGCGGCAGATGACCTGCGCGGCGATACTCCGCCGCGCCGATGCGCGCGGCGCGCATCAGCAGGCGGGGACGGTGCAATGTGGCGAGCAGGCTGTGGATATCTTGCATCTGTATTTGGCTCCTCAAGCGTCTGGCCACACCCCGTGCGGCCTTCGATGGAGGCATAAAACACCAGTTTTCCGCGTGTTGCGTCCCGAAGCTGATCAGCGCGCGGCGCCGTTATGATTGTTTATCTTTTGTGAACAATCATGGCGCTGGGACATGATTTTAACCAATAGGTAACTAATTCGCGCATAGGTTGTGTTTACCTATTGTTAACAACGCTGAGAAGGGACACTCAGACATGGGGCAGATGGTACGACACCTTGACCAAACCCAACACCGGGGCGGAATTCGCTGTGCGGCACTGTGCCCGCTTGGGTGCCGCGCTCGGTTCAGAACTACATCGATCACACGGAAATGGGCGTGCCGATCCGCGCCCTCGCACGGCAGCAGGGTTGCCATGCCTCCACGATACTGCGGCAGATCCGGCGCATCGAGACGCTCCGCGACGATCCGCTGGTGGATGGTGTGCTCAAGACGCTGGGCGGCACACAGGAAGCGACCTTGAGCGACCCTCCGAAACGGGCGCGCGAGGCGGCGCAGATGCCCGCCATCGCCAATGCCGGGGCTGCGCCTGCGCTGCCCGACATGGCGCAGCTGGCGACCGAGGGGCTGCGCGTCCTGCGGCGCCTGTGTGAGACGGGCGCGGTGATGGCCGTGGCTGCCGACATGGAGAAGGCCGTGATCGTGCGGGACGCGCCGGGCGGCGAGAGTACCCGCACCGGCGTGGTCGACCGCACGGTCGCCGAGGCCATGGCGCTAAAGGGCTGGATCGCCTCGCCCAGCACGGGCCGGGTGACGCGCTACCAGATCACCGCCACAGGCCGCGGCGCGCTCGCGGATCATGATGGCGCGCGACGAGAGCAGCCAGGCCACCGGCACGCAGGAGCCCGAAGGCGAGGACACCGGGCCGCGCGCGCATCCGCTACAGCCTTGCCGAGAGCCCGCTGGCGGTGCTCGCACGGCGCCGCGACAGCGATGGTGCGCCGTTTCTCGACGCCGGGCTCGTGCATGCGGGCGAGCGCCTGCGCGAGGATTTCGAGATGGCGCGGATGGAGCCGCAGCTTGCGCGCGGCTGGCAGGAGTTCCTTGCAGCCCTCGCGCAGAGCGGCACGCCCGCCGCCCCGCCGGGCCCTGCCGCCGTGCAGCGCGCGCATGGCCGCGTGATCGGCGCGCTGCGCGATCTCGGACCGGGGCTGTCTGACGTGGCGCTCCGCTGCTGTTGCTTTCTGGAAGGGCTGGAAACGGCGGAAAAGACGCTGGGCTGGTCCGCCCGCTCGGGCAAGATCGTGCTGCGCATCGCGCTGATGCGGCTCAAGCGGCATTTCGACGAAACGACGGGACCGGGCGGTGGCTTGATCGGCTGACGTGCGAGCCGGTCCCGACTGGAATGGCGCTGCGATCTCTCCCTCGCAGCGCCATTTTTGTGCTATGATCTCCCCGTACCGGTTGCAATCCGTCAATGGGTCACTCCGAATTTGGCGTTATTGCTGAAGATCATGCGGGGGCGGCTGCGAACGCGTCCTTCCTTGCTCGAGCGGAGGATTGGAAGTGTTTCACGGCGCCAAGCAACTGGTCAGGTGGATGGCTGCGATCCTATTGGGAGCATTGGGGGCCGTGCCCTCCGTGTCTCTTGCCAGTGACGATTGGCAGCGCGCGGCCACACTCTTTGCGGGCACGATGACCGCAGGCACCTGGCACGAAGCGCTTAGCCCGCCGGACGTTGAGTTCGCCGATTCACACCTCATCGGTGGGGTGCTGTCCTGGGACCGGCCCATTGGCGCCAGTGCGTGGCGGTTCGGGGCAGAGCTCCAACTGATGGGCCATTTCGGGCGCCAGGGTCACTTTGAAATCGTGCTCCCTCTCGTACTGCGCTATGAGCCTCGGCGCGCGCGCAACATCAAATCGGTCGGCGCTGGCATCGGGCTGTCTCACGCCACCAAGGTTCCGCAGGTCGAGGTTGACCGCAGCGGCGCATCCCAGCGCAACTTTGTCTATTGGATGGCAGATCTGGAGTTTTCCCGAGCTGATCCCGACGACAGCAGCGTGCTGATCCGACTGCATCACCGGTCAGATGGATACGGGCTTTTCGAAGTGAATTCCGGGTCCACCGGCCTGCTGGTGGGCCTGCGGCAGCAATTTTGATGCGACGATGGGTGCGTTGGACATTGGCGGTGCCTTTCACTACATAAGAGGCCAAGGCGACATGATGCCAAAAGGAACACCGGATGAGCCCGCGCGATCTGAAAATACCCGAACTGCGCCACCCAGAAAAGGCGCGCCGCCCCGACAACCCGCAGCCGAAAAAGCCCGACTGGATCCGCGTGCGCGCCCCCGGCGGCAAAGGCTATGAGGATACCGCGCGCATCATGCGCGAGAACAAGCTCGTGACCGTCTGCGAGGAGGCAGGATGCCCCAATGTGGGCGAATGCTGGAGCCAGGGCCACGCCACCATGATGATCATGGGCGAGGTCTGCACCCGCGCCTGCACCTTTTGCAACATCGCCACGGGCAAGCCGCCGGAGGCGCTCGACGCTTTCGAGCCGGGCCGGGTGGCCGATGCGGTGGCAAAGCTCGGGCTGAACCATGTCGTCATCACCTCCGTGGACCGCGACGATGTCGAAGACGGCGGGGCGGAGCATTTCGCTCAGACGATTCGCGCCATCCGCCACCGTGCGCCGCAGACCACCATCGAGATCCTGACACCCGATTTCATCCGCTGCGCGCCGCAAGCGCTTGAAAAGGTAGTGGAAGCGCGCCCTGACGTCTTCAACCACAACCTCGAGACGGTGCCCGGCCTCTACCCGGAGGTGCGCCCCGGTGCGCGCTATTTCCATTCCCTGCGCCTGTTGCAGCGGGTCAAGGAACTCGACCCGTCGATGTTCACGAAATCGGGCATAATGGTCGGCCTCGGCGAGGACAAGCAGGCCGTGGCGCAGGTCATGGACGACATGCGCGCGGCGGATATCGACTTCCTGACGATCGGGCAATACCTGCAACCGACGCCCAAGCACCACCGCGTCGACCGCTTCGTGCACCCCGATGAGTTTGCAGCCTATGAAAAGGCGGCCTATGGCAAGGGGTTCTTGATGGTTTCCGCCACACCGCTCACACGGTCAAGCTATCACGCGGGCGACGACTTCGCCCGGTTGCGCGCTGCGCGGCACAGGAAGCTCGGTATTGCCTGAGAGCGCCGCAGGGGAAACTCCAGGTTCGCCGCGCGCGTTTTGCGCAGGGAACTGACGGATCTGGGAGGGACGAAATGTTTGTTCCTCTGCCTTGATGCTCAGAGCGCCTTGGTCCGAGGCATCAAAGGCCGCGCGGGATCAGTTCCGCGCGCGCCCATTCGGGCCAGAGCCCGAAGTACTCCAGCGCCACGACGCCGAGTGCCAGCGCGACAAGCACGAACACCAGCCTGACCCGCGCGGTGGAGGGCGGGTTCTGCACCCAGCGTTTGGCGCGCAGCAGCCAGACTGGATTCATCACGGGGCCGCATCCGTGAACCGCACCTTACCGATGAACGGCAGGTTGCGGTTGCGCTGCGCGAAATCAATGCCGTAGCCGACGACGAATTCGTCGGGGATCTCAAAGCCGGTGTAATCGGCGCGCAGATCGACCTCGCGGCGCGATGGCTTGTCGAGCAGGGCCACCGTGCGCAGCCGTGCGGGCGCGCGGGCGCGCAGCATCCCCGTCACATGCGACAACGTGAAACCGGTGTCGACGATATCTTCCACCAGCAGCACGTCACGTCCCTCAATGCCGCCGCGCAAATCCTTGAGAATGCGCACTTCCTTGCTGCTCTGCATGCCGTCGCCATAGCTCGACGCTTCCAGGAAATCGACCTCGATCGGCAGGTCGAGCTCGCGCACCAGATCGGCGATGAACACGAAGGAGCCGCGCAGCAGGCCGACCACCACCAGCTTGTCCGTGCCGGCGAACTCGGTCTCGATCGCGCGACACAGCTCCTCCAGCCGTGCGGCGATGGATTTCGCGGAAATCATCTGGTCTATGACATAAGGACGCGTGGGCATGGCCACCTCTTGATTGTGCAGCCTTACCGGCTTTGATACTGCGCTAGCCAAACATACGCAGGAAATCAATGCCCACCCACTCCGAGACCCGCCAGCTGCCCTACAGCGCACAACAGATGTACGACCTTGTCGCCGATGTCGCCCGTTACCCCGAATTCCTGCCCTGGACCGCCGCCGCGCGGATCAAATCGTACGAGGAACGCGGCGATCACGAGGTGATGGAGGCGGATCTGGTGATCTCCTTCAAGGTTTTCCGCGAACGCTTCACCTCCCGTGTGGTGCTCTGGCCGGAGGCGCAGAAGATCGACACCGAATATCTCGATGGCCCGTTCAAGCGCATGCGGTCGAACTGGGCCTTCGCGGATACCGAAGGCGGCTGCGAAGTACAATTCTACGTCGATTTCGAGTTTCGCAACGCGATCCTGCAAAAGATCATCGGTGTGGTCTTCAACGAGGCGATGCAGCGCGTGGTCAGGGCGTTCGAGAAGCGCGCCAAGGTGCTCTACGGCTGAGAGGGGGCGGCTGGTGGCTTGAGCGCCCGCAACGCCTCCAGCAGTAGCACCAGCGCGTGATCGCGCGCGGCCACCCGGACTGCGTCCCGGCCAAGGGCGCCGAATTCGACGGTGCTGACGGTCAGGCCGTCGGGGCCTGCGACCCCGAAACACACCCGCCCTTCGGGCTTGTACTCCGATCCGCCCGGGCCCGCGATCCCGGTGATCGCCACGGAGAGCTGTGCCGCACTCCGCGCCAGCGCGCCCTGCGCCATCTCGCCCGCGACCTCTTCGGAGACCGCGCCATGTGCCTCGAGCGTGCGCGCCTGCACGCCCAGCATCTGTTGCTTGGCCGCGTTGGTGTAGGTGACGAAGCCGCGCTCGAACACCTCCGAGGAGCCGGGCAGATCCGTCAGCGCCGCCGCCACCATGCCCGCGGTGCAGCTTTCTGCGGTGGCGATCATCACGCCGCGCGCGCGCGCCAGCGTCAGGATCTCAGAACGCATGGGCAGAGCCCCGGCGAGCAGCACCACCCCGATGGCGGCGAAGATGCCGGCGAACACATCGTCGAGCATCACGCCCAGCGGATCACCGCGCCGGTCGGCCCAGCCGATGATCCAGGGCTTCCAGATGTCGAAGAGGCGAAACAGCACGAAGGCCGCGATCCAGCCGGGCCACATCACGAGGATGTCGATGCCCATGCGCCAGCTCGCGATCGACAGCGGCAGGAGCGCGATCCACTGGCCGACAACCTCGTCGATGACGATCTCGGAGGGGTCGTGATCGTCGCTGCCCGCCGTCATGCGCGCCGTGGCCCACCAGCCCTTGAGGAACGCCGCGAGGATGCCGACCACCAGCAGCGGCAAGCCACCCAGCACGTGCAGAAGCCAGCCCCAGGGCAGCGCCACCGCGAGCCCCAGGTGCCCGGTGCGGGGCGCAGGTAGCCTACGCCCAGCACCGTGGCGATCATCCGCGCGATCATGTCTTCACCAACGTGGCCGTGGCCATGCAGGCGATCCCTTCACCGCGCCCCGTGAAGCCCAACCGCTCGGAGGTCGTGGCCTTGACCGACACGCGGTCCTGGTCAATCGCGAGCATCTCCGCCACTGCCGCGCGCATGGCGGCGGCATGCGGGCCGACCTTGGGAAGCTCGCAGATCAGCGTGCAATCCACATGGGTGAGGGTGATATCCGGCGTCGCGCGCCATCTGCGCGGCATGGCGCAGGAAGATATGGCTCTGCGCGCCTTTCCACTGCGGGTCGGACGGCGGGAAATGCGTGCCGATGTCGCCGGCTGCCAGCGCGCCATAGATCGCGTCGGTGATCGTATGCAGGCCCACATCCGCATCGGAATGCCCCACAAGCCCATGACCGTGCGGGATTTTCACACCGCAGAGCATCACGTGGTCGCCGGGCCCGAAGGCGTGTACGTCAAACCCGTTGCCGGTGCGTATGTCCATGGTCGCCTCCAGTATCCGCGCCGCACGGTCGAAATCGCCGGGCGTGGTGATCTTGATGTTATCGGGGTCGCCGGGCGTGATGGCAACCTCCATCCCCACCGCGCGCGCAACGGCCACGTCATCGGCGGCGGGACCTTCGTAGGCGGCATGGGCGGCGACGATGGCGGCACAGTGGAAGCCCTGCGGCGTCTGTGCGGCATACAGACCATCGCGGTCCTGGAAGCCGGTCACAAGGCCCTCCGCCCCGGTCCAGAGCGCATCCGTGATCGCAAGACCGGGGGCCGCGGCGGGGTGCCGGGCGAGGGCGGCGATGACCTCCGATATCGTCGCCGCACGCACGCAGGGCCGCGCCGCGTCATGGATCAGCACCGCATCGCAATCGGGCAGGGCGGCAAGCCCCGCGCGCACCGAATCCGCCCGCTCCGCGCCGCCGTGCACAACCGTGATGCCCCGCGCGGCAAACCCCGGCGCCTCGTGCATGTCGTCCTCATGCAGCACCAGCGCCAGCCCGGCGATCTGTAGATGCGCCTCGAAGGCGGCGAGCGTGTGGTCGATCACCCGGCGGCCTGCCAGCGCCTGCCACTGCTTGGGGCGCGGCCCGCCCGCGCGGGTGCCGCGGCCGGCGGCGACAATCAGGGCACAGATCTGCATCGGGGTGGCTTTCACTTGGGCGTGGCCCGTTCTAGGAAATTGGGCGGCGCTGCGCAATGCGCGTCAGGAGTGCACAAAAATGAGGCGGACAGCCCCATAAGTTGCCGCGAAATCATGCCGTTCTCGTTGTCTGCGGGAATGGTTTGGGGTAGCTATGGTTGAAACGCCCAAGGATTAATCACCCCGCCCATGACCTTCCCGCTCGACCTCACGCCGCCTGTCTTTCTGGCCCCGATGGCCGGCATCACCGACCTGCCGATGCGCAGCCTCGTGGCGCGCTTCGGCGCAGGGCTGGTGGTGTCCGAAATGATTGCCTCCGGCGAATGGTTGACCAGTCGTCCCGGCACCCGCGAAAAGGCGGAGCTGGGCCTCGGGGTCGAGGGCACATCGGTCCAGATCGCGGGCCGCGAGGCAGCGCCGATGGCGGAGGCCGCGCGCATGATTGCGGGGCAGGGTGCGCGCCTCATCGACATCAACATGGGCTGCCCGGCCAAGAAGGTGACGCAGGGCGCCTCAGGCTCCGCGCTGATGAAGACGCCCGATCATGCGCTCAGGCTGATCGAGGCGGTGGTCAATGCGGTGGACATTCCCGTGACGCTCAAGACGCGGCTCGGCTGGGATGACCAGATGCTCAACGCAGCGCCCATCGCCGCGCGCGCGGAGGCCGCGGGGATCACCATGATCACCATCCACGGGCGCACCCGCTGCCAGTTCTACAAGGGCGCCGCCGACTGGGCCGCGATCGCGGGCGTGGTGGAGGCGGTGGACATCCCGGTGGTCGCCAACGGCGACATCACCGATGCGGCCACCGCGCGGCGGGCGCTGGCGCTCTCGGGTGCGGCGGGCGTGATGGTGGGGCGCGGCGATCCAGGGACGGCCCTGGCTGCTTGCGCAGATCGCGCATGAAATCTACGGGACACCCGCACCGGACATCCCGCAGGGTTTGGCCTTCGTGCAGATGGTGCTGGGGCATTACGATGCGATCCTGCACTTTTACGGGACCAAGCTCGGCCTGCGCGTGGCCCGCAAGCATCTGGGCTGGTACATGGACCACGCGGGCACACCTGCGGCGGCGCGCCGGGCCGTTCTTACAGCGCGCAGCGTGGAGGAGACGCTGATCGCGCTGCCCGCGGCGCTCGATCCGGACCCGCAGGACCGCGCAGAGGGCGCCCCTGCGCACACGGCCTGCACGCTCGGGGATCGGGCCGCATGAGCCCACGCACCGTGAAAGTCCACGCCAGCGAGCGTGCCCTCTGGGCATCGCTGCCCGTGCCTGCCTTGCTGGTCGGGCCCGACGATGTGATCCTCGACATCAACGCCGCCGCCGAAGGGTTTCTCAACGCCTCCGCCAAGGGGGTTTGCGGCACGCCGGTCTGGGACATGATCGCGGTCGATGCCCCGCTGGAGGAGGCCTTCGCGCGCGCCCGCGACACCGGCAGCACCCTTTTCGTGAACGATATCGATGTGGGCAGCGGCCAGCGCGCACCCTTGCAGTCGCAACTTCAGGTGGCACCGCTGTCGGGGTCCGAGGGCGTGATGATCTTGATGATCTCCCCGCGCGAGCTTGCAGGCCGGATGACCCAGAACCAGTCGGTCAAGGCAGCCGCCAAATCCGCGATCGGCATGGCGGAAATGCTCGCGCATGAAATCAAGAACCCGCTGGCGGGGATCACCGGCGCGGCGCAGTTGCTGAGCATGAACCTGCACAAGGATGACCTCGAGCTTACCGATCTGATCGTGGCCGAGAGTCGCCGGATCGTGAAGCTGCTCGAGCAGGTCGAGCAATTCGGCAACCTCACCACGCCCGAACGCGGGGCGGTCAACCTGCATGACGTGCTTGACCGGGCGCGCCGCTCGGCGCTGCTGGGCTTTGGCGCGCAGATGCGGATCGTCGAGGACTACGACCCGTCGCTGCCGCTGGCATGGGGCGACAAGGACCAGCTGCTACAGGTGGTGCTGAACCTCATCAAGAACGCGTCCGAGGCGGCGGGCAAGGGCGGTGGCACCATCCGCCTGCACAGCTATTACGAACATTCCTTCCGCCTGCGCCGCGCGGACGGGCACGGCATCGCCCTGCCGCTTCAGATCGAGGTGATCGACGACGGGCCGGGCCTGCCGGAGCATATCGCGGCGGATGTCTTCGAGCCCTTCGTGTCGGGGCGCGAGAACGGCACCGGCCTCGGCCTCGCGCTGGTGAGCAAGATCATCTCCGAGCATGACGGCTGGATTTCCGTGAGCTCGGTGCCCGGCCATACCGTATTTCGCATCTCGCTGCCGCGCGCGGATGCCCGCGATTTCCCGGTCAGAAAGAAACCCCGCCCGAAACCCGTGAAGGAGAAGTAAGCAATGGATGGCACTGTTCTGGTCGCGGATGATGACCGCACCATTCGCACGGTCCTGACGCAGGCGCTCACGCGGGCGGGCTGCAAGGTGCACGCCACCTCGAGCCTGACCACGCTGATGCGCTGGGTGGCCGAGGGCAAGGGCGATGTGGTGATCACCGATGTCGCCATGCCCGACGGCAACGGGCTGGAGATGCTGCCCAAGATCGCACAGGACCGGCCCGACCTGCCGGTGATCGTGATCTCGGCGCAGAACACCATCATGACCGCGATCAAGGCCGCGGAGGCGCAGGCCTATGACTACCTGCCCAAACCCTTCGATCTGCCCGATCTGATGAAGCGGACAGCGCGCGCGCTCGACCGCAACGGTGCGCCGCGCCGCGCGACCGAAGCGGTGCGGGACGGCGAGGAGGATGACCTGCCCATGGTGGGCAAGACCGCCGTGATGCAGTCGCTCTACCGGGTGATCGCGCGGGTGATGAACGCCGATCTGCCGGTGCTGATCTGGGGCGAGAGCGGGACCGGCAAATCGCTCATCGCGCGGGCGATTCACGATCTGTCCGACCGCCGCTCACTGCCGTTCGTGACGGTGACCGAGAGCGACCTGAGCGATCTCGAAGGCCCCGCGCGGGTGATGGCGCGGGTGCGCGGCGGCACGATTCTGATCGACGAGATCGGCGATATCTCGCATGAGGTGCAGGCCCGCATCGCCCGGATGATGGACATGGAGAGCGACAACGCCCCGCGATTCGTCGCGACGTCGCAAAAGGATCTGGGGCAGGAGGGCGCGGCAGACCAGCTGCGCCGCGATCTCTATTACCGCCTGTCGGGGGCCACGCTGCATGTGCCGGCGCTGCGCGACCGGGTGGAGGACATCCCACTGCTGGCCGCGCATTTTCTGGAAAAGGCGGCCGGCAGCGCGGGCGCGCCGCATGATCTGTCGGAGGCGGCGGTCAAGGTATTCGCCAACTACCCCTGGCCCGGCAACGTGCGCCAGCTCGAGCATGCGATGCGCCAGCTTGCGCTCACCAGCCGCGCGGTGGAGATCTCCGCCGCTGAGGCGGAGCAGATCGTCGGCGGCCAGCCCGGCCCCGAGCCTGCGCGCAGCACCGCCAGCGGCGAGAAGCTCGGCGCTAGCGTGGAGCGCCACATCCGCCGCTACTTCGAGCTGCATGGCAACATGCTGCCGCCGCCCGGCCTCTACCAGCGGATCCTGCGCGAGGTGGAGGGACCGCTGATCGAGGTGGCACTCGCCGCGACCTCCGGCAATCAGGCAAAATGCGCAGAGCTTTTGGGCATCAACCGCAATACCTTGCGAAAGAAGATCACGGACCTTGAAATAGAGGTTACACGCGGTCGAAAAATGATGTAAAACTGTCACATAAACGTGGCCATCAGGGTACATCCCTGGTCAGGACCACATCATATGGCGGTACGGCGCGCAGGCGCTACATCAGGTAAGGATCCCCGCGTGGTATCCCAGGCACGTAGTCCATGGCTCTCGCGCCTGTCGCGTTTGCGACGGGTCAAGCTGTTGCGCACCCTAATGACGCTGGGGCTGGTTGTGCTCGGCCCGCTGCTGGCGTTGGCGACCTATCTCGCACTCGGGCCGCTCGATCAGGGCAGCACCAATGCGCTGCGGCTGATCCTGCTGCTCGATCTGATCTACATCCTGTCGCTCGCGGCGCTGGTGCTGGCACAGGTGGCGCGGCTGATCGCGGCGCGGCGCGCGAAATCTGCAGGCTCGCGCCTGCACCTGCGCCTGACGGGGGTCTTCGCGCTCATGGCGCTGATCCCCACGGTATCCGTCGCGGTCTTTGCGGTGCTCACGATCAACGTGGGCATCGAGGGGTGGTTTTCCGAACGGGTGCGCGAGGTGGTCGGCAACTCCCTGCTCGCCGCCCAAGCCTACGCCGACGAGGAGCGCCAAGGGCTGCGCGACGACGCGATCGGCCTTGCGCGCAGCATCGACCGGGCGCGCCGCGCCGGCATCGAGCTCAGCGACAGCGAGCTCTTGGGCGAGGGGCAGCGCCAGATCCAGCGCGGCCTGCGAGAGGCCTACATGATCGACGGCACCGGCGAGATCCGCGCCCGCGGCGACCGCTCGTACCTGTTCAACTACGACCCGCCCACGCCCGAACAGATTGCCGCCGCCGGCGCGGCGGAGGGCGCAGGCGTGCGCCTGATCGAGGATTGGGCGAACAATGAGTTTCGCGCGCTGGTCCGGCTCAACTCCTTCGTGGACCGGTTTCTCTATATCTCCCGCGAAGTGGACGGAGAGATCCTGAGCCTTCTGGACGAGACGCAGGAGACCATCCGCCTCTACCAGCAGCTCGAGAGTGAGCGCGGGCGGATGCTCTTCGAGTTCGGGCTCCTGTATCTTGCCTTCGCGGTGATCATCATCCTTGCCGCCGTTTGGCTCGGCCTGTGGTTCGCCGAGCGGCTGTCGGGCCCGGTGGGGCGGCTCACCGGGGCGGCGCAGCAGGTGGGGGCAGGGGATCTCGACGTGCAGGTGCGCGAGGATGACGGCGACGATGAGATCGCGATGCTGGGCCGCTACTTCAACCAGATGACGCGCCAGCTCAAGGGGCAGCGCAACACGCTGCTCGACAACACGCGCCAGATCGAACGCCGCCGTCGCCTCTTTGATTCCGTGCTGAGTTCCGTCACCTCCGGCGTCGTCGGGCTTGACCCTGAGGGCCGCGTGACCTTCGTGAACCGTTCCGCCATGCGCCTGCTGGACTGGGAGGAAGAGCAGCAGTCGCTCGCCCTCACTGTCGCCGTGCCGGAGTTCGGGCCGCTCTACGAGACGTTGACCACCACCGCCACCGAGGCCACGCAGCAGGAGATCAAGGTCTCGCGTCAGGGCCGGATGGAGAACCTGCTGGTGCGCATGGCGACGCGGCGCGCCGATGACGGGCGGCTCGAGGGGTATGTGGTGGCCTTTGACGACGTGACCGATCTGGTGAGCGCGCAGCGGATGGCCGCCTGGGGCGACGTGGCGCGCCGCATCGCCCATGAGATCAAGAACCCGCTCACGCCCATCCAGCTGAGCGCCGAGCGGATCCGGCGCAAGTTCACGCCCAAGCTCGGCGAGGATGGCGACAGCCTCGAACAGCTCACGGGTGTGATCATCCGCCAGACCGGCGATCTGCGCCGGATCGTGGACGAATTCTCGAAATTCGCCCGCATGCCAGAGCCCGATCGCCGCGCCGAGGATCTGGGCCAGCTGGTACGCGACGCGGTGTTGCTGCAACGCACCGGCAGACCCGACATCAAGCTCGTCTCGGACGTGCCTGCGGGCAATATCCCGGCGCTGATCGACGGCACGATGATCACGCAGGCCCTGACCAACCTGATCAAGAACGCGGGCGAGGCCATCGACACCCTGCGGCAAAACGCGCCCACCGAAGCGCTGGAGCCGCAAGTGCAGGTGCATCTGCGCGTCGAGGGCGCCACGGCCCATATCACCATCGCCGACAACGGCGTGGGCCTGCCCGAGGACCGCGCGCGCCTGTTCGAGCCTTACGTGACCACGCGCAGCGAAGGCACCGGCCTCGGCCTGCCCATCGTCAAGAAGATCATCGAGGAGCATGGCGGCAGCCTGATCCTCACCGACGCCCCCGTCTTCGAGGGGCAGCAGCATTTCGGCGCCATGGCAGTGATTACCCTGCCGCTCGGCATCGAACCACAAACCGGCCATGAGGAGACCGACCATGAGTGACATTCTGATTGTGGACGACGAGCGTGACATCCGCGAGCTGATCTCGGACATTCTCGAGGACGAGGGATTTGCCACACGGCTTGCGGGCAACTCCGACGAGGCGATGGCCGCCGTGTCCAAGGAGCCGCCCGCGCTGATGATCCTCGACATCTGGCTCAAGGACAGCAAGATGGACGGCATCGACATCCTCAAGACGGTCAAGCGCGACTACTCCGGACGTGCCCGTGGTGATCATCTCGGGCCATGGCAACGTCGAGATCGCGGTGGCCGCGATCAAGCAGGGCGCCTACGACTTCATCGAAAAGCCGTTCAACATCGACCAGTTGATGGTGGTGATCCGCCGCGCGATGGAGATCTCCAAGCTGCGCCGCGAGAACCTCAGCCTGCGGCGCAAGGATCACGCCACCGCCGAGATGGTCGGCAATTCTGCCGCGTTCCGCACGCTCATCGGCCAGCTCGACAAGGTGACCAAATCCAACGGCCGCGTGATGCTCACCGGTCCGGCGGGCGTCGGCAAGGAGGTTGCCGCGCGCTACATCCACGCCAATTCCAACCGCGCCTCCGCCCCCTTCGTGACGGTCAATTGCGCCGGCGTCGCGCCCGACCGGATGGAGGAGGTCCTCTTCGGGCGCGAGACGCCCGATCGCGGGGTGGAAACCGGCCTTCTGGAGCAGGCCAACGGCGGCGTCGTCTATTTCGACGAGGTCGCCGACATGCCGCTGGGCACCCAGTCCAAGATCCTGCGCGTGCTGGTGGACCAGCAGTTCAACCGCGTCGGCGGCACAGACAACGTGCGCGTCGATCTGCGCGTCATCTCGAGCACGAACAAGGATCTCACCAGCGAGATCGCGGCGGAGCGGTTCCGCGAGGAACTCTATCACCGGCTCAACGTGGTGCCGATCGCTGTGCCCTCGCTCGCTGAACGGCGCGAGGACATCCCCTTGCTGGCCAACCATTTCATCGCCGAATTCAACACCACCCAAGGTCTGCCGCTGCGCGAGATCTCCGATGATGCGCAGGCGCTGATGCAGACGATGGTCTGGCCCGGCAACGTGCGCCAGCTCAAGAACCTTGTGGAACGGGTGCTGATCCTCGGCGAGGGGACAGCCCCCATCGAGGCGCGCGAATTGCCCGGAGAAGACGATCACGCCGAGGAGGAGGGCCGCGTCGTGCTCTCGGGCGCGATGGCGAGCCTGCCGCTGCGCGAGGCGCGCGAGGCATTCGAGCGCGAGTATCTGCTCACCCAGATCAACCGCTTCGGCGGCAACATCTCCCGCACCGCCAATTTCGTCGGGATGGAGCGCTCAGCGCTGCACCGCAAGCTCAAGAGCCTCGGCGTCGTCACCTCAGCCAAATCAGGCGCCCGCATCGCGCATGTCGACGAGGCCTGAGCGCGCATCCGGGGCCGCGAAGCGTAGTCCGTGAGGGGGCTGGCAAGAGCCCCCCGACGCCCTCTCAGCACGCGCCGATCTCGGCCAGCACATCGACCCCCTGCATCTTCAGGAAATGCAGCATGTCGATGAAGATCCAGTTCTCCGCGAGCTTGTCGCCATCGCGGCGGTAGATGTCGATCACCCGCATGTCCGCCTGCGCCTCGCTCGGCGGCAGTCCCATGAAGCCGCCGGAATTGATGAGGCTCAGGTTCGGCCAGCCGAAAAAGCCGCCGTAGTTGCCCTCCGCCAGCCGTGCGATGTGCCCGTTGAAGATCCGCCTGCCGATGCCGCGCCGGAACGGGCCTTGATGCTGTGCGATGTAGCGGTCGATGGTATAGGTCGCGCCGATGCCCTCGGGCCCCCACCACATCATGTCGTCATGCCAGTTCTCCAGCAACTCCTCGCGCGGGCTGCGCGCGGCGGGGTTGCGGTTGGCGGCATCGATGGCAAAGACCATCCGCTCGATTAGCGCCAGCGTGCGGTCGCCGTCGCCCGGCGCCGCATCCCGCCACAGCAGGCCGTCATGGGTCATCGGCCCCGGCTGTACCAGGTGCTGCGCCGTCTGGTCGGGAAAGCGCACGATGCCCGCCTGCCGCATCAGGTGCAGCAGATCGCAGAACATCGCCGTCTCCACGATCCGGCCGCCCGCCACGCGGTTGAACTCGCAATAGCGCAGCATCGCGAGCTTGCCGGACGGGGCGATCCCGACCAGCGGCGCATCGAAGAGGCCCATCAGGTGACCCATCGACACGACCCAGACGTCCTCGCCGGGCGTGTTGTGGTTGGGGGCCGCGAAAAACACGTCCTCGCGTCGCTGCAGGGCGGTGAAGGCGGTCAGCAACGGCACCCAGAACGCCTCCGCCACCGCCACGGGCCCGGTCTGCTCGTTCCAGGGGTGAAAACCGCGCCAGAGCGCATCGGGCGCCATGCCTGCGCCCAGAACCTGCGCCACATTGTCCGGCCCGGCACGCCCGAGCGCTGCGTAGTGATCGCGGATGAGCTGTTTTGCGGCGGCGACGGGGGTGTGGGTCATGTCGGTCTCTGGGGTGATCTGTGCGCCGCAGAGCTAGCCTGCATCCGTGCGCCGCGCCAGCCCCATCTGCCCCTGCGGCACCTTATTCGCATGGCCCGCCGGGCGACAATTGAATTGACCCCATCTGCGCCATCTGACATCTCTTGCTGCAATCAGCCACAGGCGTGTCAGCGGCGTGCGCGCGCCGCAGGACCCAGCAGGGGATTTCCATCATATGAAAGTCATCATTTGCGGCGCAGGCCAGGTCGGCTGGCAGATCGCGCGCCATCTGTCGGGCGAACGCAACGATGTCACCGTCGTGGACAGCAACGCGGACCTCGTGCGCCGCGCGACCGACACGCTCGACGTGCAGGGTGTCGCAGGCTTTGCCAGCTACCCCGACGTGCTAGACCGGGCGGGCGCGCGCGACGCCGACATGATCATCGCCGCCACCCATTCGGACGAGGTCAACATGGTCACCTGTCAGGTGGCCCATTCCGTTTTCGGCATCAACCGCAAGATCGCGCGCCTGCGCTCGCAATCCTATCTCGATGCGATCTATTCCGATCTCTACCGCCGCGATCACCTGCCCATCGACGTGGTGATCAGCCCCGAGCGTGAAGTCGCCGCCGCAGCACTTCAGCGCCTCGCGGCACCCGCCGCCTTCGACACCGAGCTCTTCATGGACGGCCACGCCCAGCTTCTGGGCATCACGCTCGACGAAGACTGCCCGGTGCTCAACACGCCGCTGCGCCAGCTGACGCGATCTCTTCTCGACCCTGCGCGCGGTGGTTGTGGGCGTGCGCCGCGAAGGGCGGCTCTTTGCGCCCGAGCCAACGGACCAGCTCTTTGCCGACGATGACGCCTATATCTTCGTGCACCGCGACGACATCTCCCGCGCGATGGAGATCTTCGGCAAGAAGACGACAACCCAGGACCGTATCGTGCTGGTGGGCGGCGGCAACGTGGGCCTCGCGGTCGCGCTCTCGCTCGAGCGCGGCGCAAAGCGGGTGCGCGCCAAGGTGATCGAGAAGAACCGCGATCTGCGCGGAACGCGCGGCCGAGGCGCTGGAGCGCACGATCGTGCTCAACGGCGACGGTCTGGATGCGGCGCTGCTGGCCGAAGCCGGGATCGAGCGGGCCGATGCGATGCTCGCCGTCACCGACGACGACAAGACCAACATGCTCGCCTGCGTGCGCGCCAAGGCCGAAGGCTGTCCCTATGTGATCGCCCTGATCAACGATCCCACGCTGGTGCCGCTGATGCAGCCGCTGGGCATCGACGCCTACATCAACCCGCGCTCCACCACCGTCAGCTCGATCCTGCGCCACATCCGCCATGGCCGCGTGCGCGCGGTCTACTCCATCGGCGATGCCGAGGCGGAGGTGATCGAGGCGGAGGTGCTCTCGACCTCGCCCATGGCGGGCAAGCGCATCAGCGAGATCGACTTTCCCGAAGGTGCGCTGGTGGGGGCAGTGCGCAAGGGAGACAAGATCATCCGCCCGCGGGGCGATACCCGCATCGAGGAGGGCGACGTGATCGCGGTCTTCGTGCTGACCAAGGATGTGGCGCAGCTCGAACAGCTGCATGCAGGTCTCCATCGACTTTTTCTGAAGGGAAGCCGCCGGTGCGCCGCCAGTCCAAGCTCAGACACGACCTGACGCAGCTGCCGCTGTTCCTGCTGATGTTCGGGGCGGGCTGTGCGTCGATGTTCGTGCCCGCGGTCTACGCGCTGATCGCGGACCGGCACGAGACGTCGCAGGCGTTTTTCTATGCCGGGCTTGCTGGGCACGGTGACGTTCCTGCTGATCGGCGTGGCCCATGCCGGGCGCACCCCGCGCCACGGTGCCCTGGGGCCGCTGCTGTCGCTGTTTTGCGCCTTCGTCTTCCTGCCCGCGGTCTTCGCGATCCCCTTTGTCGAGGCGTTGCCGACGACGCGCTACTACAATGCCTATTTCGAGATGCTGAGCGCGCTCACCACCACCGGCGCCACACTCTTCGACGATCCCGCGCGGCTCGGCCCCGCGCTGCACCTGTGGCGCGCCCAGGTGGGCTGGATGGGCGGGCTGCTGATGTGGGTTGCCGCCGTCGCGATCCTCGCACCGCTCAACCTCGGCGGCTTCGAGGTGACGGCCCTGGCAGAGCCGGGCGCCGGGAGCCGGGTCTCCACATGTCCGCCCCGCTGAGCGCGCGGCTGCGGATCGGGCGCGCGCTGCGCATGTTGGCACCGCTCTACCTGGGGCTGACGCTGGTGCTGTGGCTGCTGCTGATGGTCACGGGGCAGGGCGGCCTGCAGGCGCTCTGCCATGCGATGTCGGTGATGGCCACGTCTGGCATCTCCGCAGGCGGCGGTGAGACGGGCGGCGTGTTGGCGGAGGTGCTGATGGCGGCTGTTCATGCTCTTTGCGCTGTCGCGGCTGACGTTCTCTACCGACACGATCACCGGCACCCAAGGCACGCTGCGCAGCGATCCGGAATTCCGCATCGGTCTGGCCATCGTGGTGCTGGTGCCGGCCCTTCTGTTTGCGCGCCATTTCATCGGCGCCTTCGATATCGCCACCGGAAACACGCTGGAGGCGGCGCTTCTCGGCCCTGTGGGGGTCGATCTTTACCGTGATGTCCTTTTTGACGACCACCGGCTTTGTCTCCGAATACTGGGCCGAAGCGCGCAGCTGGTCCGGCCTGCGCACACCGGGGCTGATCCTGATGGGGCTGGCGCTGGTGGGCGGCGGGGTCGCCACGACCGCGGGCGGGGTCAAGCTGTTGCGCGTCTACGCGCTCTACCGCAACGGGATGCGCGAGATGGAGCAGCTGGTCCATCCCACACTCCGTCTCCGGCGCAGGCGTCGCAGGCGGCGCCTGCAGTCGGGCGGTGCGTTCATCGCGTGGATCTTCTTCATGCTCTTTGCGCTCTCGTTCGCCGGCGTGACACTGGCGCTGACGCTGGTCGGCGTGAGCTTCGATGAGGCGCTGGTGCTGGCCATCGCCGCGCTGTCGACCACCGGCCCGCTCACTCAGGTCGGCGGAGAGGCGCCGATCCTGCTCATGACACTCAGCGACACCGGCCAAGGCCATTCTCGCCGTTGCCATGGTGCTCGGTCGGCTCGAGACGCTGGCCATCATCGCCCTGCTCACGCCGGATCTGTGGCGCGCCTGACACGCAGCAGTTGAATGCTTGTGCAAAAGCCTTGATTTTGGGGGTGGAAACTTCGCAATTGCCGCTCCATAGTCGGGTCTGGATGGGCCGATTGCGGCCAACGACAAGAAAAAATGAAAGATCAAACTATGGCGTCTGATAGACAGAACCTTCAGGATGCGTTCCTGAACCACGTGCGCAAGACCAAAGTGCCGGTAACGATCTTCCTGATCAACGGTGTGAAGCTGCAAGGCGTGATCACCTGGTTTGACAATTTCTGCGTTCTGCTGCGCCGCGACGGCCAGTCGCAGCTTGTCTACAAGCATGCCATTTCCACGATCATGCCGAGCCAGCCGATCAGCCTCTACGAGGGTGAAGACGCTTCTTGAGCAAGGCGAGCTTCCAGATTGACGAGACCGACGGTCCCGCGCAGACCCGCGCCTGGGTCCTGCATCCTGACATCAAAAACGACAACGATCGGCGCGACGCCCGGTCCCGCACTGGCCGAGGCCGTGGCCCTGGCGGAGGCCTTGCCCAACCTTGAGGTCGTAGGCTCCGACGTCGTGCCGCTGCGCATGATCAGTGCAGGCCAGCTCTTCGGGAAGGGCAAGATCGAGGAAATCCGTCACGCTGTTGCAAGACAACGAGATCGAGCTGGTGCTGGTCGATGGCCCCGTCACCCCCGTGCAGCAGCGCAATCTCGAAAAGGTCTGGAAGGTCAAGCTGCTCGACCGCACCGGCCTCATCCTCGAGATCTTCAGCGACCGCGCCGCGACCCGCGAGGGCGTGCTGCAGGTCGAGATGGCGGCACTCAACTACCAGCGCACGCGGCTGGTGCGCGCCTGGACCCACCTCGAGCGGCAGCGCGGCGGCCTCGGCTTTGTCGGCGGCCCCGGTGAGACGCAGATCGAGGCGGACCGCCGTGCCATCGACGAACAGCTCGTCCGCCTGCAACGCCAGCTCGACAAGGTGGTCAAGACCCGCGCCCTGCACCGCGCCGCGCGCGCCAAGGTGCCCTATCCGATCGTCGCGCTGGTGGGCTACACCAACGCGGGCAAATCCACGCTCTTCAACCGGCTGACCGGCGCCGATGTGATGGTCAAGGACATGCTCTTTGCCACGCTCGACCCGACGATGCGTAGCCTCGAGCTGCCCGACGGCCCCGAGATCATCCTCAGCGACACGGTCGGCTTCATCTCCGATCTGCCGACCGAACTGGTCGCAGCCTTCCGCGCGACGCTGGAGGAGGTGCTGGCCGCCGATATTGTGCTCCATGTGCGCGACATCAGCCATGCGGAAACCGAAGCGCAGGCGCGCGACGTGCGCGAGATCCTGGCCTCGCTCGGCGTGCCACCAGAAACACGGACATTCGAGGTCTGGAACAAGCTCGATCTGCTGCCGGACGCGGCGGCGGAGGCCATGCGCGCCCGCGCGGCGCGCGATGAGAACGTCATCGCCATTTCCGCGCTGACCGGCGAGGGGCTGGCCGAGTTGCAGGCTCTTGTCGCGGACGCCCTGCAGGGTGCCTTGCGCACCGCGGAGCTGCATCTGGGGTTTGACGAGGGACGCAAGCGCGCCTGGCTCTTCGAGCACGATGTCGTGCAGGAAGAGACCCAGACCGAAGAGGGCTTCGACCTCACCGTGCGCTGGTCCGCGGAGGTCGAAGCAGCCTACTTGCGGCTCTGACCCTCGAATTCCGCGGGCGCCGCATCATGTATTGGATAGAACCCCGTTCGAGGAACCAGACATGTCCTATGCCATCGCCTATATCGCCAGCTTCGTCGCCTTCATCGCGATCGACTATGTGGGCCTCAGCTACCTGATCAAGCCGCTCTTCGAGCGTCACATCGGCGCGCTGATGCTCGACAGCCCGAGGCTTCTGCCCGCAGCGCTTTTCTATGCCTTCCTGATCTTCGTGGTGATGTGGTTCGTGGCATGGCCTGCACTCGACCAGGGCAAATCGCTGCTGTGGGTCTTCGGCTCTGCCGCGCTGATCGGGGCTGCATCCTATGGCACCTACGAATTCACCAGCTTTGCCGTCATGCGCGACTGGTCCTGGCAGATGGTGGCGGTCGATCTCACATGGGGCACCGTTGTGACGGGGGCGGTCGCCGCCATCGGCGTCGCGGTGTCGCGGGCCGTGGGTTCATAAAGCAAACCGCGCAGGGGGCTCTGCCCCCTTGGCCCATGGGCCAATTCCCCCGGAGGGTTTAAGGCCAAGAAAGATAGAAGGTTCAGGCCCCCGTCGCGGAGGCAAAGCGCATGGCGCCGGGACGCAGCTGGTTGAGGTGCCAGTCACCTACCGAGAGGCGGATGAGCCGCAGGGTGGGCAGGCCGACATGGGCGGTCATCCGGCGGATCTGGCGGTTGCGCCCTTCGGTGATGGTGATGCGCAGCCAGGCATCGGGGATCGATTTGCGAAACCGCACCGGCGGGTCGCGCGGCCACAGGTCATCGGGCGGCACCGCAAGCTCGGCCCGTGCGGGGCGCGTGGGGCCATCGCTGAGGGTCACGCCGCTGCGCAACGCCTCAAGCGCCGCCTCATCGGGGCTGCCCTCGACCTGCACGAGGTAGGTCTTGGCGAGTTTGTATTTCGGGCTGGAGATCCGCGCCTGCAGCGGCCCGTGATCGGTGAGCATCATCAGCCCCTCGCTGTCGCGGTCGAGCCGTCCGGCGGGATAAAAACCCTTTTCATCGATGAAGGCCGAAAGGGTGGGGCGCGGACTGCCCGCACTGCCCTTGTCGGTGAATTGCGACAGCACCCCGTAGGGTTTGTTGAAGAGGATCACGCGCGGCACCTTCACGGCTATTGCGGGGCCTGCGGGATCAGCAGCGTCACGCCCACCGCCGCCGCGCGCGCCAGCTCCTGATCCAGCGACATGGGGATGTATTCGCCGCGCCGCCAAAGCTGCGCCAGATCGTCGTAATGGCGTGACAGGAAATGCCCCGACTGACCGGTCGAGGTCACGAAGACCGAGCTGTCCGGATCGGCAAAGTCGTAGACACCGCGGTATCCCGCCCCGTGCACGTTGTGGAAAGGGTCCGGACCCGTGCCCCTGGTGCGGCCACGCATCAGCGTGTGATCGCCCCCGGACGTGCTCTGGCGGATGTTGACGAAGTACCGCAGCACCGGCACCTCGCCCAGCACCGGATGGTCATGGGTCGCCTGATGCGCGTCGCCCCAGCGCAGCGATTCGAGCGCGGTGCCGTAGCGCTCGGAGATGATCCAGCAGCGCGTCGTCCAGCGCCAGCCGCGCCATGTCGGCGCAGGTCTCCACCGGCGCGGACTGGAACACGTCGCACCATGCCGACGCCCCGTCGACATCGCGGAACACGCGCTCGATGAACAGCGGCTCGACATGATCGAATTCCGGTGCGAGCGGCCCCAGCTCATCGCGGATGAGCCGCTCCTGCAGCGCGCGCAGCCATGTGGCGTAGATCAGCGGTTCGGGCAGATGTTCGTTCATCTCGCCCGACCAGCCCGCGAGCAGCGTCACGCGCGCGCTGGCGCAGGCGCTCCGGCGTGCCCTCGGCGGCGGCCTCGCCGGTGAACCACAGCTCCGCGCCGATCAGCGGCAGCAACGACCGCGCGGTAAAGCTGACCGTATCGAGCTGCGCCTCGATGAAGCTGTCGCGGGTATGGACCTCGCGGCCCTGCATCAGGCGCTGCCAGCGCTGGACACGCTGCGTGTCACCCCACAGAAAGGAGATATGGTTGGGAAACGGGCGGTCGACGATCTTGTTGTTGGTATTGCCGAGGATGCCGCCCGCGGGCGCCACGAAGCCGGGATTGGCGCTGAAGGGCAGCGTGCCCTGCCAGCGGTTCGACGCGATCCAGCCGGGGCTGGGCATGCGGCCCTGGCTCTGGTGGGCGGGGTCGCGCCGGGGCGCGGCGCCGATGGTCTTCATCGCGATGGTCTCGCGGTCCACCAGCGTGAGGTTCTGGGAGGGGGCGACGAATTTCTGCGCCGCCGCAATCCCGTCCGCCACGGTCTTGGCGCCCATCAACTCCATCGCCGGCCTGCAGGGTGGTGTCGCGCTGGCTCAGCACGGTCCAGGCGACCGAGGCGACATGGCCGGGCGGGGTGATCGCGGCGAGGTTGTAGTGGCTGCCGGGCAGCACCGGGCCATTATCGGTCCAGCGCAGGGTCAGCGTGACCGGATCGCTGTCCTTGACGGTGATGATGGAGGCGCGCGTGCGGAACTTCTTGAACCCGTCGGGGGTGCGGTATTCCTCGCGGTTGGCGGGGTTCAGCTCCTCGATATAGACATCCTGATCGTCGAGGTAGGAGGACGTGAGCCCCCATCCCAGATCGGCCGAGCGCCCGGTCAGCACCACCGGGATGCCCGGGATCGTGGCACCGATCACGCCGCCCGTCTCGAGCTCCAGCCGCGCGAGATACCATATCGTCGGCGCGGTGAAGCCCAGATGCGGGTCATTGGCCAGCAGCGTGCCGCCTGAGGCCGAGCGTGAGGGCGCCGCCGCCCAGGCGTTCGAGGCCCCCGCCAGTGCCGTGCGCCTGAACGGCGAGAGCGGATGCGGAGCGAAGGGCACGGTTTCGGCAAAGCGTGTCGACTTGCGGAAAGAGCTGCGCGTATTCGGGCAGGGCCGCGACGCCGGCTACCCGGCGCATCGGGCAGGATGTCGCGCAACCGCTCCGCATCGGGCAGCGCCAGAGAGGTGCGCGCGCGCAGCACCTCGGCGTCGAGGTGACCCGAGAGCTGCAGGCCCATCAGCTTGACCATCGCGATGCTGTCGGCCGGCCGCCACGGCGCCATCGGCGCGTTGAAGAGGAACATCTCCGGCGCGCCGCGCCCCAACGCATCCGAATTGATCTGATCGAAGCCGGGCATTGACGCCTGCCGCATAGGCGCGCAGCGCGTCCTGCGTCGTCGCATCCAGCGCCTCGAAGGACGCGACCGAAAGCGTGTAGATGTCAAAGCGGCGCAGCAGCTGGTCGATCTCGAGCGTCGCGGCGCCGAACACCTCCGACAGGCGCCCCTGCGCGGTGCGGCGCATCGTCGTCATCTGCCACAGACGGTCCTGCGCATGGGCAAATCCGAGCCCGAAGAACACCTCCGCATCCGTCGCGCCGAAGATATGCGGCACATTGGCGTTGTCGCGCACGATCTCGACCGGGCGCGCGAGGTTGGGCACCTCCACCTCCGCCGTGTAGTCGGGCAGCGAGCGCGACAGCGAGCCAATAGACCATCAGCACAACCGCCACGGTCAGCATCAGCAGCCCGGCGGCCAGACGGATAAGCCAGCGAAAGACCAGTGCCATGAGAAATCCTTTTGTCAGTCCCGCACGCCGCCTTTGACCCTGCAGGCGGCGGTGATAGGTATGGCGCAGCAATAGCGCAACATCAAAGCAAGGAAAAGCACATGGCAAAGCTCGCATTTTTAGGTCTGGGCGTCATGGGAGGGCCGATGGCGGGGCACCTGCAAAAGGCGGGTCACGAGGTCCGTGTCTACAACCGCACGCAGGCCAAGGCCGAAAGCTGGGCCGCGGCCCATGGCGGCACCCATGCAGCGACCCCGCGCGAGGCGGCGGCGGGTGCCGATTTCGTGATGGCCTGCGTCGGCAATGACGACGATCTGCGCGCCGTCGACCTTGGGCGAGGATGGCGCGTTTGCGGCATGGCGCCGGGCACGATCTTTGTCGATCATACCACCGTGTCGGCGGCGGTCACGCGCGAGCTTTATGCCGCGGCGGACGCGGCGGGGATCGCCTTCGTCGATGCGCCCATTTCGGGCGGGCAGGCGGGCGCGGAGAACGCGCAGCTGTCGATCATGTGCGGCGGCGACAGCGACGCCTTTGACCGCGCGCTGCCGGTGATGGAGGTCTATGCCAAGATCTGCCGCCGCATCGGCGAGAGCGGTGCGGGCCAGATGACCAAGATGTGCAACCAGATCGCCATCGCGGGCGTGGTCCAGGGGCTGTCCGAGGCGCTGCATTTCGCGGAGAGTGCCGGGCTTGACGGGCGCGCGGTGGTCGAGGTGATCTGCCAGGGTGCCGCGGGCAGCTGGCAGATGGCCAACCGCTATGAGACGATGCTCGACGGTGACTTCGACCATGGCTTTGCCGTGGACTGGATGCGCAAGGATCTCGGCATCTGCCTTGCCACGGGTGACGAGACGGGCGCGAGCCTGCCTGTCACCGCCCTCGTCGATCAGTTCTACAAGGAGGTGCAATCCATGGGCGGCGGACGCTGGGACACATCGAGCCTGATCGAGCGGTTGCGCAAGTTCTCGTAATCAATGCAGTGACTTGCAGCGCCTTCTTGATGCGGCGCTGCAAGATCCGTCAGGGAATGATGCGGGTGTATTTGCTGCCTTCGAGCGTGGCGCCGACCCGCAGTCCCGCGCGGCCGAAGACGACCGCAAGCACCGGCGAGAGCACGGTGTTGGTGTCGGCACTGACGCTGTCGCCCCGGTCTGAGATGACATATTCCACATTCGCGCCCGCAGCCCAGCCGGGCGAGCGGCGGAAGCTCATGAGCGCATCATTCGTCATGAAGAAGAGCACATGTGCGGACTGCTGCGCACCGATCTGCAGACCGCCCGTGGCCTTGGTCACGGAGTAGTAATCGACCGACACACCGCCCACGCGCAGCGCACCGCGCCCATAGGCACCGCCGAAGCCCGAGCCCCGCCTCGGTCACCAAAGGCATCACCAGCATGCCGTTGGCCTTTTCCGCCAGCGTACGCGTGTTGGGATAGCTGCGGTACATCTCGCTCAGCGTGGCATCGACGCGCGCGTCGATCGTACCGGCCCCGGTGGAGCCCACGCCATTGCCACATGCGGCCAGTGCAACCGTGCTCGCCGCTGCGCCCAGCCCGAAGGCACGGCGCGAATATCTCATCTGTTTCATGTATCTGCCTGTAATTTATGTCACTGCCATGTGCCGGTATTGTCCAGCTTGGCGACAGAATAGGCGAAAAGTCGCAGGTTGTCATGCGCTTTGGCCGGGTGAGCGAAAAAATGCTCCGGCAGTGCTGCAACCTAGCGGGTGAGCCGCAACTCGCCGCCCGAAATCTCGATCCGGCCCCATTTCTCCAGATAGCCCATGCCGAGCAGGGAGCCCGCCATCTCGCCGCCGTTGACGGACGCGCGCACATTGGTGTCGGTGATATCGCCCAGCCGCACCGTGTCGATGCGCACCGGCGCCGTGCGCACCTGTCCGTTGGCGGTATTGGCAATGCCGATGAAATTGAGCGTGTCGGGTGCCAGCCCTGCGCGCTCCGCGTCGCGGCGGCTCAGCACCAGATCGGTCGCACCGGTATCCACCACAAAGCGGATGTTTTCGCCGTTGAGCGCCAGCGTGAGGTAGTAGTGACCGTCCGCCTGTCGCGGCACCGTGATCTGGCCTTCGCCGAGTTGCAGCATCTGGCCGCCCACGGTCTGCCGCTGCACATCGCTCCAGAGCCCATAGGCCGCGACCACGCCCAGAAAGATGAAGCCCCAGATCGCCGCCATCTGCGCCGTCTTGCCGAGGCTCTCGCGCCCGGAGGCGAAGAACCACCCGCCCACGGCACAGGCGAGAAGCACGAGGTAGATCAGGCTGGCGGTCATGTCGGCGGTCATCGGCGGCTCCTTTGCTGCCCCTAATATAGGCAGCCTGCGGGCCTATCCAAGCGCGGTGACGAAACCGAATTCCGCCAGACCGTCGAGCACGAACTGCACCGACAGGGCCGCGAGCAGCATGCCGAGCACGCGGGTCGTCACATTGATGGCGACCTTGCCCATCGCGCGCTCCATCACGCTGCTCAGGCGCAGCATGACGTACATAATCAGCAGGATCACCGCCGTGATGCCCAGAACGGCCACCAACCCTTCGCCGCCCGGCTTCTCGCCCACCAGCAGGATCACGGATGCAATCGCCCCCGGTCCCGCGATCAGCGGAATGGCGATGGGAAAAGCGGATGGGTCATTGTGATGATCCGCTTCCACCTCGGAGCTGTCCTCACGGCGTTTCGTGCGCCGCTCGAACAGCATGTCGAGGGCGGTCAGAAACAACAGCACACCGCCCGCCACGCGAAACGCGGGCATCGATATGCCGATGAACCCCAGCACCGCCTTGCCGAAGAACGCAAACAGCGCCAGCACAAGCCCCGCCACCAGAACCGCCCGCAGCGCGATGCGCGCGCGGCGCGCGGGCGTCTCGCCGGGGGTGAGGGCGAGGAAGATCGGCACGATCGCCACCGGGTCGATCACCACCAGCAGCGTCACGAACGCGGTGATCATATAGGCCGTATCGAGGATCACGCCTGGGCCTTCTCGAGCCTGGACGCCACGTCCATCCAGATGCCCTCGGCCCGCTCCAGCGCGCCCATCACCTCCGCGTACTTGCGGTTCCAGACCTCGAGCTCGCCCACCTTGTCCTTCTCATAGAGCGCGGGGTCGGCGAGCTTCTTGGCGAGTTTGTCGCGCATCTCGTTGATCTTGGCGACGCGCGCCTCCGCCGTGCGGACTTCGGTGCGCAGTGCGATGATATCCTCGCGGCTCGCGCGCTTCTCCTTGGGGGCCTCGACCTTGGGGCGCGCGTTCTTGCTCACCGGTTTCTCGACCGTCAGCAGCATCTTGCGGTAGGCCTCCAGATCGTCGTCGTAGGGCTTCACCGTCCCGTCGGAGACGAGCCAGAGCCTGTCGGCCACCATCGACAGCAGATGCATGTCATGGCTCACCAGGATGACCGCGCCGCGGTAGCGCGTCAGCGCCTCGACCAGCGCCTCGCGGCTCTCGATGTCGAGATGGTTCGTCGGCTCGTCGAGGATCAGCAGATGCGGCGCATCAAGTGTCGCGAGCAGCAGTGACAGCCGCGCCTTCTGCCCGCCCGAAAGGCGCCCCACGGCGGTATCGGCCTGATCGGGGCCCAGCCCGAAACCCGCCAGTTGCGCGCGCAGCTTGCTCTGCATCACGCCGGGGCGCGCGCTGATCATGATGCTGCAGCGGTGTTTCCTCGACATGCAGCTCATCGACCTGGTGCTGGGCGAAGAAGCCGATGCGCAGCTTGTTGGAATTGACCGCGCGGCCCTCGAAGAGCACCAGCCGGTTGCGACAGGAGCTTGGACAGGGTGGATTTGCCCTGACCGTTACGGCCCAGCAGGGCGATGCGGTCGTCCTGATCGATGCGCAGGTTGAGGCGGCTCAGGACCGGCTGGCCTTCGGTATAGCCGGTCGATCCGCCCTCGATGGAGATGATGGGCGGCGCTCAGCTCGTCTGGTTGCGGAAAGGTGAACACCTTGCGCGCGGCTTCCTCGGGCGGCGTGATGGTGACCATCTTCTCGATCATCTTCATCCGGCTCTGCGCCTGCTTGGCCTTGGAGGCCTTCGCCTTGAAGCGGTCCACGAAGGCCTGCATATGCGCCTTGTGCGCCTGCTGCTTCTTGGCCGCCGCCGAGAGCTGCGCCCGCTTTTCCGCGCGCATCTTCGCGAACTGGTCGTAGTTGCCCTGATAATACGTGAGCTTGCGGTCCTCGAGGTGCAGGATCCCGCCCACGGCACGGTTCAGCAGACCCCGGTCGTGGCTGATGATGATCACCGTATGGGGGTATTTCGAGAGGTAGTTCTCAAGCCAGAGCGCGCCTTCGAGATCGAGATAGTTCGTCGGCTCGTCGAGCAGCAACAGGTCGGGTTGGGCAAAGAGCACGCCTGCCAGTGCGACCCGCATGCGCCAGCCACCCGAATAGGCCGAACAGGGCTGCTGCTGGTCGTGATCGTCAAAGCCCAGACCCTTGAGAATGCTCGCCGCGCGCCCTTCGGCACTCCATGCGTCGATATCGGCGAGCCGCGCCTGAATGTCGGCGATGCGCGCAGGCTCCTTTGCCGTTTCGGCCTCCGCCATCAGGCTTGCACGCTCGACATCCGCCGCCAGCACCGTGTCGATGAGCGAGACCTCCGAGGAGGGCACCTCCTGCGCCACGCCGCCGATCTTGGCGCGCGAGGGCAGGGTGATCTCGCCCGCGTCGAGCCCCAGCTCGCCGCGTATGATGCGGAACAGCGTCGTCTTGCCGGCCCCGTTGCGGCCCACGAGGCCCACCTTGTGCCCATCAGGGATCACGGCGGTCGCCTCCTCGAACAGAGGGCGCCCTTCGACGGAGTAATTGATCTGGGATATACGTAGCATGCGCGCGGTGTGACCGATGTGGGCGCTCGCGTCAATCGCCGCTTTTCACCACGCGGGGCCCATGTTAGGGAGCGGCCAAATCAACACCCCACAGGAGATACCACATGGCCCTTGAGCGTACATTCTCGATCATCAAACCAGATGCAACCAAGCGCAACCTCACCGGCGCAATCGTCAAAAAATTCGAGGATGCAGGCCTGCGCGTGGTCGCCTCCAAGCGCATCCACCTCACCAAGGCGCAGGCCGGTGAGTTCTACAAGGTCCACGCCGAGCGTCCCTTCTATGACGAGCTGTGCGAATTCATGGCCTCCGCGCCGATCGTCGCACAGGTGCTCGAGGGCGAGGACGCCATCGCGAAGAACCGCGAAGTGATGGGTGCGACAAACCCTGCCGATGCAGAGGCAGGCACCATCCGCGCCGAATTCGCGCAATCAGTGGGCGAGAACTCCGTCCACGGCTCTGACGCGCCCGAGACGGCTGCGATCGAGATCGCCTATTTCTTCTCCGGCCTCGAACTGGTCGGCTGAACCAAGCCTGATATCAAGTACCAAGAAGGGCTGCCCCCAGCGGGCGGCCCTTCTTGCATCCGCAACCCCATGAGGCCGCGCGCCCGCGGATCACGCCCGCGTCACCCCCGGATCATCTCCGGCGCGGCGCCCAGATCGAGACCAGGAAAGATCGTGCTTTCCAACGTGGAGGACGGCAGGCCGAACTGGCTGTGCAGCAGCCAGCCGAGGTAGGCGCGCAGATCGCGGGTCGGCAACAGGTCGCGGCGGTCGTATAGCTGCGCTTCCGCAAGGCCCGGCCAGTCGCCCATGACGCGCCCGCCGCGCAGCGCGCCGCCCGCCAGCACCATCAGTCCGCCGGTGCCATGATCCGTACCGCCCGCACCATTGCGCCGCGCGGTGCGGCCGAATTCGGTCACCGCCACCACGGTCGTCTTGTTCCAGACCGGGCCGCGCACCGTCTCCTGCAGGGTCAGGATCGCGTCCGCGAGCCGGTCCAGCGCGCGGGGCAGGCTGCGGTCCTGCGCGTGATGCGTGTCCCAGCCGTTGATGGAGAAGGAAGCGATGCGCGCCTCCTCGCGCAGGCGCTTGCCCGCGAACTCCGCGATGCCCGCCTCGAGGCTGGTGCCGCGCGGCATCCGCTCTCCGCCGCCGGTCATCTGCGTCATGGCTTGCGATCCGGGCTGCATCGCCACCCGGTCGCCATCATTGTCCGAGATCGCGAAGGCCTGCGCGAACGCCGCCTCGAAGAGCGGATCCTCCTGCATCACCAGCCGGGCCAGCGTGATCGCCTGCGGGCTCAACACGAGGTCGGACTGCGGCGACCAGCGCTGCACCGGCGCGTCCCCACTCAACAGGCGCGCGGTGTCGTGGCCGATGGCATAGGCCGTCTGCGCATGCGCGTCCGGCCAATGCTGCAACACGCGGTTGAGCCAGCCGTCGCGCGCATTCGCAGCATCCCCCTCCGCGAGCCCCGCCTCCAGCAGGTCCTGCCCGTCGAAATGGCTGCGCTTGTCGCGGTAGGGGGTGGAAACGGCATGGGCAAAGCCGAGCTGACCGCTGTGCCACAGCGGCATCAGCGGCCGCAGCGCGGGATGCAGCGCGAAATACCCGTCGAGATCGACAGCCCCTTCGGGATCGCCCAGCCCCGCATCGCCGCGCAGGGCGGCATAGGCCGGATCGCCGTAGGGGCGCAGCACATCGAGCCCGTCCATCGCCCCGCGCAGCAGGATGACCACCAGCCGGTTTTCCCCCGGTGCGGCGGCAAAGCTCATCGGGGTGACGAGCGGGCTCGCGGCGAGCGAGCAGCCGATGAGTGCTGAGCGGGCGAGGAAGGCGCGGCGGTTGAGGGGGTCGGCCATGGTCTACGTCCTTTGAAAGGCGGGGGAGGCCAGAACGAGGCCCACACCATCCGCACGGCTTTCGGCGGCATCGGCGGCGAAACGGGTGGCTGGCGTGGCGAACCCGCCCAGCGTCGTCTCAACGAAGGTGCGCGGGTCCGGCAGCGCACCCGCCAGCAGTTGCGGCACCGTGATCGCCCATTGCAGGCGCGCGGCGATCCCCTGCGGCGAGATCCAGACCGCGTCCTCTTCGGGCAGGCCATCGGGGCCGTCGGGCTTCTCCCAAGCGTGCCCCATCTCGCGCAGCGGGCCGATCAGCAGGGCGCGCGCGCGCTTCTCGGGCAGGGCGGCGAGCACATCCGCAGGCAGCGCCATCGCGCGCAGGGCGGAGCCGATGTACTGAAACCCCGACTTCACATTGCCGCGCGGCAGCGTCCAGGCGGCGGGATGGCCGAGCAGAGCCGCCGTGACCGCGCCCAGATCGCCGCCGGTGTCCACGAACCGCGCCTCCAGCGTCGCCACCAGCACCGGATCGGGCACATCTGCGGTGAAATGCACCGCAAGCTTTCGCGCGATGTGGCGTGCCGTGGCCGGGTGGTGCGCAAGATCGCGCAGCACCGCCTTCACATCGCGGATATGGGGGTTCTCGTCACCGCCGTACCGCACGCCCAGAACCGTCTCCGCACCCGGCTCCGCCGTATCCCTGCGGAACTTGAGCCGCATCGGATCCTGAATGCTGACACCGGTCAGAAGTTCGGCAAGCTCGGTCACATCGCCTTGGGTATAGGGGCCACCGACACCGAGCGTGTGCAGCTCCATCACTTCGCGCGCAAGGTTTTCGTTGAGACCGCTGAGCTTGCCCCCTTTGAGCGCGCGCCGGGAGTTGGGCCCGATTGAGCGGTCCTGGTCCAGATAGTGGATCATCAGCGGATGCAGCACCGCCGCGATCAACAGATCCTCGAACCGCGCGGTGATGTTGGGGCGAATGGCGCTCTCGACATAGGGTGAGGCGGCGCGGCGCACGATGCCCGCCTTGCCGGTGGCGGTGAAATGATCGGCCCAGAACGCCGTCAGCCGCTCGCGCAGCGGCGCTTGCGTCCAGACCCAGCGGTTGAGGTGCTGGCACATCCAGCCCGCCTGCGCGATGCGCGCCTCCTGGTTGAGCACGCGGCGCGCCTTCACGGCGGCGAGCGCTTCGGGGCTGCCGCGGTTCTCGCGGCGCAGCTTGCCCAGCGCCAGCCCCTGACCCACGCGCTCCGCGAAGGTCTCGAAACTCTCGATGGGAAACCGCGCGGCGATCGTATCGGGGGCGGAAAAACTCGCCAGCATCGCTTGGGCGGAGCCTGCGGGTGCGATCACCGGCGACAGGCCGCAGCCAAATCGGATCTCTGCCAGTTGAGGGTCAAATCGCATGCGGCGGGTCCTCCGTTACGCGTGCAGATCATAGCAGGGAAAGGGCCCGGAAACAGCGCAATATGCGGGCAATTCATGCAAACTGGCGGATTGCCGCGCGCGCCCTCAGGGCAGCCGCGCCCAGAAGGCCGCCTTGCGCGCGTAGCGCTGCCGCAGCGCCTCCAGATAGGGGCCGTGCGGCATCAGCGGGCCATAATCCGTGATTTCGAGATCGGCGGCGGCACAGTCCATCAGGTGATCCGCGGCGGCGGGGTAGGCGGCACTGCGCCCGTCAAACAGCGTCTGTTCGATGATCCGGCGCCACAGCAGCACCGCGGCGCGCGGATGGCGTGCGCGCAAGCGCTCCGCCGCGGCGCCGAGCAGGGCCTTGTCGCGCCCGTCGATCTGCGCGCGCCGCTCCTCGACCAGCCGCGCCGCGCCATGCAGGTCCGGCCACGCGAGGAAGAACCGCAGCGCGGCGGCAAGATCGGGGTGCGCCAGCGCAAGGGTCTTGGCGGCGTCCTCGGCCTCGATATCCTCGAAATCGGGCAGGGCGGCCAGATGATCGCGCAACATCTGCGGCGCCAATGTCTCGGTGAAACACGCCCAGCGGTGCGCCTGCGCCTCAGGCCCGCGCCCCAGCGCCAGCAGGCAGGCGATATTGGCCGCATCCCACGCCGCAGGCCGGGCGCCGTCCGTCGCACGTTCCAGCAAGGCAAGCGCCTCCTCCGCGCGGCCTGCGTCCAGCAGCAATCCCGCCGCCTGCGCCGCCGTCTGCGGCCGCGCGAGCTCCCCTTGTGTGAACTGCGCGAGATAGGCGTTGGTGTCGTTTTGCGCCGTGGCGATCTGCTGCAACCAGTGCCGCACCTGCTGCGCCCTGTGCTGCGCGGCGTGGCCTGCGCGCCGCTCCGGCGGCAGATCGGCATAGGCTTCGATCAACGTCTTGAGATGGGCGAGCCCCGCGTCGCCCAACGCAGGGGCAAGCTGCGGGATGCCCGCGTCGAACAGCCCGTCGCGGTCCTCGTGCAGCGCCTCCCAGAGCGTGGCCGCAAGCGCGCGCGGCTCCGCCTGCGCCTGCGCGGCGATGGCGCCCAGAGCGCCGAGCACCCCGGCAAAAACCGCGCCGACCTCGCCGCGGCTGTCCTCCACCCGTGCGAGCACGGACGCGCCCAGCCCCATGAACTCCCATGCCAGCGTCATGGCCTCGCCCGGCGCATCCGGTGCGATCTTTTCGGTGATCATCCGCGCCTGCGTCTTCAAATCCGCCACCAGCGCGCGGCGCTTGCGCCAGCCGACATGGCTCTTGGCGCGGCGGATCGAGGCGATACGCTTGCGCACCTCATGGGCCAGCTCGAGCGGGCCGACATTATGGATCAGCTCCAGCCGCAGGCGGCGCTTGATTGCGGCGCTGCCGGTGCTCACCTCCATCAGCAGGGCGGCGAGGCGGTCCGGCCCGAGAGCCGCGAGATTGGCCGCGTTGAGGGTCTTGCGTGACATGGTGCCGTTTTCGCACCACCGGCGCGCAATGGAAAGAGGGGCATGGCGCGGCGGTGCGGCGGCTGGTATCTCCCCGCCCGATAGAGCACATTGCAGCCACCTTCAGATAACGGAATCCCGCCATGACCGCCCGCCGCAGCCCGCGTCCCTTCATGATTATCGGCTGGCATGAATGCATCAGCCTGCCCGATCTCGGCCTGCATGATTTCGCCGTCAAGGTGGACACGGGCGCCAAGACCACGGCATTGCACGCCGAGCGGATTGAGACGTTCTACAAGGACGATGCGAAATGGGTACGCTTCGAGGCGCCACGGGTCGGGGACACGCCCGCGCGGATGGTCGAAGCGCCGGTCCATACCAAGCGCGCGATCACCAACACCTCCGGCACGCCTGAGACGCGGATCGTGATCAGCACCCCCATGGTGCTGGCGCGCCGCCGCTGGCTCATCGACATATCGCTGACCGACCGTGGGCAAATGCGCTTTCCGCTCATCCTGGGGCGCCGCGCATTGCGCAACCGCAACATCGCGGTGGATCCCAGCCATTCCTACCTGGTCAGCACCAAACCGAACTTCGAAAGGTAATCCCATGAAAATCGCCATGCTCGCCCGCAACCCCAACCTCTATACGCACCAGCGCCTGAAGGCCGCGGCAGAGGCGCGGGGACACGAGCTGCACATCGTCAACACGCTGCGCTGCTACATGAACATCGCGTCGCGCCGGCCCGAGATCTACTACAACGGCGAGAAGCTGGAAGGATATGACGCCGTCATCCCCCGCATCGGCGCCTCGATCACCTTCTACGGGATGGCCGTGCTGCGGCAATTCGAGATGCAGGGTGTCTACCCGCTCAATGAAAGCGTCGCCATCGGCCGGTCGCGCGACAAGCTGCGCTCGATGCAGCTGCTGGCGCGCGACGGCATCGGCCTGCCGGTGACGACCTTCGCCCATGACCCCAAGCAGACCGACGAGGTGATCAAGCTCGCAGGCGGCGCGCCGGTCGTCATCAAGCTGCTGGAGGGCACGCAGGGCATCGGCGTGGTGCTTGCCGACACCGAACGCTCCGCCAAATCGGTGGTGGAGGCGTTTCGCGGGGCAGGTGTGAACATCCTGCTGCAGGAATTCATCAAGGAAGCGGGCGGCACCGACATCCGCGCCATCGTGGTCGGCGGCAGGGTGGTCGCGGCGATGAAACGCACCGGCGCCAAGGGCGAATTCCGCTCCAACCTGCACCGCGGCGGCTCTGCCGAAGTGATCAAGCTCTCGCCGGAGGAACGCTCCACCGCGATCCGCGCGGCCAAGGCCATGGGCCTCAATGTCTGCGGTGTGGACATGCTGCGCTCCAACCATGGGCCGGTGGTGATGGAGGTCAATTCATCGCCGGGGCTCGAAGGGGTGGAAAATGCCACCGGCCTCGATATCGCGGATAAGATCATCGACCATATCGAGAAGAACGCCAAACCGGGTGCCACCAAGACCAAGGGCAAGGGATGAGCGGACGCGCGGCCTTCGAGATTGGCGGCCAGACCGTCGAGGCGGGCAGCAGGCGCACCGTGAACCTGCCGGTGAGCACACTCTCGGATCACACCCCCGTCACGCTTTCGGCGCATGTGATCCACGGGCGCCGCGCGGGGCCCACTGTTTTCGTGAGCGCGGGCATCCACGGCGACGAGGTGATCGGGGTGGAGATCGTGCGCCGCCTGCTGCGCCGCGGGACGCTCAAATCATTGCGCGGCACCCTTATCGTGGTGCCGATCGTCAATACCTTCGGCTTTCTCAACCATTCTCGCTATCTGCCCGACCGGCGCGATCTCAACCGCTGCTTTCCGGGCTCGCCCAACGGCTCGCTGGCGTCGCGGCTCGCGCATATCTTCCTGCAGGAAATCGTGAAGCGCTGCAGCCTCGGGATCGACCTGCATTCGGCGGCGATCCACCGCATGAACCTGCCGCAGGTGCGCGTCTCGGCCAACAACAAGATCACGATGCGGCTGGCCCAGATGTTCGGCGCGCCGGTGATCCTCACCAGTGCGCTGCGCGACGGCAGCCTGCGTCAGGAGGCCAAGAAGGCCGGGGTGGACGTGCTGCTCTACGAGGCGGGCGAGGGGATGCGCTTTGACGAGATGTCGGTGCGCGCGGGCGTCGCGGGCATCCTGCGCGTGCTCAAGGGGGTGGAGATGCTGCCCTCCGCGGGCATCGCGGCACCCAAGGCCAAATCACTGCTGTGTAGCGACAGCCACTGGCTGCGCGCGCCTGCGGGCGGGCTGTTGCGGATGTACAAGGCGGAAGGCGACGTGGTGCGCGCGGGCGATGTGGTCGCGGCGATCTCCGACCCGTTCGGCGACCGGGAGGTCGAGGTGAGCGCGCATCATGGCGGCATCATCGTCGGCCGTGCGGTGATGCCCGTCGTGCATGAAGGCGACGCGCTCTTCCACATCGCCGCCGTCCGGTCGCAGGACGTGGCGGAGGCAGCGGTGGGGGATCTCGCGACACAGCTCGAAGAGGCGGCTCTCTTCGACGAGGATGAGATCATCTAAGCGGCGCAGCAGCGCTCAGTCCGCCCGCGCGGCCCTTACCCATGCGACGATCGCGCCACGGCTCTGCGGCGTCATGGTGGCGATCGCGGCGGGCGGCGGCATCGCGTGGCTCACCCCCGCCTGAAGGTAGATCTGTTCGGCATGCCGCGCGACGTCGGACGGCGTCTCCAGCACGACGCCCTTGGGCGGCCAATACATGCCCTGCCACGCAGGATCGCGCGCGTGACACATGGAGCAATTGCCCAGCACCACGTCGTAGGCCGCCTCGAACCCGTCGGCGGCGGCGTATCGCGCCTCATAGGGTGTCAGATCGCGGTTCTGCGCGGTCTCATAGCTGTCGGGTCCGCGCACGGTCGACAGCCATGCGATCACGAGCATCAGGATCACGGTGACGGCCCAGGTCCAGTGCGGCCCGGCCCCGGTGGCGTGCAGGGTGTTGAAGTAATGCCGGATGGTGACCCCGGTGAGGAAGATCAGGCTCGCGATGATCCAGCTGTATTCGGTGGCGAAGGCCAGCGGGTAGTGATTGGACAGCATCAGGAACACCACCGGCAGGGTGAGGTAGTTGTTGTGGGTCGAGCGCAGCTTGGCGATCTGGCCGTATTTGGGATCGGGCCTGCGCCCGGCCTTGAGGTCGGCGACCACGATGCGCTGGTTCGGCATGATCTGGAAAAACACGTTGCCGGTCATGATGGTCGCGGTAAACGCGCCCAGATGCAGCAGCGCGGCGCGGCCCGTGAAGATCTGATCATACCCCCATGCCATGACCGCCAGCAGGACAAAGATAAGCAGCATCAACGCGGTAGAATGCTCTCCTAACTTCGATTTGCACATGAAGTCGTAGGCGATCCACCCGATGGTGAGCGAGCCTGCGGAAATCACGATGCCTTGCCATAGGCTCAGATCCGCCTTGGTCGGGTCCAGCAGGTAAAGCTCGCCGCCGACCCAGTAGACCACCATCAGCAGGGCCGCGCCCGAAACCCAAGTCATGTAGCTTTGCCATTTGTGCCAGATCAGATGCTCGGGCATATGCTCCGGTGCGACCATGTATTTCTGGATGTGGTAGAAGCCGCCGCCGTGGACCTGCCATTCCTCGCCATGCACGCCTTGGGGCGCATGCGCCGCCTTTCGCAGCCCCAGATCGAGCGCGATAAAGAAGAACGACGCCCCGATCCACGCCATCGCGGTGATCACATGCAGCCAGCGCACGGCGAAGGCGAACCAGTCCCACAGGATGGCGATGTCGGTCATGGGCGGGCTCCTTTGCCGCTGGGTGTCGTCAAGGCGCCCGCCTCAGCTGCCGCGATAGGTGGAATAGCCGAAAGGCGACAGCAACAGCGGCACGTGGTAATGCGAAGGCTCCGACATGCCGAAGCGGATCGGGATCACATCGAGAAAGCGCGGGCTCTCGGGCGGGGTTCCTGCCGCATCGAGATAGGCGCCGGCATGGAAGACAAGCTCGTAAACCCCGGTCTCGAACACCTCCGCGGGCAGGATATGGCTGTCGGTGCGTCCGTCGGCGTTGGTGGTGAGCGTCGACAGGTGGGTCCGCACCTCGCCCTCGATCCGGTAGAGCGCGATCTGGAGGCCCGCGGCAGGGCAGCCGCGCGCGGTGTCGAGTACATGGGTGGTAAGGTATCCGGTCATCCGCGTCTCCTGTCGCCTGCCGCATATAGGCACGAAGCGGACCGGCCTGCAAAGGGGATCACCCCCCGCGCGCATGCAGCAGGCGCGCCATGTCGATCATGCGCGCGGAAAATCCCCATTCGTTGTCATACCATCCGAAGATGCGCAGCTGGGAGGGGTTGATGCTCTGGGTCTCGGGGAGGGCGAGGATCAGCGATTCTGCCCGCCCGCGCATGTCGCGCGACACGCAAGGATCCTGTGTCGCGCCGATCACCGCCGATCCCGCCGCCAGATCGCGCAAGACCGCCGCGGCATCGCGTGTGAGCGGGGCGCTGAGCTGTAGGGTGGCGTCGATGGCCGACACGCTGAGCGTGGGCACCCGCAGGGCGGCCACGCTGGTGCGCGCGCCGAGGTCCGGCAGCACCTTCATCAACTCTGCCGCGGCGGAGGTGGTGGTGGGCACCATGGATTCGGCGCCCGCACGGCTGCGCGCCAGATCACCGCGCGGCGCATCGACCAGAGGCTGGCTGGCGGTGTAGCAATGGACCGTGGTGACATGCGCATGCGCGATCCCCAGCATCGCGTCGAGCGCGCGCAGCAGGGGGGCGATGGCATTGGTCGTGCAGGATGCGTTGGACAGGATCCGCGCATCGCCGATCTGCTGCTCGTTCGCGCCCAGCACCACGGTTTGCTCGGCATGGGGCGAGGGGCCCGAGATCAGCACCGCCCGGGCGCCCGCGCGCAGACCCTGTTCGGCCATCTCACGGCTGGCAAGCTTGCCGGTGCACTCCAGCACCAGATCGGCCGGCGGCATATCCTGCGCGTGCAGGTTGCTGTGGTGGCTGAAGGCGATGCGCCGCCCGCCCACATTGAGCGCGCCGGGCTCTTCGCGCACCTCCATCGGCAGCGGGCCGAAGGTGCTGTCATAGCGAAAGAGATAGGCGCAGGTCCCGAGCGGGGCGATGTCGTTGATCAACGCCACCTCGATGTCTGCATGGGCGGGCGAGGTAAGGATCTGGCGCAGGATGGTGCGCCCGATGCGGCCGAATCCGTTGATAATGATGCGCATAACTCAGCTCCGAAGGCGTGGCTCGCCCTGCCATATCGGGTTTCGCGGCCCGCTGGAACAGGCGATTGCGGCGCTAGAAATCCACCTCGATCGCGACGCCCTGCGCCACGGCGAGCTCGACCACGCGGGCGGCGACGGCGAGATCCTGAAGCCCTACGCCGGTCCCGTCGAAGAGCGTGATCTCCTCCGCGGAGGTACGCCCCGGATGGGTGCCGTTGATCACAGCGCCAAGCTCGTGCACGTCATGCTGCGCGATCAGCCCTGCGCTTACCGCGTGCTGCGCCTCGCCGATGGAGATGGACTGCGCGACCTCGTCGGTAAACACGGTCGCACGCGCCAGCAAGGCGGCCTCGACCTCCTGCTTGCCCTTCGTGTCGGTGCCCATGCAGGCGATATGCGTGCCGGGGCCGATGTGGCCCTGCATGACGCTCGGCGCGAAGGCGGAGGTGATGGAGATGACCACATCCGCCTCCGTCATCCGCTCCAGCGGCACCGCTTCGAATGGGATACCTGCCTCATGCGCGACCTTCTCGATGTTGGGCAGCATTTCGGGGTGATAGTTCCAGCCGATGACCTTCTCGAAGGCGCGCTGCTCGAGGGCGGCGCGCAACTGGAACGTCGCCTGATGGCCGGCGCCGATCATGCCCATCACGCGGGCATCCTGCCGCGCCAGATGCTTGATCGAAACCGAGGAGGCAGCAGCCGTGCGCAGCGCCGTCAGCAGGTTGCCGCCCACCATCGCGCGCACCTTACCGGTGTCCGGATCGAACAGGAACACCGTGGACTGGTGATTGATCTGCCCGTGCTTTTCCATGTTGTTTGGCCAGTAGCCGCCCGCCTTGAGCCCCAGTGCCATGCCCGCGCGGTCAAACCCGCCCTTGAAGCCATAGAGCGCATCCTCATGGCCGATGGCCTCGCGGATGACGGGGAAGTTATAGGCATCGCGGGAGGCCATGGCGGCGAAGACGCCTTCGACGGCATCGAAGGCGGCCGCGCGCGTCATCAGATTGGCGATTTCGCGCTCGGGGACGATCAGCATGGGGGGTATTCCTTTGTATTGAGGTCGCCTGCGCAAGCGGGGGAACTTGCGCAGGCCGCGCGTCAGTAGGCTTTGCCACGCGCGGAGACGGGCCAGACCGTCTCGACCTTGCCGCCGCGCACGCCGACGTACCAGTCATGGACATTGCAAGTCGGGTCGCAGTGCCCCGGCACCAGCTTGAGCCGGTCGTTGACTTTGAGCACGCCGTCCGGATCCGCGACCACGCCATGCTCATCCGAGCATTTGACGTATTTGACGTCCGTGCGCCCGTAGATGAACGGCAGCCCGCTGTCCACCGACTGGGCCTTGAGCCCGGCATCGACGATGGCCTTGTCCGGCTTGGCGTGGCTCATCACCGTGGTCAGCAGGAACAGCGCGTTCTCCCATTCGCCCTCATCGATGCGGTTGCCGTCCTTGTCGAGGATGCGGCCATAGTCGGCATCCATGAAGGCATAGGAGCCGCACTGCAACTCGTTGAACACGCCCGAGGCGCTCTCGAAATAGTAGCTGCCGGTGCCGCCGCCGCCGACGATATCGCATTCCAGCCCCTCGGCCTTGAGCGCCGCGACCGCATCCTTGACCATGTCGATGGCGATCTGCGTCTTGCCCTTGCGCTCCTCGAAGCTGTCGAGGTGCTGCATCGCGCCCTGATAGGCCTGGATGCCCGCAAACTTCAGACCCTCGGCGGCATCTATGGCCTTGGCGAGGGCGACCACCTGCGGTGTCGTGGTCACGCCACAGCGGCCCGCGCCGCAGTCGATCTCCACCAGACACTCGATCTGGGTGCCGTGCCGGACAGCCGCTTCGGACAGATCCGCCACATTCGCAGGGTCATCGACGCAGCAGATCGCCCGCGCGCCGAGCTTGGGGATACGGGCAAGGCGGTCGATCTTCTGCGGCGCCGTCACCTGATTGGAGACCAGCACGTCCTTGATCCCGCCGCGCGCGAAGACTTCCGCCTCTGAAACCTTCTGGCAGCACACGCCGCAGGCCCCGCCGAGGCTTTCCTGCAGCTTCTGCACATCGACGGATTTATGCATCTTGCCGTGGCTGCGGTGGCGCATGCCGGCGGCCTTGGCGAAATCGCCCATCTTCTTGATGTTGCGCTCCAGCGCGTCGAGATCGAGCATGAGGCAGGGCGTCTGGATATCGGCCTCGTCCATGCCGGGCAGGGCCGGGATATCGTAGCCGACCTCATAGCCTTCAAATTTCTGATGTGTGTTCATATCAAGATCCCTTCTATGCGGTGAGCCATGGCAGCAGGTCGAGATCGACATTGCCCCCGGTGATGATGACGCCGACACGTTTGCCGGCGAAATGGTCCTTGTTCTTGAGGATCGTGGCCAGCGGCACGGCGCAGCTGGGCTCGATCACGATCTTCATGCGCTGCCAAGTGAGCTTCATCGCGTCGATGATCTCCTGCTCGGAGGCGGTCAGGATGTCGCTCACGTGGTTGGAGACGAAATGCCAGGTCAGATCCTTGAGCGGCACCTTGAGCCCGTCTGCGATGGTGACGGGCGCGTCATCGGCGATGATATGGCCCGCCTTGAAACTGCGGTAGGCATCATCCGCCTGTTCGGGCTCCGCGGCGATGATCCGGATGTCGGGGGCGATGTTGGACAGCGTGAGGCAGGTGCCCGAGATCATGCCCCCACCGCCGATGGGCGCAACCATCATGTCGACCGGGCCGCCGTGCTCCGCCTGCATCTGCTCCATGAATTCAAACGAGCAGGTCCCTTGTCCCGCGATCACGCGCGGGTCGTTGTAGGGGTGCACGAAATCGCCGCCCGTCGCCTCCTGCACCCGCGCAAACACCTCCTCGCGGCTGCTGGTGGAGGGTTCGCATTCGGTGATGATCCCGCCATAGCCGCGCACGGCGTCCTTCTTGGCCTGCGGGGCGGTGCGCGGCATGACCACGTTGCAGGGGATCCCGCGCCGCCCGGCAGCATAGCTGAGCGAGAGGGCGTGGTTGCCGGAGGAATGGGTGCACACGCCGCATGCGGCCTCTGCGTCTGACAGGTCAAAGACCGCGTTGGAGGCACCGCGCACCTTGAACGCGCCCGCTTTCTGGAAATTCTCGCACTTGAAGAAGAGCTGCGCGCCGGTGAGCGCATCGAGATAGGATGACGTGAGGACCGGCGTGCGGTGGATGTACGGCATGATCCGCTGATGCGCGGCCTTTACGTCATCGAAGGTGGGGATATGGAGGGGGCTTGCGTCCTTCATCACGCGGCCTCCTTCCGGACCAGCGCGGGATTTGCGCGGTAGAATTCCTGTGCCGCGGCCACGCCCGAGCCGAGCGTGATGTCCATGCCCAGATCGGCCATGCACATCTCGGCGGTGGCGATCCCGCTCAGCATCATCACATCCGTGAGGCTGCCCAGATGGCCGATGCGGAACACCTTGCCCGCCACCTCGCCCAGGCCCACGCCGAAGGCCACGCCATAGACACTTGCCGCGCGGGTCACGATATCGGTCGCATTGAAGCCCGCCGGCGTACGTACGGCGGAGACGGTATCGGAATGGAGATCCGGCGGAGACGGCACAAAGCTCCAGCCCCCAGGCATCCACCGCGCGCCGCACGCCGGTGGCGATGCGGGTGTGGCGCGCAAACACCTGCTCCAGCCCCTCGGCCTGCAGCATTTCCAGCGACAGCTTGAGCCCGTTCATCAGCCCGACCGGGGGCGTGTAGGGGAAGCCGTTGGCGGCATAGCCCTTTTCCATGTCCTTCACGTCAAAGAAGGTGCGCGGCAGCGTCGCGGTCTTGCCCGCCGCCATCGCCTTGTCGGAGAAACCGACGATCGCGAGGCCTGCGGGCAGCATGAAGCCCTTCTGGCTGCCGGTCACGGCGACATCCACACCCCACTGGTCGAACCGGAAATCCATCGACGCGATGGAACTCACCCCGTCCACGAACAGGAGCGCCGGATGGCCCGCCGCATCGAGCGCCGCGCGCACCGCGGCGATGTCGCTCTTCACGCCCGTCGCCGTCTCGTTGTGCGTGGCCAGCACGACCTTGATCTTGTGGCCCTTGTCGGCGCGGAGGATCTCCTCATAGCGGTCCGCGGGCAGGCCTTGGCCCCATGGCGTCTCGACGATCTGCACGTCCAGCCCGTGACGCTCGCACATGTCGATCCAGCGGTGGCTGAACATCCCGTTACGCGCGGCCAGGACCGTATCGCCCGCCGAAAGGGTGTTGGTCATCGCCACCTCCCAGCCGCCGGTGCCGGTGGAGGGAAAGATGAACACATGCGCAGCCTTCGATTTCAGCACCTTGCGCACGCCTTCGATGCACGGATGCAGGATGTCGCCGAAAATCGGCGAGCGGTGGTCGATGGTCGGCATGTTGCACGCATTGCGCAGCGCTTCGGGCATGTTGGTCGGGCCGGGGATGAAGACGGGGTTCTGGAAGCTCATGTCGATCTCCTGACTGGGGTTGGGCATACCCTAGGGTCAATTGTCGCAGCCGTACATTTTTTTGAAAATGTATTTCAGATCTAGCAGTGTTTGAAAAATCGCGTGTTGTCATGGTATTGCGTTTTTCATATGTTGAAAGTGATTTTCACAATAGAGGACGGCCCGCCCATGGATCCGCGCGACACCTCGAATCAGACAGACCGCAAGGCCCGCGGGCGCCCCCGCGCGTGGGACGACAAGACGGCCCAGAACACCATCAAATCGCTCGACCGCGCGATGGAGGTGTTCGAATATCTCAGCAGCTCGCAGGGCATGTCGCTGTCCTCGCTGGCGGAGGATCTGGGCCAGTCGCCCGCCACCGTCTACCGCATTCTGGTGACGCTGGAGGGCCGCGGGCTGGTGGAGTTCGACGCGGGCACGCAGGTCTGGCACATCGGCGCGCGCGCCTTCGTGATCGGCGCGCGGTTTCTCAAGCGCACCTCGCTGGTGGAGCGCGCGCGCCCGATCATGCGCGCCTTGATGGAGCAGACCGGCGAGACGGCCAATCTCGGGATCGAGCAGCAGGGCCAGGTGCTGTTCGTCAGTCAGGTGGAAACCCATGCCAGCATCCGCGCCTTCTTTCCGCCCGGCACGCTGTCGCGGCTGCATGCCTCGGGCATCGGCAAGGCGCTGATGGCGCAGATGGAGGTGGCGCGGGTCGAGGCGCTGCTGGCAGCCGCGCCGCTCGAGCGGTTCACCGAGCATACGCTGACGGGACAGGCGGCGCTGATGGCGGATCTGGAGCGCACCCGCGCGCGCGGCTTCGCGCTCGACGGGGAGGAGCGCAACATTGGTATGCGCTGCATCGCGGCACCGGTATTCGACATGCACGGCGAGGCGGTAGCGGGGATCTCCGTCTCCGGCCCCACGGCGCGGGTGGGGCTGGATCAGATCGAGAGGTTCAGCGCCGCGGTAAAGGATGCGGCACTGCGGCTCACGGAGGCCATCGGCGGGCGTGTCAGCCCGCCGTGAACGAAAGCATCGGGCGTGTCAGCCCGCCGTGAACGAAAGCATCGGCGGGGATCAGCCCGCCTTGAGCTCAAGCCTGCGCGCATGCAGCGTGGGTTCGGTATAGCCGGAGGGGTCCTTGGTGCCGCCGAAGACCAGATCACTGGCCGCGCGAAAGGCGATCCCGTCAAAGCCGGGCGCCATCGGCTTGTAGAGCGGGTCGCCCGCGTTCTGGCGGTCCACCACCTGCGCCATCTGGCGCAGGACCTCGCGCACCTCCTCCTCGCCGATCACGCCGTGGTGCAGCCAGTTGGCCACATGCTGGGCTGAGATCCGGCAGGTCGCGCGGTCCTCCATCAGACCCACATCGTTGATATCGGGAACCTTGGAGCAACCGACGCCCTGGTCGATCCAGCGCACGACATAGCCGAGGATGCCCTGGATGTTGTTTTCAACCTCGCGGCGGATCTGCGCCTTGGTCCATCTGCGGTAGCTTGCCACGGGAATGTCCAGCAGCGCCTCGACATAGGCGCGCCGCCCGCCCTTGGCGAGCCGGGCCTGCACGGCGAAGACGTCGACGGTATGATAGTGCAGCGCATGCAGTGTCGCGGCCGTCGGGCTCGGCACCCAGGCGCAGTTGGCACCCGCGCGGGGATGGTCGATCTTGGCGTCGAGCATGCCGTACATGTTGTCGGGCTCCGCCCACATGCCCTTGCCGATCTGCGCGCGCCCCGAGAGGCCGCATTCGAGCCCGATATCGACGTTCTGGTTCTCATAGGCGGTGATCCAGCCCTTGCGCTTGATGAAATCCTTGCGGCTGAAGGGCCCTGCCTCCATCGAGGTGTGGATCTCGTCGCCCGTGCGGTCGAGGAAGCCCGTGTTGATGAAGCACACGCGGCTCTTGGCGGCGCGGATGCACGCCTTCAGGTTGACGGAGGTGCGGCGCTCCTCGTCCATGATCCCGAGCTTGACCGTGTTGGCGGGCAGGCCGAGCGCCGCCTCCACATGGGTGAAGATCGCATCCGCGAAGGCCACTTCTTCGGGTCCGTGCATCTTGGGCTTGACCACGTAGACTGAGCCTTGCGTGGAGTTGCGCAGCCCGTCCGACTTCTTGAGATCATGCATGGCGATGAGGGTCGTGACCATCGCGTCCATCAGCCCCTCGAAAATCTCGTTGCCGTCTGCGTCGAGGATCGCGGGATTGGTCATCAGGTGGCCCACATTGCGCACCAGCAACAGCGCGCGCCCCTTGACCGAGATCTCCGCCCCGCGCGGCGCGGTGTATCGGCGGTCCTCGTGCAGCGCGCGGGTGATCTCACGCCCGCCTTTCTCAAAGGTCTCGCGCAGATCGCCCTTCATCAGACCGAGCCAGTTGCCATAGGCCACGACCTTATCCTCGGCATCCACACAGGCCACGGAATCCTCCATGTCCACGATGGCGGAGATCGCGGATTCCATCCGCACATCCGCGAGACCCGAGGGCGCGGTGGACCCGATGGGGTGGGCGCGGTCGAAGACCAGCTCCACATGCAGGCCGTTGTTGCGCAGCAGCACCGCCTCCGGGTCGCCCGCATCGCCGCGGTAGCCCACGAATTTCTCGGGCTGCATCAGCGGGCTGCCGTCGACCAGCAGCGCGCCATCCCTGACCGCGTAGCCCTGCGCCATCGCATGGCTGGTGTCGGCCACGGGAAAGGCGTCATCGAGAAACACAGCCGAGCGTGCCACGACCCGCGCACCGCGCCCGTCGTTGTAGCCGCCCGCCGGGGGCAGGCTGCCCATGGCATTGGTGCCGTAGAACCCGTCATATAGGCTGCCCCAGCGGGCATTGGCGGCGTTGAGCACGAAGCGTGCGTTCGTGCTCGGCACCACGAGCTGCGGGCCCGCGATGGTGGCGATCTCGGGGTCCACATTTGCGGTGTCGATCGTAAAATCATCGCCCTCAGGCAGCAGGTAGCCGATCTCTTCCAAAAACGCCTTGTAGGCCTTGGCGTCATGTGCTTTGTCGCGGCGCGCGATGTGCCATTCGTCGATCGCATTCTGCAGCTGCGCGCGTTTTTCCAACAGGGCACGGTTGCGCGGCGTGAAGTCGCGCACGAGCGATGACAGACCGTCCCAGAACACCGCGGGCTCGACCCCGGTGCCGGGCAGGGCGTCCTGCTCGATGAACTCTGCAAGCTCTGTCGAAACGCTCAGGCCGGCGCGGTCGAGACGGGATGCTGTCATGCTGTGATGTCCTTGATGTGGTTCTAGGGTGCACGCAAGCCAACCGCCCGCGCGCGGGCGTTTCTAGCCTGATCCGGCACGCAATGACCAGCCGCCAAAACGCGCGCGGCCGCAATTATCATGGCACCGCACAGCGCGACCCGGTGCCGGGGCCTGCGCACTGGAAGCATTTCTAGATGAGGAGGATGCTGGAGCGGGTAACGAGAATCGAACTCGTAACTAAAGCTTGGGAAGCTGCCGTGATACCTTTTCACCATACCCGCTCGCTGCTGGTCGAGATATGGGATCGGGGCAGGGGCGTCAAGCGGTATGCCCGCTCAGACGCGCGCCTCGAAGAGGTTGATGTCGGCGGGCACGCGCATCCCGTCAGGCGTCTCAAAGGGCGCGCAAGCCTCGATGATCCGGTCACGGATGGCAGCGCGGTCGGCGTCGGTGCCGTTGAAATGGTCGATGATGCCCTTGACCGGTCCGATCACGGCCTGCTGGTCGGCGAAGGCCGCAGCATCGCCCGGCGGCGTCAGCAGAAGGTTACAGGTGGTGGCACTCACGTCGCGCAGCCCTGCGGCTTGCAGCATGGTCACAACGCGCGCCTGATCCTCGAACGCGAAGGGACCGGGCAGGGTCCTGTCGGCTTTGGGGGGCTGGCCGAGGACGGATTGAGCGGCCTTGGCGGGGGTCATGAACCACGGGTTGTTGGGCGCGGGGCCCCAGCAGGCCATCGTGACCGTGGCGCCGGGGCGCAGGGACTTCGCCATGTTTGCAAAGGCTTGCACGCTGTCGCCAAAGAACATCACGCCGAAGCGGGAGATCAGGTGATCGAAGGCCTGCGGCGTGAAGGCATGTGTCTGAGCATCGGCCAGCACGAAATCCACGTTGGCCCTGTCATGGGCGAGGATGCGGGCCCGGGCCAGCAGCGTGTCGGAGATGTCGGCCCCGACCGCGCTGCCATCGCTGCCCACCTTGTCAGCGGCCTGCAGCGTGCTGGTGCCGGCACCGCAGCCGATGTCCAGAACCGAACGTCCCGGTTTCAATCCGGCCTTGTCCAGAACGAGGTCCAGTACCGGCTGGAAGGAGGCATCCATCACGCCCTGGAGTGCGACCCAGTCCGGCCCGACCGTCTCGGACCAGAATGCGCGCTGATCTGCGTTGCCGCTCATCCGCGCCGCCTGCGTCGTCCGCCTGCGGCCTCGCCGTTGCCGCCACCGCCGGTGTTGAAGGTCTGCGTCGGCAGGGTGACGATGGAATTGAGGATCGGGAAGGGCTCCACCGCGTTGGGCATCGCGGAGGCGTTCACGAAATGCTCCTGGAAGCGCGGCTCGATCGCGGTCTCGATCTTGTGGATCTGCTGCACGGTCTGCTCGATCTCGGCCGCGCGCCTCGCGGTTCAGCAGGGCGATGCGCGCGCCGGTGCCTGCGGCATTGCCCGCGGAGGTGACCTTGTCGAGGGGCGCGTCGGGGATCATGCCCAGCACCATAGCATGTTTCGGTCGAGATATGCGCGCCGAATGCACCGGCGAGCACGACGCGGTCCACCTTGTCCACGCCGAACTTGTCCATCAGCAGGCGCGCCCCGGAATAGAGCGCGGCCTTGGCCATCTGGATCTCGCGGATGTCGCGGTTGGTCACCGTGATCTTCGGGCCGCCGTCCGCTGTGCCATCATAGACCAGATAGCTGTTGGTGCGCCCGTCCGCAAACACCGCGGCCGAGCCGGTCTGCTCCGCCGTGCCGATCAGGCCGGGGGCGTCCACGATGCCGTGCATGCGCATCTCCGCCACCATCTCGATGATGCCCGAGCCGCAGATGCCGGTCACGCCGGTCTGCGCGATCGCCGCGTCAAAGCCCTCCTCGTCCGACCACAGATCCGATGCCGATGACCTTGAAGCGCGGCAGCTTGGTGACGGGGTCGATCTCCACCCGCTCGATCGCGCCGGGGGCGGCGCGCTGGCCGGAGCTGATCTGCGCGCCCTCAAAGGCGGGGCCGGTGGGCGAGGAACAGGCGAGCACCTTCTCGCGGTTGCCCAGCAGGATCTCCGCATTGGTGCCCACATCGACGATCAGCACCAGATCATCGGACTGATGCGGGCTCTCCGACAGGGCCACCGCGGCGGCATCCGCGCCCACATGGCCCGCGATGCAGGGCAGGATATAGACCCGCGCGCTTGGATGGATGTTCAGCGTCGAGATCGTCGGCGCGCAGGCGCATGGCGTTGGAGGTGGCCAGCGCAAAGGGTGCCTGCCCCAGCTCGAACGGATCGATGCCCGAGAAAGAGGTGGTGCATGACCGGGTTGCAGACGAAGACCGCATCGACGATCAGCTGCTTGTCGATCATGCGCCTCCGTCGCGAGTCTGCGTGAAGAGCGCGTTCATGCCCTCGCGCACGGCGCTGCGTCATCTCTTCGGCACCGCTGGCGTTCATCATGGAATAGCTGACGCGGCTCATCAGGTCCTCGCCGAAGCGGATCTGCGGGTTCATCACGCCGGAGGAGGCGACGACCTCGCCGGTCTGCAGATCGCACAGATGTGCCGCGATGGTGGTCGAGCCCAGATCGACGGCCAGCACCGTAGATCGTGCCGTCGTAGAAGCCGGGCCAGATGTGCATGATGCGCGGCCGGTTCTCATGATCGCCCAGGTGGACGGCCACAGTGACCTTCCAGTCGCCCTTGCGCAGGACCTTTTGCATGATGTGCAGGATGTGCAGATCGGCGGTGACGTCTTCCAGCTGCCATTGCTCGCGCAGGGCATGCTGCAACCGCTCCAGATCGCCCGAGGGGTCGTGCATGTCGGGCTCGGTCACCTCGACATAGTAGAGCTTGGTCGAGGGGTTGAGCATGATCGTCGCGCGCCTCCGCGCGCTTGCGCACGACCTGCTTGTGGACCTGGCTTTCGGCCGGCACGTCGATGACCACATCCTTGAGCACGGTCGCCTGACAGCCCAGGCGGCGGCCCTTCTTCAGCCCGCGCTTCTCGTCGTAGCGTGCCTCGACCTTGTTCCATTCCGACAGCGCGTCGGCGCTCTACGGTGACGCCGTGCTTGGAAAACTCGCCGTAGCCCGGCGTGATCTGGCATTTCGAGCAGATGCCGCGCCCGCCGCAGACGGAATCGAGATCGACGCCCAGCTGCCGTGCCGCCGTGAGCACCGGCGTGCCCACGGGAAAGCGTCCGCGCTTGCCGGACGGGGTGAAGATGACGAGGGGATCGTTCGCTCATGTACGGGCTTCCAGATGCGATGGCGTCTGCCGCACCATAGCCCATCGCCGCGCGCGAAGGGAAGCTCGCGCGCGTCATTCTGCGGCATCGACTGCGTCATTTCAATGTCTTTGGCTCAGGTATCTGCGTGCTCGCGTGGAAGATGAAGCCCAGGAAGTTGAGCAGGATCTGCGCCGCGAGGATCTGGGTGGACCCGGTGGGATCGTAATCGGGCGCCACTTCCACCAGATCCATGCCCACGACCTCATGCCGCTCGGCCACGGCCTGCAACAGCTCGAGCACCTCGTAGTAGAGGAACCCGCCATGCGACGGCGTGCCGGTGCCCGGCGCGATGGAGGGGCAGAAGGCGTCGATATCGAGCGTGACATAGACCCGCGCGCCTGCGGGGATGTGGCTGACCACGCCGTCGGTGCCGAGCCTGCGCGCCTGGCGCACGCTGATGATATCGCTGCCCATCGCGCGGGCATCGCTCGTATCCTTCCTGCGCGGTGGAACTGACGTTGCGGATGCCCACCTGCGTGAGGCCGCTGACGTGGGCTGCTTCGGCGGCGCGGCGCATCGGGTTGCCGTGCCCGTGGCGCACCCCGTGCCGCTCATCCACGAAATCGAGATGCGCGTCGATTTGCAGGATGTGGATGTCCTCCTGATCATCGAAGGCGCGGATGCAGGGGATGTTGACCGAATGATCGCCGCCGATCACCACCGGCAGGGCCGCCACCGCGAGGGCCGCGCGCACGCCCGCCTCGATGTTGGCGTGGCTGGCCTCCGTGTCGGTATGGATGATGTCCGCATCGCCCATGTCGACGATGTTCACGTCACCGGGCAGATAGGTCGCGTCGTCCTCGTGATCATAGGCCCCGGCGTGGCCGAAGCTGAACAGGGTGGACGCCTCGCGCACCCCGCGCGGGCCAAAGCGCGCGCCGCTGCGGTATTGCGTGCCCGCATCGAATGGTGCGCCAAGGATCGCCACATCCGCATCGAGCCGCTCCCAGTCGGGCTCATAGGGCCGTTTGCCGAAGGTCGCGATCCCCACGAATGGCAGATCCAGCCTGCCGCCTTCATAGCCATGTCGCGCCATCTGATCCCCCTCTTTTTGGGCAGTCTTGGCCAAGGCCCGCATGATTGCAAGAGCACGCCCTTGGGGCCTTTCCAATCCGGCCGATCCGTGAAATAGCAAACCGCCAAATGATGCCCGTACCCCTGGAGGTTGTGATGGAGATTCGTGAGGCCCTGACGTTCGACGATGTGCTGCTGGTGCCGGGCGCATCCTCGGTGCTGCCCTCCACCGCCGATACGCGCACCTTCGTGACCAGATCCATCGCGCTGAACATCCCGCTGCTGAGCTCGGCCATGGACACCGTGACCGAAGGCCGCATGGCCATCGCCATGGCGCAGGCGGGCGGCATGGGCGTGATCCACCGTAACCTGAGCATCGACGAGCAGGCCCGCGAGGTCCGCCGCGTCAAGCGCTTCGAGAGCGGGATCGTCTACAACCCGATCACCCTGCGCGCCGACCAGACGCTGGCGGACGCCAAGGCGCTGCAGGAGCGCTACAATGTCACGGGCTTCCCGGTGGTCGACGAGCAGGGCCGCGTCGTGGGCATCGTGACCAACCGCGACATGCGCTTTGCCACCGACGACGACACGCCCGTGCACGCTGATGATGAGCTCGGACAACCTCGCCATCCTGCACGAACCCGCCGACCGCGACGAGGCGATCAGCCTGATGAAGGCGCGCCGGATCGAAAAGCTGCTGGTCACCGACGCGCAGGGCAAGCTGACCGGCCTGCTGACGCTCAAGGATACCGAACAGGCCGTGCTCAACCCCACCGCCTGCAAGGACGAGCTGGGCCGCCTGCGCGTGGCCGCCGCCACCACCGTCGGGCGATGCGGGCTTCGAGCGCGTCGCAGGCGCTGGTCGATGCGGGCGTGGACATGATCGTGATCGACACCGCGCATGGCCATTCCGAGGGCGTGGCGCTGGCGGTGGAGCGGGCCAAGACGCTCTCGCAACGAGGTGCAGGTCGTGGCGGGCAACGTCGCCACCGGCGAGGCCACGCGCGCGCTGATTGGCGCGGGGGCGGATGCGGTCAAGGTCGGCATCGGCCCCGGCTCGATCTGCACGACGCGCATGGTGGCGGGCGTCGGCGTGCCGCAGCTGACCGCGATCATGGATTGCGCGGCGGCGGCGGGCGACATGCCCGTGATCGCCGATGGCGGCATCAAGTTCTCGGGCGATTTCGCCAAGGCGATCGCGGCGGGCGCCTCCTGCGCCATGGTCGGCTCGATGATCGCGGGCACGGATGAGAGCCCCGGAGAAGTCATTCTGTATCAGGGGCGTAGCTTCAAGAGTTACCGCGGCATGGGCAGCCTCGGCGCCATGGCCAGCGGCTCCGCCGACCGCTATTTCCAGAAGGACGCGGCCAGCGACAAGCTGGTGCCGGAAGGGATCGAGGGGCAGGTGCGCCTACAAGGGCAGCGCCGCGGCGGTCGTGCACCAGATGGTCGGCGGCCTGCGCGCCGCGATGGGCTATACCGGCTGCGCCACGGTGGAGCGAGATGCGCAAGAACTGCACCTTCGTCAAGATCACCGGCGCGGGCCTCAAGGAAAGCCACGTGCACGACGTGCAGATCACCCGCGAGAGCCCCGAACTACCAGGGTGGGTTGAGCGGTGACGCCCGGCGCACGGGTCGCCGCCGCCATCGAGATCCTCGACATGATCGGCGATGGTCAGCCCGCAGAGCAGGTGCTGACGCGCTGGGGGCGCAGCAACCGCTTTGCCGGTTCCAAGGACCGCGCGGCGATCCGCGATCACGTCTATGATGTGTCTGCGGCAGCGTCGCAGCGCGGCATGGCTCGGCGGCGCGCAGAGCGGACGCGGCGTGATGATCGGCCTGCTGCGCCTGCAAGGCATTGATCCCGCGACACTCTTCACCGGCGAGGGGCACGCGCCCGCACCCTTGTTCGAGCATGAGGCGCTGCCGCCGGAGGGAGAGATCCCCGAGAGTGAGCGCTGGAACCTGCCCGACTGGCTCGCGGCGCGGTTCAGCGCGGGGCTGGAGGACGAGGCGTTGCAGACCGCGCAGGCGCTCTGTGGGCGGGCGCCCGTAACATTGCGTGTAAATACACTGAAAACAGATGCTTCCAGCGCGATCCTGATGTTGAATGAGGCGGGGATCGAGGTGCAGCCGAACCCGCTCAGCCTGACCGCGCTCACCGTGACGCAAGGCGCGCGGCGCATCCGCAACGCGCCCGCCTATCTGCAGGGTCATGTCGAACTGCAAGACGCCAGCAGCCAGGCCGTCGTCGATGCGCTGCCTGCTCGCTGCTCGCGTGCTCGACTATTGCGCGGGCGGCGGGGGCAAGGCGCTGGCGCTCGCGGCCAGAGGGGGCATGCGTGTTTTTGCCCATGACATCGACCCGGGCCGCATGCGCGATCTGCCCGCGCGCGCCGCACGGGCCGGGGTCGGGATTGCCCTGCTCGGGGCGGACAAGCTGGCCGATCACGCGCCCTTCGATCTGGTGCTGGTCGATGCGCCCTGTTCGGGCAGCGGGGCGTGGCGGCGTGCCCCGGAGGCGAAATGGCGCCTCACGCCGGAGGACCTCGCGGCGACACGCGCCGCGCAGGACGCCATCCTGGACGCGGCACGGATGCTCGTGGCACCCGGCGGCACGCTTGCCTATGCCACCTGCTCGATCCTGCCCGAGGAGAACGGCGCGCGCGTCGCCGCCTTTATCGCGCGCCACGCTGCATGGCATTGCTCCTGGGAGAAAACCTTTGCGGTGAATGATTTGGGCGACGGTTTTTATACTGCGCACTTGACGCGGGCGGATTAATGGCCAAGCATTCTACCTAAGCGAGAGTTCTCGCCGCGATCCGTTTTGCGGTTAATTGGCGATTAACCCTTCGGGACAAAGATGGACCAACGATTCGATCCGGCCTCCGGATCGTCGGTGGAAGGGAACCCATGCTGAACAGCACTGATCTGACACTCTCCGGGCGGCTCGTACAGGTCACGCCACAGCGGCTGGCCGTGCTGGCCGGTCTTGCGGCGCTGCTGCTCGCGGCGGCATTCGTCATGCTGGGCGGGCAGGCACGTCTGGTGATCGCCGCGGCGGGCGCCGGGCTGCTTGGGCTCTGTGCGGTGCTCTTTGCGCTGCGGGCGGGTCACGCCCTTGGCGGCGCGCAAAGCACGGCGTCGGTGGCGCATTTCATCAGCAATGACAGCGCGCCCAGCTTCATCGCGGGCGACGATGGCGCGATCCTCTCCGCCAATCTCGCCGCGGTGCGGATGTTCGGCGAGATCGGCGGCGACGAGGCAGGCGAGCAGACGCTGGCGAGCCTGCTGTCGGGCCGCATCAGCAATCCCGGTCCGATCCTCTTCCGCCTGCAATCGCGCGCGCAGGCCCACGGTGCTGCGCGCGAGGAGATCGTGGCCAACAGCGGCCAGATCATCCTCGCCGTGCATGCCGTGGGCGAGGAAAGCTATGCCTGGCGCGTGGAGCCGCAGAACGTCCAGACCGCGGGCAGCATGCCGAGCGATACCCGGATCCTGCCGATGCTCATGGTCGGACGCAGCGGTGCGATCCTGTCGATGAACCACGCCGCGCGGCAGTTCATCGGCGCGCGCGGCAAATCGCTCGACACCGTCTTTGCCGAGCAGGTGATCGTGCCCGGCACGGTCATGCAGGTCTGTACCACGAACGGCAACCGGCCGGCGCTCGTGGCGCAGACCGATGCGGGCGTGGGCCGCCGCGCGATCTACCTGCTGCCGCCGCCCGACACGAGCGAGGCGCCGCAGAACCCCGATTGGCACGTTTTCCAGGACATGCCGATCCCGATGATCAAGATCGCACCCGACGGCTCCGTGCAGGCCTTCAACAAGCGCGCGCTCAAGCTCATCGGCGTCGTACTGGTGGAGGGCGCGCATCTGTCGGCGCTGATGGAGGGGTTGGGGCGCTCGATCTCCGACTGGCTCGAGGACACGCTCGCCGGGCGTCTGGTACAGAAATCGGAGTTCTTGCGGCTCACGCGCGGCGACCGCGAGGCTTTCGTGCAGGTCACGCTCAACCGCGTCGAGGAGGATGGCGCGCCTGCGCTGATCGCGGTGCTGCATGACGCGACCGAGCTAAAATCGCTCGAAGCGCAATTCGTGCAAAGCCAGAAGATGCAGGCCATCGGACAGCTCGCGGGCGGGGTGGCGCATGATTTCAACAACCTGCTGACGGCCATCTCAGGCCATTGCGACCTGCTGCTGCTGCGTCACGATCAGGGCGACACCGACTATAGCGACCTCATCCAGATCAACCAGAACGCCAACCGCGCCGCAGCGCTGGTGGGGCAACTGCTGGCCTTCTCGCGCAAGCAGACGTTGCGGCCCGAGACGCTCGATATGCGCGACACGCTCTCGGATCTCACCCATCTGCTCAACCGGCTTGTGGGCGAAAAGATCACGCTCACGCTCAGCCACGACCCCGTGCTGCTGCCCATCCGCGCGGACAAGCGGCAGCTGGAACAGGTGCTGATGAACCTGGTGGTCAATGCCCGCGACGCGATGCCCTCGGGCGGCGAGATCCGGATCGTGACCGAATGCACCACATTGCCGGAGGCGTTCAGCCGCGATCAGGTGACGGTGCCAGCGGGTCAATATGTCACCATCAAAGTGAGCGATGACGGTGTCGGAATCGCCGCGGACAAGCTGCAAAAGGTGTTCGAGCCCTTCTTTACCACCAAGCGGACGGGCGAGGGGACCGGCCTCGGCCTTTCCACCGCTTACGGCATCATCAAGCAGACCGGCGGCTACATCTTCGTGGACAGCACCGAAGGCGTCGGCACCTGCTTCGTCCTCTATTTCCCCGTCCTCGCCAATACGGCGCGGGCGAGCCTGCCCAAACCCGCGGACGTGGCCCCGAAGGTGCCAGAGGCCCACACCGGTGGCGTGATCCTGCTGGTGGAGGACGAGGCGCCGGTGCGTGCGTTCGCAAGCCGTGCGCTGCGCCTGCGCGGCTACACCGTACTTGAGGCGGAGAACGCCGAGGCGGCGCTCGAGACGCTCGAGGACGAGAGCCTGAAGATCGACGTCTTCGTCACCGATGTGGTCATGCCGGGGATGGACGGGCCGAGCTGGGTGCGCGAAGCGCTCAAGGCACGCCCCGATGTGCGGGTCGTGTTCGTCTCTGGCTATGCGGAGGACAGCCTCGGCGAGGCGCAAAAGAAGATCCCCAATTCAGTCTTTCTGCCCAAACCGTTTTCGCTCAACGATCTGACGGACACGGTCAACAAGCAGCTCCACTGATCCCGAGCCGCATCCGCAGGAAGTGTTGCGGGCGCGGGCGGGACCCTCGGCGACAGTGCGTTGAGACTTGGCCGATACCGCGGGCAGATCGTGGGGCAGGTCAACCCAGCCCCCCGGTCAGCCGCGCGGAATACTCTCATAAAGCGCGTATTCATCCGCGAATTTGCGCCGGAAGCGCTCTTCCACTTCGGGCGACAGATGCACCTCGATCTCGGGCGAGACGTTCTCGCGCGCAAGCTCCAGCTTCACGTCCAGGCGGTCCTCGAGGAAGCGCTGCAACCGCGGCTGGTCCTCGTATCGGAACAGATGGGTGATGCCGGTGCCGTTGGGCTGGGTCTCGAGAAACTTCAGCTGGCTGCCCACTTCCGCAAATCCGGGCCGCTTGCCCTTCATGCAGGCGCTCACGAATTCATCGAAACTGACGTCGAAGGTGTTGTTGGGCTTGCCCTTCATGAAGGGGCGCCGCCGGTACCGGTACCAGCTGCTCAGCCAGCTCACCGGCTCGCGCATCACCGCCATCAGCTCCATCTCCGCATCGCAGACATTGAGGAACATCGGCCGGATGAAGCGATTGTAGCGGTAGACAGGCGCGTGTTTCAGCAGCGGCGGATTGCTGATCACCATATCCGCGCGCCCGCCGAGGGCGGTCTGATAGGCCGTCGTGCCGGTCTTGGGCACCGACAGGAACGCGAGACGTTCTTTAAAGAAAACAAGCATCCGATCCTCCAACCTTCCGACACATACAAAGAGCCAAGGACATAAACAACTTCTTAACCATTCCCATCCCATGATGGGGCAGGAATAAATCGATTGAAATGTTCTGCGTTTGTACGCATAAGAACATTAGCGGAACATAATCTCGGGACAATGTCGGCGATTGCCGCCACCGCCCCCCTGTGACAGTAAGGGAAGAACCCAAATGGCAACGGCAGATCTTTTGAACATGGATAAGAAATCGGCAGACAAACAAAAGGCGCTCGACAGCGCACTGGCGCAGATCGAGCGGCAGTTCGGCAAGGGCTCGATCATGAAGCTGGGCACGGAAGGGGCGATGCAGGATATCACCTCATCCTCCACCGGCTCGCTGGGGCTTGATATCGCTCTCGGGATCGGCGGTTTGCCGATGGGGCGCATCGTCGAGATCTATGGCCCTGAATCTTCTGGTAAAACGACGCTCACCCTGCATTGCATTGCCGAGCAGCAGAAGGCGGGCGGCGTCTGTGCCTTTGTGGATGCCGAGCATGCGCTTGATCCGCAGTATGCCAAGAAGCTGGGGGTGGACATCGACGAGCTGCTGATCTCCCAGCCCGATACGGGCGAGCAGGCGCTCGAGATCGTCGATACGCTGGTGCGTTCAGGCGCCGTCAACATGGTCGTGGTCGATTCTGTCGCGGCCCTGACGCCGAAATCCGAACTGGAAGGCGAGATGGGCGACAGCTCGGTCGGTGTGCAGGCGCGCCTGATGAGCAAGGCGATGCGCAAGCTCACAAGCTCCATCTCGCGCTCGCATTGCATGGTGATCTTCATCAACCAGATCCGCATGAAGATCGGCGTCATGTTCGGCTCGCCCGAGACGACGACGGGTGGCAACGCGCTCAAGTTCTACTCCTCCGTGCGGCTCGACATCCGGCGCATCGGCTCTCTCAAGGATCGCGACGAGGTCGTGGGCAACCAGACCCGCGTGAAGGTGGTCAAGAACAAGGTCGCGGCCCCGTTCAAGCAGGTCGAGTTCGACATCATGTACGGCGAGGGGATCTCCAAGACCGGGGAGCTTCTGGACATGGGCGTGAAGGCAGGGATCGTGGACAAGTCGGGCAGCTGGTTCTCCTATGGCGATGAACGGATCGGGCAGGGGCGCGAGAACGCAAAGAACTACCTGCGCGAGCATGAAGACATGGCCATGGAAATCGAGGACAAGATCCGCGCCTCCCATGGGCTCGACTTCAACGGCTCGGACACAGCGGACGATCTCGATATCCTCGACGATTGATCACGCCCGCCTGTGCAATCAATTCAAAGGGTGCATCGCTTCGGCGGTGCGCCCTTTTTTGCGAGCGCGCCTGTGGACAGCCCCCCGTCGCGGCGTTATCTCCGTGAGCGATACAGGCGCGCCCAAAGGACGGACCCCATGCAGACGCTCAACGAAATCCGCTCGACGTTTCTCAATTATTTCGGCGAGCACGGGCACACGATCGTTCCCTCCAGCCCGCTGGTCCCGCGCAACGATCCCACGCTCATGTTCACCGCTGCGGGCATGGTGCAGTTCAAGAACCTCTTCACCGGTGTGGAGACGCGCGATTACGTGCGCGCCACCACGGCGCAGAAATGCGTGCGCGCCGGCGGCAAACACAACGATCTCGACAACGTGGGCTACACCGCGCGCCACCATACGTTCTTCGAGATGCTCGGCAATTTCAGCTTTGGCGATTACTTCAAGGAAGACGCGATCCCGCTGGCGTGGGATCTGCTGACCAAGGTGTTCGGCATCGACGCCTCGCGCCTGCTGGTCACGGTCTATCACACCGATGACGAGGCGGTGGCGATCTGGAAAAAGCACGCCGGTCTGGGCGATGACCGCATCATCCGCATCGCAACGGATGATAATTTCTGGTCCGCGGGCCCAACCGGCCCCTGCGGCCCCTGCACCGAGATCTTCTATGATCACGGCGATCACATCTGGGGTGGGCCTCCCGGCTCCCCGGAGGAGGACGGCGACCGTTTTGTCGAGATCTGGAACCTCGTCTTCATGCAATACGAGCAGTTCGAGGATGGCACGCGGCGCGAGCTGCCCAATAAATCCATCGACACCGGTATGGGGATCGAGCGCGTCGCAGCCCTGTTGCAGGGCACCAACGACAACTATGCCACGGATCTCATGCGCAACCTCATCGAGGCGTCGGCCAATGCCACAAGCACCGATCCGGACGGTCCGGGCAAGACGCATCATCGGGTGATCGCGGATCATCTGCGCTCGACCTCCTTCCTGATGGCCGATGGTGTGATGCCGTCCAACGACGGACGCGGCTATGTGCTGCGCCGGATCATGCGCCGCGCGATGCGCCACGCGCATCTGCTGGGCGCATCGGATCCGCTGATGCACCGCCTGGTGCCTGCACTCGTGACGCAGATGGGGCAGGCCTACCCGGAGCTGGGCCAGGCGCAGAGCATGATCGAACAGACCCTGCTGCAGGAGGAGACGCGCTTCCGCCAAACGCTCGAGCGTGGCTTGAAGTTGCTCGAAGAGGAGGTCGTATCGCTCCCCGAAGGTGCGGCGTTGCCCGGTGCGGCGGCCTTCAAGCTCTATGACACGTTTGGCTTTCCGCTCGATCTGACGCAGGACGCGCTGCGCGAGCAGGGCCGCGGCGTGGACACGGAAGGCTTCGACAGCGCGATGGCCGAGCAGAAGGCCAAGGCGCGCGCGGCCTGGTCCGGCTCTGGCGAGGCGGCGGATGCGGCCATCTGGTTCGATGTGGCCGACAAGCACGGTGTGACCGATTTTCTGGGCTATGACACCGAAACTGCCGAAGGCAAGATCGCGACACTGGTGCAGGACGGCAAGGCGGTGACGCAAGCGGGCGAGGGCGCGGAGGTGCAGATCGCGCTCAACCAGACGCCATTCTATGCCGAGAGCGGCGGGCAGGTCGGCGATACCGGCATGATCCGCACGGATACCGGGCAGGCCCGCGTCACCGATACGCGCAAGGCCGCGGGTGTCTTCATCCATTTCGCGACAGTGGAAAAAGGTAGTATTTCCAACGCGCAATCGGCGGTACTTGAAGTTGATCACAGCCGCCGCACTGCGATCCGCGCCAATCATTCGGCCACCCATCTGCTGCATGAGGCGCTGCGTCACACGCTCGGCGATCACGTGGCACAGCGCGGCTCGCTCAACGCCGAGGACCGCCTGCGCTTTGATTTCAGCCACAACGAGGCGATTTCGCTCGACGATATGGCGCAGGTGGAGGCGGAGGTGAACGGCTACATCCGCCAGAACAGCGCGGTCGAGACGCGGATCATGACGCCGGACGAGGCCCGCAGCCTAGGTGCGCAGGCGCTCTTCGGTGAGAAATACGGCGATGAGGTCCGTGTCGTGTCGATGGGCCAGCAGGGCGGGTCGGGCAAGGGGATAGACAAGACCACCTATTCGCTGGAGCTGTGCGGCGGCACCCACGTGCGCCGCACAGGCGACATCGGCGCCTTCGTGATGCTCGGCGACAGTGCCAGCAGTGCGGGCGTGCGGCGGATCGAGGCGCTGACGGGTGATGCGGCGATGGCCTATCTGCGCGGGCAGGACCATCTGCTGGCCAAAGCGGCGCTGGAACTAAAGAGCCCGACCAGCGCGGTGCCTGACCGTGTCCGCGCCCTGCTCGACGAACGCCGCAGCCTCGCCAATGAGGTGGCGCAGTTGCGCCGCGAACTCGCCATGGCGGGCGGTACCGGCACCCCGGACGCCACCGAAGTCAACGGGATCAAGTTTCACGCGCAGGTCCTCTCCGGGATTACCGGCAAGGATCTGCCCGCGCTCGTGGATGAGCACAAGGCGCGGCTCGGCTCCGGTGCTGTGCTGCTCATCGCCGATACCGGCGACAAGGCGGCCGTGGCGGTCGGCGTGACGCCGGATCTCACGGACAGGCTGTCTGCCGTCGATATCCTGCGCGCCGCCGTGGCGGAGCTTGGCGGCAAGGGCGGCGGCGGGCGGCCCGATATGGCGCAGGGCGGCGGCGCCTCGGCCGAGAATGCCGATGCCGCCATCGCCGCGGCAACAAACATCCTGAAAGGATAGTCAAATGGCAGCACTCTGGATCGCTCACGTCACCGTCACGGACGAGGAAGCCTACAAGAAATACGCCGCCGGTGCGACCGTGGCCATCGCCGATCACGGCGGTGAATTCATAGCGCGCGGCGGGCGTTTCGTGCAGCTCGAGGGCACCGCGCGCCCGCGCAACGTGGTCGCCCGCTTTCCGGATGTGGAGACCGCGGAGCGCTGCTATTACTCCGATGCCTACCAGGCCGCTTTGGCCCATGCCAAGGGCGCGTCAGAGCGCGAACTGATGATCATCGAGACCAACGAGTAGCCTCTATCTTTCTTGGCTGAAAACACTCTGGGGGAATTGGCCAAAGGCCAAGGGGGCAAAGCCCCAAAACCCCGTATGAGAAAAAAAAAGGCGCCCCGAACCGGAGCGCCTTTTTCCATTCCATCAACCGCTCAGGCGGATTTCGACATCCGCTTGCGCTCATGCGGATCCAGATAGCGCTTGCGCAGGCGGATCGCGTTGGGCGTCACCTCGACCAGCTCATCATCGTCGATATAGGCAATGGCCTCCTCGAGGCTCATCGTGATCGGCGTGGTGAGGCGCACGGCCTCGTCGGTGCCTGACGCGCGCACGTTGGTCAGCTGCTTGCCCTTGAGCGGGTTCACCTCGAGATCGTTCTCACGGGTATGCTCGCCGATGATCATGCCGGTATAGACATCCGCCTGCGCCCCGATGAAGAACCGCCCGCGATCCTCGAGCTTCCACAGCGCGTAGGAGACGGCGGTGCCGTTCTCCATGGAAATCAGCACGCCTGCGCGGCGGCCCGGTATAGGGCCCTTGTGCGGCGCCCAGTCGTGGAACACGCGGTTAAGCACGCCCGTGCCGCGCGTATCGGTCAGGAACTCGCCGTGATAGCCGATCAGCCCGCGCGATGGCACATGGGCCACGATGCGTGTCTTGCCCGCACCCGCCGGCTTCATCTCTACCAGCTCGCCCTTGCGCACGCCTGTCAGCTTCTCGATCACCGCGCCGGAGTATTCGTCGTCCACGTCGATGGTCGCTTCCTCGATGGGCTCGTGGCGCACGCCGTCGATGTCCTGAAACAGCACCTGCGGGCGAGAGATCGACAGCTCAAATCCTTCGCGGCGCATGTTCTCGATCAGCACGCCCATTTGCAATTCGCCGCGGCCCGCGACCTCGAACGCCTCGCCGCCGGGGGTATCAGTCACCTTGATGGCGACGTTGCTCTCGGCCTCCTTGAGCAGGCGCTCGCGGATCACGCGGCTCTGGACCTTCTTGCCGTCACGCCCCGCCAGCGGGCTGTCGTTGATGCCGAAGGTCACGGTGATCGTCGGCGGGTCGATGGGCTGGGCGGGGATCGCCTCGCTCACCGACTGCTCGGCGAGGGTGTCGGCGACGGTCGCCTTGGTCATGCCCGCGATGGAGACGATATCGCCCGCCTCGGCCAGTTCGATGCCCGTCTGCTCGAGCCCGCGGTAGGCGAGGATCTTGGTGCAGCGGAAATTCTCGATCAGCTTGCCGTCGCGTGACATCGCCTTGATCGTCTGGCCCGCCTTGAGCGTGCCGCTCTCAACCCGGCCCGTGAGCAGGCGGCCAAGGAACGGGTCGCCACCCAGCGTGGTGGCGAGCATGGTGAAGGGTTTGTCCGTATCGGCCAACTGCGCGGGCGGCGGCACGTGATCGAGGATGAGCTGGAACAGCGCATCGAGCCCCTTGCGCGGCCCGTCGAGCGTCATATCCGCCCAACCGGCGCGGCCAGAGGCGTACATATGCGGAAAGTCAAGCTGCGCCTCTGTGGCGTCAAGGTTGGCGAATAGATCAAAGACCTCATCCAGCGCGCGGTCAGGCTCGCCATCCGGCTTGTCCACCTTGTTGATCACCACGATCGGGCGCAGGCCGAGTTTCAGCGCCTTGGAGGTCACGAACTTGGTCTGCGGCATCGGCCCTTCGGCGGCGTCCACCAGCAGAACCACACCGTCCACCATCGACAGGATCCGCTCGACCTCGCCGCCAAAATCGGCGTGACCGGGCGTGTCCACGATGTTGATGCGCGTGCCCTTCCACTCCACCGATGTGGGCTTGGCGAAGATCGTGATGCCGCGCTCGCGCTCGAGGTCGTTGCTGTCCATGGCGCGCTCTGTCGTCGCCTGGTTTTCGCGGTAGGTGCCGGATTGCTTCAATAGCTCGTCGACCAGCGTCGTCTTGCCGTGGTCCACGTGGGCGATGATTGCGATGTTGCGCAGGTCCATTGGGAATACCTTGTCTCAGGGGGTTGAGCGGCCTCTACCGTGCATCCGCAGCAAAGGCCAGCAAAAAACCCGCACCTGCGCGGCCTCTGCGGCGTCAGTGCTGCGTGCTGTCCGAGAAGAGGTGGATCACGCTGATCCCGCCAATGATCATAGCGATCCCAAGAAGTGCCGGCAGGTCAAGGCGCTGGCCGAAAACGACCCATCCGATGAGCGCGATGAGCACCACGCCCAGCCCGGCCCAGAGCGCATAGACCACCCCCACGGGCATGGTGCGCAGCGTGACCGACAGCAGGTAGAATGCGGTGGCATAGGCCACGACGACAATCACCGAAGGCACGAGGCGCGTGAATTGCTGACTTGCCTGCAGCGCGGTTGTGCCGATGGTCTCTGCCAGCACGGCGAGGGCGAGGATGAGATAGACGGGCATGGGGCAGGAGCCTTTCGGGCAGGGGCGATTGGGGGCCTTGGCTTGGGTCAAAGCGGCAGCTCGGCGGTTTCCTTGATCTCTTCCATCACGAAGCTCGCCGAGCAATCCGAAAGCGGCACGCGCGCGATAAGCCGCTGGTAGAGCTGGTCATAGCCCGCCATATCCGCCACCCGTGCGCGGATGAGATAGTCCAGATCCCCGCTCATCCGGTAGACGCCCTGGATCTCCGGCATCGTCCGCGTCGCGGTGGAGAACTCGCGCAGCCAGTCAGGCGCATGGGCGTTGGTGCGGATCTGCATGAAGACGGTGAGGCCAAAGCCGAGCTTGGCCGCGTCCACCGTCGCGATGCGCCCGGTGATGACGCCCGCCTCTTCCAGCAGGCGGATGCGGCGCCAGCATGCATTGCGCGACAGCCCGACCTGCGCCCCGAGCGCGTCGAGCGACAGGGCCGCGTCGCGCTGCAAAGCGGCGATAATCCGGCGGTCTATGGCATCTATTTCATGCATGAACGTGACATATTGGGATTTCCTCCCGAAAGCAATCGCAAAGGAAATATCTTTGGGACAATATCCATCCCGTCCGGCCCTAGTCTCACCCGAAACGCAGTCCACAGGAGCCCTCCATGATCAACCGCATCTTCCTCGACCATCCCGCGAAAGTCGATGAGACCTTCCTCGAGCATATGGCCTTTGCCTCCAAATTCGCGGGCAAGCTCTTTCTCGCGGGCGGCGCGGCACTGGTCCATGCGGTGATCCCCTGCCTTTTCGAGAAGACCGCCAGCTCGATCATTGCGGAGCTCTATGCCAAAACCCACAACCGCGGCGCGTGAATGTGCCGCTGGGCCGCATGGCTGGGTGAGCCGCTCTACATTTCCGAAATACTCAGCGTGCCGTCCCAGTCGCTGATCCGCCAGTCGCGCGAGGCGTCCAAGTGCAAGACGGCGATCAACGCGGACGGCTTCGGCATCGCGTGGTATGACAGGCGCCCGGAACCGGGGCTCTACCGCGACGTCTATCCGGCCTGGTCAGACCCCAACCTGCACAGCATCTCCCAGCAGGTCTGCTCGCGGCTGTTTCTGGCGCATGTGCGCGCCTCCACCGGCACGGCGACGAGCCGGAACAACTGCCATCCGTTCACCCAAGGCCGCTGGTCGTTCATGCACAACGGCCAGATCGGGGGCTTCGACGGTTTTCGCCGCCACGCCGAGCATCTGCTGAGCGATTTGCTCTATCCCCACCGGAAGGGGGCGACGGACAGCGAGCTGCTGTTCCTGCTGGCCTGCGGGCTGGGGCTGCAGACCGATCCGCAGGCCGCGATGGAAGAGGCGGTGCTGACGCTGGAGCAGATGTCGCGCGCCCGCGGGGAGGGGCCGCACATGCGCTGCACGGCGGCCTTTTCGGACGGGGAGGTGCTCTATGCGGTGCGCTATGCGTCGGACGCGTTAGCGCCTTCGCTCTATTACCAGTGGTGTGAGGTCTGGCAGGGCTGGGCAGTCGTGTCCGAGCCTTATGACACCGCGCAGGGCGCCTGGACGGAGGTGCCCAAGGGCAGCTTTTGCCGCTTCGAGGGGCGCGACTGCCGGATCACGCCGTTCCTGCGCGCGCCGCTTCAGGTCGCGATATAGCGGTCGCGGCGGTGGTTTATGGTGATGATGAGGTTCAGCACCACCGCACCGATCAGCGAGTAGCCCACCACCGACGGCGGCAGCACCAGCAGCGCGAAAGAGAAGATGCACGCATCGAAGATGAGTTGCACCCAGCCCGCGCGGAAGCCCGTGGTGTCCTGCACGATGAGCGCGATCACGCCCAGCCCGCCGAGCGAGCCGTTGTGCCGGAACATCGCCAGCAGCCCGATGCCCACGAGCGCGCCGAAGGCCACGGCGGCAAAGACCGGGTCCAGCGCGGTGATGGTGAGGCCCAGCGGCATGAGCTCCGTTACGACCGACAGCAGCGTCACGCAGACCAGCGATTTGATGGTGAAAGCTGCCCCGAGCCTGCGCCATGCCAGCAGGTAGAAGGGCAAATTGACGGCGAAGAACATCACGCCAAAGCTGTAGCCGGTGAGATAGGACAGTAGCACGGCCACGCCCGCCGTCTGGCCGGTGACAAGCCCCGCGGTGGTCAGCAGATGTACGCCGAACCCGCATAGGAACACCCCGAGCGAGAGGCCCTGTACATCGTCGAGCAGGCTGTGATCTGGCTTGGGGCTTGGGTCATGCATGGGAGTGAGTTAGGGCAGCAATTCTGACCTTCCAGTGTGCGGCAATTGTTTTTCGCCCCTGCGCGCAGCAGGCGCAGGAGTTGCGGTTCTGACAGCCGGATTTTGGGGGGAAGCGATAAGTGCAAGGCGGTAGTGCAGAAAAAGGGGGCCGCGCATCTGGCACGGCCCCCTTTCGGTGTCGGGATTGATCAGCCCTTGAGCGCCTTGTTCAGGTTCTCGTCCACCTTCTCAAGGAAGCCCATTGTGGTCAGCCATTTCTGATCCGGACCCACCAGCAGCGCGAGATCCTTGGTCATCGAGCCCGCCTCGACCGTATCCACCACGACCTTCTCCAGCGTCTCCGCGAAATTGGTGAGGGCGGTGTTGCCGTCAAGCTTGCCGCGGTGCTTGAGGCCCCCGGTCCAAGCGTAGATCGATGCGATGGAGTTGGTCGAGGTCTCCTCGCCCTTCTGATGCTGGCGGTAGTGGCGTGTAACGGTGCCATGCGCCGCTTCAGCCTCCACGGTCTGCCCGTCAGGCGTCATCAGCACGGAGGTCATAAGGCCGAGCGAGCCGAAGCCCTGCGCCACGGTGTCGGACTGCACGTCGCCATCATAGTTCTTGCAGGCCCAGACGTAGCCGCCGTTCCATTTCATCGCGCAGGCGACCATGTCGTCGATCAGGCGGTGCTCATAGGTGATGCCCGCCGCCTTGAACTTCTCCTCAAACTCCTCCTCGTAGACCTTCTGGAACAACTCGAGGAAGCGCCCGTCATACTGCTTGAGGATCGTGTTCTTGGTGGACAGATAGACCGGCCAGCCGAGGTTGAGGCCGTAGTTCATCGAGGCGCGCGCGAAGTCGATGATCGACTTGTCGAGGTTGTACATCGCCATGACCACACCGGAATCCGGCGCATCGAAGACCTCATGCTCGATCTCGGTGCCATCCTCGCCCACGAATTTGATCGTGAGCTTGCCCGCACCGGGGAATTTGAAGTCCGTCGCACGGTATTGGTCACCGAACGCATGGCGGCCCACGACGATGGGCTTGGTCCAGCCGGGCACGAGCCGGGGCACGTTCTTGCAGATGATCGGCTGGCGGAAGATCACGCCGCCCAAGATGTTGCGTATCGTCCCGTTGGGGGAGCGCCACATCTTCTTGAGGCCAAACTCCTCCACCCGGGCCTCGTCGGGGGTGATGGTCGCGCATTTGACGCCGACGCCGTATTTCTTGATCGCATGGGCGGAATCGATGGTGATCTGGTCGTCGGTCTCATCGCGCGCCTGAATGCCCAGATCGTAATATTTCAGATCCACATCAAGGTAGGGCAGGATCAGCTTTTTCTTGATGAAATCCCAGATGATACGGGTCATTTCGTCCCCGTCGAGCTCGACGATGGGGTTTTCTACCTTGATCTTGGTCATGTGCGGTCCTTTGGCTGCTGGGGCGATATGCCATGGGCTTTAGCGTATTTCGCGGCCAAGGGGAAGGCGGTATACGATGGTATACACATGCAGTTCCGCACGTGCCCTGATAGGCTGGGGGACGGATTTCGGGTATTAGCGAAGCGCTTGCGGGCATCGTGCCACAGGCCCGGCGCGGTGATCGCGATCCTGTTGCCAACGCTTGAGGGTCTACCATGGACGCGTAGCACCCATGGCAGGCGTTTATGACTTCAAATGATCGCACGGTCGCGCGGTACGCTCACGCGCCACTCTTGGCGCGGTGGCTCTTGAGCTTCGCCGCGAGGAACGCGCGGCCCTTCTGCTCGGCCATGCGTGTGCGGATCGCAGTCAGAAACGCCTCCTCTAGCGTCTGGGAGGACGCGCCGAGCACATCGCCCACTTCCATGAACAGACGGTCCTCGCCGGTTTCCTTCTGCACGGCGAGGCATTCCTCGGCGAGCTCGTTCGCCATCCGGATGACTGCATCGTCGGCCATCAGCGTGTGTTCTCCGTCAGACGGCGGCGCACGTATTCCTTGGTCTCCTCGATCATGGTGGTCATGTGCGGCTCTTCGAAGAAGTGGCCCGCGCCTTCGATCTCGCGGTGCGTGATCGTGATGCCCTTCTGCTCATGCAGCTTGCCCACGAGGTTGACCGTGTCGGCGGGTGGTGCCACGCGGTCGCCGGTGCCGTTGATCACGAGGCCAGAGGCGGGGCAGGGAGCGAGGAAGCTGAAATCGTACATGTTCGCGGGCGGCGCCACGGAAATGAAGCCGGTGATCTCGGGGCGCCGCATCAGCAGCTGCATGCCGATCCACGCGCCAAAGGAAAAGCCAGCCACCCAGCAATGTTTGGAGTTGTTGTTCATCGACTGCAGATAATCGAGTGCCGAGGCTGCGTCCGACAGCTCCCCGATGCCCTGATCGTATTCGCCCTGTGACCGGCCCACGCCGCGGAAGTTGAACCGCAGCACCGTAAAGCCCATGCTGTAGAAGGCGTAGTGCAGGTTGTAGACGACCTTGTGATTCATCGTCCCGCCGAATTGCGGGTGCGGATGCAGGATGATCGCGATCGGGGCGTCGCGCTCCTTCTGGGGATGGTAGCGGCCCTCGAGACGACCTTCGGGTCCTGGAAAAATGACCTCGGGCATGGGTGACTTTCTAGCTTGGGTTCGGGAGCGGACGTCATTCTCTATTCTTGACGAATTCGGTCGGACACCTTAGAACGATTCTAATATCAAAGATCCGCGGATGCAGATGCATCTCAGCGATGTAGGCATTAAGACCGCCAAGGTCAAACAAAAGCCTGTTCTTTAGGCGTCTGGCGAGGGTTACGGCATGAAACTGTCCACGAAAGGGCGCTACGCGATGGTCGCATTGGCCGATATCGCGCTACAGGACGGCGACAGGCTCGTCTCGCTCGGCGATATCGCGGAGCGGCAGGATGTCTCGCTGCCCTACCTTGAGCAATTGTTCGTCAAGCTGCGCCGTGCGGGACTCGTGACCTCCGTGCGCGGACCGGGCGGCGGCTACCGGCTGGCGCGGCCCGCCTCGGATATCCGCGTGGTCGATATCCTCGCGGCGGTGGACGAGTCGGTGGACGCGATGCACAAGGGGGCGGGCGCCTCCGGCGGGGCCTCGGGCAGCCGCGCGCAATCGCTGACCAACCGGCTCTGGCAGGGGCTGTCGGCGCATGTCTATGTGTTCCTGCACCAGACCCGTCTGTCGGATGTGGTCAACAACCAGATGACGCCTTGTCCGGCGGTGCCGCATCTCTTTGCCGTGGTGGATGAATAGGGCGCGCATGGCACGGGTGTATCTCGATCATAACGCGACCACGCCCCTGAGGGCGGAGGCACGCGTGGCGATGGTTGCGGCGATGGATGTGGTGGGCAACCCGTCTTCGGTCCATGCCGAAGGGCGCAGCGCCAAGATGCTGGTGGAGCGCGCGCGGGCGCAGGTGGCCGAGCTTGTCGGCTGCAAGCCGCAGCAGGTCGTGTTCACCTCGAGTGCGACGGAAGCGGCGGCGCTGGCGGTGGCGCAGAAAGACCGCCACGGCGGCACGTTCAGCGCGCTGGCGACCGAGCACGATTGCCTGAATGTCTGGGCTGACACGCTGCTGGCCGATCCCGCGCAGGCCCGCGGCGGGCTGGTGGCGCTCTCGGCGGCCAACAGCGAAACCGGCGTTCTGGGCGCGCAGGGCCGCGTTTTGGGCAGCGCGCCTGAGTACGCCACCATCTGCGACATCACGCAGCTCGCGGGCAAGATGCCGGTGGTCTACGGCGATGTGACGCCGTCCTACGCCATCCTGTCGGCCCATAAGCTCGGCGGGCCGAAAGGCGCGGGCGCGCTCATCAATTTTACTGCCGACGATCCCGTGCCGATGCTGCGCGGGGGCGGGCAGGAGATGAACCGCCGCTCGGGCACCGAGAACATCATCGGCATCGCCGGGTTCGGCGCGGCGGCACAGGCCGCGGGCGGGGATGTCGCCGCGGGCAGATGGGACGAAGTGGCGCAACTTAGAAGTATTCTAGAAAAGACTATTGCGTCCGCGTCAGATCAGACTATTTTTGTCGGGAATGAAGCGGCTCGGCTGCCGAACACCTCCTGCATGCTGACCCCCGGCTGGAAAGGCGAGACGCAAGTGATGCAGATGGATCTGGCAGGGTTCGCGATTTCCGCAGGGTCCGCCTGCTCCAGCGGCAAGGTCAAGGCGAGCAAGGTCTTGCTGGCCATGGGATACAGCGAGGCTGAGGCGGCAAGCGCGGTACGCGTGTCGCTTGGCCTCGGGACGACGAAAGAAGATGTGCTGCGCTTCGCGGATGCCTGGGCGGCAAAATTCGAGAAACACCAGATGCGGGCGGCATAGGCCGCCCAGTGAGAGGATGATGGGCATGGATACGATCTTAGACAGTGGCGTCAAGGAAGGCGTTGATCAGGAAACCGTAGACGCGGTGCGCGAAGTCGGCGGCGCCTACAAGCATGGCTGGTCCACCGACATCGAGATGGACTATGCGCCGCTCGGCCTCAACGAGGACATCGTGCGGCTTATCTCCTCCAAGAACGAGGAACCTGAGTGGATGACCGACTGGCGGCTCGGCGCCTACACACGCTGGCAGAAGATGCGTGAGCCTGACTGGGCGATGGTCGATTACCCCACCATCGACTTCCAGAGCCAGTATTACTACGCCCGCCCCAAGAGCATGGCCGTAAAGCCGAAATCGCTCGACGACGTGGACCCAAAGCTGCTGGAAACCTACAAGAAGCTGGGGATTCCGCTGAAGGAGCAGGCCATCCTCGCGGGTGTCGAGGGCGCCGAGGAGATGACGGAGGAGCCGCGGCGCGTGGCCGTGGACGCGGTCTTCGACAGTGTCTCCGTGGGCACGACCTTCCAGAAGGAGCTGAAGGCGGCGGGTGTAATCTTCTGCTCTATCTCCGAGGCGATCCGGGACCATCCGGAGCTGGTCAAGAAGTATCTCGGCTCCGTCGTGCCGGTGCAGGACAACTTCTATGCGACCCTCAATTCGGCCGTTTTCTCGGATGGCTCGTTCGTTTACGTGCCGCCGGGCGTGCGCTGCCCGATGGAGCTCAGCACCTATTTCCGCATCAATGCCGAGAACACCGGCCAGTTCGAGCGTACGCTGATCATCGCCGACAAGGGCTCCTACGTGAGCTACCTCGAGGGCTGCACGGCGCCGCAGCGCGATGAGAGCCAGCTGCACGCAGCCGTGGTCGAGATCATCATCGAGGAAGACGCGGAGGTGAAATATTCCACCGTGCAGAACTGGTACCCCGGTGACGAGAACGGCAAGGGCGGCATCTACAACTTCGTGACCAAGCGCGCCGACTGCCGGGGCGACCGGGCCAAGGTGATGTGGACGCAGGTGGAAACAGGGTCCGCGGTGACATGGAAATACCCCAGCTGCATCCTGCGCGGCGACGACTCACAGGGTGAGTTCTACTCCATCGCCATCGCCAACAACATGCAGCAGGCCGATACAGGCACCAAGATGGTGCATCTGGGCAAGCGCACGAAGTCGCGCATCGTCTCCAAGGGAATCAGTGCCGGCAAGGCGCAGAACACCTACCGCGGCCTTGTCTCCATGCACCCCAAGGCCAAGGACAGCCGCAATTACACCCAGTGCGACAGCCTGCTCATCGGTGACAAATGCGGGGCGCATACGGTACCTTATATCGAGGTGCGCAACAATTCGAGCCGGGTGGAGCATGAGGCGACGACATCCAAGGTGGACGATGAGCAGCTCTTCTACTGCCGCTCGCGCGGGATGGACGAGGAGGAGGCCGTGGCCCTCGTGGTCAACGGCTTCTGCAAGGACGTGCTGCAAGCGTTGCCGATGGAATTCGCGATGGAAGCTCAAGCGCTTGTGGCAATCTCGCTTGAGGGCTCCGTGGGCTGATGCAAAAGCTGCTCAAGGAAACGGGCATCGCGGCGGTGATCTACCTCGTCGCCGCGATGGGCCTCGGCTTCGGGATGGAACAAGGCGACGGCTGGCCGGAGGCGCTCATGTCTGCGGTCATCTTCGGCGTGTTCTACTTTCTCGTCGGGCTCGGCATCCGCTGGTACAAGGGACGCAATTCATGATCCTGACCACCACCAACAGCATCGAAGGCCGCAGCATCGCCGCCTATCACGGCATCGTCGTGGGCGAGGCGATCATGGGCGCCAATGTGGTGCGGGATCTGTTTGCGCGGGTCACGGACATCGTCGGCGGCCGCTCCGGCCAGTATGAGAACAAGCTGCGCGATGCGCGCGAGGCGGCCATGGCGGAGCTTGAAGCAGAGGCCAGCGCCAAGGGCGCCGATGCGGTCATCGGCGTGGATATCGACTACGAGATCATCGGCGATTCGATGATGATGGTCTCCGTCTCCGGCACGGCGGTGAGCCTGAGCTGATGCAGGACGTTGCCCCCTCCAGACCCCTTCGCCTGCATTGGTGGAAAGCGGAGCCGAATTTCGGCGATGCGATCAACCCACTGATCGTGGGGCACATTTCTGGCCGCGAGGTTGTGCACGCAGGCCCGCGCCGCGCGGACCTCTTCGCCATCGGCTCGATGATGCAGGTGGTCAAGCGCAGCCACAAGGAGCCGCGCGACAGCGGCGACAAGCTGCTGGTCTGGGGCACGGGCCTGCTCCACCCCGTCTTCGGTCATGGATTCCTCAACCACGTGGAGGTCGCGCTCCTTCGTGGGCCTGTCACGGCGGCGCTGCTGACGCTGGAGCACAGGCGCTTCGGCGATCCGGGCCTGCTGATCAACGACGCGCTGCCGTTCAAGGGCACACGGCGCGACCGCATCGGGATTGTGCCGCATTACAGCATCGCCGATGACCCCGAATTGGCGGCATTCGTGGCCGCCGATCCGGCGTATCTGCTGATCGACCCGCGCGGGGATGCGTCAGAGGTATGCCTGCAGATCGCCTCCTGCGCCCATGTCTATGCCTCATCGCTGCACGGGCTCATCGTGGCCGATGCCTACGGCGTGGCGAACACCTGGATTGATCCGATGGGACAGAGCTGGCTGAAATACCTCGACTATGCCGCCTCCATCGGGCGGCGCGACATGGTGGCACCGCTCCCGCTCGACGCTATCTCACATCATAAGCCCGTGCCGATCACCTATGGCGACGGTATCACCGCCGCGCGCGAAGCCTTACGTGACAGCTTCCCCGCGCGGCTCTCATCATCGGCCTCCGTGGCCGCCTGACACATCGCGCAACGCGCAACAAACTGACAAACAAAGGAAACCCTCCCATGCTGAGCATCAAGAACCTTCAGGTCAAACTGGAAGACGAAGACAAGGAAATCCTCAAGGGCGTCGATCTGGAGATCAACGGCGGCGAGGTTCATGCGATCATGGGTCCCAACGGATCCGGTAAATCGACGCTGTCCTACGTGCTGTCGGGCAAGGATGGCTATGAGGTGACGGATGGCACCGCCACGCTCGAGGGTGCCGACCTGCTGGACATGGAGCCGGAAGAGCGCGCCGCCGCGGGCCTGTTCCTCGCGTTCCAGTATCCGGTGGAAATCCCCGGCGTGGGCAACATGACCTTCCTGCGCACGGCTGTGAACGCGCAGCGCAAGGCGCGCGGCGAGGAGGAGATGTCGGCGGCGGAATTCCTCAAGGTCGTGCGCGCACGCGCCAAGGAGCTTAAGATCGACGCCGAGATGCTCAAGCGTCCCGTCAACGTGGGCTTCTCCGGCGGTGAGAAAAAGCGTAACGAAATTCTGCAGATGGCCATGCTGGAGCCTAAGATGTGCATCCTCGACGAGACGGATTCGGGTCTCGATGTGGACGCGATGAAGCTCGTGGCGGATGGCGTGAACGCCCTGCGCTCCGAAGGGCGCGGCTTTCTGGTGATCACCCATTACCAGCGCCTGCTCGACCATATCAAACCGGACGTTGTGCACATCATGGCGGCGGGCCGGATCGTGAAATCCGGCGGGCCGGAGCTTGCGCTCGAGGTCGAGAACAACGGCTACGCAGACATCCTCGCCGAGGTGGTGTGATGGCCGATGCAGCAGTGAAAACCGACCCGACCGAGGCGATGATCGCATCGCTCGAGATGCCGCAGGGCGGATGGACCGCCGCGCCGCGCGCCGATGCGCTGGCACGGCTGCGCGCCATGGGTCTGCCGCAGCGCCGTGACGAGTATTGGAAATACACCCGTCCAGATACGCTCACGCAGACGGGCGCGCCCGAAGCTGCCGTTCTGGTGACCGATGAGGCACCGATGTTCGACGGGGTGGACCGGCTGCAGATCGTTTTTATCGACGGCGTGTTCGACGCGGAAGCCTCCGACGATCTGAGCCTGGAGGGCATCACCATCGAACGGCTGGCCACCGCGCAGAGCGATCTGCACTGGGCCAAATCCCTCTACGGCGTGCTCGAGACGCGCGGCCAGACGCCGGTGCCGCGACCGCTCGCGGCCCTCAATACCGCGATGGCGACCGACGGTGTCCTGATCCATGTGACAGGCAAGCCGAGCAAGCCGGTCAACCTGTCTTATCGCCACGAATCAACCACTTCCGACGCGATCCTGCACCATTGCATCAAGCTCGATCCGGGTGCGCAGATCACCGTGCTGGAGAACGGGCCGGCCGCTGCGCGTTTCAACAAGGTGATGGAGGTGGAGGTCGCGGACGGCGCCGCCTTCCACCACATCCGCGCACAGGGCCGCGACCATGAGCGGCGCGCGGTAACCCACATCTTCACGCGCCTCGGCACGGAATCGAGCTTCAACTCCTTCACGATGACCGTGAACGGGCGCCTTACGCGCAACGACTGTGTGATCGAGCTGACCGGCGATGACGCCAATGCCAGCGTGGCGGGTGCCTGCGTGGGCGATGGTGATTTCCACCACGACGACACGGTCTTCATCACCCATGACGCGGTCAATTGCAGAAAGTCGGCAGGTCTTCAAGAAGGTGCTGCGCAACGGCGCCACAGGTGTTTTTCAGGGCAAGATCCTTGTCAAGGAAGGCGCGCAGAAGACCGACGGCTACCAGATCAGCCAGTCGCTGCTGCTTGATGGCGACAGCCAGTTCCTCGCCAAGCCGGAGCTGGAGATCTATGCCGATGACGTGGCCTGCAGCCACGGCTCGACCTCGGGCGCCATTGACGAGGAGGCGTTGTTCTACCTGCGCTCGCGCGGTGTGCCCGAGGGGCTTGCCACCGATCTGCTGACGCTGGCATTCCTCGCCGAAGCAGTGGAGGAAATCGCACAGGAGGACCTGCGCGAGGACATGACCGCGCGCCTGGGCGCATGGCTCGAGCGGCACAGGAGCTGAGATGGCGCTGACGCAGGATATCCTGGCGACCTACCGCGGCCCGGGCCGTGTCGTTTCGCGGTTTCTCGCACAGGGGCGCAACGAGGTGCGCGCGCTCCTGTTCGTGCTCATCGCGGGCGTGCTGATGTTCGTCGCCGTGATGCCCTATCAGGCGCGCGAGGCCCAGCTCGACCCGGAGGTGCCACTCCAGGCGCGGCTTTACTGGTCCGCGTTCTTTTACATCCTGATCGTACCGATCCTCGTCTACCTCTTTGCCGCGCTGATCTGGGTGCTGGCCAAGATCGCGCGCCGCGGCATCACCGGCTACCAGATCCGCTTCACGCTGATCTGGGCGCTGCTCGCGGCGACGCCTGTGACGCTGGCGCTGGGACTGGTGGCCGGTTTCGTCGGTCCCGGCCTGCCGCTGCAACTGCTGGGTGTGATCTGGCTTGCCATTTTCGGCTGGTTCTGGGCATCAGGGCTCTTGCAGGCGGAAGGAGCCCCGGCATGACCGATACCGATACGCTCAAGGCACTTGCCATCGAGACGATCCAGAGCCCGCGCACCGCCGCGGAAAAGATCATCTCGCTCAACCTCAGCCGCGACGTGCTGTGGTCGGGGCTGGTGCTGGTCGCCTGTCTCAACAGCATCATCTACAGTTTCTCGCTGTTTCTGGGCGATACATCGGTGCTCCCGGCGCTGTTCCGCAACCCGGTGATGTTCTTTCTGCTGGTGACCGGCGTGCTGGTTCTGACCGTGCATGCATTCTACTGGACCGGTCGCGCGCTCGGCGGGCAGGGCGATCTGGGGGAGCTTCTGGTGCTGATCGTCTGGCTGCAGGGGCTGCGGGCCATCGCACAGGCGGTGATGTTCGTGCTGTTGTTGTTCTCACCCGTGCTGGGGCAGCTTTTCTCGCTCGCCGTGGGGGTTCTGGGGCTTTGGATCACGGTCAATTTCATCACTCAGGCATTGCGCCTGCCGGGGCTGCTGCATGGCGTGGGCGTGCTTGTCCTATCCGCCGTGGGCATCATATTCGGACTTGTGATACTGGCCGGGCTGATCGGCCTGAGCGCCATGGGGGTACCTGCCGATGTATGATGTGAACACGATCCGCAAGGATTTTCCGATCCTCGCGCGCGAGGTCAACGGCAAGCCGCTGGTTTACCTCGACAACGGCGCTTCCGCGCAAAAGCCGCAGGTGGTGATCGACGCGATCACGACGGCCTACAGCTATGAATACGCCAATGTGCACCGCGGCTTGCACTACCTCTCCAACCTTGCCACCGACAAGTACGAGGCCGTGCGCGGCACCGTCGCGCGTTTTCTCAATGCTTCCTCGGAGGATGAGATCATCTTCAACTCCGGCACGACGGAGGCGATCAACATGGTCGCCTATGGCTGGGCCATGCCGCGGATGCAGGCGGGTGACGAGATCATCCTGAGCATCATGGAGCATCATGCCAACATCGTGCCATGGCATTTTCTGCGCGAGCGGATGGGCGTGGTGATCAAATGGGTGGATGTGGATGCCACCGGCGCGCTCGACCCGCAGACCGTGATCGATGCGATCACGCCGCGCACCAAGCTGATTGCAATAACCCATATGTCCAATGTGTTGGGGACCGTAGTTGATGTAAAATCGATCACGCGGGAGGCGCAAGCGCGCGACGTCGCGGTGTTGGTGGACGGCTCACAGGCGGCGGTGCACATGCCGGTCGACGTGCAGGACATCGGCTGCGATTTCTACTGCGTGACGGGGCACAAGCTCTACGGTCCGTCGGGCTCCGGTGCGATCTACGTCAAGGCCGCGCGGATGGCCGAAATGCGCCCCTTTCTCGGGGGCGGCGACATGATCCGCGAAGTGAGCCGCGATGCGGTGATCTACAACGACGCGCCGATGAAGTTCGAGGCGGGCACGCCCGGCATCGTGCAGACCATCGGCCTCGGTGTTGCACTCGACTACATGACCGGCATCGGGCTTGAGAATATCGCCGCCCATGAGGCCTCCTTGCGCGATTATGCAACCGAACGGCTCGCCGGTCTCAACTGGATCCAAGTGCAGGGCACGACGCCCGACAAGGCCGCGATCTTCAGTTTCACCATGGACGGCGCGGCCCATGCCCATGACATCTCCACCATTCTCGACAAGAAGGGGGTGGCCGTGCGCGCAGGCCAGCACTGTTGCGGTCCGCTGATGAACCATCTTGAGCTGAACGCCACCTGCCGCGCCTCCTTCGGCATGTACAACACCGAGGCCGAGGTCGACACCCTGATCGAGGCGCTTGAACTCGCACATGATCTTTTCGCCTGACCCGCCCCGGTTTTGAATTGCAGGGGCAGGGCGCCCGGACTATACCGACAACCAACGCACCCGTAGCTCAGCTGGATAGAGCGCTGCCCTCCGAAGGCGGATGTCAAGTCTGGCGGTGGCGAAATGTGCCGTGGAAAGAGGTATGCGAAACAAAGGCTTGGGCGGATATTCGGATTGCCCTTCAAACGGCCCAAAACTTCGCGTAAGCACTGCGTAAGCAGTAGGCAAAAATTGAGCACCCGTAGCTCAGCTGGATAGAGTGTCGGCCTCCGAAGCCGAAGGTCACAGGTTCGAATCCTGTCGGGTGCGCCATTTTCTCAGCAAGATCAATAGCTTGCATTTTAGGCCCTTCAGCGGTAATTGCTTACGCCGCGCTTACGTGGGTCGAGGAAGGTTCCTGAACGCCCAAATTTCGCCTCTCAATCGCGAGCGCGACCATCATGCGCGCTCATCGAGGTTCTTGTCGTTGTCGCCGCCGACGCCGGGTTCAACGACCGCGAAGCGCGCCGACGCGCCAAACGGGTCGTCACCATGCTTAAGGAAGCCTTGTCTTCTTGCGCGGCATTGGGACCCGCAGCCGTTCCGGAACTTTCTCGACTCGGTAGGGGAAGATCTGCCAGGATCCGATGGGCGCGCATGATGGTCGAACTCGCGATCATCTTCGTCGCTGCCTTCGAAGCCGAAGGTCAAAGGTTAGGAGCTATACCCATTACGGTTTGTGTTGGCGACGAACGGTGATTTACTCTTTCTCCAGATGAGGAGAGAAATCGATGGGACACCGGTTTGAGCTGACGGATAAGGAATGGGCGGTGATCAAGCGGTTGCTTCCAAATAAGCCGAGGGGCGTGCCCCGGGTGGATGACCGGCGGGTGCTGAACGGGATCTTCTGGGTACTGCGCACAGGCGCGCCGTGGGAAGACATGCCGAGCCGCTATGGCCCCCGAACGACGGTCTACAACCGCTTTTCCCGCTGGCGCAAAGCCCGAGTGTGAGAGCGGGTCCTCGAACACCTGCAAGAGGATATCGAGGACAGCCTGTACATGACCGACTCATCCGTCGTCAGGGTTCACCAGCACGGCACGGGTGCCCGAAAAAAGGGGGATTCAGATGGCGAGGAAACCGGCCGGTCGCGCGGCGGGCTGACCACAAAGGTGCACGCGATCACCGACAGCGAGGGCCGGATTGCGTCCCTATCCCTCTCGTCCGGCCAGGTTCACGACCTCTTGGCTGTTCCGAGAATTCTGGGGTCGATCCCCGCCGACACGATCATGCTGGCCGACAAGGCCTATAACGCCGACAGCTTCATCGCCGCTCTGAAAGAAAGGGGCATTTGCCCGAACATCCCCAACTGGTCGAACCGCAAGGAGAAGCGCGGCTTCTTCCCCTCGCTCTAGAAACTGCGCAACGCCGTCGAGAGGTTCTTCAGCGAGCTCAAGCACTTCAGGCGCATCGCCACCCGGTATGAAAAACGCGCAGACAACTATCTCGCTATGTGCCAGCTTGCCTCCGCACGCATCCTTATGCGGAATTTATGAGTTAAGCTCCTAGAAAGTTGTCGGTCGCACCACACGGACGGTCTTTCACCGACTCTGGTTGTGTCGGGATCTCAAAGAATTCGAAAAGCCCCGACTGTTCTGGAGGAGCAAGACAGTCGGGGTAAGTGTTCCGCATCACGTGAAGTCGATCACTACCTTGCCAAAGTGTTGGCCACTGTCGAGGAAATTCAATGCTTCGGCGGCCTGTCCAAATCCAAAGCTCTTGCCGACGATTGGAGACATCTTGTGATGGTTGACGGCTCTATTCATCTCGCGGAACGTCTCCACGTTGCCCACATACACGCCTTGAATCTTAATGTTTTTACTGAGGATCAAACCAGTCGCAACTTCGTCCGACATACCGGTGAGCACGCCCATCAGTGAGATCGAACCGCCATAGCGCACTGCCTCCAGCGTCTTGTTGATGGTTCCGGGCCCGCCCACCTCAACCGCGTGGTCCGCACCGACGCCACCCGTCAAATCCAATACCTCAGCCTGCCAGTCCTCATTATTACGATAGTTAATTGTATGATCCGCACCAAGATCGCGGGCACGATGTAACTTTTGATCGCTTGAGCTCGTGATGATAACTTCCGCGCCTGCCATCTTTGCAAACTGAAGCGAGAAGATTGAAACACCGCCAGTGCCCAAAAGGAGGACCGTATCCCCCGGCTGCACTTTGCCACCTACGAAATTCGCGTACCAGGCAGTGACCCCGGCACAGGGCAGCGTCGCAGCCTCCGCGAACGACAAATGTTCAGGAATGTGCACGACACCATGAGCGGGTAAAATGGCCCTTTCGGCCAACATGCCATCCACTGTGCCACCCAACGAGCCGGCCTGAAGCTCGGGCGTTAGCGTCCCGGCCACGAAATCGGGCATAAAGGCGGCCGCTACGCGATCGCCGACCGCGAATGTTGAAACTTTTTCACCGACCGCAGCTACAATACCTGCACCATCGGAAAGCGGGACAACGCCGCTGGTGCGCCCAAGTGCGGGGTACGTCCCTTGGCAATTAGCACGTCGCGATAGTTGAGGGAGCAGGCTTTCACGTCGATAACGACGTCCATCGGCCCGGGCACCGGGTCGGGCCGGTCCACGATTTTCAGGGCGTTCAGGCTTTCGCCGTTGACAAGTTCATAGGCTTTCATATCTAGGTCCTCTGTTTGAAAGATCCCCAGCATGTGTCATATACGTCGAATAAGAAAAGTACCCACATTTTTGTAAGTATGGAGACCGTTCAGTGTCGCGCAAATATGACTGGCGTACAGGCTGCGATGTCGAAGCAACGTTGTGTGTTCTTGGCGGCAGATGGAAGCCTGTCTTACTGTTTCACCTGCTAGATGGGGAAAAGCGCTTTGGAGAGTTATGCCGGTTAACGCCAAACGCGACGCAGCGGATGATTATCCTGCAACTGCGAGAGCTTGAGGAGGACGGGGTCATTATCCGCACGGCCTATCCAGAGGTCCCGCCGCATGTGGATTACCGGCTGTCGGAGTTCGGTAGAACCCTGAAGCCGCTTTTAATGTCCATGCGAGCTTGGGGGGAGGATTTTAAGCGACGGCAGTCCGTTGGAGCAACAAAGACTTAATTGTGTTTCACGAAAGACGTCAAGACATACACTAGGTCGCGTTGACATTCAGGTTTGCCATGTCAGAAGCTTACGTTGGGGAGGGCGACCGGAGGTTGGCCGTGCAGCAGCGCGCTTTATCGGATGACCAATGGGTACGGATCGCGCCGTTATTGCCGGGTAAGGCGAGCGATCCAGGTTGCACGGCTGGCGACAATCGCCTGTTCGTGGAGGGCGTGCTTTGGTTGGCGCGTCACGCAGCGGCCTGGCGGGCTCTGCCAGAAGAGTTTGGCCCCTGGAACAGCGTCTTCGTTCGCTTCAACCGCTGGGCCCGGGCTGGTGTTTGGGATCGCGTGTTCTCTGAGGTTTCTCAAGATGCGGACTTTTCCTATGCGATCATCGACGGGACGATCATACGGGTTCATCAGCACGCCAATGGCGGCTCTCGGCGCACTAAAAGGGGGCTGCGGGTGAGGCCATCGGGCGAAGTCGAGGCGGCCTGACGACCAAGATACATCTTGTCGTGGACGGTCAGGGCCTGCGGATCCGGTTCAGCCTCACGCCCGGCGAGCGGCACGAACTGACCCAGGCGCGCGAGTTGTTGTTCGACCTACCGGCTCGGTTCGTCATCGCCGACCGCGCCTATGACAGCGATGGTCTCATCACCTGGCTCGAAGACACCGGCCGCGAGGCTGTCATCCCCCAGCGAAAGGTCGTGCGCAAACGCCCGCCTCATCCCCAACGCGACCCTTCGATCCGCTGCTCTACAGACTGCGCAACAGCGTCGAGCGGACCATCGGGCACCTCAAACACTATCGCAGGGTCGCCACTCGATACGAGAAAACCGCCAGAAACTACGCCGCCTTCGTCACCATCGCGGCAACAGCACTATGGCTGAAATGAATGTCAACGAAACCTAGGCCCTGTTGACAAACTGATTGGTCCAGATGCGTGCGGCTGCGATATGTATGAAGCCGAGATAGCTTGCTGAGGTTTTGTCGTAGCGCGTGGCGAGGCGGCGTGAGCATTTGAGCTTGGCAAAGCATCGTTCGATACGGTTTCGCAAGGCGTAGGTGACGGTGTCGTGCGGTATGGGTTCTTTGCGATTGGCCTTGGCTGGGATCACTGGTGTTCCGCCGCGCTCGGTGATCGTTGCCCGGACATGATCGCTGTCATAGCCCCGGTCGGCCAGGAACACGCGAGCCGTTGGCAGGTCATCATCGACCAGCGCATCGAAGCCCTTAAAGTCGGAAACCTCACCTCCCGTTATTTCCGCCCGGACAGGGAGGCCGTGAGCGTTGGTAATGAGGTGGATCTTGGACGTGAAGCCACCTTTTGAACGGCCAAAACCCTGTTTTTGAGTCCCCCTTTTGCGCCGGCTGCCAAGTGGTGGGCGCGGATCACGGTGCTGTCGATCATCTGGACGCTGTCTGGCGCTGCGCCGCTATCGTTGAGGGCATCGAGCACCAGTTCCCAAAGTCCGGCCAGGGTCCAGCGTCGAAACTGGCGATACACGCTCGACCACTTGCCGAACTCTTCAGGCAAATCGCGCCAAGCAGCGCCCGTGCGGGCGATCCAGAAAATACCATCGAGAACACGCCGATGATCCGAGGCCGGGCGACCACCTTGACCGCGCACCGCCATCAGAAAGGGTTCAAAGAATGCCCACTCCGCATCCTCCATCAGCAACCGAGCCAAGATAACCTCCACAAAAGCTATCTTGAATCACATCCTGACGCGCTTGTGAATCCAGTTTGTCAACAGGACCTAACTAATCCTCGTGCAGAGTGCGATCCGTAACACGCGGAACGCAAGAGCCACTCCCGGTGATTTGGGAAAGAGCAGCCTACAGATAGCGGCTCTAAGACGAAAAGGACAAGATATTTGAGCTTGATCCAACCCAATTAATTGCGAGCGTCATTGATAGATGAATGAAATGAAAAATTAGGGCAACTCTGCAAGATTGACGCACAGGTTCAAATGCAAAAAAACAAAAATTTATTTTGCACGCGAAAGCAAGGCTGACCTGCTCCCCGATGGTCCCTCATTCATAACGAGAGTTTGCGGGTCTGGTTTTCATATTCCTCGGTTTCGGTTTGGGCAAGCGCGTCGGGCGCGGAGCCCTCAAATTGCTCAAGCGTCCGGCGCGCTTCTGCGGGCGTTTGATTGCCGAGCGATGAGTGCGGTCTGACATTGTTGTAGTCGTAGCGCCAAAGCGCCAGCTTTCGGCGTGCATCGTCCAGGCTGTCGAACATCTCCTCGTTCAGAAGCTCATCACGCAGGCTGCCATTGAAGCTCTCGATGAAAGCATTCTGCTGCGGTTTACCCGGGTCGATGTAATGCCAGTCCACGCCGTTGTCGTTGGCCCATTTCAGGATCGCCCGGCTGGTGAACTCGGTGCCGTTGTCAGAGACAATGCTGGCAGGCTTGCCGTACAAGCGGACAAGCGCATCAAGTTCCCGCGCCACCCGTGCTCCTGAGATGCTGGTGTCAGCCATAAGACAGAGGTTCTCACGACAGCAATCGTCATTCACTGCCAAGATGCGGAACTTGCGAGACGCGCCAAACGTATCGGACAGGAAGTCCAGCGACCAGCGTTCACCGGGCCGCAGCGCCACTGGCATGGGTGTTCGTGATCCTCGCGCCCGCTTGCGGCCCCGCCTTCGACGTACGCCCAGTTTTTCATCTGTGTAGAGGCGATACAGTTTCTTGTGGTTCATGATCATTCCCTTGCGCTCCAGCATCACGCCGATCCGCCGATAGCCAAACCGTCGCCGCTTGGCTGCGACCGCCTTCATCTCTGCTCTGATCTCAGGATTGTCCGCCGGGCGTTCACGCCGGACCGTCTTCGGATCGACACCGACAAGTCGGCAGGCCCGGCGCTGCGAGATGTCATGATCCCGCAGCGCCCTGAGCGCTGCCTCTCGCCGCTCATTCGGCGTCGTCAGCTCTTTCCCAGCAAGTCCTTCAGCACAACGTTGTCCAGCATCGTGTCGGCCAGCAGCCGCTTGAGCTTGGCATTCTCGTCTTCCAGCGCCCTAAGCTTGGCAGCGTCAGAAACCTCCATGCCGCCATACTTCGATTTGAACTTGTAGAACGTGCCTTGGCTGAGACCGTGCTTGCGGCACACCTCCGCCGTCGGCATCCCGGCTTCCTGTTCTTTGATCATTCCGATGATCTGCGCTTCCGTGAAACGGCTCTTTCGCATTCGTTTGCTCCTTCAAAAGGTTGAGCAAACTCTACATCAGAACGAGGGAAGTTTCGGGGGGCAGGTCAGCATTTCAGCTACAAAACGTATTGACGGCTGATGAGTGCGATCAATTCGTAAGTGTGACACAGAGTGCCGGATTCCATGAGGATTCGCCTGTATCGTTGCCGCATTCTGTACGACATAACCAGAACCTGAATTGGATTGTAAGCGAATCCATCGACGGCCCGATCTGGGAGAGGTCGAAAGAGCTGGTCCATGAAAATGTACAAGGCAAGACCGCAAAAGGTATCAACGCACGATTTCGGTTTTACCGCTACGGGCCCGGCGATTTCTTCAAGCCCCATTCAGACGGAAGTTCGACCGGTTCGCGTGTTATCAATGGAGAACTGATCGCCGATGCCTATCCTGGTCAATTAAGCCACTACACATACTTGATCTTTCTGAGTGACGGATACGAAGGTGGCCGTACGGAGTTCTTCGTAAGCGGCTCCGATCCCTCGAAGCCAGCGAAAGACAACAATGACGCGAAGTTGGTGCGTGTTGCGACACCCAAGGGTAGTGTTCTTTGCTTCCCACTGAGCTACCCCCCGAAATTCGGACACTGACATAAGCTACGATTTGCAGTCTGCTGATCTTCGACAAGAAGGAGATCAGAGATGTCGAAACGCAAGCAGCACGCGCCAGAGTTCAAGGCGAAGGTCGCGCTGGAAGCCCTGAAGGGCGAGGAAACCGCGGCCGAATTGGCGAGCCGGTTCGGGGTGCATCCGACGATGATCCACCAATGGAAACGCGCTCTTCTGGAGGGCGCGTCCGGCGTTTTCGAACGCGGTGCCCGAAAGAAGCCCGAGATCGACGAGGAGCAGGTGAAGGAGCTCCACGCAAAGATCGGGGAGCTGGCGGTGGCCAACTCTTTTTTGGAACGAAAGCTGAAGCCTTGGGGCGGGAAGTGAGGCGCGGCATGATCGAGCCTGACCACCCGGATCTGTCGATCGGCCAGCAGTGCAAGCTGCTGTCGATTGCGCGCTCGTCTTTCTACTACACCCCCAAGGGCGAGACAGAACAGAATCTCGGCCTGATGAGGCAGATCGACGAGCAGTTCTTGGAGACCCCGTTCTTCGGTGTCCGGCAAATGACCTGGCATCTGCGTAACGACGGGCACCTGGTGAACGAGAAGCGGATACGGCGGCTTATGCGCCTGATGGGGCTCATGCCGATTTACCAGAAACCCAACACCAGCAGACCAGCAAAGGGCCACAAGACCTATCCATATCTGTTGAGAGGGCTGCGGGTGGAACGTCCGAACCAAGTCTGGTGCTCGGATATCACCTACCTACCCATGCGGCGCGGGTTCCTCTATCTCGTGGCGATCATGGACTGGCACACCCGCAAGGTTCTGTCCTGGCGGATCTCGAACACGCTGGAGGCCGACTTTTGTGTCGAGGCGCTGAACGAGGCAATTCACAAGTTCGGTCCGCCCGAGATCATGAACACGGACCAAGGCAGCCAGTTCACGTCCTTCCTCTGGACCGACCGGCTGCGCCGCTCCGGTGTTCGCATCTCGATGGACGGCAAAGGCAGGTTCCTCGACAACATCTTCATCGAGCGCCTGTGGCGGACCCTGAAATACGAATGCGTCTACCTGCACGCCTGGGAGACCGGATCGGAGACGAAGGCAGGCATTCATAAATGGATGACCTTCTACAACCACCAGCGCCCTCACTCAGCCCTTGGCGGCAGGCCACCGGCCGTGGTCTATTGGCAGAGAAATGATAACAACCAACCCGATCAGCAGGTGCAACGAGTAGCTTAATCTACGACAGATCCTGTCCAACGATCGGGGAGTAGCTCATGAAGTCGCCGAGGTGGCGGATGCGGGGCAGGCGAACTTTGCACCCATCTACCCCAACGAGATGTCCCTGGCCGACAAGATCCAGACCATCGCAAAGCGAATTTACCGTGCAGATGAGGCGCTGATGGATCAGAAGATCCGCGACCAGCTCAAGCTTTGGGAAGATCAGGGCTACGGCCATTTGCCCGTCTGCATGGCTAAGACACAATATTCGTTCACAACCGACCCGAACCGGCGCGGTCCGCCGACCGGCCATTCGGTGCCGGTGCGCGAAGTGCGCCTGTCGGCCGGTGCTGGGTTTGTCGTGGTGGTCTGCGGTGAGATCATGACCATGCCGGGCCTGCCGCGTGTGCCATCAGCGGAGAACATCCACCTGAACGATGCAGGCCAGATCGAAGGGCTGTTTTGAACTGATGGCGGGTGGTCTCTCGGGCTTTGCCCATCGCCCCACCCGCCATCCCGCAAGGCGCATCTGACGGTCGCCCGTTCGCGGATGGGTTCAGGCGTGTTTGCATATTTGGAAAAAGAAGAAGGACAGACCATGAGCGCTCGGATCATCGACGGAAAGGCCTTTGCTGCGACGGTGCGCGGGAAGGTGGCAGATCACGTGGCCCGGTTGAAATCCGATCACGGCATCACGCCGGGACTGGCGGTTGTGCTCGTGGGTGAAGACCCGGCAAGCGAGGTCTATGTCGCGGCCAAGCATAAACAGACCCTCGAGGTTGGCATGGCATCGTTCGAGCACAAGCTGCCTGCGGACGTGTCCGAGGCTGATCTGTTTGCCCTGATCGACCAGTTGAACGCAGATCCCAATGTGCATGGCATCCTGTGCCAGTTCCCGGTGCCAGATCATCTGGATGAACGTGCTGTTGTCGCGCGGATTGATCCGGCCAAGGACGTGGACGGGTTGAGTGTGGTCAACGCCGGTCTTCTGGCCAGTGGCGAAAAGGGGCTGGTGTCCTGTACGCCGCTGGGGTGTCTTATGCTGCTTCGCGACCAGATCGATGCCATGTCGGGGCTGGATGCGGTTGTGATCGGGCGGTCAAACCTGTTCGGCAAGCCGATGGCGCAATTGCTGCTGCAGGAAAACTGCACCGTGACCATCGCACATTCGCGCACCAAGGATCTGGCGGCTGTCTGCCGTCGTGCGGATATTCTTGTTGCAGCGGTGGGCCGGGCCGAGATGGTCAAAGCCGACTGGGTCAAGCCCGGTGCGACTGTGATCGACGTGGGCATCACCCGCATTCCGCATCCCGATAGACCGGGCGCGACCAAGCTATTGGGTGATGTTGATTTTGCGCAGGTGTCCAAGGTCGCTGGCGCGATCACTCCGGTGCCGGGCGGGGTGGGGCCGATGACGATCGCCTGTCTGCTGGCCAATACCCTGACCGCATGCTGCAGGGCGCTTGGGGTAGCAGAGCCCGAAGGCCTTACAGCATAGGGAGACGCCGGGCGCTTGCCCGGCTTTCTATTCCTGGGCCTTGGGCAGTGCGCAAAGCATCTCAAACTATAGGTTCGACGCAATCAGAGCGCGAGAAACCCAACGCCGGTAAATGCAACAGCGCATCCGGCCCATTGGGCGGGTGTCATTCGCTCTTTGAGGAACATCCACGCCAGAACGACGGTCAGCATACCGAAAAGAGACGAAGAAACAGACGCGTATTTGGCGTTCTCCAATGCCCCGGCAGACAGAACACACATCAATGCGATGCCATCGGCAATTCCCATGGCGATGAGCCAAGGGAGCGCTTTGTGGCCCGGCCAGAAGGGTAGCTTGAACGCAATAAGCAATCCGACGACCAGCAGCAAAGCGGTCACACGCGTCACCAGCGTGCTTGGCATTTCGTGGCTCATGGCGGCGGCGGGTTGTCCAAAAGCGAAGGTTCCCGCAAACCCGGCGGCCGCGATCAGCGCAAACAAGACGGTTGGCCCGATGGCTGGTGCTTCGTCGTCGCTGGTGTCTGAAAGCGCTGCCACGCAAGACACACCGCCGACGATCGCCAGAACAGCAAGCCATTGAAGCGCCGATACAGGATTTCCCTGAAATGCGAACCAACCCACAGACAGGATTGGGTAGCCAGCGATCAATGGCGCAACAAGTCGGACAGGCCCCCTTTCGAAGGCATAGTAAAGACCGAAGGTTGCAATGATAAAGCACACGCCCGCACCGATCGACAGGTAGACCGCTTGCGCAGGCAAGGCTTCGAGTGTGCCGGTGCCGAGTGTTGCCAGAGTGTGAAAGACCAAGCCTGTCAGGATGACGGTAAAGATACACGCGCTGATCGAGGTTTTTTGGCTCAGGAAACGGACGCAGATGTCATGAAAGCCCCAGCATAGAGCAGCGACAAGTCCTAGGGCGAGAGCGCTCATCTATTGCTTCGACATACAAGTGAGAATGGAAAAACAACCTATCGCTAAACCGAGAACCAAACCGAGCATGAGCCAAAAGCTTTCGAGGAACGCGTTACAAAACCCGGTGATTGAGATCACAATCGGACCCCGCCAAGAAAACTGGTGTAATGATTGATCATCGGTTCGAATTCTGTTTGCCGTCGGCTTCTTTGACTGTATTCTTTTAATTAAACATTTATTCCATTCATGCAACTCATGTCAGGGGTGTTTAGAGTGCTCGACGACTATCCAACTGTTCGACCAGGGCCCCCGAAACCCAGTGCGATCATCAAGCCAAGTGTCTTTTCATTACCGCCGGGTACGGAGCGTTATGTTGTCGAAGGACAGGGTGCTGTTCTTATCCCGATCGAAGCCGGCGACCATCTGACAATCGTGAATGATGAAGGTGGTCAACGCTGCGAGATCGTCGTCGCAGATGGCAAAGGCCGTGTTGATGCCGGGATCATAGGTGCGACAGCGCATGGCCCCGCGGGCGGTCTGAAAACGTTGCTGACATCGGATGACCGATCTTTGCGCGGGTTGCGCATGGGCCTTGACGTGCGCGGGATCGACCTTGGTTCGGCGCAAGCGATTCATCTGTTCGAAAGCACCACACCTGCCAAGGCCAAAGAAGGTTTTACCGCCGTACGAAACGGAACAGTGATCATCGCAGCCCCTGGGCCAGTGATGGATTTCGAAACCCAAGACACCGCAACATCGCTGACTGTGATGATCAAACGGGCGACGCTCAAAACGCAGGCGCGGTTCGCTTTGCCAGACCCGCTCGCGGATCCGTTGAGTGACGTGCGTATCCACAGCCAGACGGCACAGGCCTATTTCGTGAAGGCAGGTGACTACATCCAGATCATCGATGTCGATGGGCGGCAATGCACGGATTTCGAATGTTTTTCCGCGCGAAAGCTCGACAAGGGCATCGAACATGCGCTGGACGTCACCACGACGCGTACGCTTATGGGCCATGCCTATCCCATGCCCGGATTGCACGCGAAATACTATGATCAGGAAATGGTCCCGCTAGTTGAAGTGGTGCAGGATACATGCGGGCGCCATGATGCCTTTGCGATGGCGTGCACCGCGAAATACTATGACGATATCGGCTATCCGGGGCATGTGAACTGCTCGGATAACTTCAACAAGGCGCTTGCGGAATACAACGTCACAGGCCGCCCGGGCTGGATGGCCATCAACTTCTTCTTCAACACGTTCCTCGACGATCACGGCGTCATGTATGCCGACGAGCCGTGGAGCCGCCCCGGAGACTACGTTCTGTTGCGGGCCCTTACGGATATCGTCTGTGTGTCCAGCGCGTGCCCGGATGACACGACGTCAGCCAATGGCTGGAACCCGACCGATATTCACATTCGCACCTACAGCGGCAAGGAAACCTTTCAAAAGGCCATCGCGATCCGCGCCACACCAGATTCAGAGGCCAAAATGACCAAGCAAACCGGTTTCCACGAGAGTTTTGCGAAACACACGCGGAACTTCGTCGAGTATAATGGCTACTGGCTGGCCAATTGTTTTGCCGCCGCCGGTCCTATCGCTGAATACCATGCGTGCCGGGAAAAATGCGTGATCCTCGATCTGTCGCCGCTGCGCAAATTCGAGATCACTGGCCCGGATTCCGAAGCGCTGTGCCAGTATGCTTTTACCCGCAATATGAAAACGTTGCCTGTCGGCGGTGTGGTGTATACCGCGATGTGTTACGAGCATGGCGGTATGATCGACGACGGCACCGTGTTCCGGTTGGGCAAGGATAATTTCCGGTGGATCGGCGGGTCTGATTATGGCGGAGAATGGCTCCGCGAGTTGGCCGAGAAAAATGGGCTTAAAGTGCTTGTCCGGTCTTCGACTGACCAGATGCACAATGTCGCCGTGCAGGGCCCCGAGAGTCGCGACCTGCTGCGAAAGCTGGTCTGGACCGCGCCGCACAATCCGGAATTTGATCAGTTGGAGTGGTTTCGTCACACGCCAGCCCGGTTGCGCAATGAGGCGGGCACGCCGTTTGTTCTGAGCCGCACCGGGTATACTGGCGAACTTGGGTACGAGGTGTTTTGCCATCCCAAGGACTGCAAGGAAATCTTTGACGCGATCTGGGACGCCGGTGAGGATCACGGACTCACGCCGATGGGACTTGAAGCGCTTAACATGGTGCGGATCGAAGCTGGGCTGATCTTTGCGGGCTACGATTTCTCGGATCAGACGGATCCGTTTGAGGCGGGGATTGGGTTCACTTGCCCACTGAAGTCCAAAACCGATGACTTTGTTGGGCGCGACGCCCTGATCCGTCGCAAGGAACATCCGATGCGCAAGCTTGTGGGCCTTGAGATCGACAGCAACGTCGATGTGAGCCATGGCGATTGCATCCATATCGGCCGTGCGCAAATCGGCGAGGTCACATCGTCCATGCGGTCGCCTTTGTTGAAAAAGAACATCGCCTTGGCGCGGATTGACGTGGCACATTCAGCGGTCGGAACCGAAATCGAGGTTGGCAAGCTGGATGGTCACCAGATGCGGCTGCCTGCAAGGGTTGCAGAAACGCTTGCTGCGTATGACCCCAACAAGACGCGCCCTCGGTCATGATCCGCTTGGCCATCGCATTGGCTGTTTTCTCAGGAGCCGCTGAGGCACAATCGGTCAAGCTGCGTGGGGATGAGATCGTCATATTGCTCTCGGGGAATACTGCTGTCGGGATGTTGGACGGGCAGGCATACCGCCAGTATTTCGACGCGGACGGAACAACGATCTATGTGCAAGATGGGGAAACGTCTTTGCATGGAACCTGGAGGGTCGAAGGCGAAGAATACCAGAGCATTGGCGTGCACGATGCGGACTGGGAAGGCCGGTTCGTCATGGAATATGCGGGGCAGTGGTTCTGGGTCAGCAAGACGCTCCCACCCACAACATTCGAGGTGATCGAAGGGAAGACGTTGGCCGTAAAATGAGCATGCTTGACGACATAGGTGGCGAACAAAAGCTGCGCGATCTTGTCGAGCTGTTCTATGATCTGGTTGAAATCCTTCCAGAAGGGTCAAACTTGCGACGTCTGCATGCCCGTGGCCATGGGGTTGCACATGCCCGTGTTGAACAATTCAATTTCCTGAGCGGGTTCATGGGCGGTCGGTCATACTATAAAGAAAAGTATGGGCACATGGACGTAAAGCTGATGCATGCCCATGTCCCAATTCGACAGGCTGACGCCGAAAACTGGCTTTTCTGTATGCGACAGGCCCTAGCGGAAGAGGCGCACACGGGGCCTCATATCGACAAGTTGAATGCAGTCTTTGAACGCGTCGCAAAATTATTGATTAACGAGGTGCCCGATTGGGAAGATCATTTGGCAACATCAAAATGAAAGCTCAATTCGCGTCGGTGCTGATCTTTGCGCTAAGCTTGGGATCACCAGTGCGGGCTGATTTGTGTGATGATACCCTGACCCTTGGAACGACCGGCACCGACATTACCCTGACCCTTCCGACAACAGACAGGTCCACAAAGTGCAGACGTTCATTGGTGCTGTCTGGAGGTTCACAGGTGCATTGTGGGTGGGCGTTTCCTTACCGCGCCCCCGAAGCGACCGCAGCATTCGAGCGTCTTGTGACCACCATTGCCGCATGTCTGGGGGCCGAAGCCAGCGTGACAGCAGATCTGGACGTCAATCATCCTGACTTTTACGATCTCCGGACCTTTCAATCGAAAGGCCGGGAGATCGGAGTTTCGCTTAAGGACAAAGCGGGTCTGTCAGAGACTTATGTCTTCCTCAGAATAGCGGTGCAAGACTAGCTCAGTTCTGGAGGTAGACCTCAAGGCTGTCATCCAAAGCATCTTTCCAGGGGGTATGGTGCAAGGGTGCCATTGTCCCTGTGATAACGGATTTGTAGGCGTTGTTGCGGAACGCCATGATGTCTGCCTTCTTGTGCCCTTTCCATTCTTTAAAGGCCTGGCACGCACCCTCGACATCAAAGTCGGGGTAATCCGTCTCTGAGATCAATTCCTTGGTGTAGTCACCCTGATACCAGATGCAGGCGTAGTCATCCTCAAGCGCCGCCTCAGCTGCCTTACGAGCGTCCACGTCGGCCACCATCGCAGCGTGATCGGGCAGGGCGATCCGGTCCAAGATCACGTCACGGACCCACCAAGCTTGGGCATCAAACATGTTGAAGGTGAACCACTGGTCCTGCATCCCCAGATAGAACAGGTCCGGCTCGTGAACATAGGTCGTGCCTTTGTACAGGTCGTTGGACGCCAGCACGTTCGGGGTCTTGAGACGCAGGGTGTCCGGCAGAAAGGGGAAGTGGTGCTTGTACCCGGTACACAGGATCACAGCATCGACATCCTTGGTTGTGCCATCCTTGAAATGCGCCGTCTTGCCTTCCACTTTCGTGAGCAGCGGTACTTCTTTCCAATTGTCGGGCCACTTGTAGCCCATGGGCGCAGTGCGATGGCTGACGGTGATGCTGTTGGCGCCGTATTTCCACAACTGAGAACCAATGTCTTCGGCTGAATAGGACGTCCCAACGATCAGAACATCTTTGCCGGCGAACTCCATCGCGTCGCGGAAATCATGGGCATGCAACACGCGGCCCTTGAAAGTTTCGAAGCCATCAAAATGGGGCACGTTTGGTGTGCTGAAATGGCCTGTGGCGACGATGACATGATCAAAGTGCTCTGTGTATGTGTGGTCTTCGGGCAGGTGGCAGACCGTGACATTGAAGCCGGTATCGGTTTTCTCGACCCAGCGGACTGTCGTCTCAAAGCGGATCCAATCGCGCACACCTGCCTTTTCGACCCGCCCTTGAATATAGTCGAATAGAACTGCACGGGGCGGATAGGACGCGATCTGCTTTCCGAAATGTTCCTCGAAGCTGTAGTCGGCGAATTCCAACCCTTCTTTGGGGCCATTGGACCACAGGTAGCGGTACATTGAGCCATGCACAGGCTCTCCATACTGGTCCAGACCTGTCCGCCAAGTGTAGTTCCAAAGCCCACCCCAGTTGGCTTGCTTCTCAAAGCAGACGATTTCCGGAATTTCAGCGCCTTTGGCCTGGGCAGACTGAAACGCGCGCAGCTGTGCTAGGCCTGACGGCCCGGCCCCTAAAACAGCAATTCGCTTGGTCATCGTAAGGTTCCTTTTTGTGAAAACACTCTTCGCTTCATTGCAAATAAATCACCACTATAAGTCAACTATTTTTCTTTTTGGTAAAATGACAAAAGCTCTGTTCGCCTGTTGGAGAGGCTGAAATTTGCAGATAGCGTTGGCGAGATACGCAATAGGGGCAGAAGCATGGCAAACGACAAACCTCATTTCAGCTTCTGGATCATCGCTGCCGCAGGTCTTGTCTGGAACCTGATCGGGTGCCTGAATTACATCACCCAGACGAACCCGGAAAACGTTGCTCAGATGCCTGAGATTTACCAGGTGATCATCGCAGGCCGCCCGGCATGGGCCACCTTTGCCTTTGCTATCGCTGTTTTCGCCGGGGCAGTCGGATGCATCCTTCTTTTGATGCGTCGGCAAGTGGCGTTTCCGGCGCTGGTCGTATCTTTTGCCGGGATCGTTGTGACCGCGTGGTTCACTTTCAGCGTTGTCGGGGCCGTGCCGTCTATGGTGTTGTCGATCCTCGTCGGTGCGGCGCTGCTGTGGTACGCGTCGATTGTGCGCCGCTTTAATTGGCTCGGATGAGGAAGACGGTAGGCCCGGGCAACGGGATTTTGCGCGGGCCTTCCATTTAAATGTCCAGCGTGTTTGCCTTCTCCCAGGCAGAGAAGTGGGACGCGTAATCGTTCCATTCTTTGTGTTTCAACTTGAGATAAGCGGCCGAGAATTCTTTGCCCATAGCCTCCTTCAGGCCCTCGTCCTTGTCGAATTCACGCAGCGCATCGAGCATATTCAGCGGCAGTTTTGGTGCCCCTCTGACCGTATGGCCTTCGGAATACATGTCGATATCATGTCGCTTGCCCGGATCGGCCTTGGAACGGATCCCTGACAGCCCCGCAGCAATGATAACCGCCTGCAAAAGATAGGGGTTTGCAGCTCCATCTGGCAGTCGTAGCTCGAACCGGCCAGGTCCGGGGACGCGAACCATGTGCGTACGGTTGTTTCCTGTCCATGTCACCGAATTCGGTGCCCACGTTGCACCAGAGGTGGTGCGCGGTGCGTTGATCCGTTTGTAGCTGTTGACGGTCGGGTTGGTGATCGCCGCAAGCGCGCTCGCATGCTTCATGATCCCGCCAAGGAAATGCTTGCCGCGTTCAGACAGGCCGACTTCGCCCGTCTGGCCGGATCCCTCTCCGGCAAACACGTTCGACTTGGCTGCTGCACCCGGCGCGTCCCAGACAGAAATATGTGCGTGGCACCCATTTCCCGTGAGACCTTCGATCGGCTTGGGCATGAACGTCACGCGGTAGCCGTGCTTTTCTGCAACGCACTTCGCCATGAATTTGAAAAACGAGTGTTTGTCCGCCGTGCGCAACGCATCGTCGTAGTCCCAGTTCATCTCCCACTGACCGTTCGCATCTTCGTGGTCATTCTGATACGGGTTCCAACCCAATTCGAGCATATGGTCCGAAATTTCGCGGATCACATCCAGACGCCGCATGAACGCTTGCTGATCGTAGCAAGGCTTGGCCGCTGTGTCGTACTGGTCAGAGATTTGCTGACCGTCTGGCGTCAGCAAGAAGAACTCGGCTTCGATCCCGGTCTTTACGTGCAACCCTTCGCTAGCTGCATCGTCGATCAAGCGGCGCAACACGTTGCGGGGCGCTTGCTTAAGCGGTTTGTCTTCCATCACGCAATTGGAGGGAACCCATGCGATTTCCTTGTTCCACGGCAGAATGATGACCGCCTCTGGATCCGGGACTGCCAGCATATCCGGGTGGGCTGGGGTCAGGTCGAGCCACGTGGCAAAACCGGCGAACCCTGCGCCATCTTCCTGCATGCTGGCAATTGCGCGGGCAGGAACCAGTTTGGCGCGTTGACCGCCAAAAAGGTCGGTATACGAGATCATGAAGTACTTTACGCCATTCTGTTCGGCGAATTTTGCGAGGTCTGTGGCCATCGGTGTCTTTCCCTGTCGTAAAAAATGTGGGGCGCGGTCTGATGCTCAGCCGCGCCCTCGTTATGTCAGTAGGATGTGCCGGGCTTGCCGGGATACCAGTTCGTCCCTGCCAAAGGCACCTGCGCCATCGCTGCGGCTTCCATGGTCAGCGCAACAAGGTCTTCCGGTTCCAGATTGTGCAGATGGTTCTTGCCGCACGCCCGCGCGATGGTTTGTGCTTCAAGGGTCATCACCTTGAGATAGTTGCGCAGGCGGCGCCCCCCTTCTACCGGATCAAAACGCGCCATCAATTCCGGATCTTGAGTGGTGATCCCGGCGGGATCCTTCCCCTCGTGCCAATCATCGTAAGCGCCAGCGGTGGTGCCCAAGGCATTGTACTCGGCTTCCCATTTCGGATCGTTGTCCCCCAGCGCGATCAATGCAGCGGTGCCAATGGCAACCGCATCAGCGCCCAGCGCCATGGCCTTAGCGACATCCGCACCAGACCGGATCCCACCGGACAGGATCAGTTGCACCTTCCGGTGCATGCCGAGATCCTGAAGCGCCTGAACGGCCGGACGGACAATTGCCAGAGTGGGCTGGCCCACGTGTTCGATGAAGACATCCTGCGTTGCGGCCGTTCCGCCCTGCATGCCGTCGAGAACCACCGCGTCCGCACCTGCCTTGACGGCGAGCGTGGTGTCATAATACGGCCTCGCGCCAGCGACCTTGACGTAGATCGGTACTTTCCAACCCGTGATCTCGCGCAGTTCGAGGATCTTGATTTCAAGATCATCCGGTCCCGTCCAGTCAGGGTGGCGACACGCAGAACGCTGGTCGATCCCTTTGGGCAGATTGCGCATCGCGGCGACCCGATCGCTGATCTTTTGGCCCAATAGCATTCCGCCACCGCCGGGTTTTGCACCTTGGCCAACAACAATTTCGATCGCATCCGCCTTACGCAGATCATTCGGGTTCATGCCGTAGCGTGACGGCAGGTACTGATAGACCAGCTTGGTTGAATGACTGCGCTCTTCGGGTGTCATCCCGCCATCGCCCGTCGTTGTTGATGTTCCGGCCGCAGACGCGCCGCGGCCCAATGCCTCTTTGGCCGGACCCGAAAGCGCGCCAAACGACATGCCGGCGATAGTGATCGGAATATCCAGTTCGATCGGATTTTCGGCGTGAAGGCCACCGATGGTGACAGAAGTTTCGCACTTTTCCCGGTAGCCTTCGAGCGGGTAGCGAGAGATCGACGCGCCCATGAACAGCAAGTCGTCAAAGGACGGGAGTTTTCGCTTCGCGCCACCGCCGCGGATATCATAGATCCCCGTAGCTGCCGCGCGGCGAATGTCGCTGTTGACGTCTTTCGTGAAGGTCGCGGAGAGGCGCGGCGTGGTCTGGGGGATGCCCTTGGGGTCATTATTGTTCATTTGGTGGATCCTCAATACGCGCCAGCGTTGTCGACATGGAAGTTGTAAAGTTTTCGCGCTGAGCCGTAGCGGCTGAACTCGCTCGGATCCGCGTCAATGCCCGCTGCTTCCAGAAGGTTCCGCAGAAGCGTAATGTGCTCTTCGCGCATTTCTTTCTTTATGCAATCTGCGCCAAGGCTTTTCACAGTTCCGCGCACAAAGAACCGCGCTTCATAGCAGCTGTCCCCAAGCGCGTCGCCCGCATCGCCACAGACGACAAGGTTACCGGATTGTCCCATGAAGGCTGACATATGGCCAATGTTTCCCTGAACGACGATGTTGACACCTTTCATTGAGATCCCGCAGCGTGAAGACGCATTGCCCTTGACCACGATCAGGCCGCCTTGGCCCGTCGCGCCGAGATACTGACTGGCATCACCTTCGATCACGATTTTGCCGGACATGATGTTTTCGCCCGTGCCGGGACCCGCTGAACCGTGAATGTTTACAGTCGCCTGCTGGTTCATGCCAGCAGAGTAGTATCCGGTCGAGCCTTTGATGGTGACCTCGATCGGTGCATCCAGTCCGCAGGCAATTGCGTGCGATCCACGCGGATTTACAATTTCCCATGACGTCTGATTTGTGTCGGCTGACTGGGCTTGCAGCATCTTGTTGGTTTCGCGAAGGCCAACTTTGGATAGGTCGATCGTTTGCATCAGGCGGCTTTCTCTGTGGCGGTAGGGGTATCGTTGTGGCTCCAGAAGTAGACAGTCGCCGGTTCCGGCTCCCATACCCGCGCGGTTTCAATGCCGGGCAGGTCTACCAGTGCGCGATACTCCGAACCGAATGCGACATACTGATCGGTTTCTGCCATGACAGCAGGCTTGCAGGCGATTGGATCGCGGACAACGCCAAAACCATCTTTCGTTCCCACGACAAACGTGAAGAACCCATCCAGATCCTTAAGGCTGCTTTCCAGTGCTTCACCAAGCTTTGCACCGTTCTGCATTTTCCAAGTCAGGTAAGCGGCCCCGACCTCGGTATCATTCTCGGTTTCGATATGGATACCTTCGCGGCGCAGCTTGCGGCGCAGAGAGTTGTGGTTGGACAACGAACCATTGTGCACCAGACATTGATCGGGGCCCGTGTTAAACGGATGAGCGCCCATCGTCGTCACAGCTGATTCTGTCGCCATGCGCGTATGGCCGATGCCATGTGTGCCTGACATTTTGGCTAAGTCAAATTGTGCTGCCACATTTTTAGGCAGGCCGACTTCTTTGTAAATCTCGAGACTGTCGCCAACGCTCATTATGCGAATGCCCATCTCGTTCAAAGCGGCGCGCACTTTGCCCGTTGATCCAGCAGGAATATCGAGGATGGCGTGCGTGCTTTTGACGGTCAAGTTGACTGGACCACCGGCGGCGTCCTGCAGCTTTGTTGCGAGGTCTGCAAACGCAGTCTCTGGTTCGTCCGATTGCACCGTCATCTTGCTGCGACCTGCGGTTTCCCCGCCATATATCGCGATTCCAGCGCTGTCTGGACCTCTGTCCGTCATGGTGATCAACATTGCCGTGAGCATCTCGCCCAAGCGTGGCTCAAGAGAACTGTCTTTTAGAAAAAGACCTACAATTCCGCACATTCGAAAGCTCCCGACTCAAGGGCTGGCTTTTTCTGCCAGCGATTGTGCTCGACGCTACCACCAAATTCCCAAAACTCAACCATCAGGAAACTTTTTTTCTTAGCGGGTAAAAAGCTCTAGGTGAAATCGACATTTTGTGCTTCATTTTCGGCAACACACACGCCTAGGGCACACGAAAAACAAGAAACCTATCCGATTCGGAGGACGAAAAACCGTGGAAGAACAACTCGCTGAACTTGCTGCCAAGGTGGCAGAACTAGAGGCGGCAGGGGGCGGCGCGGCCGTCACGAACACCATGTTCGCTGAAACCTTCTATTACATTACAATCCCGCTGATGATCCTCATCCATGCGGGATTTCTTGCTTATGAGATGGGTGCTTCGCGGCTCAAGAACGTGCTGTCATCGGGCGTCAAGAACATCCTCGCGTTCGCATTTGTCATCCCGACCTTCTATTTCTTTGGCTGGTGGGTGTACTGGGGTTTCCCCACAGGTTTGCCGGGCGCTCCGGGGCCTGCGGGCATCTCCGGCGTTGAATACGCGAACGCCATTGCCTGGGGCTGGGGTGACAGCGCTCAGTATATGGGACCGAACATCGCAGATCAGGCATCCGGTGTTTTCTTTGGCGCCTTTGCGCTGTTTGCGGCCACAACTGCGTCAATCATGTCCGGCGCGGTCATTGAGCGTATCCAGACCATCGGCTTTATCATCCTCGCGATTGTGCTGGGATCGTTTGCCTGGGTCGTTGCTGCCGCTTGGGGCTGGCACGCGGACGGTTGGTTGGTCACCCAGTGGGGTGTTCATGACTTTGGCGCTGCGGGCCTTGTCCACGCTGTGGCCGGGTTCTTTGCGCTTGGCGTGTTGATCAACCTTGGACCGCGGATCGGCAAGTTCAATGCGGATGGCACGGCCAATCATATTCCGGGGCACAACATGCCGCTGACGGTTGTTGGCCTAATGTTGATCATCGTGGGCTTCTGGGGCTTCCTCATGGCTTGCGTGATCGTTCCGGGTGAAGCGTGGTCATGGTTTGGCGACAAGCCGTCGACGATTTACGGCACTCCGATCACTCTGTCCGCACTGTCTTTCAACATCCTGATGGCAGTTGCAGGCGGCATCATCGGGTCTTGGGTCATGACACGTGATCCGTTCTGGATGATGTCCGGCGCTTTGGCCGGGATCATCTCAACCGCGTCGGGGCTTGATATCTACTATCCCGCCCTAGCATTCATCATCGCGTTCTCGGCTGGTGTCATCCTCAAGCCCTGTGCCGATTGGTTGGAAAACCGCGGGATTGATGACGCCGTTGGTGCGGTCACTGTTCACGGAACAATTGGCCTGTACGGTGTTGTCATGCTCGGAATCTGGGGGTCTGGCTTCCCAGCGCTTCAGGGTGCCGCTGGCGAAGCCCCAACGATTTCCTTCGTTGGGCAGCTGATCGGTGCCGTGGTCTTCTTCCTGCTTGGTTTTGTACCCGGCTATGTATGCTCATTCATCCTCAAGATGTTTGGAATGCTGCGCGTCCGGGAAGGGGCCGAGCGGGCTGGCATGGACCTCGTAAAGGTTCCTGCGGCTGGCTATCCCGAATGGGGTACCAACGCGCCTGTGACACCTGCACATCCCGCCGAATAATGACATTCAAAGGAGAACAACATGTTTCCATATGATCAAGCCACTTGGGACGTCGTTGATGGCGCCATGTTCATGGGATGGGGCGGGGCCCTGCCCGGGCTGACAACCTTGATCGCGGCAATCATTTGTGTTGCGGTTCTGGTAATCGGCCAACGGTCTGAAACGGCGAAGGCCAAAACCTTCGACAAGTAGGTCTAGCGACTTCAAAGAATTAGGGCTGCCTGTTTAGGCGGCCCCATTGCGTTTGAATTGCCTGCGAGGAAAAAAAGTTGCATGCGATTGTTGCTTTTTAAACCAAGCTAAGGCTCAATGCGGCATAACGAAAACAGAGTCGAAGACAGGGGAACAGTATGGCTATTCTTTGGAGAGCCTCAGCGCTTGCACATCGTCATGCGGAAATCGGCGGCGAGCTAGAGGACTGGAACGGCATGGGGACGGCGTGGTTCTATGACCATACGCCGGAACGCGCCAAGGCAGATTACGAAGCGGTGCGCACCAAAGCCGGCCTGATGGATGTTTCAGGCCTAAAAAAGGTACATGTCGTCGGCGCTGATGCAGCTTACGTGATTGATCGGGTGACCACGCGCGATGTCGAAAAAATCGCCCCCGGCCGGTCGACCTATGCGTCTATTTTGAACTCGGCAGGCAAGTTTGTCGACGACTGCATCATCTATCATATCGCAGTCAACTCGTGGATGGTGGTTCACGGTACGGGCACCGGGATGGAACAGCTGGCCGCGGCCGCGGCAGGCAAGAACTGTGAAATCCTGTTTGACGATGATCTGCACGACATGTCGCTGCAGGGGCCCGTCTCGGTTGACCTGCTTGCCAAGGAAATCCCAGCTATCCGCGATCTGGCCTATTTCGGCATGATGCAGACGCGCCTGTACGGGCGAGATGTCATGATCTCGCGGACCGGATACACTGGTGAGCGCGGATACGAGATTTTCTGTCGCGCCAAGGACGCCGTTCACCTGTGGGACAGCATTCTGGACGCGGGCAAGGATATGGGCGTTCGCCCTGTGCAGTTCTCGACGCTCGATATGCTCCGGATCGAAAGCTACCTGTTGTTCTATCCCGGCGACAACTCGGAAACGTTCCCGTTCGAGAACGAACCATGCGGCGATACGCTGTGGGAGCTGGGCCTCGATTTCACTGTTTCGCCCGGTAAAATAGGTTTTGTCGGTGCTGAGAACCATTATTCCTCCAAGGGCAAAGAGCGGTTCAAGATCTACGGTGTGAAGCTGTCCGGCGATGCGATGGACCGGATGGAAATGCACGCCCGCGTGCACCACGATGGCAAAGACATCGGCGTGATCACTTATGGCCTGTCCTCTGAACTGAATGGGTATTCCGTTGCCATTGCGCGCCTGGATCCATCGGTGGCGAAGCCAGGCACCGTCCTGACCGTGGTACAGCCTGACGGAACAAAGCTTGCCGCGACAGCGGAAGAGATGCCGTTCTATGACAAGGACAAATCGATCCGTACAGCGAAGGGTTGAACTGTTCAGGTGCAGGCGAAAGCCTGCACCTACCTGCATTCAATAGGGTAAAGATGACGAAATTCACATTTCCCCAAAGTATCAAGAGCCGCCCGATCTATGGCACGTTGGAAGCCCGCGAAGGCTCGGCACATCTGATGGTCGCGGACGCTCATGGCGCCGAGGCGATTCTGGATGTGGCAACGCCTGAATTGATGGCCAAGGCGCATATTATCTACATCCCCAAAGGAGAACATTTCGAAGACAAGCTGCGCGCATTGAAACCCGCATTGTTTTATGCCGGGCCAAGCTTCTCCGCTGCAGAACCGCGCTTGCGCAAAGCCTTGGCTGATGCCCGAATGGGCTTGCAGGTGTATCTGACCGGCACGGAAGGATTGATGGGGCAGGCGATGAACGCGGCCATGGCAGCGGGCATTCCGCACACGGCAATTCAAACCGAACATCGCGGCAGCGTTGCACGCCGGATGCAGTGTGTGCATTGCAAAGGCATCACCGAAGATGTCGAAACAGACCCGTTTGTGTGCAGCCACTGTGGTCTGAACCTGTTCGTGCGCGACCACTATTCCCGTCGACTTGCCGCTTATCAGGGCGTTTGTATTGATGCAGAAGACCCGGGAAATGTGCCAGAGCCAAAGGGGATATACGAATGAGCGGTGCCGAAAAAATCGCTGTCTCAGTCACGGATATTGTGCCTCTGAACGATCTTGTCACGCGGTTTGAATTCAAACGCAGCGATGGTGGCTTGCTGCCGACATTTTCCGGCGGGGCGCACACGGTTGTTGAAATGCGCGACGGGGATATCACCCGGCTGAACCCCTATTCCCTCATGTCCGATCCTATGGATCAGACGGCCTATACCATTTCGGTGCGTCGCGATGATCAGGGCAGGGGTGGTTCGCTTTATATGCACACCAAAGTTGCCGTGGGCGATGAGATGGTCATCTCTTACCCCGTCAATTTGTTCAGTCTTGATCTGCGTGCCAAAAAGCACCTCTTCTTGGCGGGTGGTATCGGGATCACACCGTTTCTGGCCCAGATCAAACAGCTTGAGCGCTTCAACGGGCACTGGGAACTTCATTATGCCTGCCGGACCCAAAGCCTTGGTTCGTATGTAGACGAATTGACCAGCCATCACCCCAATGAAACGCACATTTACTATGACGATCAGAAACAGGTGATTGATCTGGTCAGGCTTCTTGATGGTCAACCGCTGGGGACACACGTCTATGTCTGCGGACCCAAGGGCATGATTGAATGGGTACGTCAGACGGCCGCTGCCGAAGGGTGGCCCCGCGAGGCTATCCACTACGAGGAATTTCTCGCGCCACAGCCCGGCAAACCGTTCGAGGTCAAACTGGCCGTCTCCAACAAGGTCATTTCGGTGGGTGAGCATGAAAGCTTGCTTGAAGCGATCGAGCGTGCTGGTGTTGATGCGCCTTACTTGTGTCGTGGCGGCGCCTGCGGGCAGTGCGAAACAAATGTAATCGACTACTCTGGCAATTTCATTCACCGCGATCATTGGCTGGATGACGAAGAGCACGCGAGCGGCCAAAAGATCATGCCGTGCGTCAGCCGCTTTGAAGGAAAAACTCTGGTACTGGACCGCTGACATGACCATTCAATTCAACGACGAATCCTTCCGTGACGATTATTCCTTCTACAACTCGGAGCGGGCGATTAAACGGTTCCCGTTCCCGTTTCACGAAGACAGCTACATGTATTCGGTCAACATGGAACAGCATCGGGGCGGACCGAAGATTCCGTTTACGAAAAGCGGTTCGATGTAGACGAACATTATGTTTCGGAAATGCGTGATCGCGCCTTGGTGTTGGCGGACGATCCATTACGCTGCCAGTCGCTGCCACACATGACCTTAGCGGGCTGGGACTTGCTGGAACTGATCATGGTGTCCAAGTCAGAGGATTATCCCGATCTGTTCGAGCTGCATCGCGATGGAAATACATGGCGCTGGATCAACAAGCCGTTGGGGATTGATGATACGTTCACCTTTCTGGACGAAGCCACGCTGCCTTATGGCCCGATGGAGTATATCACGCGTCAGGCGCAGGGTGATTTCGCTGTACTGGACCAGCGCGATGACAACCTGTGGATGGACGCGGGCATGGTCACCACGCAGGCGGACTGGTCGCTTGATTTCGACATCGGCATGAACTTTTTCGAATGGCACGCCCCGGTACCACTTGCCCACGAAAAGGGCATCTTTGTCCGCGCGTTGAAATTCCTGTTGAACATCCAGCAGGGCGCTCCCGCGCGGCGGTTAAACTGGACGATGACAGTGAACCCGCTGTTGGATACCAGCCCTGAAAACTATCACAAATGGGGCATCCAAAAGACCACTCTGACACCCGAGAACATGGGTTCGAAACAGCATCTGCGTGTTGAATTGCAGACGTTCTTTCGGTTGCCGCGCTCGAACGCGCTTGTCTTCCCGATCCGCTGCTACCTGTGCAGTTTTCAGGATCTGATGACCGTCCCGAAATGGGGTCGCAGATTGCACCGGGTGGTGCGGGATCTGCCAGTCGAGCTGGCGACCTACAAGGGCTTCATCAACAACCGTCCGATGATGCTTGATTATCTCAACAACTTTGACGACGGCCTTCCAACCTCGCCGGGTATTTGGCCTGACCTTGAGACTGAGCCGCGGCTCCAGAAGTGAGATGTGAACACTCCCGAGTGCCCTTGATGAAAGGGCTTCGGGTGCATGTTTCGGGCAGCTTATACGTTACGCTTCTTGCGGATAACTGATTACGGAAAGATACCGTGCGGGCAGTTTGACAAGGTTTTCGGGCCCATGCGGTGCATCGGCATCAAAAAACAGCGTGTCGCCGGGTCGCAAGCTATAGATGTTGTCGCCATGGCGATAATCGACCTCGCCTTCTAGCATATAGATCGTCTCGATACCGGCATGCTGAAACGTGGGGAATACGTCCGCTTCGTCCGACAGAGTGATCAGGTAAGGCTCAACGATTACGCCGCTTGAATTGGCACCGATATGTCCAAGCAGATTGTACTGGTGGTTTGCGCGAGTTCCGGCGCGCTCCAGCTCAACGCCTTGTCCGGCCTTGGTGTGAACAGCGGTGCGGGATTCTTCAAATCCCCTGAAAAAAGCGGTCAAGGGAACGGACAAAGCATGGGCAAGGCTCTGCAATGTGGTCAATGATGGCGACGTGTTCCCGTTCTCGATCTTGGACAACATCCCGATGGATATTCCTGTTGTGGCGGAAAGTTCAGAAACGGTGACTTCTTGCTTGCGACGATAGGCGCGGACTTCTCGTCCGATTGCCACCTCAAGCACCTTCTCCCGGTTATCGACAATACGGTGAGGATCTTGGTGCAGTGCAGTATGCGTTGCAGAGATTCCAACAGCTTGTTTATTCATCGCGACACCCAAATTTTTCAGATCTGCTCTACAGACAGCGTGGCATGTGATCAACTTGATCGATATTGTGGCACGAGTTTTTCCCGTTAGTATAAACCTATGCACTCAGATGAAAACATCCACATAGGATTTCTGATCTTTCCAGGATTTCCTATGGCCTGCCTGACCTCGATGATCGAACCGCTTCGCGCCGCGAACGAGATTGTGGGCCGCGAAGTCTTTGCATGGTCCCTAATCTCTGAGGATGGAAATCGAGTCGAAGCGAGCGCACGTGTCGGGTTTGACCCTCATATGGTGCTGGCAAATGTCGAGACGCTGGATCAGCTCTATTTGCTCAGCGATCCGTCCTCGCATTTTAGGGACCGTCAGAATTCGAATGGAAAACTTCGCAAGTTGGCCCGTCACGGAACGACGATCGGGGCCATCAGCGGTGGCGTGTTTCCTCTTGCGCGATCAGGTTTGCTGGATGGACACGCAGCGTCCGTACATTGGTGTTATGCTTCTGCGTTTGCAGAAGAATTTCCGGATTTTACACCTTCAACAGATGTGATCAGCATTGATGCACGTCGTCTGACCGCATCAGGCGCTGCCGCCGCATTTGACCTGTCCCTCCATCTGATCGAAAACGCCGTTGGCGCAGGTGTCGCGACCGAAGTGGCGTGCTGGTTTCAGCACCCCATGATGCGGGGGCAGGGGGTTCCGCAACGCAAACCGACCTTTGCGGCAGAAAGTACCAACGACATGCTGCCTCGCATGGTGCGTGACGCAATCGCGATGTTTGCAGATCACCTCGAAGACCCGTTGAATATCGCCGATGTTGCGCGCGAGGTGGGGGTGTCAGTGCGTCAGCTCGAACGTGTATTCCACAGAACAACGGGCAGAACGCCGCTTGTCTACTACCGATCTCTGCGCATGCACAAAGCGCGGCAGCTGCTGTTGTACGGCAATTACACGATATCCGAAGTATCCGCTGCCGTCGGGTACGCGTCGTCTTTCACGCTGATCAAAAACTACACTGAAGTTTTTGGCATCCATCCCAAGGACGACCGCAAGAAGGTCAATATGTTCCGCGCCAGCAACAACCGGGTTGCGCCTTTGGTCTAAGCCGTGGATTCGGCTGCTGTCATCAAAGCATGGTGCAATGTCCCGGCCGAAGCGCGCGGTCCAAGAATACGCAGGTGATGCGGCTCATTCTGCAGGATCACAAAGCACCCCAATTGGTGAATGATGGTCCGCCGCGCATCTCCGGCCTGCATCTTGCGGATCGGGACGGCACAAAGGCGCTCCGCCACATCTGCCATGCCCGGTCCCGCCAAGTCGAAACAGGCCCAGGCACCGGATTGTTCAGTCACTGACGCGACGTTTCCGAAACGGGCCTTGAGATCGTCAGCCAATAGCTCGTGCGTTTGCTTTGAAGCACTCACCATCCATTGATCGGGCCCCATCCAAAAACTGGCCTCGGGCTCACGCAATACAGCCTGACCCGGAGCGGGTACTGCTCCCAGCAAGTCCTGCATGCGCTTCTGACATTCGCCCTCTGACCCAAGCCGTGCGGCAACCGATGTCAGCGCAAGATCGTCGACCTCGGAAACCGAGACATGCCGGAACGTGTCCACGCGAGGCTCAAGACCGCCAAGCGCCGTGATGGTTTTCAGATCATGCACGAAGCCGTCCTCCCTCGGGGTCAATGAAGTGTGGACTTACGATTTCCACCTCTGTTTCCACTTTGGTCAGCGGGCTGACCAGTCGCATGCGTTCGCCCATGCGTTCCGACCCATTCTTGAGGAAACCCAATGCGATGGCGTGACCAAGGCACGGGGAATAGCAGGCCGAGGTGACGTATCCCTGATCATGTGCAGCATCCACCGGACCTGAGAGCGACATCAAATGTGATCCCGCAGGCACAGATGCCGCTGGATCAACGGGTTTGATCCCGATCAGTCTCAGATCATCATCTCTGTTCAGACCTTCGCGTTCTGACAGAATAGACCCGATGCTATCCTTTTTCTTGGACACCATGCGTCCCATTCCAAGGTTCTGGGCGGTTGTTGTACCATTCAATTCGTTGCCAGCCGCATGGCCTTTTTCGATACGCATCACGCCCAATGCCTCGGTGCCATAGGGCGTGATGTCGTATTCGGCACCGGCTTCCATGATCTTGCGGATCAGCGCATCGCCATAGGCGGTCGGAACTGCGATTTCATAGGCCAATTCGCCGCTGAACGAGATGCGGAACAGCCGCGCCCGCAACCCACCGCAAACGGTGATGTTTGCGCAGGCCATGAAGGGGAACGCCTCATTCGAGATGTCCTGATCCACGATCTTTTCAAGAACCTTCCGGCTGTTGGGCCCCGCGACGGCAAATTGCGCCCAGGCTTCGGTCGTCGAAATCAGCTGCACGTCCATGTCAGGGAACAGGCACTGCCGGACGAATTCCATGTGGCGGTAAACGGGCAGGGCGTTCGCGGTTGTTGTGGTCACAACGAAATGATCTTCGGCAAGCCGGGCCGCGGTGCCGTCGTCCTTGGCAATGCCGTCTTCGCGCAGCATCAAGCCATAGCGAGTTCTTGCCGACTTCGAGTTTGGCAAAAGCATTGCAGTAGATTTTGTTGAGAAACTCCGCCGCGTCCGTGCCTTGAACGTCAACTTTGCCTAGCGTGGTGACGTCGCAGACGCCCACTGATCCGCGCGTTGCCAGCACCTCACGGTCTACGCTCTGCCGCCAAGTTGTTTCGCCTGCGCGCGGAAACCACTGCGCGCGCAGCCAATTTCCGACTTCGACAAACACCGCGCCCTGTTCTTCGGCCCAACGGTGGCTGGGGGTCAGCCGTTTGGGGTGGAAGTCCTGACCGCGATGGCGGCCGCCAAACACGCCAATGGCGGTCGGTGTATAGGGCGGACGAAAGATCGTTGTGCCGACTTCCGGGATCGTTTTGCCCGCCAGTTCGGCCATGATGGCAAGGCCGCCCATGTTCGACGTCTTGCCCTGATCGGTTGCCATACCCAGTGTGGTGTATCGCTTCAGGTGCTCGACGGACCTGAAGCCTTCCTGATGGCTAAGTTTGACGTCTTTGACGGTCACATCGTTCTGCTGGTCAAGCCATGCACGGGAACATCCTTCGACATACCAGAACGGTTTGAGATTGACGGGCGCATCTTCGGCTTGAGGCAGAGCAGGGGCTTCGCCGTTCAGGTCAAGCGCACTTTGCGCCGCCTGCACACCACTGCGCAATGCGCCAGCGGTTGACATTTCTCCTGCTGCGGCGCCTGCGACTGTCATGCCAGCGGGCAGATGATCGCCCGGCACAAAGGCCGCCAGCGCGTCGTTCCAGATCGGACGTCCCCGCTGGTGGCATGTCAGATGTACGTTGGGATTCCAGCCACCGGACATTCCCAATGCACCACATTCAATCCTGCGGGTATTTCCGTTCGCGAGTTTAACTTCAGCAAAGGTCAGGCCAAGACGCCCTTTGGTATCAACAACTTGACCCTCAAGCACCTCATAGTCATTGCTCTTGGGTGCATCTGGGCGAACATCGATTACGGCAGCGATCTTGATACCCTTGGCGTGCAAGTCTGCTGCGGTTCGGTGACCGTCATCGTTGTTGGTGAAAATGGCAACACGTTTGTCAGCGGCAACCGAGAACCTGTTGGCATACGTCCGCAAGGCAGATGCCAGCATGATGCCGGGGCGATCGTTGTTTTCAAATGCGATCGGCCGTTCCGTCGCGCCTGCGGCCAGAACCGTCCGCTTTGTATAGATGCGCCACAGAATTTGGCGCGGTTTACCCGCATCGGGTGTGTGGACATGATCGCTGACCCGTTCGACTGCACCGTAGATGCCGTGATCAAAGGCACCGATGACCGTAGTGCGCGCCATGACTCGCACATTGGGCAGGCCGTCCAATTCAGCGATCACCTCAGTGGCCCAGTCGGCACCACTTGAATCGCCCAGCGAAAATGTCTCGCTGTTGAGGCGCCCACCCATGCGGAAATCCTCATCGGCAAGGATCACGTCAGAACCCGCCCTGCCGGCTGTCAAAGCAGCTGCAAGCCCGGCAGGACCAGCCCCGACAACCAGCAGATCACAATGCAGGAAGCCCTTGTCGTAAACATCCGGATCGTCCTTCAGGGACAATGATCCAAGGCCAGCCGCATGGCGGATTATCGGCTCATAGAGTTTTTCCCAGAAAGCGGCGGGCCACATGAACGTCTTGTAGTAGAAACCTGCGGTCAGAAAGTTCGACAAGCGATCATTGATCGACAAAAGATCGAATTTCAAAGATCCGAGACGGTTCTGGCTTTTGGCGAACAGCCCGTCAAAAAGCTCTGTTGTTGTGGCGCGTGTGTTGGGCTCCTGACGCGCACCATCGCGCAATTCGACCAGAGCGTTCGGTTCTTCAGACCCGGCGGTGAGCGGGCCGCGAGGACGGTGATACTTGAACGAACGGCCCATCAGACGAACACCATTCGCCAACAGGGCAGAGGCCAGCGTATCCCCGGGATGGCCGCGGTACGTGACACCATCGAACGTAAAGCTGTGGGTGCGGCTGCGGTCGATCTGCCCGCCCGTCGCGATCCGGTTTTTCTGGGTCATTTGCTGCGTCCCCGTCCCCGTGCCACATCGCGGGCCAGTTCGACTTTGGAAATCTCGTGTGTGAGCGTGTTGCGCGTGACAACCAGCCATGAGCGGTCGCCTGCTTCGTGGAACCACAATTCCTGATGCCACCCAGCAGGGTTGTCCCGGAGGTAGCCGTATTCAAAGAATTCCTTGGCAGCGTTTTCCGACTGCCAATCTGGTCGGTCGATCAACCTTGCGTCGCCCAGATACGTGAACTCGGCCGAATTGCGCGGGCCCAGAAGGGGATGTTCGATAATCATGTAAGGCGACCTCTCAGTGCAGGTTGGGCTGATTGCCCATCCCTTTTTCGTCGATCATCAGACCTTTTTCGAAACGGTCGAACCGATACGCTGTGGCTGTGGGGTGTGGCGCGTCGCGCACCAGCAGATGGGCGAAACAGTACCCGCTGGCCGGGGTCGCCTTGAAGCCGCCATAGCACCAGCCACCATTGAAATAGAGCCCTTCGATATGGGTTTTGTCGATGATCGGCGAGCCGTCCATGCTCATGTCCATGATGCCGCCCCACATGCGCAACAGCCGTGCGCGACCAAATGCCGGGAAGATGGCCATGCCGCCTTCGCACACATCTTCCACCACGGGTAGGTTTCCGCGCTGTGCGTACGAATTATAGCCATCAATGTCGCCACCGAAGACAAGCCCGCCCTTATCGGACTGACTGCAATAGAAATGACCTGCGCCAAACGTGATGACGCCTGGCAGAACAGGCTTGAGGCCTTCAGATACAAAAGCCTGCAACACATGGCTTTCGATGGGCAGGCGCATTTCGGCTTTGGCCATCAGGCGGCCCGATGAACCGGCAACAGCACACCCGACTTTTCCGGCGCCGATAAACCCACGCGAGGTTTCTACGCCCAAACAATTGCCGTTCTCGATCCGAAATCCTGTGACTTCGCAATTCTGAATGATGTCCACACCGCGGCTATCGGCGCCACGCGCGTATCCCCATGCAACCGCATCATGGCGCACAGTGCCGCCACGGTGTTGCGCGAGCCCACCTTTGATCGGAAACCGCGCGTCATCGGTGTTCAGGAAGGGATAGCGTTCCTTGATCTGTGCGGTTGTCAACAACTCGGCATCTGCACCATTGAGGATCATGGCATTGCCGCGCCGGACAAAGGCATCACGCTGGGCGTCCGTATGGATCAGGTTCAGAATACCACGCTGCGAGACCATCGCATTGTAGTTGAAGTCTTGCTCAAGACCTTCCCACAGTTTCAGCGAGAACTCGTAGAACGGTTCATTCCCATCAAGCAGATAGTTCGACCGAATGATCGTGGTGTTCCGTCCGACATTGCCGCCGCCGATCCAGCCCTTCTCGAGTACCGCGATGCGCTTCTGCTTGAATTCCTTTGCCAGGTAATAGGCGGTTGCAAGACCGTGGCCACCCCCGCCGATAATGACGATGTCATAGCTTGGCTGCGGCTCTGGATCGCGCCATGCAGTGGTCCAACCCTTATGTCCCGTCAGGGCCTCTTTCAGAACCCTGAAACCCGAATAACGCATGCCAAGACCCCTTTTTTTCCGCAACTTGCCCTAACAAAATCTGGAAATCCGCTCGAGATTGGACATCGAGCATTGCATTTGCGACATCGCTAAGTTGCATAACAATTAGGCTCTTGTAAGAAAAAAACTTGATTGAGAGGAAAATGCTGCGACAGTGGAGCCAGATGCGTACCACAGCACCCAGAATTGCTGGTTACCGTATCTGTTCCCCGGCGTAGGGTCGGAAACACCGTGTCCCGCTAGGGGTCAACACACAGGGAGTTAAACAATGAACAAATTCACGACAGCTTTGACGGCAGGGGTTCTTGCCCTCGCGCCGCTCAGCGCTTTGGCAGCCGATAGCGATGATCCAATCGTCATTCCGATCCATAACTGGTCGAGCCAGATCGTTATGTCCAACGTCGTCGGCCAGATCCTCGAAATGAACGGAAATGCAGTTGAGTTCGTCACAACTGACAGTCAGGCCGTGTATGAATTGGTGCGTCTGGGTGACGTGACGCTGGAAATGGAAGTTTGGGAAGGTGCATTCGGTGCATCCTTCCGTGCAGCCATGGAAAAAGGCGGTATCGTTGATGTGGGCGACCATGATGCGGTCACCCGTGAAGACTGGTGGTACCCGATGTGGACCAAAGATGCCTGCCCGGGATTGCCAAGCTGGGAAGCTCTGAACGACTGCGCCGCATTGTTTGCGACGGCTGAAACTGGTGACAAAGGACGCTATCTTGATGGTCCGGTGGACTGGCTCAAGCACGGTCAGGAACGCGTCGAGGCTCTGGGAATGGACTTCGTCGTTGTGAACGCAGGCTCGGCGGCCGCTCTTTGGGCTGAAATCGGTGCGGCGGAAGCTGATAAGCGCCCCATCGTTGTGTTCAACTGGACGCCCAACTTCGCCGAAGCTGTTTGGCCCGGTGAATTTGTCGAATTCCCGACATGGGTAGACGGCTGTGACAAAGACCCAGCTGTTGGTCCGAACCCGAATGCCCTGTATGATTGCGGCAACCCCGCAAACGGCTACATGAAGAAAGCGGCTTGGGACGGAATGCAAGCCAAGTGGCCGTCGGCATATGCCATCTTGGAACGGGTCAACTTCACCAACCCGCAGATTGCTGAAATGGCCAAACTTGTCGATATCGACGAGATGGAGCCGACAGAAGCTGCTGAAGCATGGTTGGAAGCAAATGAAGACGTTTGGAAAGGCTGGCTGAACTGATTGGCCGCCATTTCTGATCTATCATTGATCCCCGTCCGGGTTCGGGCGGGGACACCTACATTATGGAATGCCATGACTGCCGATAAGCCCGTGATATCCTGTCAGAACGTTTGGAAGGTCTTTGGACCAGACCCGGAGGCTTTCATGAAGAGCATGCCCAAGGGCATGAGCTTTGACGAGATCCGGGCAGCAGGGTACATCGCCGGTGTCAAAGACGTCTCCATTGACGTCCACAAAGGCGAGATGCTGGTCATCATGGGGCTGTCAGGTTCCGGCAAGTCGACACTTGTGCGTTGTTTTTCAAGATTGCACGACATCACCGGTGGAACGATTACGGTCGAAGGTCAGGACATCATGTCATTGTCCGAAAGTGACCTGATCGAGTTGCGACGATCCAAGATGGGGATGGTTTTCCAATCCTTCGGCTTGCTTCCGCATAGGACAGTTCTGGAGAACATTGCTTTCCCGCTCGAAATGCGCGGACAAGACAAACACACGCGGCGCGAACGCGCCCTTGAGGTTATCAAACTGGTCGGTCTAGAAGGACGCGAAGACTATTTCCCACGCGAATTGTCCGGAGGGCAGCAGCAGCGCGTCGGCATCGCGCGCAGCCTCGCCATCGAGCCGGATATCTGGTTTCTGGACGAACCATTCAGCGCGCTTGACCCCTTGATCCGTAAGGAAATGCAAGACGAGTTCCTGCGCCTGCAGCAGATGTTGAACAAGACGATTGTTTTCATTACCCACGATTTTGACGAAGCGCTTCGCCTCGCGGACCGCATTGCAATCATGAAGGATGGCTCGGTCGAGCAATGCGATACGCCGGATCAGATCGTCCTGCATCCGGCAACGGAATATGTCCGAAAATTCACCGAAGACATCGACAAGGCCAGGGTGGTGCACGCCGGTGTCTTGGCGCAGGCGCAAGCCGTCGGAGAAGGCGCGCCCCAAGACGCAAGCGCGTCCGTACATGATATGGCCCGGATGTTGGTGAACGACAGCCGCGAGATGATCCCCGTCCAGCGCGACGGAGTTGTGATCGGCGCGATGTCCCGCCAACACGCGCTTGATGTTCTTCTGGGTGGCGCCTCATGACCGCCGCCACGACCACGCTGCCGACCCCACCGCGCGCGTTCAGCAAAGCGCAAATCGCCCTTGCATGTGTCGTCACAGCATGTGGCCTGACGATCCTGCAATACCTGGGTGTTCTCCCAGCTTGGCTGCACCGTTTGCCAGAAGCCATGATTCCGAATTTTGCAGGTGCGCTCGACACGATTTTTAACTTTGTCAAAGACGATCTGGGACTTCTGTCTTTGACCCGGTTCTTGACCGAAGGACTTGAATGGCTGCTGGATTTTTCAGCGAACATTTTCTACGGCAAACGCCGTTTCCCGAATATTGGGCCTGTCCCCTGGACCGCAATGGCGGCCATAGCCGCTGTGATCGGGTATTACTTGGGGGGATGGCGGCTTGCTCTGCTCGGTGGCGGGACGATGGTGTGGACTGCACTCATCGGTCAGTGGGAAATCGCCATGCAGACGATGTCGGTGCTGGCCATCGCCGCACCGCTCGCTTTTGTCATTGGCCTGTCTTTGGGTGTCGCTGCGTGGAAATACGCTTGGGTCGACAAGGCGATCAAGCCCATCCTGTCCGTTCTGCAAACCTTGCCGTTCTTCACCTATCTTTTGCCTGCGGTCATCTTCTTTAAGGTCGGACCAACTGCTGGTGCCGTTGCAACAACCATTTACGCAATTCCGCCGATGATCCTGATGACGACACTTGGGCTCAAGAAGGTGTCTCCGGAAGTGGTTGAGGCTGGCAAGATGAGCGGCTGCACCAATGTGCAGATGCTGCGCCATGTCTACATTCCATCAGCACGTACCGAAATTCTTGTGGGTGTGAACCAGGTCATCATGCTCTGTCTGGCGATGGTCGTTTTGACAGCCTTTATCGGCATGCCGGGTCTCGGGGCCAAACTGCTGGCAATGATGGGCAGTTTCAAGCTGGGACGGTCGTTTGAGATCGGCGTCACGATCGTACTTCTTGCCGTTATGCTAGACCGGATGTCCAAGGCATGGGTCATCAAGCAACCCGTACACTTCGAGCGCGGCACTCCGCTTTGGAAGAAGCATAGCATGCTGCTTCTTGGTCTTGGGTTGTTTATTGGCTTTACGCTTCTTTCCCTTGTCGTCCCATTTTTCGCCGAAGTGGGTCGGGGACAGGATTTCAGCCAAGGCAAGGAACTTGATAACTTGATCAAGGGCTTTCTTGATATCGAATGGGTCAAGGCAAGCACCGGATTCATGCGCGCGTTTCTGAATGTTCAGGTTCTTATCCCATTCCGAAACTTCCTGCTGTCGATCCCAACGCCCGCCTTCATCCTGCTTGTTGCATCTTTCGCACTTACGTTGGCGGGGCGTAGGGAAGCGCTCTACGCGCTCGTGTTCTTCTCTCTTGTCGCTTTGTCCGGCTGGTGGGATCGCGCCATCATAACACTGTATTCCGTGATTTCCGCTGTGAGCCTTGCAGCTCTCATCGGCCTGCCCATTGGTATCGTTGCGTCCCGATCCAGAAAGTGGTCGGAACGGGTTTTGTTGGTATGTGATACAGCGCAGACCTTCCCCAGTTTCGTGTATCTGATCCCGGCGATCATGTTGTTCGGGATCACGGATGTTGCCGTGATCTTCTCGATTCTCGTCTTCGCGATGGTGCCGCTCACTCGATACACGATCGAGGGTTTGCGCAACGTGCCGGAAGAAATGACAGAAGCCGCCGACATGTCCGGCGCGACGCGTCTGCAAAAGCTATGGAGTGTGCAATTGCCGCTCGCACTGCCGACGATGGCCGTTGGTTTCAATCAAGCGATCATGTTTGCGTTCTTCATGGTGATTATCGCGGCGTTCATCGGCACGCAGGACCTTGGGCAAGAACTACAACGTACACTCGCGGGCACGGATCTGGGTAAGAACTTTGTTTTGGGGATTTGCGTATCACTGATGGCTTTGACCTTTGATCTAACAATTATGAAGTGGGCAGCTGACAAAAAACGAATGCTCGGGTTGCAGTAAGGCCATTTGGGGCGCCGAGAGTAGAAGCTTTTTTAGGTTGCCGCCTGTGATGCACGAAGCTTTCGACAAGGCTTTTTGAGCTTTTGACTGTGTAAACGGATTTGTCAGATTGTTGGTTTGAGTTTGAATTTACCGTTGAAGGCGATGCTCACGCGGTCAATTCTGCGCAATAGCCGGTCTACAGGGGAGTGGGGCGTTGTTGCACAAATCGGGGCCTGATCGCAGTTTCCCTTTCCCTGGACGTATTTACTCTACGGCCACTGTGCCAGGTTTGCTGAGGGCGGTGTGACCGTTCAGCATTGAGATACGAACCTGTAACTCGGGGACCTGGCGATCGAATTCGCAAGCCATCAGGGACTGGCCGAGCAGTTTGATGCAGTTCTTCTTTGACTAGAACTCGGCTCCGGCGGTGGCAACCGCTCGACCTTCGCCAGATGGCACGGTCCAAGTACTTCGAAGCGCGTAGGGCTTCGTTGCGTACGACAGCGCCCGGGATCGTTGGCTTCCACGTGGTCTGCCCCCATCGAGTGGTCCAGTATAAATGTTAGTGCATGGTCGGCCTTTGGTCTATCGGGACGATGCTTTCGGGCGCTGGTGGACGGTATCCGAGAGCGCTGTGCGGTCGGATGGTGTTGTAGTGACGACGCCATCTCTCGATCAGGATCTGGGCCTCGCGCAGCGAGTAGAAGAGCTCACCGTTTAGCAGCTCGTCCCGAAAGCGGGCGTTGAAGCTCTCGCAATAGCCGTTTTCCCATGGTGAACCAGGCGCAATGAAGGCCGTCTTGGCGCCCACCGCGCCGATCCATGCCCGCACCTTCTTGGCGATAAATTCGGCGCCATTGTCGGACCTTATGTATTCCGGCGGGCCGCGCATGATGAACGAGTTGGTCAGGGCATCGACCACGTTGACGGAATTGAGCTTGCGTTTGACACGTATCACCAGAGCCTCCTTCGTGAACTCGTCAATGATGTTGAGCGTGCGGAAGATCCGCCCGTCGTGGGTGCGGTCCTGGACGAAGTCATAGGACCAGACGTGATTGGGCCGCTCCGGCCGAAGCCGGACACACGACCCGTCGTTCAGCCAGAGTCGACCCTTCTTGGGTTGCTTTTGTGGGACTTTCAGCCCTTCACGCCGCCAGATCCGTTCGACGCGCTTATGGTTCACATGCCAGCCGCTGTTGTTCAGCATCCCGGTGATCATGCGATATCCATAACGCCCGAACTCTCGCGTCAGCTCAATGATGTCCTCAGTCAGCCGTTCTTCGTCTGGCAGACCGCAGGGCACCTTGCGCTGCGTCGAGCGATGCTGCCCGAGAGTGCGGCAGGCCCGGCGCTCCGATACGCTGAGGGTTTGCCGCACATGATCGATACACGACGACGGCGGGAAGGGCTCAGAAGTTTCCCCGTGCGGCCTCGGTCAGGATCATCTTATCCAGCGTCAGATCCGAAACCGCACGCCTCAGCCGGGCATTCTCGGTCTCCAGCTCCTTGAGCCGTTTGAGCTGATCCCGGTTCATGCCGCCATACTGCTTGCGCCATCGGTAATAGGTCTGCTGGGTCACGCCGATCTGGCGCACCGCCTCTGCGATCCCCATGCCTTGTCCTTGCAGCACTTCAACCTGCCGAAGCTTCAGCACCACGTCTTCGGGTTTGTCTCGCTTTCCAGCCATCTCTGATCCTCCTGAAACGGGATAATACTATCCCAGTTGGTGGACCACTTCAGTGGGGGCACTCCAGATCGCCGGATCTTGAACGCGCCGTCTTGCTGAACATCACCAATGAGCTGGACCGGGCGCGGGAGTGGCTGATCGTCGTTTCAAACCAGAAGATCGTCGGCCGCATCGCCGGTTTCCTGCTGCTGATGTGCTCGCGCTTTCGCGATATCGACCACATCCTGCAGCCGGGTCCCGAGGGCATCGAGGTCAAGATACCGATCAACCGGGCCGATCTGGCCCATCTGCTGGGCACCCGGCAGGAATTGATCTCGCGCTCGCTGCATTCACTGAGCGATCAGGGGATCATCGACATTCTCGAACCTGACCGCATTCTGATCCAGGACATGAAAGCCCTGGCCCGCGTGGCTGACGAAGACGAGATCGAGGCGGTTGCGACCCTGCAGGATCTTCTGAATACCCATCGCACCGAAAGCTGAGCGATGTCGAATGGTCCGCCCGAAGCCTGAACGCCAGGATTATCCGAGCCCACTGGTGCGGCGGTTCAGGGGTGGTGATCCGCCACGGCATGCAAAAGCTCGCCGGACAATTCCCTGCCCACCGCATGGGAATTGTCGCCGAGGCTCAGCATACCCACGAGCCGCTTCTTATCGTCGATCACCGGAAGACGGCGGATCTTCTTCTGGTCCATCAGATGGATCGCGTCTTCCACCGTCTCGGTCGTCCGGCAAAAGATGATGCCCTTGGTCATGATCTCCTCGGCTTTCGTCTTCGCCGGATCACGCCCCTTCGCGACCACCCGAAGCGCGATATCACGGTCGGTGACCATGCCGATCAGCTTATCGTCCTTGCCGACCGGAACCGCGCCGATATCGTTCTTCTGCATCATCTTCGCCAGTTCGCTGACGGGGGTGTCGGCACTGGCCCAATCGGCGTGTTTGTGCATTGCCGCGGCGATTTCCATTTGGGGACTCCTTTCAGGGTTGCTTTGGGTCCATGATAGGGCTGATCGCGCGGCGGTTTCATTGACTGCCGTCAAGCGGACGGTGCAATCGTCTGGCCACTGACGCCTGACGCCGATCTATCGGTTTTACGCGATCCCTTCGGTGTGCGATGCCGCCATGTCCGCGGCCGTGGCCATTTCAGGGATGTTGGATGCGTGGCGGTCATCCGTTGGGCATCAGTGCAATCGATGCGCGGAATTTGGCCAATGCACCATGGTTCAACCGTGCAACCATGTTCAGGATGACGACTGACATTGTCGCGAAACAGTGAACCTGCATACTCAACTGGTATACTGCTTTGGGAGGGGCGACGCGATGACGATTCTCGACGAAGATGCGGTAACCAGGGCGGATCGCCATTCGGCCTTCGCGCCTGAGAGCACACCTTGGCATCACTTTCCAATACGGCGCGCGGAACGTCAGGACCGGGAGGGATGCTCCGATGACTGGCTCGGGCCGCATCCGCGACAGACGGTCGAGATGTTCCACGACCTTGGACTGGACGATGACGAAATCGCCCGATACTTCGGATCCTCACTGCAAAGGATCAAGCGCCTGTCAGACGGCGGCGCGCGGCCCGAGGGCGCCCGCAGCCTCGGCGAGGTCGCAAGGCTGGTGCGCGCAAAGATTTTTGGCGGGACGATCAGATGATCGCTGCTCTGGCCTTGGCCCGCATGTGCCGCAGCCTTGCGGCGGCGCGTGGCCAAGACGCAAGAATGACCTTGAGACGATCCATCGCCCCCTAGCGCGGCAAACTCACTCCTCCGCATGCGAGAGCTTAGCTGCGACTGCCTCCTTGTAGAGGTAGTCGCGGGTCTGCGGGACCGCATCCTGACGGCGCGATATCTGGAACTGGAAAACCGCCTGACGGCCGAACCGAAATGTCTGCTCGCAAGCAACGAGATAGAACCGCCACATGCGGACAAACCGATCATCGTATATCTCGGCCGCCTTGGCGCTGTTGCTCTGAAATCTGTCGAACCAGTGCCGGAGCGTCATGGCATAGTGAAGCCGCCAGCATTCGACATCGTCGATCCACAGGTGCGCATTCTCTATGGCGGGCAATACCTCGGACATGGCAGGGACATAGCCGCCGGGAAATATGTACTTTGAAATCCACGGATTGGTCGCATCCGGCGGGGCGCAGCGCCCGATGGTGTGAATGAGCGCCACGCCGTCGGGCTTCAGCAGGGATCGGACCTGCCGGAAGTAGGTATCGTAATGCGGCAAACCGACATGTTCGAACATGCCGACCGACACGATCCGGTCGAAAGGTCCGCTGACATGACGGTAATCGCGCAGCTGAAATGTGACGTGGTCGGAGAGACCTTCCGCGCGCGCGCGCTGCGTCGCGATGCGATGCTGCTCCTCCGACAGCGTCACACCCACAACGTCCACCCCGTGATCCCGCGCGAGGCTCAGGGCCATCCCGCCCCAGCCGCAGCCGATATCCAGGACCCGCATCCCCGGCTCCAGCAGCAGCTTGGCAGCGATATGCTTTTTCTTGTTGGCCTGCGCCTGCTCCAGCGTGTCGCTGGCCTGCGTGAAATATGCACACGAATATTGTCGGTCACGGTCCAGAAAGAGATCATAGAGGGCACCCGAGAGGTCGTAATGATGCGCCACGTTGCGTCGGGCGGCGGTCGTAAAGTTGTTTTGATCGAACCGTCGGCGGAGAATCCGCAGCGTGTTGATGGCGCGCATCCACCAAACCGGGCTCTGGATCTTGACATTGCGCACCACGATCTCGAGCAGGCCGTGCAGGTCATCACCGTCGATCGTGATGTCGCCGTTCATATAGCCTTCACCCAGCGCGAGTTCGGGGTTCACGACAAGACGCGACACGATGCGGGGGTGCACCAGCCGCACTGAGACGGCCGGGCCGCGACCATCGCCGAGGCAGACGCTGCGCCCGTCCGGCAGATGCACCGTGACGTTTCCTTCGCGCAGAAGGCTTTTCAGGGTTCTGACAAGTAGGTGTTGAAGCATGGTTTTCTCCTCGCAGAGGTTCTTTTGCTTACACCGGATCATCGAAATCCCAATTGACGGCGGTCAATAGGCCAGCTCACGCACCTAACCACCTGTTCTCGAAGCGCAATCCTTGGCCGCCACACAGGCGCGGAGATCGGGCAGCATGCCGCAGATCTTGCGTGCGAACGCGCCCGGCCCGTCATCAAGCCACCCGACAGTGCCGGTTCACCCGTGGATTTAAGCTGTTCCTGAACATGAGGATGAGTGGCGCCGGTGCCCGTTTCAGGGCACGATGACCACCTTGCAATCGGCGTGGTGCAGAACCTTCTGCGAAACACTGCCGAGCAGCACTTCGCGCACACGGCCCAAGCCCCGGCGGCCCATCACGAGGAGATCCGCCTTTTCGGCTTCGGCCACATCGAGGATTCTCATCTGCGAAATCGCCGACGCAGATCCGCGTCGTCACATCGCGCGCGCCGACCTCCTCGGCCCGCTCCTTGGCGGTCGCGGCCACATGCTCGCCAAGCGCGTTGATCAGTCTGGCGGTCCCTACCTCGTCTTCGGCGGTCGGGAAGAAGCCACCGAGCCCTGCCGCATCGACCATTCTGCCGCTGCCCCCGCTTTTCTTGGCGGGTTTGGCGAGGCCCTCGATCTGGGCCATCCTCTCGAACTCCTTCGTGGGCCGCCCGTGCATCAAGACATGCACAATGCACAGTGCATGACCAAGCTCCTTGGACAGCATGGCCGCAAAGTTGACGGCGCGGTGCCCCGCGTCCGATCCATCCGTGGCTACAACGATTTTGCCCGCCATCGCTCCTTGCTCCTTCTTCAATGCGAGATACCGTTCAATCATCGCATGTCGCCCGGTGCATGGCATTGCGCGGCGTCAATGCGGCACAGATCGGTCCTGCGGGACACTGGAGCGGGCAACGGGGACTTGCGATGGAACAGGACGAAACGATCAAATTCCTCTCGTCGGGCCGTGCGTTCAGCGCCGATGATCCTGTCGAGGTCGTCGAGACCCACGGCGCCTATGTGTTTCTATGCGGCGACACCGCCTTGAAGCTCAAACGAGCCGTCAAATATGACTACATGGACCTGAGCACGGTCGCGCTCCGCAAGCGCCTGACGGCCCGCGAACTGGAACTGAACCAACCGGCGGCACCCGAGATCTACCGCGATATGGTGCCCGTGACGCGGAGTGATACGGGTCTTGCGCTGGACGGCGACGGTCCGGTCGTCGATTGGGTTCTCAGGATGTGGCGCTTCCCCGCGGAAAACGAACTGGCGCCCATTGCCGCGCGCGGCGCCCTCGACGACCGCCTCGCCACCGCAGTTGGGCAAGCGGTAGCGAACTATCACGCCGCGGCTCCCGTGATGCGGAGCGAAGGACGCGTCCTGATCGCGGATATCCTGGCGGAGTTGGACCGTGTCTTTGCGGAGTTTCCCGGTGCGGCGGGAACCGCCCGCGTCGCGGAATGGGGGCAGGCCGCGGCGGCGCGTCTCGAGGTCAACGGGCCGCTCCTCGACAGCCGCGGCCGGGATGGCCATGTGCGCCGCGCACACGGAGACCTTCACCTGCGCAACCTCGTCGTCATCGAAGGGCGGCCTGTGCTCTTTGACGCGCTGGAATTCGATGAAACGCTCGGGACCTGCGACGTGCTCTATGACATCGCCTTCCTCGTCATGGACCTGTGTCACCGCGATCTTCGCCGGCAGGGTTGCCGGGTGCTGGATGCCTGGTTGCGTGCGGCGCGCGGGAATGGGGATGCCGGTCTCGCGGCGTTGCCGCTGTTCCTCTCGGTTCGGGCCGCAATCCGCGCCATGGTGCTCCTGCAGACCGACCGCGCACGCGGGCAATCGGGCAAATCGGGTGAGGAGGTGGCCGCTTACATGGATCTTGCCTGCGCCGCCCTGCAGCCGCAAGCGCCGCGATTGATCGCCGTCGGCGGGTATTCGGCCAGTGGCAAGAGCGTTCTGGCCCGCGCGTTGGCACCGATGTCGGGCGCACTGCCCGGGGCGGCCCTGTTGAGCTCGGACCTCGAACGAAAGGCCGACTTGCCCGCCGGAACGAGGCTCGATCCCACGAACTACGCCTCGGAGCGCCGCGAAGATGTCTATCGCCGTCTGTTCGCGCGCGCGGCGACGATGCTTGCGGCAGGTCATTCGGTTGTTCTTGACGCCACATTCCTGGACCCGAAGCTCAGAGCGGCCGCCGAAGATGTGGCCACGCGCGCGAACCTGCCCTTTCATGGCCTCTGGCTAGAAGCGCCGGAGGACCTTCTGAAGGCGCGCCTGCGGTCAAGGCAGGGTGACGCGTCGGACGCGGATATCGACGTTCTGACGCGCCAACTGACCGCCCGACGCGGAGAGATGAACTGGCGGCATATCGATGCATCCGGCGACCCGCAAACGGTGCTCGCGGAGGCCATGAAGACTTTGTCTGCGGATCAGACGCGCAATTCTTCCGGGGGCTAGGCTGGAAATGCGACGTCTTACCGAGCCCCGAGGCTTGGGTCAAAGCCCCCCAAGCCGCCTTAGGATCATCAAGGCCGGTAGGTCGCTCTGGAGCCCTGCAACCGCAAGCTCTACCACCTGGCCATCACGCGGTCAGTAGCCGCGCGCGCTGTCCTCCTGCGCAGTGCGCCAGATCCCCATGACAGCGATCACCATGCCGCAGGCAATCGCCGTCCACATGGCCATCTGGGCGTTGGTGAACCCCAGAATCCACGGCGAGGCCACGAGCCAGAACCCCAGCGCGATGTCGAGCCATTCCTTCCATATCCGGAAGTAGAACAGCGCAGCCGCGCCCAGAATGATGGCTGCGGCACCTGCAATCACGAAGTTGGCCATCAGCGGTGTGAAGGCAGTGCCCTCCGGTGGTGTGATGCCCAGAACAAAGGGGGCCGCAACGAGTGCGACACCGGCGATAAGCGTGATAACATCCTGAATATGCATACGTTCCATGTTTTCCTCCTCCTAAACAAGGTCATGATCACACAGTGTCCACTGGGCGGGTTGATTCGTCATTGACTGCAATCAACGGTTGTCAGCGATTGCTCCGATCGCCCAAGGCTTGATTGCGCTGTTCGCCGTCAGTGGGCGCAGACACCCCACAATTTGCGATGCATTGAAAACGCGGGACCCAATGGAGGCGAAAGGCAGCGCCAAGGGCGCGCAGCGCTGACCCAGATGCGGGGCAGGGGCGTTACCCCACCGTGATCTGCCATGCTATTGCGCTACGAAGCCACCATCGACGGGTATGTTGGCGCCGGTCATGAAACCGGCACGGTCCAAAAACAGCCAGACAATGAGTTCCGCGACTTCCACGGGCGTGCCGATCCGCCCGATCGCATGCAACGGGTCCATCATCTCCCGGGTGGACTGGGCGCCGCCCGTGCTCTGTTGGGCAAGCGAATCGAGCATGCGGGTGTCAATTCCTCCGGGGCAAACCGAGTTCACCCGTATCCCCTGTTTGCCATATTCGAGCGCCGCGTTCTTCGTCAGCCCGTTCACCGCATGTTTCGATGCGACATAGGGTGAAAGCCCGGGGAACCCGATGAGACCGGCAACGGAGGCCAGGTTGACGATGGCGCCGCCGCCGTCTTTCAGCATCTGCCGGATTTCAGCCTGAAGGCAGAGGAATGTGCCGCGCAGGTTGACGCTTGTTATCGCGTCGAAATTCTCGAGCGTCTGCTCTGTCAGAGGCGCAATTTTCCCCTCGATACCGGCATTATTGCAGGCTCAGTCGAGCCGACCGTAGGCCTTGACCGTCTCATCGATCAGCCTTTCGACGTCTTTGGGGCTGGAAACATCTGCGGGAACGAACACGGCATCGCCGCCGGTATCCTTGATCAGCGAGACAGTTTCTTTGCCACTCGGCTGATCTATGTCCGACACCACAACCCTTGCGCCCTCGGCGGCGAACTTCTGCGCGGTCGCACGACCTATGCCCGCTCCCGCGCCGGTGACCAACGCAACTTTCCCTGAGACCATGGACATCGAACCCTCCCGCTTCTGATTTCCCGGTATGGTACGCCGTGGTCGCCGCGACGCATTGACTGCGGTCAATGTGCGCTTCCCGGGACGGGTGACGTCACTGAAGTGGACAGGGCTTGCCGGGCGTCGTCACAACATCAATTTATGCCACATCGCGTCTCACGGCCACGCACCCATCGGGCGCCACGGAGGGCGAAACGAGTGCAAATTGCGCTGCGATTTATTTCGGCCGCGCATCAGGGTACCAGCACCGCAGCCCCGGTGATCCGGCCCGAGCGTAGGTCGTCCAGCGCGCGATTTGCCTCTTCCAGGGGATAGGTTGTGGTTTCAGTCTCTATCCCGGCTTCGATGGCCAGCGGCAGAAACTCCTCCCCATCGCTACGCGTCAGGTTCGCAACAGAGCGTATGACCCGTTCATGCCACAGATCGGCGTAGGGGAATGCAGGAATATCGCTCATGTGGATGCCGCCCGAGACGACACAGCCGCCCTTGCGCACCGCCCTCAGCGCCTTCGGAATGAGCGCGCCAACCGGCGCAAAGATCAATGCGGCGTCCAGCAGCTCCGGCGGACTGGCGTCGGATGATCCTGCCCAGACCGCGCCCAGACGCAAGGCGAACGCCTGAGCCGACCGGTCCCCGGGCCGGGTGAAGGCATGGACCTCCTTGCCCTGCCACACGCACAGCTGGCACAGGATATGCGCCGCCGCCCCGAACCCGTAGAGCCCGATCCGGTCGGCGGAACCCGCGAGCTTCAACGTGCGGTACCCTATCAGCCCCGCGCAAAGCAGCGGCGCCAGTCGCACCGGGTCCGCATCGTCAGGCAGGGCAAAGACATAACCCGCATCGGCCACACACAGCTCGGCATAACCGCCGTTTCGGGTGTAGCCGGTGAACTCGGGCGCATCGCACAGGTTCTCGCGGTGCGCGCGGCAATGCGGGCATGTCCCGCATGTGCGGCCAAGCCAAGGCACCCCGGCCCGCTGGCCCGTTGTCAGACCCTCGACTCCCGCGCCAAGCGCGTCGATGCGCCCGACGATCTCATGTCCCGGTATAAGCGGGAGGTTGGGACGGGACAATTCGCCATCGAGAATGTGCAAATCAGTTCGGCAGACGCCGCAGGCCTCCACCCTGAGCCGGACTTCGCCCGGTCCCGGAGCGGGGTCCGCCAGATCACGGGCGACCAGCGGGGCGTTTTGTTCTTCCAGAACCATCGCGCGCATGGGTGTCCACCCCCTTTGGCGGCAACCGGACTTTGCCACATGAGTGTCAGATCCGTTTCGCAGAGCAACGCCCGCTGCACGCTACCGCGCTTGCGAACGGCTACTCCTGTATCGATTGCAGATAGGTGGCCAGCGAAAGGATCCGCCCGCGCACGATGACTTCTGCGCCGTACTCTTCCGTCGCGTTGACCGATGCCTCCTTGAACCGATCACCCCAGACCGGCATCATCGTCCCGTGCGGGCCCAAACCAGACCGACCGTCGATGACCTGTATCACATCGAGGAGTGGAAATTCGCCCTCGTTCTGTTGGGAAAGCGTGGTCAGGGAAGGCGTTTTGACGTTCAGGAACTGGGCGACTTCGCCGTCACCCTTGCCAGTGTCGCCATGGCAGGAGGAGCAATAGCTCATGTATTCCTGACGTCCGGTTTCGTCCGATATTGCGGGCGTAGCGGCAAGGCAGAGCGCCGAGACCGCAAGCACCGAGAAAGCTGGCAAAAAATACGCACCGTGAGGGACCATGATATCGTTCCTTCCTAATTTGATAACCGCTGGTTCACCGTGCTCGCTGAAAGCGCCCTGCGCATTGACGGCTGTCTACAAAACGGGCGCGCAGGGAAGGGGTGCTGTCGCCGATCACGCCATCCGGGCACCCAAATAGGGCACCGCAAGCGCCAAGGTGGCGATCTGCGGGTAATCCGTTTCCGGAATGTCGACATCCAGCCGCCGGTGCAGGGCGGTCACAAGGTTCAGGATATCCATCGAGTTGAGTTCCAGATCGTCCTGTAGGTGATCGTCCTCGCCCAAGGTGGCCGGGTCGATGTCGGGGGCAATCGCGACCAGTTCCTCGATGAATGCGGTGCGAATGTCTTGACTGGTCATAGGTCCTCCGGCGACGCAATGAGGGATTGGAACGCCGCGATGAAGCGCGCGGCCTGTCGGCCATCACTCACGCGGTGATCGACGGACAGGGTCAGGGTGACAACGGTGCGTGGTACGACCGCGCCTTCCACGACCCAGGGGCGCAGCTTGGGCGCCCCAAGGCCGACCAGCGCGACCTGCGGCGGAAAGATCACGCCGGCCATCGCCTCCGCCCCGGTTTCGCCGAGGCTGGAGATCGTGATCGTACCTTCGGTCAGTTCCGAGGACCGAAGCCGCCCGGCCCGCGCGCGAAAGACCAGATCGCGCATGCCTGCCATCGTCTCATCGACGGACATGGATCCCGCATCCATCAGCGCAGGCGCAACCAGACCGCCCCCCCGCAAGGCCACGGCGACACCGGTGTTTACCCTGTCGGACGGGCACAAGGAGCCATCGACAAACTGGCCGTTTACCGACGGCACCTTGGCGGCCGCCAGCGCCGTGGCCCGCACGAACAGCGCCCCGAGGAGCAGCCGGTCCGAAGGCGCCCGATCGGCGTTCTGCGCGTCCACCCAATCAAGCGCGGGCTGCACGTCAATGGTCTCTGACAGGTAGAAATGCGGGATCGTCCGCTTGGAGCGCGCCATCGCAGCGGCGATGGCCTTGCGCATTTCCGCCATCGGTGCGGCAGGCTGCACCCTCGCCGAGGCCGGTTTACCTGCCTCCAGATCGCTCAGAAGGACGGCACCCGCCGGGCCGCTTCCGGTGACCGTCGCAAGGTCGATGCCAAGTTCACGCGCCCGGACGCGCGCGGCAGGCGAGGCGGCGGCGGCACCGCGGGGCAGGGAGGCTGCGACATCCTCACCGGACGCGGCTTTGGCCTTCCCGGCAGCAACAGGCATTGGCGCGGCTTCGAGCCTGTCGGCAACGGCAGGCGCTTCGGGCTTCTTCGGTTCCGGCGCGACCTCGCCTGCGCCGAGGATCAGCGCCAGCGGCGCGCCCACGGGCAAGGTCGCACCGAGATCGGCCTGCAGCTCCAGCACTCTGCCGTCTTCGAAGCATTCGATCTCGATGGCGCCTTTCTGGGTTTCGACCACCGCGACCACGTCGCCGCGATGCACCTTGTCACCCGGTTTGACCAGCCACTCGACCAGCTTGCCCGCCTCCATGTCGGCCCCCAGCGACGGCATGGTGAAGCTGCCCATCAGGTCCGCCCCAACATCGCGCGCGCAGCCGCAACGATACCGGGCACCTGCGGGATCGCGGCGTCTTCGAGGTGCTTGGGGTAGGGGATCGGGACTTCTGCAGAGCAGACGCGCCCCACCGGTGCATCCAGCGACCAGAAGGCCTGCTCCATGATCCGGGCCGAGACCTCTGCGGCCAATGATCCGCTGCGCCAGCCTTCGTCCACGATCATCGCGCGGCGCGTCTTGGCAACGGAGGCCATGATCGTGGCGTCATCGAGCGGGCGAAGGCTGCGCAGGTCGATCACCTCGGCCTCGATGCTGTCCCCGGCCAGCTCCTCTGCCGCCTCCAGCGTCTTGAAGAGCGACCCGCCATAGGTGATTAGGGTCAGGTCGCGCCCCTCGCGCCGCACCGCGGCCTTGGAAATGTCGACCGGACCTGCATTGCTGTCGATCTGGCCCGCCCTGTTGTAGAGCATCACGTTCTCGAAGATCAGCACCGGGTCAGGGTCCTGAAGCGCTGTCCAGAGCATGCCGCGCGCGTCCTCCAGCGTCGCGGGCGCCAGCACCTTCAGCCCCGGAATATGCGCATACCATCCTTCCAGGCTGTGCGAATGCTGCGCCGCGAGCTGTTTGCCCGCCCCGGTCGCCATGCGGATCACCAGCGGAACGCCGAATTGGCCGCCCGACATGTGCCGGATCGTCGCCGCCGTGTTCATGATCTGGTCAAGCGCCAGCAGCGAGAAATTGACCGTCATCAACTCGACGATCGGCCGCATTCCGGCCGCCGCCGCACCGATGCCTGCGCCCGTAAAGCCGCTTTCCGACAGCGGCGTGTCGCGGATCCGGTCCTCTCCGAATTCCGCCATCAAGCCTTTTGAGACCGCGTAGCAGCCGCCATAGGCCCCCACATCCTCGCCCATCAGGAAGACCCTGTCGTCGCGGAGCATCGCGTCGCGGATCGCCTGCTTCACCGCTTCGCGGTAGGTGGTTTCCACGAGCGCACCCGAGGGCTTCAGCGGCTCCGGTGGTTCCGGCGCGGGGCCGTGAACGTGTCGTGCCAGCTGTTCGACCGGCTCCCATGTGCCGTCCTCGGCAAAGGCCACGGCCTCGGCGATCTCTGCATCGGCCCCGGCTTCAATCTCGGCCACGTCGCTTTCGTGGATGAGGTGGTTTTCCAGCAGCCAGCCCTGGAAGCGGACGATCGGGCCGTGCTTGCGCCATTCCTCGATCTCGGCCCTGTCGCGGTAGAGCTGCGCGTCGAACATGGAATGCGGGCGGAACCGGTAGGTCTTGCACTCGAGGAACACCGGTTTGCCAGTCTTGCGGATCTTGCCGATGGCCTTGCGCGCCGCTGCCTCCACGGCGACGACGTCCATGCCGTCGACCTCATGCGCCTCCATCCCGTAGGAGGCTGCCTTCTGGTGAATATCCGTCTCGGCCTCGGTCCGGACCAGCGCCGAGCCCATCGCGTAGCCGTTGTTCTCGCAAATGAACAGCACCGGCAGCGACCAGAGCGCGGCGAGGTTCATTGCCTCGTGAAACTCACCCTCGGCCACGGCGCCCTCGCCGAAGAAGCAGGCGGTCACCGCGTCCGCGCCTTGCATTCTGTCGGCGAGCGCGAGACCGGTCGCCAGCGGCAGACCGCCACCCACGATCGCGTTGCCGCCGTAGAAATTGGTGCCGGCATCGAAGAGATGCATCGACCCGCCACGTCCGCCCGAGCAGCCCTCGGCCTTGCCATACATCTCGGCCATGATGCGCGTCATGGGAACGCCGCGGATCAGCGCATGCCCGTGTTCGCGGTAGGTTGCAACGACCCGGTCCAGCGGACTGAGAACCGGGATGATCCCGGCAGCAATCGCCTCCTCCCCGTCATAGAGATGCAGGAAGCCGCGGATTTTCTCCTGCGTGTACAACTCGGCGCATTTGTCCTCGAAACGGCGGATGCGGATCATGTCGCGCAGCAGCGTCAGGATGTGCGCCCGGTCGAGCTTCGGCTTCTCATGCGCTGTCATCGCTCATCTGTCTCCAGTGTTGAGATATCGCCTTCGGGCAGGCCCAGTTCCCGCGCCTTGAGCAGCCGCCGCATGATCTTGCCGGAACGGGTCTTGGGCAGGTTTTCGCGGAACACCACCGCGCGCGGCGCGACACTCGAGCCCAGCTTCTTGCGGGCATGGCCGCGCAATTCGCGCTCCAGCGCTGCGCCGGCCGTGAAACCCGGGTTCAGCGTGACATAGGCTTTGACGATCCCGCCCGCTGTCTCGTCCGGCAGGCCGATCACGCCTGCTTCGGCCACCGCCGGGTGCTCGATCAACACGCTTTCCACCTCGAAGGGCCCGACGAGGTGGCCGGAGGTCTTGATCAGGTCGTCGGCCCGTCCGACAAACCAGTAATACCCGTCCTCGTCCCGCGTCGCGAGATCGCCCGACAGGTACCAACCGTCCAAAAAGCACTTGTCGTAGCGCGCCTGCTCGTTCAGGTAGGCCCGCATCATCGACGGCCAGCCGGGGCGGAGCGCCAATTCGCCGACCTCGCCGGGCCTGAGCTCCTTCAGCCTACCGTGCGCGTGTTCAACGATACCGGCTTCAATTCCCGGCAAGGGCTTGCCCATCGAGCCGGGCTTGACCGTCATGCCGGGGAGGTTTGCGATGATGATCCCGCCAGTCTCCGTCTGCCACCAATTGTCGTGAAACGGCTGGCCAAAGACTTTCTGCGACCAGACGACCGCCTCGGGGTTCAATGGCTCTCCAACACTGGCGAGGAACCTCAGCGAGGAAAAGTCGTACCGCTTGGCCACCTCCGCGCCCGACCGCATCATCATCCGGATCGCGGTCGGGCGCGGAATACCAGACTTCGACCTCTCCACGCTCGATCGTGCCGTACCAGCGCTCCAGATCGAACTCCGCCTCGTCCACGATCAACTTCACCCTTTGCACCAGCGGCGCGATGATCCCGTAGAAGGTGCCGGTGACCCAGCCGGGATCGGCGGTGCACCAGTAGGTCGTGCCGGGCGTCAGATCCAGCGCGTACCGACCCGAGAATGCGTGGTAGAGCACCGCCTCGTGAACATGGACGGCACCTTTCGGCCGCCCCGTCGTGCCGGACGTGAAATGGATCAGCGCGGGATCTTCGGGCCGGGTGGGGGCAATGTCGAAATCGGGCGGTGCAGCGGCCATCGCGGGACCGAGTGCAACGCAGCCGTGCGCGGCCTCCTCACCAGTCACGAGGACCAGCTTCAGCGCCCCGATCTCGTGACGCTAAGCTGCGACCTTGCGCGCTTAGATCTCGGGCGTCGTGACCAGCACCTTCGCAGCGCCGATTTCCATACGGGTGCGGATGGGTTCAGGCCCGAAGGCCGAGAAGAGCGGTGTGAAAACCATGCCCGCCTTCAGCGTGCCGAGTGCTGCGATGTAGAGCTCGGGAATGCGACCCAACAACGCGAAGACGCTGTCGCCCTGTACGAGCCCATGGGCGGCTAGGACGTTGGCGAAACGCGATGATTGTCGGGCCAGCTCGGCAAAGCTCAGCTCCTGCCGGTTTCCGTCCTTGCCGAGCCAGAGCATCGCGATCTCTTGCCCGTGCCCATGCATCACATGCCTGTCCACCGCCTCATGGGCGATGTTCAGCACGCCCCCCGGCATGTCGAGCATCGCACGGGCATCGGCCCATGGGTCCGCGTCATGGATTATCATGCGGTCGGTCATCGTTGGATGATCCTCCTCCTTGACCAGACTTGTGTGAGGCGGGCGAGGGCGCATTGACGCCGGTCAATGGACCAACGCGTCAATCTCCTTTGCCGACTGCCAAAGACGCAGTCCAATCCGCCAGAACCGCTTCGAGCGCTGCCCAGTCGGTATATTCGATATCAGCACCGGGATCCGCAGCCGGATCCTTCTTGGCAAGGATGCGGCGCATCACGTAGCGGCGGAAGATATCGTATTCGGAGGGCTTGTAGGCCCCCGCCACCTGCTCGACCCGACCGGGCGTCCACCCGGTGGCTGAAGTGAAATCGGCAAGGATCTTCTCCAGTCCCTGCCAATCATCTGCTTCGTGTCCCGCAGCGGCGAGCGAAACGGATAGGAACAAGCTGGGCAACGCGGGCAAGGTGTCGGCATGTTCGGCACAGAATTCCGTCAGCGCCTTTTGATAGTGCCCGATATGAACCGATGCTGCCAGTATCACGCCATCGAAGCGCTTGAGGTCGATGTCATCGGCAGCGGCAAGCGGGAGGAGTTCGACCGCATGGCCCTGATCCACACACCAATCCGCCGCAAAGCGGCAGATTTTCCGGGTGTGGCCGTCGGTCGAGGCATAGGCAGCAAGGAGTTTCATGGCCGCAGGCTATACCGGTCCCTCTGCGGCGCCATTGACGGATGTCAATCGGATGACGGACCGGTGTTGTGAGTGAGGCGCGGGATCGGCGGCCGCATCCTTGGGACCGTTGGACTATCGCCGAACGCTTGAAGATGATCTGCAAGGGCCGACACCGCAAATGAGCCGCCAACATCCGCCATGCAGGAACGGTCAGATCAGCCTTTGCCGCAGCTCGAACAACTGAAATAAGAAAGGGCAGCGCGCCGCGCTGCCCTTCCGGTCATCCTGCAAGATAGCCTCAAGCCCGGCGGCGTCCGCCCACGCGGCCCGCGCGGCCGCGGCCTTCCTGGCCTGCCTTGGGCGCGGTTTTGTTGAACTTGATCCAATCGCCCCCATGCGGGTCGCGGTCAAAGAGGAAGTTGGCCGCGCGGATCGCCTCCATCTCCTTGCCGGGTCGCGGCAGGGTGGAGCCCATGCCGAAAAGCTGCACGAAGGCTTCGTCGTCCATCCCCTCGGGCAGCACGACACCGAGCGCGGCAAGCTCGGCCTTTTTCTCAGCGATCTTGGCGGCGTTGACGGGCAGGGCGACGGGGTTCATGATCGCGGAGGTCATGCCGGCACCCATCGCCATGGGCAGAAATGCGTTGTTGATGCCGTGGCGGTTGGGCAATCCAAAGCTGATATTGGACGCGCCGCAGGTTGTGTTCACGCCAAGCTCCTCACGCAGACGGCGCACCAGCGTAAACACCTGATGGCCCGCAGTCGCCATTGCACCGATGGGCATCACCAGCGGATCGACGACGATATCATGCGCGGGGATGCCGAAATCCGCGGCGCGCTCGACGATCTTCTTGGCCACGGCGAAGCGCACGTCGGGGTCCTCGGAAATGCCGGTATCGTCATTGGAGATCGCGACGACGGGCACGTTGTACTTCTTGACCAGCGGCAGCACCAGTTCCAGCCGCTCCTCCTCGCCGGTGACGGAGTTCAGCAGGGGGCGGCCCTCGCAGGCCTCCAGCCCGTTCTCGAGCGCGCCGGGCACGGAGCTGTCGATGCAGATCGGGCAGTCGGTCACGGCTTGTACGCGGCGGATCATCTCGGGCATCAGCATCGGCTCGACGAAGTTGTTGTCGGCGTAGCGCTTGTCCTCGGCCATCTTGTTGGAGAAGACGGCACCGGAGTTCACGTCGAGGATGTTCGCCCCGGCTGCCACCTGCGCGATCGCATCCGCCTCCACGCGGGAGAAATCGCCGCGCTCAAGCTCCTCGGCAAGGATCTTGCGGCCCGTCGGGTTGATCCGCTCCCCGATGACGCAGAACGGCTGGTCAAAGCCGATGATGGCGGTTTTCGTTTTGGATTCGACGATCGTTCGGGTCATTATATGGTCCTTCAGGCGGAGGCTGGTACGGCAGAGGCGCCGCCGTGGGTATGCGCCCATGTGGCGTTGGTCTTGATCCCGCCGAGCGGGAAGAAATGCACATGGGTCACGTTGAAATCGGGGTTGGCTGCCTTGTGCGCGGCAAGTTCGGCAACCACGTCATTGGGCTCATAGGGCAGCAGCAGCTTGGTCACATCCATCGCGCGCTTTTGCAAGACCTTGAGCGAGGGACCGACACCGCAGGCGATGGCGAACTTGATCAGCGTCTGCAGCTTGGCAGGGCCCGCGATGCCGATGTGGATCGGCAGGGTGATGCCCGCAAAGCGAAGGCTGTCGGCCCATTCGATGATCGGCTGCGCCTCGAAGGCGAACTGCGTGGCAATCGCCATCTTCGCATCCGTGCGGCTCTGGAACTCGTTCTTCCACTTGAGCGCCTCATCGACACGCAGGCGCCCGCCCTTGACGTCGATGTCGCGGTTGCCCTCGGGGTGGCCCGCCACATGCAGGTTGGTGAACCCCGCCTGATCGAATAGACCGGTCTCCAGAAGCTGCATGCTGTCGGAGAAATCGCCATGCGGGGTGGTGACGCCGCCGGCCAGGATCAGCCCCTGTTTCACGTCCGCCTCACCCTGGTAGCGCGCGATCCAGTCGGCCAGCGTCGCGCGGTCCTTGATGATGCGCGCGGGGAAATGCGGCATCACGGGATAGCCGTCCGCATTCAGCCGCTTTGCGGTCGCCACCATCTCCTCGATGGGCGTGCCTTCGATATGGGCGATGTAGACGCGCGTGCCCTCGGGCAGCAGCGCGCGGAAATCCTCGACCTTCTCGGCGGTGCGCGGCATCACCTCGATCGAGAAATCCTTCAGAAAGCTCTCGACCTTCGGGTTCACCTCATCGACAGGCTCGGGTTTCTTGCGGAAATTCAGCAGTGCCATGTGGAGGCTCCTTCCAACATCATGTCGCGGGCCATCACGCCCATCCGTCGTTTGCAATCAGGGTCTTGATCCGCTCGCGGTCATACTCCGCATCGAGCCTTGCGGCCTCGGCATCGGCCACTGCGGCATCCTCGCCCTCCACGGTATAGGGCTCCGCCTTGCGCCATTCGGCGAGATAGGCATCGGTGTCCTCGGCGCCGACCTTCATGGCGGCTCGGTCGATCGCCTGCTCGAACCGCTCGGGCAGGATACGCTTCTGGCCCCGGCGGCCCTTGCCCACGATGACCTGTGCCGGGATGTCCCGCCAGTAAACGATTACGACCTCGGCCATTCGCGATTCCCCCGACCCCACCTGCGTTGCGCTCTCTCTATCGGATGGTATAGGGCGCGCGAATGTCGTTTTCGACAATAACGTACCCATCCGCGACCTTTAGCCTTTGCGCAGGCGCGCGCCCTGCAAAACCGGTGACGGCGCGCGCTCGGTACTTGCGATTGGGTGTCACAGGACGTATCAAGGGGGTAACACGTTATGAAAGGCGCAACCGATGGCGCCAAAGCGCTCCAAAGGTGCGGGCGCGCTCGACCATAGCTCTACGACGGCTCTGAGCCCCGCGCCAGTTTCGTCCAGATCGAATGACCTCTATGCGGCCCTTGATCTGGGCACAAATAGCTGTCGCATGTTGATCGCCCAGCCCAAAGGCGGCGGTTTTCATGTGGTGGATAGTTTCTCGAAGTCCGTCCAGCTTGGCGCGGGGCTCGAGAAGACCGGGCGGCTGTCGCGCGGATCCATGGCGCGCACCATACAGGCATTGCGCATCTGCCAGCAAAAGCTCAAGCGTAACAAGGTCAAGCGGATGCGTCTGGTGGCGACAGAGGCCTGCCGCCGCGCGCTCAACGGTGAGCATTTCATGCGCCGCGTGACGCGCGAAACCGGCCTCACGCTCGATATCATCGCGCCGGAACAGGAAGCGCAGCTTGCCGTGATCTCCTGCGCGCCGCTGGTCAGCCCCAAGACCGAGAATCTTCTGGTGGTGGACATCGGCGGCGGCTCTACCGAACTCGTGTGGATCGACATCTCGGAGGTGCCCAAGAGGGACCGCGCGCAATCCATCATGCGGCTGCACAACGGCTTTGTACAGGCGCCCACGGGTATCCCCGCCGCACGGGTGGTCGACTGGATCTCCGTGCCGCTGGGCGTGGCCACGTTGCGCGACCAGTTCTCCGATGTGGAGGATGACGCCGCGCGTTTCGCGCTCATGAGCTGGTTCTTCGAGGAGAATCTCGCGGATTTCACGCCCTACCATTCCGCCCAGCCGCAAGAGCGGTTCCAGATCGTAGGCACCTCCGGCACGGTCACCACCGTCGCCGCGAGCCATCTGGGCCTGCGCCGCTATGACCGGACCAAGGTTGATGGCCTGCGCATGACCAGCGCGCAGATCGACAAGGTGATCCACAGGTATCTCGCCATGGGGCCCGAAGGGCGGCGGGTCGATCCCTGCATCGGGCATGACCGCGCGGCGCTGATCATGTCGGGCGCGGCGATCCTGCAGGCGCTGATGCGCTGCTGGCCCACGGACCGGCTCAGCGTGGCGGATCGCGGTCTGCGCGAAGGTCTGCTATACGCACAGATGAGCGCGGACGGCGTGCTCGAGGAAGGATCATTCTGATGGGCAAGACACCGACGGGCAAGAACACCTCCGGGCGCGGGCAACGCGACCTCAAGGTCAAGGTGAAGTCCGCCCGCGGGCGCAAGCTCAGCTCGACCCGCTGGCTGCAACGCCAGCTCAACGACCCATATGTAAAGCGCGCCAAGGCCGAAGGCTATCGCGGCCGCGCGGCCTTCAAGATCATGGAACTGGACGACAAGTACCGCTTTCTCGTGCCCGGTGCGCGAATAGTGGATCTGGGCGCCGCCCCCGGTGGCTGGTGCCAGGTCGCGGTCAAACGCTCCAACATCCTAGGCGAAAAGGGCGGCAAGGCGCGCGGCACCATCCTCGCCATCGACCTGCAGGAGATGGAGCCAATTGCCGGCTGCGAGATCCACCAGCTCGACTTCATGGAAGATGACGCCGATCTGAAAGTGAAGGAATGGCTGGGCGGCCGCGCGGACGTGGTGATGTCGGACATGGCCGCCGCCTCCTCGGGCCATAAGCAGACCGATCACAACCGCATCATAGCGCTGTGCGAGGCGGCGGCGTATTTCGCTTTCGACGTGCTGGACGAGGGCGGCACCTTCGTCGCCAAGGTTCTGGCGGGCGGGGCCGAGGGCGATCTGCAAAAACTGCTCAAGCAGCGCTTTCGCAAGGTCGCCAACTTCAAGCCGCCGTCGAGCCGTCAGGACAGCTCCGAGAAATTCGTCGTGGCCATCGGGTTCAAGGCGGAGCCGGACACGGATGACACGGGCGAGGCGGAAACGGGCGCAGCAGACACCGGCAGCGCATGAAAAAAGCGCCAGTTGGCGCTTTCTTTCAACGTTGTCTTTCGCGGGGTTGCGGCGGTGCCGCGCTCAGCCGCCCCAGGTCCGGACCGTGCCGCAATCCATATGCACAAAGTTGGAGCCTGAGTAGCTTCCCACACCGCCGCCACGGCACACAGCCGCCGCCTTGGCCATCTGCGCCACGGAGCGCGAGCTGAGCCGCAGATCGGCCGCCTGTCCGCGCATGTGCAGCGAATTCTTCGCCACGCCGCCCGAACGGGAGCGCAGCATCGCGTTCGTCTTGGGGCTGCGGTAGCCAGAGAGCAGCATGTATGGCTCATTGGCGTCCAGCAGGTTGTGCGCGGCGGCCATGATGTCGACCGTGCGCAGATCGATGTTGACGGCGTCGTTGGTCCGCCAGTCGCGCATGAAGTAGTTCACCTCCTTCACCGCGTCCTTGATGTAGTCGCCCTCGATCCAGTAGATCATGTCGATCCGCTCGCCGGTACGGCCGGAATACATCTTGATGCGTCGAATATCGCCCGCGCCGCGCAGAAAGCCTGCGGCGTTTGCGAATGTTGGTGCTGCGGTAATTGCGGATGCGGCGAACGCGCCCAGAAGGCCACGACGCGTCATGCCCGTTGTCTTGCTGACTGTCATACTGCTTGTCCCGTTACTTGCCAAAAGTGAGGCGTGCCTGTGGATCTGCCGATGTGCCCGTGTTTCCACACGGTTTAGGTTCTCATCTCCCCAGATGCACCATAGCTATTGCATAGCCAAAAAGATGAACCAAGCAGTGAATCGCGTCCCGGCGGGTTAGCCGCAATTTTAGGCAACTTCTTGCGCATGGCGTGTCGATGCCCCCGCGCGGGTGCCCGGACGCCACGCAATTTGATGGATCAGCACCACAAAGCCCGTGAAAAACGATGTCCTGTCGCCATTGTGAGTGGACTTGGCGGGGCGCTTTCAGCAATAAATCAACAGCAAGAATTATAACGGACGGGGAATTCCGATGCGGTCGAGCATACGCATTCTTAATGCACCATATTCAGCGGTTCTGGCGCTTGCACTGGGGGTGGCGCTCATGGCGTCGGCACCGCAGGCACTCGCGCAGGTTACCGCTTTCAAACAGGCGGTGGCAGAAACCGGATCGCGCGACGGCGATATCGCGGCCTTCTACCGTGGCCAGAATTTCGAAGGCGTCTGGACCGGTCCGGAAGAGATCCACGCTGCGCGGCGTGCCGCACTTCTGGACGCGCTGCGCCGTGCGGGCGATCATGGCCTGCCCGTGGCGCGCTATGACGCCGACGTGCTGGAGCGGCAGATGGCCGACGCCCGCTCCGCCCGTGATCTGGGCATCCTCGAGGTCGAAATGACCCGGATGTTCCTGCAATATGCCCGCGACATCCAGAGCGGCGCACTGGTTCCCTCCCAGGTGGTGAGTGCGATCAAGCGCGAGATCGACTATGCCGACCGCGCCGAACTCATCCGCGGCTTCCTCTCCTCCCAACCTGCGGCCTATCTGCGCGGGCTCGCCCCCCGGACGCAGGAGTACAGCGCCCTGATCAAGCAAAAGATGCTCCTGCAGGAGCAGGCGCGCAACGGCGGCTGGGGCCCCACGGTCAACGCCTCATCGCTCAAGCCCGCAGAGAGCGGGCCTGCGGTGATCGCCCTGCGCAACCGCCTGATGGTGATGGGATATCTGCCGCGCTCCAACGCGCGTACCTATGACGCGGACATGAGCGCCGCCGTCTCCGCCTTCCAGAAGGCGCATGGGCTCGAGGAGGACGGGGTCGCCGGCAGCGGCACCATCGAGCAGATCAACCTGAGCATCGAGACACGGCTGCAATCCGTGCTGGTCGCGATGGAGCGCGAACGCTGGCTCGGCAAGAAGCGCGGCTACCGCCACATTCTGGTGAACATCCCCGATTTCACCGCCAAGATCGTCGATGACGGTCGTGTGACGTTCGAGACGCGCTCGGTCGTGGGTGCCAACCTCGAGGATCGCCCGACGCCGGAATTCTCCGACATGATGGACCACATGGTCATCAACCCGAGCTGGTACGTTCCCCGTTCCATCGTCGTGGGGGAGTATCTGCCCGCACTGCGCAACAACCCCAACGCCGTGCGCCATATCGAGATCACCGACAGTCGCGGGCGCGTCGTCAGCCGCAACCGCAGTTTCGCCGGCTACACCGAGCGAAACTTCCCCTATGCCATGCGGCAGCCGCCCAGCAATTCCAATGCGCTGGGGCTGGTGAAGTTCATGTTCCCCAACAAGTACAACATCTATCTGCATGATACGCCTGCAAAAAGCCTTTTCAGTCGCGAGGTGCGCGCCTACAGCCATGGCTGCATCCGGCTCAACGATCCGTTCGACTTCGCCTATGCGCTGCTGGCGCGGCAGGAGGCGGATCCGCAGGGGTTCTTTCAGGCACAGCTGCGCACCGGGCGCGAAACCCGGGTCAATCTGGTGGAGCCGGTGCCCGTGCACATCATCTACCGCACCGCCTTTACGGATGCGCGCGGCAACCTCAACTTCCGCCGCGACATCTATGGCCGCGACGCGCGGATCTGGGATGCGCTGCAAAAGGCAGGGGTTTCGCTCGGCGACGTTCGGGGGTAAATCTGCGCGCAACCTGAAGGGGCGCGCGACATGAGCCATACCGTAGAAGAGATTGCAGTGGCGCTGGGGGCGAAGGCCGTCGGCGCCACCGATATATCGGTGCTCCGTGCTGCGGAGCCTGCCACGGCAGGGCCGCAGGATCTGGCCCTCGCGATGAACCCCAAATATGCGCAGGCGCTGGGGCAGGGGGCCGCCCGCGCCGCGATGCTGTGGGAGGGGGCGGATTGGCAGGCGCTGGGGCTCGAGGCCGCGATCATGGCGCCGCGCCCGCGCTACGCGATGTCGGGGCTCACCCGGATGCTAGACCCCGGTCAGGGTTTCGCCCGCGGCGTGCATCCGACCGCCTATGTCGATCCGGAGGCACAACTGGCCGAGGACGTGAGCGTAGGGCCACTTGCCGTGATTTCGGCGGGCGCGCGCATCGGTGCGGGCAGCGTGATCGGGCCGCAGTGTTTCATCGGCTGGAACGCCACGCTGGGGCAGGGCGCCTACCTGCGCGAAGCGGTGAGCATCGGCGCGCGGGTGACCATCGGAGCGCGCTTCATCGCGCAACCGGGGGCGCGCATCGGCGGCGACGGTTTCTCCTTCGTGACAGCAGAGCCATCGGGCGTCGAATCCGTGCGCAAGACGCTCGGCGATCAGGGTGATGCCAAGGCCCAGGACTGGATCCGCATCCACAGTCTCGGTTCCGTCACCATCGGCGATGATGTCGAGATCGGCATGGGCGCCACCATCGACTGCGGCACCATCCGCGATACGGTCATCGGCGACGGCACCAAGCTCGACAATCAAGTGCACCTTGGCCACAACGTGGTGGTCGGACGCAATTGCCTGATCTGCGGCCAGGTCGGCATCGCAGGTTCGGCCACCATCGGCGATAACGTCGTGCTGGCGGGGCAATGCGGGGTCAATGACAACATATTCGTGGGCGACGGGGTGATCGCCGGGGGCGGGACAAAGCTTATGTCCAATGTGCCCGCCGGGCGCACCATGCTGGGCTATCCCGCGACGCAGATGGACAAGCAGGTCGAAAGCTACAAGGCGCTGCGCCGTCTGCCGCGCCTGCTGCGCGAGGTAGCGGAGCTCAGAAAGGCGGTTTTCAAAACCGGCACGGACACCTAAATGGCCAGCGTATCACCGCAACACGGAGCCCCTTCCATGAACCTCACCGATCAGGTCATCGCCATCATCGCCGAGCAGGCCCTGCTGGAGCCTCGCGATGTGACCCCCGACAGCACGCTGGAAAGCCTCGGCATCGATTCCATGGCGCTGGTCGAGAGCATATTCGCCATCGAGGAAGCCTTCGACATCACGGTGCCGTTCAACGCCAATACCCCGGAGGCGAGCGATTTCGACACGTCGACCGTTGCCAGCGTCATCCTGGGGATCGAGCGGTTGCGCGCCGAGCAACACGCACAGTGAAACGGGTCGTCATTACCGGCGCAGGCACGGTCAATCCGCTCGGCCACACGGTCGGCGGTACGCTGGCCGCGATGCGCGAAGGTGTCTGCGGCATCGGCCCGCTGGACATCCGCGATGTGGCGCGGCTGCAGATCAGGATCGGCGGTCAGGTCAGGGACTTCGACGAGGAGAGCCGCTTCACACGCCAGCAACTCACGCTCTATGACCGCTTCACGCAGTTCACCCTTGCCGCAGCGCAGGAGGCGATCACACAATCCGGCCTGCGGTTCGACGGCGCGCTCGCCGACCGCGCAGGGGTGGTGCTGGGCACCGCAGGCGGCGGCGTCGGCACCTGGGACGAAAGTTACCGCGCCGTCTACGAAGAGGGCAAGAACCGCGTGCATCCCTTCGTGGTCCCAAGGCTGATGAACAACGCCGCGGCCTCCCATGTGAGCATGGAATGGAACCTGCGCGGACCGAGCTTCACCGTCTCCACCGCCTGCGCGTCCGCCAACCACGCGATGGCGCAGGCCTTCATGATGATCCGTTCAGGCATGGCACCCGCGATGGTCACGGGCGGATCGGAATCCATGCTCTGCTTCGGGGGCGTCAAGGCGTGGGAAGGGCTGCGCGTCATGTCGCGCGATGCCTGCCGCCCGTTCTCACTCGGCCGCAACGGCATGGTGCAGGGCGAGGGTGCGGGCGTCTTCGTCTTCGAGGAGTTCGAGCATGCCCGCGCGCGCGGTGCCGAGATCCTGTGCGAAGTCGCGGGCTGTGCCATGACATCCGATGCTTCCGACATCGTCATGCCGTCCCAGGACGGCGCCGCGCGTGCCATGGCGGGGGCCTTGGCGGATGCGCGCATCGACGCGGATCAGGTTGGCTACATCAATGCCCATGGCACCGGTACGGCAGCCAATGACAAGACCGAATGCGCCGCCGTGCGCGAGGTTTTCGGCGCTCATGCGGACCGGCTGATGATCAGCTCCACCAAGTCCATGCACGGCCATCTGATCGGCGGCACCGGCGCGGTCGAGCTTCTGGCCTGCATCATGGCGCTGCGCGACGGCGTGATCGCCCCCACCATCGGCCATGAGGCGCCGGACCCCGAATGCGCGCTCGACGTGGTGCCGAACGTGGCGCGCGAGGCCCCGGTCGAGGTGGCGCTGAGCAATGCCTTCGCCTTTGGCGGGATGAACGCGGTGATCGCGCTGCGGCGCATCTAGCGAGAGACGTGCGCAGCAAAAAGCCGCCCCCGAAGGAGCGGCTTTGCTGCCGCGCTGATCAGCGCTTATTGCTCGAGGACCGAGACCTTATCATAGGACGCCGTGAACCCCTCGAGCGACAGGACCAGCTCGACTTTCTGATCGGGCGCAAGGGCCGGCACGATGGTGATCTTGGCTTCGCGGCCCCGCTTGAACGCACTCACGTCCTCCGCCGTCAGGCCGAGCCGCACGTAGCAGCCCACCGGCGCGCAAAAGGCGAACGGATAGCGCCGCGCGCTGCCGCCGTCGATCGAAACGGTCAGCTGCTCGGTCAGCGCGGTCTCGAGCGGCACAATGATATTGGCACCGGCAACCGCCTTGCCACCGCCCCCCAACCGGAACAGCGAGACCTCGGCCACGGGCGCGCCCTGACCGTCATCCATCAGCTGGTACATCTGGCAGGGCTCTTCCTGCCCTTCTTCGACCCTCAGGCAGCGCATTTCCCAGGCCCCGATGACCTCGCGCGCATAGGGCTCGCCGATCCCCGGTGCGCGGTCCGCGTCTTCCCCAAGGCTCAACTGGTCTCCGATGCCGGTTGCCTGCGCCGGGGCTTCGGTCGTGGTGGTCTGGGCATGAAGCATGGTGCCGCCCATCAGCAAGGCAATGAAGGGCAGGGCCGTCAGAAGTCTGGTCATGGTCTATCCATCGGTTGATATATTCGGCGTCAGGTTACCACCCCACTACTGCCTTGTCAGTGCCATAGCGACATGCGGCGCGGGGCAAAAAGCGATTTCTTGCCGGTAGCGGGTGCCAATCCGTCACAAAAAAGAGGACGCCGGGCATCCTCTTTTTTGCTGTTATTGAACTCCCTGCCGGACTGTGCCGACTTGTGTACGAAGGTTATGCAACGGATAGGCATCGGTCAACAGAAAACAAGCGAAAAAGCCGCGCTAAGCAGCGGTTTGTGCGCAAAAAAAGGCCGTACCCGAAGGTACGGCAAGTCTGACAGGGAGGAAGTGCCGGTGGCCCAAGGACATATGCGCCGCCGACACATTCACTATGGCGCCCGAAGGTTAAGTAAGTATGCTCGCAGCGCGCGGTATTTCGTTTCACCGCGCAACGATGATGCAAGGGGAGTTGGCGGCTGTGGAAACCGATCTGTTCATGGGAGGCGGCGGGCCTGAGTATGGCACCAAGCAGTTCCTGTCACTGAAGTACGCAAACCGCCACGGGCTCGTCGCGGGTGCTACCGGCACCGGCAAGACGGTCACGCTGCAGATCATGGCCGAAGGCTTTTCCGCTGCGGGCGTGCCGGTGTTCCTGTCGGATGTGAAGGGCGATCTGAGCGGGCTTGCGGTCGCGGGCGATCCCGCCCACAAGCTGCACGCCCCCTTTACGGAACGCGCGCAGAAAATCGGATTCACGGATTTCGTATATGAGGCATTCCCCGTCACTTTCTGGGATCTCTTCGGCGAACAGGGGCATCCCGTGCGCACCACCGTCTCCGAGATGGGACCGCTGCTGCTGGCGCAGTTGCTGGGCCTGACGGAGGCGCAGGAGGGCATCCTAAACATCGCTTTCCGCGTTGCGGACGAAGACGGCATGGCGCTGCTGGATCTCAAGGACCTGCAGGCCCTGCTGGTCTGGATCGGCGAGAACGCGAGCGATCTGTCGTTGCGCTATGGCAACGTCTCCTCTGCCTCCGTCGGCGCGATCCAGCGGCGCCTGCTGGTGCTGGAGAACCAGGGCGGCGCGATGCTCTTCGGAGAACCCGCACTGGCGCTGTCGGATCTTATGCGTACGGACACCGACGGGCGCGGCATGATCAACATCCTCGCCTCCGACAAGCTGATGGGCGCACCGAAGCTCTATGCGACCTTCCTGCTGTGGCTCCTGTCGGAGCTCTTCGAGGAACTGCCCGAAGTCGGCGATCCCGATAAGCCGAAGCTGGTCTTCTTCTTCGACGAGGCGCATCTGCTGTTCGACGATGCCCCGAAGGCGCTGGTGGACAAGGTCGAGCAGGTCGCACGGCTCATCCGCTCCAAGGGCGTGGGCGTCTATTTCATCACCCAGAATCCGGCGGATGTGCCGGAGGACATCCTCGGCCAGCTCGGCAACCGGGTGCAGCACGCCCTGCGCGCCTTCACCGCAAGGGACCAAAAGGAGCTGCGCATGGCGGCGCAGACCTACCGCGACAACCCCGCCTTCAGCACGGAGGATGCCATCCGTGAGGTCGGCGTGGGCGAAGCTGTGACCTCCATGCTGCAGCCCAAGGGTGTCCCCGGCGTCGTCGAGCGCACGCTCATCCGCCCGCCATCCTCGCAGCTCGGCCCGATCAGCGATACTGCGCGCCGCAGCCTGATCGCGACCTCGCCGATGGCCGGCAAATATGAGACGCCGCTGGACCGCGAAAGTGCGTTCGAGATCCTGCGCGGGCGCGCCGAGCAGGCCGCGAGGGAAGCGGAGGAAGCGGAGGCCGCCATCGCGAGGGCAGAGGCGGAGGCCATCGCGGCGCAGAAATCAGCGGCAGAGACCCCGAGCCTGCGCGAGTTCAACAACGCGCGCCGCTATGCCGGCAAGGGCGAAACCCCGCGCCGCACTTCGGCGGCCCGTCGCGGCAGCGCTGACGACGGCATCGGCGGCGCCATCGCGAGTGTCGTCATCAAGGAGCTCAAGGGCACCACAGGCCGCCGCATCGTGCGCGGCATCCTGGGCGGTCTCTTCAGGGGAAGATGACACGCGCCGCGCGCCGATCTCTCGCCGCGCGGCTACCGAAATCACTTGCACCTAAACTGCCTCCCGTACCCGCGTCCCGCACGGGAGGCGGCGTTCACTTCTCGGGGATCAGCCCGCGCGGGCTGAATCGCAGCACGAGGATCATCACCAGCCCCATGATCATCAGCCGCATGTGCGCGGCGGCGTCGATCAGATGCGCGCGCAGCCAGCTTTCCTCCGCCATGCCGGCCGTGATCGCATTCATCACCAGCTGGCCCATCGGCTCCACCTGCACCCAGAGGAACCAGATCAGGAACCCGCCGAGGATCGCGCCAAGGTTGCTACCCGACCCGCCGACGATCACCATCACCCAGATCAGGAAAGTAAAGCGCAGCGGCTGGTAGGTGCCGGGCGTCAGCTGGCTGTCAAGCGTGGTCATCATCGCGCCGGCAATACCGCAAACGGCGGAGCCCAGGATAAAGACCTGAAGATGGCGCGCGGTCACGTCCTTGCCCATGGCCTCTGCCGCCACTTCATTGTCGCGGATCGCGCGCAGCATGCGGCCCCAGGGCGAATTGAGCGCGCGCTGGCTCAGCCAGAAGAGGATGCCCAGCACGATGGCAAAGAGGATGACATAGAGGAACTTGACCCAGAGCGTCGAACCCTCCACCGGATCGAAGCCAAGGGAGGCCGCGCGCGCGATGAACTCCGGCGAGTTCTGCAAATCGAGCTCGTAGGGGACGGGGCGCGGGATGCCCACCACGTTCTTGACCCCGCGCGTGAGCCAGTCCTCGTTTTTCATGACCGCGATGATGATCTCCGCGATGCCCAGCGTCGCGATGGCGAGGTAGTCCGAACGCAGCCCGAGTGCCGCCTTGCCGATGAGCCATGCCGCACCCGCTGCCAACAGCCCCCCGACAGGCCAGGCGATCAGCATGATCAGCCCGTTGTCGCGGTAGGTCTCGTCGCTGCCGGGGTTTATCCCGCCGAGATAGCCCGTGAGCGCGGGGTTGATGCTCTCGATCGCCTCCACACCCGGATCCAAGAAGCCGCGGAACACGAAGAAACCGAAGATCAGGATCGCCATGAGCGCGAGGCTGCGGTTGCGCCCCGGCGCGATCCGCTTGTAGGCGAGGACCGCCGCCACGATGGTGGCCGCACCCAGCAGCAATGCCACCAGCACGTTCACCCCGCCCGCCCCGAAGGCACCGGGCGTCGCGGGCATGCCCACCAGCACCGCTGCCAGCCCGCCCAGGGCCACAAAGCCCATGACCCCGACGTTGAAGAGCCCCGCAAAGCCCCATTGCAGGTTCACCCCCAGCGCCATGATCGCCGAGATCAGGCCCATGTTGAGGATGAGCATCGCGTTGTTCCATCCCTGAAAGAACCCCGACAGGAGGATCAGGCCAAAGACGACCGCGAATAGCAGGGTGTTTCTCATGGTATCGGTCATGTTGTGGATTGCCCTTTGAAGAGGCCCGTAGGCTTGAACAGCAAGACGATCAGCAGGATCACGAAGCTCACGGCGAATTTGTAGTCGGTGGACATCAGCTGCACGAGGCCTGAGGGCTCGAGGCTCTCTGGCATGGCATAGCCCAGCACCTTCTTCCACGCATAGGTGATCGTGACCTCCGAAAAGGCGATCACGAAGCCGCCCGCAATCGCCCCCAGAGGCGAGCCGATGCCGCCCACCACCGCGGAGGCGAAGATCGGCAACAGCAGCTGGAAATAGGTGAAAGGCTTGAAGGATTTGTCGAGCCCGTAGAGGGTGCCCGCAATGGTCGCGAGGGCCGCGACGATGATCCATGTCATCATCACCACCCGCTCGGGGTTGATCCCCGACAGCAGCGCCAGATCCTCGTTGTCGGAATAGGCGCGCATGGACTTGCCCGCGCGCGTCTTGTTCAGGAACCAGAAGAGCAGCGCCACGACGATGATCGCCGTCACCACGGTGATAAGCTGCGTTGTGCGGATGCCGAGCCCTTCCTCCAGCCCCGTCATGGTCCTGAAATCCCGCGCCGAGATGATGAAGCGCGGCCCGTCCGAAAAGCTCTGATCGTCCGGCCCGATGATGAAGCGCACGATGCCGTTCATCACGAACATCACCCCCATCGAGACGATGACGAGGATCACCGGCTTGGCCTTTTGTTCGCGGTAGAAGCGGTAGACGGTCCGGTCGGTGATCAGCACCAGCGCGATGCAGCCGAGGATCCCGAAGGGCAGGGCGAGGAGGGCCGTGGGCACCGGCCCCAGGCTCATGCCCGCCCCCTGCATCCCCCAGGTCACAAGGATGACCACCATCGTGCCGAAGGCCATCGTATCGCCATGGGCGAAGTTCGAAAAGCGCAGGATGCCGTAGACCAGCGTGACCCCCAGCGCCCCGAGCGCGAGCTGGCTGCCATAGGCGATGCCGGGGATGAGCACGTAGTTCGCAAGTGCGACGATTGCGTTGAGTAGGTCCATCAGAGAGAAAGCTCCATATATCGGCTGTAGGGCGCATCGGCGGCGTAATCGCCGAAGGCCGGACAATCGACGAAACCGTGCCGTTCGTACAGCCGGTGCGCGGCATCGAGCCCGACGCCAGTTTCCAGCATCAGGCGGGGCAGGCCCTGCGCACGCGCCGTCTGCTGCAACTGTGCAAGCAACGCGGCCCCGGCGCCTAGGCCCCGCGCATTCTCGTCCACATACATGGATTTGACCTCGCCATACTCACCCTTGTTCGCCAGCGCGGCACAGCCAAGGCTCCGACCGGCCCGGTTGGCCAGAAAGAAGGTGATGTGCGGCGCGGCCAATGCCTCGACCGACAGGAAATGGTTCGCCTCGCGCGGGAACATCCGCTGCATCAGCGCATGGCTCGCGCCCAGTAGGGCGCGCGCGGCAGGCGAGGTGGGATCGCCCTGCACGACCGACAGATCCGCCATTGCCCTCAGCCCCCCAGAAAGCTCTTGCGCACATCCGGATCGGCCAACAGCTCCTTGCCCGTCCCCGTGTACGCATTCGCGCCCTGCACCAGCACATAGCCCTTGTCGGCGATCTCCAGCGCCTGCCGCGCGTTCTGCTCGACCATCAGGATCGGGATGCCGGTGCGCGCCACCTCGATGATCCGGTCAAAGAGCTCGTCCATCACGATGGGCGACACCCCGGCCGTCGGCTCGTCGAGCATCAGCACTTTGGGCTTGGTCATCAGCGCGCGGCCCACGGCCACCTGCTGGCGCTGCCCGCCCGACAGCTCCCCCGCGGCCTGATGGCGCTTGTCCTTGAGGATTGGGAACAGGTCGTAGATCTGCGCCATGGTATCGCGGTAATCGTCGCGGCGCACGAATGCGCCCATCTCGAGGTTCTCCTCCACCGTCATGGACGTGAAGATGTTGGAAGTCTGCGGAACGAAGCCCATGCCCTTGGACACCCGCGCCTGCGGACTGAGGTCGGTGATGTCCTCCCCGTCGAGCTTGACCGTCCCGGAGCGCACATCGAGCATCCCGAATACGGCCTTCATCGCCGTCGATTTGCCGGCCCCGTTGGGCCCCACGATCACGGCGATTTCGCCCCGGTCCACGGCGATCGTGCACTCGTGCAAGATATCGGGCCCTTTGCCGTAGCCGCCCGTCATCGCATCGCCGATCAGAAACGGCCCGCCGGGGCTGGGGTGGCTCTTTCCGCTCACCTTGGGCATCACGCTGCCTTGCCCCTTGGGGTTGGCCACCGATACGTCCTTGTTGCCGCGGTCGCTGTATGGCTCGGTCATGGCTTGCGCCCCAATTCACTATTCTGCCGATAGGCTTCGGGGTTTGGGGCAGCGCCCCAGGACATTTGCCTCATGCGCCCACCTGTTCCTTGTTCTTGAGCCCGGTGCCGAGATAGGCCTCGATCACCTGTTCGTTGGCCTTGATCTCCGCCAGGGTGCCCTGTGCCAGCACGCGGCCCTCTGCCATGCAGATCACCGGATCACACAGGCGCCCGATGAAATCCATGTCATGCTCGATCACGACGAAGGTGTAGCCGCGCTCCTTGTTGAGCCGCAGGATCGCGTCGCCGATGGTGTTGAGCAGCGTGCGGTTCACGCCGGCGCCGACCTCGTCGAGAAAGACGATCCGGGCGTCGACCATCATCGTGCGCCCCAGCTCCAGCAGCTTCTTCTGCCCGCCGGAGATCTGGCCCGCCTTCTGGTCGGCCAGATGCTCGATCGTGAGAAACTCCAGCACCTCATCGGCCTTCGCAGCCAGGGCGCGTTCCTCTTCGGCGATGCGCTTGCGACCAAACCATGTATTCCAGAGCTTCTCGCCCGATTGCCCGCCCGGCACCATCATCAGGTTCTCGCGACAGCTCATGGAGTGGAACTCATGCGCGATCTGGAAGGTGCGCAGCAGACCCTTGTGGAACAGCGTGTGCGGCGGCAGCCCGGTGATATCCTCGCCCGCCATGTGAACCTTGCCGGACGTTGGTTGAAGAACGCCCGCGATCACATTGAAAAGAGTGGTCTTTCCCGCGCCGTTGGGGCCGATCAGCCCGGTGATGGAGCCTTGCTCGATGGTGAGGCTGGCCCCGTCCACCGCGTGAAACCCGCCGAAATGCTTGTGTACATCGTCAACGACGATCATATGTCCCATCCCCGTAAGCCTGGGGCTGCGTCTTTGCGCGCAGCCGTCCATTTGCAAAACAGCCCGGGGAATGTGCCCCGGGCTGTCCGCATCTCATGCCCTTGCGAGCGTACGGCTTACTTGAAACCGATGGTCTCGTTCTTGCCGTCACGTACTTCGATCAGGCGGTAGCTGCCAGCGGATTCACCGGGTCCGATCAGTTCCACAGCGGAGGCGCCGACATAGTCGACATCGCCGCCGTTCTTGATGATTTCCAGTGCCTTGGCCAGCTCGCCGGGATAGATCCGCTCACCTGGGGCGTTCGCGACTTCGAGGATCTTCTCACCGTAGACGGCCGGATCCATGGAGCCTGCCGCCTGCATCGCGAGCATGAAGAGTGCTGCAGCGTCGTAGCTTTCGGGCGTGTAGGGCGATGTCGCGTCATAGGCGTCGCCTGCCATCTCGACCAGCTTGTCGATGCCGTCACCGTCCGAGCCTGCAATCTGGCCGTATGAGCCGTCGAGGTCGGGGCCGACGTTGGTGGGCAGGCTCTCGCCGATCATGCCGCCCGGCAGACCGAAGGTGTCCCATGCGCCCGCGTCCAGTGCCGCGTTGATGATGCCCAGACCACCCTGATCGAGGTAGCCCGCGACGACCAGCAGATCGCCACCGGCAGAAGCCAGCGCGCCCACTTCGGCCGAGTAGTCGGCCTTGCCGTCCTCATGCGCCGCGACCATGGTCACTTCGCCGCCCAACGCCTTGAAACTGCTTTCGATCGCGTCGGCCAGACCCTTGCCGTAGTCGTTGTTGGTGTAGGTCAGCGCGATGGATTCGACCCCGCGCTCCTTCAGGACTTCAGCCATCACTTCACCTTCGCGCGCATCCGATGGCGCCGTGCGGAAGAAGAGGCCGTTATCCTCGACGGTGGTCAGACCGGGGGATGTCGCGGATGGGGAAATCATCACCATACCGTTGGGAATGGCGACGTTCTGCAGGATCGCACCCGTCACGCCGGAGCAATCGCCGCCGATCAGACCGCTGATGCCGTCGGCGATCAGACGCTCGGCGTTGGAGGTGGCCAGACCATTGTCGATGCAGCCGGTGTCCGCACGCATCGGCGTCACGGTCGCCCCGTCCAGCAGCATGCCGCTGTCGGTCACTTCTTTCATCGCCATCTCGGCGCCGGCCGCCATCGGGCCTGTCAGCGATTCAATCGGCCCGGTGAAGCCGATCAAAATGCCAAGTTTGACTTCTTGCGCATGCGCCGTCGTCGCCAGCAGTGCCGCAGCCGTTGTGGCCATAAGCATCTTTTTCATGTGTCTCTCCCATGTTGGAACGTGATGTTCAGCACACAGATTAGGCGGCTCCTCCGCAAAAGAGAAGAGGCTTCATAAAGGGGATTTCTTCTATTTTCACTCTTTTCGCAGGCGATATGCCCGAAAAGGAGGCGGTTTGCGGCCCCAGTTCCCGCGGTACGGGCGGGAAGGGCGCCGCGCGGGTCGCAGCCGTCAGATCGACAGGCGCGCCGCGTGGCTGCCACGCTCGCGGTAGGGCGTGGTGTCGTAATGCGCGCGGTAGCACTTGGAGAAATGCGACGGGCTCGCGAAGCCGCAGGCCAGGGCCACGTTGATCACGCTCATGTCCGTTTGCATCAGCAGGTTGCGCGCCTTTTGCAGGCGCAATTCCATGTAGTAGCGCTTGGGCGAGCGGTTGAGGTAGCGCCTGAAAAGGCGCTCGAGCTGGCGCGTGCTCATGCCCACATCCTGCGCGAGCAGGGACGGGCTGATCGGGTCCTCGATGTTGCTCTCCATGATCTGAATCACGGCCGACAGCTTGGGATGGCGCACTCCGATGCGGGTCGGCACGCTGAGGCGCTGGGTGTCCTGATCGGTGCGGATTGAGCTGTAGATGAGCTGATCCGCCACCGCATTGGCGAGATCCTCGCCCTGATCGTCCGCGATGATCTTGAGCATCAGGTCGATGGAGGAGGTGCCGCCCGCCGTGGTCATGCGGTTGTGATCGACCACGAAAACCGATTTGGTGAGCGTGACCTCCTCGAACTCCTCGCCGAAGCTGTCCTGGTTCTCCCAGTGGATCGTCGCGCGCCGCCCGTCGAGCAAACCCGCCTTGGCAAGACAGTAGGCGGCGGTGCACAGCCCACCGATCACGATGCCCTTGCGCGCCTCCCGGCGCAGCCAGGACAGCACCTTCTTGGTGGTGGCCTTCTGCACGTCGATGCCCGAGCAGACAAAGACCGTGTCCTCGCGCCCCATCTCAACCAGATCGGCGTCGAGCTGGAAGACGGTCCCCGCGGAACAGGCCGCCTGCACGCCGCCTTCACCGATCAGTGTCCATTCATAGAGCTTGCGGCCCGCCATGCGGTTTGCGATCCGCAGGCTCTCGATCGCGGTGGAGAAACACAAAAGGCTGAAGTTATCCAGCAGCACGAACACGAAGCGACGCGGCTTGTCGGCCGTCTTGGGAATGCGCTGCGCGTGAAGTGACTGGGCCATTGCGGCACTCCGGTGTCGGTTTTGTTCTAATAATCTGGTGTGCCACTAGGGCATGAGGTTAAAAGCGAGGTCAAGCGCCCAAATGGGATATGGCCACTGCGGCCTTGTTTTTGTATACCTTTGGCCTGACCCTGTGCCTGTTCCCCCTCGCAGGGGGCACTGATGCCAACGACCGGAGACACGACATGACCAATTGGAGCAAATCAAGCTGGCGCGCGGCCCCGCGCATCCAGATGCCCGACTACCCTGACCAGGCCGCTCTGAACGCGGTCGAGGCGCAGCTGTCCCGTTATCCGGTTCTGGTTTTTGCGGGCGAGGCGCGGCGCCTGCGCAAGCATCTGGCCGCCGCCGGGCGTGGCGATGCCTTCCTGCTGCAGGGCGGCGATTGCGCCGAAAGCTTCGAGCAGTTCTCCTCCGACATGATCCGTGACACGTTCAAGGTGATGCTGCAGATGGCCGTGGTGCTGACCTACGGCGCCAAGGTGCCAGTGATCAAGGTGGGCCGCATGGCGGGCCAGTTCGCCAAGCCCCGGTCGGCCAACACCGAGACGATCGAGGGGGTGGAACTGCCGAGCTACCGCGGCGACATCATCAACGATCTGGCCTTCACGCCGGAGGCGCGGATCCCCAACCCCGACAACATGCTGCGCGCCTACACTCAGGCTGCAGCGACGCTCAACCTTCTGCGCGCCTTTTCCACGGGCGGCTATGCGGATGTGCGCAAGGTGCACGGCTGGACGTTGGGCTTCACCGATGGCCAGCGCGCCGCGAAATACCGCGATCTGGCGGCCCGTATCTCCGACACGCTCGACTTCATGGCTGCGGCCGGCGTTTCGCCCGAGACGGCGCATACGCTGCAATCCGTGGAGTTCTACACCAGCCACGAATCGCTCCTGCTGGAGTATGAGGAGGCGCTTTGTCGGCAGGAGGCGGAGACCGGCAAATGGCTCGCAGGCTCAGGTCATATGATCTGGATCGGAGACCGCACGCGCCAACCCGACGGCGCGCATGTGGAATTCGCCTCCGGCGTGCAGAACCCCATCGGCCTTAAATGCGGCCCGACGATGGAGGCGAGCGATCTCAAGAAGCTGATGGCCAAGCTCAACCCCGCCAACGAAGAAGGTCGTCTGACGCTCATCGCGCGTTTCGGCGCGGGCTCGGTGAGCGAGCATCTGCCGCGGCTGATCAAGGCGGTCCGCGAGGAGGGCGCCAATGTGGTCTGGACCTGTGATCCGATGCACGGCAACACGATCAAATCCTCTTCCGGCTACAAAACCCGGCCCTTTGAGAGCGTGCTGCGCGAAGTGCGCGAATTCTTCGGCGTTCACGCGGCGGAGGGCACGGTGCCCGGTGGCGTGCACTTCGAGATGACAGGTCAAGATGTGACCGAATGCACCGGCGGCGTGCGTGCGGTCTCCGACGAGGATCTGTCGGACCGCTACCACACCGCCTGCGATCCGCGCCTGAATGCCAGCCAATCGCTCGAGCTTGCCTTCCTTGTGGCCGAAGAGTTGACCTCCCGGCGCGAGAAGGCTTCCGCGCAGGCGGCGATCTAGCAACGCACAGGCCGGGGGGCGACGAAGTCCCCCGGCATGATACCTACTTGAGCATCACTCTATTGTGCGTTGATGTTGTTGGAAAATGCCGCCAATTGCAGCGCTCACTTGTCCGTTTTCACCAGCCGCAGATAGGGTGGCCGCTTGAGCGGTGACTGCTCGGCAATCGACGGTGTAAGTGCCGGAGTCGGGTGCTTGAAAGGGTCCGGGGGCTCGGCAAAGCCGGGAGCCTTGGCCGCGCGCTGAGGGACCGGGTTCGCGGCGGCACCCCCCAGAGGGCGCAACTTGCACTCCTCAAGCGCAAAGCGGCGCGGGGCGGTACCCAGTTCCCCCAGACAGACCAGACACCCCAAAATGCGGCTGACGTCGCCCAGATCGCTCTTCAGAGGCAGCAGGATCATCCGCGCCTCGAGTGCGGGTTGGCCGAGGCTGCCGCGCGATTGCATCGTGAGGTCGGCGGCGCCCGGCGTCTGGAACACTTCCTCCAGCAGGGTCGCCACGCGGGTGCGCGCCTCCTGCTCGAAAAACGCCGTTATGGGCATACCGCGGGCTTCCATCCCCATGACGTCATGCAGATGCGACCCCGCGATGCGCAGCCGTGCCACACCCGGCGCGATCCGTTCGAGGATAAAGGCATTCTCCAGCGCGCTCTCGATCCCGCGCGGGTCGATGTCGCCGCGTTTGGGCATTTCGCGCCCGGCCCGCAACGCCTCCCAATAGGCCTCGACGAGCGAGAGAGGCGCGTAACCGCTATGAGGCTGATGCTTTGACATAGTTACGACATTCTGCTCGTTTTTCCTAGAATTGTCCATTGTGGGTCTTCCTCCTCACGCTAAAGGATCCGGGGGCGGCGGCGAAAGATGTGCTTTTGCACGCAGAGGGGGCATTTTGCCTGCTCTCGGCGCATTTCGCGCCACGTCTGTCGTCTCGCCACCTTTACCACGGCCTGCCTCAATCGGGACACATTTCACCTCGGAGGGTTAACGCCGCGCGTCCCGCCAATGGGGAGATATCGGGGCAGAGGGCTTGCGGCTGAGGGGGAAAAACCCCTATGCCAAGCCCAGAGACATGACAGAGGGGTCAGCACCCATGATCAGATCAATGACCGGCTTTGCCGCGCACAGCAGCGCACTGGCGCCGCACAGCTGGACCTGGGAGCTGCGCGCGGTAAACGGCAAGGGCCTCGATCTGCGGGTGCGCGTGCCGGAGTGGATCCCGTCGCTGGAGATCGGCCTGCGCCGCGCGCTGAGCGCACAGGTCGCGCGCGGCAACGTCACGCTGGGCCTGCGGATCCTGCGCGAGGAGGGCGGCGGCGAGGCGCTCGCCGTGAACCCCGCGCAGCTTGCCGGTATGCTGGACGCGCTCGGCGTGATCGAGGCGGCGGCGATGGAGGCGGGCATCTCGCTCGCCCCCTCCAAGGCGACCGATATCGTGACGCTGCGCGGCGTGCTGGAGCAGGCCGCGACGCAGGATGACAACACCGCGCTAGCTGCGGTGCTGCTGGCCGAGTTCGAAGAGGTGCTGACCGCCTTCAACGCGATGCGCACGCAGGAGGGGGCGGCACTCGAGGCAGTGCTGCGCGACCAGCTCTCCCAGATCGAAGAATTGACCGAAGAGGCCGCCGTGCTGGCACGGGCCCGCCTGCCGCAGATGCGCGAGACGCTCGCGCGCAACCTCGCGCGGGTGCTCGACACTGCCGATGCCGTCGATCCGGACCGGATCGCGGCAGAGCTCGCCCTGCTGGCGGTCAAGGCGGACATCACCGAGGAGATCGATCGGCTAAGGGCTCACATCGAAGCGGCCACAGACTTGCTGGAGGCGGAAGGCCCCGTGGGACGCAAGCTCGACTTCCTGATGCAGGAGTTCAACCGCGAAGCAAATACGCTCTGCTCCAAAGCGCAAAACAGCGATCTGACGCGGCTCGGCCTCGCGCTCAAGGCGGTGATCGACCAAATGCGCGAACAAGTCCAGAATGTGGAGTGAGACCATGCACGAACGCCTGGGCCTTCTGATCATCCTCAGCTCCCCGTCCGGCGCGGGCAAATCCACGCTGGCGCGCAGGCTGCGGGAGTGGGACGCGTCGTTGCAGTTCTCCGTCTCCGCCACGACCCGTCCGGCCCGCCCCGGCGAGGTCGAGGGGCAGGATTATTACTTCACCAACCAGGAACAGTTCCGCACCTGGGTGAAGGCGGGCGACATGCTCGAGCATGCGCGCGTCTTCGGCAACTACTACGGCTCGCCCCGCGCGCCGGTGCAAAAGGCCATCGACGATGGCCGCGACGTGCTCTTCGACGTCGACTGGCAAGGTGCGCAGCAGATCAGCAACTCGACGTTGAAACAGCACGTTCTGTCGATATTCATCCTCCCGCCCTCCATCGCGGAGCTGCGCCGCCGCCTCGTCTCGCGCGGGCAGGACAGCGCCGAGACGATCGCGCTGCGGATGTCCGAGAGCTGGGACGAGATCAGCCATTGGGACGGCTATGACTACGTGCTGGTCAACGACGACCTCGTCGAGACAGAGGCACGGCTGAAATCCATCATCTCCGCCGAGCGTTTCCGCCGCTCCCAGCAGCCGCGCCTGCTGGATCACGTGCGCCGGCTGCAAACCGAATTCGAGGAACTGGAATGACGACATACACTCTGGACGGCACAGCGCCGCAGATCGACGCCACCGCATGGGTGGCCCCCGATGCCAATGTGATCGGCGCCGTGGTGCTGGCCGCCAAGACCTCCGTCTGGTTCGGCGCGACCCTGCGCGGCGACAATGAGGTAATCAGCGTGGGTCCCGGCAGCAATGTTCAGGAGAACTGCGTCTTTCATACCGACATCGGCTACCCTCTCGAGATCGGGGAGAATTGCACCATCGGCCACAAGGTGATGCTGCATGGCTGCACCATCGGCGACAACAGCCTGATCGGGATGGGCGCCACGGTGCTGAACGGCGCAAAGATCGGCCGCAATTGCCTGATCGGGGCAGGGGCGCTCATCACCGAGAACAAGGTGATCCCCGATGGCAGCCTTGTGATGGGCGCACCGGGCAAGGTGGTGCGCACCCTCGATGCGGCGGCCATCGAGGCGCTGCGCCAGAGTGCGCTGCATTATCAGGAGAACGCCGCGCGCTTTGCTGCCGGGTTGCGCGCGCTGTGACATCATGAGCACGCCGCTCCCCGTTTCGGAAGTGATCGCAGCGCTGCCCATGCCCGCCTTGGCAATTGAGCGCAGTGAGCAGATCGTGGCCTTCAACCCCGCCGCGCAGACCCTGCTGGGTATGACTTCGCAGGGGCGGCATTTTGTGACCGTATTGCGCCAGCCCTCCGTGGTGGAGGCCGTGGAGAAGTGTCTCTACGAGGGCATCCAGACCACAGCCGCCTACCTCGCGCGCGAGAACGGGCAGGACGTGACCTATACCGTCGCGGTCAGCCCGGTGGGCCGCACCGGCATCGCGCTGGTGACGTTCCAGGACATCACGATGGTGACCGCCGCAGGACAGATGCGGCGCGATTTCGTCGCCAACGTGAGCCATGAGCTGCGCACGCCGCTCACCGCGCTCATGGGCTTCATCGAGACGCTGCGCGGCCCGGCGCGCGAGGATGCCTCCGCGCGGGAGCGTTTCCTGAGCATCATGGCGATGGAGACGGAGCGGATGAACCGTCTCGTGGGTGATCTGCTGTCGCTCAGCCGCGTGGAGGCGGATGAGCGGGTGCGCCCGACGCAGCAGGTCGATCTGCGGGCGGTGCTGGGCACCACGCTGCGCAACCTCAACCCGCTTGCGGTGGAGGCGGACGTGATGCTGGTGCCGGAGCTGCCCGACGGGCCGGTGATGCTGTCCGGTGACAGCGACCAGTTGCAGCAGGTCTTTACCAACCTGCTTGAGAACGCGATCAAATACGGCGGCGGGGGCAAGCGCGTGACCATCGTGCTGGAACAGCACGCCCGCATCGACGCGCTGCGGGCGCCGGGGGTCAGTGTCGCCGTGCGCGACGAAGGGCCCGGCATCGAGGCGCGGCACCTGCCGCGCCTGACCGAGCGATTCTACCGCGCCGACAGTCACCGCAGCCGGGCGCTGGGGGGCACCGGACTTGGCCTTGCCATCGTCAAGCACATCCTCAACCGCCACCGCGGTCGCATCAAGATCACCTCGGAGCTGGGGCAAGGGTCTGTATTCACCGTCCTTTTGCCGCTGGCGTGAAAACCTCTGTGAAGCTGCCGCAACGGCAGCACCCGCTGTCATAAAACCGTAACATAGCTGTCACAAAAGCACAGCACGCCGGGCCTAGGTCTGGCGCAGATCACCATGGGGGTGATTTCAAATGATTGCTGACAGGAGACACCATGTCTTTCGCAAAACTCACAACATCCGCGCTGGCTATTGCCGCCGTATCCGCAACCGCTGCTGCTGCACGTGATCAGGTTCAGGTGGCCGGTTCCTCCACCGTGCTGCCATACGCGTCCATCGTGGCAGAAGCCTTCGGCGAGAATTTCGAGTTCCCCACACCGGTCGTCGAATCGGGCGGCTCCTCGGCAGGTCTGAAGCGTTTCTGCGAAGGCGTCGGCGAGAACACCATCGACATCGCCAACTCCTCCCGCCAGATCCGTGAAAAAGAAGTTGCTGCCTGCGCCGAGAACGGCGTGACGGACATCATCGAAGTCCGCGTGGGCTATGACGGGATTGTGTTCGCCTCCGACATCGATGGCAACTCCTTCGCCTTCACGCCAGAAGACTGGTACAAGGCGCTCGCGGCCGAGCACTTCATCGACGGTGAGCTCGTCCCGAACACGTTCTACTTCGTGGAACCAGGTGAACCCCGACTTCCCCGACCAGCCGATCATGGCCTTCATTCCGGGCACCAAGCACGGCACACGCGAAGTTTTCGAGGAGAAAGTGATCCTCGCAGGCTGTGAAGACGGCGGCTTCTACCAGGCGATGCTCGATGCGGGCGTCGATGAGGACACCGCAGAAGGCAAGTGCATGGCGATCCGCACCGATGGCATGTCCGTCGACATCGACGGCGACTACACCGAGACGCTCGCGCGCATCGACAGCAACGAGAACGGCATCGGCGTGTTCGGTCTGGCCTTCTACGAGAACAACACCGACAAGCTGCAGGTTGCGACCATGTCCGGTGTTGTCCCCTCCACCGAGACCATCTCGACCGGCGAATACCCTGTCTCTCGCCCGCTGTTCTTCTACATCAAGAAGGCACACATCGGCGTGATCCCGGGCCTCAAGGAGTTCGCGGAATTCTTCGTAGCCGACGAGATCGCTGGCCCCGACGGTCCTCTGGCGGCCTATGGTCTGGTCTCCGACCCCGAGCTGGCGATGACACAGGAAGCCATCGCGAACGAGAAGGTCATGGGCGGCGGTTCCTGATCGGCGCTTGACCTGACGATCCAGAAGGGGCCGCTTGCACGAGCGGCCCCTTTCCTCCAACGCCCTACGGCGGTAAAATCATGTTACTCTCTTTCCTCGGAAATCCTCTGACGCTGACCCTGCTGGTCATTGCCATCGCGATTGCGGGCTATGCCATGGCACGGGGCCGGGCGATGGCACGGGCAGGCGGCGACGCGCGGGTGCTTCATTCCTTGCCGAATTATTATGGGATGACGGCAGCGATGTTCGCCGCAATTCCCGCCCTCGGCGTAATGGTGATCTGGCTGCTCGCCCAGCCGATGCTGATCCAGAACGCGGTCCTGCCGCTGCTGCCAGCCGCGGCAACCGTGAGCGAAGGGGCGACCTCGCTGGTGCTGTCGGATGTGAACCGCGTGGCCGAGGGCCTTGACGAAGCGGTGCGGGCGGGCGTGCTCGATGCAGGCGCGATCGAGGCACTGCGCAACGATCCCTCCAGCCTTCGTGCGACCCTGGCCGGTGTCGGCGTGGCCCTCGGCTCCGACGTGGAGCCCTATGTGCTGGCCGCCGCCCAGACCTCGCGCAGCCTGGATGCACGTTGGGACACCATTCGCGCGGTCGTGGTGATCGTGTTGGCCGTTGGCGGGCTGCTGCTGGCCGTGCGCGCGGCGGATCCGGCGTTTCGCGCGCGAAACGTGGTCGAGCGCGGGGTGCTGGCGCTGCTGATCATCGCCGCCTCGCTCGCCATCCTCACCACGCTCGGCATCGTGCTGTCGATGCTGTTCGAAACGCGCAACTTCTTTGCCCTGCATCCCTGGCAGGATTTCTTCTTTGGCGACTCCTGGGCGCCCAATTTCCGCGGCAATTCAGAGCTGTCGATCCTGCCGCTGCTTTGGGGCACGCTCTACATCTCTGTCATCGCATTGCTGGTGGCGGTGCCCATCGGTCTCTTCGCCGCAATCTACCTCAGCGAATATGCAGGCCCCAAATTGCGGGCCATCGCCAAGCCCCTGCTGGAGATCCTCGCGGGCATCCCCACAATCGTCTACGGCCTTTTTGCGCTGCTGACGGTCGGGCCGTTCCTCGTGGATGTCTTCGGCTCTGGCGGCCCGCTGAGTGCCGAAGGCCTGCGGGATGGCGATCCGCTGATGGCGGGCGCCACGGCGGTGATGACGGCGGGGCTGGTGATGGGGATCATGCTCATCCCCTTCGTCTCCTCGCTCAGCGATGACATCATCAACGCGGTCCCGCAGAGCCTGCGCGACGGCTCCTACGGCCTCGGCGCCACCCCATCCGAGACGATCCGGCAGGTGGTCCTGCCCGCCGCCCTGCCGGGCATCGTGGGCGCGATCCTGCTCGCGGCATCCCGCGCGATCGGCGAGACGATGATCGTGGTGCTGGGGGCAGGGGCCATCGCGCGCTTCTCCGGCAACCCCTTCGAGGCGATGACGACGATCACCACCCGCATCGTGAGCCAGCTCACCGGCGACACTGACTTCGCAAGCCCCGAGACGCTCGTGGCCTTCGCCCTTGGCCTCACGCTCTTCGTCCTCACGCTGGGCCTCAATGTCGTCGCCCTCTACATCGTGCGCAGATACCGGGAGCAGTACGAATGACTGACGCCGCCGCCCATTCCCAACCCATCTCGCTGCTCAAGCCCGATGCCCGCACCACGCGGCGCAACCGGGCGGAGGCGCGCTTCAAGGCTTACGGGCTCATCGCGATCGGCCTCGGCGTGATGATGCTGCTGATCCTGCTTACGACGATCATCGGCCGCGGCACCGGTGCCTTCCAGCAGACCTATCTGACGCTGGAGGTGACGCTGGAGGAGGCGCGGCTCGACAAGACCGGCAACCGCGACCCCGCCGAGATCCGCAAGGTCTCCACCTTCGGCTACAAGCCGATCCTGATGAACGCTTTCGAGAGGCTGATCGCCACGACCGATTTCGAGTCCGAAATGTCACCCGATGACATGGCAGGTCTGCTGTCGGACGGCGCGGAAGCGCGGATGCGCGACGCGGTGCTGGCCGATCCCTCGATCATCGGCACGACGGTGGAGTTCGATTTCCTCGCCTCTGGCCGGGTCGATGGCTACCTCAAGGACCGGGTGAGCCGTGCGAGCATCGCCAACGACAAGAACATCAGCGTCGAACAACTCGATCTGGTGGACCAGCTCGTGGAGGCGGGCGTGATCGAGAAGCAGTTCAACCTCGCGTTCATCACCGGCGCGGACAGCTCGGACGCGCGGCCCGAGGCGGCAGGCATTGGCGTCTCCATGGTGGGCTCGCTCACGATGATGCTGGTGGTGCTGGCGCTGGCACTGCCCATCGGGGTGGCGGCGTCGATCTACCTCGAGGAATTCGCCCCGAAGAACTGGATCACGGACGTGATCGAGGTGAACATCTCCAACCTCGCCGCCGTGCCTTCGATCGTGTTCGGCATCCTCGGGCTCGCGGTCTTCATCAACTACATGCACCTGCCCAACTCCGCACCGCTGGTCGGCGGCCTGGTGCTAACGCTGATGACGCTGCCGACCATCATCATCTCGACGCGCGCATCGCTCAAATCCGTGCCGCCCAGCATCCGCGATGCGGCCCTGGGGGTAGGGGCGTCCAAGATGCAATCGGTGTTCCACCACGTCTTGCCGCTCGCGGCTCCGGGCATCCTCACCGGCACGATCATCGGACTGGCACAGGCGCTGGGCGAAACCGCGCCGCTGTTGCTGATCGGGATGGTGGGCTTCATCGCCTCCAACGGGCCTGATAGTGTCGGTGCAGCACTCATGAGCCCGAACTCGGCCATGCCGGCACAGATCTACGAATGGGCCAAACGGTCCGACCCTGCCTTCTACGAACGGGCCTGGGGCGGCATCATCATCCTGCTGGTGTTTCTCATCACCATGAACGCCATCGCCGTATTGCTGCGGCGCCGGTTCGAGCGGCGCTGGTAACAGGAGACTGACATGCGCGACAACACAGATATACCGGAGGCTCAAGTGGCCCAGAAATACAAGATCTCGGCCCGCGGTGTGCAGGTCTATTACGGTGACAACCACGCGATCAAAGACGTCAACGTCGAGATCGAGGACAAGACCGTCACCGCCTTCATCGGGCCGTCGGGCTGCGGGAAATCGACTTTCCTGCGCTGCATCAACCGGATGAATGACACCATCGACGTTGCGCGGATGGAGGGGCAGATCCTCATCGACGGGGAGGACATCTACGACCCCTCGGTGGACCCGGTGCAGCTGCGCGCCAAGGTCGGCATGGTTTTTCAAAAGCCGAACCCCTTCCCCAAATCCATCTATGAAAACGTGGCCTACGGCCCGCGCATCCACGGGCTCGCCCGCAACAAGGAAGAGCTCGACGAGATCGTGGAGCGGGCGCTGCGCCGCGGCGCGATCTGGGACGAGGTCAAGGACCGACTGCAGGCGCCCGGCACCGGCCTGTCCGGCGGCCAGCAGCAGCGCCTGTGCATTGCGCGCGCGGTGGCCACAGAGCCCGAGGTGCTGTTGATGGACGAGCCCTGTTCGGCGCTCGACCCCATCGCGACCGCACAGGTAGAGGAACTCATCGACGAGCTGCGCCAGAATTACTCCGTGGTGATCGTCACCCACTCCATGCAGCAGGCCGCGCGGGTGAGCCAGCGCACCGCGTTCTTCCACCTCGGGTATCTCGTGGAGTTCGGCGACACCGACAAGATCTTCACGACCCCCGAAGACCCGCGCACCGAAAGCTACATCACCGGAAGGATCGGTTAGGATCATGGAAGAAAAGAACCACATCGCCTCCGCCTTCGACCGCGACCTCGAAAAAGTGCAGGCGCAGATCATGAAGATGGGCGGGCTGGTCGAGGATGCGATCCGGCAGGCCGCAAAGAGCCTTGAGACCCGCGACGAGCCGCTGGCCGAACAGGTGCGCGCCGCCGACAAGGTTATCGATACGCTGGAGGCGGAGATCAACGAGAACGCCGCCCGTGTGATTGCCCTGCGCGCGCCCACCGCGGTCGACCTCCGCCTGATCCTCAGCGTGATCAAGATCTCGGGCAACCTCGAGCGGATCGGCGACTATGCCAAGAACATGGCAAAACGCACCTCCGTCCTCGCACAGGTACCGCCCGTCAACGACAGCACGGGTGCGATCCGGCGCATGGCGCGGCTCGCAGAGGAAATGCTCGAGGATGCGCTCGATGCCTATATCCGCCGCGATGCGGAGCTCGCCGCCGACGTGATCGCGCGGGACGAGGATCTCGACCAGATGTACAATGCGCTCTTCCGCGAATTCCTGACCTTCATGCTGGAGGATCCGCGCAACATCACCGCCTGCATGCACCTGCACTTCATCGCCAAGAACGTCGAACGGATGGGCGATCACTGCACCTCGATCGCCGAACAGGTGGTCTATCTCGTCACCGGGAGCCACCCCGACGACCCGCGGCCCAAGGCCGACCAGACATCGCTCAGCGTGAAGGTCTGAGGTCATGATGCCGGGGCAGATGCAGGTTTTGCTTGTCGAAGACGAGCCTGCGCAACGCGAAATGCTCGCCTATAACCTCGAGGCCGAGGGCTACGCCGTGCGGCGCGCCCAGAACGGCGAAGAGGCGATGCTGCTCATTGACGAGGCGGCACCGGATCTCATCATCCTCGACTGGATGATGCCACTGATGTCGGGGATCGAGGTCTGTCGCAGGGTCAAGACCCGCGCCCAGACACGTGATATCCCCGTGATCATGCTCTCCGCGCGCTCCGAGGAGGTCGATGCCGTGCGGGGGCTAGATACCGGCGCCGACGATTACGTGGTCAAACCATACAACGTCCGCGAGCTGATGGCGCGGGTGCGCACCCAACTGCGCCGCGCGCGCCCGGCGGCCTCCGGCGCGGTGCTGAGCTACGACGACATTGCGCTGAACGCGGAGACGCACCGCGTGACGCGCGGCGAGGCGGACATCAAGCTTGGGCCAACGGAGTACCGCTTGCTCGTGACACTGATCGAAAAGCCGGGCCGGGTGTTCAGCCGCGACCAGCTGCTCGATCAGGTCTGGGGCCGCGACATCTACGTCGACACCCGCACCGTGGACGTCCATGTCGCGCGCCTGCGCAAGGCGCTCACGGGGCAGGGCGGCAGCGATCCGATCCGCACTGTGCGCGGTACGGGCTACGCGCTCGGCTAGCGGTGCGGGACTGATGTTAGGGGCAGAATAGAAAAGCGGGGCGGCTCAGACCACAAGCGGGCGCTGGTCCTCGCGGCCCATGCTGAGGATGACCGGATCACTGGCCTGCCGCGCAAGAAACGCCTCCTTGCTGTCGATGCCCTGCCAGCCGATGCCGATGAGCGATTGCGCAACGGCGCTGCCGAGCGTGGTGCCGGGGCCGGTGATGATGAAACGTTCCGGCGCGATGTTGCGCGCGGCGCTCTGGATCGCGGCGGTGAAATCGTAGGTCTCGGTGATCTGGTGGCCCAGCGTATAGGCCCGCAGGGCGCCCAGATCACTGGCCCGTGGATGCCAGAACGCGCCGCGCCCGTCGATGAGGGCGGTCGCGGGATCGCGGAAGAGCTCCGGTGGCAGGGCATCGCGGCCCATCTGCGCGACGGGCGCCATCAGGCCGGTGTGGAACGCCGCGTGATTGGGCAGGCGCAGCGGCTTGCGCGCGGGATCACCCTGCACGGCCGCCTCGAAACCCGCGAGCCCGGCCGCGTTGCCCGCCACGACCAGCATGCCGCCGAGATGGATCGAAGCGCCGAGCGTCTGCCCCGGCACGGCGTTGATCGTCGCGATCAGATCCAACAGGCGCGCGCGCTCGCCCGGGATTGCGCGCCAATCCTCGCTGACGAAGGGATAGAGGATCTGGCCGCCGGTCCCTTCGGCATGCATCAGCGTCCCCATCGTGTTCACGATCCTCATCCCGTCCTGCGCCGTCGTCGCGCCGCCCGCGGCCAGCGCGATGTACCAGCCCAGCGAATTGCCGGTGACCGCGCGGATGTCATGGCGCGCATGGGCGGCGGCGGCATCGAGATAGCTACAGGCGTAGATGAGCGCGGAGGCGTTGTCGCCGGTGGTGTGCCGGGCGGCGGAGAACGGTGCCGCGCCGTCGAGCGCGGTGAGCGTCTCTTGCCCCAGATCAGCGCGCATCGCGTCCCATTCCGCAATCAGCGGATGGCCGCCATGCGTGCGCAACAGCGTGCCAAGCTCGGCCTTATTGTAGGTCCCGCGGCCCGGACAAACGAGGACGGCAGTGGGCCTGCTCACGACGCCACCAGGGCAAGTGCGGCCTCGATGATACCCTCGACGGAGGGCAGGGTGGCGGCATAGGCCGGGCCGGTCGCGATGAAGCTGTCCTCTGCGGTGAGGCGTGAGACGCGGGCCCTGCCATTTTCGCTGAAGAGCGCCATGAGCGCCTCGGATTGGCTGCCCGTGCGGCGGCATTCATCCACGATGAGGATGTTGGTGCAGTCCGCCGTCGCCTCCAGAAGGGCTCCGGCGGGCATGGGCGCGAGCCAGCGCATGTCGATCAAGCGCAGGTTTATTCCATTTTCCTCCAACGCCTTGCGGGCCTTCGTTGAGAGGTAGTATCCATTGGCGTAGCTTACGATGGCCAAATCCGTGCCGCTTCCCTCGATACCGATTTCACCCAAGCCTAACCGCCGGTCAGGCGCCGGATAGGGCTGCAACCAGCCACCATCACCCGCCTCATGCAGATCGCGCATCGGGTAGAGTGCGATCGGCTCGATGAACACCACCACCCGCTGCTCCTCGCGCGCGAGCCGCACCGCCTCGCGCAGCATCATGGCGGCATCCGCACCGTTCGACGGACAGGCGATGACCAGCCCCGGTATGTCGCGCAGCACGGCGAGGGAGTTATCGTTGTGGAAATGCCCGCCAAAACCTTTCTGGTAGCCCAAACCGGCGATGCGCAGCACCATCGGATTGGTATATTGACCGTTGGAGAAGAAGCTAAGCGTCGCCGCTTCGCCGCGCAGCTGGTCCTCGGCGTTGTGCAGATAGGCGAGAAACTGGATCTCCGGCACGGGGATGAAACCGTTGTGCGCCATGCCAATTGCGAGGCCGAGGATGGACTGCTCATCGAGCAGCGTGTCGATGACGCGGTCGGGGCCAAAGCGGCTCTGGAGCTTCTGCGTGACGCCGTAGACACCGCCCTTGCGGCCCACGTCCTCCCCCGCGACGATGATCTCGCCATGCGCCAGCATCAGATCGGCGAGCGCCCAGCCGATCAGCCGGTTCATCGGCTGGGGCGTTTCCATCTGTTTGAAATCACTGCCGAAGATCTGCGCACGCGCCTCGGGCGCCGGGCCGTTGCCGGGGGCACAGCTGCGGGCAGGGGGGATGATGCTCTCCATCACCTCACGCGCCGTCGCGAGCGGTGGCTGCGCCATCACCTCCTGCGCCACACGGGTGCAGGTTTCACCAATTTCATGATACACCTCAAGGCTTTGCGCAGGACTGCTCGCACCGGCGTCGCGCAGGATGCGCGCGGTATGCAACAGCGGATCATTGGCCTCGGACGCCTCGATGGCCGCCTTGTCACGGTAGCTCATCTCCACGTCGGAGCCCGCATGGCCGTAGAGCCGCACCGTGGTGACATGCAAAAAGGCGGGTTTGCGCGTGCGGCGCACGTAATCAGCGGCAGCTTGCGCGGTGCGCAGGGTCGCCACGAGGTCGAGCCCGTCGCAGGCAAAATACCGCAGCCCGGGACGCCGCGCGAAATTCTCGGCGATCCATCCGCGCGGCGTGGGAACCGAGATGCCTATCCCATTGTCCTCACAGACAAAAAGAAGCGGCATCGGCACCGATTGGTAGCTTGTCCAGGAGGCGGTGTTGATCGCGCCCTGTGCCGTCGAATGGTTGGAGGACGCATCGCCGAAGCTGCACATGATGATGCTGTCCTGAGGCAAAACGCGGTGCTCCGGCGCGTTCCGCCGCGCGAGCCCCAGCGAGTAGGCCGCGCCGACGGCCTTTGGCAAATGGCTAGCGATTGTAGAGGTTTGCGGCGGGATGTTAAGGCTCCGGGAGCCCAGAACCTTGTGCCTGCCGCCCGAGATCGGATCGGCAGCGGCAGCACGAAAGCTCAACAGCATGTCCCAGATCGGCTGCTGGCCCGGCACCTGTGCCGCGCGCTGGATCTGGAACGCCGCGTCGCGGTAATGCAGGAAGGCCATATCCGTGGGCCGCAGCGCTTCGGCCACGGCGGCCATGCCTTCATGGCCCGATGATCCGATGGTGTAGAAGCCTTTACCCGCAGCCTGCATCGCGCGGCTGGTGCGGTCGAGCTGTCGGCTGAGCACCTGCGCGCGAAACAGCTCGACCAGCTTGGGGCCGGAAATGGATGCATCCGGCGCCGGACCCGGCGGTAGGTCGTCCGCGCCAAGCCTGCGCGTCAGGTTCTCATGAACGATGGCGGCGCGGTCCATTGAAATCTCCCGTGGTGCAATTGTTGCGCGCAGGTTTCATGACCGGCAGGTGAAGGTCAATGCATGTTGTCGGGGGGCTGGCGGATGCCACCGGGCCATGAGAGGGAGTGACGCGGGACGCCGTGAACACAGACAGGGGCGCTAGGCTTCTCCAATATCCATTATCTGTATAATCAGTATTATGTAAATATTTGATCTGTCCCCCGAGGACCCCTAAAGCTCAGATTAGCAGCAAATGCCGCCGCTTGCGCAAATTATTGAGTGCAGATGTTGTGCAACGGCCCGTGACGCGCTCTACTTGGCGCTTCAACGACGGGCGACGTGTTGTGCGTCACCGACCACCAGGGAGACCAAAATGAAAAAGATCACGCTGCTGTCTGCTGCACTATTGATGTCCTCCACCGCTCTGGCGAGCGCCGAGACGCTGCGCTGGGCCCGCGCGGGCGATGCGCTGACGCTCGATCCGCATGCCCAGAACGAAGGTCCCACGTCCGCGCTCGCGCACCAGATGTTCGAACCGCTGGTGATGCGCGATATGACGGGCGCCATCGTGCCCACGCTGGCGACCGAATGGAACCCTTCGGAGGAGGATCCCAACGTCTGGATCTTCAAGCTGCGCGAGGGCGTGACGTTCCACGACGGCGCCACCTTCGATTCCGCAGACGCGAAGTTCAGCCTTGAGCGTGCGATGTCGGAAGACAGCGATTACAAGGCCTTGCTGGCTTCTGTTAAGGAAGTGCGCACACCTGACGCGCTGACCGTGGAGATCGTGACCGATGGGCCGAACCCGATCATGCCCGCCAACCTTACCAACATCATGATGATGGACAAGGATTGGGCCGAGGCGAACAATGCCGTGGCCGTGCAGGATGTCGAGGGTGGCGAGGATACGTTCGCGGCCAAGAACACCAACGGCACCGGCGCCTACAAGTTGGTGAGCCGCGAGCCCGATGTACGCACCGTGCTGACCGCCAACGAGAACTACTGGGGTAAGGGCGAATTCCCGCTGGAAGTGACGGAGATCATCTATACCCCGATCCAGAACCCGGCGACCCGCGTGGCTGCCCTGCTGTCCGGCGAAGTCGATTTCATCCAGGACGTGCCGGTACAGGATCTTGATCGCGTCTCGGGCAGCGACGGGCTCGATGTGCGCACCACGCCGCAGAACCGCGTGATCTTCTTCGGGATGAATTCGGGCGATGCGGATCTGACCTCGGACAACGTCGAGGGCAAAAACCCCTTCGCCGACGTGCGCGTGCGCCAGGCCATGAACATGGCGATCAACCGCGATGCGATCCAGCAGGTCGTGATGCGCGGCCAGTCCGAGCCCGCGGGCATGATCGCGCCGCCGTTCGTGAACGGCTGGGACGAAGCCATGGACGCCTCCTCCAAGACCGACATCGACGCGGCCAAGGCGTTGATGACGGAGGCGGGCTATGGCGATGGCTTCACCGTGACGCTCAACTGCCCTAACGACCGCTACATCAACGACGAGGCGATCTGTCAGGCGGCCGTGGGCATGCTGGCCCAGATCGGCGTGAACGCGAACCTCGAAGCACAGTCCAAGGCGCAGCATTTTCCGCTGATCAACGGGCTGCAGACCGACTTCTACATGCTGGGCTGGGGCGTTCCGACCTACGATTCGGAGTATATCTTCAACTTCCTGGTCCACACGCGCGATGATACCTACGGCTCCTGGAACGCGACGCGCTACAGCAATCCGGAGCTCGATGCGCAGATCAAGGCGCTGGCCTCGGAGACCGATCTGCCCAAGCGCGACGCCATGATCAAGGAGATCTGGGAAGTCGTGCAGGCCGATGCGATCTACATCCCCGTCCACCACCAGGTGCTGAACTGGGGCATGAAATCGGGTGTCGATACGATCGTCGCGGCCGATGATACCGCGCATTTCAAGTACTTCGGCATGAACTGAGTCTTTTGGGCTTTATTGGACGGCAAGGGGCCGCGCAATCGCGCGGCCCCTTGCCGTCCGTGCCATCCTTCACACTGCCGTGATCGCCCAGATCGTACTGGCGCCCGTCCGCGCGCATGCTAGACTTCGTCACCTGACCCGGCACATCCCTGCACCCACCGAAGACAAGGACCTCCCATGCACCTCAAAGCTGCCGTATCCGCGCTGGCCCTCACCCTCGCTTTGCCTCTGGAGGCCGCGGAGTTCAAATGGGCCGAAACGACCGATCCACAGACCATGGATCCGCATGCCGTCAATTCCGCACCCGTGCTGGGGTTTCTCAACAACGTCTACGAGGGCTTGGTGCGCCGCGGCAAGGACATGAGCATCGAGCCGTCGCTGGCCACCGCTTGGGAACCCATCGGCGCGGGCGAAGGCTGGCGCTTCACACTCCGGCAGGGCGTGCGCTTCCATGACGGCAGCGACTTCGACGCGCAGGACGTGCTCTTCTCCTACACCCGCGCATCGAGCGAGGCCGCCGACACGAGCAGCTGGTTCGCGCCGGTGTCCGAGGTGCGGGTCGTGGACCCCTACACGGTCGAGATCCTCACCAGCGCACCCAACCCGATCTTTCCCGACAGCATCGCCAACTGGATGATCATGGACAGCGTCTGGGCGGAGGCAAACGGCGCCGCCCTGCCCGACAAGGAAAGCGGCAACCATGCCACGCTCAACACCAACGGCACCGGCCCCTTCCGCGTGACCGTGCGCGAGCCGGGCCTGCGCACCGTGCTGGAGCCGCATGAGGGCTGGTGGGACGAGGCGCAGCACAACGTCACCCGCGCAGAGCTGACCCCGATCCAGAACTCCGCCACCGCCGTTGCGGCGCTGCTGTCGGGCGATGTGGACATGATCAACCCCGTGCCGATCCAGGACACAGAGCGGCTGCGCCAGAACCCGGACGTCAACGTGATCGAGGGGATCGAGGCACGGGTGATGATGCTGGGCTTCCCGCACGAGGCCGACACGCTCAAATTCTCCTCCGAGACGACGGATGCCAATCCCTTCGCCGATGTCCGCGTGCGGCGCGCGGTGGCCCATGCGGTCAACGTGCCCGCGATCCTGCAGACCATCATGCGCGGCGCCGCAGCCGAGGAGAGCCAACTGGTGAGCCCCGCGATGCGCGGCTACACCCCTGCCCTCGCCGCGCGACCCGCCTATGACGTCGAAATGGCCAAGGCGCTGCTGGCGGAGGCGGGCTATCCGGACGGCTTCTCCTTCGGGTTCAAATGCTCCAACGACCGCTATCTCAACGATGAGGCCGTCTGTCAGGCGGTGACGGCGATGCTGGCGCAGGTGGGCCTGCGCGCCCAGCTTGAGACGATGCCGGTGCAGAACTACTGGCCGGAGCTGCGCGCAGACAATTACGACATGTTCCTGCTGGGCTGGTCGCCCGGCACCTTCGACGCGGAGCATCCGATCCGCTTCCTTGCCGCGACACCGGATGACGAGGCAAAGCTCGGCAGCTGGAACTTCGGCGGCTATTCCAATGCGCGGGTCGATGCGCTGCTGCCGCTGATCCAGTCCGAGATCGACGAGCCCGCGCGTCAGGCCATGCTCGACGAGACGGCAGCCATCCTGCAGGACGAGGTTGCCTATGTACCGATGTACGTACAGCCGCTCATCTGGGGCACACAGGCCAACATCGAGCTGACCCAGCGTCCCGACAATTTCTTCCTGTTGAACTGGGTCACCGTGAACTGAGGCGGCTCGGCCCCCTTCCGGCACTGCGCCGAAGGGGGACTGCCTTCCACCTCGCGCATCTAATTTGCACAGATGCCGTTTTAACCGCACGCGGGTCTTGACCGCCCTGCGCACAGTCTGTCTGCTACGCCAATGCTCGCCTACATCATCCAACGCATCCTCCAGTCTGCCCTTGTCCTGCTGATCGTGGGGCTGGTCGCGTTTTCGATGTTCCGCTTCGTCGGCGATCCGGTCGACAACCTACTGGGACAGGAACGCACCATCGAGGACGTGGAACGCCTGCGCACGCAGCTGGGCCTCGATCAGCCGTTTCCGGTGCAATACATCAAGTTTCTGGCCAATGCGGCACAGGGCAATTTCGGCGTGAGCTACCGGCAGGGGCGCCCCGTCGCGGAGATCTTGCTGGAGCGGGCGCCCGCCACGCTGGAACTTGCGGCGGTGTCGGGCTTTCTGGCGATCACCCTCGGGATCGGGCTCGGCGTGTTCACGGCGATCCGGCGCGACGGGTTCGCCGCCAATATGATCATGTCGCTCTCGCTTGTCGGTGTGTCGCTGCCGACCTTTCTCATCGGGATATTGCTCATCTATCTTTTCTCGGTCGAGCTGGGCTGGCTGCCCAGTTTCGGGCGCGGCGAAACGGTGATGGTGGGCGGCTGGAGCACGGGGTTCCTGACCACCTCCGGCCTGCAGGCGATCATCCTGCCCGCGATCACGCTCGGCCTCTACCAGATGACGCTGATCATGCGGCTGGTCCGCTCTGAAATGTTGGAGGTATTGCGGCAGGACTACATCCGCTTTGCCCGTGCGCGCGGCCTGCGCGACCGCGCGGTGAACTTCCGCCATGCGCTCAAGAACACGCTGGTGCCGGTGATCACGGTCACGGGCCTCCAGCTCGGCTCGATCATCGCCTTCGCAATCATCACGGAGACGGTTTTCCAGTGGCCGGGTGTGGGGCTCTTGTTCATCAACGCCGTGCAATTCGTCGATATTCCGGTGATGGCGGCATATCTCATGCTGATCTCTGTCATGTTCGTGGGCATCAACCTGATTGTCGATCTGCTCTATTTCTCCATCGATCCGCGCCTGCGCGCGGACCGCACCGCGGGACACTGAGATGACGCAGATGCCCCTGCCCCCGGACGCCCCCATCGCGGTCAAGGACCCTTCGCGCCTCACGCTCGCGCTGCGCAGCGATTTCCTCTATACCTTCCGCCGCTCCCCCGTCGCGATTGTGAGCTTCGTCGTGGTGATGATCATGGTGCTCGGCGCGGTATTTGCGCCGCTGATCGCGCCCTATGACCCGTTCGATCCGGGATCGCTCAACCTGATGAACGGGTTTTCGGCGCCCATGACGCCCAACGCCTTCACCGGCGAGACGTTCTGGCTCGGCACCGACGATCAGGGGCGCGACGTCTTCTCCACCATCCTCTACGGCATGCGCATCTCGCTTTTCGTGGGTGCCGCGGCGGTCGCTTTCGCGATGCTGCTGGGCATCTCGCTGGGCTTGCTCGCAGGCTATCTGGGCGGCTGGACCGAGACGGTCATCATGCGCACCGCGGATGTGCAGCTGACCTTCCCGGCGATCCTCGTAGCGCTGCTGATCTTTGGCGTGGCCAAGGGGATCACGCCCGTGGAATACCGCGACCAGATGGCGATCTGGGTGCTGATCATCGCGATCGGCCTATCGGACTGGGTGCAGTTCGCCCGCGTGGTGCGCGGCGCAACGCTGGTCGAGAAGAACAAGGAATATGTACAGGCCGCGCGGCTCATCGGGCGCACGGCGCCAGCGATCATGCTGCGCCACATCCTGCCCAACGTGCTCTCGCCCGTGCTGGTGATCGCGACGATCTCGCTGGCGCTCGCGATCATCGCGGAGGCGACGCTGTCCTTCCTCGGTGTCGGCGCGCCGCCCACGCAGCCCTCGCTCGGCACGTTGATCCGCATCGGTCAGGGCTTTCTCTTTTCCGGCGAATGGTGGATCTTGCTGTTCCCGGCGCTTACGCTGCTGGCGCTGGCACTCGCCGTCAACCTGCTGGGTGACTGGCTGCGCGACGCCCTTAACCCAAGGCTGCGCTGATGTCCCGCCCCATCCTCTCAATCCGCAACCTCACCGTGGAAATCCCGACGCGGCATGGCATCCTGCGCCCCGTGGACGGGATTTCCTATGACATCGCGGAGGGTGAAATATTGGGCGTCGTCGGCGAATCCGGTGCAGGCAAATCCATGGCGGGCAATGCGGTCATAGGCCTGCTCAACCCGCCCGCGCATATCGCCCAAGGCGAGATCGAGCTGGAGGGCACCCGCATAGACCCGCTCAAGGGCGAAGCCATGCGGCGCCTGCGCGGCAAGCGGATCGGGATGATCTTCCAGGACCCGCTGACCTCGCTCAACCCGCTGTTGCGCATCGGGGACCAGCTCTCCGAGACGATCCTCGTACACCTCGACGTGAGCCGCGAGGAGGCGCGCCGCCGTGCCGTCGCGGCACTGGAGGAGGTGGGGATCCCCGGCGCCTCCCAGCGCGTGGACAGCTATCCGCACGAATTCTCGGGCGGCATGCGACAGCGGGTGGTCATTGCGCTGGCGCTCTGCGCGGAGCCGAGCCTGATCATCGCGGATGAGCCCACGACAGCACTGGATGTCTCCGTGCAGGCGCAGATCATCGCGCTGCTGAAGAAGCTTTGCCGGACGCGCGGCACTGCGGTGATGCTGATCACCCATGACATGGGGGTCATCGCGGAGGCTGCGGACCGCGTGGCGGTCATGTACGCGGGCCGTCTGGCGGAGCTGGGTCCGGTGCGCGAGGTGCTGGGTGCGCCGCGACATCCCTATACCCGCGGGCTGATGGGCTCGACCCCGCTCGCCTCGCGCGGCAAGTCACGGTTGCACCAGATCCCCGGCGCGATGCCACGGCTCGACCGGATGCCCGAGGGCTGCGCCTTCCACCCCCGCTGCCCGCAGGCGCAGCCGGTCTGCCGCAGTGACCCCGCCCCGGCCCAGAGCGGCGCACGGCAGGCGGTGGCCTGCCACTTCCCGCTGCACCAAGACGCGGCGGAGGCTGTCTGATGGCGCTGGTCTCCGTTTCCGGGCTGAGCCGCGTCTTCGATGTGTCCAAGCCCTGGCTCAACCGCGTGATCGAGCGGCGCGCCAAGGCGTTTCTGACCGCCGTCAGCGATGTCAGCTTCGAGATCGAGGAGCGCACGGTCTACGCGCTGGTAGGCGAGAGCGGATCGGGCAAATCCACCATCGGCAAGATGCTTGTCGGGCTGCTCGCCCCCTCGGAGGGGTCAGTGCAGATCCGCGGCGTGGACCTCGCGCGCGAGACCGACAGCGCCAAGGTCGATGCCGTGCGCGCCGACATCCAGATGATCTTTCAGGACCCCTTTGCCTCGCTCAACCCGCGCTGGCGCGTGCGCGACATCATCGCGGAACCGGTTGCCGCGCGCGGCGGTCAGACGGCGGGGCTCGCGGAGAAGCTGCTTGAGCAGGTGGGCCTGTCGGCGCGCGATGCGGGCAAGTTTCCGCATGAATTCTCGGGCGGGCAGCGCCAGCGCATCTGCATCGCGCGTGCACTGGCCTCGAACCCGCGCCTCATCGTGTGCGATGAGCCGACCTCGGCGCTCGATGTCTCGGTGCAGGCGCAGGTGCTCAACCTGATGAGCGATCTGAAGGATGAGCTGGGTCTGACCTATCTCTTCATCAGTCACGATCTGACGGTGGTGCAGCATATGGCGGACCGCGTCGGCGTGCTCTATCTGGGGCGGCTGGTGGAGGAGGCGGGACCGCATGCGCTGTTCGACGACCCCAAGCATCCCTATACCCAGATGCTGCTGGCCGCCGCCCCGCAGCTCGACCAGTTCGGTCGCGATGTGCCGCCGCCCACGGGTGAGATCCCCGATCCGATCAACCCGCCCTCGGGATGCGCCTATCACCCGCGCTGTCCGCTTGCGGTGCCGCGATGCGCGGCCGAGAGGCCGGTGCTGCGGATGCTTCGAGGGGCAAAGGTCGCCTGCCACATGGCAGAGTAGCAAGGCCCGCGCTGCTACGAGGCTGGACAGCGGACGCGCAGGCTGGCAGGGTCTGAACACTTCAGAATATCGGAATGACCATGCCATCTGTCCTTGTGTTGAACGGCCCGAACCTCAACTTGCTGGGCCAGCGCCAGCCCGAGATCTACGGGCACACCACCCTCGACGACATCGAGGCGGCCTGCGCCGCCCATGCAGAGGTGCTCGGCCTCGGCATCTCCTGCCAGCAATCCAACCACGAGGGCGTGCTCATCGATGCGGTCCATGCCGCCGGGGGCGTGCACGGCGGGCTGATCATAAACGCCGGCGCCTATACCCATACCTCGATCGCGCTGATGGATGCGGTGGCCTCCGTCGCGCTGCCCATGGTCGAAGTCCACCTGAGCAACATCCACGCCCGCGAACCCTTCCGCCATGTCTCCTACCTGTCGAAGGTGGCCATTGGCCAGATCTGCGGCTTCGGCGCGCAGGGCTACGTGATGGCGCTCGATGCGATGGCGGCGCGGCTGGGGGGCGACAGTTGAGCCTGCGAAGCTATCTGCGCGGTGTGGCCGACTGCCCCAGCATCGAGGAGCTGTGGGAGGCGCATGTGGCGAAGATGGCGGACTACGGGTTCGACAGGCTGCTCTACGGCTTCACCCGCTACCGCTCGACCACCTCTCTGGGCGATCCGAGCGATTTCATCATCCTGACCAACCATTCGCGCGCCTATACGGATGTGTTCCTCGACGAGGGGCACTATTTCCATGCCCCGATGGTGCATTGGGCGCTGGAGAATACCGGCGCCAAGAGCTGGAAACTGCTCTCGGAGATGGAGCGGACCAAAACGCTCACCCCCGCAGAGCGGCGCGTGCTGGAGTTCAACCGCGACATGGGCGTGATCGCGGGCTATTCGATCAGCTTCAAGTCGATCTCGGCACGCTCCAAGGGGGCGATCGCGTTGACCGCGCGGCCCGATCTCGACCAGGCCGCCATTGACAGGGTCTGGGCCGAGCACGGCGAGGATATCACGCTGATGAACAACATCCTGCACCTCAAGATCCTCACCCTGCCCTATACCGCGCCCAACCGCTCGCTCACGCCGCGCCAGCGCGAGGCGCTGGAATGGGTGGGCGACGGCAAGACTACGCAGGACATCGCGATGCTGATGGGTCTGACGGCGGCGACGGTCGAGAAACACCTGCGCCTCGCGCGCAGTGTGCTGGCCGTGGAGACGACCGCGCAGGCCGTGATGAAGGCCGCATTCGCCAACCAGATGTTCATACTGGACGCGTGAATAAACCGGGAATTGGGCCGGTGGTAAGGTATCCCTTACTTTCCCCAAGGGAAGCATTGTCGCAAGATCATGGTGTCGGACAGCGAGGCTTTGCCAGTTCGACGGACGGCCCCGAAACCTTTGTGATTGCAAAGCTCTGCTGGGTCGCCGGCCTCTGTGAAGCTGTTTTCAGGCTTTGAGGGGTCGGAGCGTGAGGACCTCGGCTCTCTTGGGAGCGCTTACTTCTTCCGGGGGTCCCGGGCTGCGTGGTTCTGGTGTCAGCGGACCACGCAGCCTATCTTGACCGTCGCTGCACCCTCCCCTCTGAATTGGGGGATTCACGGGAGGGAGTGCTGACGGTGGCGGTTAAGACAAGGAAGGCGGGGCATGACCCCGCCTTCACTTGTCTCAAACATCGCAGATGCTCTCAGCCTTTGGCGGCCTTGGCGACTTCCGCGGCGAAGTCTTCCTTGACCACTTCGATGCCTTCGCCCACTTCCAGCCGCACGAAACCGGTGATGGTGGCGCCCGCTTCCTTGGCCGCGGCACCCACAGTCAGGTCCGGGTTGATCACGAACGGCTGGTTGAGCAGCGTCACTTCGGACATGTACTTCTGCATCCGGCCCACGATCATCTTCTCGATCACGGCGTCAGGCTTGCCCGACTCCTTGGCGATGTCGATCTGGACCTGCTTTTCCTTCTCGACCACGGCCGGATCGAGATCCGCCTCCGACAGCGATGCGGGGTTCACGGCGGCGATATGCATCGCGACCTGCTTGCCGAATGCGTCATCGCCACCTGTCATCGCCACGAGCACGCCGATCTTGCCCATATCGGGGGCCGCGGCGTTGTGCACGTAAGAGACGACCAGATCGCCCTCGATGGCGGCCATGCGGCGCACGGACATGTTCTCGCCGATCACGGCGACGGCGTCGGTCACGGTCTGCTCGACCGTCTTGCCGTTCATCTCAGCGGCCTTCAGCGTGTCGATGTCGGATGCGCCCGTGGCGGCATCGGCGATGCCAGCGACCATCTTCTGGAAATCGGCATTTTTGCCGACGAAGTCAGTCTCGGAGTTCACCTCGACCGCGACACCGCGCCCGCCATCGACCTTGACCGCCACAAGACCCTCTGCCGCGGTGCGACCGGATTTCTTGGCAGCCTTCGCAAGGCCCTTGGTGCGCAGCCAGTCCACTGCGGCTTCCATGTTGCCGTCATTCTCTGTCAACGCCTTCTTGGCGTCCATCATGCCCGCGCCTGTGGAATCGCGGAGTTCTTTGACCATGGATGCTGTGATTGCCATCGCTCAGGGTCTCCTATCTGGGGTTTTTCATAGCTTCGGGGCAGGTATACCCTGCCCCGTATGACGTTTTTGCGACGGCTGCGCAGCGCGCAGCGCGTGCATCAGGATTTCGCGGCTTCGACGGTCTCTTGCTTGGACTCGAGGTCCAGAGGCCCGCCCTTGGAGATCGCGTCATTGCTCGCCGCTTCCTCGGAAGCACCGCCCAGTGGCATCTCGGTCACGGCTTCCTCGGCGGGGGCCTCTTCCATCGCGCCCAGATCGACGCCTGCGGCGCCCAGCTGTGCGGACATGCCGTCAAGTGCCGCGCGCGCGGCCAGATCGGTATAGAGCGCAATCGCGCGGGCCGCGTCGTCATTGCCGGGGATGATGTAATCCACGCCGTCGGGCGAGCAGTTGGTATCGACCACGGCCACGACCGGGATCCCGAGCTTGTTGGCTTCGGCGATGGCAAGCTGTTCCTTGCGCACGTCGATGACGAAGATCAGGTCGGGACGGCCGCCCATTTCGCGGATGCCGCCGAGCGAGGCCTGCAGCTTGGCCTGATCGCGTTCCATGCCCAGACGTTCTTTCTTGGTCAGGCCGGAGAAGCCGATCTCGGACTGCTCGTCGATGTGCTTGAGGCGCTGGATGGACTTGGACACGGTCTGCCAGTTGGTCAGCGTGCCGCCGAGCCAGCGGTGGTTCATGTAATACTGTGCGCATTTCTCTGCGGCTTCGGCGATGGGCTGGGAGGCCTGACGCTTGGTGCCGACGAAGAGGATGCTGCCGCCCTTGGCGACGGTGTCGCGGATGACCTTGAGCGCATCGTCCAGCATCGGAACCGTCTGTGTGAGGTCCATGATGTGGATGCCGTTGCGCGCGCCGTAGATGTAGGGACCCATGCGCGGGTTCCAGCGCTGTGTCTGGTGGCCGAAGTGTACGCCTGCTTCAAGCAGCTGACGCATGGAGAACTCTGGAAGAGCCATGTCTTTATACCTTTCCGGTTTAGCCTCGTCGGGGGTCTGACCTGCGGAATGCGGGCCAACCGGCGGAACCCTCGGGATGTCTCCCCTCGGGCCCCAATCCCCGACTGCGGGATTAAGTAGGGCGCGCTTACCCCAGCGCGGCCCCGTGTGCAAGCGGAAATCCGGGCCGCGCCCCCGTTCAGACGCGCGTCGGCAGGGCCGCGACATGGGCGCTGCGCACCGCTATCTCGGCCGCGCGCGCCAGCGCCTTTCGGTCCGCGAAATCCGCGACCCGTAGAGGATCGCAATAGATCACCTCGACACGGCCCTGCCGCGCGGGGGCGAGCGTGGCCAGCAAATGCGCGCCGAAGGCCATGCTCACCCCACCAGCCGTAGAACCGCGCATCGACCCCCTCGGGGGCATGGTAGACCACCGTCACCGGCTGCACCCAGATCGCCTCGCGCAGCTGCGGCGCGAAGAAGGCCTCGAACAGCGTCGTCTTGAACGACAGCACCTGCAGGCCGTCGGTGCTGGTTCCTTCGGGAAAGAACAGCAGCCGGTGACCGGCCAGCAGGCGCGACTGGAAAAGCTGTGTCTGCACCCGCGCCGCGGCGGGTACCCGCTCGATGAACACCGTGCCCGTGGCGCGCGCGAGCCAGCCGATGCCGGGCCAGCGCGCCACCTCGGATTTGGAGACGAAATAGATCCGTTTCGCCGCGTTGAGCGCGAAGATGTCGAGCCAGCTGGAATGGTTGGCCACCGCGGCACCGCGCGCCTGCATGGGTGCGCCGCGCACGCACAGCCCCAGCCCGAGCAGGCGCAGCGCGTTGCGGCAGACAAATTGCGTGATCGCGGGCGTCACGGGCCGGTGCATCCCGCACAGTGGCCGCTCCACCAGCCGTACGACCAGCAGCACCGCCAGCGCGCCGAACACCAGAACGCTCAGGCCCGCGCCGCGTACCACGATGCGCAGCCAGTCCGCCACGCGCAGCCGCGGCATGTCCGGATGCGTGCCCTTGTCCCAGGTGACGCTCATCGCCCTGCTCCGCGCAACAGCCGCGCCGGGCGACCCGCCAGATGCCGCGTCTCGAGGATCATGCACACATCGGTGGTGTTGAAGGCGTGATCGACGAAGGCGCCCTGCCCCACGCAGCCGCCGAGGCGCAGGTACGCCTTGATGAGGCTCGGCATCGCGATCATCGCGGCACGGCGGTCGAGTTGCGCCGGGCACAGCAGATCCATACGCTGCCGTCCCGGTGCGCGCGCGCTGGCCCGCAAGGCGGGTGGCGCCAGATGGTTGCGGTGCAGCAACGACAGCTGCGGTGCGAGAGCCGCGACATCCGTGCCGTGAAAGCTCGCGACACCGAACAGGATCTCGATGCGGTGCCGCGCGATGTAATCCGCCACGCCCTGCCAGAGCTGGTGCATTGCCGTTCCGCCGCGATGCTCGCGGTGCAGACAGGAGCGTCCGAGCTCCAGCAGCCGCCGCCCCGAGGCGGTGAGCGGCGACAGATCGTACTCCGACTGCGAATAGAAGCCTTCCCCGTTCTGCGCCCGGCACCCGCGCAGCAGCCGGTAGACACCGACCACTTCGCCACATTCCCGCTTCTGCAGGATCAGGTGATCGGCATGCGCATCGAACCTGTCGCGCTCGAGCCCGGCTGCGTGGTCCACCATCGCGCCACCGCCGCCCAGCTCGCGCACGAAAACCTCATAGCGCAGGCGCTGTGCAGCGTGCAGCTCGCCTTGCGTCTCGGCCAGCTTGACCGTCAGATCGCTGTTCTGCAGATGCGAAATCACTCCGGGCCCATCCCTTTTTCAGTGCGGCCCAGATAAGCGCTCCGGTGCAAAATGGCAACGCATCCCAACAAGCGGCCCGCAACTTCAGGTTGTCTCATGCGAAAGCCACGCGACGTGTTACAGTTTCTTAAGGATTATGTGCAAATCATGAACCTTCGAAGACCGGAACCAGCGCGATCCGCGCGCCGTCAATCACGACCTTGCCCGCCTCTCTGAAATTAACTGTGAGTTTGCCCCCGATATTGCTTTGAACCTGACCGATCCCCCATTCTGGCATGCCCGGATGGCGCACCAACATGCCCGGCGTCAGTATCGCGTTCAAATCGTTCATCCCTCACCCTCTATATTCAATCTTTGTGTTCAAGGAGACCCCGTTGAATGGGCCAGGACCTCGACTTCGCCGCGCTGATCGGCAGCCGCATCTGCCATGACCTGATATCCCCGATCGGTGCGATCAACAACGGGATTGAGCTCATGGAGATGAGCATGCCCGCGCCCACGGCGGAGATGGCGCTGATCTCGGAGAGTGTGACGAACGCCAGCGCGCGCATTCGCTTTTTCCGCATCGCCTTCGGCGCGGGGTCGGCACAGATGGTGGGCAGGCCCGAGGTCAACTCGATCCTCAAGGACAATTACGCCGCGGGGCGCCTCACCGTCGCTTGGGGGCCGCTCGACGGCCAGGAACGCTGGCTGGTGCGGATGTGCTTTCTGGCGCTGATGTGCATGGAGACGGGCATGCCCTATGGCGGCAGGGTGGAGGTGCGCGAGGAAGCAGGCACATTTATCCTCTACGCGCAGGCGGACAAGTTCAAGATCGAGGAGCCGCTCTGGGCGATGCTGGAAGGCGGCGCGCGCATCGCGGACCTGCGCCCTGCGCATGTCCAGTTCGGCCTGCTGCCGCTGATCGCCGCGGATGCAGGCCGCCCGCTGTCGGTCAGCCTGTCCGAGCAGGAGATCGAGATACGTTTCTAGGGCGGGCTCAGCCGCGCACAGTCCCGTCGCCCGTCACCTTGTACTTGAAACTCGTGAGCTGGGCCGCGCCGACCGGCCCGCGCGCGTGCATCTTGCCCGTGGCGATGCCGATTTCCGCGCCCATCCCGAATTCGCCGCCATCTGCGAACTGGGTAGAGGCATTGTGCATCACGATCGCACTGTCGAGCGTGTTCATGAATTTCGCCGCCGCCGCCGCGTCCTCCGTCAGGATGCAATCGGTATGGTTGGAGCCATAGCGCCGGATATGGGCGACGGCCTCTTCCAGCCCCGTGACCTCGCGCGCGGCGATGATCATGTCGAGGTATTCGCGGCCCCAGTCCTCCGCGCCCGCGGGCACGACATCGGGGATCTGCGCCAGCGCGCCATCGCCGCGCACTTCGACGCCCGCATCGATCAGCGCGCGGATCACGCCCTGCCCTATGGTCGCCACGACGTCGCGGTGGATCAACAGACACTCCGCCGCGCCGCAGACGCCCGTGCGCCGCGTCTTTGCGTTCAGCACGACACGCAGCACCTTCTCGGGGTCCGCATCCTTGTCGATGTAGATGTGCACGATCCCTTCGAGATGGGCAAAGACCGGCACCCGCGCCTCGCGCTGCACGAGCCCCACTAGGCCCTTGCCGCCGCGCGGCACGATTACGTCGATGGTGTCGCTCATGGTGAGCATCGCACTCACCGCCGCACGGTCGCGGGTCGGCACCAGCTGGATTGCGTCCTGCGGCAAGTCCGCGTCGCGCAGCCCCTGCTGCAGGCAGGCATGCAGCGCGCGGGAGCTGTGAAAGCTCTCCGATCCGCCGCGCAGGATAACCGCATTGCCGGCCTTGAGGCAGAGCGCGCCGGCGTCCGCCGTCACATTCGGGCGCGATTCGTAGATGACACCGATCACGCCCAGCGGCGTGCGCACGCGGGCGATGTGCAGCCCGCTCGGACGGTCCCATTCCGCCATGACCTCGCCCACGGGATCCGGCTGCTCTGCGATGGCGCGCAGCCCTTCTATGATGCCGAGGAGCCGATCCTCGTCCAGCATGAGCCGGTCGAGCATCGCGGGGCTGAGGCCCTTTTCCCTGCCGTATTCCATGTCTTGCGCATTGGCGGCGTAGATCTGCTCGCGTCGCGCCCAGACGGCCTCGGCGGCGGAGATGAGCGCGGCATGCTTGCGCTCGGCGCTTGCGGTGGCGAGGGTCGCAGCAGCGGCGCGCGCGCGCGCGCCGATGTCGGCCATGAGTGCGGGAATGTCCGTCTGCTCTGTCATCTCACGCGCCTCCCAGCGCCATATCATCGCGGTGCACCAGCGCCGCACGCCCCGGATAGCCCAGCAGCGCCTCGATCTGCGCGCTCTGGTGGCCCTTGATCTGTTCCGTCTCGAACGCGGAATAGCGTGCAAGCCCGACCCCGATTCCCTCCCCGTCCGGACCGGCAAGAGCCACCGCATCGCCACGCTGGAAGCGCCCGGAGACGGCCGTGATGCCCGCCGGCAGCAGGCTCTTGCCGCGCTGCAGGGCCGCGACGGCGCCGGGATCGAGCGTCAGCGTGCCCAGCGGTTTCATCGCGGAGATCCAGCTCTTGCGCGCGGCCTGCGGGTCGGTCTGGGGGGTGAACCAGGTGGCATTGGCACCTTCAGCCAATGCGCGCAGCGGGTGCAGCACCGATCCTTCGGTGATCGCCATGGCGCAGCCCGCGGCGACGGCGGTCTTGGCGGCCATGAGCTTGGTCTTCATCCCGCCCTTGCTCAATCCGGAGCCCGCATCACCGGCCATCGCCTCGATCTGCGGCGTAATGAGGTCGATGACCTCGAACCGCGTGGCATCTGCGTCCTCGGCGGGATTGGCGCTGTAGAAGCCATCGACATCCGACAGCAGCACCAGCTGATCCGCGCCCACGGTCACAGCAATCTGCGCGGCAAGCCGGTCATTGTCGCCAAAGCGGATCTCATCCGTGGCGACGGTGTCATTTTCGTTCACGATCGGCACGGCGCCGAAACCCAGCAGGGTCTCCATCGTGGCACGGCTATTGAGGTAGCGGCGGCGGTTCGCGCTGTCCTCTAGCGTTACGAGCACTTGCGCCGTGGTGATGCCGTGCGGTGCCAGCACCTCTTCATAAGCGCGCGCGAGCCGGATCTGGCCTACCGCCGCTGCCGCCTGCGATTGCTCGAGCGCGAGCGGGCCAAGCCCCAGGCCCAGCACCCCGCGGCCCAGTGCGATCGATCCCGAGGAGACAAGCACCACGTCCATGCCGAGGCCCTTGAGCCAGACCACATCGGCGGCCAGTGAGCTCAACCAGTCGTGGCGCAGCCGACCCGTGACGCGATCCACCAGCAGGGCGGATCCGATCTTGATCACGATGCGCCTTGCCGTGGTCAGGGTTGCCATGGCGCTTCCTCTTCGGCGGGCCTCTGGCGCAGGCGGTCCGCGTCGATCTGACTGCGCAGGGCGCGCAGGACCTCGACCGTGTTGATCTTGGCCACAGACGACATCTGCATCACCGGCCCCGGACAGGCTTTTCTCAATTCATCATAGGCACTTGCGAGCTGCTCCTCATCAAGTGCGTCAACTTTGTTGAGCACTGTGACGCGGGGCCGGTTCGCGAGATCACCGGCATAGGCTTCGAGTTCTCCGATGATGGTGCGATAGTCCTCCGCTATCGTTTCGGACGTGCCATCGACCAGATGCAGCAGGACCGCGCACCGCTCCACATGGCCCAAGAAGCGGTGGCCGAGCCCGCGCCCCTCATGCGCGCCCTCGATGAGGCCCGGAATATCGGCCACGACGAACTCGACGTTATCGACGCCCACCACGCCCAGATTGGGGTGCAGCGTGGTAAAGGGGTAATCGGCGATCTTGGGCCGCGCGTTGGAAGTAGCCGCGAGGAAGGTGGACTTGCCCGCATTGGGCAGGCCCAGGAGCCCTACATCGGCGATGAGCTTGAGCCGCAGCCAAAGCGTGCGTTCGACACCGTCCTGGCCGGGGTTGGAGCGGCGCGGCGCCTGGTTGGTGGCGGATTTGAAATGCAGGTTACCCCAGCCGCCATTCCCTCCGCGCGCAAGCTCGACACGTTGGCCGAGCTCGGTCATGTCCGCGATCACCGTCTCCTGATCCTCATCGAGGATCTCGGTGCCCACCGGCACCCGCAGCACGATATCCTCGCCGTCCTTGCCGGTGCGCTGCTTGCCCATGCCGGGCTGGCCGCTCTTGGCGAAGAAATGCTGCTGGTAGCGGAAATCGATGAGCGTATTGAGCCCGTCCACGGCCTCCGCCCAAACCGAACCGCCGCTGCCGCCGTCGCCGCCGTCAGGCCCCCCAAACTCGATGTACTTCTCCCGCCGGAAGGAGACGCAGCCGCCGCCGCCGCCGCCGGAGCGGATGTAGACTTTGGCAAGATCGAGGAACTTCATGTTATGTCCTAACGGATTAGCGCAGCTTGAGGCTGTAGGTCCATGTCGGGACCGTGGCATCGCGCGCAAGGCAGAAGGTCTCGGCATCGCCGAGGTAGGCAAAGCCCGCATTGGTCAGCACCTTTGCGGAGGCCGGATTGTCGTGAAAAACGGATGCGAACATCGTGTCATTGCCCAGCGGGTTGTCCGCCACCAGCGCCTGCACCGCCTCAGAGGCGATATGCGTATTCCAGAACGGCGGTGCCACCCAATAGCCGACTTCGGACTGGTTGCGGTCGAGCCGCATGAGGCTGATGACGCCCATCACCTCTCCGCCATCCTCCGCGCCGCCGTCCATGACCCAGACATCCTCCTCGCGCACCGGGCTCAGCGCCCGTTCGATGAAGGCCGCGATGAGCCCCGGCGGCAGCGGATGGGGGATCCTTGGTGTTTGCAACGCAAGGCGGCGGTCGCCCGCATAATGCTCGATCCGCGTGAGGTCCGAGATCCGGACGGGTCGCAGGGAAAACCGCTCCGTCTGTATCGTGGGTTGTTCCATCAGGGCTTCCATGTTCAGGCACCTCCGCCAGATAAGACCGACCGGCCTGGTGTCTCGTGCCACCCGGAGGCGCTGCACATCAGGTAGGTTGCGGCAGCAGCGCCTGCAATGGGTCGCAGCGACGTCAGCACGATGCCGCGGATAAGCCCCGCGAGAGGAAAGATGGCGATGCTCATACGTGCGGCTCCTGAAAGCGCGCCCTGGCGCGGTGGGATCGTGCGTGGAAAAACGGCAAAGGGACCGGCGTTTCCGCCGATCCCCTGAATGTGTCATCCCGTGAGGTACGGCTTACTCGGCAGCTTCCGCTGCCGGTACGATGGAGATGAACGTGCGGTTTTTCAGTCCCTTGTGGAACTGTACGCTGCCGTCGACGGTGGCGAAGATCGTGTGATCCTTGCCCATGCCGACATTCTGGCCAGGCCAGAACTTGGTGCCGCGCTGACGCACGATGATGTTGCCGGGGACGACAACTTCGCCGCCGTATTTCTTCACGCCAAGGCGACGACCAGCTGAGTCGCGCCCGTTACGGGATGAGCCGCCTGCTTTTTTATGTGCCATTAGGTCTCTCCTTAGCCTTTTGCCAGTTCTTTGGCCTGTGCGATCCAGTCTTCACGACCGACACGACCCTTGAAGGACAACTTCTCTTCGATCTCTTCGACGTCCGCATCGGTCCAGGCTGCGATCTGGGCGTAGGTGGTCACGCCCGCATCATGCAGCTTGCCCACGATCACCGGACCCACGCCCGATATCTTGGAAAGGTCGTCGCCCTCTGCCTTGTCCGCCTTCTTGGACGCCGACTTCTTGGCTGCCTTCGGCTCTTCGACGTCGGCCTTGGCTTCCGCTTTCGGTGCAGCGCCGGATTTCGCCTTTACGGGAGCGGCCTTCACGGGCTTCTCCGCCTTGGCTTTCTTGGTCTTCTTCGCCGGTGCCGCCGCGACGGCCTTGCCGGTGATCGCCGCGACCGCAGCAGCAGAGACGGAGCCCGTGCCCACGGCGGCGGAGATGCCCGATTTTCCTGCGCCGGATGCGAGGATCTCGGTGATCTTGACCAGTGTCAGCTTCTGGCGGTGCCCCTTGGTCCGCTTGGACGAGTGCTTCCGGCGGCGCTTGACGAAGTGGATGACCTTCTCGCCCTTGATCTGGTCGACGACTTCGGCCTGAACGCCCGCGTCCTCGATCATCGGCGAGCCGACCTTCGGATCATCGCCGCCCAGCATCAGCACTTCGTTGAATTGAACAGTCTCACCGGCGGATGCCGCAATACGTTCCACGCGCAGCATATCGCCGGGCTGGACTTTGTATTGCTTACCGCCTGTTTTCAGGACCGCAAACATAGGTCTTCCTTCACATTTTCCGCGTTCTGTGGCCCCCGGTATCGGGCGTTTCGGATCCGGTCTGTGCCGTGATCCACCTCGAACAGCGCGCCCTCGGGGGCGTCATTGAATACAAACCCGCACACAGGATATCCTGCCGGGATGGGCGGCTTATCGGGGGATCGGGGGGGCATGTCAAGCGCGTTTGCACCGCATGCACCGGATTAGTCCCTGCGCCTCTCAGAGCTCTTCGGCGGCGAGGTTCAGGGCCATCGCCTGCCCCAGCGCATAGGAGATATCTTCATAAAGCGGATCGAACCCGGCAAAGAGCCCCGCATTGAGCGCGCGCCCCGCAGGTGTGTGCGCGAAATCGGCATATGCGGTCAGCTCCTCGAGGCTGAGCGGGCTGTAGGCAAGGCTCATGAAGCCGCCCAGCCAACCCAGCGTATCCTCTTCGATCGCCTCGCGCTCGGCCAGCACATCGGCGAGGATCTCCGCATCGCTCATCACGTAGACGTCCCCATCCACCAGTGCGCGCATGAACTGGTAGTTGGAGTTGAGCGCCGAGGTGACGTTGCGGTTCAGCAGGTCGCCCGCCTCGATCATCCGCTCGATCTGGAAGAGCCGGGCGTCCTCGCTGCCCTGCCGGGCGGCGAATTGCGCGCGCGCCTGCGCTTCGACGTCAGGGTCGGCCAGCGCGCGACGCGCGGCATTCTCCAGCGTGATGACCTGCGTGCCCAGATCGGAGGCGAAAAAGGCGATGGTCTCTTCGAGCAACGCGCCTTCCAGTGCGGGCTCCAGCCCGGCGCGGATCCCTTCCGCGATCCGCTCCGCATCATAGATCCGCGCGACCTGCACCTGCCATCCCGGCCCGCCCTGCCCCTGCAGCCAGTCGCGGTCGAGCGTCTCACCGAAAGTGACGCCCTCGCTGTGCAGGATCGCGCTCAGCTCGCGGATCTGCAGCACGTCCATCAGCACGGTATGCCGCGCCCCGGCCCAGAGCGGCAGCGCCGTCAGCAAAACCAAAGAGAGCGCGAGAAGCTGGCGCATCTACAGATCCTGGCTCGGCTGCATCATGCGCAGCCGCTCGGCCACCGCCTCGAAGCGGTTGGCCATGATTTCATATTGCACGGCGTTCATCAGCGCATAGACCTCCTGCATGTCAGGATGCTCCAACGCCTCCGCATAGGCGATCATCTGCGCGTCGGAGAACGCCTGGTAGGTATAGGCAGCGCCCTCGAGCGCGCTCTGGCGCAAGCTGGCGCGCAGCTCTTCCTCCTGACTGCGCATCGCCTCGCGCAGGTCCGGCTCCTCCATCTGCAGCTCGATCACCCCTGCCCCTGCTGCCGCCATCAGAAAGCGGATCTGCACCTCCTGGATGGCGCGTACGGAGCTTTCCTCGCTGCCGCTGGCCGCATTGAGCCGCTCCAGATATCGCGACCCGCGGCGATCCGATGCCCGTCAGCCCCTCGATGATCTGGCTGCCGCTCTCCGACTTGAGCCCGTCCTCCTCGATCATGTGAGAGCTGTTTTCGGCCACGACCAGCTCCTGACCGAGATCGGATGCGTAGAAATCCGCAGCATGTGTCAGCAGCTCCTGCGACAGCGTCTTCTCCAGTATCTCGATGGCCATGTCGTGCATGAGGTCAGTCTCAAAGACCTCCCCCACGAGGCGTTGCCATTCCGAGCCGAAATCATCCGCCTGCATCCCCAACATCTGCGGCGCCGCATCCGCCGAGAGACGGATGCTTTCCAGCGCAACGTCGAACCCGGTGACCTCGAGGAATTCCTCGAGGCTCTCGCGCTCTGGCGTCTGGGCCTGCGCAGGCTGGACGGCAAAGGCCATGAGGGCGGCAAAGACGGGAATCATGAGGGTCTGGCGGATCAAATGCATGGGCTGTCCTTCGCGGCTTGTCCTGTCGCAAGGTAGTACTTCTGTACCGCGCTGCAACGAAAATCCAGAAATCCGGCAAAGATGCGCACGCACCCTTGCCTGCCCCCGAAATCCCGATTAGAGCACTCCCAGATCCCCGCGGAGAGGTGCCGGAGTGGTCGAACGGGGCGGTCTCGAAAACCGTTGAGGGTGCAAGCCTTCCCAGGGTTCGAATCCCTGTCTCTCCGCCAGTTTGGGCACAAGACGACCCCTCCCAACACACTGATAGTAGTGCGGAATTCGGCGTTTTCGCGCCGATGGCGGTGTTTGGTCCGCTTGATTTGCTGCACATTTTGCTACACAATTTGCTGCACAAACGCGGAGGATTTCCGCCATGAGCATCGCCAAACGAGGCCGTCTCTATCACCTCCGCCGCCGCGTCCCGCGCCGGTATCGGAGCATCGAGCCGCGCGAAACCGTCTGGATCAGCCTGCACACCGATTCCGAAACGGTTGCTCGGAGCAAGGCGGATCGCGCATGGTCCCAGATGATCGAGGCCTGGGAGGCGCGGCTGGCCGGGAACAGTGAAGATGCTGACGCCCGCTACGAAGCCGCCCGCGACCTGGCCCGGGCACGGGGCTTTCGGTATCTTGACGCGGGTGCGGTGGCCAAGTTGCCGGTGGAAGACGTGGTAGCGCGAGTCGAGGCGATCCCTGCGCCTGCGAACCAGCCCGATGCCGTCGAGGCCGCCGCCCTTCTCGGTACGGTCCCTGAACCCCGCATCACGCTCGCCAAGGCACTAGAGCTCTACTGGGGCCTCGCCAAGGAAAAGACCCTAGGCAAGAGCGAGGACCAGCTGCGGCGATGGGAGGCGCCGCGCAAGAAAGCCATCAAGAACTTCGTCGCGGTCGTCGGCGACAAGGAGATCGCCAACATCACCCGCGATGACATGCTGGACTTCCGCCAGCACTGGCTCGACCGGATCGAGGCGGGCGAGGTCACCGCGAACTCGGCCAACAAGGACCTGATCCACCTGGGCGACGTGTTGAAGACCGTGAACACAATGAAGCGGCTGGGTCTGTCCCTGCCGCTTGGTGAGTTGTCCTTCAAGGAGGGCGAGAAGCAGACGCGCCCACCCTTCAGCGACGACTGGATCAGGACACGGCTCCTCGCCCCCGGCGCGCTCGACGGGTTGAACGGTCAGGCCCGCGCCCTGCTGCTCGGGATGATCAACACCGGCTATCGGCCGTCCGAGGGCGCAGCGCTGACGGCGGAGACGATCCGATTGGACTGCGATGTGCCGCATATCTCCATCGAACCCGAGGGACGGCAATTGAAGTCGCAGTACGCCCGCCGCGTGATCCCGCTGACCGGTGTCTCTCTGGAAGCCTTCAAGCAGTACCCCGTCGGCTTCCCCCGCTACCGCAACCGCGCCACGCTCAGCGCGGTCGTGAACAAGTTCCTCCGTGCCAACGGCCTGCTCGAGACGCCGCGCCACTCGTTCTACTCGCTGCGGCATTCCTTCGAGGACCGCATGCTCGCCGCCGGGATCGACGACCGGATCAGGCGTGACCTCTTCGGTCATCGGCTCGACCGGGAACGGTATGGCAAGGGCGCGTCGCTGGAACACGTCGCCGAACTCGTCACGCGCATCGCCTTCTGAGCCAGCAGCGCCCGCGCCCGGCGTTGCGCCTCCGATAGCCGCTTCTCTTTCTTCACGGCCGCGGACAGTTCTGCCTCCAACCGCTCGAAGACCGGCGCGAAGGCTGGGTCTTCCGCGACCAGCAACGCGACCTTCATCAGGGCCGCTTCAATCCGCGCGGCATCAACCGGCTGGGCCGGTTCGGTGCGAGTTGCTGATGGGCGTGACGGTGCCATGTCGAGCAGCATGAGGCGGCGCGTGCGTCTTGTGCAGGGCAAGCAAACGCGCTGCGCAAAGCGGCCTGTCACAGCGTGCAAATCGGATGGGGAGCCTCCCGAACGCGTGGCTCAAATCGAAGCACCGAAGTGGGCATCTTGGCGGTCGCGCCCGGCCCCCAACTCATGCGTCTGGAAGCGTTGCCTGAGACTGCGTGTTTGGGACCTTGAACGCGCGCCATGAGCTGGTTTCGGAGGGCTGCGGAAGACAACAGGAAGAAGGGCAAGATAAAAGCGCCTGCCACGAATGCCGCAAGTCACTGACGTGACTAGCGTTTTCGCGTGCATGCAAATCGGTCGTGTGCAGGTTTCCTGCAATTTCGCAGTGTTTTCAGACTGCTGGTATGCACACTGCGGAAACCTGCTCTTGGCAGCTACTCCGTAGACAAGGCGACGAGTCCGAGCATCGAGAGTTGGTATCTTCCGCCCAACAATGGGAGCGCAAGATAAAAGAGATACGGCAACACGTGCCTAGGTGTCTGATGTTGATGAAGAAATCGCACGGCAACCCTCCAACCCTTGCCGCTTAAGGGCACCTAAATATCTGATTTTGCGTTGAATTTGACGCCGCAAAAAGCGCCCATTGCGGACACGCCGCTGAATTATTCTCGTAAAGTCAGTGCGTTAACCGCATTGTTGCCGCACCACGTAAAGGGGTGCGGCTGAATAAAGCCAGCCACAACAACCAGTTGCGTGCCGAATGCGGCACCCCTTTTATCTCGCGCTCCATTGACGCGCTGTTTCCAAGCCTTGTTCTATCACCATAATTCAGTGAAAGCTTGCTTGAAAGCTGGTCGCCGTGAGCGACACATGCGCATCAAGCGGCGGGCGCAACTCGAAAGCCTTGGGCGTTCGTGCGAAGTTCCAGAGGCGAAACAAGCACCATTCCTCGCGCCGTTCATCTGCAACGGCCAACTCGTTGCGCGAGATATGGAACGGCGTGCGTTCCCACCCGTTTGTGGTCTTGACCTCGATGAGACGCTGCCGTCCGTCTGCATCGAAACTGGCAATATCGTAGCCTGCGCCATCTCCGTCTTCTTCCGACACCCAGCGGATTTGCTGCGCCAAGTCCTCCCGCCCCGCTGCGGTCAGAGTGTCACGCTCGTGCTTCAAGACGCGCTCTTCACCGGCCTTGCCAAGGGCGCGGTTGCGTTCGTCCCGCGCGGCCACGTCGAATTTCTTGGCGATGTTGAGCATCTGCTCAAGCTCGTCCGGCGGCGGTTGGTTGGTCAAGGTCGGTGCAGGCCCGACCCAGAGTTGCGACGCCTCGGCCATGCCACCAACTGGCCGGGAAGAAAGGGAACGATGCGCCCAGTCTGGGTTCATCGCCAACCAGCGTGCGACGGCGTCGATCAAACTGCCCTGAAAGTTGAACGCCGGTTTGTACCCGGTGATCCAGACATCACCGAGCCCCTTGAGCACAGCGCTGATGTTCTGGTGTTTGAACTCGACCGACCCGTCCGAACGGTTGTTGAGGCGCGGTAGAAGCTGCCGCCAATGCTCGGCCTTGTTGTAGGGACGGCCTGCCACATCGACAGCCAGCATCGCGAAGTAATCCCCGACGATCAGGTCATTTTCAGCATCTGTCCACGCTTGGCTCGACATTGCGCCAGGCTAGGGGAACGTTCGGAGTTTGTCACGAAAGCGCGGGTTGCGGACCTTTGGCGTGATCCGCGTCAGAGCCCGCAACGCGGGACCTTTCCTCCGTTCGGCTTCCGGTCGCGAACGGCTAGTGTCCACGGTTCGCGACCGGAGCCCAATCACGAGAAAAACCGCTCAGGCGGCGAGGTCCGCTCCCGATCCGCCCCCCGACAAAGTAAATTCCCTGAGGGCCAGCCGGAGGTCCTCCGACCCCGTCGAAATCAGGACTTTGCCCGCGCTCATGTTCTCCGCGTAGATCGAGGGGGCGAGGACACCTTCCTCCAGCGGCACGCCCGCGCGACACGGCTTTCGGCGAAACCGTCTTAGAGCGCGCCGAGAACCTGCCGCGTCAACAGCAATTGTTTGAGAAACGACTTCTCCGCCGACCAGCGCGTGAGCCAGAAGCCGCGCAGCGTCAGGCCCTTGAAGGTCATCGTCGCGGGGTTGACCCGGGCCGGTTCTCCCGAAAGCTCTCCGTAGCCCAGAATCTCCCCGCCGGGTTGAAGGGCCTCGGCGAGGCGTGAGGTCATGTCCCCGGCAACAGCGTCGAAGGCCAAACGGCAATCGAGCCGGGCGCAAAGTTCGGCCAGAGCGGCGTCGAAATCAGCGGCCTCGGTGGCAAGTACATGTTGCGCCCCCTCCGCACGCAACGCCTCGGCCTGCTCTTGCCGACGCACGATATCGATGATCGCTACGCCTTTCTGCTGCCCGCGCGCGCGGATCATGCGCCCCAGCGCCCCGCCCGCCGCCGTCGAGATGGCGGCCGGGTGACGGCCCCGCGCCGCGGTGTCGATCAGGGCGATGGCGGTCAGCGGGTTAACGAAGCTCATGGCCCCGGCGCCCACCGGGACCGAGTCCGGAAGCGGCACGCAGCGTGTCGCGGGCACCACGGCATAATCCGACCACAGGCCATCCTGTTCAGGCGCACAGGCGACCAGCTTACCCATTAGCGATCTGGCCAGGAACCCGCCGCCCGAAGCGACGACGCGGCCAGAGCCTTCCAGCCCCGGGACGAAGGGATTGGACCGTTCGATCCCGTAGTCCCCGGACAACATCAAGAGATCGGACGGGTTGATCGGCGAGGCTGCGATGCGAACCAGAACCTCGCCCGGGCCGGGCTGGGGAACAGGCATCTCACGCAATTCGAGAGGTGCGCCCGGGGCGGAGACGACAAGGGCCTTCATGGTTTTGGGGAGGGATTGGGTCTGCATGGTCATCTCCTGTTGATTGGCAAGCGCATCTACGCGCGATCGGTCTGTTGGGGTGACGGTCAGGCCGGCGCGTTGCCCGGCCTGACGGCGCGATGAGGTCAGCCCAGCGGGATCAGCGGCATCCCGAGGATTGCCTGTGCGAAGACGGCGAAGGTGACGCCCGCGTAGCCCAGGGCGGCCAGACGGATGGTGCGGACGGAGCCGATCTGTTCGTTCCGACCCAGCCAGAGCGCCAGGAGCGGGAGGGCCTGCATGACGTGGAGGGCGGCGAAGTGGGCGGGTCGCAGGTCGCCGGTGACGCCGGACCACCCGAAGAGCGGCACGGTCGCCGCGCCCTCGGGGTGGAGGCCGACGAAATGGCCGCCGTTCACGCTCAGGTACCCGGCGGTGATCATCGTCAGCACGAAGGTGAGCAGGAAGCCGAGCCAGATCGCCTCGCGCAGGGCGGGGCTGAGATCGGCGGCCTTGTCACGCTTCACGACCCAGCCGATCACCGCCGTCCCGAGCACCAGCGCCACGGCACCGGCGGCCATCACACCTTCGTACATCAGCCGGTGGAACGGGGTGGAGACGTTGAAATGCGACGGCTCCGCGCGACCCGCTTGATACATCATGTAGGCCATCTCCGACAGGAAGGCCGCGGCCATGACCCAGCCGACGATGCGCAGCGTCCAGCCGTCGCGGGCGCGTTCCGACAGGCGCGGCTCCACCAGGGCGATGGTGCCGAAAAGCACCGCGAAGCTGAGCGCGAACTTCAAGGGCTTCATCCAGACCCGGACGCCCTCGATCGTGCGGGCATCGACAAAGCCCCAGAGCACGGTCAGCGCGAGCAGCACGATTGCGACGACCGTCAGGGTCTGGAACTGGGTCGGCTTGGCGGCGCCGACGGCGGGCGGGTTGGTCTCAAGCAGGGACATGGGTTTCGCCTTTCAGGGAACGGGTCTGGGTGGGGATCGCGGCGGCGCGCAGGCCAAGTTCGGTCAGACCGGCGATCAGGAAGCCGAGCGGGCCGAGCATGAAGGTCGACAAGAGGATCGGGGCCTGCACCAGGCGCCCAACCCCGGCGCGATCCATCCGCGCGGCCATGACGGCACCGACGAAGAGGTCGAAGGCCAGGAAATGAACCCAGCCCGCCAGCAGCGCCCAACGGTCGGACATCAGGATGGCGACGTTCTCGAGGCTGTCGAAGCCACCGCCCATGCCGGAGAACCGGCTGAAGATCAGCGCGGCATAGACGGCGGATAGACCTGCCGGGATGATCCAGAGCGGGATCGCGTTGAACCAGGCAAAGCGGCGCGGCCCGAGGATGAGCAAAACCCACCCGGCCATCGCGGCGGTGCCGACATGTGAGAAGAGGATATCGGGTGTCATCGGGTGATGTCTCCACTGGAAGTTTCCACTGCCGATTTAATGAGCGCGACATCTTGAAAAGTCCAGAAGAAAAATTTACATTGGAAATATGGAGGCCGCATCATGCTGAAAGAAAACAGAAAAAAGTACCATCACGGCGATCTCAAGCACGCTCTGGTCGAGGCCGGGCTCGCGGAGCTTGAAGAGCGAGGGCTTGAGGCTGTGTCACTGCGCTCGATCGCGGCGCGGGTGGGCGTGAGCCACACGGCCCCCAAGAATCACTTCGACGGCCTGCGCGGCCTGCTGACCGGGATCGCCACGGTGGGGTTCGAACGCCACGCCGCCGAGATGCGCCGCGGGGTCGAGGATCATCCGCCCGGCAAGGTGCGGCTCGACGCTGCCTGCAACGGCTACCTGCGCTTCGCGCTCGAGAACCCGGAGCTGTTCCGGCTGATGTTCTCCAGCACGCTCTGCAACGCCGACGACCCCGAGTTGAAGCGCGCGGCCTGGACTAGCTACGAGGTCTTGCGCGGCGTGGCCCACGGGCTCGACTGGGACAAGGCCGAGCTGCCCGGCAGCCCGTGGCGCACCGAGTGGATGCTGTGGAGCCTGGTGCACGGCTACGCGATGCTGCTGATCGAGGGCCAGATCCGCCGCAACGACGACGGCTCCCCGATCTTCGAGATGGGCGGGATCATGCCCGGCTTCGGCTACCGGCCCGAGGCCCCCGAGTTCCGCGCCTGAGCCCTACACCGGGCGCGACAGCGCAAAGGCATGAAGACCGTGGCCGCACCGCCGGTGCTGCAAGATCGCTCCGGGAAAGTCGACTTCGCGACCTGGCCGAGCGCGCGAATGCCGAGTTGGTGGAGTAGCTTTCCGAATGCTTGAGCAACCGCACTGCTCGCGCGACGCAACTCATCGAAGTACCTTCAACTGACAAAACTTGTCGCGTCGCACGACGGCAACGGCGCGGGCCGTGAGGGCCCAGCAGGCTTGTGCTGTTGCCGGGTCAGTTCTCAGTGACAATCAACACCATGGTTGTCGTCGGCCGAATTTCGCTGGATTTCGATCTTTACCACTTTTTGCTGCACAAATTGCAGCATCAAAAAAAGTTATCCCCATCAAATACAAGCACTTAAGACCATGATGTTAAACACCTTTCGGACTGTCTCTCCGCCATAAATCATTGATTTAGAGACGATCTATTGGGCAGCGCCCCCAGCGCCTTTATCCTAAGTGAAGGGTCTATTCGGCATGGCATGCCGAGTTTCGCCACGACAGCATGCACCGACTATGCCGCCCAGCTGCGTATTTTCACTCGGTAGGCACGGGATCGTTTAATCCAAGAACAACAAAGCAATGCTGTTTCACCCCAACCCTTTTTTGGTAATTGGCGCAATCGCTGCGATCGGCAGGTCTGCGCCCATTGCAGACGTGCCAGATGCGTGCTGCGCGCGCTCGCGGCGGCATTCGCGCCGCGGCGCGGCAGACCTTCATGCCGCATCGCAGTTGTGGACACGAGCGTTCGTGCATCGTTCAGCTTTACCGGAGCGCGACACTCACCAACTGGACCGTCGAAAAACACGCGTTTTGACGCGGCCCGCAAAACGCGGGATCACGGCCCTCACTTCTTCTTCGACTGATTTTTCTTTTTGGTCTTCGCCGACTTCTCGGCTTTCACCTTTGTCGCTTTTTCGGCTTTCGGTTTCGCTGCACTGGCGGCCTTCTTCTTAGCTGACTTCTCAGCCTTGGCCTTTTTATCTGACGCGGCTTTGGTCGCCTTGGCAGCGACCTTCTTGGCGGTCTTTTCAGCGTCGGCCTTCTGGGCTTTCTTCGCTTTTTTCTTCGCAACTTTTTCGGGCGCGGCAGCTTTCTTGGCGGGTTTGGAAGTGGCCGCTTTCGGGGCTGCCTTCTTGCCCTTCTTCACCTGCGGCGCGGGTGCCTCGTCGGGAGCGGCATGAACGGCACTGGTGGCCTCCATGCTGGCCACGGGTGCGGCGGGCGCTGCAACGCTTGTTTCATTCTCGGGGTCCGCAATGGTCTTCCGCGCAGCGGACACGAGTGCGGACGCGCGTTGGGCGCCAAGACGCGGAATGCTCGCCAAGGTTTCAGGAGATGTCTTGGCCAATTGCTCGGCGGTCGAGATACCGATGGCCGCAAGATGTGCGGCGATCACCTGACCGATCCCTGCAACTTTCTGGATGGGTGTCATAGGGGTGTTCCTTGTAGGTGCATTGGCACCCGATGTGGCAAGGGACCGGCATTGCAGCCGGTCCCCGAAACCGTCAACTGTTGAGTTCAGGCCGCTTTCTTCAGCGCCTTCTTGGCTGCTTTGAGCTTGGCTTCCTGACGCTTGACCTTCGCCTTGCGTACTTTGACTTCTTTTTCCAACGACTTCACATTTGATTTCTTGGACATCAGTATTCTCCGTTTTTTTTCAAGTATCCCGCTCATTCGGCCTGCTGTCATGCTGTTCCAGAAAATCCCGGATGAAGCGGCGTATTTCGCGCGCCGCACTCGTATCGAGCGTGTCGCACAAAGATACGAAGCGATCCCTGTCAGATGCCGTGATCCTTACGATCAACTGGCTGTCCTTCAGGTCCTTCTTCTTCGGTTTTTTCTTGTCAGTCACTGATAGCCTCACCTTGGGCACGCATATTGTTACGACATCTGATATCACTTGTATATACAAAAATGCACAGCATCCATTCTCGAGATGACGCAGGCTACGAGACTGCCTAAAGGCGTTTGACCGGCGTGTCCGCTACAAGTCGCATGCCCAGGTGTGCTGGCGGGGTTCCCACGGCACAGCCTCCGCGCGCGGGGTCGCGGATGAGATAGGACATTGCCGCCAGATGTTCGCCGCCGACAAAGAAGGCGGGGCATCGGGTTGGATCGATGCCGTCCGACGCGCCAGAGTAGCATTCCTGCGTCCATTCCCAGACACTGCCGTCCAGGTCGGCAATGCCTTCCGGCGATGTCGAGAAGCTGCCTTGCGGTTTGAGCGCGCGCGGCGCGATGCCTTCGGTCAGATAGGTCGATGCCCATGTGAGGACGGGATCGGTGAACAGGGGAAGCGGGGCATCGGGCAGGACAGATGCGGCCATATGATCCCACTCGCTGGCGGTGGGCAGGCGGAACGTGTGGCCCGACACGGCATTGATCCAGCGAAGATACTCCTGCACATCAACGTAGCTGAGACCGGTGGCCGGTGTGGTCGCGGGGTTCTGATCGGGTCTTGCGCGCAGCTCAATCGAGCATGCGTTGTCCGCAGTGCACATGTTCCATTCGGCGACGGTGACTTCGTGGCGCTGGACATACATGGCCTTACCATCCGGCAGGATCACGGGCCGGTCGGCCATGACGGGAACAAGTCCGGGATCCGGGGCGCCTTGCCAAAGCACGCCCCCGACAAGGCCCGCCGCAAGAACCCCATATGCCGCAAAACGACGGAGCGTCTTGGGATTGGATTTGAGGCTATGGACGGCGGGCATGATCGTGTCCTTTGGGGTCAGATGTTCAGGTTGCGAAATTGCGCGGCGCGACGACCTGCTCCATCAGGTCATTGTTCCATTCGCCTTCGACGACGAAGTGTGCGGTTGCACCCAACATGACGCCTTCGATCAGGTTGTGGTTCACATAGGCGTACACGCCCGGCTGTTCGAAGGTGTACATCGCCGCCACGGCACTGCCGCCCCGCACGAACCAGGTCTCCATGTCGCGCAGGGGCGCGTCGGTGAAGGAGGATTCCCAAACATAGGTGCCATGACCGCCAATCAGGTGCGGGCGCGAGTCCCGGTTGGCCTGGTTGTGGATCATCAGAACGGTCTCGCCCACTTTGGATTTAAGCGCGTGTTCGCCGGTCAGGGCGCCAACTGCGCCGCTGAACACCGAATGGGTCGGGATCAGGGTCCGCATGGCCTCGATGCTGTCGGAATAATCATCTCCGGCCGCTTCGTATTGGCGGTAATCGCCGTTTTCATCCATCGGCAGGTAGTAATCCTGTTCGCCGATATTGGCGATGCTGTCATACCGCAGCGGATTGCCGTCCTTGTCTTTGAGCCCATCGCGCGGCAGCACCATGACGGCGCCGTTCATCCCGTGGGTCACGTGATACGGGATCATCGCGCCGCCAGGGGCACAGTGATAGGTGAAGCAGCCCGGTTTGGTCGCTTTCCATCGCAGCACGGTTTCCTCCCCGGGGAAGACGTGGGTCAGGCCACCGCCACCCAGCGCACCGGTCGAGGCGTGGAAGTCGATGTTGTGCTCCATCATGCTGTCAACGGGGTTGCGCAGGGTCAGTTCGACCATGTCACCTTCGTGGCAGATGATCAGCGGACCGGGAACAGACCCGTTGTAGGTCAGCGCCCAGACGGAAGCACCGGTGTCCTCATCGACGACCATGAGCCTTTCAGTGGTCTCCATGGTGATCTCGATGATCTTGGGGCCGCCGGTCGCGACCTGCTCATGGACTGGGGCAAAGGGCGGTGCAACCAACTCCTGCTTCACGCGGGTATAGCCCGAAAGATCCGCAGGCTTTGCAGTGCTGTCGGCGGTTTGCTGGTCTGCCGCCTTGTAGAGTTTCCTGGAGGTGGCATTGATCGCGTCAAGCTTGGGCGCGCGCGGCTTGGCCATAGCGCCGGCACCGGTCATTACGGCGGCACCCGCCAGCATCGATCCGCGCAGAATATTGCGGCGGTTGGTTTTCATGAGGCCGGGTTTGATGAACTTGGTCATGGGGTTCTCCTGAGAGTGGCTGTCGGTGTCCGGCCACATCGCCCGGACACCTCTGGGTTGTCAGAAATTGGCAAGTTGCCCTTCGAAGCGTTCCTTGGCTTTGCGCGGGATGCGTCCTTCAAGGAAATCAGCGGGGACTTCGGTGTCGCCAACGGCAATGGTCATCACCATACCCATGGCAAAATGCGGTTTGCAGATGACGGCGTAATAGCCTTCGGTGTTGAGCGTGACCTCGATCTCTTCGTTGACCTTGCCCGCAAAGCTCTCTGCACCACCGGGGATCATCCCATCGACGGTTTCGGCATTGTGACCGCGGTCAGTGGCGATGAATTTGATCGTGTCGCCCGGCGCTGCCTGAACGAAGGCAGGCTCAAACACCATGCGTTCGCCATCGCTGCCCTGGTTGAGCATCTGAACTTCGATGGTTTCGGCAAACGCCGCACTGCCCATGAGAGCAGCCAAGGCAAGACCTGTTACAAGTTGTCGGATCATTGTCGTTTCCTTTTCAAATCGTGATGTCGGTTGATCTGAAAATTACCGGATCGCACGGAGGGCAATTTGCTCTGGCACAAACTCCTGGGCGATTTGCGCGGCGCACTGCCCTCAACTCAGCGTGGCGCATGACCGATGGCTGTGTCATGCATAGGTCATGGACGACATGCCTGTTCACAAAACCTTGCCGCGGCTCGATGAAAGCCTGCTGACGCATCTGCCGCCGTTTTCGCGGTTGGATCGGCGTCAGATCCGCACAATCCTCGATCAGGCCGCATCGCGGCGGTACCCGGCGGGGACCGCGATCTTCGAGGAGGGTCACCCGGCGGAACGGTTCTACATGTTGCTGGACGGCTATGTGCGGGTCATTCGGATCACCCCGACAGGTGATCAGGTCACAGCGCTGCATATTCCGGCCGGTCAGCTGTTGGGTATCGCAAAGGCGATTGGCCGCGACACATATCCCGCGACCGCCCTCACCGCGACGGAATCCCTTGCGCTGAGCTGGCCGATGCGGCTTTGGGATGGCTTTATCGCCGACTATGACGGTTTCGCGACCGAGACCTACACGACGCTTGGGCTCAGGCTTGGTGAGGTCCAGAACCGGGTCGTGGAAATGGCCACGCAGCAGGTGGAACAACGTGTCGCGAATGCGCTGCTCCGGTTGATCAACCAAACGGGGCGCAAGGTGGACAATGGGATCGAGATTGATTTTCCGATCACCCGGCAAGACCTGTCCGAACTCACCGCGACCACGCTGCATACGGTCAGCCGCCTTCTCAGCGGTTGGGAAAAGCAGGGGCTTGTTCAAAGCAAGCGCAAGCGCATCACGGTGTGCGATCCTCATGCGCTGGTCTTGCTGAGCCAGTCCTGATCCGGGTCACACCAGACCGGCGGCCGTCATCAATTCGTCCAGAAACACACGCCGATCGAGATGGTATTCGGCGCAGGCGTCAGCGACCGTATGAAACGGGCTGACGAGGCACCCGACGCATAGCATTCTGTGCCGGACAAAGACGGGGATCGTCTGTGGCCATTCCGTCATCAGATCCGCCAACGGCAAGTCCGGATCGTCGAGGTTGAGGGGACGCATGGGGTGCTCCTTTCCAGGTCCACTCTATGGCCCCAATCTCGTCAAACGTTGCGCTGGCGCAAACTTCGCCACCTGCCCTGACCGTAGAAAAGGCCATCCCGAGTTCAAGGAGGCCGCAACATGGCTGAGTTTCTGACCAAATCGCGGGCGCGCAACATCTTCTACGGAGGCTCGATCTTCTTCGTCGTGGTCTTTGTGGCGATGACCGTCCATTCACACCGATACATCGTGAACGTGTCGACCGCCGGTATGCCGCTGAGCGAGGCGGTCATTCACGGCAAACACATCTGGGAGGAAAACTCCTGCATCAACTGCCACAGCCTGCATGGCGAAGGCGCGTATTTCGCGCCCGAGGTTGGCAATGTGATGACCCGCTGGGGTGTGCAGGATGACCCGGAGGCGGCGTTCGAGGCGCTTCAGGGCTGGATCGAAGCACAGCCCAGCGGGATCGAAGGCCGCCGTCAGATGCCCCGCTACGATTTTACCGAAGAAGACATTCGTGGTCTCGCAGAGTTCCTGCGGTGGGCCGATCAGACAGACACACAGGGCTGGCCGCCCAACAACGCAGGATAAGGAGGCGATACAATGAAATATCAATCGCAACGGGTCGCCTACTGGTACTTCCTCGCCGCCATGGCGCTCTTCGGCATTCAGGTGCTGGGCGGATTGCTTGCGGGCTGGATCTATGTCTCGCCCAATTTCCTGTCGGAAATCCTGCCGTTCAACGTGATCCGCATGATCCATACCAATGCGCTGATTGTCTGGCTGCTGCTGGGCTTTTTCGGCGCGGCCTATTTCCTGATCCCCGAGGAATCGGAGCGCGAGATTTGGTCACCGAAGCTGGCCTATCTACAGCTCATCATCTTCATCGTCGGCACGCTTGGCGCTGTCGGCAGCTACCTTGTCGGCATCCACGGCGGGCGCGAATTTCTGGAACAACCGCTCTGGGTCAAGTTCGGCATCCTGGTCGGTGCGCTGATCTTTCTGCTCAACATCTCCATGACGGTGCTTGCGGGCAAGAAGACCGCAATCACCAACGTGCTGCTGATGGGCCTTTGGCTCTTATCGCTCTTGTGGGTGTTTGCCTTCATCAACCCCGACAACCTGTCGCTGGACAAGATGTACTGGTGGTTTGTCGTGCACCTCTGGGTCGAGGCGACCTGGGAGTTGGTGATGGCAGCGATCCTCGCCTTCCTGCTGCTCAAGCTGACCGGCGTCGACCGCGAGGTGGTTGAAAAATGGCTCTACGTCATCGTCGCCACCGCGCTCTTCAGCGGCATCCTCGGCACCGGGCACCACTTCTACTGGATCGGCCTGCCGGGCTACTGGCAATGGGTCGGTAGCATCTTCTCCACCTTCGAAGTGATCCCCTTCTTCCTGATGATGTCCTTCGCTTTCGTCATGGTCTGGAAAGGGCGCAAGAACCACCCCAACAAGGCCGCGCTTTTGTGGTCGCTCGGGTCCTCCACCGTCGCCTTCTTCGGCGCGGGTGTCTGGGGCTTCCTGCACACGCTGCACGGGGTCAACTTCTACAGCCACGGCACGCAGATCACCGCCGCGCACGGGCACCTTGCCTTCTACGGTGCGTATGTCGCGCTTAACCTTGCGATCATCAGTTACGCGATGCCGATGCTGCGCCAACGCGCGCCCTACAACCAGGTGCTCAACATGGCCAGCTTCTGGCTGATGACCGGCGGCATGGCGTTCATGACCTTCGTGCTGACCTTTGCGGGCACCATACAGACCCACATGCAGCGGGTGGTTGGTGACTATTACATGGACGTGCAGGAGAGCCTGTCGATCTTCTACCTGATGCGCTGGGGGGCCGGTCTTGCCGTCGTGATCGGTGCGATCCTGTTCATCTACTCCATGCTCGTGATCCGCAAGAAAGAGATCATCGCGCCCGGCCCCGCTCACCCCGTACCTGGAGAATAAGCCATGAACCTGCAAGTCACGCCAAGCCTGCCCTTCTATCAGCCTACGGGACGCGAATGCGGTCTGTTCGAGGCGGCTTATGACAACGGTCTGCCCCTTCTTCTGAAGGGGCCGACCGGTTGCGGCAAGACCCGGTTCGTCGAACATATGGCGGCAAAGCTGGGCAAACCGCTCTACACCGTGGCCTGCCATGACGACCTGTCGGCGGCGGACCTTATCGGCCGCTACCTGCTCAAGGGCGGGGAAACCGTCTGGGTCGACGGGCCGCTCACCCGCGCCGTGCGCGAAGGTGGGATCTGCTATCTCGACGAGGTGGTGGAGGCCCGCAAGGACGTGACGGTCGTGGTGCACCCGCTCACCGACACGCGGCGCACGCTCATGATCGACCGCACGGGTGAGGAACTGGTGGCGCCCAAAGACTTCATGTTGGTGGCCAGCTACAACCCAGGCTACCAGAGCGTGCTCAAGCGGCTCAAACCATCGACGCGACAGCGGTTCCTGTCGATCTCGTTCGACTTCCCCGACCCCGAGATAGAGATCGCCGTCGTAGCGCAGGAAAGCCGCCTCGAACCCGGTCGCGTCGCACCGCTGGTGCGGTTGGCGGGGCATATCCGCAGGCTGTCCGGGATGGACCTCGAAGAGGGTGTCTCGACCCGCCTGCTGATCTATGCCGCCACGTTGATGTCCGGTGGCATGGGTGTCGATCAGGCGCTCGAGGCGGCGGTGATCGAGCCGCTCAGCGATGAGCCCGATGTGCAGCTTGCCCTGCGCGACCTGATCTCGACCATCTACGGATAAGAGCCATGCACCTGCTCGACCTCATGGAGCCCGAAGAGACCGTCGGCAATATCTGGCACGAGATCGCCAGCGGGATCGGCGCGCATGTGTCCTATCCCGAAGCCGCCGTGTCGCTTGCATCGGTCCGTCCCAGCCTGACGGTGCTGTTCCGCTCGCTCGGCGGTGCACCGGGGGTGGAGCTGTCCGAGGCAGCGGCCACGCTGGTCAGGCACCGTCAGCCCATGCGCCGCAAGCTGGGGGCGGACCGGGATCATGAGTGGGTCGCGCATTTCGATGGTGAGCGGCTTGCCTTGCCGCCGTTCATCGCAGCGTTTCCCGATCCCGCGCTGAACCGGGCGGCCTATTTCTGGCTGACCGCGTCGGCGGCACTTGTGGATATGTCAAAGCTTGATTTTCCGCAGGATGCGCCCGCGCAGGATTGCGCGCAGATCCGTGCAAATGCCGTGGCCGGGGATGCGGCCTATGCGGCCTGTCCCGGCTTGCGGCGAGCCTATACCGAAATGTCGCAAGCCTGTGTTGCGGCCAGGTCCGAGGTCTTGCGCCCATCACAAGAGGCCGCGCTGGAAGCTGCCATCCGCGATCAGCTGTGTGGCGGCTCGCCGGTATTGGCACCGCAACCTGCATCGCGTGGGTATATGCCAATCGCCCCTGTCCCGATCTGGCTGCGCTTCGCGCACCCCGGCTCGGGCATGGCGGCAGACGACGAACAGGCCGATCCGGCGACACCGCCTCCCAATGCCGCGCACACCACGCGCAAGCTGGGCAAGCGCAAGGATCACGACCAGAACAACCGCAAGGACAGCTTCATCATCCACCGCTTCGAATCGATCCTGTCCTGGGTCGAAGCGATGAACATCAACCGCAGCGTCGATGATGACGACGACGAGAATGCCCAGAAGGCCGCCGACGATCACGACGAGATCACCCTGTCGAAACAGGACCGAAAGGCGGCGACCCGTCTGCGCCTGCATCTCGACCTGTCGCCCGCCGATGCGGATCACGAAGCGTTGGCCGCAGAACACACCTACCCCGAGTGGAACCACCGGTCCCGCAGCTACACGGCCGACCATTGCCGCGTACTCGATGCGCCCGCGGCACCAGACGGCGCGCCATTCGTTCCAAACGAACGTCGGATGCGCGAGGTGCGCCGCCAGTTTGAGGCTTTGCGCCCGCGTCGCATTCTGCAACCGCGTCAGGTTGATGGCACCGAGCTTGATCTGGACGCGCTGCTGACTGCCCGCGCTGATCTGCTGGCGACAGGGCGTGGGTCGGATCGCATCTGGCAATCCGCGCGCCAGACCGAACGAGACCTGTCCGTCGCGTTCCTGATCGACACGTCCCGCTCGACCGAAGCGGCAATCGGCGACACCTCGGTGATCGAGGTGGCACGCGAGGCCATGGCCGCCCTGGCGGGCGGGATTGACGCGGCGGGTGACCGGCTGGCCATCTGGGGCTTTTCCTCGCTCCGCCGCGACCGGGTGTTCCTGACCCGCTGCAAGGCGTTCAAGGACCCGATGTCGCCCGACATCACCGCCAATATCGGGGCGTTGAAGCCGGGCCACTACACCCGCCTTGGCACCGCGATCCGCCATGTCAGCGCGCAATTGGCCGAAGAACCCAGCGCGCGCAAGCTGTTGATCGTACTGACCGATGGCAAACCCAATGACCTTGACCACTACGAAGGCCAGCACGGGATCGAGGACAGCCACATGGCCGTGCGCGAAGCCCGCAATGCGGGGCAAAGCCTGCACGGCATCATCATCGACGAAGACGGGCAAGACTGGTTCGCCCGCATTTTCGGACGCGGTGGCTTTACCCTGTTGCCCAACCCGGAACGCCTGACAAAGGCGTTGCCGGACATCTACCGCACCCTGACACAGGAGACCTGACATGCGCAGCCTCATCACGCTCATCCTCGCAAGCCTCACGACCTCACCCGTTCTTGCCGAAGGGTTCGACCGCCCGATCCCTCAGGCGCAATCGGCCACCGCCGAGCTCTGGTATGCGCTGGCCTGTCTCGCGCTCGTTGCGGCGATGATCGTGGTGCAGCGGCTGGTGTCGCGCAGATGAACCAAGCCGCATCACCAAAGCCGGGCTGGTCCACCGTGCGGATCGCAATGGCCCTTTATCCCTTTGGGTCAGGTGCAGCCGCGGTGAACGTTTTTTTCGCCTCGCTGATCTTGAGCTGGGTGGGCGGCCCTGTCGCGTCCACCGCCTGGTCAATTGCGCTTGGGTGTCTTATCGGCGCGCCCGCCACGTGGTATTTTGCCCGCCATATCCGACACCTGATGGATGTTGCAGACAGGACGCCAGAGACATGAAAATCGAGATGAAAGACGGCCAGCCCATCGTGGATGCGAAAGACCTGGCAGACCTGCTGGGCCTGAGCGAGGCCGAAGTACAGGCCAAGATGCGCGCGAAAGAGATCACCACGCGCTTCGAGATCGGCGTGGATGAGGATGCAGGCCGGATACGTCTGACATTCCTTCACGGCACACAGAAAGTGCGCCTGACCTGTTCCGAGGACGGGACGGTCCTCAAGACACTGCGCACCACGATCGGAGACCGCTAATGGCGAGTACATCGGCAGAGCAGATGCGCGCATGGCGGGGGCCTGCGCTCTTCAGCTACGGGTTTCGACCCTTCTTTCTGTTCGGGGCCCTCTGGGTCGTTCTGGCGATGCTGATCTGGCTGGCGGCGCTGACGGGCGCGATGGATCTTCCGACGCGATTTGATCGCGTGTCATGGCACGCGCATGAATTCCTGTTCGGGTATCTGGGCGCGGTGCTGGCAGGTTTCCTGCTGACGGCGGTGCCCAACTGGACCGGGCGTCTGCCGATCGTTGGATGGCGGTTGGCCGCATTGTTCACCCTGTGGGCCCTCGGCCGGATCGCAGTGTTCTTTTCCGCCCTGTTGCCTGTCGCGCTCGCACCTGTTGTCGATCTGGCCTTCCCCCTGGTTCTGGTCGGCGTGATCCTGCGCGAGATCGTGGCGGGCAAGAATTGGCGTAATCTGGTCGTGCTGGCGATGTTGGCGGTGTTCATGCTGGCCAATGGCCTGTTTCACTTTGAGGCACTGCGCGGTGACTATGCGGCGGGAGGGATCGGCTTGCGCCTTGGTCTTGCGACGACTGTGATGATGATCGCGGTGATCGGTGGACGGATCATCCCGTCCTTTACCCGCAACTGGCTGGCCCGCACCGACAACCCTGCGCGCCCCGCACCGCCTATGCAGCGGTTTGACAAAATCGTTCTGCTGTCGAGCATCGTGGTTCTGGCCCTCTGGGTCACGCAACCTATCGAGAGACTGACAGGCATTGTCCTTTTCCTCTTTGGCTTGCTGCACCTGGCGCGCCTGCTGCGTTGGCAGGGGCATCACACACTCAGCGAACCCCTCGTCTGGGTGCTGCATGTCGCTTACCTGTTCATCCCGGCGGGCGCATTTGCCTTGGGCCTCGATCAACTGATCGGCAATCCCGGTACGGCAGGGGCACAGCATTTGTGGATGGCAGGGGCAATCGGCGCGATGACATTAGCCGTGATGACACGCGCCACGCTGGGGCACACCGGACAAGAGCTGACGGCGAACCGGATCACCGTCGTCATCTACTTGTGCCTGTTCGGCGCGGTTCTGGCGCGGCTTTGCACACCTTTGTGGCTGGAAATGAGCTACCTATCCGGCATCCTGTGGATTGTGGCATTTGCGGGCTTTGTCATGGGGTATGGACCTGCGCTCCTACGCCGGAAACCAGAGAAAGCGTCATGACCTGGTTAGGCTATGTCGGCATATTCGCGCTGTTTTTCGCCACCCACTCTGTTCCGGTTCGACCGCACGTCACATCATGGATCACCGCGAGGATCGGCCATCGTGGATTTGCGATCGGTTATTCGATCCTGTCTGTTGGCATGTTGGCATTGCTGATCTGGGCAGCGGGCAAAGCCCCCTATGTCGAGCTTTGGCCGCAAACGGATTGGCACCGGCATGTTGCGCATGCGGGCATGCTGATCGTGTGCCTGATCCTTGCATCCTCCATCGCCCGGCCCAATCCATTTTCCTTTGGCGGGGCGCGAAACGACCGCTTTGATTCCGCGCGCCCCGGTATCGTGCGCGTCACGCGGCACCCTGTTTTGTCTGCTTTGGCGCTATGGGCGGGGGTGCATCTCTTGCCGAACGGCGATCTCGCGCATGTGATCTTGTTCGGTGTTCTGGGTGGCTTTGCCATCGCGGGCCGCGCATTGATAAATCGTCGCAAACAACGCGAGATGGGCGCCGGGCGATGGCGTGATCTGAATGCCGCCGTTGAAAACGCCCGACTGATCCATAGCCCTATGTCGTGGGCCAGCGCGACCGCGCGTCTCATTGCCGGTGTTGCGGGATTTGTGGCGTTGCTGTTTCTGCATCCGGTGGTGATCGGGGTTCCTGCGATTTGATAGCAAACCGGCGCGCCTTGGCTCTGTCGTACCAATACTCTGAGGGATTAAGCCCGAAATCAAATATGGTAGCTGGGTTGCAGGAGCAGACCCACACCCACGACCTACAGAACCGGTATCTGGCCGACAGGTAGCGAAGCGCTCGAGCGGCGAAGCGCCGGGCCCCCCTGCTGGAATGCGCCCACTGAGGTGGTCCACTTTTTGAGATAGAATTATCCCGTTTTTAGGAGGACGATGAGATGGCTGGCAGCCGAGAAAAGCCCGAGGATATCGTGCTGAAGCTGCGACAAGTTGAAGTGCTGCAAGGCCAAGGCAAATCCGTTCAGGAGGCCATGCGGCAGATCGGCGTGACGGTTCAGACCTACTATCGGTCGCGCAGGGAGTATTGCGGCATGAGCCGCGATCAGCTCAAACGGCTGAATGAGTTGGAGACAGAGAACACTCGGCTCCGCCGTGCCATGTCGGATCTGACGCTGGACAAGATGATCCTAGCCGAGGCTGCGCGGGGAAACTTCTTAGCCCTTCCCGCTGCAGACAATGTATCGAGCATGTGCGCCAAACCCTTAGTGTTTCCGAGCGCAGGGTTTGCCGCACGTTGGGTCAGCATCGCTCGACGGAGCGCAAAGTGCCCAGTGTTCTGCCGGACGAGGCACGGCTGACCGAGGATATTACCGCTTTTGCGGAAGAGTATGGGCGCTATGCCTTGCCCGGCAGGCGGTTGCGAAGCAATCTGCCGAGAGGGGGTACCGCGTGATCACCGGAATGCTGAACAACAGCGGCTGGCATGTATATCACAAGCGCGTCGAACGGATTTGGCGGCAGGAAGGGCTGAAGTCCCGCAAGAACAGCCCAAGAAGGGCCGCTTTGGCTGAAACCCTATCGGGACATTGCTATGCAATGCCCTGCCGGGCAACGGACGGCTCCTGCGTCCGGTTCCGACCGGAGCGTCCGAACCATGTCCCCCTCTCGGGATCTTGCTCCGCAAGACCCTGCCGGGCAGCGGGATCCTATGACTTTGTCCAAGACCGGACCCACGACGGGCAGACCTTGCGCCAAGCGGCTGTTGCAAGAGGCATTGACCCCGACGCCGACCGCTTGATTGTGGCAATCCGTGCAGCCTGTTTCTAATGATCTTCCTTTGGCCACTTGGAAGCCTGATGGCCCCCATTTGCAGCGATGCTTCGGGGGCCCTCTTTATTCGTCTTCGCTATCAAGCCGATTGAGAGTTTTGAGGATGAACGTTGCAAGTGCTTCGCCCCATTTAGTTGCACGTTGCATTTCTTCGATAGGAACGGCGTCAACGGTCAAGCCTTCTTCACCCGTTCTTTCAAATAAAGCGAACACGACGAAGTTTTCGTCAGCCAAAAGATACCCGGCGCAATGGCCGTGGGCTATCTTGTTCCTTGGCTTAGAATGGCGTTCATAGAGCTTTTTGTGCTTCTTTATGAACTTGATAGCTTCTTCCGCAGAATCACGCTGTTTGATTAGGCGGATCATTTCGGCGAGTTTGCCCGAACCGCTTTGCTTGCCGATAGTGTCGGCGGCTTCGTGATATGGAACTTCCATCACACGCGCCAAAAGCATCGCTAGAGCGCCGTCAAGCGTTCCCCATGCAAGAACAAGGTCCAGCATCGCTTCGCGGTGTATGGGTGCCAGCGGAAGCTTGTAGTTTCCAGCTTCCAATTCGCTGTTAAGCGTTCTTTCGTCCATGATCGGCCCTCATAATCTTCACAAACGCGTGACAGAAAGAATGTGGGCACCCTGAAACCATCGCACGAAAACTGTCACTACATCGGCAATAAAATACCGTACAAGTGAATTATCCATTTATTTAAATGATTTATGGCGGACAGACAGGGATTCGAACCCTGGAGACGGTCTCCCGCCTACACACTTTCCAGGCGTGCGCCTTCGACCACTCGGCCACCTGTCCGTGGGGGGTCTTTAGCAAGTGGGGTCGCGGGTGCGCAAGCCCGAAATCGGGCGCGACCGCGCATTCGCTCAGCCGTCCAGATGCAGGTAGATCGCGGCGGTTCATGCGGCCCTTCTTCTCGATCTTGCCCAGACGCAGCGCGCCGATCTCGCCGGTGCGGGCCACATGGGTGCCGCCGCAGGGCTGCAGGTCGATCCAGTCGTTCGCCTCACCGATCCGAACCAGGCGCACCTCGCCTGCGCCGCGCGGCGGCTTGACGGCCATCGTCTTGACCAGTTCGGGCGCCGCATCGAGTTCGGCCTGCGGTGATCCAGCCATCGCTGACGCGGGCATCGGTCTCGACAAACCCGTTGAGCCGCGTCTTCAATGCGCATCGCGGTCCTCCGGCGCGTCGGGCATGTCGAAGTCAAGCCGTCCGTGCCCGCCGAAATCGCTCCGCCGGTCACACCGAAGGGCACGGCGACCGACAGCAGGTGCAGCGCCGTATGCACGCGCATGTGCCGGTGCCGGCGGTCCCAATCGAGATGCTGCACCAGATGCGCACCCACGGGCGGCAGGGCGGCAGGCTCTGCGGGGACCAGCACGATCTGCGCCGCCCTCCCCTTCACCGCCGTGGCGACTGACAGGCGCCTGCCGTCCCATTCGATCCAGCCGCTGTCGCCGGGCTGGCCGCCGCCCTGTGGGGTAGAAAATGCATGGCGTCGAGCACGACGCCGCCCTCGGCGGTATGGGCGCTGACCCGTCCGGGCGCCTCGCGCTGGTATGGATCCTCCAGAAACAGCGCCTTGGTCATTTGTCGCCCTCTCCCTTTGCCGCATCGCCCGCAGGCACCGGCTGCCCCGCCGGCCGTGTTTCGCAGCGGCTCCTTGTGCTCAGGCGTTGTACGCAGCGCCTCGGGATTGCGCAGCCAGAGGTCCTGCTGTGGAAACGGGATCTCGATCCCTTCCTCGGCGAAGCGTTTGGCGATGGCGTGGTTCACGTCGCTCTTGACCGACATCATCCAATTCACGTCGCGCAGGAACATCCGGATCTCGAAATCGAGCGAACGTCGCCCCGAAACTCATGAAAAGGATGCTCGGTGCCGGATCGGCCAGCGCCATGGGCTGCGCGTTGGCGATCTCCCTCAGGATCGTCTTCGACCCGGCGGGTATCGGTGCCGTAGGCCACGCCGACTGGGATGATCACCCGGCCGACCGTGTTGCCGCGGGTGTAGTTCGTCACCGTCCCGCTGACCAGATCGGCGTTGGGCACGATCACGTCGGTGCGGTCGAAAGTCTCGATCCGGGTGGAGCGCACCGAGATGTCGCGCACATAGCCCATCTGCCCGCCGCTCACCTCGATCCAGTCGCCCTCGGAGATCGGTCGTTCGATCAGCAGGATGATGCCGGAGACGAAGTTGGACACGATGTTCTGCAGGCCGAAGCCGATCCCGACCGACAGCGCCCCCGCGACGATCGCAAGGCGCTGAGGTCGATACCCGCCCCCGTGATCGCCGCAAGTGCCGCAAGGAAAATACCGACATAGCCCAGCCCAGAGACGATGGCGTTCTGGCCGCCCTTGTCGATCCGCGTCTTGGGCAGCACATTGGTCTTGAGCGCGCCCTGCGCGAGGCGGGTGGCGAGATAGCCAAACGTGAAGATGATCGCGAACGTCAGGAAATCGGTGGGCGAGATACGGGTGCCCCCGATGGCGAAGCCGCGGCTGAAGGCGGCCCAGATCTCCGTCAGGTCGGACAGCCGCGCGCCCCAGACGAGCGCCAGTGCCGGCATCGCCACAAGCAGCAGCACCATCCCGAAGAAAATCGGCAGCAGCGCCTCGCGCGCCAACTTGCCCTGCCCCGACACGGAGCCGTAGACATCCGCGCTGAACCGCTGCAGCGCCAGCACCAGCCCGAGGATCACGAGGGTGAGCACCGTGGGGTGCATCAGCGCGGCGCTCGCGTTATAATAGCCCGCCGCCTGCAGCAGCGGCGCTGCCACGGCCACGGCGATGGATACGGTCCCGAGCCCACGCACCATCCTGCCAAGCGTGCTGGTGCGGGTGATCTCCCCCTCTTCCGGCGCTGGCGTCTCGGCGCCGTAGTGGCGCAGCAACCGGCCCATCCGGTAGAGCGCGTAGGAGATCAGCACCGTGAACGGAAAGGTCACCGTCGTCTTGGTCAGAACCGTGCCGTCGTCAAGCTCGACAATGTTGAGCAGCAACAGGTTGAAGATCAGCAGGACCGTGATGCCGCTGACCAGAAAACGCGCCTCCGCGCGGTCGCGGGGGCTCAGCTCCAGCAGCGCCTCCTCATCCTCGCGGGCGAAGACCTGATCGGCCACCCAGCGAAAGCCGAGCATGACCCCGCCCAGCACCGGAATGAGCAGCGCCAGCTCGTCGCCCCGCGCCCCCAGATAGCCGGTGGTGCGTGCAGCGTAGGACAGCAGCGCCAGACCCAGCAGCGGGAAGGCGATGCGCAGCAAGGACACCACGAAGCGCCAGATCCCCAGGCCGCGCGTGCCCCGCTCGCGCAGCTTGCCCACGATGATCTTGGACCAGCGCCGCCCGCGCAGGATCAGCACCAGCCCCGCCAGCGAGGACAGCAGGATAATCGGCAGGTTGCGGCGCAGCTCAGTGTTGCGGGCCAGCGCTTCCTCGGGGGTCGTGTTCACCCAGAGCTTCGAGATCGCACTGCTCAGCGCCTCCAGTGACGCAGGCCAGTGCACCGGGTTTAGGGGCGACGGCGCCAACTCCAGCAGCTCCTCGGCCTGCCGGTTGCGCAGGATGGTGTCGATTTCCGCCACCAGCCCGTCAGCCCTGGTGAATGCACTCTGCGCGACCTGCACGGGTGCGGTGAGCGTGGCCAGCTGCGCCTCGAGCTCTTGACGCGTGGCGGCGACATCGGCGGCTTCCGGTGCGGCGTCGGCCTCGGCCGGCGGCTCGCCCAGCAGCGCGATCTGGTCGCGCAGACTGGCGATGCGCGACGAGTTGAGCCCCAGGGACGCGTCGAACTCCGAGCGGTAGTCCACCAGTTGCCGGCGCAGCTCCTCCAGCGTCTCGTCCGTGGTGTCCGGATCGTCCACCGCCGCTTCGGCGCGCGCGGCAAGGCGGTCCCACTGCTCCAGGTCGACAGCGGGCAGCTCCTGCGCGAAAGCCCCCGCGCAGATGAGCCACAGCGCGCCGATGAGCGGCAGCAGCCGCGCCAGCGATCCTGACAGGCGACGGATCATACGTCCTCGAACACCGTTGGCAGATCTGCCGCCTCCCGCTCGAGCCAGCCGGGGACCGGCAGGCCCTTTTCGCGCAGGAAGTCGGGGTTGAAGAGTTTGGATTGGTAGCGCGTGCCGTAGTCGCACAGAATGGTCACGATGGTGTGGCCCGGACCCATCTCGCGGGCCATCCGGATCGCACCGGCGATGTTGACGCCTGAGGAGGCACCGAGGCAGATGCCCTCATGCTCCAGCATGTCGAACACGATCGGCAGCGCTTCGGCGTCCGGGATGTTATAGGCGAAATCGGGTTTGAAGCCTTCGAGGTTGCGGGTGATGCGCACCTGCCCGATGCCTTCTGCGATCGAGCTACCCTCCATCGCCAGCTCGCCCTTGGTGTAGTAGCTGTAGAGCGCGGCGCCGTCGGGGTCGGCGATGCCGATCTTCACCCCCTTGGGCTGCAGCACCATCGCCGTCCCCGCGAGCGTACCGCCCGAACCCACCGCGCAGATGAAGCCATCTACCTTGCCGCCCGTCTGCTCCCAGATCTCGGGGCCCGTCGTCTCGACATGGGCCTGACGGTTGGCGATATTGTCGAACTGGTTGGCCCAGATCACGCCCTCGTTGCTGCTGGGCGCCAGCGCTTTCGCCAGCCGCTCGGAATAGCGCACGAAGTTGTTGGGGTTGCGGTAGGGGGCGGCGGGCACCTGCACGAGTTCCGCGCCCGCAAGGCGCAGCATCTGCTTTTTCTCCTCCGATTGCGTCTCGGGGATCACGATGACCGATTTGAACCCCATCGAGGCGCCGACCAGCGCCAGACCGATTCCGGTGTTACCGGCCGTCCCCTCAACGATGGTGCCGCCGGGCTTGAGATCGCCGCGCGCGACCGCGTCACGGATGATGTAGAGCGCGGCGCGGTCCTTGACCGACTGGCCGGGGTTCATGAACTCCGCCTTGCCGTAGATCTCGCATCCCGTGGCGGCGCTGGCGGCGCGCAGTTTGATCAGGGGCGTATTGCCCACGGCGTGTTCCAAATCGCGCGCGACATGCATCTTCAGACCTCATTTGTTGCTGGGTCCCACGTTTAGCGATGCCGCCTCAGGACCTCAACCTGCTTCGGTGATGCGCGAGCCAATAGGCCAGCAGGGCCGTGGGCGTATTGGCGAGGCTCTGCCGCTCCGCCATGGCGATGAAATCCCCGAAACTCAGCACCCTTGCGCGGATATTCTCACCCTCGCTCGCCAACCCGCCGATACCCTCCGCGCTGTCGGGCAGCTCGGCCATGCCTACGAAGATATGAAAATACGCCGTCGAATTCCCCCGGGCTGGCGTAGCCGCGCGCCACCACCTCCAGCGCGCCGAGCTCCAGTCCCGCCTCCTCGCGCGCCTCGCGCCGTGCGGTGACCTCGGCCTCCTCGCCGGGATCTACGCGGCCCGCGATGGGCTCAAACTGCCACATCTCGGGATCACCCCGCCCCAGCGGCCCCATGCGGATCTGCTCGACCAGCAGCACGCGGTCGCGCACAGGGTCATAAGGCAGCACGAGTGCGGCATCCCCGGCGATGAACACCGACCGCTCCAGCGGCTCGGACATCGTCCCGTCGAAATGTGCATGGCGCAGGCGAAGCTCGTCCATTCCGAAATAGCCGGTATAGGCGCGGCGCCGGTCGCTGACCTCGACCGTGCCCGCGAAAACGCCCTGTCCCGACTGCGACCTACTTCCCAGCACACGCGACCATGCACGCGCGCGGATCTGCGGAAAGATCTGCGCCACCGCGTCGCGGCTGAGCTTGCCCATATGCGCCATCACCTCGCGCGCGGCATGGCACGACATCTGCGCCCATTGCGCGGCCCATGCGTCGAAATCCCACGCGCCGTGCCTCTGCCACCTGTCGGGCGAACAGAGATAGACCTGCGCCGCACGCCCGTCCTGCAGGGTCACATCCACGAGATCATAGCCAAACCCGCCTTCGTAGAAGTCTAGCCGCGCGATCTGCGCCGGCGTGAGCCCGCTGATGCGCAGCCCGGCAGCGCGCGCGCCCTCCTGCTGCACCAGCATGGGGAACGGGCCTTCGGCAACGGCGTGAACGGCGTAGCCCGGCAGTGACGCTGCGTGTATCTGCGACGGCTGTGGTGCCGCGCCCAGAACGATCTCCAGTAAGCCGGGATGCCGCAGCGTGCCGTAGAAAAACAGGTCTGTCGCCACGCCCTAGCGCCAGCGGTTGGCGGCGTAATCCGCGGCGAGCCCGATGATCAGCGCGCCGATCAGCGCGGGGAACAGCACCGACGGCTTGAAGATCAACACGCCGAACTCGGCCGCGATGACGAAAATCCCGGTGATCGCCTCCATCGGTCCGTCATAGCGGTTGCGCATGGACAGGCGGAACATCTCATAGGACGAATGGACCGCGAGGCCCCAGATGAACAGGACCGCCGTGCCGGTCAGCCCGTTGTTGATCCCCGGCACGAAGCCCCGTCCGGCTCGGCTGCCGACGACGACCCAGCCGACACAAAGCCCGATGAACGCGTTTATTTCGTTGAAACGCCCGAACGGCGTGCCCTCGGGCAGCATCGGCCGGATCAGATCGGACAGGATCCACCCGAGGCAGGCCATCAGGATCGCCGCGACAAGGCGTGCTGCTGTGGGCATATGCGCTTCCTTCGATACGTCTCGCCGGGATCAGCCCGGTTTGCGTACCGTAATCTGCGTCACGTCACAATTTCCACTGTCAAATGTCGCAGCACAGGAAGTGAGGTAAAAATTCCACATCCTGCGGAAGCGCTCGTCGAAACCCATGGCCGCGATCTGATCCCACTTAAGGTTGAACGTCTCGTGCCAGCGGCGCAGGGTGATATCGTAGCTCTTGCCGAACTCCACCGATTTCTCGACCGCGAGGCCTGCCTTCTCGATCTGCTCGCGCAGCACCACGGGGCTGGGCAGCATGCCGCCGGGAAAGATGTACTTCTGGATGAAATCGACGCCGCGCTTGTAGACCTTCCAGCGGCGGTGCGCCACGGTGATGATCTGGAAGGTGGCCGTCTTGCCGGGCTTGAGCCGTTCGCGCACCGTCTCGAAATAGATCGGCCAGTACTGCTCGCCCACTGCCTCGAACATCTCGATGCTGACGATGCCATCGTAAATGCCCTTCTCGTCGCGGTAATCCTGAAGCTTGAAGGTCACCTTGTCCGAAAGTCCCGCTTTTTCAATACGTCCCACGGCGTACTTGAACTGCTCCTCGCTGATCGTGAGGCAGGTCACGCGCAGCCCCCGCTCGGCAGCGGCATATTCGGCAAAACCGCCCCAGCCACAGCCGATCTCGAGCACGTGATCTCCGGGCTGTGCGCCCATCTCGTCGACCATGGACTTGTACTTCTCGATCTGGGCCGCTTCCATGCTCTGCTGCGGATCGCGGAAGATCGCGCTGGAATAGCTCATCGTATCGTCGAGCCACAGACCATAGAAATCATTGCCCAAATCATAGTGGTAGGAAATGTTCTTGCGCGCCTGCCCGCGTGAATTGCGCTGCAGCCAGAAGCGCAGTTGCTCAAACGCGCGCACGAGGCCCATGCCGGGGAAGCCGTCATAGACGTCCTCGTTGTCGGCATGGATGAAGTCCATGAAGGCCTGCAGGTCCGGCGTGCTCCACCAGCCATCGAGATAGGCATCGCAAAAGCCCAGATCGCCCTCGCGGATGAGACGGGCAAAAAGATCAGGGTTGTGAACGTGCAACTCTGCCATCGGGCCGGGGTTCGGCCCCTCGGCGCGGAAATGGCGGCCATCGGGCAGGATGAAGTCGATCCGGCCAAAGCGCAGCGATGAGGCCATGCCCATCACCCTTGCAAAATAGCGCGGCAGATCCTTCTGCCCTTCGGTTGTCGTCAAGATCATCTTATGTCCCTATACGGCGGCTTAACCGGTTGTTTACTTGTGAAATTCGGAATGGGAAACACTAAAACGGCTTGTTTGCATAGGCGTCCAGCGCGCGTTTGCGGCCCGCTGCCATATCGACGATCGCCTCCGGATAGGGATCGTCTGCGGCCATGTTCCAATGCTTCGGGATCGCGTCGAAATATGCCAGCGCATCGGCGTGTGGGTCGCTGTGACCCTCGGCGATCCAGCGGTCCGCATAATCGCGGTTCTTGTCGAATTTGTCGAGTTGGGTAACCGGATTGAAGACACGGAAGTAGGGCGTTGCGTCCGGGCCGGAGCCCGCAGCCCACTGCCAGCCCATCGCATTGCTCGCCGGATCCCAGTCGATCAGGCACTCCTCGAACCACTTCTGCCCGATGCGCCAGTGGCACAGCAGATGCTTGGTCAGATAGCTCGCCACGATCATGCGGCCCCGGTTGTGCATGCGGCCCGTCACGTACATCTCGCGCATGGCGGCATCCACGAAGGGCACGCCGGTGCGGCCTTGCTTCCATGCCTTAACTTCCGCGCGGCGCTCGTCCTCATTCCAGTCGAACCCCTCCCACTCCTCGCGCCAGTTCCGCTCGAGGATATGCGGCGTGTGGTGCATGAGATGATACGCGAACTCGCGCCATACCAGTTCCTTGAGGAAGGTCTGCGCGCCTGCCTTGCCCTCCTCCAGCGCGCGCTGGCCTGCGTGCCAGCATTGGTGCGCGCTGATCTCCCCGAGCGACAGGTTCTCGCTCAGCGCCGAGGTGCCGTCCACGCCGGGCAGATCGCGAGTGGTGTCATAATCGGCGACTTTATGGGCCATGAAGGCGCCGAGCCGCCCCTGCGCCGCCTCCTCGCCCAATTGCACGAAGGGGCGCACGACCGATGCGCCGCGCCGCATCTGCGCATCCAGCCGCCAACCCGCCAGATCGTCGGAGGCGGGCCAGTCTTCGGGTGCCGCCAGCGATGCGGGCGTCGGCAGCGGGGCATCCACATCGCGCCCCTGCACCGCCCGCCAGAAGGGCGTGTAGACCTTGTAGTAGCCGCCGGTCTTGGTCTCGACCGTCCAGGGCTCGAACATCAGGTGCCCGCCGAAGGATCTCGCGTCCAGCCCGTCGTCCTTGAGCGTTTCCTTGATCTGCGCGTCGCGCCCCGTCTCGTCGGGGCCATAGAGGCGCGTCCAGTAGACCGCACCGGCGCCGGTCTCCCCGATGAGCTTTTGCAATGTCTCGAGCGCCGGACCACGCCGCAGGATCAACCGGCTGCCTTTCCCCGCAAGGCTTTGCGCGAAATGCTCCAGCCCCAGCCCGAGGCGGTACTTGGGTGCTGCACCGAGGGCGTCGACCTGACCGTCACGGATAAAGACGGGGATCATGGGACGGCCCGTCTGGGCCGCCGCATGCAGCGCTGGATGGTCGCTCAGCCGCAGGTCACGGCGCAGCCAGACCAGTATGGGGGATGTGTCGTGCAATGTGCCTGCCTTCTTTGGTCGTCGGTTGAACACTTAGGACAGACACGGCGCGTTCAAGGCAAAGGTTTCACAAAACATCATCCAGCGCGTTCAGAAGCTGGTCCATCTCCGTCTGGGAGGTGTAATGCGTGAAGCTCAGCCGCAGCACGCCGTGCGCAGGATCCACGCCCATCGCCCCGAGCGCGCGACCAGCGTAGAAATCACCGCCCCCCGCCATGATGCCGTGAGCCGCCAGATCGCGTGCCGCCGCCTCACCCGGCCGGTTCAGCGCCAAAGCCACGGTGGGTGCGCGCCCCTCCGCGCGGTCCGGCCCGATCAGCCGCACCGCATTGCGCCCCTTGACCGCATCCAGAAGCTGTTGCAGCAGAACCGTTTCATGCGCGCGCATCAGATCATGCACCACAGCGCCGCGGGCCGCAGGGCCCGCCGGTGCCGCGGCGTGATGTGCATGAAGCGCATCGACGTAATCGGCCATCCCCGCACAGGCAGCCACCTGCGCATGATCGGGGCCCGCGGGCGTGAACCGCTTGTAGAGCGTGCCCGCGTTGAAATGATGCCCCTGGTTCGGCAGGAGCGCGCCGAGCGCGCGGCGGATCACCATCAGCCCCTGATGCGGCCCGTAGGTCTTGTAGGCGGAGAAGAGATAGATATCAGGCCCCAGCGCGCCCACATCGACAAAGCCGTGCGGCGCGTAGGATACACCGTCGACGCAGACGAACGCCCCCGCCGCATGGGCCAGCGCCGTGATCTCCGTGACCGGGTTGACCGCGCCCACCACGTTGGAGCAATGCGGGAAACACACCAGCCGCACGGTATCGTCCAGCAGATCCTCCAGCGTATCCGGATCCAGCAGGCCGCTGTCGGGGTCGATCTTCCACTCGCGCACCTCGATGCCGCGCTCCGCCAGCCTGCGCCAGGGGCCGCTGTTGGCCTCATGGTCCTGATTGGTGACCACGATGGCCTCACCCGGCTGCATCATCTGCGCGAATGCCTGTGCCAGCACGTATGTATTCTGCGTCGTGGAGGGCCCGAAGGAGAGCTCATCCGTCTCCACCCCCAAAAGCGCTGCCAGACGCTCGCGCGCCTCGTCCATCTCCGCCCCGCCAAGAACGGAGGCGGCATAGGGCGCATAGGGCTGCACCTTGCGCTGGGTATAGAACCGCGTGAGCCGGTCGATCACCGCCCCGCAGGTATAGGAGCCGCCCGCGTTCTCGAAAAAGGCCTGCCCCTGCAGGGACGGCTCCGCAAAGGCGGGAAACTGGCGGCGCACGAAATCAATGTCCAATGTCATGGCGCCACGATCCAGCACCGTTGCCCGCCCGTCAAACGCAAAATGCCCCGCAGCGGATGCTGCGGGGCATTGTCCTGGCTTGCGCAGGGTGCGCTATTGCGCAGGTGCGTTCGCCGCCTCGACCTGCTGGGACGTCGCGGCAACGCCCGCCTTCTCGCGCTGGCCATCGCGCCAGATCGCTTTGAGGACAGAAAGCCCCATGAGGGCCATCACCAGGCTGAAGGGCAGCGCCCCGATCACCATCGCCGTCTGGATCGCGCCCAGACCGCCCGCGATGATCAGACCGCCCACCACCAGCGCCAGCGCCACGCCCCAGAAGATGATGTGGGGGCGTGCCTTGGGCCCTTCGTCCCCGGCGGCATTGATCGTGTTGATGATCAGCACGGCCGAATCCGCCGACGTCACAAGGTAGGTCAGCAGCAGCACCACCACCACCATCGACATCAGCCAGGCCAGCGTCGGCTCAAGCATCACGGCCAGCATCGCAAAGAGCTGGTCGGACTGGCCCGCGCCGGTGATCGCACCGTCGGCGTTGCCGTTGAGTTCGAGGTCGATCGCGGTGCCGCCCACGATGGCGAACCACACAAAGCACATCATCGCCGGAATGATGATCGCGCCCAGCACGTATTCGCGCACCGTGCGCCCGCGCGAGATCCGCGCGAGGAACACGCCCACGAAGGGCGCAAAGGCGATCCACCAAGCCCAGTAGAAGATGGTCCAGCCACCCTGCCAGCCGTTGAGCTGGGTCGCGACGGATCCCTCTACGCCATCAGCGTTCCAGACCGTGAAGATGTTGCCGGGGATCGAGATCAGGTAGTCCCAGACACCCAGAACCAATGCCTGCAGGCCGAAGAAGGTCGAGCCGAAGATCAGGAAGAACGTCAGGATGAAGAAGCTCAGCCCCATGTTGATGTTGGAGAGCCACTTGATGCCCTTGCCCACACCCGACAGCGCCGAGAGCGTCGAGGCCCCCATGATCACCACGAGCGCGACCACGATCGCCGCAATCGACATGGACTGCGCCCCGTCATCGCCCGCGGTGTAGAGCCAGTCGCCAAAGCCGATCCGGCTCAGCCCCGAGATGAACTGCTCGACGCCGAAGCCCAGCGTCTGCGATACGCCAAGAACCGTCGCCACAACCGCGACGACATCGACGATATGGCCCAGCGGACCCGACAGGCTGCGCCCGAAGATCGGCGTCAGCGCCGAGCGGATCGTGAGCGGCAGATCGCGGCGATAGGAGAAATACGCAAGGCTCAACCCGACGATGGCATAGGCCGACCAGGCGGCGATGCCCCAATGGGTGAAGGACCACACATAGGCGTCGCGCACGCTGCCCGCTGAGCTGCCTTCGGTAAACCCCTGAATGGTGGAGGGGTTCGAGGCCCAGTGATAGAGCGGCTCGGCGGTGGCGAAGGTCAACATGCCGATGCCGATGCCCGCGCCGAACATCATCGAAAACCATGAGAAGTTGGTGAATTCCGGCTCATCCTCGGGATGTCCGAGCTTGAGCCGGCCCGATGCGGGCCAGATCGCGAGGATCAGGCAGACCGCGACGAAGAACGCCATGACGAAGACGTACCAGTAGTTGAAGGTGGCGAGGATCATCGCGTTGATGCCCGATAGGACGCCTGCCGCCTGCTCCGGAAATGCGACGGCCCAGATGATGAGCGCGCCGACCAGCACCTTTGCCGTCACCGTGACGGAGCGCGCAAATCCCTTGTAAAAGCCGCTGACCGCCGTCTTGATCGGCAAGTGCATGAGGGGTGGTTTGAGTGCCATGAGCGTCGTACCTCCTAATTTTCTAATCCCACGAGCCTAAGGGCGCATGGACCATGATGAAAGCTAATTTGCGGGTTTGGAATCAGCTGTTTGCAAGGGCGTGTGCGGTCGGAAGCCCCGGCCCGCGTGCTCAGGAGTGCATCAGCGCCGCCGCGGCCCGCGCCAGCAGCGCCCTGGAATAGACCCGGTGCAGCGGGAGGCTGAGGCGCGCCAACACCGGCAAGGGCGCGCCCTGCGGTGCCACGACCGCCGAGCCGAAATAGAGCCGTGTCGCCATGCCCGCCGCGGCCTCCACGGCGAACCAGGAGCGGGTTTGCCCGGTGGTGTCGCACAGCAGCAGCGCGTCCGGCGTCCGTTCTTCGACCTCCCAGACGGCAAAGCGTCCGCCCGCGTCCCAGAGCCCGGCGATGTCACTGTCGCGGATAGCGCTGCGCAGCGCGAGGCCGAGCACGAAACGCTCCGCGCGGAACAGGCGCGTGCAGTAGAACGCGGTGACGAAGTCGCGCAGCGTCACCTGCCGCGCGACGTCTGTCACATAGCAATCGGTATAGCTCGCCCCCTGCCCCACATAGCGCTGCAGCAGCGCGCCTTGCGGGACAGGGCAGCTGCGCGGGCTCACCCGTTCACGTCGACCACGACGCGGCCCTTCACCTGACCCTTGAGGATATCGGCGGTGAGTTTGGGCAGATCCTTCAGCGTTGCGGGCACCACGATCGCCTCGAGTTTGTCCATCGGCAGATCCTTTGCGATCCGCTCCCAGGCGCGCAGGCGGTTTTCATAGGGCTGCATCACTGAATCGATCCCCAGCAGGTTCACGCCGCGCAGAAGAAACGGGATGACCGTTGCAGGCAGGGCCGCGCCGCCCGCCAGACCCACCGCCGCGACGGAGGCGCCGTATTGCATCTGACCGAGGACGCGGGCGAGCATCGCACCGCCCACCGCATCGACGCAGCCGCCCCATGTCTCACCCTCGAGCGGGCGCTTGACCGTCTCGGCCAGTTCTTCGCGCGCAACGATCTGCGTCGCGCCGAGGGAGGTGAGGTAATCCGCCGTCTCGGGACGCCCGGTCACCCCGGCGACCTTGTGGCCAAGTGCTGCAAGGATCGCCACCGCGACGGAGCCGACCCCGCCCGCCGCACCGGTCACCAGAACCGGACCCGACTTGATGCCATGATCCTCAAGCGCCATCACCGAAAGCATCGACGTGAAACCGGCCGTGCCTACCGCCATCGCCTGCCGCGTATCGAGCCCTTTGGGCAGCGGCACCAGCCAGTCAGCCCTGACCTGCGCCTTTTGCGCGTAGCCGCCCCAATGGGCCTCGCCCACGCGCCAGCCGGTCAGCACGACCTTGTCGCCTACCTTGTAGCGGTCGTCCGAGGAGGCCTCTACCGTGCCCGCGAAATCAATGCCCGGCACATGCGGATAGTTGCGCACCAGACCGCCGCCACCGGGGCTCATGCACAGCCCGTCCTTGTAGTTGACGGTGGTGTATTCCACCGCCACCAGCACCTCGCCCTCGGGCAGGTCATCGACGGAAATCTGGGTGATCGCCGCAGAAGTCTTGCCTTCATCGTCCTTGGTCACAATCAATGCATCGAACATGGTCTCTCCTTCCGGCGCCAAAGCACCATTTAAATCTCGCCGCGCGCCTCTCATGGATCGCGCAGCACAATCGTCTATCTCTCCCGGTCCCGAACCCTCTAGTGGCCGGGGCCCAAGCGGGACCCTAGGCCCAGAATGCCTCGCGGACCATCGCATCGCGCGCGCCTTCCGGCGTCTCCACGCGCAGCTGCGTGCCCTCGTCCCAATGCGTCATGCGCACCATGCCGATGGCCACGTTGGTCTTGAAGTCGGGCGACCACGCGGCGGAGGTCACTTGCCCCACCTGTTTGGCACCCGCCATCAGCGGCCAGACCATGTTGCAGCGCGGCACAGGCGCGCCCGCAATCTCGATCGCGCGGATCTGCTGGACCGGCCCCTCCTTGGCCACCCGCAGCAGCGCATCGCGCCCGATGCAGCCGATCGCCGTCTGGGTGTCGCAGAACTTGCCAAGGCCGCACTCATGCGGCGTGTTGTCGTCGGTCATGTCGTTGCCATAGCTCAGCAAGCCGCTCTCCACCCGCTCGATCCCGTTGGGACAGCCCGCGCGCACATCCAGATCGCGGCCCGCCTCCATCAGCGCGTTCCACAGCGGCATGCCCTTGTCGCTGCCGTCCACGTAGATCTCGAAGCCGCCCTGCTTGGAGTAGCCCGAGCGCGCGACGGCCATGCTGCGGCCCTCGAAATCGAACATGCCGAAGCGGAAGAAGCGCACATCCCGCACCGCATCGCCGAACACCCGCGCCATCAGATCGTCCGCTTTGGGTCCCTGCACGGCGAGCGGGCTCACGTCAGGTTCATCCACCAGCACGTCGAGCCGGTAGCCGTTGGCGATGCCCTTCACCCAGAGCAGCAGATCGCTGTCCGCGATGGAAATCCACCAGCGGTCCTCGGCGAGCTTCACGCAGACCGGATCGTTGAGCATGCCGCCCGTCTCATCCACGATGGGCACGTAGAAGCACCGGCCCGGCAGCATGCCGCGCAGATCGCGGGGCGTGAGCATCTGCATCAGGCGCGCGGCATCGGGGCCGCGCAACTCCACCTGCCGCTCGCAGGCGACGTCCCAGACCTGCACCGCGTTCTTGAGGTGATGATAGTCCTCCTCGATGCTCTTGAAGACCGTGGGCAGCAGCATCCGGTTGTAGACCGTATAGGCCTGCACGCCGGCTGCCTCCACGCCTTCGGAGAACGGGGTCCGGCGCAGGCGCCGTGTTTCGGAGATAAGGGCCATCAAGCATCCTCTGGCATGAAAATCAGATCCGACACCGGCGGGGTCGCCCCGAGGGCCTTCAGCATCTGGCTGACCTGCCCCCGGTGGTGGGTCTGGTGGTTGAACATATGGACCACGCAGACCGCCATCGGCCGCGTGAGGTGTCGGTTTGTAGCGCCGGAAAACCAGCTGAGGTCGCTTCGCAATTCGACGTTCGACAGCGTCTCGGCCCAGATGCGGATCCGGCCATCGAGCCTGAAGCGCTCCGCATCCCAAACACCGTAGGTCGGCGTCAGCCGCGGGCTGTCCGCGCCGGACAATCCGGGCTTGGGCACGTCACTGCACCAGCGGCTCATCCACATCATGTCGCCCCACAGCATGTGGTTCAGCGTGCCGAAGATGGACCCGAAAAAGGCACCGCGATCGGTGGTCAGTTCCTTGAAGTCCATGGTCTTGAGAATGTCGCGCAACTGGTTGTTCTGCCAAGCATTATATCGCGCCATCTGCACGACATACTCCTTCTGGATCACGCTGCGGCACCTTTCCAGTCGATCGGGCAGATCTCTGCCGACTTACCGCCGAAATCCCAGACCCTGCCATAATCGCGCACCTTGGAGCGGGTGCCGACGGCGGCGATGATGTCGGGGCCCATCCAGTATTTGGAATTGCTGATCATCACCGGGTGGTCAGGCTTGGCGCCCTCCAACATCTCGATTTCGCCGCTGATCTTGCGGCCGATCTTGATGGCGCGCTTCTTGCCGTCGCGGATGATCTCGACGGGCGCGCGCTCCGCCCCGATGATCTCGGAGACGAGCATGGTGAAGAGCCCGGTTGTACCGCCCGCAGCGCCGGAGAAGATCTGCAGCAGACCGTCGTAAGCCGCGTCGCTGGCGCGCTCGTCCACATATGCGCCGACGCGCCAGTTGCCCTCTCCCATACGCCCCGGTATGTCGACGAGCAGGCCGACGTTCAGCCCGCCGATATCCTCGCCCTCGAAATGCCCCGCGTTGATCGCGATGGCCATCCAGGCGTGGCAATGCCCTTCCGTGGGCGGATGGGCGCCAAGGCTCACCACGCAGGGGCAGAACAACTCGCAGGAGCAGTTGAGAAACAGCTCCCCCTTGATCGCCCAATCGGCCGGCGTCATCTCTCTGTTACCCATCTTATCCTCCCGTTATTATTTTATAATCAGCGGCCAGCCCGCCACGACAACCGCGCCGAAGATCAGGACCACGCCCATCGGTTTGCTCACATAGTGGCCGATCTGCGGCAGCTTTTCCAGCACCATGAAGAGCGTGGCGAGGCCCATCCAGGCAAGGTTCATCACCCCGCCCGCGAACCCTAACGCCATGAATCCCCAGCAGCAACCGACGCAGTACGCGCCGAGGCCGAGCCCCATGCGCAGCCCGCCGCCAAGGCCGGTCTTCCAATGGCCGAGGAAATACATCGCGGGGCTGTGACAGGCGCCGTGGCAGATCTCCTTTGCGCGGGTGAACTGGAACAGACCCACCGCCAGCAGCAAAGCGGCGGCGAACCAGCGCGACGTGGCGATGCCCAGCATGTCGATCACGCCGCCGAAGAGAAGCAAAAGCTGCGCCCCCGCCAGCAGCACCGCGAACCCCAACCATACGGCAAAGTACCCTGCGACCACTCCGAGCCAGCCTGCGCGTGTGCCGTTGGCGCTGATGATCAGATCCTCGTAGGCGCGCAGCGTGGGCACCAGCGTGGGCAGCATCATCGCCGCCATCATCGCCGCCCACATGGTCACCAGCGGACCGAATTCGGCCATCGGCATTTCCATGTCCATGCGCGGGTCCATCCGGCGCATCGCCTCCGCCATCGCATCGGGACGGCCCAGCACATCGAGACCCATGGAGGTGCTCATCGAGACCATCATCCACCACGCCGCCAGGATCAGGCCGAAAAAGCCGAGCCAGAGCGTGGAGCGAAGAAGATGCGGCATGTGGGTCTCGCGGGTACGGTCGCTTGTTGCGAATCTAATGTCAGACAATTAGAGTTTTGCCAAATTGTAAATGTCTGACATATGAAAATTGATCCCAAGAATACCGCCGATCTCTCCGCACAGATCGCCGCCGCCATCCGCGATGAAATCATCGCGGGCCGCCTTCTGGTGGACCAGCGCCTGCCGTCAGAGGCGGAGCTTGCCGAGCAGTTCGCCGTGTCCCGCCCCACCGTGCGCGAGGCGCTCAAGCGGCTGGCGGCGCAATCGCTGATCCGGACGCAGCGCGGCGCGACGGGCGGTGCCTTCGTCAACCGCATAAACTTCGAGGAAGCATACGCCCAGCAGATCACCACCTCCACGCTGCTGCTGTCGATGAACGCGGTGAGCTTCGAGACCGCCTGCGAGGCGCGCTTCGCCCTCGAGCGGTCCTGCGCCGACCTGAGCGCGCAGCGTCGCAGTGCCGATCATCTGGCCGCGATGCGCGCCGAGATCCACCGCCAGGCGCAGCCGGGACTGACGGACGAGGCCTTCTGCGCCTCCGATGTGGCCTTCCACCGCGCGCTGGTGGATGGTGCCGCCAATCCGGTGCTGTCCTACCAGCTTGCCGGGGCGGTCGAGGCGATGCAGCCGCTGATGAACATGATCACCTTCAGCGCCCGCGACCGTGCCCGCATCGTGGATCTGCACAGCGTCATCGCGGACGCTGCGGAGGCGCGCGATGGCGCCGCCGTGAACGCAGGCCTCACGGCCCTTGAGGTTGAGACGCAGACCCTCGGTGCCGGTGTGTTCGCCGCGCGCGCCGCGCGGGACTGAGACGACACGCAAGCCGATAGCGTGCAACCAGACTGCGGGTCGCGGGTTAACCCCCGACCGCCACCCCACACCGCCCCGGCAAGGAGCGGCAGACTTCGGAGCATAGAATGGACATCGTCACCCTGATCAACTGGGCCCTCGCCCTTCTCACCATCGGCTTTGGCATGCTCGGCTGGCTCATGCCGGGCTACACCATGGGTAAGCTCGACCTGAGCGATGCCGGCTCGACCATGGGCAAATCCGAGGTGCGCGCCGCCTCCGGTGCGCTTTTCGTGGTCGCAGGCGTGGGTGCCTTGCTGCTGGCGACGCCTGCGTCCTTCGCCATGCTCGGCTTCATCTGGGGCGGTGGCGCGCTGGGCCGCGCCACATCGCTGCTGCTCGACGGGCGTACCCGGCTGAAATGGATCTTCTTCGGGTCCGAGCTCGCATTTGCGATCGTTGCCCTCGGCATCAACCTCTAGGCGGCATGCCCCTTGAATCTGCGCCGCATGCGCGCTATTTATGAGTTGTCCTTCGGGACTATGGACATAAACGCGCTCGTAATAAGCGGTTCGGACCCGGGGGCGGTACCCGGCGACTCCACCAAACATCCGTCATTTGCGGACCATGGGGTCGAAACAGGATCGACGAACGTCTAAAGGGGTTATGCTTTGTCTCGGCTGACTGCCACCGTTATCGGCGTAAAATGTACAATTGCAAATGACAATCGTGCTCCAATGGCGATGGCCGCGTAAGCGACCGGAACTATTGAAATCTAAGTCCTTGCGTTTAGCGACGTAAGGCGGGGCCCGCCGGAGCCTGGCAACAGAATCCGGCACTTTCCCCTCCCTTCGCTTGACCGATCCGCCGCGCCATGCCATTGCGATGCCATGGGGAGCGATCTGCGAACGCCCCGTGAGGCGCCAGCCAGAGGTTCGCATGTTTCCAATCGAAAAGGATGCATGCCATGGCTGCCCCGCATGAAATATCTCCCGCCCAATTGCTGCGACTGATCGGCTTGCTCGATGCCCCGCTGATCGTCGACATCTCGACCGATCCCGATTTCGCCGAAGATCCGTTTCTCATCCCCGGCGCATTCCGCCATCCGCACGACGATGTCGCAGGCCTCAAGCTGCGGCTGGCGGGGCGTGCTTGTATCGTGATCTGCCAGAAGGGGCTCAAGCTGAGCCAGGGGATGGCCGCACACCTGCGCGCGGACGGGGTGCCTGCGGAGTACCTGCAGGGCGGCAATCATGGCTGGCGCGATCTACCCGGCGCGCCGCGCATCATTGCCGCCGTGGTGCCGCCGCCTGTGGACGGTGCGACCCTCTGGGTCACCCGTCACCGCCCCAAGATCGACCGCATCGCCTGCCCGTGGCTCATCCGCCGCTTTGTCGATGCCCGTGCTAGGGTGCTCTTCGTCTCCCCCGCCGAGGTGCAGGGCGTCGCCGATCGCTACGGCGCGACGCCCTTCGACGTGCCGGATGTGTTTTGGTCGCACAGGAACGAGCTGTGCACCTTCGACACCATGCTGGACGCGTTCGGCCTGCAGACGGAGGCGCTGCAGCGGATGGCGACCGTGATCCGTGCCGCAGATACCAACACCCATGATCTGGCCCCGCAAGCCGCCGGGCTGCTGGCCTTGTCCGTAGGCCTGTCGCGGCAGTACCGCGATGACAACGCGCAGCTCGAGGCGGGCATGGCGTTCTATGATGCGCTCTATCGCTGGGCGCGCGACGGCACGGATGAAGGGCACGATTGGCCTGCGGGACATGGCGCATGAGCCCCCCCTCGTGGCGCGAGATGACCCGCGTGTTCGGGCGCATCGGGGTGCTGTCGTTCGGCGGGCCCGCCGCGCAGATCGCGCTCATGCACCGCGAGCTGGTAGAAGCGCGCAGCTGGCTATCCGAGCAGACATACCTGCGCGCGCTCAGCCTGTGCATGCTGCTGCCGGGGCCGGAGGCGATGCAGCTTGCGACCTATGCGGGGTGGCGCCTGCGCGGCACGGCGGGCGGTCTGCTGGCGGGGCTGCTTTTCGTGGTGCCGGGCGCCCTGGTGATCGCGGTGCTGGCCCTGCTCTATGCCGCCTACGGCCAGCTTCCGCTGGTTCAGGCCGCATTCGTGGGGGTCAAGGCCGCCGTCGTCGTGGTGGTGTTTCAGGCCCTGACGAAAGTCGCGGGCAAGGCGCTCATCGGGCGCGAAGGCCGCGTGATCGCCCTTTTGTCCTTTCTGGCGCTCTTCGTGCTGGGCGTGCCTTTTCCGGCCCTTATCCTCGCGGCGGGGCTTTGGGGCATGGTGCGCGCGCAACCCAGTGTGGATCCCGCCCCGAAAGCTCCCATCTCGGCGGCACCGCTGAAGACGCTTTGCATCTGGGGCGCGCTCTGGGCGGCGCCTCTGGTCGTCGTCTGGGCGCTGGATGACGCCTTCCTGCTGCAACTGGGTCTCTTTTTCTCCAAGCTTGCGGTGGTGACTTTCGGAGGCGCCTATGCGGTGCTGGGGTACATGACCCAGACGGTCGTCACCGATCTGGGCTGGATCACCACGCAACAGATGATCGACGCGCTCGGACTGGCCGAGACGACCCCGGGGCCGCTCATCCTCGTGACGCAATTCGTGGCGCTGCTCGCGGGTTTTGCCCAATCCGGGCTCACCGGTGCAGTCGCGGCGGGGCTGCTCGCGCTGTGGGTGACGTTCACCCCCTGCTTTCTATGGATCTTCCTCGCCGGTCCCTATCTGGACCGGCTCAGCGCGCAGCCGCGTCTCGCCTCCGCGTTGCAGGCGATCACGGCGGCGGTGGTCGGTGTGATCGCAAATCTGGCGCTGTGGTTCGCGGTGCATGTCATCTTCACCAGGGTGAGTGCTGTGCCGGGGCTGGCATTGCCCCTGCCCGACCTGTCGAGCCTTGCACCCTCGGCGCTCATTCTGACGGCGCTGGCAGCCGTGCTGATGCTGCGTTTGCGGCTGGGGTTCGTGCCCGCGATGCTGCTTTTGGCGCTCTGCGCCCTGGGGTTGGAGGCGGCGCTGGCGCACATCTGATGCGGGGCCTTTCATCCCGGCCGGAATCACCTATGATGATTTCATGTGACATCCGGGGGAGAGGACATGAGCCGCACCATCGACTATGGCAATCTCATGCATGATGCCATGCGCAGCCTGATCCGCAATGTCCTGCTGGACGTGGCGGACAACGGTCTGCCGGGGGCGCATCACTTCTTCATCACCTTCGACACCTCTCATCCCGATGCAGAACTGGCCGACTGGCTCTCGGACCGCTATCCTGACGAGATGACGGTGGTGATGCAGCACTGGTATGACGCGCTCGAGGTCACCGATGAGGGGTTCTCGATCACGCTCAATTTCGGCGATGCGCCGGAGCCGCTCTATATCCCTTATGACGCGATCCGCACCTTCGTGGACCCATCGGTGGAATTCGGCCTGCGCTTTGAGCAGCAAGACGAGGCGGGCGCAAAATCCGCGCCGAAACCCACACCCAAGGACACCCCCGGCGGCAAGCTGCCGGCGCCGGTTCCCAAGGCCAAGGGAAAGCAGGCAAAGCAACCACCTGCGGGTGAGAAACCCGCGAAAGACGCCGAAATCGTATCGCTCGACAGTTTTCGCAAAACATGAGGTAGCGCGGGGGGGCGTCAGCCGCTAAAAGCGGCGCAACATCCCTACCGCAGGAGCCCCCGATGGCCGATACCCGTACCGAGACCGACAGCTTTGGCCCCCTGGAAGTGCCAGCAGACAAGTATTGGGGCGCACAGACCCAGCGGTCCATCATCAACTTCCCCATCGGCTGGGAAAAGCAGCCCACCGCCATCGTCCGCGCCCTCGGCGTGATCAAGCAGGCCTGCGCGGAGGCCAACATGGCACAGGGCACCCTCGACGAAGACCGCGGCAAGGCCATCGTGCAAGCGGCAAGCGAGGTCGTGGAAGGCAAGTTCGACGACAATTTCCCGCTTGTGGTCTGGCAGACCGGATCGGGCACGCAGTCCAACATGAACGCCAACGAGGTCATCGCCAACCGCGCGATCGAGATCATGGGCGGTGTGATCGGCTCCAAGGACCCGGTGCACCCCAACGATCATGTCAACATGGGGCAAAGCTCCAACGATACCTTTCCGACGGCGATGCATATCGCCACCGCGCGCACAGCACATGACGTGCTGCTGCCGGGCCTGCGCAAGCTGCACAAGGCGCTGCAGGCGAAGGTCGAGGAGTTTGACGGCATCATCAAGATCGGGCGCACCCATACGCAGGACGCGACCCCCCTCACCCTGAGCCAGGAATTCTCCGGCTATACGCATCAGGTCGCCATGGCGATCGTCCGCGTCGAGGACGGGCTCGGCCGGATCTACGAACTCGCGCAGGGCGGCACGGCCGTTGGCACCGGCCTCAACACGCGGCAGGGCTGGGCCGAGACGGTGGCCGCCAACATGGCGCGCATCTCCGGCCTGCCCTTCATCACCGCGCCCAACAAGTTCGAAGCGCTCGCCGCCCATGACGCCATGGTGGAAATCTCGGGCCACCTCAAGACCGTGGCCGCGTCCCTCTTCAAGATCGCCAATGACATCCGCCTGCTCGGCTCCGGCCCGCGCTGTGGGCTCGGCGAGTTGATCCTGCCCGAGAACGAACCCGGATCCTCTATCATGCCGGGCAAGGTGAACCCGACGCAATGCGAAGCGCTCACACAGGTCTGCGCCCATGTCTTCGGCAATGATGCCGCCGTGGGCTTTGCAGGCTCGCAGGGGCATTTCGAGCTCAACGTCTACAAGCCCATGATGGCCTATAACGTGTTGCAATCCATGCAGCTTCTGGGCGATGCGGCCTCCGCCTTCACCGACAACCTCGTCGTGGACCTCAAGGCGGATGCGGTGCGGATCGAGAAGCTGATGCGCGAATCGCTGATGCTGGTGACGGCGCTGGCGCCCGAGATCGGCTATGACAATGCCACCAAGGTGGCGAAGACCGCCCATAAGAACGGCACGACCCTCCGCGAGGAGGCGATCGCGCTCGGGTTTGTGGATGCAGAGACATTCGACCGCGTGGTGCGGCCCGAAAACATGATTGGCCCAAAATGAACAGCCCCATCAGCCTCAACAAGGCCCGCAAGGACCGCGACCGCTCCGCCCGTAAATCGCAGGCCGACCAGAACAGCGTGAAGTTCGGACAGACGAAGGCGCAGAAAGAAGCGCTCAAGGCGCGCGCGCAGCAGATCGCACGCAATCTGGAAGCGCATAAACGCGAGACATGAACGCCCGGCCCGTCAAGCATTCGGTGACCTTGCACGGGCATCGGACCTCGATCTCGCTGGAGGCGCCGTTCTGGACAGAGCTGCGGGCGATCGCCCGACAGAAGTCCATGCCGATCAATGCGTTGGTGGCCGAAATTGATGCTGCCCGCGGGATGGAGAGCGGCCTCGCGTCGGCCATCCGTGTCTATGTGCTGGAGACGTTGAGAGAGCGTTTACCAAAGCAGCCGTAGGTGAAGGGAACACGTCTTCCCGCAATACTCTGCTGGCGCATGGATCGCCTGTGTTTTTCGCCAAATTCGCCCGCACAGGTCACGTCCTGCGCAGGCTTATCCGTTGCGCGGGACCCCATGAGCAGGATTTCAAATAGTCGGTCCGGAACCTTCGGAAGTCAGGCGCCTCAGGCCACCGAAGCATCATAGATCTTGGCGATGTTCCTGCCGAGTGCTGCGTTAAATGCCGCGTCCGACATATCGACGCTCAACCCCTCCGCGAGCGCACGGCTGAAGCTCGCGATCATCTTGTGGTTCCGGCCAAGCAGATCGCAGGCCTCATCCGTCGAATAGCCGCCCGAGAGTGCGACCACCCGCAACACGCGCGGATGATCCGCCGCGGCGTCATAGAGCCCGGCGACGCTCGGGATCGTCAGCTTGAGTATGACATCAACGTCATCCGGCAAGTTGTTCAGATGCTTCATGATTTCGGACTCAAGCATTGCCTCTGCCTCGGCCTTGGTGGCGCTGTGGATGTCCACCTCCGGCTCGACGATCGGCACCAGACCCGCGTCCGCCACCTGACGCGCCACCTCGAACTGCTGGGCCACGACGGCGGCGATCCCCTCCGCGTTGGCCTCGAGGATCAGCGAGCGCTCCTTCGTGCCGAAAATGCCCGCCGCATTGGCCTTGGCCAGCAGCGCGTCGAGATCGGGCATGGGTTTGAGCATCTGCACCCCGTTGTGCGGCTCCGCGAGGCCCTTGTCGATCTTCAGGAAAGGCACCACGCCGCGGTCTTCCCAGAGCACCTGCGCGGTGGGTTTACCGTTGATGGCGCTGTCCATGGTACGCTCGAACAGGATCGCGCCGAGCACCTTGTCGGACGTGAAGTCATCGGCGAGGATGATCCGCGTGCGCATCGCATGCACGGCGGCATACATCTCGGCCTCGCCATCGTAATCCGACGGTTGCACCCCGTATTGCGCCAGCGCCTTGGGCGTGGAGCCGCCCGACTGGTCGAGCGCCGCGATGAAGCCTTTGCCGGTTGCGATGCGGGTGCGTTGTGCGTCCTTGATGCTCATGGGGCGATGCTGTCCTGTCTGTGATCTGCTTTGCCCCGTTCTAGTCGCTTCGCCGTCGCTGCGCCAGACGATTTGCCGCGTTTATCGTGCCCGCGGATGCAGGGTGAGGCGTATGCCGTCGCGGGCCCGCACGGTCAGATGCGCCACCGGCACCGGCACCGGTCCGGCCTCCACGCGGATGTCCCGCAGGATCCGGCTCAGGATCAGCGGCCCCTCGATCATCGCAAACCCCGCACCGGGACAGACCCGTGCACCCGCGCTGAACGGAATGAATGCCTCGCGCGCGCAGGTCTTGCCGTTTTCGGTGCCCCAGCGCGCGGGGTCGAACCCATCGGGATTGTCCCAGAGCCGCGTGTGCCGGTGCAGGTGCCACGGGCTGATCACCAGCTGCGAGCCCTTGCGGATGTCGCGCGCGCGCATGCGCTCGGGGCAGCTGTTCTCGCGCACCATCATCGGCACCGGCGGATAGAGGCGCAGCGTCTCGCGAAACACGTCCCGGCTCAGCCGCAATTTGCCCATCACGCTGAAATCGCAACTCTCGAGCGCCTGCGCCTCCGCCGCCAGCCGCTCCTGCCACTCCGGGTAGAGCGCCATGAGGTAGAGCGCCCAGGCCAGCGTCGAGGCACTCGTCTCATGGCCCGCCAGAAAGAAGATCGCGACCTGATCGACCATCTCTTGCGTGGTGAAGGGCGCGCCCGTCTCCGGGTCTGGTGTGGTCATGATCTTGGTCGCCAGATCTTTGGGCGCGGTGCCCGCCGCAATCGCCTCCGCACGCGCCTGCGTGAGCTGTGTGATCAGCTTGCGGATGCGGGCCGCACTGCGGGTGGTGTCGCGGCGAAAGAGACGCGGCAGCCAGCGCGGCAGCGGCACCAGCGCCGCGAGGTTCAGGATCGGCTGGCTGCGCTGATAGGCCCTGAACTCCGCAAAGACCTCGCGCGCCACCTCATGCTCGATGGGCAGCGAAAAGAGCGTGCGAAAGATCACATCGGCGGCGGCATGGCTGGTCACCTCCTCGATCTCCACTTCGCGGCCCAAATGCGGGACCAGCCGCGCCGCCGCAGCCTCCGCCGCTTCCCACATCGCCGGAAAGGTCTCGCGCAGGCGCCCGCCTTCGAACGCGGGGTCGATGATGCGCCGCTGCCGCTTCCACGTCTCGCCATTGGTGACGAAGACGGAATTGCCCAGCAAAGGGCGCAGCCCCTCGTTTACACGGGTGGATTTGGGGAAGTCATCGGGCCGGTCCCGCAGCACGCGCTGCACCAGGTCGGGCTGGTTGATCAGGTAGCTGCGGAAGAACGGCGTGCGAAACTCCGCCATCCAGGCGCGGTAGAGCCGCGCAGGCTGGGCCGAGAGAATGTCCGCCCGGAACAGCCGCGCGTAGCGCCAGAGCGAGACCTTGTCCGGTCTGCTGGGTGGTTTGGGCGGCAAACTCACGGCGCGACGCTCGTGAACTTGTTGACGGGCGTCACGATGCGCGACCTCGACGGCGGGCGGTCGCGGAAGCGCTCCGCCAGCGTCAGCGGCCCGGCGGTGATCTGGAAGTAGTCATAGTCGCGGGGCCGGTCGAAGGCGCACATATACTGGAAATGCAGCCGGAAGAATCGCCAGCGCAGCGCCTTCCAGCGCGCCGGGCTGAGCGATTGCGTGAAGGCCGCCGAGATGACCAGTGGCCAGCGTTTGTCCGCAGGCGCCACGCCGCTCACCGCGACGGGATCGCAGAGCGCGAAGGCGCAGCCATCGCCGGGGGCCGTCACATCGACCCAGGTCAGCGCGTCAGAGCGGCTCAGATAGGCCAGATCGGCGCGCAAGCGGTGCGCGTATTCAAGGAAAGACACCATCGGCACCACCTGACCCAGCGTGAGAAAGCCGAGAGCCGGACCCTGCGCGGGTACCCTGCCGCCACGGATCAAATCGGCGAGCACCGAGACACCCAGATGGGCGCCTGAGGAATGGCCGACGACCAGCACCTCGTCCACATCATCGCGCAACGCATCGGCGATGGCCTCGACGAACTCCGCGATGCGCGCCTCGAGCGCGGGCGGGTTCGCGCCGCGCGTTGCCGCGCCATAGGCGTAGTCGTGCATCAGGTAATAGGCGAAGAGCTTGCCGTCCTTGGCCTTGAACCAGCGCAGGAGCCAGACGAAGAGCCACACCGCCACCACCGCGCCTACGACCTGCCCGACGGCGCCGAGGAGCGGCACCGTCAGCGTCGTGAACGCCCGGTAGGTCAGCCGCGCGGCCACATAGCAGATGATGAGCTGTCCCAGCAGCATCGCGACCGGATAGAGCGCTGCAATCACCGGCCCCTTGCGCAGACGCATCAACCGCCACAGCGCGCCGGAGCCGACATAGACCCAGGCCGTGCGCAAGAGCTGTGCGTAGGTCGCCGGTATCGACGTCTCCATACTGCTGCGTACGATGTCGGACCAGACCAGCACATCCACCGAAGCATCCACATGCGCGCCGTCCGTCAACCCTTTGACATTCCAACCATATTGCTTGCTTCCCTGACGTTGGGTCAACGATATCCCATAGCCCGAAATCTCCGCCTGCGCCGCGGATTCACTGCGGTACAGCTCCCGGTAACGGCGCGGATGGATGGGATCGTAGCCGGGAATATAGAATACCCGCCGACGGGCGACCGTAGCGTGGGGGGCAGCCATGGATCTGCTCGGGCCTCATGTTGTTTTGCCCCGATGCTAGCGCGGCTTTCCGGCCAAAGTAAGGCCCTAGGCTCAGCCGAGCGCGCCAAGCGCCGGAAAGGTCTCCAGCAGCCAGAAGCTGAAGGTGGAGAAGGCGCCGGTGAGCATGGCAATGCCGACGATGAGCAGCAGCACGCCCATCGCGCGTTCGATCGCCTTCATGTGCTTCTTGAGGCGGTTCATCACGCCCATCGCCCGGGTCATGAACATCGCCGCCAGCAGAAAGGGGATGCCGAGCCCGAGCGCGTAGATCCCCAGCAGCAGCGTGCCGCGGGAGACCGATGCCTCCGATGCAGCCAGCGACAGGATCGCGCCGAGCTGTGGACCGATGCAGGGCGTCCAGCCAAAGGCGAAGGCCAGCCCCAGCACGTAGGCGCCAAAGGACGAGCCGCCCTTGTCCCCCGCCTCCATCCGCGCCTCGCGGTCGAGAAAACCGATGCGGTAGATCCCGAGGAAATGGATGCCGAAGATGATGATCACCACGCCCGAGATCTGGGAGAAGAGGATCTGGTTTTGCAGGAAGAACGCGCCGAAGGCCGACGCGGTGAAGCCGAGCAGAAGGAACACCGTGCTCAACCCCATCACGAAGAATAGCGCGGCGATGATCGCCTTGCGCCGCGCGCTGCGCTCGGATCCCATATCGTTCAGGCTCACCCCGCTCATATACGCAAGATACGGCGGCACGATGGGCAGCACGCAGGGCGACAGGAAGCTGATGATCCCGGCCACGAGTGCGATGGTCATGGCGGGCGCAAGGCTCGCGTCGATGAGGTCGATTCCAAACATGCCCCACAGCTATACCGCCCTCGCGCCCGCGTCACGCGGCGCGATGTCACAAGGTTGTAGACAGGCTGTAACATGCAGCCTACATCTCGCGGCATGATGGAAGAACTCGATGCGACGGGGCTGCTGTGCCCCCTACCCGTGCTGAAGGCGCGTAAACGTCTGGCCGCGCTCGATGCGGGCGGTCGGCTGCGCATGCGCGCCGATGATCCGGCGGCAGTGATCGACGTGCCGCATTTCTGCGCCGAGGCGGGTCACCTGCTGGTCGAGACGGCGCAGGACGGCGATGTGCAGATCTATGTGATTGAAAAGGCGGGCGGCTAACCACCGATATGGCTTTGCGCCTTGCAGTGGAGATCGCAGGCGACAAATAAAAAAGGCAGGCTCAGCGCCTGCCTTTTTTTGATGTTCAGGGGCGGCCGGATCTAGCCGCGTCCGAGCGACCACCAGCCCTTGCGGCGTGGCTTGCTGTCCTTTTCCGGCGCGGCCTCTGTCTCGGCCTCGGGCTCTTTCTCCGGCTCGAACTCGGGCTCCGCCTTCACGACCAGCCCAGCCGCATCCGCCGCAGCGACAGCAGGCTCCGGTTTGGTCCTGGTGCTGGTGCGCGGTTTGCGCGGGGTCTTGGGCTTGGGCGCCGGTGCGGTATCCGCTTCCGCCTCAGGGGTCGCTTCCGCCTCCGGCGCGGCTTCCGCCTCAGGCTTGGCTTCCTCAGTTGCGGGAGCACTTTCTTCGGCTACCGGCGCTTTCGGCTTGCGCGGCGCGCGGGTGCGCTTGGGCTTGGCTTTGGGCGCTTCCTCCGCTGCCGCCGGTTCCTCCGCTGCCGCCGGTTCCTCGGCCGCCTGTGCGTCTTCACCAGCGGTTTCGGCCGCAGGCGTGGGTTCAGCCTCTACCTTCGGCTTGCGCGAGCGTGACCGGCTGCGGGACTTGGGCTTGGGCGTCTCTTCCGCACCTTCGGCTGCTGCCTCGTCTGATGGCTCGGATGCGTCCTGCGCATCGGCGTCGTCGCTCCGGGCCTCATCGCCCGCTCCGGTGTCGTCACCGCTTGAGCGGCCACCGCGGCTGCGCCGACGTCTACGCCGCTTGCGCTTTGGCTTCTCCTCGCCGTCGTCAAGGCTGCGCGCCTCGGATGGGACGGCGGGGGTCGGCACATCGGCCACCTCGCCGTGCTCCTCCGCCGCGGCGGCGGCCGCTTCCGCCGCTTCCGCCGCTGCCGCGTCCGCGGCGTCGATCTGGTCCATCAGCGACGTGTCGGCAGAGACCACATGGGCGACCTGCTGCACCACGCGGGTGGCTGTCTTGAACTTCTCCATGGAGAAATCGGGGCTGACGAGATGGGTATCGCCCTCGATCCGCACACTCAGGCCATACCGTCCCTCGATGGCGGCGATATGCTCGCGCTTTTGGTTCATCAGGAAGTTGGCTATGCCCACAGGCGCCTTGATCAACACCTCGCGGGACCGGCGGCGCGTGCCCTCCTCCTCGATGGTGCGCAGAATCGCGAGCGCCAGGTTGTCGTCCGAGCGGATGAGCCCGGTGCCGTGGCAGGCATGACAGGGCTGCGTCGTGGCCTCAATCATGCCGGGGCGCAGGCGCTGGCGCGACATCTCCATCAGGCCAAAGCCCGATATGCGGCCGATCTGGATGCGCGCGCGGTCGGTCTTGAGCTTGTCCTTCATCATCTTCTCGACGGCGGCATTGTTCTTGCGCTCATCCATGTCGATGAAGTCGATCACGATGAGACCCGCAAGATCGCGCAGGCGCAGCTGCCGTGCGACTTCCGCCGCGGCCTCGAGGTTGGTCTTGAGCGCCGTCTGCTCGATGCTGCCCTCCTTGGTCGCGCGACCGGAGTTCACATCGACCGCCACCAGCGCCTCGGTGACGCCGATCACGATATAGCCGCCCGAAGGCAGTTGCACCGTGGGGTTGAACATCCCCGCGAGGTATCCCTCGACCTGGTAGCGCGCGAAGAGCGGCAGGTTTTCCTCGTAGCGCTTCACGTTCTTGGCGTGGGACGGCATGATCATCTTCATGAAGTCCTTGGCGATGCGGTAGCCCCGCTCGCCGTCCACGAACACCTCGTCGATGTCGCGGTTGTAGAGGTCGCGGATCGACCGCTTGATCAGATCGCCTTCCTCGTAAATTTTGGCAGGGGCGATGGATTTGAGCGTGAGTTCACGGACCTGCTCCCACATGCGCTGCAGGTATTCGTAGTCGCGCTTGATCTCGGCCTTGGTCCGCTTGGCGCCTGCGGTGCGCACGATAAGGCCCGCACCCTGCGGCACCTCGATCTCCTGCGCGATCTCCTTGAGCTTCTTGCGATCCACGGCGTTGGTGATCTTGCGGCTGATCCCGCCGCCGCGCGCTGTGTTGGGCATCAACACGCAGTAGCGGCCCGCCAGCGACAGGTAAGTTGTGAGCGCTGCACCCTTGTTGCCACGCTCCTCCTTTACGACCTGAACGAGCAGGATCTGCCGGACCTTGATCACTTCCTGGATCTTGTAGCGGCGCGCACGGGGTTTGCGGACAGGACGGATATCGTCGCTGTCATCCTCCTCGGCCACGGATTCGATGCTGTCATCCTTGTCGGAGGCATCCACGCCAGTGTCGTCCTCGGCGTCCTCTGCGGGCGTCTCGACAGGCGTATCCTTTACCCGCTCCATCGGCGAGGAAGCTTCGTCATCCGAAATTTCCGCATCCTCGTCATCGAAATCGACGGTTTCCATGCCGTCAATCTCGGAGGATGTGCGCGGATCGTCGCCCTGCGCATCCGCCGCTGCGGGCTTGCGCGAGCGCGAGCGTGTCCGGCGACCGGGCTTGTCTTCCGCTTCTTCCTTGGCGGCCTGCGCCTCGGCAAAGGCCCGCTCCTCCGCGAGCAGCGCCTGACGGTCCGCTACGGGGATCTGGTAGTAGTCGGGATGGATCTCCGAGAAGGCGAGGAAGCCGTGGCGGTTGCCGCCGTAATCCACGAATGCCGCCTGCAGCGACGGCTCTACGCGCGTTACCTTGGCGAGATAGATGTTGCCGGCAAGCTGGCGTTTGTTCTCGGATTCGAAATCGAACTCTTCAACTTTGTTTCCGTCGACCACGACAACGCGGGTTTCCTCCGCGTGGGTGGCATCGATAAGCATTTTCTTAGGCATTGGTCTCTTTTGCACAGGCGCGACCGCGCCAGCCTCCCGGGGGGTGCTGAACGGTGCGATATGTGTCTTGTCAGGGCGATATCCGACGGCGCAGCGGTGCGGCCCCGAAGGCCACTCCCGAAACTGGTTCCAGCATTTGCGCGCGTCATCGCGGTTCTTCTCCGATGCGGGTCACAGGCCCGGTTGTTGCCGGGGCGCGCCGCGCATCCATTAAAAACTGTGTCATATCAGGCGTGTGGCCCTCTACATCCATCAGCGTCTCAGTGCCGTTTCCGGCGCGATCGGTCTGCTGCACAAGGCACACGCACATGGCGAAACATGGCAAGGACACAAGGCAACAGCGAAACTCATCAGTGGGCTGCAACTGTCCGCAAGGACATCACAATACCCTCCCCATAGATAAGAGCACCTGCGCGGCAAACACAATGGGCAATCACACCCGCTGGTGGCAAAACCGCCGATTGCAGGGAAATTGATCAGCGCCGCGCCGCTCGAATTGGCCCTGCGACATGTTGCCGTCACGGGTGTTTCTGGCTACCGTCCGTCACGAAGATACCAAGGGTGCGCCTGGCACTCATGAATGCCCCCAAGGAGACGATATGCGAATTTTGACGCGCCCTGCCCTGATGCTCACCCTGGCCGCCCTGGCCCTGTCCGCCTGTGACCCGGCAGAGTTCGACTCGGACCCCGATGTGCGCCGCGATGCGCGCGCCAACCGCACCTGCGCCAGCGCGGTGTCCGAGCAGGCCGGTGCCCCGGCGCAGCTGAACACCACGTTGCCCATCGTCGAGATCAACCAGTACATCATGGATGTGCCCGCTACCCAGGAACGCTGGATGTGCCGCACCGACGACGAAGGAAACGCAACCCAGCTCTACAAGATGGGCGCCGGCTGACGCGCGACGCCGCCACCGACGGGCGGACGCGCCGTTGTCCCGCGCCGCCTGGTTGGCGCGCGGACCGGCCTCAGAGGTAGTCCGAGCGCGACAGCTGATACTTCGCCATCTTCTCGTTGAGGGTGCGGCGCGGCAGGCAGAGCTCGTCCATCACGCTCGAGATGGAGCCCTTGTGGCGCCGCATGGTGTTGTCGATCAGCATCCGCTCGAAAGCTTCCACATATTCCTTGAGCGGCTTGCCTTCGGTGGTCATCACCGGCTGCATCTCGTCGTGATCGCTCATCAGCAGCGAGGCGATGGTACCAGAGCCGCGCCGCGACTGCAGGACCGCCCGTTCGGCGACGTTGATGAGCTGCCGCACGTTGCCCGGCCAGGGCGCTTGCAACAGCTGCGCCGCCTCCTGCGCGGTGACCTGCGGCGCCTCGCAGCCGTATTCATCGGCGAATTGCTCGCTCAGCCGCGTGAACAGCGTCAGAATATCCTCGCCGCGCTGGCGCAGCGGCGGCACGGTGATGCGCAGCGCCGCCAGCCGGTAGAAGAGATCCGAGCGCAGCACGTCCTCCGATGTGCGCCCCGCTTCCTGCAGGTTGGAGATCGCCACGATCCGCGTCTCCGCGGGCGTCCCCTGCTCGTTGATCACCGACAGCAGCCGCGCCTGCAGCGTCTCGCTCAGCGCCTCGACGTCCTCCAGCACCAGCGTGCCGCCGCGGGCCTCCTCGACGGCGGGCAGCTGTGCATCTTCGGGCTGCATCGGGCCAAAGAGGCGCTTGGCCAGTGCCGTCTCCTCATAGGCCGACGCGCTCACCAGCACGAACTTTTTGCCCGCCCGGCTGCCCACGGCATGCAGCGCATGCGCCACGAGCGTCTTGCCCGTGCCCGTCTCCCCGTCGATCAGCACATGGCCGTCCGCCTGGCCCAGATCTAGGATGTCCTCGCGCAGCCGCTCCATCACGGGGCTCTGGCCGATGAGCTTTTTCATCAATTGCCCACCATCGCTGAGCTCGCGGCGCAGCAGTCGGTTATCCATCACCAGACGCCGTGTCGCGGTGGCTTTCTTGGCGAGCTCGCTCATGCGGTCCGGGTTGAACGGCTTTTCGAGGAAATCGAAGGCGCCGACGCGCATCGCCTCCACCGCCATCGGCACATCGCCGTGGCCGGTGATCATGATCACCGGAAGCGCGCTGTCGCTGCCCATCAACTTCTTGAGGAACTGCATCCCGTCCATGCCGGGCATCTTGATGTCGGAAATCACGATACCGGGATAATCGGGCCCCAACACCTTGAGCGCGTCCTCCGCACTCGGAAACGTCTCCGTGTCATAGCCAGACAGGGCCAGCCATTGGCTGATCGACTGGCGCATGTCCTTCTCGTCATCGACAATCGCTATCTTCATCGCCTGTGCCATCTTTTCTACTCCGCCGCCTGTGTTTCATGGGTGCCGTCATATATCGGCAGTTGCATCTCGAAAACCGCGCCGCCCGCCTGTCCGTTGCGCGCCGTCAGCCGCCCGCCCAGATCGCTCACGATACCGGAAGAGATGGCGAGGCCGAGGCCCACACCGTCGCCGGGCTGTTTGGTCGTATAGAAGGGCTCAAAGAGCGCATCGAGATCCTCGATGCCCGGCCCGTTGTCGCGCACGGTGAGGGTCGCGGTCTCTCCGGCGCTCAGGATGATTTCGACGCGTGGCAGCCGCTCGGATTTGGTGGCATCCAGCGCGTTGCGCAGCAGGTTCACCAGCACCTGCTCGATCCGCATCCGGTCGCCGAGCGTGTAAACCGGCGTATCCGGCAGATGCTGCACGATCTGGACCTGCCGCTGGCGCAGCTGCGGCTCCATCATCGAGAGCGAGGAGGCCAGCGCATCGGCCATGTTGACCGGCGAGAACACCTCCTGCCCCTTGCGGGCGTAGGATTTGAGCTGGCGCGTGATGGCGCCCATCCGCTCGATCAGGTCGTCGATGCGGCCAAAGCTGCTCAGCGCCTCCTCGGGGCGGTTGCGCCGCAGCAGCAGGCGCGCACCGGCCAGATAGGTCTTCATCGCCGCCAGCGGTTGGTTGAGCTCATGGCTCACCGCCGCCGACATCTCGCCCAGCGCCGCGAGCTTGCTCGACTGCTCCAGCGTCTGTTCGGCCACGGCCAGCGTTTCCTGCACGCGCTTGCGCTCTGCGATTTCGCGCTGCAGGGCGGCGTTGAGCGCGCGCAGCTCGGCGGACTCGCGCTGGAAGAGTGCCGCGCGTCCGGCCGTCCGGCGGCTCATGAAGTAGAACGCGAGCGCCAGCATGATGGCGAAGGCCATCACCTCAAGCGCCAGCACGCCGTTCACCCGCTCACGCACCGACGCGTAGGTGGTGTAGCTGACCATGCGCCAGCCGCGGAAATTGACCCGCTGCTCCATGCGCATCACGGCTTCGCCCTGCACATAGGCATCGGGCGGCAGGGCGGCCCAGTCGGAGGTTGCCTTGATGGCCCGCTCGATCGCACTCTGCGGTGTCTGATTGGCCAGCGCCTCCTCCTCGGTCTTGCCGCGCCAGCGCGGTTCGGTCGCCAGCAGGATCTCGCCGTTGCCGTTGGTCACGATCACCGCATCGGAGATCCCCGCCCAAGCGCGCTCGAACTTCCTGAGGTCCACCTCCACCGCGATGACCCCCACCGTGGTGCCGCCGTTCTGGATCCGCCGCGAATAGAAGAAGCGGTAGCTGCCAGCGTCCTGCGGCATCACACTGAAAATCGTGGCATTTGATCGGATCGCATCCACGAAATAGGGGTCAGAGCGGTGCGAGGCACCGATGCGGTTGCGGTCGGTGGCGGCCACCGTGCGCCCGTCGGTGTCGAACAGCATCAGCGAGGCCGCGCCGATCTCCTCGACAAAGGAGATGAGCCGCTGGGTAGAGAGCGAGTAATCCGCACTCTCCAACGCCGCGATGAGCGAGGGGTCACGCGCCAGCAGTTGCGGCACGATCGCGTTCTGGCGCAGCTCCGCCAAAAGGTTCCCGTTATAGAGCGCGATGCGCAGCTCCGCGCGGTTGCGCGTGCTTTCGGTGAAGCGGTCGGTCAGCAGGCGGTTGGTGACCGATATCACCGCAACCGCGAGGATCAGCAGCGCCAGCAACGCCACGCGCACCCGCCAGCTTATCGCGGCGGGTTGCCATGAGGGGTTCGTTGCAGGGGAACGGCTTTCGTCATCCATGTGCACAGCATACGCTGCGGGCCTGCTACGCTCAAGTCAGGCCGTCGTGAGCGCGCCCGCCAATGCGCGGAAGAGCGCCGCCCCGTCCGTTCCGCCATGGCCCGCGTCCGCCGCCCGCTCGGGGTGGGGCATCATGCCGAGCACGCGCCGGTTCTCCGACAGGATCCCCGCGATGTCAGCCTGCGCACCGTTGGGGTTCTCGGTATAGGTGAAGGCGACCCGGTCCTCGCCCTTGAGCGTCTCGAGGGTCTGTTCATCGGCGAAATAGTTGCCGTCGTGATGCGCGATGGGAATATTGATCACATCGCCAGCGTTGTAGCCCGCGGTGAACGCAGAGGCGGACGTCTCCACCCGCAGCCCGACAGTCTTGCAGATGTACTTGAGCCCCGCATTGCGCAGCAGCGCGCCGGGCAGCAGCCCGGTCTCCGTCAGGACCTGAAACCCGTTGCACACCCCCAGCACGTAACCGCCGCGTGCCGCATGCGCCGCGACCGACCGGCAGATCGGGGATTGCGCAGCAATCGCACCGCACCGCAGATAGTCGCCGTAGGAAAATCCACCTGGAATTCCAACGATATCAACGCCCTGTGGCAGTGCGCTGTCCTTGTGCCAGACCATGGTCACATCCGCGCCCGCCTGCGCGAAGGCGACAGCCAGATCCCGGTCGCAGTTAGAGCCGGGGAAGACGACGACGGCGGCGCGCATCAGGCGATCTCCACCGAGTAGCTCTCGATGACCGTGTTGGCGAGCAGCTTCTCGCACATCTGCTCGACATCCGCCCTCGTGGCGCCCTCGGCCAGATCGAGCTCGATCACCTTGCCCTGGCGCACGCCCTTGACCCCGTCAAAGCCCATCGCCCCCAGCGCATGGCGCACTGCCTCGCCCTGCGGGTCCAGAACACCGTTCTTCAACATCACATGCACCCGCGCTTTCATGGGCCAAGTCCTTCTCGCCAGTTTGCCACGTTCTTCAACCCGACGCACCCGTCAGTTGATCAGTTTCGGTTTCGTCATGGGTGTCGAGGTCTTGGGCATCACACCCAACCGCCGCGCGACTTCCGTGTAGGCATCCGTCAGAGAGCCCAGATCACGGCGGAACACGTCCTTGTCGAGCTTGCGGCCCGTCTCGATATCCCACAGCCTGCAGCTGTCGGGCGAAATCTCGTCGGCCACGATCAGGCGCTGGAAATCGCCGTCAAACACCCGGCCGATCTCGATCTTGAAATCCACCAGCTTGATCCCGACGCCGTACATGACGCCGGACATGAAGTCGTTGACGCGCAAAGCAAGGCTCAGGATATCGTCCATGTCCTGCTGGCTGGCCCAGCCGAAGGCCGCGATATGTTCCTCGCTCACCAGCGGATCGCCCAGAGAATCGTCCTTGAGGCAATACTCCACGATCGGACGCGGCAGCTGCATGCCCTCCTCCATCCCGAGCCGCTTGGCCATGGTGCCCGCGGCGTAGTTGCGCACGATGACCTCGAGCGGGATGATCTCGACCTGGCGGACCAGCTGCTCACGCATGTTGATGCGCTTGATGAAATGCGTGGGCACGCCGATCTGGTTGAGACCGGTCATGAAATACTCCGACAGACGGTTGTTGAGCACCCCTTTGCCGTCTATCACATCCTTCTTCTGGGCGTTGAAGGCGGTCGCATCATCCTTGAAGTACTGAACGATCGTCCCAGGCTCAGGGCCTTCGTACAGGATCTTCGCTTTGCCTTCGTAGATTTTCTTGCGGCGGGCCATGGGCGTCCCTCATGTGGATGGCGCGCGGGAGGACCCCGCCGCTCTGTCGCGCCTGTCTTAGTGCAGTGTGCCCAGTGCCGCAAGTATGGTACCTTGCGCTGACCGCGTCTGTGGCCCACATATCAAGACAAACATCTCACGGAGGATCTGATGACCAACTTCAAAGACCGCGAAGACGCTTTCGAAGCCAAATTCGCTCATGACGCCGAAATGCAGTTCAAGGCCGAAGCACGCCGCAACAAGCTGCTGGGCCTTTGGGCCGCCGAGCTGATGGGAAAGAACGAGGAAGAAGCGGCCGCCTATGCGCGCGAGGTCATCAAAGCCGACTTCGAGGAAGCGGGCGACGAGGACGTCTATCGCAAGGTGTCCGGCGATCTGGGGGAGCTCACCGATGAGCAGACGCTGCGCGCCAAGATGGTCGAGCTGATGACGGTCGCGCGCGCGCAGGTCCTGTCGGAGACGAAATAGCCGCAGCGCCGCACCTCGTGGGCCTCATAACGATCATGAGGATTCCGGTTCTTGTCCGGGCCCCCTGCGCATGAGACAACGGCGACACTACCCCAACCGGAGTGTCGGCCTTGTCCAACCCATTCAGTGATCTTCTCGCGGAAAAAGGCGTCCTGCTGGCCGATGGGGCCACGGGGACCAATCTGTTCAACATGGGGCTCATGTCGGGCGACGCGCCCGAGATGTGGAACACCGAACACCCCGACAAGATCATCGCCCTCTACCGCGGCGCGGTCGATGCGGGCTCGGACCTGTTCCTGACCAACAGCTTCGGCGCCAACGCCTCCCGGCTGAAGCTGCACGGCGCCGAAAAGCGCACCCATGAGCTGGCCCGCGTCTCAGCGGAACTGGGCCGTGAGGTCGCCGATACCGCGGGCCGCCGCGTGATCGTCGCAGGCTCCGTCGGCCCCACCGGCGAGATCATGGAGCCCGTAGGCACGCTGAGCCACACCAGTGCCGTGGAGATGTTCCACGAGGCCGCGGATGGGCTGAAGGCGGGCGGTGCCGACATTGGCTGGCTGGAGACGATCTCGGCCCCCGAAGAATACCGCGCCGCCGCCGAAGGCTTCACGCTGGCGGGCCTGCCCTGGGTCGGCACCATGAGCTTTGACACCGCGGGCCGCACGATGATGGGCCTGACCTCCGCCGGCATGGTCGACATGGTGGAGGAGTTAGATCCCGCGCCGCTGGCTTACGGCGCCAACTGCGGCACTGGCGCATCGGACCTGTTGCGCACCGTGCTGGGGTTTACCGCCAAGGGAGGAAGCCTGCCCATCGTCGCCAAGGGCAACGCGGGCATCCCCAAATACCACGAGGGCCACATCCACTACGACGGCACGCCGGAGCTGATGGCCACCTATGCCCGGCTGGCGCGCAATTGCGGTGCTAGCGTGATCGGGGGCTGCTGCGGCACGATGCCCGCGCATCTGGAACTGATGCGCGAGGCGCTGGACACCACGCCGAAAGGGGCACCACCCGAGCTCGAAGAGATCGTCGCGGCCCTGGGCGCCTTCTCGTCGGACAGTGACGGCACCGATGGTGCAGGCCCCACCCGTGCGCCGCGCCGCGGGCGGCGCCGCGGCTGAGCCCCACGCCACACCGCGCAGAGAACAGGGGATAAGCGCGCGCGTTTCCCCTGCCCCTGACCGAACCGGCATTTCGCGAATTGGACGTCGCAGCTTGCGTTTGTCAGGTCGCAAATGCTTTAGTATTTCCATCACGGTCTGACAAAAGGGATCGAAGTAAGGCCCCACAGGCCCGACATGAAAAGGGAACGCCATGTCAGACGACGACGAAATCATCCTGTCGGAACTCGACGACGAGGAACTTGTCCAGCAAATGTTCGACGACCTCTATGACGGTCTGAAGGAAGAGATCGAAGAGGGCGTGAACATCCTGATCGCGCGCGGCTGGGCGCCCTATGACGTGCTGACCAAGGCGCTCGTCGGCGGCATGACAATCGTCGGTGCGGATTTCCGGGACGGCATCCTCTTCGTGCCCGAAGTGCTGCTGGCCGCCAATGCGATGAAGGGCGGCATGTTCATCCTCAAGCCGCTTCTGGCCGAAACCGGCGCCCCGCGCGTCGGCAAGATGGTCATCGGCACGGTCAAGGGCGATATCCACGACATCGGCAAGAACCTCGTGGGCATGATGATGGAGGGTGCGGGCTTCGAAGTCGTCGATCTGGGCATCAACAACGCCGTGGAGACATATCTCGAGGCGCTGGAGAAAGAGGGCCCCGATATCCTCGGCATGTCCGCCCTTCTGACAACCACGATGCCCTACATGAAAGTCGTGATCGACACGATGGTCGAGCAGGGCATCCGCGATGACTACATCATCCTGGTCGGCGGCGCGCCGCTGAATGAGGAATTCGGCCGCGCCATCGGCGCTGACGCCTATTGCCGGGATGCCGCCGTCGCGGTGGAGATGGCCAAGGATTGGGTCGGGCGCAAGCACAACCGCGCCCGCGCCTGAGCCTGAGTGCGCCGCGATGCGCCGCCACAAGGGCCCTGCAAACGCGGGGCCTTTTTTGTGCCGCCCCGGATCCCTATCTTGAGAGGGTAAAGGAGCCTTAAATGCCCCCATTGACCTTCTTCATCCTGCTGCTGGCCGTGATCACCGCGGGGGGCGCCACTGTCTGGCTGCTGAGCCTGGGCGGCCCCGGGCTCCTGGTGGCGGCCCTGCCCGCCTTCATGATCGCCGCCGTGGCGTTCAAGCTGCTGCGCAAATGACGCTGAGCGACACACAGCTCACCGAGAAGGGCCTGCCGCTCGCACATGAGGGCGGCAAGATCCTCATCATCGCCTGCGGCGCGCTCGCGCGCGAGATCCTCGACCTGAAGGCGGCGAATGGCTGGACCCACCTCGATCTGACGTGCCTGCCCGCGAACTACCACCTCTACCCCGAAAAGATCACCGGCGCCGTGCGCGAGGCCGTCGCCAAACACCGCGACAGCTATGCGGATGTCTTCGTCGCCTATGCGGATTGCGGCACCGGCGGCTTGCTGCAGGCCGCCTGCGCGGAACTGGGCGTACAGATGATCGCGGGCCCCCATTGCTACAGCTTCTTTGAGGGCAACGACCGCTTCGCACGGACCAGCGAGGAGGAGATCACGACCTTCTACCTCACCGATTTCCTGGTGCGCCAGTTCGAGGCCTTCATCATCAAGCCGATGGGGCTCGACCGCCATCCGGAACTGCGCGACATGTACTTCGGCAACTATGAAAAGCTCGTCTACCAGTCCCAAACCGAGGACGCGGCGCTCGTGGAAAAAGCGCGGAAATGCGCCGCCCGGCTCGGTCTCGCCTTCGAGCACCGCCACACCGGCTACGGTGACCTGCACACCGCCCTAGCAAGGCTCTGAGGCATAGGCGCATCGCACGCCGCCCCTGCCCCTTTCTCTATCTTTCTTGGCCCTTAAACCCTCCGGGGGAATTTGCGCGCAGCGCAAAGGGGGCAGCGCCCCTGCCCGCTCTCAAACCGCGCGCGCCGCCGTCTCGCGCACCCGCTCGATCATTGCCGTCAGCCCGTTGGAGCGTTGCGCGGACAAATGCGCGTTAAGCCCGAGCCGCTCCATCTGCGCGCGCGCGTCCACCGCCAGCACCTCCGCGGGGGTCAGGCCGTTGTAGAGTGTGCGCAGCACGGCGATGAGCCCCGACACGATCATCGCGTCCGACGCTCCGTCGAAATGCATCCGCCCGTCGCGCATCTCCGCATGCAGCCAGACCTGGCTGGCGCAGCCGTCCACCTTCGTCGCGGGCACCCGCAGCGCCTGCGGCAGCGCGTCCATCGCCTTGCCCTGATCGATCACATGGCGGTACCTGTCTTCCCAATCGTCCAGGAACTCGAAATCCTCGACAAGCTCTTCGAATTGCGGCGTTGTCATCGCGTGCTCCCTGTCATGCATGCTATTGTCCTGAGGTAGGCCGTCAGCGCCCCGACGTCCAGCCCTGCGCCTCCCGGACGCAGCCGCGGCAGGCCAACCGCGCCCTTTCCAACGCCGCGGCGATGGGTTAGGTCTCTGGCAACGAAGTCTCACGAGGGCCAGCCCCATGCGTATCTCCCTGTGCATCCTTCTGGTTGCCTCTACCACCCTGGGCGCCTGCGGCTTCGTCCGCGACAGCGCGCTCAACCCCGGCAACTGGTTCGGGCGCAGCACGTCCCAAGCGGTGCCGTCGGCTGAGGCCACCAATCCGCTGATCCCCACCTCGACCGGCCTTTTCGCACGGCGCGGCGCGGAGGAAGAAGTCTATGAAGGCACGCTTTTCGAGGAAGTCGTCGATCTCAGGGTCGAGCGGGTGCAGGGCGGCGCGCTCATCCGTGCCACGGGCCGCGCTGCGCGGCAGGGCATCTACGAGGTGCAACTCACCCCAGCGACCGAGGATGAAGTGCCCGTGGACGGGGTGCTGTCCTACAGGCTGGAGGGGATCGCACCGGACCGTGCGACCGCCGCTGGCACCCCCGCGAGCCGCGAGGTGACAGCCGCGCGCAAGGTCACGGACCAGCAGCTTGCAGGCGTGCGCAGCATCCGCGTGGAAGGCCTGCGCAACGCGCAGGTCTCGCGCCGCTAGAGCGAGACGACCTTCACATCGTTGCCCACCGCGGTGAGCGCGATCTTGCCTTCGCAGAGCGCCACCGCGTCGGTGCCGAAAACCTCGAGCCGCCAGCCGCGCATCGCCTGCACATCGCGGATGCCCGCGGCGATCGCATCCAGATCCGCGGCGGAGGCGATCAGCTTGGCCGCGACCCCCGCACTCTCCGTCTTGGCCTTCAGGAGCACGCGCAGCAGATCCGCCAGCGCCGGGTTCACCTGCAGCTTTTCACGGCTGCGGTCGGGCTGGGGCAGCTTGTCATTGGGGCAAGCGACGCCTGCCGCCACCGCGCGCAGGATGCCGTCGGCGATATCGCCCTTGCGCGCATCGCGCAGCAGCAGACGCGCCCGGCCCAACTCTTCATGGGTCTTGGGCTTGTTCGAGGCCAGCTCCACCAGCGCATCGTCCTTGAAGACGCGGCTGCGCGGGATGTTGCGCTCCTTCGAATAGGTCTCGCGGAAGGCTGCAAGCTCGCGCACGATCGCGAGGAAGCGCGGTGAATTGGTCCGCGTCTTCACCCGCTTCCAGGCGTCCGCGGGTGCGTGATGTAGGTTTCGGGGTTGGTGAGCACCTCGAGCTCTTCGGCGACCCAGCGGTGCCGTCCCGTCTCCGCCAGCTTGGCGCTGAGAAATTCGTAGATCTGGCGCAGGTGGGTCACATCCGCCAACGCATAGGTCTTTTGCGCGTCCGTCAGCGGCCTGCGTGACCAATCGGTAAAGCGCGATGTCTTGTCCACGCCTTCCTTAGCGATCTTGCGCACCAGCGTCTCGTATCCGACCTGCTCGCCGAAGCCGCAGACCATCGCCGCAACCTGCGTGTCGAACAGCGGTTCGGGGAACACCTGCGCATCCACGTAGAAGATCTCCAGATCCTGCCGCGCGGCGTGGAAGACCTTGACCACCGATGTGTCGCGAAAGAGCGCGTAGAGCGGCTCGAGCGACATATCGCCTCGACCAACGGATCGACCAGCACCGCACCGCTGTCATCGGTGCCCGGCATGGCCAGCTGCACCAGGCACAGTTTGGAGAAATACGTCCGCTCGCGCAGGAATTCGGTGTCTACGGTGACATAGTCATGGGTAGCGGCCTCGCGGCAGTAAGTCGGCCAGCTCTTGGGTCGTCGTAATCGTGCGCATAAATGGTCATTCCTTGCGGCTTCGCCCTAGCGGTATAGAAACCGCGCGGCTTTGACCAGTCAGCTTTGCAAAATCAGTGGCCTACGCTCACCCGCCGCAAATCGGCGCAGGACGGCGGGGTAGAGGCGATGCTCCTGCACCAGCACGCGCGCGGCAAGCGTGTCGGGCGTGTCGCCGGGCAGCACCGGCACCTGCGCCTGCCCCAGCATCGGCCCGTCATCGAGCGCGGCCGTCACCTCATGCACCGTGCAGCCGTGCACGGCATCGCCCGCCTCGAGCGCACGGGCGTGGGTGTGCAAGCCCCTTGTACTTAGGCAGCAGCGAGGGGTGGATGTTGATCATGCGCCCTGCCCACGGCTCGGTGAAGGCCGCCGTAAGCACACGCATGAAACCAGCAAGGCAGATCATGTCGGGCGCATAGGGGGCCAGCGCCTGCGTGAGCGCCTGCCTCGAAGGCCGCGCGGTCCCCTGCCGTGCGGGCGGTGATCGACCACCACGCGTCGGCACGCCGCGCGCCGCCGCGCGCGCAAGCCCGCCCGCGTCCGCGCGGTTGGACAGCACGACGCAAGGTTCGCGCCGCATGGCCGGCGCGCGCCATATCCTCCAGCAGCGCCAGCATGTTGGAGCCGCCGCCGGAGATGAAGATCGCGACCCGCTTTTTCAAACGAGGTTGCCCTCATAGGAGACGCCCGCCTCATCGACCACCGTGCCGAGGCGGTAGACCGTCTCGCCCGCGTCGCGTCAGCAATTCCGCCGCCGCATCCGCCTTGTCCGCAGGGACCACGACCATCATGCCGACACCGGCATTGAAGGTCTTGAGCATCTCTTCCTCGTCCATGCCGCCATGTGCGCTCAGCCAGCGGAAACACCGGCGGCAGTTCCCATGCGCCCAGATCGATCTGCGCGCCGAGCCCCTCGGGCAGCACCCGCGGCAGGTTCTCCGTCAGCCCGCCACCCGTGATATGGGCCAGCGCATGCACCATGCCTGCCCGCGCCGCCGCCAGCGCCGGTTTCACGTAGAGCCGGGTGGGCGTCAGCAGCACCTCGCCCAGCGTGCCGCCGTCCCAGGGGCACGGATCATCCCATTGCATGCCCGAATGCTCGACGATGCGCGCGCACCAGGCTGTAGCCGTTGGAGTGGACCCCGTCGCTTGCAAGCCCCAGCAACACGTCGCCCGCGCGCCACGTCGCGCGGCAGGGAAGCGCCGCGTTCCATCGCTCCGACGCTGAAACCGGCAAGGTCGAAATCACCCTCCGGATACATCCCGGGCATCTCGGCCGTCTCACCCCCGATCAGCGCACAGCCCGACAGGCTCGCAGCCCTGCGCGATGCCTTCGATGATCCGCGAGGCCGTATCGAGTCTCAAGCTTTCCGGTCGCGAAGTAATCGAGGAAGAACAGCGGCTCCGCACCCTGACAGACCAGATCGTTGACGCACATCGCCACCAGATCGATGCCCACACCGTCGACATTGCCGGTGTCGATCGCGATGCGCAGCTTGGTGCCGACGCCATCCGTTGCAGCCACCAGCACCGGATCGTCGTACCCGGCCGCCTTGAGATCGAAGAGCGCGCCGAACCCGCCCAGACCCGACATCACGCCGGGCGCGCTTGCGTGCGCTTTGCCGCAGGTTTGATCCGCTCGACCAGCGCGTTGCCCGCATCAATATCCACACCTGCATCCGCATAGGTGATTCCGGTTGTGTCGCTCGCTCATTGGCGATGTTTCCGTCCGCTCGTTTGCGTTGCTCCCCCGATAGCGCAGATGGACGGTCACGTGCAATGCGGCCATCAAGCGCAAACCCCGCAACACCCCTTGACGCCGAATTGCAGGCGCCCTACCCACGAACGCATGGCGGGCCTGTAGCTCAATTGGTTAGAGCAGAGCGCTCATAACGCTTTGGTTGCGGGTTCAAGTCCTGCCGGGCCTACCATCCTTCCCTTTTCCGTCATATTTTGCTGGCAGTTTTGAATGATTGTGGACCACGATTTAAAGGTCGTGGTCCACTTGTTCGAAATTCAACGCTGACAGCTTGCTGATTGCTGTCGCTGCAAGGCTCGCCCTCTCTACGCGTTTGGTGTAGATTTCCGAAGTCTTGGCTTGGGTGTGAGCCATCAAACACATGATCTCATATTGCGTAGCGCCGGCAGCAGCCAGCAGTTCAGCCGCACCTTTTCGAACACCGTGCTGCGTGCGTCCCTTAGGTAGACCTGCTTCCTCCGTCCAAGAAATAATTTTGTTGCCAAATGAATTGGAAGACGCGAACTGTCTGCCTAAATCAGTCACCATGAACGTTTCAGTTCTTTCGTGAAGCGCAAGTTCGTCGAGGAACTGGGCCATTGCAGGAACTGCCACAAACGCAGAACCTTTTTTTACTTGGCTGAAATTCAATCCAGTGAACTCCGTGTCGGATCACCAGATTGACTTTTCCAAGCCTGCTGACATCGCCAATACGGGGCAAGACGTTGATGGACAGAAATAGCCAAAGCCGTGCAATTGTTCCTCGTTTATGAGTTTTCAAAAACTTGTACATATCTTCTTTCGTCCATGGAGCTGCGCCACCACCGTTTTTGTGGATCTTTTTTACGTCAAACACTGGCGAAAGCTTTGGATGTCCACGCTTCTCGCCCCATCTGAAAGCTGCTTTGAGCGCTTTGATGCAGTTATCGGCAGCACCGGTTTTTGATCCGAAACTATCCTGAATGTATATGAAAGCCTCTTCCGGAAGATCTGAATTGAGATTGCCCATGCGATCCCCCTCGGGATCGATGACATCGCATGCTTTATTCAGTAGCGACTTATGGCCATTCAGCGTGAGTTGAGATGCATTACCCGCTTCAACTTTTTTCTCCAGAGCCAGCAGGTAGCCATCACAAAGTGCGTCTAAAGTACCTACTCTAACCGTTGCACGCTTCACGCGCTCTAACCTTTCTCCCAACCGCGCGGCTGCATAGTGCTCATGAAAAGAAGGTTTTCCAGGACCTACTGGTATAGCTATCTTTTTGTCGCGATTACCTTCAACTCTTACGCGCCAGCGGATCGTACCTGCGGCAGTTTTGTCTTTGAGCAGGCCAGGAAAATCATGTTTCATACTCTTGCCTCACCGAATTTCCTCGGCCCTTTCTTTTCGGCCTTTTTCTCGGCCTCACCGTTAGTATCGGTGGTTGTGATATCGATGGTGAGAGCCCCGTCTGGACCCACTTTGATGGATGTCGGCGTAAAGCCAGAAGCCATCGCGGCGGCGATAGCATTTGAAATTGCAGCTTTTGATGGTTTTGCGGCTGGCATCGTTTTTCCCCTTAAAAAAAGGAGATCGATCCGCGTTTCGCAGCTCGAAAATCGGTTTGATTTGATTTTGAATTTTTTGCACCGGTACTCAGGTGCCAACTTTATCAGGGAGCCGCGATGCTAAGGCTCCCTGAAATTCTGACGTCAGTGTTCGCTCACGCCCGTGATTAACCGCCTTGCAGCCAACCGACCTCTGACCTGCTGACGCACATGGCAGAAGCTCTGCCAGCGAAGGATCATCCAACGCAGGTGTTCCAGCGCATCGTCGATCAGAAAGTCGTCATGCGTGCAGACGTTAAGCACCCGATTACCGTATCCCGGAGATCGTTCATTAGCTGCTGCGACGAGCGCGGACCCCATCGCAGCGATGCAATCGTCATCCCGTGCATCGAGGATGTCTCCGCACTCCAATCGGGCCAGTGTCTGCGGCAACGTTCGCCGATGATGGCTGGTGAGACGTGGGCCAGTGCGCGCGTAGTTTCGGGCAAAATCCGCACCCTCACTGATTGCGCGGGCTGCCATATGTTCGAGGGTTTCAACGCGACGGATATAGCTCATGCTGCCACCTCGCCGTGTTCCTTGTCACTTGCGTCAGAGATCGCCTCAAACTCTTGAAGAAGGTCTTGGGCGGCCTCCGTGAGTCCGCAGATCATCCAAACGGCATCGTCAGCCGGATCGATCTCCGCGAAGTAGCCGAACTCCTCACCATCGATATCAGCGACATTTTCGAGGCTCAGTAGATCGCACAGCCAATTGAGCTCACGTTGCAGTTTGGCGAATTTTGCATCTTTATCGGACATTGAACGCCGGAGGCGCTGCAACCGCATCAATGCGGCAGAACCACCGAGCAGTAAAACTGCATTTTGCAGGTCAACGTCGTTCTGCGCCATGAAGGATTTCAGGAGCGCGCGTACGTGTTTCCGTGTCATCGGAAATTTCCTTGTGTAATGCCGCCTCCGTTGACGGCCAAGCATGGGGACGGAGTTCTCCTTTCTTCCCCACGTTTCTTTCGTTCCGAGCAGGTTTTGTTGTTCGTTTTTGTTGCTGCTCATCAAGAGGCAGCACCAAAACGAAAACCAAACCAGCCTACATTTTCTTCTCTGCATCCCAGGGATCGCCCTGTTTCAAGCCACGCGCGGCAGCAGAAATGCTTATTCCAGCATCTTTTGGTCGGCTTGTGCCGCTCGATCCAATGCACTGGCGATAACTGCCAATGCTTGAACCCCGGCTTTCCGGCGATAGCGATCTGATTCAACTTCATAGAACTTGCGACTTGTCACATTGCCATGGCCGCAGAGGGCTTGCGCAACAACCGCATCGAGATCTGGGTCCTCTGCCACCGCGTCATAGATCAGAGTGCGCACAATGTGTGGACCATGGCGAAGGCGCTCTGACATGTTTCGCCAGAGCCAATTTTTCCCATACGGCTTCCAACCCCGAGCCGGGTTGCCAAACAGCGCCGTACCGTCCCGCTGAGCATAGACTGACCACAGATATTGCTCGGATACATCCATGAGGAGCACGGCATCGAGATAGCGTGTCAGCATCGGTGCGAGCCGCCCCATGATAGGCGTTCCCGTTTTTGATGTGGTCAGATCGACAAACCACCCTTCGCTATCGCGCGCGAACTCGCGGCCGATCTCACCATGCATTAGATCGTACGCACGCAGTTGCATCTTGCTTAGCAGCCCTATCGCACCAGCCAGAATATAGTCGCGTCTACGATTACGGATGTCATCTTGATCACACGCCCCTTCCAGCAGATCGTATGCGAAGCTTGCTACGTCCACGAGATTAATTGGATGCTGCGCCAGTTTACGCTCTTTGCGGCGCAGCTCTGTCTTTGCCTCATATTTAACGGCATTATGCACCTGCATCAGTTCTGAATGGATTTCGCGTGGGTATCCGGCGTGGCGGGCAAAGCACGCCAAAAAATCACAGTAACCTGCAACACTTCTCAGGGTGAGATCATCTTCAAAGAGATCGTCCACAAATGCCTTGGCCGTTTCCATGTTGAGCCCAACAGGAAGGCTGGCACTTTCACTCGCTTTGCAGAGGCGACGCAAAGTCACACAGATCGAGTTCAGCCGAGAGGCCGAAAGCCCCGATTTAACAGCGAACAGCGTTACCATCTCGGCGTAAAACGGAGCTGGAAGATCATGGAATGGGAGTTTCTTCCCAATCTTGACATAGCCCTTGGCGGCTTGCCGACGTGTCCTCTGTACCTGCTGCAGCACGAGGTTGTCCGGGCTGTCTGGCTCGATCACTGTCATGATTGCAGAGAGTCTGCCAAAACTGCGTGCATCCACGTCGAACCGCATCGCCATCTCTTGATCGACCCTGACATGGGCATTCCGATATATGAGCCATCGGTCGACCATGCGGATCTGAGAGGCTGGGAAAGACGCTTCGATGTCAGCGATTAGCGCTCGGAATGGTGCCCAATGAGGCCTTCGGAAGATCAATGCGAGGGGGCGGCGATCTGTTGAGCTGCTCGCAAGTGCCCACTCCAACCCTTCCTGGACCTGTCCCGTTTTTGTGCCGCCCCCGGTGCTCGTTTAGGCCACCTTCCGCTCGAAAGCGACTGGGCTTTTCCAGCCCAGTGCTGAATGGCGGCGGCGCGGATTGTAGAAGCCGTTGATGTATTCGAAGATTGCCATTTCGGTTTGCCGCCGTGTTTCCCATGACCGTCGCCAGATCAGCTCTGCCTTGATGGTTTTGAAAAACGTCTCGACGGCGGCATTGTCATAACAATTGCCCTTGCCGCTCATCGAGACCTGGAAGCCATGTTGGCGCAGGATCTTCTGATAATCGTGAGAACAGTATTGGCTGCCGCGATCCGTGTGGTGAATGCAGCCCTTGGGCGGTGTCCTGAATGCGATGGCCATGTTCAGCGCCCGGATCGCCAGATCACGTTTCATCCGGTTACTCACGGCCCAGCCGATGACACGACGCGAGTGCAGGTCCAGGATCACGGCCAGATACAACCAGCCTTCGCGGGTCCAGACATAGCTGATATCCCCCGCCCACTTTTGATTTGGTAGGTCAGCTGAGAAGTTTCGATCCAGCAAGTTCGGCGCGATATTGAACTTGTGGTCACTGTCTGTCGTGATCTTGTGTTTGCGTGTTCTAACAACGGATATCCCGTTTTGGCGCATCAACCTGCCAACACGACGGTGGCCCACGTTCAAACCGATCTCCTTCAACTCTTCGGTCATGCGTGGGCGGCCATAGCTCCCCAAACTAAGCCGCGACTGTTCCTTAATATGCGCCAGTGTAACGAGGTCAGATCGCTGTCTGCGACTGGCTGGCCGGCTGCGGAATGCGCGTAGCCCACGTGTGCTGACGCCAACGACATCACACAGCCGGTTGGCTGGGAAGGTCCACCTGTGTTCTTCGACAAACCTAAATCTCATTGCTTTAGGCCCGCAAAGAACTGGGTGGCCTTTTTTAAGATCTCCCTCTCCTCCTTGAGAAGACGGTTCTCACGCCGAAGCCGATCATTCTCTTGAGCGAGGCTCAAATCCTCTTTGGAAACCACGTCTGTGTCTCGGTTTGCGGTGATCCATTTGTTGAGCGTCGACATGCCAACACCCAGATCGTCAGCCACCTGCTTACGCGTCAGCCCACTGGTCAATGCGATACGCACCGCATCTTGCCGGAATTCGTCCGTCCGTTTCAGTCCCATAGTTCATCTCCTTTGTTGCAGTAAATGCTATCAAAGGAGCGGCATCAAACCGCGACAGGTCCATCCCCGGTTTCATACGCGTAATGGCGAAGAAGTACTTTCATGTGAGCCAAGCTGCTCGGCTGCCACCTGTCTGAGACAAGCCGTGCGAGAAACGCGTCGGCTGTCGCTTGGTTAAGAATATCGGGTAGCTTTTGACCGCGGCTCGTATCCACGAGACCACGCAAAGCGGAAGAAAGCGATGGTCGGTTGCGTTGTAGGGTTTTGAAGCTGCATGCAGACCCATCATCGACATCTGATAGAAACTTTCGCATCCGCTTTGGGAGTTCAGCTTCCGTGACAGAGAATCTCTTCATTTTCTGGCTCCTTTTTCCAGGGCCGCGTTGACGGCTGCGAGACCCTCCATCCCGCGCTGAATGCCCTTTGGTGAATCAAAAAAGGCATACGTCTGCAGAACTGTTGTCGGCGTATTGTTAAGCAGGGCGGCGATAACGTCGACGTCTGCCCCCGGCTCGTTGATCAAAATGGACGCAATGCCGTGACGCACCTGATGCAGCGTCATGTACATGTCCTGATCGGCGGTAGCGTACCGCCATCCATCCGCAAGGTAGTGGTACTTGGCTCCCCCAAGCAGTTTCGTAGGATCCGGCGTCCGGATCTGTTTCATGAGCAAAGGTCGAGCCTTGCGCATCCACCATTCGAGAATTTTTCGAGGATCAACCTTCCCGCGTCGGCCATACTCGGCAACCAGGGCTTTGCGGTTTTTCATCTTTGTTTTGGGTATACTCAGATAAATGTTCTTGGAGTTCTCGGGCAGGTAGATATCCGCATCATCGCCCGTGACGCTGAGATTGACCAACGTGTCAGCGCGCAGCGGTATAAACATCAGGATGGCGGCAGACGCTGCTGCAACGGCCAATTTCAGCGTGTTTGCTCTCTGGGCGTCCGATAGGCTGTCAAACCTATCAATCAGATCAAAACTTTGTTCGAACAACTTCACTGGAAGATTTAGAAATTTCTGCTTTCGTGGCGCTGACCTGACGAGGCGCCGACAGAAGTCCTGATTTTCTTTCGTCATGGTATCCCAGCCGGCGAAATAACTACCCTTGAAGAACTCAGTCTGAACTTCGAATAGTTCGGGATGGTAGCGCCGCGCAAATCGGAAGACGGCCCCCATGTTTTTGCGGTTTGTCCGTTCACCGAGCGGCGTCCAGTAATATTCGCCGGCGGTTTCCGCGTCGAAGGCTGCCAGAATGTGTTCCAAAACCATCAGGTCGCTGACGTCAGGCTGGCCCTCGGGGTCAAGTCGCCCCAATTCAATCAGACAGGTAAAATACCACGCCAACTGGTCTCTGATCGATGTCACCGTTCTTGGCGACAACGGTTTGCGACTATGATTGGACGCCAGACCTTTGTATTTCTCGCCAACTCTCAATTCGTCGAGATAGGCGGCAACAGCGTCCGTTACCGTGTCCGGAAATACCGGCGTCTGGCGGCAGTGTGACACACGTGGCAGCTCGCCAATGGGCGGCGCCAGCAGGTCGGGATCGATGCGGTCGATGAAGATGTGTAGCTTGTCAAGGAGACGAGCCGCTTTTCGCAACGCGTTGCGCCGTCCGATACCCTGCAGCTCATGCATCCACTTCGTCACCTGATCAGACGTCAGCGCATGAGGCTGGATGTCGTACTCTCGCGCAACAGATTGCAGGACTTTGAGCGATATCAGATCCGGGCTTTGAAACCCGCATCCCTTTCCCTTGGCATGAACCAGAGCTTCGACCTGATCGTAGAGACGTTTCCATTCATCTTCCTGACCGCGCAGACGTTTAGCCTCTGCGGTTCGCCCTGATGCATGACCCATCAGGCTTTTGACGTTGCTGTGCCAGACCTTGAACTTCCTGAAATCATCGAACCCATCCGGCGTATCTTTGTTGGCAACATGCTTTGCCCATTTTTTCGTAAACGCCTCGACATCGACAGGGATCAATTCCAGCGGACAGTTATAGGCCGGGATGCGCGGGCATTTATTCGCAGATCCGCGGATCTTTTTTGCGTTGGCTTCCGAATAAGGGTATGCGCCAGCATCAAGTTTCTGGACAGCGTCGGCGATGTTCATTGGCATGAGGTTTTCCTGTTGTTTCCTTCTGGTGTAATCGGCAGATGGGTTCATCCAGCGATGTCCCAAAACTTCAAAATACCAAGACGCGATTTGAGGTGTTTTTTTCGCATTTCGGCGTTTTCAAAACGGAATGAGGAAAAAGGACCACAAACGTGTTTAGGTGACATTCAGCGGGCCTTTTCCTCACCTTTTTCTCGTTCGGCATACGGTGCGGATGTCGGCTTAATGCGGCTCACAAGGATCCGGTAAGCGCGCTCACATCGCATTTGCGAAAGCGGACGGTGGCGCCCAGGCGGACGGAATTCAAAATATCATTGCGCGCATAATTGCGGACGGTTGGAGTGCCCCCACTGAAGTGGTCCACCAACTGGGATAGTATTATCCCGTTTCAGGAGGATCAGAGATGGCTGGAAAGCGAGACAAACCCGAAGACGTGGTGCTGAAGCTTCGGCAGGTTGAAGTGCTGCAAGGACAAGGCATGGGGATCGCAGAGGCGGTGCGCCAGATCGGCGTGACCCAGCAGACCTATTACCGATGGCGCAAGCAGTATGGCGGCATGAACCGGGATCAGCTCAAACGGCTCAAGGAGCTGGAGACCGAGAATGCCCGGCTGAGGCGCGCCGTGTCAGATCTGACGCTGGACAAGATGATCCTGACCGAGGCTGCCCGGGGAAACTTCTGAGCCCTTCCCGCCGCCGACTGTGCATCGATCATGTGCGGCAGACCCTTGGCGTATCTGAGCGCCGGGCCTGCCGCACACTCGGGCAGCATCGTTCCACGCAGCGCAAGGCCCCCTGTGGCCTGCCAGACGAAGAACGGCTGACTGAGGACATCATCGAGCTGACGCGAGAGTTTGGGCGCTATGGATATCGCATGATTACCGGGATGCTGAACAACAGCGGCTGGCATGTAAATCACAAGCGCGTCGAACGGATCTGGCGGCAGGAAGGGCTGAAACTCCCTCAAAAACAACCAAAGAAGGGCCGGCTCTGGCTGAACGATGGCTCATGCATCCGGCTGCGGCCAGAGCGGCGCAATCACGTCTGGTCCTATGACTTCGTCCAGGACCGCACCCACGACGGGCGGATCTTCCGCACGCTCAACATCATTGACGAGTTCACGAAGGAGGCTCTGGTGATACGTGTCAAACGCAAGCTCAATTCCGTCAACGTGGTCGATGCCCTGACCGACTTGTTCATCATGCGCGGCCCGCCGGAATACATAAGGTCCGACAATGGCGCCGAATTTATCGCCAAGAAGGTGCGGGCATGGATCGGCGCGGTGGGCGCCAAGACGGCCTTCATTGCGCCTGGTTCACCATGGGAAAACGGCTATTGCGAGAGCTTCAACGCCCGCTTTCGGGACGAGCTGCTGAACGGTGAGCTCTTCTACTCGCTGCGCGAGGCCCAGATCCTGATCGAGAGATGGCGTCGTCACTACAACACCATCCGACCGCACAGCGCTCTCGGATACCGTCCACCAGCGCCCGAAAGCATCGTCCCGATAGACCAAAGGCCGACCATGCACTAACATTTATACTGGACCACTCGATGGGGGCAGACCAGCTCAACATCCGTTGAGCGTGTGAGTTTGCTGTCCATAGAAAATCTCCTCTTCAGGGTCCAACTGACAGTTATGCAGACGTATCGCAACCGTAGCTGCGGGTTGGGCCCGTGACCGTCCTCCCTTGCGCAGTGAGATCGCAATCACAAAATGCTGCATCCGCTTGATTGGTGTATGGGCGGTTTGCCCACTTCGGGCACTGCGTAGCGTGGCATCGGCATTATCAGGGGCATCCGACACAGCAAGGATCGGCCCAGACCGGACCTTCACCGCCTAATCATCTCTGCCGCTCAACTCCCCCAGAGCGGACCTTGGCACGGCCTCCGGCGAACGGCAGGTTTCCAAGCCAAGCTGGCCCTGCCGCAACAAGAACCACTTACTCAGAAACGTGATATAGCTTTCGTTATGTCCCGAGCAGAATTACAACTCTCAAATTCTCGCAACAGCGGACAGTATTAGCGAATTCACCTGTGGCTCGCCCAAGGTATAAGGCTCGCGAATATCATATTTTGCGGTCCTCTTACGTCACTCCTGCCTTTGGCAGCACACAAAGCATTTCGTAGAGCAGGTTGGCGGCCAAGACCGCCGTATTCCCCGATGAGTCGTAGGGCGGAGAAACCTCGACAAGATCGCAGCCCACAAGGTTCAGCCCCGCGCAACCGCGCACGATCTCGAACCCCTGCGAGGCCGTCAGCCCGCCGAACTCCGGCGTGCCGGTGCCGGGGGCGACCGAGGGATCAAGGCTGTCGATGTCAAAGGTCAGATAGACGGGCCGGTCCCCGATCTGCGCGCGAAGCTTTTCCATGACCGGGGCCAGCGACTTGTACCAGACCTCCTCGGCCTGAATGACGGTAAAGCCCCAGCCGCGCCCCGTATCAAAATCATCCGCCGCATACCCGGTCCCGCGCAGGCCGATCTGGAAAGTGTTGGCCGCGTCGATCAGCCCCTCCTCATAGGCGCGACGGAAGGGCGTGCCATGGGCAATCTCTTCGCCGAACATCTGGTCGTTCGTGTCGGCATGGGCATCCACATGGATCAGCGCCACGGGGCCGTGCTTTTTGGCTATCGACCGCAGCACCGGGAGCGTCAGTGTATGATCGCCGCCCATAGTGACAGGCACCACGTCACGTTCCAGCACCCTATCATAAAAGTCCGTGATACGGTTGATGGTGTCTTTAAGGTCGAAGGTATTGATCGGCACATCCCCGATATCAGCGACTTGCATGTGCGCGAAGGGCGCGGCTTTAGTCCACATGTTGTAGGGGCGCAGCATGGTGCTTTCGGCGCGGATCTGTTTGGGGCCAAAACGGGTGCCAGAACGCCAGCTTGCGCCGATGTCCATCGGCACGCCGATCAGGGCCGCGTCCAGCCCCTGCGCCGTTTCGGCCGCGGGCAAGCGCATGTATGTGCCCCGTCCGGCAAAGCGCGGCATTTCGTTTCCGCCAAGCGGTTGGTTGTAGATGTCAGACATGGGTCATGCTCCTATGTTGCCTGCGCGCTGCGGTGCGCAGCCCAGAACAGATTTCAAAAAAGTGCAGAGTGGGCGATCCGGCGTGGTCAGACGCCCTTTTCGCGCAGCCAGTTCGTGATCAACTCGCGGTGCCGCTCGCCCGAGAAGGATTTGAAATGGCCGCCATGCACCACGCGGACCGGCAAGGTCAGCAAACGCTGCATGCTTTCGACATACTGGACCATCTCGCCCGGATCGTCGCTTTCAATAAGCGGACCGTCATAAAGGATATCGCCGGAAATCAGCATCCCTGTCGCGGACTCCCATAGCGCGATCCCGCCCGGACTGTGGCCGGGGGTGTGAATGACTTCGAACTGCCGATCGCCCAGATCAACGATGCTGCCATCGTGCAGAATCCGTGTCGCCGGGGCGGCTTTGACCGTATAGGTCGAGGATTGGTAGGGTGCCGGGGGCAGTTCGGTGAAGATATCGTCGGTCACATAGTCTGACGCATAGGTATTTTCGCGCGAGGGGGCGGCGAGGATGTCGGCTTCGGCCGCATGACACAGGCGGCAGTCAAATTCATGGTGGGTGCCGACGTGATCGAAATGCGTGTGGCTGGCCACCGCGTCAAGTGCGCGTTCGGTGACCAGCGGCACCCATTCGCGCAAGGACAAGACGCCCATGCCACTGTCCACCAGCATGTCCTTGTCGCGACCGCGCACATGCCAGATGTTGCAGCGGTAGAACTCCTTGATATGCGGTTCGTCGATCCATGTCACACCGTCCGACAGTTTGCGGATGCGGTACCAGTCTTCGGGGCGTGCGTGCTTCATGTGCCGGACTCCAGCGTCATGGGGTTCGAGGCAAATAGGGATATTCTCTGCCCGATCTGAGGCAGCGCGCCAATGGGCAGATGTGCGACATATGTCTGGCCATCGGCATCAGCGCTTTGGAAATGGCAACGGTGATAGGTGCCGAAAAACGCCGCCTCGGTAAGTGTCGCCTCTCCCAGCCCAATCTCTCCGGACGTGCCGATGTTTTCAGGCCGCGCGGCCGTGACCATGCCCGCCCCGGCGGCGCGGCGCGTCCGCGCGTCGGGGATCATGTTCAGATCGCCCATGAAGTTGGCCGAGAACAGCGTTTTGGGCCGCAGATACACGTCTTCGGGCGGCCCGGCGTGTTCAACCTTGCCGTGGTTCATCACGGCGATCCGATCCGCAATGGCCATCGCCTCTTCCTGATCGTGGGTCACATGCACAAAGGTGGTGCCGACTTTGCGCTGAATGGCCTTCAACTCCTCTTGCATCTGCCGTCTCAGCTTGAGGTCGAGCGCGCCCAGGGGTTCGTCCAGCAGCAGCACTTCCGGCTCGACCGCCAATGCCCGCGCCAGTGCGACCCGCTGGCGCTGCCCACCCGACAGCTCATGCGGCTTGCGCCCGGCCTTGTCCAACAGCCCGACCAGATCGAGCATTTCATCGGCCTTGGCGTTGCGCACCGCCTTCCCATGCCCGCGCATCCGCAGGCCAAAGGCCACGTTGTCGCGCAGGGTCATATGCGGGAACAGCGCATAGTCCTGAAACATCGTGGTGGTCGGGCGGTCCTTCGCGGCGACGCGCGACATATCCCTGCCACCGATCAGAACCTGCCCTGTCGTCGGTGTCAGAAACCCGCCCAAGATGAACAGCAAGGTGGACTTGCCACAGCCCGAGGGGCCCAGCAGCACCACGAACTCGCCCGCGGCAAACTCAAGGTTGATGTTGTCGAGCGCCTGAAACGCGCCGAATTGGTGGGACAATGCTTGCAAAGAAACTGGGGCGGTCATGATTTGGACTTTCTGAATACGGTCAGTTCCAGCAGGATCAGGATCACTATGGACACAAGGAACACCAGCGAACCGATGGCATTGGTCGCAGGCGACAGGCCCGAGCGCAGCATCGACCAGATCTCGACCGGAAGGGTGACGTCAAAGCGGGTCAGCAGGAAGGCGATGATGAATTCGTCCCAGCTGAATGTGACAGAGAGGAAAAACGCCGCGAGCAAGGCAGGTTTGAGCATCGGCGCGGTCACGAGGAAAAGCACCTGCAAATCCGACGCCCCCAGATCACGGGCGGCGCGTTCGGCGTTTTTCTGGTGATCGCCCATGGCCGCAAAGAGGATCGCAAAGCACAGCGGCAGGTTGATCACCACATGGCCGATCCCCGTCGTCCAGAGCGAGGGGCGGAACCCAAGGTTGTTGAACACCGTGAGCAGACCCAGAGCGATAATCAGGTAGCTGACGGTCATCGGCGCGATAAGCAAGCCGCGCATCACCACAGACCCGGGTAGCTTGACCCGCGCCAGCCCCTGCGCCGCGAAAAAGCCCAGCAAGAGCGCAACAGCGGCGGATATTATGGCCACGGCCAAGGAATTGCGCAGCGCCTCCATCATGCCGCGGTCGCCCAACACCTGCGCATACCATTTCAGAGTGGGCCCGTCGAAGGGCGGCACCGGCAGGCGGCTGTCCTGAAAGGAAAACAGCACCAGCACCACAACGGGCAGAAAGATAAAGACAAAGATCGCGGCCATATAGGCCCAGCCCAGCAACCGCATCACACACGCTCCATCTTGAGCCAGCGCGCCGAGGCGGCATAGGCGAGGGTTACGATCACCATCAGCACGATCGACAGGGCCGAGGCCATCGGGAAATCCCCACGCCGCCCCAGTTGCAGCATGATGAGCTGCGGCATGCTCAGCTCGTTGTTGCCACCAAGGATTTGCGGCGTGATGTAGTCGCCAATGCAGAGCACGAAGGTCAGGAAAGCCCCCGTCATAATGCCGGGCAGCGTCAGCGGCAGGATCACCAGACGAAAGGTGTTCCAGCCATTCGCCCCCAGATCGGCTGCGGCGCGAGCATAGTTCGGCGACAGTTGGATCAAGTTGGAATAGATCGTCAGCGTCAGCAACATGACAAAGAAATGCACAAAGCCGATGACCGTGGCCGCCCGCGTTGCCATGATCTGGATCGGTTCATCCAGAATGCCGATGCCGATCAGCCCCTGCATGACCACCCCGTTCTGCCCCAGAACCAGCGCCCAGGCATAGGAACGCACCACATAGGACGTCCAGAACGGCAGCACTGCCAGCATGATCGCCAACCGCTGATAACGCTGGGGCACCTGCGTGGCGATGATCCAGGCCAGCGGCCAGGCCAGAAGGACCGAGATCACCGTGACCGTCAGCGTGATCTCGAGCGAAACGACGATGCCTTTGAACAACGAGGGTTCAGTGAAAATCTTGACGTAGTTGCCCAGATCGAAACTCTGAACAATCTCGCGCCCTTCCAGATGGGCGAGGCTGAGCAACAGCATGACCACGAAGGGTACGACGAAAAAGGCGCAGGTCCAGATCAGGGCCGGAACGACAAAGCCAAAGCTGCGGTGTCGCTCCTGTTGTTCCATCGTCATTGACGGCTCCATCGCTTGCGGCAAATCGGGGTAGACGCCATCGCCTGCCCCGCCGCGTGGTTTATTGCTGAAGCATGTCCGTCCACAGATCCTGCATGGCAAGATCAAGATCGGCGTCCGGCATGGGGTAAAGCTGTGTACGGGTCAGATAGTCGCCCTGCTCTCCCCACCGCAGCGCCTGCTTTTGCGCATCGTCCAACACCTCGCCCGCTGCCTTGTTCGCGGGCATGCCCCAATAGCAAGAAGACGTCGCCAAACGTGCCTGACCTTCGGGGCTGGTGATGTATTTCACGAACTCCACCGCCAGATCCTTGTTTTCGGACTCCTCCAGCACCGCGATCGACTGTGACCAGCGCAGCGCGCCTTGGCTTGGGACCGACCAGTCAAGCTCCGGGTTTTCGGCGCTCAACACTGCTGTCACCCATTCCCCGCCGCCGATCAGAATATCGACCTCACCTGTCGCCAGCGCCGTCTGGCTGGCGACCACATCGCTGACCTGCAAGGCTGCGGCCTTGAGCGCATAGGTCCGCTCGCGCAGTTGCTCTACCTTTTCACTATCAAGGTCTGCCGTCGCGACCCCCTGCTCCAGCCCGATCAGGCCGAGCACCGGCAAGTAGTAATCGTAAACCGCGATGCGGCCATCGTATTTCCCCGACCACAGGCTGCTCATGTCCTCCATGTCGGCCACGTCCACCTTATCGGAATTGAAAGCCACGGTGTTGTAGCCGAACTTTTCCGTCACGGCATAGGTCACGCCGTCTTGGGTGTTGTTGTCGGCCATCACGATTTCAGGGAAGAAGGAGTCGGTCGGCAAGGCGTCTTCGGGCAGTGCGGCCAGAAGCCCTTCGTCCACCGCGCGGCGCACATCCACGGTGTCGATCACCATCACGTCCCAGTCACCGGGCCGGGACTGGTTCAAGATCGCGAGCCCTGCCGCGGTGCCTTCGTATTCCTTGACGTTGACACGAACATCATGCGCCTTCTCAAAAGGCTCAAGAAGCGCGGGATCGGTGTGGTCGCACCAGACCAAGGCGTTTAGGTCCGCGGCCTGCACCATCGAGCTCGAGAGAAGGAGCGTCGCGACGCCACCCATTCCGGAAAGTTGCGTGAATTGCATGTTAATCCCCTGTTGCTGAGTTTCTTAGCTATTGGATCGAACATAGAGCCATGTTAAACTTTTGGTCAAACTAAAATTTGAGTGGCTATAACATTAGGGCAGGTCATGGGACTGAGAGAGCGTAAAAAAGCGGCAACGGCGCAGCGGATCACCCAAGAAGCATCTCGGATGTTTCAGGAAAAAGGCTACGAAAACACGCGCATCGAAGATGTCGCGGCGCGGGCCGAGCTGTCCGCCGCGACGTTTTACAACTACTTTAGGTCCAAGGCCGACATCTTACTAAGCTGTGTGTCCACCGAAACCGAGTTCGTGCTCGCCGAAGCGGATCATTGTATCGACCAGACTTATAACAATGCCGCAACGGCCTTCGACGCATTGGTCGCGACCTATTTTACAACATCTTTCACAAAAACACCGCGCTCACTGTGGCGCATTGCAGTATCGCAATCCATGCTTGATCCTGAGTTGGAATTTTCGCAACGGTATGTTGAGATGGACGACCGTCTGTCAGAACAATGCTGTCGCTTCGTGCGTGCAATGCAGGATGCGGGGCTCATTCGCGCAGAGGTGCCATCGGAGCCAATCGGTGAACTCTTGTTTAACAACGTGAACATGAATTTCGTCGGCTATATTCGCAGCGATACGCTAACAGGCGAAGATGTTAGGGCAGTTGTGAACCGCCAGAGCGCTCCGATATTCGATCTGATTTCAAGGTGAGCAAGCTCTACATGCTCTTTCGTCATTTGGCTCTGGTGACGTCATGTCCCGATCGGACCGATCATCGCTACCCGGCATGCAAACAAACTCTCCTACAATCTCCCTTTGATTCTCGCGCGTTCAGTTCGGCTCCTTAAGTAGAGCCGCACTCTAAGTAGATAGCAGCCGATGGCAGCTTGCAGCTCACCACACGAAACAGACAACTGTTCGGCAGCGGTCCTCGCAGCTGTCCGCGGTGAATGAACGCTGGGTACCCGCCGTGTGGACCGAAGCGAACGGCCCTTATCCAGACCTTCCAACTCGACGCAGCGAAGGGCCGCTTCCCGCCGATGTTGTTGAAAAAGTCGGCCGAGATCGCCGATTTTGCAGTTCGCCGCCGCTGGGCAAGGCAATTACGTTCGGGCGCTCGCCCGTCACCCCGCCCCGAGGCGGTAATATGGCCGTTCAGCTCATGCCGCGGCCTCCTGTTTGATGCTTCGCGGGCGGAGCTTCGCGAGTTTTCGGAGGTTCTGGGCGATCGCGGCGAGCAGGAATTCGTCCTTGGCGCCGTTTGGCCCGCGTAGGCGCAGCCGTGTCAGGCCAAGTATGCGCTTGAGGTGCGCAAAGAGCATCTCGACCGTCTTCCGCTTGTCGCGCGACACTTTGTAGGCCTTGGTCTTGCGACACGCTCTGGCGAATTCGCGCGCCTCTTCATGGGGCTCGCGCGTGACATATCGCGCATCGGCTTTCGGGCAGCAGATCTCCTTGGATGGGCAGGCTTGGCAGGTTGCCTTCAAGCACCGGTCTTTCGCCCACCAGCATCCTGACCCCGGTTCGGATCGGAATAGTTGCGTCTGAACTGCTTGAGGGCATGGCCTTCTGGGCAGATATACTGATCATTCTTCTCATCCCATTCGAAATCCGAGCGGGAGAACGTGCCATCTGTCCGTTCAGATTTGTCGATCACCGGGATGAAGGGGATGATGCTGCGCTTCTCGACCAGCCAGCCGAGGTTCTCGGCATTGCCGTATGCGGTATCGGCGGCCAGCCAGTCCGGCTTGATGCCAAAGCGTTTTTCGGTCCTGTCCAGCATCGTGCGCGCCGCTCCAACTTCGGCTTGGCGGATGGCTCTTGTCGCTTCAACATCCATGATCACCGAACTCTTGGTGTCGATCAGGTAGTTGGTGGCATAGGCAAAATAGGGGCGGCTTTCCTCGGCGCGGGTCCATTGCGCTGCCGGATCGGACTTGGCCACGAACTTGGGCTGGACAGGCGATGCGGCCCCGAAGGCGGCGTCATCCAGTGTCTCCAGATATTCACGTGCCGCCCTGTTGCCAGCGTCCCGCGCGGCCTCGGGGCTCCAGTCTTCCGCCGCGATGGAACGGATTTTGTTGGCATCGGCGGAGATCAGGCTGGCATCGACTGCGAAGCCTTCGCCCGACACCAGATTTTCTTTCAGGCAGCGTTCAACGGTTGCCTCGAACACCTGCCGCAGCAGACCGCTTTCCCTGAACTTGCCATGGCGATAGCGGGAGAAGGTCGAGTGATCCGGGACATTGCCTTCCAGACCCAGCCGGCAGAACCAGCGATAGGCCAAGTTCAGGTGAACCTCGTCACAGAGCCGGCGCTCCGAACGGATCCCCATGACATATCCGACCACCAGCATCCGGATGATCAGTTCGGGGTCGATCGAGGGCCGGCCCAGGTGGCTGTAGAAGGGACGCAGTGCCTCGCGCAGAGAGTCGCCATTCAGAAACAGGTCAATCTCGCGCAGCATGTGATTGGCCGGGACGTGCCGCTCCAGATCGAAATCGTAAAACAGCTGCGCCGGTACTTCTTGCCTGCCCATCATGCCGAAATCCTCCCATCCCCTCATAGTCGAGTGAATCGAACGACTTGCCGCAGCGCAACAAAGACTTTTTCAACAGCATCCGCCCTCTGTGTCGGTGACCGTGGCATCGACGCTCGCTATCCTATAAAACCAAGGATAGGACCGTAATTGATATTACGCATGTTCCAAAGGTTGCCTCCCGAGACGCAGACAAAATTTGGCAACAGGATGCTTTTTCACGTATTGTGGTGCTGGGTTCCATCGAAACTAAAACGAAGCCTTATTGGCAGAAACACCCCGAAAATCACTCCGGGTGCTCTGCGCATCGTTTTGGGACCCTAAGGTTGACCTGCTCTTTATTGAGTCCGCTAATTTAGATTAGCTCTGTTCAGGTTTTTGGTTTGCCTCTGACCGAGTAGCATATTCTGCTGGCGTCCGGTCGGCGAGGCTTGTGTGCGCGCGGTGATGGTTAAAGCCTTTGCGCCACACTGTCCAAATGACGGACGATCTGCGGCGGCATAAAAGCCAGCCATTTTAGAAACATGAATGCGATGGCAAGGAGCAAATTCGGGCAAAACCTCGTGGTCCACATTTCTCGTAACCTGTTGATTTTTATGCGGCCAAAATGCATCTGCGTGGTCCACATATGTTCATATTTTATTGATCTTTTTGCCGATTCTGGTATGCCTGCCGGGCCTACCATACCGCCTCAAGATGCTTTTCTATCGACCGGAACTACCCCGCAGCCGGAGGCGTGCCGTCAGGTTGATCTCGCGCAGACCCGCAATTCGCCGCCGACCCCCCTAGAAGATGAAATCATCCGCGTCCAGCATAGCCGACCCTACGCCGAGCAAGGTCATACTGTTGCCCGACCCGTCCTCAATAACGGCGTCTGCCGCACCTGAAAGGTGGTTGGCCTGCAAATCGGCGAAATCGGTGATTACGTCCACATCGGACAGATCGATCAGATCCCCGGCGCCGAAATCGACCACCTGGTCAGCGCCGGCCGAGAAGACCAGCGTATCCGCATCCGCACCGCCGCGCAGGGTGTCATTGCCGGCACCACCGTCCAGCAGGTCACGGCCCGCACCGCCCCAAAGTACGTCATCGCCGCCCAGACCAAACAGCACGTCATCGCCCGCCCAGCCATAGCCTACGTCATCGCCGACGCCGGTCCAGAGCACATCATCACCCCAGCCGCCGCCGATCGTGTCATTTCCGGTGCCGCCATAGACTGTGTCATCGCCATTGCCCGCATAGATCATGTCAGCGCCAGTGCCGCCGGAAATCTCGTCGCTATCTTTATTGCCAAAAACAGTGTCGTTGCCGGAGCCCGCCCAGATCAGATCGTTACCCGAGCCGCCGAATACCTCGTCATCGCCCGAACCGGCGATGATCTTGTCATCGCCGGTTCCGCCAAAGACGGTGTCATCCCCGCTCATGCCGTGCAGACTGTCGTTCCCGGCGCCGCCCCACATCACGTCATCTCCCGCACCGCCACCGGAAAGGTCCGCACCTGCTGCACCGCCGACGCGGTCATCTCCCGCACCTGCGTAGAGTGTGTCATCGCCTGCCCCGCCAAAGACCTGATCATCATCGCCATAGGCGGAAACATAGTCATCACCCGCTCCGGCCAGCACGGTGTTGGCGCCAAACCCGGCAAAGACGTGATCGTCGCCCCCGCTGCTGCGAATGTCGTCATCGCCTTCGAATCCGATCAGCATCTCATCTTGGTCGCCGCCTACCAGCGTGTCGTTCTGCCGCGTGCCGCCGACGCGCTCCGCTGCATGGAAGACATCCCGGTTGAGGTATTCGACTTCGCTTACTCGCTGGATGATGTCGGACAGGCTAGAGCCGCGGATCTCTGCCAGCAGACTCTGGTCAATGCGCGGATCGAGCCTGCCGAATGTCTCATCCGCAGCGCGGGTGCGCGCGAACTGATCCGCTATGATATGCGTGAACGTGACGCCAAGCTTGCTGCCCGCAATGCTGTCTTCGGCAAACCCGCCGACCCAGAGATCGACCTCAAACACGCTGCCGTAGACCGCCGCAAGTTCCTGTTGCACGACAGGGTCGGCCGTGATGATCGAAAAATCGTCGGCATCCAGTGTCTCGGGATCGATATCACCGATGAGTGCCGCGCGTACGTTGACATAGGTGTCGATGCCGTGATCCCGCGCACGCAGGATATTGAGGGCCGCGAGGCTGAACCCGATTGTACCGTCCGGCGCCGCGAGGAAGAAGTTGAGGTCGTCGATGACCTTCGTATCCATCTCCTGTGCGGTTGTGCCCGCTTGGCCCCGCAGGACTCCCGCAATGCCGTCCAGTTTGAGAGCATCGGCGTTGAAGAATTGCCCCCGCACCGTCAGCGAGCCGAGGGACGTGCCGTCTTCGGCAAGTCGTTCCAGGCTGCTCGTCACCATGGAGTGGCCGAATCGGAACGCCGCTGTCGAAAATTCAGTAGCGATACGGCCGTCTACCATTTCGGGTAAATCGACCGCGTCGGTGGCACCGCCGATCAGATGCGGCAGCCAATCGCGATAGGTGATCTGTTGGATCTCGAATTCCACGACAGACCGGGCCGCCTGAAAGACATCCTCGTCAGTGAGATCGGGATTCGCTTCGCTGATCCGGTCGGCCCAATAATTGTGCTCGCGGTTGAACACGGTGTGCAGCACCGTAAGGCCTGTGTTTTCATTGGCCCGCACGTCACCCGCCAGGAACAGCGGATTCCCGGGATCCCTGTCCCCTGCCATGACGAGGCCATCTTCGTTGATCGGCAGCAGCCCGAATTCGGACGTGGCATCCTCGCTCATCTTAAGGCGCCCGCCCTCGAAGGAGCGCAGTGCGGCAGTGCGGTCATTGGTCGAGCCATAGACCTGGCTGCCGTCAATCTCGGGTGTGACCTCGTTCAGCTGTTCACGCGGACCGGTCTGGCCGGACGCCGGGTCATAGACCGAGCGGACAAAAGGCGCGACAAGCCCGACCTCGAGCATTTCGCCAGAAGCATCGCGTGTCAGGTCCAGATCATGATCTATGAGCTGTCCCCAGTTTACGAACAGGTTGCTGGTACCATCGGCTGAGGGCATCGGCCCGCTCTGATCGAATACGACCTGCGCGATGGTGACCGCATCGACCCCACCATGGATCTCGCTGAGATCGTCGGCGTAGCGTGGTTCTGTCAGGCGTATTAATACTTCAACTTCGTTAACTATCGGCATTTTATCCCCCCCGAGATAGCTGACCGAGCAAAATAATGTCTCAAACCCGTATAATTACGGGCGCAATTCCCGCTCACGTTAAGTTTACAGATCGTTACTATACAGCCATTAACGAATTCAGAAAGCCGGAAATCAACCATAGAATTACATTCGTCGGCGCAATTCACTGCCTAATCCCGCCTCTGCCCGGCCTTTGATCCGGGATGCTCAACAATCAGAAGGCAGCGCGCCAGTTATCCACAGGAAGCGATCAAATCGCCGCGTCAGGCGCAGCCGGACGGGCAAGGTGAGCTTAACGTAAGTCGGTGTCCTTTCGGGCCCCGCCTGCAAAAGGGGATGGGGTATGCATTCGCCCAGTTCGTCCCTCAGCGCGACAGGACTCAGGGATATGGAAGAGGAAAGGTAATACTGAGCGTTGCACGGCTCCCTGCGCATCGCCCTTTTACTCGGGGACGGCGTCCGAAGATAATCGGGAGGTACCAAGGGCACCTCCCGACCGAGATCTCACACCTGATGTGCAATCAATCGGTGATGACCTGGAAATCCACACGGCTGTTCGGCAGGCTGGGTTGGCCGGTGACGCCCACGGAATAGGAGGGCGCGGCGACGATGATCTGCTCGCTTTCGAACCCGGCGCTGACGAGAGAGCCCATCAGGACCAGCGCGCGCAGGCGGCCCGTGTCGATGCTTTCGCGCGATCCCAGATCATCGGCGTGATGGCCCACCACGCGCAGCCGCGCCCCGTCGCAGCGCGACACTTCACGCGCCAACTCATAGACCGCCTCCAGCTCGCTCGGCAGGACGGTGACGGAACGCGGCGCGTAGAAGATCCGGGTTTGCGCCACCATTGCCGCCAGATCCGTGGCACAGGCCGGGGCTGCAGCAGCCCAGGGTTGCGGTGTGAAGCCTGCGGCACTTGCCGTGCGCGCCTGTTCGACCACGGAGAATTCCACCCGGCGGTCGTAGTAGGCCGAGCCTTCGGGACCGGTCAGGGTCGAGGGCGTGCGGTCGCCCATCCCCACGGCGATGAAACTGCTCGTGTCGATCCCCCCGGCGGCAAGACGCGAGATTACCGCCTCCGCGCGCTTCTTGCTGAGCTCTAGATTGAGCGCACTGCTGCCCGAAGGATCGGAATGACCCTCGACGCGGATGCTGTAGCCGGGGCAGTTCCGCGCGACCTGTCCGATGATGCGCGCCTGGATAAGGCCCGCCTCCTCCGCCGTCAGCCCGCCTGCGGGGAAATAGATGCGGGTATTTCTGGTCAGCTCTTCGAGATCCTCGACGCAGGAGCTGTCCGCGGCGAGCCGAGCCTGTGCCGCAGCAAAAAAGTCGCCGGAAGGGATCGCCTGCGCCGCACCTTCGGTAGATACGGCCTGACGCGCAGGCTCAGCCCCGGCCAGGGTCGCGGTGTCGAGAAGGGCAATCGGCTCATTTCGGGTGACGTCAGTGTCCGTCTCCTCGGCAAGGCCACGCACGCGGTTCAACGCTGCCACGATCTGGTCCGCGTCGATGGCAGCCACGGGTGTGCGGGGTGCTGCGGCAGCGGGCGGCGCTACGACCGGCGCCAAAGTCGCGCTGTCCGATGCCTCAAAAGCCTGCGCCACGGGTGCTGGTGCACGGTCGAAGACATCGGTGGATGCCAGAAATGCCGCGGATGCAATTACCGCGCCCGTCGGCGCAATCCACGGCAGGTGGTCTTTCAAAAAGCTCATTTATGTCCCCCAATACCAAATGTAGGGACTTGCAGCATAATGATCTCTACATTTCGTCCCCGGGCATATTCGTGTGACAAGCTTGCCTGAGGGTCAACAGCATATATTCGGCTAAATTCCGCCGATATTGAATTAAAAGGAAAAAATCTGGTGCGATTACGGGCCCGCCGCCATTCGTGAAGCACGTCCAGTCCGATTGCCGGACGCCGGCCGACAGGGTTTAACCCAACGCACTCAATGGGATGCGGCGCGCTGCTGAACTCAGACCGCGCGGCCAGTGCCAAAACGGTCCGGGTAAAGCCCGGCGATCCGCCCGAAGAGCCGCAAGTCATCCAGAGCCACGACCAACCTAGCGTGCGATCACGATATCGGCGCGCAAACCGCCCAGCCGGTCGGACGCGCCCAACCGCAACACACCGCCATGGCTGCGCGCGATATCCACAGCAATCGCAAGACCGAGCCCCACGCCGCCGCCCTTGTCCTGATTGCGCGCGGGATCGAGACGGGAAAAGGGGCGCGTCGCCCGCTCGCGGTCCTGCTCGGGGATGCCGGGGCCGTCATCCTCGACCCGGATGCGCAGGGTCTTGTCGCTCAGCATCACGCTGACCTCGGCACGCGCACCGTAGCGCACGGCATTGGAGATGAGGTTGTCCACCGCGCGCCGCATCGCCCCCTCGCGCAGCATCACCTCGCCCCTGCCCTCCCCCTCGACCGGCAGCAGGGTCACATCGCGCCCGCCGCGCCGCGCGGAGGCCACGATATCCTCGACCATCGCCACCGGGTCCACCCGCTCGGGCTCGCCCTCCGCCGCGCTCTTGGCGAACTCCAGAAACTCGTCCAGCATCCCCTGCATGTCCGCTACATCGCGCAGCAACGGCTCCGCATCCGCATCATCGAGCATCGCCAGACCGAGGCGCAACCGCGTGAGCGGCGTGCGCAGGTCATGGCTCACCCCCGACAGCATCAGCGTGCGCTGCTCGATGTGCCGCTCGATCCTGTGGCGCATGTCGACGAATGCATTGCCCGCCGCGCGCAGCTCCACCGCGCCGGCGGGGGTATAGGGGACATGTCTGCCGCGCCCGAAGGCTTCCGCCGCCCGCGCCAGCCGCCTGATCGGGCGCAGCTGGTTGCGCAGGTAGATGATGGCGATGACGGTCGTCACGAAGCCGAAGGCAATCGTCCAGACGAACATCTGGTGCGGATTGGCCGCGGAAATGCGCCGCCGGTCGAACTGCGCACTCAGCAGGCCATGCCTGCTCTGCACAAAGACCGTAACCTCGCCCCCCGTCACCAGATCGACCCCGGCAAAACCATCCAGCCGCTCCGACAGGATGCGGATGATCACACTGCCGGAATAATCATACCAGCGCCGCAGGTCGCGCGCCTCCGCCGCATCCGCAGCGGCCAGCGTGATGGCGAGCGGCGCCAGATCACGCTCCACCTGCGCGATCGCCGCGGGCAGCCCCGGCGCCTCCTCCACCACCTGCATCACCAGCGCCAGTTCGCGAAGCACGGTGTCTGTCATCTGCTGCGTCACCCCTTCGAAATGGCGCTGCGCGAACAATACCGTGACGACAAGCTGCAGGAACACCACCGGCAGCAGCAGGATCAGCGCCGCGCGCCCGTAGATGCCACGCGGCATATAGTGTTTGAGAAACTCGAAGGACATCGGATAAGCCTAAGGCGACACCGACCCGAGCGAAAGGCCCAAACCATGCTGCCACCGGATGACTTCGACCCAGAAATCGGTGTGGCCGAGACGCTCGAACCGGGCCTGCGCCGGATCGTGGCGCCCAACCCCTCACCGATGACGTACCGCGGCACCAACACCTATCTGCTGGGCACAAGTGCGATCGCCGTAATTGATCCCGGCCCCGACAACGCCGCGCACCTCGCCCGGATCCTTGAGGCGGTGGAGCCGGGCCAGCACATCAGCCACATCATCGTGACCCACACCCACCTGGACCATTCGCCGCTGGCGAGGGATCTGGCGGCGGCAACCGGCGCGCCTGTGCTGGCCTTCGGCGATGCACATGGCGGCCGGTCGGACGTGATGCGGCAACTGGCCGCCGCCGGTACCGTGGGCGGCGGAGAAGGCATCGACGCGGCTTTCACGCCCGATGATACCCTCGCGGACGGGCAAGTGGTCGAAGGCGCGGGCTGGACGCTCGAGGTGATCCATACCCCCGGCCATATCGGCAACCACATCTGTCTGGGCTGGGGCGATGCATGCCTCACCGCCGACCACGTGATGGGCTGGGCATCCTCGCTCGTCTCTCCGCCCGATGGCGACCTGACGGATTTCATGGCCTCCTGTGCGCGCCTGCAGGCCCGCGACTGGCGCGTGTTCTATCCCGGCCATGGCGCGCCCATCACCGCACCCGCGGCGCGGCTCGACTGGCTGGTGGCCCACCGCCGCAGCCGCGAAGCCGCGATCCTCGCGACACTCGGCCAGGGCCCCGCCACCCCCGCGGCACTCGCGCGCGAGATCTACACCGACACCCCCGCCGCCCTGCTCGGTGCCGCCACCCGCAACGTGCTGGCGCATCTCATCGATCTGGTCGGCCGCCACGAGGTCACGCACCACGGCCCGCTCCACGAAAGCGCCACTTTCGAGCGCGTCCAAGAAGCCTGACATTTTTCCTCGGATCACGGCAAAACCCACTGGACGCGCCAAAACACCGCCGCTATACGGTGCGGACCGTTCCGGCGTAGCTCAGCGGTAGAGCAGTTGACTGTTAATCAATTGGTCGTAGGTTCGATCCCTACCGCCGGAGCCAAAATTCTCCAATCATCTTGAAATTGTTGGATAATTTTTTCCAGCCCGCGACTCTCGAGGACGAGGTGCACATTCGGGTGCACACGGCGGTGCACATTTAGGTGCACAGGAGGCATTTCTCATGCCCCGGAGTCGAAGCTCTCAACCCCATCTCGAACAACGAAAATCCGGATTTTACTGGCGCAGGCGCTGGCCTGCGTCGCGCGCAGAACGTGTCGACCTGAACCTATCCGGGAAAGAGTTTTCGTGTTTCTCACTTCGTACAATTTCCCTGTCAGACGCGAAGACACTCGCCCGCCGCCTCACAGCGATGAGCGATCAGGTCTTCGCCGCACTGACGGAGAAGACGATGCCCCTCGCGCCCGAAATCGCGGAACACATCCTGGTCAATCTCGCCCGCTTCGAGATTGAAGCGTTCGAGCGGACGCGCGCCGCCGCACCTTACCGCAGCGCCGCCGCGGCCCATGCGGACCTTCACCGCGAGACGGTGTTGCAGGAAACACTGCGCCAGGCGCTGTTGCTGCGCGATCGCGACGTGGCCCGTGCCCCCTTGCGCAATATCGCGCAACAACTCGGCATCACGCTCGATGAGGAGGATCTGGATTGGCAGCGCCTGGCAATCGAAGCGACGAGAGTGCTCCTGGACGTCAGCCAGGAACGCCACAGACGCGACCAGGGCATCTATAACGGTCCTACGGTGTATTTCCGCTCGGCCATGGCTCGCAACAAAACAACGGCCCCCGACAGGACATGTGAGCAGGCAAACAGGCCTGCCATTATGAGTGCAGATCAGGCCGCTGTCCAGTTTGCCTCAAGCTCGGAGGCGGAACCCCGACAACACGAAAGATCACTCGAAAAAAACACCCTGGACCTGTCGCGTTTTTGTGCCGCCCCCGGTGCTCGTTTAAGCCACCTTCCGTTCGAAGGCGACTGGGCTTTTCCAGCCCAGTGCTGAATGGCGTCGACGCGGATTGTAGAAGCCGTTGATGTATTCGAAGATTGCCATCTCGGCCTGCCGCCGTGTTTCCCATGACCGTCGCCAGATCAGCTCTGCCTTGATGGTTTTGAAGAAGGTCTCGACGGCGGCATTGTCATAACAATTGCCCTTGCCGCTCATCGAGACCTGGAAGCCATGTTGGCGCAGGATCTTCTGATAATCGTGAGAACAGTATTGGCTGCCGCGATCCGTGTGGTGAATGCAGCCCTTGGGCGGTGTCCTGAATGCGATGGCCATGTTCAGCGCCCGGATCGCCAGATCACGTTTCATCCGGTTACTCACGGCCCAGCCGATGACACGACGCGAGTGCAGGTCCAGGATCACGGCCAGATACAACCAGCCTTCGCGGGTCCAGACATAGCTGATGTCGCCCGCCCATTTCTGGTTTGGTGCGTCTGCGGTGAAGTCTCGATCCAGCAGGTTCGGCGCGATATTGAACTTATGATCACTGTCTGTCGTGACCTTGTGTTTGCGTGTTCTAACAACGATATCCCGTTCTGGCGCATCAACCTGCCAACACGACGGTGGCCCACGTTCAAACCGATCTCCTTCAACTCTTCGGTCATGCGTGGGCGGCCATAGCTGCCCAAACTGAGACGCGACTGTTCCTTGATATGCGCCAGAGTGACCAGATCAGATCGCTGTCTGCGACTGGCTGGGCGGCTGCGGAATGCCCGTAAACCGCGCGTGCTGACATCCATGACCTGCACACAGCCGGTTCGGCTGGGAAGGTCCACCTGTGTTCTTCGACAAACCTAAACCTCATGGCTTTTGGCCCGCGAAGAACTGGGTGGCCTTTTTTAAGATCTCCCTCTCCTCCTTGAGAATGCGGTTCTCGCGCCGAAGCCGGTCATTCTCTTGGGCGAGGCTCAAATCCTCTTTCGACACCACATCCGTGTCTCGGTGTGCGGTGATCCATTTGTTCAGCGTCGACATGCCGACACCCAGATCATCAGCCACCTGCTTACGCGTCAGCCCACTGGTCAGCGCGATACGCACCGCATCTGCCGGAATTCGTCCGTCCGTTTCAGTCCCATAGTTCAGTCTCCTTTGTTGCAGTAAATGCTATCAAAGGAGCGGCATCAAACCGCGACAGGTCCAATCAGCCGGGCCATGAGCCGGTTGAGATCGCCGCGCTTGTCGGCGCTGCCCCAGTCGGGGTTGTCCTTCAGGATCTGCACGTAGAGCCGGTTGAGCCGCCCCGTCGCCTTGATGTCGACCGGGTTGTTCTTGACCTCGGCCACGGTCGAGATGCCGGCGAGGGGCAGGAAGAAGCCGAAGTGGTTGCCGAGTTCGGTCAACGGGTCCGAGATGACCTCGCCCGATCCGATTTCCTCTGCCTCGAAGTGGGTGCCATCCGTGGCAAATATAAACTTGGCCTTCTGTCGCGCGGTCATGGGGCTGTCGCGCAGCCGCGCAAGCATCTCGACGGTCTGGCCGGGCTCGGTCACGGCGATATGGATGTTGTTGCGCTGGAGAACACCGCCGACGTCGGACTTGTTGGTGTTGCCGGAGCGCAGACGCTTGACCGTCGCCTCCTTGTTGCCAAAGGCGGCGAGGAAGCTAAACGCGAACTCATCGGCATCGAATGGCGCTTCGGCCAGCGCGGAGACGGCTTCCTCGATCTCGACAGCGTTCATGTGATTGATCCCCTACCCTGTGTTTCGTCGAGTTTCGCGCAATTGCTACAGACGGCACCATAGGGCTTTGATGCTCGATCGGGCGCGGTTTAGCAATGTGAGCGGCCTCCTTTTCCCGAGATTTTACACCGGTTTGGGCGGTTCATAAACGTTATGCCTCGAGGGGAAACTGTTCATGGTGTTCACGCAACAACTCACAGCCAGAAAACATGGTTTCCACTACGTCAGCGAATGTGTGCCGCGCCAAAACTCATCTCCAAAAATACATCTTTAGCGCGAAAATGGCAGCTTGAACATGAGCGCACTGACCGATAGCAAATTGACAGTGGGCAGCGAAAACCAAGGCCCTGAACAAAGGGGCATCTGTGGTGCAAAATATGATTGATGAGTTCGGTCTTGATCTAAAGGACAGTATAATCGCCGCCGCAGAGTTTCTGACGCTTTCCGACAGTCGGCCCGGATTGATTGCAGCGCTTCTTGTTTTTCTAACTGTGGTCTTGGCGTTCATATTCATTCTCCGAACATCTCGTCAGTTGAAAGCTGTGGAAGAACTTGATCACCGTATCAGGAAATTTGACGGAATAGATGACTTTGCCGAAGGCTACGCTGAATTTCAGCTTTCCTTGAAAAAGGACTATCGGCGGAAAGGTCCGCGAGACACTGTCTGGGAGGCTTGGGACGAATTCAACGAAACAATTGTTCTGGATGATATGGACGATGGCCCACCCAAATTGCGCAATTCCATTCGCCCTGCCTCATTCCTGAACGTCGAGGATCTCGGATTTGGCACAGGTCTGTTTCGAATTCCTTCCAAACACACTGGTATCAGTCGGTCTTTTTCTGACTTTCTTGGGATTGGTCGCGGCATTGCACCAATTCGCCCAGTCCATGGACGCCGGTAGTGTGGGGATCGATTCAGCGATGCGCGATTTCATGCAGATTGCCTCGGCCAAATTTGTCATGTCGCTTGTCGGCCTGTTGTGTTCAATCGTCTTCACGATCCTGCTTCGAGTACGTCAGACCAAGATCGATCACGCATTAACTCGCATGTGCACCGGCATCGAGCGGCGACTTGTTTTCGTCAGCCTCGAAGACATTGGTTTTCGACAATTGCGGGCGGCCACCGAGCAGCGCGAGCACCTGCGCGAAATCGGCTACGGCATGGTTGCGGAGCTGCAAAAGCCGCTTGAAGCGCTACCGGAGAAAATCACTGGCGCAATTGCAGAGCGCATGGACCCGATTTTTGACCGGGTGACCTCGATGGGCACGAGCAGCATGGAAGGAATGGTCGGCGACCTGTCCCAGCAATTGTCTCAATCCGTTGGCCTTGCCCTAACCCGAGCCAGCGAGGCCCTTGGTGAAGCGACGGATCGTATCGGCACAATGGTGGATCGCATGGGCGAAACCAACTCGCAGGCAGGCGATGGCCTGCGCAATGCCCTCGATCAAATGGCCCGCGCCATGTCCGAGATGCGGGCAGAAGTTGCCACCAGCGGACGGACCGCCTCGGAGGCCATGACTGAAGGCGCTGATCGCCTTCTCACGGTCATGAACGAGACCCTGCAAGGAATTCGCGACAACACTGGCCAAGGAGCCGAGGCGATGCGGACAGCCGCACAGGAAATGCGAACCGCGGCTGAGAGTTTCCGGGACACACTTGCCAGCGCAAGCGAGGAAAGCGCACGCGCAGCCCAAGACCGTATGGCACAAAGCAGTTCGGAAGCAGGTCAGGCCATTCAAGGAGCCGGGCAGTCGGTGCTGGAGAGTTTCAACAAGACGAGTGCTGATATCGCACAGGTTCGGCACCGAGATGGGGAATTTGATTGGCGAAGAGCTTCTTTCGCGTATTCAAGCCGTCAGTACGCAACTGGAAACCATGGCAGAGGCCGTTGAGCGCGGCGCGAATGGCGCGCAGACGGCGGCGCAAGGCCTCCATTCCGGTGCAAACGCCATCCACGGTGCGTCCGACGGGTTCAGGTCGGCAAGCCAGACCCTGTCGTCGGCCGCAGAACCGATCCGCGCCTCGCAGGAAAGGATCGAAACCACCATGCGCCGCGTTGGCGAGCTGGTGGAAACGGTGTCGGAAACGCTAATGCAAAACTCCGCTTCCGTTGCAGAAAATGCGGCGCATGTGCTCGACACTGCTCAGACGGCTCTCGGCAACGAACGCGAGGGCATTCGTCGCTCTCTTGAAGCCACGCAGACAGCCATGGCCCAACTGTCAGCAGAAGCTGAGAAGCTGGACCAGATCGACCAGATGCTGGGGCGCGCCTTGATCCAGTATAATGAGCAACTTGAAGCTGCACTCGGTTCCGCACAAGATCATGTGAGCGAAATGCGGGACGCGCTCGCCCCGGGGCTCGATACTCTCAAAAGCGTCGTCGAGCAGGCCGAGCAGTTCCTGCCGTCGCAGCATCGGGGCCGCACATGAGAGCCCAGGCAAAGCAGGTCAGGCACGAGGAAGAGGAGGAGAGCGCCTTTGTGTCCATGACAGACATGACGGTGGGTTTTCTCTTCATCATTATGATCCTGCTCGCCTTCTTTGCCAGTCAGATGCGAGATCCGGACGCCGTATCCAAACTCGAATATGATCGCGTAATCGAAGAGCGGGATGAATGGCAGGCGTTGGCCGAAACGCGGTCCGACCGGATCAGCTGAACTGGAAGCCCTGCTGGCGCGTATGCGCCTTGAACGCGCAGACTTGCAGGCCCAAGTCGCAGCGCTTGAGACAGAGCGTGACACCTTGAAAGCCCGCATCCAGGAACTCGAACGGCAACTTGCGGAACTGAAAGAGGTCGACCCGCTGGAAGCCTATCTTGCACAGGTGGCCCAAGTCAGGCGCCAAGTGCTTACCCGGCTGCGGGACGCGATCCGCGCAGACTTTCCGAAACTGCAAGTTGAACTGAGCGAAGAAGGCGACGCGTTAAGGTTCCAGGGCGAAGGTCTGTTTGATTCCGGGCGGTCCGACCTGACAACCGCGAAACGTGAAATCGTCGCACGACTTTCGCAAAGGCTCGACGAAGTGCTGCCCTGCTTCACCCTTGGTCCGATCTCGGAATTCGATACGTCATGCAACTCGGGGTTTGTGATGATCGAAGCCGTTCAAATCGAAGGTCATACTGACAATCGTGGCACGGACAGGGTGAATCGTAACTTGTCTGCCGCCCGCGCCAACAGTACATTCTTCGCGATGACTGGTGCCGCTGAAGGTGTCATGCAGCATCAGAACCTGAAAATGCAGTCGGTCCTGTCAGTGGCAGCATATGGCCCGGATCGACCTGTTGCCTCGAACGAGACGTCCGGGGGCCGCGCTACAAATCGCAGAATCGACCTGCGGTTCATCATGGTCACACCGCAAGATACGCAAGGAATAGAGGTCATTCGCGAAGCGCTTCGAGAGCGTCGAAGACCAGCCATGAATGGAACCGCGCGAGAAGACGCCAAATACGGTCTCGTGACCTTCTGGGGCGCAGGCACCCGTTCCGAACTCGTTCACTGCCCCCGCTCGAGCAGATCAATCGTTCCGTTGCAGGTATCCTGACCAGATGGCCGGACGCCGTGCGCACGCCTGACGACCGTGATCGTGAGAAATTGGCGATCAAGATGTTGCAACGCGTCACGAACTGGGACTGGACGAACGTCACAACGCAGCGCGTGAATTCGACCGCGATGGCGGTGTTCGACGAAGAGCGACGATCTCGCCACGATCTTGCGCCTGTTCGAGAGTTCTATCTAAACGAAATCGCGACGCGAGAACCCGGAGCATTTCTCGACGGAATGGTTGGCATTTACATCGAAAGCTTCGAGACGGGCCCGGATCACACAAGGCATCATGGGCAAGGCCCTCGCCAAGCGAGTACGCGACCTTGGTGCGCGACACCGAAGCTCATCGACGCGCTGCCCGAGCTGTTCCGCCCAGATGCTGTGCCGCTTGCATTAGCCCGCATCATGCGCGAAGCCGACGACGCATACACGCGACTGAAGTCTATCGGTCTCAACAGCACTCACACTTCGGGCCTTGCCAAGGCCGCGCAGACAATCTTCGTCGACCGCCTCGCGCCCGATCTCGGCCGGGGAAGGCGCGTCAGAAACTATTTAACTGGCTGACACCCGAGAATGGACCTGTTCTTCAAGCTGGCGCCGTTCCCGCCGTCGAAGCGCTGCTGGCCCCGTGGCGAGACCGCCGCCCTGCCGACACGCTGCGCAACGAACTGAGTGAAGCGATCATCGCGGCTTGGAATGATCCGCGTCTACATGCCGGCGGGATATGGTCGGGATTTGACGCGGAGTTGCGCGACGTCCTGCTGCGCTGGCTGACCCATCAAGACATGAAATTCTTCTGCGACATGGTCACCGCGACCCAGATAACCACATGTGGCCGCCGCGTAGAGACTTCTGGCTTAAGATATCACGACAGATGGCCGAATCGATGAAGCCTGGGTCGCCTTTAGATCAGAGGCGCAGCGTATGCGCAACCAACCGTCTAGAATCGCCACGACGTGGGGCAAACCGTTTCGGTCGAAAACGGATCGCGGAGCGGAGCACTCACTACTCGTCATGCGCATCGGCAATAAGATCGTCGTAGACGGCTGCCACAGCTACAAAACGCATATATTTCCACGCTGACGACCGAATTCCCCCGAAGCTTTACCAGTTGCAATACGATGGCGTCAACATACGGCGGCTTCACGCCGAATCGAAACCGCACAACTCCATTGCGAGCGTGGTCGCAGTGGGAATTTTGCAGAAACATGTCTGACACGAACCCGTCCATTGCATCGCAAACGACGCCATCGAAATTCGCTTTCCCGCGGACAAACAAGGCTTGCTGTCGCAGTTGATGACCAAGCCCTCGCACCGAAGCTTCACCGATCTCGCGCCGGAAGATCGTGACCTTCTTTTTTCCATCGGCGACCTGCGGGCCTGGGGCGACATCCATCCGGATGACGTAAAAATCGAAACCGACCATTTACGCATCTCACATGACGCCGCAGCCAGTCTGTCCTCGCCGGCGGCCGAGGCGCTGGGTCTTCCGCCCGCAGTCGACCTCATCCTGAAGACCGACGTCACCGGCGTGCTTGGCCGCCCGGATTTTCGGCTCCACTACGAATGGTCCCGCAATGGGCGGCCGAGAGCATCGCGAACCGCACCGGAACCATCCTGAACACTTCCGACGGTCCGCGCCGTCTGCCGCTATGGATGAAACGTGCGCTTGATTTGGCCGACACGTTCGATCCGACACAGCCGATCGAAGACCACTGGCGCGCGCTTGCCGATTTCCGCCGCGCCATCGAGCCCGAGGACGTGATTGATCCCGAGTTGCCCGACAACCGTGACATGGCGCGGTCTGTCCATGACGGCCTTCCTTCGCCGCCTCGAGGTTCGGATCGCCGACCGATTCTCGATTGCTCCAGATGCGTCGATGGGGCAAGTTCGAGATCGTGCCCTATTCCGGCCGAACGGCTCGACAGCGAAGGCCTTGCCGAGACGAACGATCTCGGAACAAAACGCAGAACTCACCGGCGAAGCGCTCGCCGTGTTTCAGCATCGCCTGCACGCGCGCGGTGCGCGGCCTGCCTATCAGCTCGGCAACAACTCCTATCTCGTGCATCGATCGGGGCGCCGCGCCGGTGCTCGGGGAACTCGCGCGCGCTCAGAAAGCGCCCCGCGAGGAACGTCGGGCCTTCATCGAGAATCCGCGCGCCTTCATCACCGAAGCGGTCAACCGTCACCTCGAAGCACCGGCGCGCTGCGAAGGTCTCGACGCAGCCGAACAGGAGGAGATGGTCGAGGCAATTGCAGGTCCGGCGCTGTCGAAAGTCGGGAGTATTCCGAGCGGGTCACCGGCGTAACCATCTACGAACGCCCGCAGGATCCGATCGAGGGCAGCGGCACCACCTGGCTTGCCGGAGGCCTTTGCGCAGCACCTGGTCGACGTCGATCCAAGCGATGACCGATCCGGATCTGCATGCTCTGCGCGACCATATGGCCGACGGTTCTCGAAACCGGGGCGACATTCCGGCCGAAATCGGGGAAGAGACTGTCGAAGTTACACCCGCCCGGCTCGCCGCGATCACGGGGAAATCGAGCGACGCGAAAAACTTGCCGCGCCAGACGAGCAAAAGGAGGAGGCCCGGAGCAAAGCCGGTCCGATCATTCTCGATACGCTGGACAACTACAAGGAATTGTCATGGGAGGCACAACTAACGCCAAGGACGGCGACCCTCCCTGCAACCCTGCCGCAGGCGATCCGAACGTACGCTGCACCAGCACCAGCTGGAAAGCTTCGACTGGGCCCTGGAGGCTTGGAAGTCTGGACTACCCGGCATTCTGAATGCCGACGAACAAGGGCTTCGGCAAAACGCTACAGACCATCGCGTTCCTGACGTGGCTGAAGGACCACATGAAAGAAAGCGCTGCGACGAACCGCGGTCCGATCCTCATCGTCGCGCCGACGTCCCTCCTGCGCAACTGGGAACAAGAGGTGGAAAACCACGTCGAAGGAGGGGCTTCGGCACGCTTGTCCGGCTCTATGGCGCTGCGCTCGGCTCTCAGAAGCGCCGCGATGCGCGCGGTACGGAAACGCAATCCGGGCTGCCGAGCTCGACCTCGACTGGCTGGACGAGGCCCTCGAGGACGGTCGCGCGCATCGCTATTGGCTGCTGACCACCTACACAACGCTTGCCAACTATCAGCACTCCCTGGGTAGCGTCCCTTTTTCGGCGATGGTGATGGACGAAATCCAGAACATCAAGAACCGCAATACGCTGGCCTCGAGGGCCGTCGAAGCAATGAATGCCGACTTCCGCATCGGCCTAACCGGCACACCCATCGAAAACACCGCCATCGACCTCTGGACGATCATGGATCGCATTGCGCCAGGATGCCTTGCCTCCGGGACGGAATTCCGCGAGCGCTACGCCGTTCCGGATGCAGACAACATGGCAGAGTCTGCACGCGCGCGTGTTTAAGCCGCGCGGCACGGTGCCTCCACTTGGCTTGCGCCGCCTGAAGGACGAGGTCGCGCGCGACCTGCCAGTGAAACGGCGCTACCTGCACCCGCGCCTCATGCCGAACGTACAGGCAGACGCCTACGACCTGGCCCAGGTGAAACTCGCCAATGGCGGACCCGGCGCGGCTCTCAAGATGCTGCATCACATCCGCTCGGTTTCCGTCCATCCTGGCGACACAGGGAACGACACCTCCGGACCATTTCATCGCCAAGAGCGCCCGCCTCGAGGCGGTCATCGATATCATGCACCGCATCAAGGAGGCGAACGAACGCGTACTGGTCTTCATCGAACATCGTGAAATGCAGTTCCGCTTTGCCGAGATCGTGCGCCACATGTTCGGTCTCGACCAGATCGACGTGATCAACGGTGACACGCCGATCCCAAGGCGACAGGAGATCGTGAACCGTTTCCAGCGACACCTGCGGTCGACGGCGGTTTCGACATGCTGATCCTGGGCCCCAAAGCCGCGGGCACGGGTCTGACCCTGACGGCAGCGACCCACGTGATCCACCTGTCACGCTGGTGGAATCCGGCCGTCGAGGAACAATGCAACGACCGCGTCCACCGCATCGGCCAATCGCGGCCCGTGTCCGTGCATATCCCGATGGCGCTTCATCCGGAACTCGGCGCGCAGAGTTTCGACTGGTCTGCTTCAAAGCCTCATGCAGCGCAAGCGCAGGCTGGCCGAACAGGCGCTCTGGCCGATGGGAGACAGCACGTCCGATGTCACTGGCCTGACCGAGGCCATGGCGTCGCCACAGCGCGGACAGCATGGGGTGATCGCCGACATCATGGCCGAGCAATTCCGTACGAGACGGGATCGGTCCCGTATCACCCGGTGCGCACGGCTCCTACGAACTTCCCTGACGCAGGGTGGCAGCAGAAAGAAAGACCTAAGATGACCATTTCACGCACGGCCTGATCATCGCCGATCCCTGGATCGATCACATACTTGAAGGCCGGAAAGACTGGGAAATGCGTTCGCAGGCCACGTCCTTCCGCGGCTGGTTCGGACTCATTCGAAAGGGCAGCGGCACCGTCGTAGGACTCGCCCGCCTCGTGGACTGCGGCAGGGCTCTGGATCAGACCGAATTGATCGACAACTTCGACCACCACCGCATCCCCATGAAGCCATGATCCGTCGTGGCGAAGTCGCGAAATGGGTCGTGCCCTGGAAGCTGGCCGACATCATTCCGCTTGCGCGTCCCGTGGCCTACGAACACAAGGCCGGTGCTGTCACTTGGGTCGCCCTGCTCGCCTGATGTCGGCCAGAAGCTCGCGCATACATCGCGCGCCAGAACCACCGGGACGACATCTGCACCCCTGGCCCGCGAGGTCGACCATGTTGTAGAGCTTTCCTCAGCCAACGATGCTGCTCCAATCCTGTTTCTCGAACCGACCGGACGTGAACGACTTCATCCTTGCCCGAAGGGCAAGCGCAAGGTTCTCGGGCAGAGCGTCCTGAGCGGCGGAAACATCCGCAACAGTCACATAAAGCTGGCCCCGCTCATGCGCGCATTCCCCCCAGAGGTGATCGGCGGCTCGAACAAAACGGAGATCGCCCCGCGTCGTCTGGTAATAGACTGGGGCGGGCCGGTAACTGTCACGACAGATATCGACGGGACGAAGTCCATCTTTCGCGCCAGGGGATGGGTACGCCGTTTCTTCGAGACATCCGGAGCGGGAAGGATGACATCGTCATCTTCACCGAAACGGGACCATATCGTATCAGCGTACGACTCGAGCGTAACCTTCCGATCATGTGAGTCCGCTACCACAAGAAACTGCACGTGAGCCTTCCCGTTTGAAGTGGTCCGCTCCTATGCGATCTTGCTGAATAGATTGCGCCGGGGTGGTCTGCCCTCTGAATACCGCTAATGGTCTTGTGTACGTCCTCTTGCTGGTCTGATCCCCCAAAATGTCCTGAGATTTTGGTTAACCCGTTCTCCAACTGAGTAGACAGACGATGAAGAGAAGCCGTTTCAGTCAAGAACAGATCATTGGCATTCTGAAAGAGCACCAGGCTGGGCTTGGTGCAAAGGAGCTGTGCCGCAAGCATGGGATCAGCGGCGCGACTTTCTACAAATGGCGATCCAAGTATGGGGGAATGGAAGTGTCAGATGCGCGGCGTTTGAAGACGCTGGAATCCGAGAACGCCAAACTGAAGAAGATGCTGGCGGAGCAGATGATGGATGTTGCGACGCTCAAGGAAATGCTGGGAAAAAACTTCTCAGGCCTGGTTCAAAGAGGAATGCTGTGAACTGGGCCATAAAGACCAAAGGTGACAATCAACGCCGCGCCTGTGCGTTGGCCGGGATCAATCCGCGTGTGTATCGGCGAAGATCGAAGCGCCCCGCCGACACGGAGTTGCGGGTCAGGATGAAGGAACTGGCGTCCGAACGGCGACGGTTCGGATACTGCCGTCTGCACATCCTGCTGAAGCGCGAAGGCTACAATCACCACCGGCCTCACTCCAGCCTCGCTGGCCTGACGCCACACGAATATGTTAACCGGTCAAAGGAAGACCAAAACCTGAACAGAGCTAACCAATAAACGCGGACTCTAAGGGGAGCAGGTCACTTGGACCCAACCAGTTCAAGATCTTCGATGCCAATGGAACTCCGTATCAGCCTGATTTCGTCATTGAGACCGATACGGAAAAGTTGATCATCGAGGCCAAGCGGTCTTCAGAGATGATTACTCCAGAGGTATTGCGCAAGGCTGATGCCGCCTGTCTATGGTGCCATGTCGCGACAAATGGCTCTGCCTTAGGTGGCGTGAAACGTTGGAGTTACCTCCTGGTCCCGGAAACCGATGTGCAAGAGAACTCTACCGTCTCTGGCATAATGGCGAAGCACACCCGCTCCCCGGATGCCGATTTGCTATCACGGTATCAATTCGATCAGCAAAATAAAGGCGTCGTCAACTGCGATGGATCTGGCACAGCAGATATGTAACCTGGTGCCGTTGCCAATTCTAATCTCGAGACAACAAAATATCCGAAACAGCCGACATCACGAAATCAATATCGGTTGGTTGGACGATCTCATTTAAACCTCCATGGATCAGGTGATTTCTCTTTAAAGCCAAAGCCCTGAGCCTGTTCGCTTGGTTGGGTGTAAAGACTCCGCGTTCTGCTAAAACAGTGATGATGCGACCCGGAGTCTGCGGCTTCAAAAAGATGCGCTTGTGAGTAAAACGGGCAGCAGCCTCTAATGTCCCCCAGGCCAATAGAAATGCAGCTTGGTGAAAACCGCTTTCCTTAATGGACAGAATGTCATTGATCGTGTTACGGAGATACTCTTCATCAATCGTTTTGACTAAATTGCTCTCACTCAGTTCATCAGCATAATATACCAAGAATTTCCAGTTTTCACTCTCCTCGATCACGCTTTTAAGCGTCGAGAGGCTTTTCTCAGTTGCTCTGGTGCGACGCGCTTTGATCTCTATCGCAATAAATTCATTTCCTCGCTGAGCGATATAGTCAGGAATGTAGCCCCAGCTACCTGTCGGAACGCTTACCTCAGATGAGTCAACAAAGTCGTAGCCTTGCGCCTCCAATTGCTGCGCGATTCTTTCGAAAACCTGGTGTTCTGCCTCTGAGTAGGATGAAAACGACACTACTTGGCCTCGCTAAATGGATCAGATTTTATCGAGAGATAGACGAAAGGTGGATCATTGACGATAGCTTCAGAAACGAGGTCTGGGAGGCCGTCGGAATCCTCATATTCTTCGGGAAGAAATCGATGGGCAACTACTCGCCTTATTTGCCGATCGTCAACGTAAACGACGTCGTTTAGGGCATCTTGGATGCGCTTAATGATATTGTCGACGTCTCCTTGGGGAAGATCTGTAGGAAAATCGTAAATCGTCATTGAGATCTCTGTATTGCAAAGCGTCCATCCACTTGGGAGTGCAAGGCGTGCGGCTTCGCGAACTCTTTCTTGCCAGAGCCGTTTAGAGGGGTCTTTGGCTCTCAACGAGACGGGCGTTCCCGGCACGACGATCTTTAGCTCGAAATCCCACCCAGACACGGCTACCTCAGTTCACTTCAGAGTTTTATCAAAAAAATGTGCTGCGGCTTTCGAATTCCACAAGTTAGGCCGCAGCGAGATCATCCTCATCGGGCATGTCATAATCGCTCGCATCACCGATACCGTCACGTAGGGCAGCCTTGCCCATGGCCCCTTCAATCATTTCAAGCAGCGCGGTCTTGCGGGCGTTGTAGAAAGCATCGAAATCGTCCGCCCGCATCAGGGCGGGGTCGATCTGATGACTTCGGAGGATCTCGTCGAGATCAACCCCGGCCGAGCTAATTTCTGCGTGGAGCTTGTCGCAATACACGGAGGGGGCCTTACCCCCAATTTTGCGGTTGGTACGGGCAGATATTGCGCTCTTATTGACGATTGTGTTGTAGCGCTCCCGCGGGATCTTCTGTGCGTCACACCAGGCACGTGGAAAGATGTGGTGGATGTCAAAGCTCTCCGAGAAGAAGTTCGCAACACCAATCTCTTCGCCCGTCAGGAAGTCACGTGCGCCGGAGTTCATCAGTAGGGCGTGCACGCCCTTGTAGGCTGCGGAAAGCCGGACGTAGAGCGTGTCGAGGCGGCTTTCGCTGAAGATTGCGCCATTGATCGTGCGCGGCTCCGTATCGCCGCCATCGAGCCAGCGGCGCAAATCCTCGACATCATTTGCGACTCGAGTATCGGTCGAACTGCCGTAGAGTTCGCCGAAGACGCCACACCAGAACCAGCGCTCCAGCATCTTCGCTTCTCCGGCATTGAGCGTGCGGTTCTCCCGGACGGCAAGAAGAGCGGCAAGAGCAGTGATCTGGGACGGATAGGGCACGTCTTTCCACCAGAAGAGACCACGCCCATGCAGGAAGCGCGCTGCGCCCTCAAAACCTTTGGAGACGGCGTCGCACCATTTGACATAAGCCTCCGCGGGTATGTCAAGCAGTGCGGCGTGGGTGCAGGACACCGCCGGGAGATCCTTGCCGCTCCGGCCCTCAGCCTCCGCCACACGGCGTATTTCGTGCGTATGCGCGAGCGATACGGCCCGCAAAAAGTCGGCACGGTCGATACCCCGCAGCACGTCGATTTCGTGCAGGCTCCGCTCTCGGCCGGTTCGCAGAGCGACGTCCTTAGCCGCCTTGTCGCCATACCAGTCGGTCCGCAGATTGACCGTGCCTGCGGCAGCGAACATCGCAGTCAGGAGCTCGAAGGCATCCAGCTTCTTGCCGCCCGTGTTGACCTTCTCGAAGACCAGGCACACGGCTTCCTTGGACGTATCCTTGCTGAGACGGATCATCGGCATCATGTAGTTGCGGATAGGATCGAGCACCTTCTTTTCGAACCGCTGGAACAATTTGATCTTATCTGGGTCGTAATTCCAATGTTCCATCCAGCCGTTGAACCAATTGGTAGAATCAAAGACTTGGTTGGCGGGAAAGCGCAATTCGCCGTATTCTCCGGCGCGATCGGATAGATCGAGCGAGACATCACGGCCGATATTCTTGCGGACGACGCGGGTGTGATCGACGATCTCGATAGCATCGTCCGGGAACGGCTCTTCGAGGGCGCCTTCGATATTGATATAGAAAAAAACTTGGCGCTTCTTCCCTTTCGAGGTGCGCGTGTCGACCGGCGCGTCGCGCAAGAGTGCTTGGTAAAGCGATGTAACTCGCTGCTGGCCATCGAGAAGAAGTTCATCGGGGTCACGATCGACTGGCGCGGCGCCTTCGACCATACGCGGCTGGAAGTGAATGGCGCCACCGGTTTTGAGCGTCAGGAGTGCGCCAACCGGGAAACTGCGGGCGATCGATGCGATTAGACCGGCGACACCGTTCTCTTCCCATACCCAACCGCGCTGGAAGTCAGGTAGCTGAATTCTCGCCGGTTTCCGCTTCCCTCAGAATGTCCTTTAACGTCGGCTGGATCAATTCGAACAATGTTACAATCCTGAAAATACTCTCATATGCCATTATCAAACCAAGTCCGCCGGTGTTTCAAGCCAAAATCAAATGACATAGCCGGAATACGCGAGCTTGCCTTCTTTCCGAAGCCTCCACCGTGCATAAGATCTCGGCTTGAGCGATACCTATAGGGCAAGGTGTCGGCCAATTGGCGCAATCAGCAGAGAGGACAAGCTCCTGCGTGGTGAAATCGCGCGCGGCTCAGGGCATTAGCATGCGCTGGAACATTCTACCCAAGGCCAGATTTCACTCCCATGAACTTGTCCCGCACGTGTGTACCTCCTGTTGCACATCGTCACAAAGTACGTCACGACTCTCGGCACACCGCCGAAGTCGCGCCGGAATCAAAGAAAATTTTATCCTGATTTCAAGGGGGTATACGGTTATGGGCAAACCCCTACCGCCGGAGCCAATTCTTCCTCAAAACCGAAACCCTAAGCCGCCTGTAGTGAGCGCGGCGTTGAGGTCTGGTGCAGGCACAGGCGTCCGCGAAATGTCTGCGGTACGGCGATTGCTCCTGCTGCGTCGAGCTATCCGGACCAATGCAGTAGGACCAACGCAATGCGCGCTGCGTGCTGGGCCCCGGGCTGTCGCAGCAGAGCGGTCGTCTTCAAATATGCCTTGCGAGTTCCAAACTGCGGCAAGACCAGATAAGCATAGCCCAAAGAGTACCGGGCGCATCGGAGCCGTAAAGGCCATGAGATGCGCCGCAATTCTGGATAGAGGCAGGGGGAAAACATGCGGAGGAAAGTGCGCGCGGGGGCTGCGAGGCATGGGAAAAGGCGTGAGCTCCCATGACGCCGGTCTTTGGCACCATGGGAACGGTCGTCCTTCTTGTGCTCGCGATCTTTGTCGCCCGGCTGGCGATCAGAACGGCGCGGTCGCCGCAGGGCGCGACGGGCTGGGTGGTTTTCCTGTTGTCCTTTCCGCTGCTGGCGATCCCCGCCTACGCCATTTTCGGCGGGGTCTACCGCATGAATGCGCACCGGGCGTCAAGGTCCCCGCAGCATGGCTCCGGCGCGACAACTGTTCAGGCGCGCCTGTCGGACCTGCAAACAGCCGTCGGCTCGGAGCTGACTGATGGCAACGATGTTTCGCTGCTGATCAACGGCCCCGCGACCTTCGACGCCATATTCGGCGCCATGGAGAAGGCACAGAGCGAGATCCTCGTGCAATATTACGCGCTGCGCAACGATGCCCTGGGCGACCGGCTGAAGGCGCAGCTGATCGCGGCCAGCGAACGCGGCGTGACCGTGCGGGTCATCGTCGATGCCATGGGGAGCATCACCCTGTCGCGCAGCTACATTGAAGAGTTGCGCGATGCGGGCATCGACTTTCGGGGTAACTTCAGATTGCTGCGCTCCTTCTACCGGCTCGGGCTGAATTTCCGCGACCATCGCAAGACTGTCGTGGTCGACGGGACCATAGGCTTCACCGGCGGCCTCAATGCATCACAGCTCTACGTTGACGGCGCCGATACCTTTGAGATGTGGCGCGATACCTTCGTGCGGCTCGAAGGGCCGATCGTCGGTCAGCTGCGCGATTGTTTTGCGGCGGGTTGGAAAGCGCGGACCGACGACCCCCTGCCCGCCCCGACATCGCGCCCGCAAAGGGCGGGCGAGATCACGGCGATGCATGTGGCGCACGGGCCCACGGATGATCATGAGACGGGTCTGCTGCTGCTCCTTGGGCTGATCAACAAGGCGCAGAAGCGGCTCTGGCTGACGACACCCTACATGGTGCCACCGCCGGAGATTTCGGCCGCCCTCAAACTCGCCGCGCAGCGGGGCATCGACGTGCGGATCCTGCTGCCCCGCGGCATCGACAAATATCTTCCATGGCTCGCATCGCGCAGCTACTTCCAGAGCTATCACGCTTCGGGCATTCGCATCCACGAATACGAGCCGGGGTTCATGCACCAGAAGGTCATTCTGGTGGACGATGACATCGCGTCCATCGGCACCGTGAACATCGATTTTCGGTCGATCATGCTGAATTTCGAGCAAACGGTCCTCATCGAGAACAAGGAATTCTGCGCGCAACTCGCATCCGTGCTGGAAGACGACATGCGCGACAGCACGGCGTTCGACGGCGGACCGCAATCGCCGTGGATCCGGTTCTTCGCCCCGGTCGCACAACTTCTCTCGCCGGTGCTTTGACGATGGCGCATTTCGATCAACTCGTCCTTTCAGGTGGCGGTCTGCGGTGCTTCTGGCAGGGCGGATGGCTCGATGTTGTTCGCGATGTCCTGCCGCTTGAGCCTCGGCGCGTCACGGGTGTCAGCGGTGGGTCGGTGACGGCCGCGGGGTTTCTGGCGCGGCGCGGACGGGACCTGCTCGACAGGATGTGCGACGCCTTCGAGGAACTGGATGCGAACCTGCAAATCGATGATCTCGATGAGGAGGACGGCCGCACGCCGCACCAGCGCACCTTTGAGGAGGTCCTAAGCGGGGTATTCGATGCCGGGGCGTTGGAACAGATCGCCGGTGGGCCGAAGTTCCAGGTGCAGATCGCCCATCCTCCGACCCAGGGTGTCGCGGGCCTTTCCGGCACTGCCATGACCATCGCCTATGAGGCAGAATTGCACATCGTGAATGCGCCGCATTTCAACTGGGCCGAGAAATTCGGCCTGACTTCGGAGCTGGTGGATGCAAATCAGGCGGCACGCGACCGTGAGCTTGTGCATCTCCTGCTGGCGGCCGTGACCATCCCGCCGGTGTTTCGGACGCGCGACTGGAACGGCAAGCCGGTGGTTGACGGCGGGATGGCGGATCAGGCGCCCCTGCCAATGCCTGACGAAGGCCGCACGCTGATCCTTCTGACCCGCGAATACCGCAACATCCCCGATGTGGCAGACAGGCTCTACGTCATGCCTTCGGGCGAAGTACCGTCGGACAAGCTCGACTTTACCGATCCGGACAAGTTGCGCCGGACATGGGATCAGGGCCGCGCTGACGGTGAGGCCTTTCTGGAGAAATTCGACGGCGCCTGAGACGATGCAGCGCGCGCGCACCTGCGGCAATCGCAGCGATGAGTATTGCGGGCCAACGGATAGATCGGATGTCCGCGGATGGCCGCAGCGCGCATGGGGGTTGACGCAGAATGGCATAGGCGCGCAACATGGCCGCAGCACCAAACCACTAAGGACACCAAGCGCAGGCGTCTGGGACCATGGCCTCCATGCAAATCAGTCCCGGTGGCGGTGGATGAACCTGATGAGGGCGGCGGTCGAGGGATCTTGCGTGTTTGCATCCTGCGTGCCGTCCACGACCGGCTGCAAGGCGGTTGCCAGCTCCTTGCCAAGCTCGACCCCCCATTGGTCGAACGACAGGATGTCGAGGATGACCCCCTCCACGAAGACGCGGTGCTCATAGAGCGCGATGATCTGACCCAGCGTGAAAGGATCGAGCAGCGGATAGAGGAGCGTCGTCGAGGGCCGGTTGCCGGTGAAGACGCGGTGTCTTGCCTGCCTGTCGGCCTCCTCCCCGCGATATTCCTTGGCTGCCACGATGGCCTGCGCCTCCCCAAGGCTGCGCCCGCGCATCAGCGCTTGGGACTGCGCAAGGCAATTGGCCACAAGGAGAGCGTGATGATGGGCAAGCTCTGGCTCATGGCCCTGCGCGGCAAGCAGGAATTCGCAAGGGATCACACGGGTGCCCTGGTGGATCAGTTGGTAGAATGCATGCTGCCCGTTCGTTCCGGCCGCCCCCCAGACCACCGGCCCGGTGTGGCGGGGGCTGTCCTTGCCGCTGCGCAGCACACCCTTGCCGTTCGATTCCATCTCGAGCTGCTGCAGGTAGCTTGGCAGCAGGCCCAGCCGCTCGTCATAGGGCAGCACCGCACGGGTCGCATAACCGCAGATCTGGTTGTGCCAGATCCCCACGAGGGCCAGCAGCACCGGCATGTTTTCATGCAGTGCCGCCGCGCGGAAATGCACATCCATCGCCTGCGCGCCGCGCAGGAAGGCATCAAAGGCGCCCGGCCCGATGGCGATCATCAGCGACAGGCCGATGGGCCCCCAGACGGAGTAACGCCCGCCGACCCAATCTTCGAACCCGAACACCTGCGCGGGGTCGATCCCGAAGGCAGCAGTCTTGTCCAGCGCGGTGCTCAGGGCCGCGAATTGCCGCGCCGGATCGCCACCGTGGTCCTGCATCCAGGCGCGGGCGGTGCGGGCGTTGGTCATCGTCTCGATGGTGGTGAAGGTCTTGGAGGCGACGATCACCAGCGTTGTTCTTGCATCGAGCCCGCGCAGCGTATCCGCGATGTCGGCGCCATCCACGTTGGAGACGAAATGGCAGCGCGGCCCATCGTGATAGGGCGCGAGCGCGCGCACCGCCATCGCAGGCCCGAGGTCAGAGCCGCCGATGCCGATATTGACCACATCGGTATAGCTTCCGCGCCGCACCGCCCCTGCGAACGCCCTCATCGCGTCGAGCGTGGCGTGGATGCCGGGCATCACGTCCGCGCCCTCCACCATCACCGGGCCGCCGTCGAGATTGCGCAGCGCCGTGTGCAGCACTGCGCGCCCCTCGGTGGCGTTGATGGGGGCGCCCGCAAACATCGCCTCACGCATCTTCTCGACACCCGCATCGCGCGCCAGCGCCAGCAGGCTGTCACGCGCCGCCGCGTCGATGTTGGTCTTGGAATAGTCGAAATACATATCGCCCGTCTGCGCATGGAATTCCGCCGCGCGGTCGGGATCATCGAAGAGCTCCGCGATGGGTCGCGCTTTGGTGGCAGCATGCAGGGCTGCAAGGGTGCTCCAATGGCTCATGTCGCGCTCCAGTGCAGGGTTGCGTGGGGCAGCACGATCTGAACCGGCGCCTGTGCCTCGGGCAGGTCCGCCGCGCGCGCGAGCGCTGCGCGCTTCTGCGCTCCGGTGATCAGCAGATGGCAGCGCCGCGCGCTGCGCAATGCCGGTGCCGTGAGGCTGAACCGGGCCATGTCCTGCCCCTCGGGCCGCACCGGCATCAACAACGGTGCATCCTCGCGCAGCGCCGCCTCAAGCCCTTCGGCGCCCGGAAAAAGCGACGCAGTGTGCATATCCGCCCCCATCCCCAGCAGCATCACGTCGATCGGCAGCACATGGGCCAGCTGCGCCGACAACTGCGCCGCCGCCTCCGCGATCTCCACGCCCGCCGCGTAGTAGGGCGTGAACTGCGCGCTCGCGGCGTGTCCTTGCAAGAGGCGCGCGCGGATGAGGGCGGCGTTGGAGGCGGGATCCGTCTCCGGCACCCAGCGTTCGTCGGTCAGCAGCACATGTACCCGCGACCAGTCGAGCGGGGTCGCGGCCAGCAGATCGAAGGCAGGCCCCGGCGTCGTGCCCCCCGGCACCGCCAGCGTCACCTGCCCGCGCGCCGCGAGCGCTGCGCCCAGATCGGCCGCCACGGCATCGGCCACACCCCGCATCACCGCATCGCGGCTGGTGTATTCGATCAGCTTCATGCCCCCAGCGGCCTCCACTCACGGCCCTCCCGGCGCAAGAGCTCGGCAGCCGCCGTGGGCCCGGTGCTGCCATGCTCATAGGGCTTGGGCACGTCGTTGCGCGCCTCCCACCCCTCGATGATCGGGTCGGTCCAGGCCCAGGCCGCCTCCACCTCGTCGCCGCGCATGAAGAGCGTCTGGTTGCCCCGGATCACATCCATGATCAGCCGCTCATAGGCGTCCACCTGCTCCACATCATCGCCGCTCAGCGCCTCGGCAAAGCTCATGTCGAGCGGAACGTCGATCAGGCGCATGCCCCCCGGCCCCGGCTCCTTGATCGTCACGCCCAGCGTGATGCCCTCGTTGGGCTGCAACCGGATCGAGAGCACGTTGCGGTGGCGCCCGGCGTCCTCGGCGAAGATGCTGTGCGGCGTGTCCTTGAACACGACCGTGATCTCGCTGCTGCGCGCCGCCATCCGCTTGCCCGTGCGCAGGTAGAACGGCGTGCCCGCCCACCGCCAGTTGCTGATCTGGGTGCGCAGCGCCACGAAGCTTTCCGTGCGCGAGCGTGGGTTCTCCACGGCGGTGCGGTAGCCGGGATTCCCGGCCTCGTTGCCGGGCTCCGCCTGGTATTGGCCCCGCACGATGTGATGCGGTGCGACGGGATCGAGCGCGCGAATGACCTTCAGCTTCTCGTCGCGCACCGAATTGGGGGAAAACCGCGCGGGCGGCTCCATCGCGATAAGGCACAGCAGCTGCATCAGGTGGTTCTGGATCATATCGCGCATCGCGCCCGATTTGTCGTAATACTCCCCGCGCCCGCCGACGCCCACGGTTTCGGCCACGGTGATCTGGATGTGATCGACGTATTGGCTGTTCCACAGCGGCTCGAAGAGCATGTTGCCGAAGCGCACCGCCATCAGGTTCTGTACCGTTTCCTTGCCGAGATAATGGTCGATGCGGTAGATCTGATCCTCGTTGAAATAGGTGGCCAGCGTCCTGTTGAGCGCGCGCGCACTCTCCAGATCGCGGCCGAACGGTTTTTCCACCACGATCCGTGCGGCGGCATCCGCCATGCCCCATTTCTGCAACCGCTCCGCGATATCGCCGAACAGGGCGGGCCCCACGGAGAAGTAATAGGCCTCGACCCGCTGCGTGCCCGCCATCAGCGCCTGCAGCTCCGCCCAGCCGTCCTCACCGCGCGCGTCGATGGTGACATACTCGAGCTGCGCCAGAAACTTCTCCAGATGGGCGGTATCGCAGGCCTGTGGGCCGCCGAACTCCGCAATCGCATCGCGCACGATGTCGCGGTAGCCGTCCGCGTCAAGCTCGCTGCGCGCGGCGCCGATGATGCGCGCCTGCGCAGGCATCTGCTCCGCGCAGTAGCGCCGGAACAGGCCCGGCAAGATCTTGCGCCGCGCCAGATCGCCGGTGCCACCAAAGATCACCAGATCGAAGAGATCGACGGGAATGACGCGTGAAACCATGAGGATCGCCTTTTTATCTCTCTGCACGGCGGGTCGCTGCACGCCGCGCATAATGTCTGCCGCCCGCCCGGCTGGCCAGCCTCTAAATCGCTGGATCATACGGGACGCACGGCTATGTTAGCGCAAACATACCCATCTGTCTCAACTTCACAAGACTGTGCGCGTCTGCCTTTGCCTCTTTTCTTGCCATCATTGGATGGTTGCCCCATGTAACATCTGACCGAGAGAGACGAGGACACCATCCGTGAGAGACAATGCCCCTCCAAACGCGGGAAAATTCAGTGACCCCGCACGCACCGCCAAGGGCGAACCGCGCGCGACCGTCGCGTTGAGGGATCCGCAGACGCTCTGGTTCAACACCGGCACGCTTTGCAACATCGAGTGCGCCAATTGCTACATCCTGTCGAGCCCGACCAACGACGCGCTTGTCTATATCACCGCTGACGAGGTGCGCGACTATCTCGACCAGCTCGAGGCGCGCGATTGGGGCGTGCGCGAGATCGGGTTCACCGGCGGCGAGCCGTTCATGAACCCGCAGATGATCGAGATGACCGAGGCCGCGCTCGAGCGTGGCTACGAGGTGCTGATCCTCACCAATGCGATGCTGCCCATGATGCGACCGAAGATGCGCGCGGGGCTCCTGCGGCTGCAGGCAGCCTATCCCGGCAAACTCACGCTGCGGATCTCGGTCGATCACCACCGCAAGGACCTGCATGATGCAGAGCGTGGCAAGGGCGCGTTCGACAAGACGCTAGAGGGCATGAAGTGGCTCTCCGAGCATGGCTTCAGAATGGCGGTCGCAGGCCGTTCCGTCTTTGGCGAGGGCGAGGCGGAAAGCCGCGCGGGCTATGCCGCCTTTTATGCCGAGCATGGCTTTAACATCGACGCGCAAGACCCCGGCATGACAGTTCTTTTCCCTGAGATGGACGAGAGCGTGGAAGTGCCGGAGATCACCACGGCCTGTTGGGGCATCCTCGACAAGTCACCCACCGCGGTGATGTGCGCATCCTCGCGCATGGTGGTCAAGCGGCGCGGCGCCGCGCGTCCCGCCGTGCTGGCCTGTACCCTGCTGCCCTATTCGCCCGAGTTCGAACTGGGCGAGACGCTTGCGGAGGCAGAACGCGACGTGGCACTCAACCATCCGCATTGCGCGAAGTTCTGCGTGCTGGGCGGGGCGAGCTGCTCCGCCTGAGCCTCAGAGCTTGATGATGTGTCCGTCGCGCGGGTTGGCGCTGCCATCCGCCAGCGCGCCGTAGACAGCCGCCGCTTCGCCGATCCCGTCGTGGATCCGCACGTCCAGCCAACTTGAGGCATCCGCCGCAAGCCGCTTCCACGCTTGGGTAATCTGCTTTTCGATCACGCCGGGCCCCCACTCCGCGCGCCTCTTCTCGATTTGCGACGGGGCGAAGAAGAACTCCGGCTTTACGCCATCGAGCGGGGTTTGCGGGTTGAACTGGTTCCAGTGGCTGATCCCCACGGCGGCGGAGTGTTTGAGATGCGCGCCCAGTCTGCTGTGAACCTGTGCCTTTACCGCAGCATTGCCCGACATGTCGATGTAAACCGACGGCGCCACGGGCAGCTGGTCGATCTGGTCGTACGTCACGACGAGATCCACCGCACCCAGACCCGTCACGAACGCGCTGTTGCGTTCCGACGTGAGGCCGATCACCTTCTGCGCCAGATCATCCTTCTCATGCAGGAACTTGCAAAGCCCGAGACCAGTCTTGGACGAGGCGCTGCCGATGATGATCTGCTCGGCGCCGAAACACGCATTGTCCATCAGCCAGTCGAACAGCAGATACGACGTGGCCAGCAAGGGCTGCAGCAGCGCACGCATGTGATCCGCGCTGCCCGCAGCGTCCCGGATCGGCGCGTAGCGGTTATAGACGGCGGGCAGCTCGGCGCGGTGTTCGGCAGCATCGACGATCCCGCCATGCCCGTCCGACTGCGGCGTGATCACCAATTCCTCCGCCAGCGGGTAGAACCCATAGAGCCGGGTGCCGACGGCAAGCGCGTCGCTGTCGCTTTCCACAACCTTCGCCGTCCCCCAGACCGGCACCAGACCCTGCCCGTCGATGCCGGTCGGAAAGAACTTCCAGTAGCCGATGGCAAAACCTGAGGCGGCGTAGGTCACGTTGTTGGCGGTCAACGCGAAGCTCTCAAGCGCCAGGCGCGCCTGCCCGGGGCCGAGTGCTGCGGGTGCCACATCCTCCAGCTTCGTTTCGGTGATCGCACCGGTGTCAATGGCCAGTCGTTGCATGCGGGCATCCTCCGTGCAAGCACGCCCCACCTTAGCGGCAGGCCGTCATCGCGACACCCTGACGTTGCGTCAGCGCGGCATCAATGCAGCGTGAACTCCCCCACGACGTTGCGCCATTCGCCCGATTTCAACAGCTTGCGGTGCGTGAAGCGTACGGAATGCAACGGCCCGTCGATCTCTGCCTGCCAGAACTCCACGAATTTGAACAGCTTGGGGTGATCCGGCGCTGTGTCATACTCCTGCCAGATGTAGCTGTTGAGCACATGCGCGTAATCCGGTAAATGGTAGAAGAATTCCGCCGTGGTCAGCCCGTATCCCTTCAACATCAGCTCGGTCTCGGATGGGGTCATTTGCGCCTCCATTTGTTGCGATGATCCCAGCTTGCCATGTAAAAATTAATTTTCAACAAAAACAGTATGTTATCACTTGCACTTCTGTGCTGCCAAACGTGCCGAGGCCGTCGGGATTGCACCTTATCTGGGCTTCGCGCTATAGTCGGGCGCAAGATATAGAAGACATCAGCAAAGCTGGAATATAGAGTGACCGATACGCCCGAACCCTCTGAGAACGAAGACGAAAACCGGCCCGAGCGGCCCGTGTACGATGGGCCGACGGTCACGATCGAGCATGAGATGCGCACGAGCTACCTCGATTATGCCATGTCGGTCATCGTCTCCCGTGCCATTCCGGATCTGCGCGACGGCCTGAAACCCGTACACCGCCGCATTCTCTACGCCATGCACGAGGCGGGCAACACGCACGACAAACCCTACCGCAAATCGGCCCGCGCCGTGGGTGACGTGATGGGTAAATACCACCCGCATGGCGATAGCGCGATCTATGATGCACTGGTGCGCATGGCGCAGGATTTCTCGATGTCGCTGCCGCTGCTGGACGGTCAGGGCAATTTCGGTTCGATGGACGGCGATAACGCGGCGGCCATGCGCTATACCGAGGTGCGCATGGACAAGCCTGCCGCCTATCTGCTGGCGGATATCGACAAGGAAACCGTCGATTTTCAGGACAACTATGACGGCAAGGACCGCGAGCCGACGGTTCTGCCTGCGCGCTTCCCCAACATGCTGGTCAACGGCGCGGGCGGCATTGCCGTGGGGATGGCCACGAACATCCCGCCGCACAACCTCGGTGAGGTCATCGACGCCTGTCTCGCACTGATCGAGAACCCGGATCTGACCTCCGAGGAGCTGATCGAATACGTCCCCGGCCCCGATTTCCCGACGGGCGGGATCATGCTGGGCCGCTCCGGCGCGCGCAAAGCCTACCTCGAAGGGCGCGGTTCCGTCATCGTGCGCTCCAAGACGCGGATCGAGGAGATCCGCAAGGACCGCTGGGCCATCGTCATCGACGAGATCCCCTATCAGGTGAACAAGGCGACCATGATCGAGCGCATCGCGGAGGCCGCGCGCGACAAGAAGATCGAAGGCATCGCCCACGTGCAGGACGAAAGCGACCGCAACGGCGTGCGCGTCGTGGTCGAGCTCAAGCGCGACGCGACGGCGGAGGTGGTGATGAACCAACTCTTCCGCTTCACGCCGATGCAGACGTACTTCGGCTGCAACATGCTGGCGCTCAACGGCGGGCGGCCCGAAACGCTGACCCTGCGCCGCTTCCTCACCTGCTTCATCGACTTCCGCGAGGAGGTCGTGGCGCGGCGTACCGCCCATCTTCTGCGCAAGGCGCGCGAGCGCAGCCATATCCTGTGCGGTCTGGCCGTGGCCGTCACCAACATCGACGAGGTCGTGGCCACGATCCGCGCCTCCGCCGACGCCGCCGAAGCGCGCGAGGCGCTGATGACCCGCCGCTGGCCTGCGGCCGAGATCCTTCAGTACATCAAGCTGATCGACGATCCGACCCATACCGCGAACGAGGATGGGACCTATAACCTCTCCGAGACGCAGGCCCGCGCGATCCTGGAGCTGCGCCTGCAGCGCCTCACCCAGATCGGCGTGAAGGAAGTCACCGACGAGCTCGAAGAGCTGGCGGGCAAGATCAAGGAATACCTCGAAATTCTGGGCTCGCGCGACCGGATCATGGGCATCATCCGCGACGAGCTTGCGGAGATCAAGGATCTCTTTGCCGTCCCGCGCCGCACCGAGATCGTGGACTGGTCCGGCGATATGGAGGACGAGGACCTGATCGAGCGGGAGGACATGGTCGTCACCGTGACCTCCGGTGGTTATATCAAACGCACCCCGCTTGCCGACTTCCGCAGCCAACGGCGCGGCGGCAAGGGTGTCTCGGGCATGGCCACCAAGGAAGAGGACGTGGTCACCACCCTCTTTGTCGCCAACACGCACACGCAACTGCTGTTCTTCACCACCGACGGCATGGTCTACAAGCTCAAGACGTGGCGCCTGCCGCAAGGCGGGCGTACCTCCAAGGGCAAGGCGATCGTGAACATTCTGCCGATCCCCACCGGCGTTTCCATCGCCGCGATCATGCCGGTGGACCGCGACGAAAAGGATTGGGACGACCTGCAGGTGGTCTTCGCCACCTCCGCGGGCACCGTGCGCCGCAACAAGCTCAGCGATTTCACCAACGTCATGCGCAACGGCAAGATCGCGATGAAGTTCGAGGACGAGCATGAGGGCACCACGCTGATCAACGCCCGCATCGCCAGCAACGATGACGATGTGATGCTGGTCACCAATTCGGGCCGCGCAATCCGCTTCCGTGCGACGGATGTGCGGGTGTTCAACTCCCGCAATTCCGTCGGCGTGCGGGGCATCAAGCTGCTGGGCGGCGACCGAGTTGTTTCGATGTCGATCATCCGCCACTTCGACGCGAGCTCCGAAGAGCGCACGGCATACCTCAAGATGCGCCGTGCGATGGCTGGTCTGGCCGATGAGGCGACCGAGGACGAAGAGGAGGCGCCAGCCGATCCCAACTTCTCCAACGAGCGCTACGTCGAGATGTCGGCGGCAGAGAACCTGATCCTGACCATCACGGCGGGCGGCGCGGGCAAGCTTTCCTCCAGCCATGACTACCCCTTGCGCGGACGCGGCGGCATGGGTGTGACCGCCTGGACCAAGGGCCTGCCGCTGGGCGAGATCGTGGCGTCCTTCCCGGTGGAGATGGACGACCAGATCATGCTCGCCACATCCAAGGGCCAGTCGATCCGCGTTCCCGTGGACGGGATCTCCTTCCGCTCACGCTCCGCGGGCGGGGTGAAGGTGTTCAATACCGGCAAGGGAGAGGAAGTCGTCTCCGTCGCGTGGATTGCGGATCAGGGCGATGCGGAAGACGGCGAGAGCCCCGCATAGCGCGACATCCGGGCCAAAAAAAGAGCCGCTTCAGATAGAAGCGGCTCTTTCTTCATCTAAATACCGGTAAGCCTAAAGCTTGTAGATCCCGCTGAACTTCTCGGTGAGATAGTCGAGCAACGGCCCCTCGCTCGGCGCCACGCCCGCGGCACGCTCGATGATCTCGCGTGGCTCGTAGAGACCGCCGTGGGTCTGCACATGTGCACCGAGCCATGCCGTTGCCGCCGAGGTGTCGCCCTTCGCCAGATCCGCGTCCAGATCCGGCAGCGCCTTGCGCATCGCCTCGTGCAGGCAACCTGCATAGACGTTGCCGAGGCTATAGGTCGGGAAGTAGCCAAAGAGCCCTACCGACCAATGCACGTCCTGCAACACACCGTTTGATGGCCGGTCAACAGCATAACCGAAATCCGCTTCGAAACGGTCATTCCACGCGGCTTCGAGCTCGCTCACCTGCAGGTCACCCGACATCAGCGCCCGCTCCAGATCGAAGCGCAACAGAACATGCAGGTTGTATTGCAGCTCATCGGATTCGGTCCGGATGTAGCCATCACCGACACGGTTCACGGTGGCATAGAACGTCTCTTCATCCGCGATCCCGAAATCCCCGAAGGCGTCTCTCATCTGGCCGTAGAGCCAGCCGGTGAAGGCGCGGCTGCGGCCGATCTGGTTCTCGTAGATCCGGCTCTGGCTCTCGTGCACGCCCATGCTGACGCCGCGGCCCAGCGGGCTCAGCAGATAGTCGGCGTGGATGTTCTGCTCATAGGCGGCATGGCCAACCTCATGGATTGTCGAGTAAAAGCAATTGAACGGGTCCGCCGCGTTCGTACGTGTGGTGATGCGCACGTCCTGCCCGGAGCCGGAGGAGAAGGGATGCACCGCCTTGTCCACCCGTCCGCGCGCCATGTCATAGCCGAACGTCTTGGCGAGCTGGCGCGTGAGCTTCATCTGCGCCGCCTCGTCAAACGCGCCGCTGAGGCCGGCAGGCCCCTGCGCCGCGCGCACAGCGGCGCGCAGATCGCTCAGGATGGGCCGCATCGCGCCGAACATCGCCTCCAGATCGGCACCCCGCGTGCCCGGCTCGTAATCGGCCAGCATGGCATCATAGACATCGCCGCCCTCGGCGAGCGCCTGACCCTCCTCGCGCTTGAGCATGATCACCTCCGCCAGCGTGGGCGCGAAGGCGCTGAAATCATCCGCCGCGCGCGCCTCGGCCCAGATGCCCTGCGCCTGCGAGGTGAGCCGTGCCAGCCGCGTCGCGAGAGCCGCAGGCACCTTGCTGGTGCGCGCAAAGCTGCGGCGGATATGGCGCATCTGCGCCTGACCGACCTGGTCGAGCGCCGCATCGTCGATTGCCGCGAGCCAGTCTGCCACCCGCGGGTCGATCCGGCGCGCATGCAGCACGCTCTCCATCGCGGCCATCTCCTCGGCCCGCTGGGCCGCGGCGCCGCGCGGCATCATCGTTTCCTGATCCCAGCCGAGCCGCCCGGCGACCTGGTCCAGCGCCTGGGTGTCGCGGGTGAAAGCCATCAGGTCTTCATAGGCGGTCATGTCTTGGCTCCTCTGAGCGATGTTGCAATGGGATAGAGCGACAGGTGCCGCGCCCGCAGGATCAGCACCCAGCACAGCACGGCCAGCGCCTGATGCGACAGTGCGACAGGCAGGATCGCCTCATAGAGCACGGTCGTGATGCCCAGCACCACCTGTGCGGTAATTGCGGCGAAGGCTGCATTGAAGGCAAACCGCGTGTTTGCATGCGCTGACCGGCGCCCGCGCAGCCAGACCACGATGGCAAAGGCAAAGAGCGCATAGCCCGTCATGCGGTGGATGAATTGCACCAGGCCGGGGTTCTCGATGAAGTTGCGCCAGAGTGGCTCAAGCACAAAGCTCTGCGGCGGAAAGAAGCGGCCCGCCATCAGCGGCCAGTCGGTGTAGGTGCGCCCCGCGTCGATCCCGGCCACAAGCGCGCCGATGAGGATCTGCAGGAAGGTGAAGTGCAGCAGCCCCGTGGAAAGGCCGTAGAGCTTGCCCTCCTTGGCGCGGCGCGCCTGCATCAGGTCGATCTCCGTGCGCCCCAGGCTGAGGACGTACCACGTGATCAGCCCCATGATAACGAAGGCGAGCCCCAGATGGGTGGCGAGCCGCGTGCTCGCAACATCCGTGGTGGCCGTGCCGGAGGTCACGCCGGAGGACACCATCCACCAGCCGATCGCACCCTGCAGACCACCCAGACCGCCGAGCAGCAGCAACCGCGGCGTCCAGCCCGTCGGGATCTGGCGGCGCAGCAGAAACCACAAAAAGCCGATGCCCCAGACCAGCCCGATCACCCGGCCCAACTGCCTGTGGCCCCATTCCCACCAGTAGATCACCTTGAAATCCGCGAGCGTCATCCAGCTGTTTTGCAGGCGGAATTCGTCGATCTCCTGATACTTTGCGAATTCCGACGCCCAATCGGCGGCATTGAGCGGCGGGATCGATCCGGTGAGCGGGCGCCATTCGGTGATGCTGAGCCCACTGTCGGTCAGCCGGGTCGCCCCGCCCACAAGGATCATCAGAAACACCAGACCAAAGAGCGACAGCAGCCAGTTGCGGATCGATCTGCGCGCGCCGCGGCGGCCCTTGTCGATCACACCCTTGGTCGCCTCCGGCTTGCCCGCCGTAGCGTCCACCTCTTCGAAAAGCTTGCGGTTCGTGGCCATGATGTCCTCCGTCGTTTCTGCCCCTCAGGTAGTCCCTCGCGCAGCGGGCGTCTAGCCGCGTTCCTTCCAGCGGACCATCTGCCGCAAGGTGCCGTGGAGGATCTGCACGTCCGCACGGGTCAGCGGCAGGCGGCTCCACATGTTGCGCAGGTTGGTCTTCATCGAGGCCGCCTTGTGCTCGGGATAGAAGAAGCCCGCCTCCTCCATCCGCTCCTCGTAGTGGCGCGCCAGATGCTCGATCTCCGAATTGTCGGCCCAGTCGGTGCCTGCCATCGCCTGCATCACGGGCGCGCGCGTATCGGCAAGGCGCATCCATTCGTAGCCCATGAGCAAAACGCATTGCGCGAGGTTGAGCGAGGGGAATCCCGGGTTCACCGGCACGGAGATGATGGCATTGGCGCGCGCGATGTCGTCATTCTCGAGCCCAGCGCGTTCGGGGCCGAAAAGCACCGCAACATGGGCACCCCCATTGATCTTGTCCCGCGCGAGTTGCATCGCGGCCTCGGGCGTATAGACGGGCTTTGCCAGATCCCGCTCCCGTGCGGTGGTGGCAAAAACGTAGCTGCAATCACCGAGCGCGGCAGGCAGATCCGGAGCCAGCAGCGCAGCGTCGAGCACGCGCCCCGCCCCCGATGCCATCGCCACCGCCGCCGGGTTCGGCCAGCCGTCGCGCGGCGCCACGACGCGCATGTGTTCGAGCCCGAAGTTCAGCATCGCGCGCGCTGCGGCGCCGATGTTCTCGCCCATTTGCGGGCGGACCAGCACAAAGGCAGGCGCGCGGAGGGGATCAACTGTCATGCGCCTCCATACCGCGCGTCCCCGCCCTTGCCAATATGATGCGGGCGCGCGGATTACGGTTTCCATCCCGCCGAGGATTGCGCTATCTGCGGGGCCACGCGATCCCGAAGGACCTACCCATGCAAGACGCCCCCGACCAGCCGCAACTCTATCTCATCACGCCGCCGCAGTTCGAGGTCGAGCCGTTCGCGCAAACCCTCGCGCGGGTGCTGGACGCGCATGACACCGCCTGCGTGCGGCTCGCGCTCGCCTCGCGCGACGAGGATGTTCTGGCGCGCGCTGCGGACACCCTGCGCGCGGTCACGGATGCGCGCGACGTGGCGCTGGTGATCGCCGATCACACCCTGCTGGCCGAGCGTTTGGGCCTCGACGGCGTGCATCTCAGTGACGCCGCGCGGTCAGTGCGCTATGCGCGCAAGCTGCTGGGCCCCGACGCGATCGTGGGCTGCTACTGCGCAGGCTCGCGCCATGACGGCATGAGCGCGGGCGAGGCCGGGGCCGATTACGTGGCTTTCGGACCGGTCCGGGCGACCGCGCTCGATGACGGCGCACAGGCGGAGTACGAGTTGTTCGAGTGGTGGTCGCAAGTCATCGAGGTGCCCTGCGTCGCCGAGGGGCGTCTGGATGCGGAAATGATCGCAAAACTCGCGCCCCACACAGATTTCTTCGGCATCGGCGATGAGATCTGGGGCAGCGACGATCCCGTGGCGGCCCTAGCGTCACTGTGGGCTGCCGCGCGCTAGAGCAGCGTCCGCTCGATCACCCACCAGACCCCGATGAGCGCGATCACCAGCGATCCCGCCATCGACAGTGCGCGGAACATCACCGGATATTCGGTCACCATCTCCTCCGCGCCGGTCAGTCGACGCGCGTCGCGCGGCCAGCACCGCCAGCCACAGCAGGACGAACGCCACCCCGATGACGGTGAGCTGACCCACCTCCACGCCCACGTTGAACCCGATGAGCGCGGGCACGAACTGATCCTCCGGCAGGCCGAACTCCCCCAGTACGGAGGCAAAGCCCAGACCGTGCAGCAGCCCGAAACCGAAAATCACCGCGGGCCGCCACTTGGTCAGTCCCCGCGCAAAGATATTCTCGACCGCGACATAGACGATGGAGGCGGCGATCAGCGGCTCCACGATGCTGCCCGGGACATTGACGAGGCCCAGCGCACCGAGCGCCAGCGTGACCGTATGCGCAAGCGTGAAGGCGGACACCTGCCACAGCAGCGGTCCGAGCCTGATGGAGAGAAAGAAGAGCCCCAGCACGAACAGGATATGATCGAGACCTTTGGGCAGGATATGGTCGAAACCCACGGGGATGTAGCCCGCGAACGTTTGCCAGCCCGTCGCCGCGGACCCGCCGCCGAGCGCGATCGCGGGGCTGCTCTGCCCACCGCCGATCAGGCCGGTGAAAGGCTCAGCCACCCCCTGCTGGCGCACCACCAGATCGCCGCCGCCCTGCGGCCAGGCAACGGTGATCGTGCCGCCGCTGCCCGCCTGCGCCTGCAGCACCCAATCGGCGATCCGCGGCAGCGCCGCATCCACATCCTGCGGAACGCTCACGCTGACGCTCTCCAGAACCAAGGGCGTGCCGTTCATGCTCAGGACCGGCAGCGCGTTCCACTGCGCCAGCAGGCCGGGCGCCCGCGCGGCCAGCTCTTGCGGCGGCAAGGCCCGCAGGGCGTCGTAATCGCGCGCCTTGGGTGCCTCGTCCGTGTCCGTCAATCCGTCCAGATCGACCTGCGCCAGAAACGCCTCGAGGTTGATCTGCAAGGAGAGCTCCGCCCTGCCTTCCGTCACTCGCAGATCGGCGATGGTCGGCACGACCTCATGCGCCCCCGCCTGAGTGCTTGACAAGATCACCGCGCAAACCAGCTTGATCAGTAATGAAAAGGAAAATCGTACCATGAAACCCACCTTGTTCGTCTCGGCGCTTGCGGCCGTGCTTGGCAGTGCGTCCATGACCCTAGGACATGAGTTTTGGATCGAACCCACGGAATTTCAAGTGCAAAACGACGAGGCCGTCGTCGCCGACCTGCGCAACGGGGAGCTGTTCGAGGGCACATCGCTGTCGTTTTCGGAGCGCCGCAATACCCGTATGGAGGCCGTGATGGGCGATGCCGTCACGCCCGTGGCGGGCCGGATGGGCGACCGCCCTGCGATCCAATTGCCCGCCATTGGCGAAGACGGGCTGCTGATCCTCGTGCATGAGGCAGCGCCCGCGACCGTGAGCTACCGCGATTGGGCGAAGTTCCTGCGCTTCGCCGCGCACAAGGATTTCGATACGGCGGAGGCCATCCATATCGCGCGCGGCTGGGCGCAGGACGATTTCGAGGAGCGCTACACCCGCCACTCCAAGGCGCTGATCGCGGTGGGCGACGGTGCAGGCGCCGACCGCGCGCTGGGGCTCGCGACGGAGTTCGTGGCCCTCGACAATCCCTATGCCGCGGACTTCGACGGCACGATGGACGTGGCGCTGCTCTATGATGGCGCACCGCGCAGCGATGCGCAGATCGAGGTCTACGCCCGCGATGCGCAGGACCAGGTGACCGTCAGCATCGCTGCGGACGGATGCGCAAGGGCATGCCGCCATCCCCGTCACGCCGGGCGCAGACTACCTCCTCGACGCGGTGGTGCTGCGCGAGGCACCGGAGGCCACCACTGCGACTGCAGGCCCGGTCTGGGAGACGCTCTGGGCCTCGCTCACCTTTTCCGTGCCCGCGCGCTGAGGCGCGGGGAAACCCGCAAGGTGCAGCGATGACGGCAGGCCCTTGCACTGCACCGGGCGGCGCGGCACAAGCACATGCATGAATGACACAACCGACATCCTGTGCATCGGCTCCGTCCTGTGGGACGTGATCGGGCGCTGTGACAGCGCGATGCGGCGGGCTCGGACATGCCGGGCCGCATCACCCGCCTGCCCGGCGGCGTCGCCCTCAACATCGCCATGGCGCTGCGCGCGCTTCGGGCTCGCCCCCGGTCTGCTGAGCGCCGTGGGCCGCGATGCAGAGGGCGACGAGCTGATCGCGGCCTGCCACGCGCGCGGTCTGGGCACCGAACTCATCTACCGCTCCGACGATCTGCCGACGGATCAATACATGGCCGTCGAGGCGCCCAACGGGCTGATCGCGGCGATCGCAGATGCCCATTCGCTGGAGGCGGCGGGCGACCAGATCCTGCGGCCGCTGCGACGGCACCGCGAGCAGCCGTTCACGCGGCATCGTGACGCTCGACGGCAACCTCACCCTCGATCTGCTGGCGCAGATGGCGCACGAGTCCCGCTGCTGGCGCAGTGCGGACCTGCGCGTGGCACCCGCCTCGCCCGGCAAGGCGCTGCGGCTGAGCCCGTTCCTGCAAGCACGGGCGCGGTACGCTCTATGTCAACCTCGAGGAAGCCGGGCTTTCTGTGCCAGACGCGCTTTGCCAACTCCGCCGAGGCGGCGCAGACGCTGCTGGCGCGCGGGGCGTCGCGGGCGGTGGTGACCGACGGCGGCGCCCCCGCGACGGTGGCCGATGCAGACGGCGAGGTGAGCCAGACGCCCCCGCCCATCGTCGTGGCCCGCGTGACCGGCGCGGGCGACACCTTCATGGCGGCCCATATCGCCGCCGAGTTGCGCGGGCTCGACCGGGGCGCGGCGCTCGATGCGGCGCTCACGGCCGCGGCCCTCTATGTATCCGGGGAGACAACCATATGATCACGCCCCTGACCTATTCCGCCGAAGTGAGCCGGGCCCGCGACGAAGGCGGCGCCATCGTCGCGCTCGAAAGCACGATCATCACCCACGGCATGCCCTATCCCCAGAACCTCGAGGTCGCCCGCGCGGTGGAGGAGGACATCCGCGCTGCCGGTGCCGTGCCCGCGACCATCGCGGTGATCGAGGGCACGCTGCACATCGGGCTGGAAGCCGCCCAGCTGCGAAAGCTCGCGCAGGCCCGCGGCGTGGCCAAGCTCAGCCGCGCGGACATGGCGGCCTGCATCGCGACGGGCGGCACCGGGGCCACCACCGTGGCCGCCACGATGATCGCGGCGCGCGCGTGCAGGCATATCCGTCTTTGCCACCGGCGGCATCGGCGGGGTGCACAAGGGGGCCGAGGACAGCTTCGACATCTCCGCCGACCTCATGGAACTGGCCCAGACCGCCGTGACGCGTGGTCGCCGCGGGGGCCAAGGCGATCCTCGACGTCGCCAAGACGCTGGAGGTGCTGGAGACCCAGGGCGTGCCGGTCATCGCCTACGGGCAGGACGCCTTTCCCGCCTTCTGGTCCGCGCGGCTCGAAACTGCGCGCACCGCTGCGCATGGACGATCCCGCGCAGATCGCACGCGCGCACCTGACGCGCGCGCGCGCTCGGGCTGCCGGGTGGGCAGCTCGTCGCCAACCCGATCCCCGCAGAGGCGGAGATCCCGGCGCAGGTCATGGCCCCCGTCATCGCCCACGCACAGGCCGATGCCAATGCCGCGGGGATCAGCGGCAAGGCGGTCACGCCCTATCTGCTGCAACGCATCTTCGAGTTGACCGAAGGCCGCTCGCTGGAGGCCAACATTGCACTGGTGCGCAACAATGCGCGGCTGGCGGCACGCATTGCCCTCGAAATGCGCAAGCTTCAGATGGCTGAACACCGATTGAGCGCCATTGTGACTGTGCCGCACAAGCGCATTAGCTATAGAACGGATAATGAACCTCCGGATAGACGACCCGATATGAACACGCCCTTTGACCCTGATCCGATCATCCCGCCACGGCGCGGCCTCTTCGGGCGGTTCGCGCGCGACTTTCCTGACCGGGTCTGGTCGTGATCGCGCCCGTGGGCCTGACGATCTGGCTGATCTGGAGCGTCGTAGGCTGGATCGACGGCTTCGTGCTGCCGCTGGTGCCGCTGCGCCTATCACCCCGACCGGCTGATCCAGGATCTGCTCGGGCTCGACCCGACATCGCAGATCAACGTGCGCGGCATCGGCGTGATCATCTTCCTGCTGTTCACCATCATCGTCGGCTGGCTGGCCAAGGGCATCATCGGACGCTCCTTCATCCGCTTCGCCGAAAGCCTGGTGGAGCGCACGCCGGTCGTGCGCTCGATCTATTCCGGGATCAAGCAGATCTCCGAGACCATCTTTGCCCAGTCCGAGCGCAGCTTCGAGACGGCCTGCCTGATCGAATACCCGCGCAAGGGGATCTGGGCCCTCGGCTTCATCTCGACCGACGCCAAGGGCGAGATCGCGCAGAAGTCAGGCAGCGACGGACGAGATCATGTCAGCGTCTTCCTGCCCACCACGCCCAACCCCACGTCGGGCTTTCTGCTGTTCGTGCCGCGCGACGACGTGATCGAGCTTGAGATGACGGTCGAGGATGCGGCCAAGCTGGTGATTTCAGCCGGGCTCGTCTATCCCAAACGCCAAGGCGCTGGAGACGGGCGAGCCGCCGCATCGCGGACCTGCGCGACAGGGCCTAGGCGAACATCTCCCGCAGATCGACGCTGCTGCGCTCGCCGACGAAGTCGACGTCCGTGTGCGTCAGGAACGCCTCGGCTGCCGCCTGGCCCGCCGCCTTCAGGCTGGGCAATCACGTGCGACGTTGGGCACCAGTCTTGGTCGCTGCCGAAAGCTTCGCCATCAGCATCATCGTCCGCGATCATGTGGACCCGCACCCGGCTCATCGCCCTCGGCGGAAACGCTGCCCTGCTCCAGCAGGCGCTGCACGAATTCGATCGCGCGCAGCTCGCGCAGCAGGCTCGAGTTGAAGCTGATCTCGTTGATGCGGTTCTGGATTTGCTGCGGCGTGCGTGGGCACGTCGTCGCGCTCCAGCGGGTTGATGTTGACGATCACGATGTCATCGGGCAGACCGCTGGCGAACAGAGGAAACAGCGCCGGATTGCCGGTATAGCCGCCGTCCCAGAACGCCTCGATCCGTCCTGTCGTCTCGTCGAACATCTCGCACCGCCTTGAAAGAGTGTCGGCAGGCAGGCAGAGGCCAGCAGCGCCTCCGGACCGATCTCGTCGCCCTGGAACACCCGGATCTTGCCGTTGCGCACCCGCGTGGCGCTGACAAAGAACAGCGGATCACTGTGCGCGCAGACCTTGTCGTAGTCGAATTTCGCCACGATATCGCGCAGCGGATTGCGGTAGAACGGCCCGTAGGCATAGGGCGACACGACCTGCGTGATGGCGCCCGCCACGCGTGACAGGCCAGGCTGAGTACTCGATCGCCTGGCTCAGCGCCCCGACGCCGAAGGGCGCCATCCAGTGCGTCAGACGCAGATCGTCAACGCCCGCCACCTGCCCCCACAGCCAGTCGAGGTTGTCGCGCGCGCCCTGCCTGCCGCCGTCTGATCATGCCGGCCTTGAGCGCCGCGCCGTTCAGCGCGCCCGCCGACGTGCCGGAGATGCCGCAGATCTCCAGCTCCTCGTCCTCCAGCAGCCGGTCGAGCACGCCCCAGGTGAAGGCGCCATGCGCGCCGCCGCCCTGAAGGGCGAGATTGATCCGCTTGGTGCTTGCCATCTCAGAGCGCCGTCCAGCCGCCATCGACGCTGATGGTGGTGCCGGTGATCTGGTCTGCCGCAGCCGAGCACAGGAAGGCCGCCGTGCCGCCCATCTGCTCCACCGTGGCGAACTCCTTGGTGGGCTGGCGCTCGAGCATGACGTTCTCGATCACCTCCTCGCGGCTCATGTCGTATTCCTTCATCGTGTCGGGGATCTGCTCTTCCACGATCGGCGTCAGCACGTAACCGGGGCAGATCGCGTTGGAGGTGATCGGCTCCTCCGCGGTCTCCAGCGCCGTGGTCTTGGTCAAGCCCGACGATCCCGTGCTTGGCCGCGACATAGGCCGATTTGTAGGGCGAGGCGGTCAGCCCATGCGCGGAGGCGATGTTGATCACCCGGCCCCAGCCCGCCTTGCGCATCATCGGCAGCGCGACGGCGGTGGTGTGGAACGCGGAGCTGAGGTTGATCGCGATGATCGCGTCCCATTTGTCGGTCGGGAAACTCGTGCGATGGGCGCGACGTGCTGGATGCCTGCATTGTTGATCAGGATATCGCAGGCGCCCGCCTCCTCGATCAGGCGGCGGCACTCGTCACCCTTGGACATATCCGCCTGGATGTAGCGCGCCTTCACGCCTGTCACATTGGCGATCTTCCTCGGCCAGCGCGTGATCTTCTTCGCGGTCGGTGAAGGAGTTGAGCACCACGTTCGCCCCCGCCTGTGCCAGCTGCTGGGCGATGCCCAGCCCGATGCCGGAATTCGAGCCGGTGATGACGGCGGTTTTGCCGGACAGATCATAGTGAGGGCCATGGGTATGTCTCCTGGGATTGTTTGCATCGCGGATATGAGACTGCGGCCTGCCATGCGAATGGCAAGCTACAAGCGCGTCCGGCCGAAACCGCCCTCGCTCTGGCCATCACGATGGCATCAGGCCAAAAAAAACGCCCGCACGAAGGCGGGCGTTAAGTTATTGAGGCAGGTTTCATACAGGCAAGAAACCTATCGAGCAGTGACCTCTTTATAAGGAATCTCGACGCCGAATGCCAAGCATAAAGTTTGCGATTGCATCCCAGTGCCGTTAGACGTTTGGGCCTAATAAAAACAAGGGCAGTGCAGGATTGTTTCGAAAATGGCTTTAGATTTTTTCCAATGGCACGGGGCCTTGCGGCGGTCTCCTCACTGATTCTCTTGGACGTGCCGCGGCTGCAGGCGCAACCGGCCCATGGCATTGCAATGTATGGCGATCCGGCCCTACCCGCAGGGCTTCGCCGTCCCTGCCCTATGTCAACCCGGACGCACCCAAGGGCGGCGCCATCACGCTGGGCAACACGGGCGGCTTCGACAGCCTCAATCCCTTCGTGCGCAAAGGCACCTCGCCGTGGCAGCTGCCGTTCTTCACCCACGAGACGCTTATGGGCCGCTCCTGGGACGAACCCTTCACCCTCTACGGTCTGCTGGCCGAATCGGTGGAGACGGACGACGGACCGCACCTGGGTCGAATTCACGCTGCGCGAAGGCACGCGATTTTCCGACGGCAGCCCGCTCACGGTCGAGGATGTGATCTTCAGCTTCGAGCTGCTGGGGACGCAGGGCCATCCGCGCTACCTCGACGCTGCACAACCAGATCACATCGATCGAGCAGACCGGCGCGCGCAGCCTGCGCATCACCTTCAACACCGCCAACCGCGAACTTGCCCTGCTCGCGGGTCTGCGCCCGATCCTGTCCAAGGCGCAATGGGAAGGCCGCGATTTCGCAAATGCCCCGGTGCAGGAGATCCCGCTCGGCTCCGGGCCCTACGTTGTCGACGGATTTCGAGCCGGGCCGTTTCGTCACGCTGACCCGCAACCCTGACTATTGGGGCGCGGATCTGCCGTTCCGCCGCGGCACGCATAACTTCGACAGCATCAAGCTCGACTTCTACGGTGATGCCTCCGTCCTGTTCGAGGCGTTCAAGGCCGGTGAGATTTCCGCCGTGCGCGAATTCAACGCCGAGACCTGGGACAGCCAGTATGATTTTCCCGCCATCGACCGCGGCGACATCGTAAAATCGGTGATCCCGCACCAAAAGCCGTCGGGCATGACCGGATTTGTCATGAACACCCGGCGCGCGCCTTTCGATGACTGGCGCGTGCGCGATGCGCTGATCCATGCGTTCAACTTCGAATACATCAACGACACGCTGACCGGCGGCGCGCAACCGCGCATCACCTCCTATTTCTCCAACTCCATCCTCGGCAAGGAGGCAGGTCCGGCGCAGGGCCCTGTCGCCGACCTCCTGCTGCCCTATCAGGACACCCTGCCCGTCGGCACGATCGAGGGCTATGACCTGCCGGTTTCGGATGGCTCCGCGCGCAACCGCGCGGGCATTGCCGCCGCCATGGCCCAGTTCGAGGCCGCAGGCTACATGATCGAGGACGGCAAGATGCTGCGCGGTGACGGCACGCCTGTCCAGTTCACCATCCTGATCGCCAAGGGCAGCACCGAGGATGTGGCCATTGCGGAGCTCTACCTGCGCGCGCTGGAGCGGCTCGGGCTGGACGTCCGCATCGAGACGGTGGATGACGCGCAGTATTTCGCCCGCACCGGCGCGTTCGACTTCGACATGACCACCTTCCGCCGCGCCCTCTCGCTCAGCCCGGGGAATGAGCAGACATTCTACTGGGGCAGTGCCGCGGCGGAGATCGAGGGCTCGCGCAACCTGATGGGCGCGCGGAACGCCGCCATCGACGCGATGATCGACGCGATGCTGAACGCCCGCGACAGTACGGATTTCATCGCCGCCACCCGCGCGCTCGACCGCGTGCTGACCGCGGGGCGCTACGTCATTCCGTTCTGGTCCTATACCGAAGGACGCATCGCCCATGTGCGCGAGATGAAATATCCTGAAACCCTGCCGATCTACGGCGACGGCGCGCAATGGATGCCGGAAGTCTGGTGGTGGGACGAAAACGGCTGAGACTTGGGACGCGCGCGGCAGCGCTGTCACGGCGCTGGAGTATCCCCGCCCTAATCCTGCTGGCCTCAACATACTCGTCCAGTGCACGGGCGACCCGGCCCCTTAACCTTGCCGCAATGCCTGTCGCGCCGCTGCCGTATCGGGCCCATCGCGGCCTGCAGTCGGTCGGGGGCTGATCGGCGCCGCGGCTAGACCAGTGAGGTGACCCAAAGGATCGTCGCATCTTCTTCGGTGACTGAAATGACGTTGTGCCCCATCGTCGCATCGTAATAGGCGCTGTCGCCGCGGCGCATCTCGATGGGCTCGTAGAACTCGGTGAAGAGCTTGATCACGCCGGTCAGCACATAGAGGAACTCCTCGCCGTCATGGCGCACCCAGCCGTCGAACTCCTCCATCTGCCGCGCGCGGATCCGGGCGCGGTAGGGCAGCATGGATTTCTTGCGCAGGGTGTCGCGCGAGCAGTTCATGCTCGTAGGTGGTGGTCGCCTGTGCCGCACCTTCGCCCGATTTGGTGACCGCCATGCGGCCGTTGATCTGCCCGGCCGTGGGCGGCGTGAAGAGCTGCGGCACGGAGATTTCCAGCCCCACCGCGAGCTTCTTCAGCGCGTCATAGGTCGGCGACATCTGGGCATTCTCGATCTTGCTGAGCGTCGAGCGGGCGAGGCCCGCCTGGCTCGCCGCCTGCTCCAGCGTCCAGTCGCGCGCCTTGCGCAGCTCGCGCACCCGCGCACCGAGATCGACGGGCGGCACCGTATGCGGCGGCACCGTCTTCGCGGGCAATCTGGATCATGGACTTGGCGGCGTCGGAATTCATGACGACCTCTATACGGCCCCGCCCGCCGCCTTGCAACGTGTGGCGGGCGGGGCTAGCGATGGGCGATGATATCGATCTTCGACAAGGGCCCCGGCCCGACTTGCCCCGCGCCTTTCAACATGGCGGCTCACGTGCTGGCCCATGCGGATGCCGCAGCGGACAAGGTTGCGCTGAGCGTGCTCGGGGTCGAGGACTGGACCTACGCCGCGCTGAAAGCGGCGGTGCTCGGCACGGCGACCGGTCTGCTGCGCCACCGGGGCCGCGCCCGGCGCGCGGGTTCTGATGCGGCTGGGCAATACCGTCGACTTCCCGCTGGCCTATCTCGGCGCGCTGGCCGCCGGGCTGGTGCCTGTGCCGACCGCCGCCGCGCTGACCGCGCGCGAGGTGGCACCGATGATCGCAGCCCTCGACCCCGCGCTGATCCTGCATGATGCCGACTGTGCCCTGCCCGCCGCATCCGCGGATCCTGCCGCTTCAGGCGCTTGCGCGCGCATGCGCGAGCTGCCGCCCGCAGACTGGCACATGGGCGATCCGGAGCGTCCGGGCTACATCATCTATACCTCTGGCACCGTCGGGCATGCCCCGCGCGGTCGTGCATGCGCACCGCGCGATCTGGGCGCGGCAGATGATGTATCGAGGGCTGGTACGGGCTGCGCCCCGATGACCGACTGCTGCACGCGGGGGCGTTCAACTGGACCTACACGCTGGGCACCGGCCTGATGGATCCATGGACCGTCGGCGCAACGGCGCTGATCCCCGCACCCGGCACCGCCGCCGCCGAGCTGCCCGCGCTGCTGGGCGAACACAAGGCGACGATTTTCGCAGCTGCGCCGGGGGTCTACCGACAGCTCCTCAACCAGCCGCGGCTGCCCGCGATGCCGACCCTGCGCCACGGCCTGAGCGCGGGGGAAAAGCTGCCGCCCGCCGTGCGGGCGCGCTGGGAGGAGGCGACCGGCACGCCTGTGCTACGAAGCCTACGGCATGTCGGAATGTTCCACCTTCATCTCCGCATCGCCCGCCCATCCCGCACCGCCGCAGACGCTCGGCCGCCCGCAAGAGGGCCGCCGCATCGCGATCCTCGGGCCGGAGGGCCCCGTGCCGCTCGGTGCGGAAGGCACCATCGCCGTGCACCGCAGCGATCCCGGGCCTGATGCTCGGCTACCTCGATGCGCCGAGCGGAGACGGCCGCGCGGATGCAGGGCGACTGGTTCCTGACCGGCGATCAGGGCAGCATGGATGGCGAATGACCAGATCACCTACCTAGGGCGCAACGACGACATGATGAACGCGGGCGGTTTTCGCGTCTCGCCGCTGGAGGTGGAGGCGGTGCTCGCGTCATATGACGGGATCACCGCCGTCGGCGCCGCCGAGGTCGAGATCCGACCGGACGTGCGCGTCATCGCCGCCTTCTACACCGGGCCCCGCGCACTGGACGAAGACGCCCTGCGCCTGTATGCGGAAGCCAACCTGGCGCGCTACAAGCAACCGCGCCTCTATGTCCATCTGCCGTCGCTGCCCATGGGTGCCAACGGCAAAATCCTGCGCCGCGCGCTGCGCGCAGAATTTCGAGGCACGCCGATGACCGACCCGATCAAGCTCGATATCATGTCCGATCCGATCTGCCCGTGGTGCTACATCGGCAAGGCGCATCTGGACCGCGCGCTTGGCAGGCCCATCCGGATCATCCGTTCGTGATCGAATGGCATCCATTCCAGCTCAACCCCGACATGCCCGCCGAAGGCATGGACCGCCGCGCCTATCTGGAGGGCAAGTTCGGCGGCAAGGAAGGCGCGGTCAAGGCCTACGCCCCTGTGGTCGAGCATGCGGAGACCGCCGGGCTCAAGATCAACTTCGAAGGCATGCAGCGCACGCCCAACACGCTGGATGCGCACCGCCTGATCCATTGGGCGGGGATCGAGGGGCGTCAGACGGCGGCGGTCTCGGCGCTCTTCAAGGCCTATTTCGTTGAGACGCGCGACATCGGCGACCGCGAGGTGCTGGCCGACATCGCCGACGGCATCGGCATGGACGCCTCCGTGGTCGCCCGGCTGCTCGCCTCCGACGCCGACGTGAAGGAAATCCGCGACCGCGATGCGCACAGCCGCCAGATGGGCATTTCCTCCGTGCCGACATTCATCGTCGCGGGCCAGCACGCGGTGCCGGGGGCGCAGCCGCCCGAACTCTGGGCCAAGGTGATCGCGGAGCTGACCGCCGCGCAGCAATAGCCAGCCGTGGCGAAACGGCCACAGCGGCTGCAGCGCGTAAATTTATCGCTGGGCCGTTGCATTTGGGTCGCCTAGAACTCACCCCCAAGGGGCACAAAGCCTCACCCATAATAAGACCATCCGAGCAGAAGTGCAGGCAGCGAACAGGTTTTTCTCCTCCGATCAGGCGGGCCGTCTTGCGCGCGCCCGCGGACCTTCCCCGATGCTCATGTTCCGCGGCCAGCGGGCGGCGATGGTATTGAGAAAGGCCCCATGATGCATGCTCCCATGACCTCTCGCGTTGTCCTGACCTACGGTTCATTCGATCTCTTCCATCAGGGTCACGCGGAGCTGTTGCAGCGCCTGTCCCAACTCGGCTCGGAGTTGATCGTGGGCTGTTCCACGGACGCCTACAACGAGGCGATGGGCGTGCCCGCGTTCATGCCCTACGCGCAGCGCCGTCTGATCCTGGAGACCTGCCGGTTCGTCAGCCGTGTCGTGGCCGAGCAGGACCGGGACCAGAAATACAGCGACATCATCAACTACAACGTCTCCGTTTTTGCCATGGGTGATGATTGGACCGGGCAGTTCGACCATTTCGAGGATATCACCCAAGTGGTCTATGTTCCGCGGGCCCGGATCATCGGGGACCGCCGCCCGTTCAGTGATGTCACCGAGCTGCCGCTTGCATCAGGCTATTGATCCGGCTCGAAAAGTGAGATTAGGATAGCAAGAATTGCAACCGTAGGTTAGACTTCCTGCGCTGCCGCAGTATCGGCAACCTTTGATATCGGAACATATTTTGACGCCAGAACCCCATATTTTTAAAATGGGACGGACGGAATTTATTGCCCTGCTGGCGATGATGCTGGCCTCTGTCGCCTTTTCCATAGACGCGATGCTGCCCGCGCTGCCCCAGATTGCGGCGGAGCTTTCGCCCGATCATCCGCAGAGCGCGTCGCTGATCCTGAGCATGTTCCTGCTCGGTCTGGGGGTCGGTACCTTCTTTACCGGGCCGCTGTCGGATGCCTACGGGCGCAAGCGCGTCATCGTGTCGGGCAGCGTGCTTTTCATCGCCGGGGCCGCGATCGCATGGGCCAGCAGCATGCTGGAGATGGTCCTGTTGGCGCGCGTGCTGCAGGGCCTGGGCGCTGCCGCACCGCGCGTCGTCTCCAACGCCATCGCGCGCGACCGCTTCGCCGGGCGCCAGATGGCGCAGGTCATGTCCGTGGTGATGATGGTCTTCGTGCTGGTGCCCGCCGTCGCCCCCCTGCTCGGCGCCGCGATCATCGCGGTCGCGGGATGGCGCGCCATCTTCGTGGCGTTCATCGCCTTCGCGGTGATCTTCACGCTCTGGATGCTGGTCCGCCTGCCCGAAACACTCGCGGTCGAAAACCGCCGCCCCATTCGCCTGCGCCTCATGCTCGCTGCGGTACGGGAGATGGTGGCACATCCCGTCGTGCGCCTCTCGATCCTGGTGCAGACCTTCGTCACGGCGATGCTCTTTCTCACCCTCATGCTGGTGCAGCCGGTCTATGAGCAGGTCTATGACCGCGCCGCCGAATTTCCCTTCTGGTTCGCCGTCATTGCGCTCGTTGCGGGCTCGGCGAGCCTGATCAACGCGCTTTTGGTCGTGCGGCTGGGCATGCAGCGGCTGGTCATGTTCGCGCTCGGCGCGCAGATCGTGCTCTCGGGCAGTTTCGTGCTGCTTGATCTGGGCAGCGGCGGTTTCGGTTTTCAGTTCTTCCTGCTCTGGCAGACCTGCATGTTCTTTCAGGCGGGCCTGACCATCGGCAACCTCAACGCGCTCGCGATGGAACCGATGGGTCATATCGCGGGCATGGCGGCCTCCGTGGTGGGGGCGATCTCCACCGTTGGCGCGGTGGCGATCTCGGGCCCGGTCGGCACCGTCATGGCAGTGGAGGTGCATACGCTGGCGCTCGCCGCACTGGTGCTCTCGGGGCTGGGGTTCATCGCGATGCTGCGGCTGGCGCGGCGCGCGCGGGCCTCGGCCTAGGCGCTTTTCGCCTTCTTGCGCTCTTTCTCCTTGGCCACCACATGTTCCGCGAGGTCACGGGCGATGGCAAAGGCGCCCTTGATCTTGTCGGTGTCGGTGGCCCAGTCGCGGCGCACGACGATCTTGTTGTCCTTGACCTTGGCCAGCCCGCGCTGGCTTTGGATGAATTGCACAAGCCCTTCGGGGGAGGCGAACTTGTCGTTGTGGAACTGGATTGTGGCACCCTTCGGCCCGCCGTCGAGCTTTGCGATCCCGGCACGCTTGCACATGGCCTTGATCCGCACGACCAGCATCAGGGTGTTCACTTCCTTGGGCAGCGGACCGAACCGGTCGATGAGTTCGGCGGCGAAACCCTCCAGCTCCACCTTGCGCGTCAGCTCCGACAGCCGGCGGTAAAGGCCCAGCCGCACGTCGAGATCGGGCACGTAGGCTTCGGGGATCAGAACCGGCACGCCGAGATTGATCTGCGGCGCCCATTGGCCGTCATCATCCACCACACCCTCGAGCTCCCCGGAGCGGATCTTGGCGATCGCCTCCTCCAGCATGTTCTGGTAGAGTTCGAACCCCACGTCGCGCATCTGGCCCGACTGCTCCTCGCCCAGCAGGTTGCCCGCGCCGCGAATGTCGAGATCCTGACTGGCCAACGTGAACCCCGCGCCCAACGTATCGAGCGAGCCCAACACGCGCAGCCGCTTCTCCGCGAGCGCCGTGAGCTTGGCGCGTGGTTTCGTGGTCAGATAGGCATAGGCCCGCGTCTTGGAACGGCCCACGCGGCCGCGGATCTGGTAGAGCTGCGCGAGCCCGAACATGTCCGCGCGGTGCACGATCATCGTGTTGGCGGTCGGAATGTCGAGCCCGCTCTCCACGATGGTGGTCGCCAGCAGGATGTCGTAGCTGCCGTCGTAAAAGGCGTTCATCCGGTCATCGAGCTCGCCTGCCGCCATCTGGCCGTGGGCCACGACATAGCTCAACTCCGGCAACTGGTCTTTCAGAAACGCCTCGATCTCCGGCAGATCGCTGATCCGCGGCACCACGTAGAAGGACTGACCGCCCCTGTAATGCTCGCGCAGCAGCGCCTCGCGCAGGGTGACCGCGTCGAATTCGCTCACATAGGTCCGTATGCTCAGGCGGTCCACGGGCGGGGTGCCGATGATGCTCAGGTCACGCACGCCGGTGAGGCTCAGTTGCAGCGTTCGTGGGATCGGCGTCGCGGTGAGCGTCAGCACATGAACGTCCGTGCGCATCGCCTTGAGGCGTTCCTTGTGGCCGACCCCGAAATGCTGCTCCTCGTCGATGACCAGCAGCCCGAGGTTCTGGAACTTGATGGATTTGGCCAGCAGCGCATGAGTGCCGATGACGATGTCCACCGTGCCCTTGGTGATGCCCTCGCGGGTCGCCGCCGCCTCCTTGGCGCTGACGAAGCGGCTGAGCGTGCGCACTTCCACCGGGAAGCCGCGGAACCGCTCGGCAAAGCTCTTGTAGTGTTGGCGCGCCAGCAGCGTCGTGGGCGCGATCACCGCCACCTGCACCCCCGACAAGGCCGCGACGAAGGCCGCGCGCATCGCCACTTCGGTCTTGCCGAAGCCCACGTCGCCGCAGATCAGCCGGTCCATCGGATTGCCGCTCGTCAGATCGTCGATCACATCGCCGATCGCGGACAGCTGGTCGTCCGTCTCCTGATAGGGAAAGCGCGCGGAGAACGCATCCCACATGCCCGGCGGCGGCTCCAGCACCGGCGCACGGCGCAACGCACGCTCCGCCGCGATCCGGATGAGCTTGTCCGCCATCTCGCGGATGCGCTCCTTGAGGCGTGCCTTCTTGGATTGCCAGGCTCCGCCGCCCAGCTTGTCGAGCAGCCCTTCCTCATGGCCGTAGCGGCTCAGCAGCTCGATGTTCTCGACAGGCAGGTAGAGCTTTGTCGCCTCGGCATATTCCAGCAGCAGGCATTCATGCGCGGCACCGATGGCGGTGATCACCTCCATGCCCAGATAGCGGCCCACGCCGTGATCCACATGCACCACTAGATCTCCGGGTGTGAGGCTTTGGACTTCGCTCAGGAAGTTCTCCGCGCGGCGCTTGCGCTTGGGCCGCCGGATGAGCCGGTCGCCGAGCACGTCCTGCTCCGAGATCACGGTGAGCTGGCCGTCCTTGCCACCAGCCAACGGCGCCTCGAACCCATGCTCCAGCGCCCAAACCGCCAGATGCAGCCCCCGCTTGCCGACCCGCGTGAGGTCCGGGACGGGGATCGCCTCGGCCAGCCCCTCCTCCTCGATGAGCCCCGTGAGCCGCTCGCGCGCGCCTTCGGAATAGCTCGCTATCAGGACCGGACCCGCCGCCATCTTCGCTTTAATATGTGTCGCCAAAGCCCCGAAAAGGCTGATGGATTCCTGCTGTCGCTCGGGCGCGAAGTTACGACCGATCCGCCCGCCCGCATCCACCACGCCCGGCCCCGTCGGCTGCGGCAGCGGTGCGAGTTGCAGCACCCGACGCGCGGCCACCGCCGCCTCCCAGGCCGCATCGTCGAGGTAGAGCCCGGAGGCTGGCGCAGGCTTGTAGACGCTGTCCATCCTTGAGCGGTTGGCCATCGCGATCTTGCGCGTCTCATATTGATCCGCGACGCTGTCCCAGCGCGCGAGCCGCATCGCGGTAATCTGGTCGTCAAGGCTCACCGTGGCGCCGGGCAGATAGTCGAAAAGCGTCTCCAGCGTCTCATAGTAGAACGCCAGCCAGTGCTCCGCCCCCTGATGCTTGCGCCCCGCCGATATCGCCTCGTAGAGCGGATCATCGGTGCCTGCCGCGCCGAATTCGATACGGTAGTTCTGGCGAAAGCGCGTGATGGCGGCCTCGTCGAGGATCACCTCCGAGACCGGCGCCAGTTCCACAAGATCCAGTTTCTCCGTGGTCCGTTGCGTCGCGGGGTCGAAACGGCGTGCCCCGTCCAGCACATCGCCAAACAGATCGAGCCGCACCGGACCCAGATTGCCGGGCGGATAGATGTCTATGATGCCACCGCGCACGGCATAGTCGCCCGGCTCCATGACCGTAGGGCTCTGTACGAAGCCCATGCGCACCAGAAATTCGCGCAATGCCTTTTCATCCACGCGGGTACCGACCCGCGCGCTCCATGCCGCGTCGCGCAGCAGGTCCCGCGGCGGGATTCGCTGTGTCGCGGCCCCCAGCGTGGTGAGCAGGATGAACTGCTCGGGCATCTCGTGCACCAGCCCCGCCAGCGTCGCCATCCGCGTGGCCGAGATATCCGCATTGGGCGACACGCGGTCATATGGCAGGCAGTCCCAGCTCGGAAAGACCACAACCAGCATGGAGGGCGCAAAGAGGCGCAGCGCCTCCTGCATCGCCGCCAGACGCTTGTCATCGCGCGCCACATGGATCAGCGGCGCGCCGGATTTCGCGACCTCCTCGAGCAGCAGGCGCGCATCGAACCCTTCGGGCGCGCCCGAGAGCGTGATATGTGTGGACGGTTTCATGATACTTGGGATGTGGCGCGGGCCGCGCAGGCGTCAACCGCCAAAGGGACCAACACTGAGGTTTTGGTACATGCCCCAGAGCGCCGTGACGAAGATCGAGATCATCCCGATGATCTGGGTATAGAGCCGATGACGCATCAGGCGGCGGTAAAGCAGATCGCCGCGCGCGTCCTCCTCCTGGATGAGCCGCGCGGTCGACAGGCTCAGCAGCCCCACCAGCGACAGCGGCAGCGCCAGCAGCAGCACCGATTGCGCGAATTCGTTTCCGTAGACAAAGCCAAGCAGGCCGAGCATCGTCAGGAAAAAGCAGGCAAAGCCCGCGATCCACAGGCCCGACATCTGCGCGATGAACAGCAGGCGGTTGGTGTTGATGCGCACCAGATCCTCCAGATCGACCGCCGACTGCCCGCCATGGCGCTTGGCGCGCAGCACCATGTCGAAGGGCACGCCGAGGCCGTAATGGCTGGTGGTCGACCACACGACAGCAAGCACGATCCAGAACCAAAGGTTCGAGAAAGAGCGCATGTCGATCAATTCAAAGAGAGTTTGGTACCAGTCCAAAATACAGCCTGCAGTTCACGTTGCCCGTGTCATAACGGGGTGTCGGCGGGATTCCTACCCCCAGACACCTCTTGAGCCGCGCAAAAATACATGTCAACTCTGGCTGACAGATCTCAGGAGGACCCCGCCCCATGCAGCCGATCCAAGCCCCCTTCCCCGCGACCCGCCTGCGCCGCACGCGCCAGAACGAGGGCATCCGCGGGCTGGTGCGCGAAAACCATCTGGCGGCAGCCGATTTCATCTGGCCGGTTTTCGTGCGCGCGGGCGAGGGTATCACCGAAGAGGTGCCCTCTATGCCCGGTGTCATGCGCCGCTCCGTCGACAAGATCGTGGAGGCGGCACAGGAGGCATGGGATCTCGGGATCGGCGCGATCTGCCTCTTTCCCTACACGGGGCTCGAGGAGCGCACGGAGGATTGCGCGGGCGCATGGGACCCCGACAACCACGTGAACCGTGCGATCCGCGCGATCAAGGCGCAGTTGCCCGACCTCGTGGTGATGACGGATGTGGCGCTCGATACCTACAACATCAACGGCCATGACGGCTTCGTCGTCGATGGCCAAATTATCAACGACGAGACGGTCGAGGCGCTGGTGCGCATGTCCGTCGAGCAGGCGCGCGCGGGCGCCGACATCATCGGACCGTCCGACATGATGGATGGGCGCATCGGCGCGATCCGCGCAGGCCTGGAGGCAGACGGCCACCGCAACGTGATGATCCTGAGCTACGCCGCGAAATACGCCTCCGCCTTCTATGGTCCGTTCCGCGATGCGGTGGGCGCTTCGGGCGCGCTGACCGGGGACAAGAAGACCTACCAGATGGACCCTGCCAACAGCGACGAGGCGCTGCGGCTTGTTGCGCGCGATCTGAGCGAGGGCGCGGATATGGTCATGGTAAAGCCCGGTCTGCCCTACCTCGACATCTGCCGCCGGGTGAAGGACACGTTCGGCGCCCCCACTTTCGCCTATCAGGTGTCGGGCGAATACAGCATGATCAAGGCCGCAGCAGCCGCGGGCATGATCGACGAGGAGCGCGTGATGATGGAGAGCCTGATGGCCTTCAAACGCGCGGGCTGTGACGGGATCCTGACGTATTTCGCCCCTGCCGCCGCGCGCCTGCTGCGCGGCTGAGGCGGCTCAGGCTTCGCTCTTCATCTCCCAGCGGCCCTGCTCGTCGGACCAGTACTGCGCGCGCGCGCCCGCGGCCGTCAGCGCCTTCCACTGGACCCGCGCATGGGCCAGCTGCGCATCGTCCGCCCCGTCAAAGAGGATGCAGACCCGCTCCATGGTGGTGGCCTCCTGCGGGCTTACGTCCGCGGAGTGGACGGCCATGAGGCATTGCGCAGCGTTCGCAGGCGCAGCCGCGGTGCCAAGCAGCACGGGCTGGCGCGCATCATGCGCGCCACCCTCCAACCCGTGCGGCAGAAAACTGTCCTCGGGCCCCAGCCACAGTGCGGCATCCAGCGCTTCGAGTGCCGCGCGGTCGGTGCCCCGCACCGCCACGCGCCAACCCTTTTGAAGCGATTTCTCCACCAGCATGCGCAGGGTATCGGCCAGCGGCCGCTGTGTCAGGTGGTAGAACATTACCGCGCCCATGGCACTCACTCTGCTTCGTATTTGTCTGCGATCAACCGGTTGAGCGATGCCACGCCCCAGCCTGTTGCCCCCACCGGCGCCAACGCCGTCTCCGACTTCACCGATGCGACACCGGCGATGTCGAGGTGGATCCAGGGGCAGCCCTCCTTGACGAAGCGCTGCAGGAACTGTGCCGCGGTGATCGAGCCCGCAGGGCGCCCGCCCACGTTCTTCATATCCGCGATCCGGCTCCTGAGCTGGTCATCGTAGCCCTGGCCCAGCGGCATCCGCCATGCGCCTTCGCCCTCCGCCTCCGCCGCCTTCAGGAAATCGTTGCAAAACGCGGTGTTGTTGGAAAAGACGCCCGCGTTTTCATGGCCAAGCCCGATGATGATCGCGCCGGTCAACGTCGCGAGATCGATCATCGCGGCGGGTTTGTAGTGTTCCTGCGCGTACCACATCACGTCACACAGCACGAGGCGGCCCTCGGCGTCGGTGTTGACGTTCTCGATGGTGTCGCCCTTCATGCTCACGACCACATCGCCGGGGCGGGATGCCTTGCCGGACGGCATGTTCTCCACGATCCCGACAAGTCCCACGACATTGGCCTTCGCGCCGCGCAGCGCCAGTGCGCGCATCACGCCCGCCACCACCGCAGAACCGCCCATGTCCATGGTCATGTCTTCCATCCCCGCACCGGGCTTGAGCGATATGCCGCCCGTGTCGAAGACAACGCCTTTGCCGACGAGCGCCAGCGGGGCATCGCCCTTCTTGCCGCCATCCCAGCGCATCGCGACGACGAAAGACGGGCTGTCCGAGCCCTGACCCACGGATAAAAGCGTGCGCATTCCAAGCTTTGCGAGCGCCTTCTCATCCAGGATCTCGACTTTGAGACCGAGGCTTTCCATCTCCTTCAGCCGCTCGGTGTATTGTGTGGTGGTCAGCACGTTGGCAGGCTCGTTCGTCAGATCGCGGCAGAAATGTGCACCCTCCGCCACGGCGAGCATCGGCTTGCAGGCGGCTTCGAGCTCCTCCGGCTTGCCCTGCATCACCACCACAGCGCCGTTGCGCGTGCTTTCGGCAGTCTTGTGCGCTTCGAAGGCGTAATCACGCATCGCAAGGCCGAAGACGACCTCCTGCGCGTGGCGCAGGGGCGCACAGAGCAGCAGCATGTCCGCCTTGCCGCCGCGCGCCTTGGCCAGCGCCGCACCGGCCTTGCGCGCGGCCATGCCCTTGGCGTTGCGCTCCAGCCGGACGATGTCCACCGCCTCCGCCGCCATGCCCGCGGGCCACGCGAGGCTCACCACTTCGCCGTCCTTCATCTTGCCCCAGCGGTCGCTCTCCACCAGTCGCGCCACGCCCCCCTTGACCAGCCGGTTCACCCGCCGCGCGCCGGGGTCGAGCTTGCCTTCGCCGTCCACGAAGACGGCGACGCGGCCCGTCCGCTCCGCAAGGGCGTCCAGATCGGTGAGGGCAAAGGTGATGGGGGTAAGTTCGCTCATGGGGAAGTGCCTTTTTCTGAGAATTTCCACCAGACCTAGCGCGCGGCGGCGGCCAAGGCCAGATATGAGTTTTATGCATCACCGCTTTGGTCTAAACTGCCGCAAACGCCGTCAGAGCAGGCATAACAGGAGGGAATCGAGTGGCCAAGTTCGACCGCTATATGCTGTCGCAGCTCTTGGTGCTGTTCGGCTTCTTCGCGCTGGTGCTGGTGGCGATCTTCTGGATCAACCGCGCGGTGGTGCTATTCGACCGGCTGATCGGCGATGGCCAGACCGCGTTGGTGTTTTTGGAGTTCACGGCGCTGGGCCTGCCCAAGCTCATCGCGACCGTCCTGCCCATCGCCACGTTCGCCGCCGCCGTCTACGTCACCAACCGCATGACCTCCGACAGCGAGCTCACCGTGCTGCAGGCCACGGGCACCGGACCCTGGCGCATGGCGCGGCCCGTGCTGGTCTTCGGAATCTGCGTGGCGCTCTTCATGGCCACGCTGAGCAACTTCCTGGTGCCACTGGCGCAGGCCCAGCTCAAGGAGCGCGAGCAGGAGATCGCCCAGAACGTCACCGCGCGGCTGCTCACCGAAGGCACGTTCCTGCATCCCACACCTCAGGTCACCTTCTACACCCGCGAAATCGACGCGGAGGGCGTGCTGCGCGACGTCTTTCTCTCCGACCGCCGCAACCCGGACCGGGGCGTGATCTATTCCGCCTCGGAGGCCTATCTGGTGCGCAGTGGCGAGGCGACCACGCTGATCATGGTGGACGGTCTGGCCCAGCGGCTCGAGAGCGAGGACCTGCGCCTGTCGACCGCGAAGTTCGCGGATTTCTCGTTTGACATCAGCACGCTCATGCGCGCAGACGCGGTGCAGGATCTCAGCATCGCAAACGCGCTGACGCCGGTGCTGATCGGCGGCTGGGCCGCCCTCGCCGCGCAAACGGGGCGCACCACCGGCGCCATCGCGGAGGAGCTGCACAGCCGCTTCGCCCAGCCGCTCTTTTGCATCGTGGCGGCCCTGATCGGCTTCACCACGCTGCTGATCGGCGGCTTCTCTCGGTTCGGCGTCTGGCGTGAGATCGTGCTCGCCTTCGGCCTGCTGATCCTGCTCGACGGGACCCGTGGCGCGCTGTCGTCCCAGGTGAGCGGCAATGCCGCCCTCTGGCCCCTGCTCTATGTGCCGAGCCTGATCGGCGCTGTGCTGGCGGCACTGATGCTCACCCATGCGGCCCATCCCGGATGGCGCAGGCGCCTCTGGCGCCGGAGTGCTGCGGCGTGATCCTCCACCTCTATTTCGCGCGCCGCTTTGCGACCGCCTTCGTGCTGATCACGACGATCTTCTTCACGCTGATCGTGCTGACCGGACTGCTGGAGGAGGCGCGCAGCTCCCATGCGGACAATGTGGGTTTCGGCGATCTGATCGTCCTGGCGCTTTTGCGTGCGCCGCAGACGATCAACCTCATTCTGCCACTGATCATGGTGCTGGCGACGGTGGTGCTGTTCCTGGGCATGGCGCGCTCGTCCGAGATGGTGATCACCCGCGCCTCCGGACGCTCAGCACTCAGTACGCTGCTATCGCCGCTGACGGTCGCATTCGCGATCGGTGTGATCGCCGTGGCGATGTTCAACCCCATCGTCGCCGCCACCGCGCAACGCTATGAGCAGTTGTCGGACCGCTACTCCAGCGGGGGTGCCTCGACGCTTTCGGTCTCCGAGGAGGGGTTGTGGCTGCGCCAGGGCAGTGCGGAAGGGCAGACCGTGATCCGCGCCTGGCGCTCCAACAACGACGGCTCCGTGCTCTATGACGTGAGTTTCATCACCTATGCACCCGAAGGCGGCCCGGTCAGGCGGATCGAGGCGAAATCAGCGGCCCTCGGCCCCGAAGGTTGGCTCCTGCGCGAGGCGAAATCCTGGCCGCTGGGGGCAGGCATCAACTCCGAAAGTGAGGCGAAGGTCTACGACAGGCTCACCCTGCCCTCCACCCTCACCCTAGACCGCATCCGCGACAGCTTCGGAAAGGCAGGGGCGATCTCGGTCTACGTGCTGCCCGATTTCATCCGCCAACTGGAGCTTTCCGGCTTCTCCCCGCGCCGACACCAGGTCTGGTTGCAGTCCGAGCTTGCCCGCCCGCTCTTCCTCATCGCCATGGTTCTGGTTGCGAGCGCATTTACCATGCGCCATACCAGATCGGGAGGCACCGGCATCGCCGTGCTTTCGGCGGTCTTGTTGGGGTTTGGCTTGTATTTCATCCGCAGTTTCGCGCAGATCCTAGGCGAGAACGGTCAACTGCCCGTCCTGCTCGCCGCCTGGGCGCCACCCATCGCGGCGATCCTGCTGGCACTCGGTCTGCTGCTGCACCGCGAGGATGGCTGATGCGCCGTGCCCTGCTCCTCCTGCTGCTGCTGTTGATGGCGCCACTGCATACCGCCGCACAGGATACCCCCGCCGCCGTGCTGGTCGCCGACCAGCTCTACATCACCCGCGAGCGCGAGCTCGTTGCCGCGGGCAACGTCGAGGCTTTCCAGAATGGCGTGCGCCTGCGCGCGGCCGCGATCCGCTACGACCAGGTCTCCGGCGCGCTGAGCATCGAGGGGCCGATCACCCTCACCGAAGGCGACAGCACGCTCATCCTCGCGGACGCCGCCGAGCTTGACACGGACCTGCGCAATGGCATCCTGCGCGGCGCGCGGCTGGTGCTGGAGCAGCAATTGCAGCTCAGCGCCGTTCAGATCGACCGCGTCGATGGTCGCTATACCCAGCTCTACAAGACCACCGTGACCTCCTGCCGGGTGTGCGAGGACGGGCGCGCGCCGCTCTGGCAGATCCGCGCCAAGCGGGTGATCCATGACACCGAGGAGCGCCAGCTCTACTTCGACGAGGCGCAGTTTCGCATCGGTCGGATGCCGGTGTTCTGGCTGCCCCGCCTGCGCCTGCCCGACCCGACGGTGGAGCGTGCGACAGGTTTCCTCGTGCCCTCCGTGCGCTCCACCTCCAGCCTTGGCGTGGGGCTCAAGATCCCCTATTTCATCCGGCTGAGCGAGAAACGGGACCTCACGCTCACGCCCTATCTGTCCACCTCCACCTCGACGCTGGAGCTGCGCTACCGTCAGGCCTACCGCAATGGCCGGATCGAGCTTACCGGTGCCATCACGCGCGACGAGCTGCGCCCCGACGGGACGCGCGGCTATCTCTTCGCGCGCGGTCAGTTCGCCCTGCCGCGCGATTTCACCCTCGACCTCGCCGTGCAGACGGTGAGCGACGAGGGCTACCTCGAAAACTACGGCTACTCGGACGCGGACCGCCTGCGCTCGGAGCTGACCGTGAGCCGGGCGCGGCGCGACGAATACATCCGCGCGAGCTTCTACAACTTCGAATCCCTTCGCGACGACGAGGACAACAACACCCTGCCCACGCTGGTGCTCGATGGCGAGTATGAGCGGCGCTTCTTCCCGCGCGCAATCGGCGGCGAGCTGCGGCTCGGCCTGGTCGCGCACAGCCATCAGCGCAGCTCCACCCTCGATTTCGACAGCGACGATGCGGATACCATCGTGGACGGTCGCGATGTGGCGCGGCTGAACGCGCGCATCGACTGGCGCCGCAGCGACACCTTCGCGGTCGGCCTGCGCGTCGACACCCGGGCGGGGCTGTCGCTCAACACGTTCAACATCACCCAGGATGCGACCTCGCCCGGCGAGCAGACCGAGCTTACGCCTCATACCGCCCTCACCCTGCGCTATCCGCTGTCGCGCACCGCCGCATCGGGTGTGAGCCACGTGATCGAGCCTGTGCTGCAAGTCAGCTGGACCGGCGGCAACCGGCTCGATGTTCCCAACGAGGAAAGCACTCTGGTGGAATTCGATCAGGGCAACCTGCTCAGCCTGTCGCGCTTCCCGCGTGCCGACCGGCGCGAGCGTGGCGCCATGGCGGCCATCGGTCTGGGCTGGTCGCGGTTTGATCCGCAGGGCTGGGATGCGCAGCTGAGCGTCGGGCAGGTCTTTCGCGAGGATGACGAGACCGACTTCTCCGCCTCCTCGGGGCTTGGCGGGTTGTCCTCCGACCTGCTGGTCGCAGGCCAGATCAGCTCCGGCAGCGGCGTCATCCTCACCGGTCGTGGCCTTTTCGAGGATGACTTCTCGGTCACCAAGGCGGAGATGCGCGGTGACTACGCCTTTTCGCGCGGACGGCTCGGTGGCGCCTATGTCTGGCTGCGCGAGGACGCCACAGAACAGCGCGCGAGCGATGTCTCCGAGATCGCGCTCGACGGCAGCTATGGCATCAACACCTTCTGGACGGCCTCGGCCAACTGGCGCTATGACGTGGTCTCCGACCGCGCGGCGACAGCGGGTCTCGGCCTGCGCTACGAAAACGAATGCGTCACCCTCGACCTCGAGGTCACACGCCGCTATGCAACCTCAACAAGTGTTGAGCCTTCGACCGATTTCGGATTTAACGTAGGTCTTCGGGGCTTCTCCGCCGATACCGGAACAGAAAGATACGTGCGCTCATGTTCAAGATAACCTCCGCCCTCGCCACCCTCGGTTTGATCGCGTCGCTTGCCGGTCCCGCAGGCGCGCAGAACCTCTTTGCGCCGGTGGCGACCGTGAACACCAGTGTGGTGACGGAATTCGAGGTCCAGCAGCGCGTCCGCTTTCTGCAGATCCTCAACGCCAGCGGCGCGACCCGCAGTGCCGCCATCCAGAGCCTCATCGACGAGCGGCTGCGCAGCGATGCGATCCGCGAGGCGGGCCTGGTCCTGAGCGAAGCAGGCATCAACGAAGGGCTCGAGGAATTCGCGGGCCGCACCAATCTCAGCCTTGAAGAGTTCACCGCCGCACTGGCCCAGGCCGGGGTGGAGCAGGAGACACTGCGCGATTTCGTGGTCAACGGGATCGCCTGGCGCGAACTCATCCGCGCGCGCTACGGCAATCGCGTGAACATCACCGAGGATGAGATCGACCGCGCGCTGGCCGCCCAGAACGGCGGCGTATCCAACATCCGTGTCCTCGTCTCCGAGATCATCATTCCCGCGCCACCCCCACGGGCCGCCGAAGTCGCGGCCATCGCCGAGCAGATCTCCGAAAGTCGCAGCACCGCGGAATTTTCCGCCTTCGCGCGTCAGTATTCCGCCACGGCCACCCGTGCCGCGGGCGGGCAGCTGCCCTGGCAGGCGCTCAGCAACCTGCCACCGGCACTCCAGCCGCTGATCCTGTCGCTCAGCCCCGGCGAGGTGACCCAGCCTCTCAACATCCCCAATGCCGTGGCCCTGTTCCAGCTGCGCGACATCGAGGAGACCGGCGCCCCCGAGCGCAGCTATGCCACGATCGAATATGCCGCCTACTACATGGCGGGCGGGCGCTCGGCCGAGACACTGCAGCAGGCGGCAAACCTCGCCGCGCAGGTGGATGTTTGCGACGATCTCTATGCCTTCGCCAAGGGTCAGCCCGAAGGCGTGCTCGACCGTGAGACCAGTGCGCCGGGGGATCTGCCGCAGGATTTCGCCATCGAGCTGAGCAAGCTCGATCCGGGCGAGGTCTCAACCGCTCTTACCCGGTCCGATGGTCAGGCGCTGGTGTTTCTCATGCTTTGCGGGCGCACCGCCAGCCAGAATGCCGATGTCAGCCGCGAGGACGTGGCCCTGGCCCTGCGCCAGCGCCGCCTGTCAGGCTTTGCCGATGGCCTGCTGGCTCAGTTGCGTGCCGATGCCCGCATTTCGCTGAAATGAAACCTGTCTTGCTGACCTGCGGGGAACCTGCAGGCATCGGGCCAGAGGTCGCCGTGCGCGCTTGGCAGGCGCTCGGCGGGACGATCCCGCTGCTGTGGATGGGCGATCCGCGCCACCTGCCGGAAGGCACACCCTTTACGACCGTGCATGCACCGTCCGAGGCGGCGGGCGTCGCGGCGGACCACCTGCCCGTGCTGCCGCATCCCTTCAACGGGGCCGCGACCCCCGGCACGCCGGACCCTGCAAACGCCCGGGGCGTGATTGAGGTCATCGCCCGCGCCGTCGCGCTGACGCAGGCGGGCGAGGCTGCCGCTATCTGCACCGCCCCCCTGCACAAGAAGGCGCTCAAGGACGGGGCCGATTTCGCCTATCCGGGTCATACCGAATACCTCGCGGCCCTCGCGGGCGGGCGCGAGGTGGTGATGATGCTCGCCTGCGATCAGCTGCGCGTGGTGCCTGCCACGATCCATATCCCGCTGGCCGAGGTGCCCCGCGCGCTCACGCCCGCGCTGCTGCGCCGCACCATAGAGATCACCCGCGACGGCCTGCGCGACCAGTTCGGCATCGCGGCCCCGCGTTTGGCGATCTGCGGTCTCAACCCGCATGCGGGCGAAGGCGGCGCGATGGGCCGCCAGGAGGTGGACTGGATGAACGCCCTCGTGCACGAGATGCAGCGCGAAGGCTTTGATCTGCGCGGGCCACTGCCCGCAGACACGATGTTTCACGCCAGCGCGCGCGCGGGCTATGACGCCGCCATCGCGATGTACCACGATCAGGCGCTGATCCCGATCAAGACGCTGGACTTTGATCGCGGTGTGAACGTCACGCTGGGCCTGCCGTTCATCCGCACCTCGCCCGATCACGGAACGGCCTTCGACATCGCGGGCCGCGGCATCGCCAACCCTTCCAGCATGATCGAGGCGATCCGCATGGCCCACCGCATGGGCGGCGCATGAGCGCCATCGACAGCCTTCCACCGCTGCGCCAGGTGATCTCCGACCACGGGCTGGCCGCGCGTAAATCGCTTGGCCAGAACTTCCTGCTGGACCTCAACCTCACCGCCAAGATCGCGCGACAGGCGGGTGATCTGACGGGCTGCGACGTGCTGGAGATCGGTCCGGGCCCTGGCGGCCTGACCCGCGGGCTGCTGGCGGAAGGCGCGCGCCGGGTCCTCGCCATCGAAAAGGACAGCCGCTGCATCCCCGCGCTCGAGCAGATCGCCGCCGCCTATCCGGGCCGCCTGCACATCGTGGAGGGCGACGCGCTGGAGGTGGATCCGCTGGCCCATCTCACCCCGCCCATCCGGGTGGCCGCCAACCTGCCCTACAACATCGGCACAGAGCTGCTGGTGCGCTGGCTCACGCCGCCCGACTGGCCACCGTTCTGGCAAAGCCTGACGCTGATGTTCCAGCGCGAAGTGGCCGAGCGGATCGTGGCGCAGCCCGGCTCCAAGGCCTATGGTCGGCTCGCCCTGCTGGCGCAATGGCGCGCGGAGGCACGGATCGTGCTGTCGCTGCCGCCCGAGGCATTCACGCCCGCGCCCAAGGTCTCAAGCGCGGTGGTCCATCTCACGGCCCTGCCCGCGCCACGCTATCCGGCTGATGCGGCGATCCTGTCACGCACCGTCGCCGCCGCCTTCAACCAGCGCCGCAAGATGCTGCGCGCCGCGCTCAAGGGCGTCTCGCCCGATATCGAGGACCGCCTGCGCGCCGCGGGCCTCAAGCCCACCGACCGCGCAGAGCAGATCCCGCTGGAAGGCTTCTGCGCCCTCGCCCGCGAAATCGCCAAACCCTGACAGGCGCGCGCGGCGGGCTGGTATCTTGTTTTTGGCGGTAGACCCAAGAAGGGTATGCAGGCTGGCGCACACGAAACGCGCGGCGGCCCATACAGCACCTGCACGCGCACCAGCGCTGCAGATAGAACCATGCACTCTGCAGCGCCAGATCCGCTCCGAGGGCGCCCAGAAACCACAACGCAAGCTGTTGCACGGTTCATGCCTTTGCGCGCCCTACCGGATATCACGGAAACTGATCATTCAGCCGAACATCTCCTATACTGGCGCTCCCGTGTTCTTAACCCAGAAACACTTTGCCCTCGGGATATCCGACCTTGGGCTTGACCTGTGACGCGAGGAAAAACGCCAGGGTCAGAGGGCCAAGGCGTCCCACGAACATGATCACGATAATCACGAAGCGACCGAATTCATCGAGCTCCCCCGTCGCCCCGCGCGACAGACCCACGGTGCCGAAAGCCGAGCAGACTTCGAACAGAAGGTCCAGAAAATCGCCCTCATACGTCAGCGACATCAGGAAAAGCCCGATCAGGATGAGAAAGATGGAAATCGAGGTCAAAGCCAAAACCTTCATGATTTCCGACAAGCCCAAGCTCCGGCCGAAGATGTTGAGCCGCTCTTGCTGGCGAAAGAACGCAAGCGTGGCGAGTGCCAACACGATCAGGGTCGTGACCTTGATCCCGCCCGCAGTGGAGGACGGCCCGCCCCCCACCAGCATCAGCGCGAGGGTCATCACGGTCGTTCCGTTCTCCATGGCCGCGTAGTCGAGCGTGTTGAAGCCTGCGGTGCGCGGTGTCACCGCCTGAAACCAGCTCGCAAGGATCCGGGCGCCATCGCTCTCGAGGCCCGCAAGCGTCGCGGGGTTGTTCCATTCCAAGATGGCGAACATCACCCAGGCAAAGAGGATGAGAAACAGCGTCCCCGAGAGCATCAGCTTGCTGTGGAGGGTCAGCTTGGACCACCGCCGCTGCCGGTTCAGATCCGCCAGCACCACGAAACCCAAACCGCTCAGAATGAACAGAAGGGTGATCGTGATATTGACGGTCGGATCGGCGACATACCCCATGAGACTATCGGGAAAGAGCGAGAAGCCCGCGTTGTTAAAGGCTGAAATCGCATGGAAAAGCGCCTGCCAGAAGCCGTGAGACCAGCCAAACTCGGGAACGAAGACGGTCATGAGAATGGCTGTCCCGACAGCTTCCGCCGCGAGTGCGACGATCACGACGATCTTGACCAGCGCCATCAATTCGCTCACGCCGGTCTGACCAAGTTCGTCTCTCAGCACGAGCCGCTGCGGCATACCGATCGTGAGCCCCAGCATGGTCAGCAGGAGAGCGGCGAACGTCATGAGCCCCAGACCCCCGATCTGGATCAGGATCGCGATGATCACCTGACCGATGAGGGTGTAGGCAGACCCGGTATCGACGACGATGAGCCCGGTGACCGTGACGGCAGACGCCGCGGTGAAAAGGGCATCGCTGAACGTGACCTCGCCGTGGTTGCTGAAGGGCAGACGCAGTGCGACCGCGCCGAGAAGAATGAAAGTGGCGTAGATCGCCGCCAGAACGGCAGGCGGGCTGAACCGCTTGTTATTGATCGAAAACTGAAAACGCGCCATCGTCGTCAATTACAGCGAGCTTGCGAAGTCGCGCAGGTCCTGGCGACTGCCCAGCAATAACAGCAGATCGTCTTCCTCCAGCTCACAGCTCTGGGCGTCATGACCCACGTACTCGGTCCCCCTTAGAACACCGATGCACCGCAGGTTGTGATCCCGATGATAGAACAAGGCGGACAACGGTTTTCCCTGAAGGCTGGCGGGCACGCGGAAATTCACGACATGCTGACCGTTGCCGAGGCTCACATAGTCCCGGACGAGCGGATTGTTGAGAACCTGCGCCACATGCTGCCCGATCTCGCGCTCTGGATGGACGACACGGTCCACCCCGAGCTTGGACAGGATGCGGTGATGGTTCTTGGATGTGGCCTTGGCCCAGATGGTTTCGACGCCGATGGTCTTGAGGTTGATGGTCGCCAGCACGCTGGCTTCGATATCAGTCCCGATCGCCACGACCCCGACATCGACCGCGTCGATCCCGGCCTCGCGCAATGCGCTGTCATCGCGCGCATCAAGAATCAGTGCTTGTCCAAGATCCTCGACGAAGGGTGACACATGACGCTCATCCACGTCGATGCCGATCACGTTGTTGCCGAACCGCTGCAAATCACGCGCGAGCGTACCACCGAACGTGCCCAACCCGATCACCACGAAGTTGCGAGATTTCTTGGCCACGGCGGGACTCCCTTGGAATACTCTCCGAAGGAGATAATCCGCACATTATACAACCACTTTGAAACGCCCGAGGGGCGTTTCGGTTCCCTGTATCAGACAATTATGCGGCGCACAGCGTCAGCACGGCCTAGCTCAAACTGGGCCGGGCTTGCGTGCGATTTCACTGATGCAATGGGGCGGGCCCGCGCCTAGGCGTGCCGCTCTATTCCGCCGCTTCCGGCTGATCCCCACCCGATGACGGCTGGTTGCCCTCGTCCTTGGGTTTGGGCTTGCGGCGGGGCGCGCGGCGGGCCTTTGGCTTGGCCTCCGGCGTCTCCACCAGATTGCTCTCCTCGTCGCCCGCATCCGGCTGCGGCTGCTCGGACGGATCCTTGCGCTCGGAGGCCGCTTCACGCTCTTGACGCTCGTTGCGCTCGCGGTCGCGTTCGGCTTGGCGCTCGCGGTTCTGGCGTTCCTGCTCGTCGCGCTCGGCCTGCCGTTCGCGGTTCTGGCGCTCCTGCTCCTCGCGCTTGGCGTCGGCCTCTTTCTGGGCCTCGCCCAGCAGGCGCAGGTAATGCTCGGCGTGCTGCTGGAAGTTCTCCATCGCCACGCGGTCATTGCTCAGCTGTGCATCGCGGGCAAGCTGGTTGTATTTCTCGATCACCTGACTGGGGGTGCCGCGCACCTTGCCTTCGGGACCGGAGCTGTCGAAGACGCGGTTGACGACATTGCCGCCCTGATTGCCACCGCCGCGGTTACGGGTGTTCTTGTTACGCGATCGCGATCTTTGAGGTTTCATAGAGGGGGTCAGCCTTTGGTGCTGGTGTTCGGTCAGACCGTCGGCGCGCAAGATGCGCCGCGTCGGCACGGGAAAGATGTTGGGCTTAACGCCGCGCGGGACCACCACTGGTTTTCACCGCTGCAACAATTCATCCTTACCCTCCCCACATCGGCGGGGGCAAGAGCCAATAGCCGCAAAATCGTCAATTTTCCGCTCATGCAGGGTTTTGGGCGCATAAAACGCGGTCCCGACCGCCAAGATCGGGCAGAATTGCCACATCGGCCCAGCCTGCGGCGGCGAAGATCGCGCGCACGGCTGCGCCCTGCTGCCAGCCGATTTCCGCCAGGACACGCCCCTGCGCGCTGAGGTATTCGGGCGCCTGCGCGGCCAGCATACGGTAGACGCTGAGCCCGTCGCCCCCATCGGTAAGCGCCATCGCGGGCTCGTGCAGCGCCAGTTCCGGCGCCACGTCCGCCATCTCCGTCTGCGCGAGATAGGGTGGATTGCTCACGATTAGGTCGAACCGCCCCTCCACCGCCGCGAACCAGTCCGACTGAACGATCTGCGCGCGCTCCGCCACCCCGTGCAGCACCGCGTTGGCGCTGGCCTGCAGGCAGGCGGCTTCGGACAGATCCACGCCCAGCCCGGTCGCGGCGCGCGCCTCCGCGAGCAGGGTCACGAGGATGCAGCCCGAACCGGTGCCCAGATCCAGTACACGGGCGAAAGGCAGCGACAGCGCCGCCTCGATCAGGCTCTCGGTTTCGGGCCGCGGATCAAGGACTTCGCGGGTGATCTTGAAGCCGCGGCCGTAGAATGCACGCTCCCCTACCAGATGGCTCACCGGCACACGGACCGCTCGCAGGGCGATCAGATGCTCGTAGCGCTCGGAAATCTCGGGCGCGATTTCCTCGGGCGCGATCAGGGTGATCCGCGCCGCATCCACCCGCGCGGCATGGGCCAGCAGCAGCCGTGCATCGCGCGCGGGATCGGGCACGCCCGCCGCGCGCAGCCGCGCCGTCGCCGTCGCCATGGCCACCGCAGCGGTGGTCATTGCCCCATCTCCGCGAGCATTTGCGCCTGCGCGTCCGCGGTCAGCGCATCTACGATCTCGTCGAGGTCGCCCTGCATCACCGCATCGAGCTTGTAGAGCGTGAGGTTGATGCGGTGATCGGTCATGCGCCCCTGCGGGAAGTTGTAGGTGCGGATCCGCTCGGAGCGGTCGCCGCTGCCCACCTGAGAGGCCCGGCTCCCCGCCCGCTCGCTGTCGATGCGCTGGCGCTCGGCATCGTAAAGCCGTGCCTTGAGCACCTGCATCGCGATCTCACGGTTGCGGTGCTGGGATTTCTCGGAACTGGTGACGACGATCCCGGTGGGAATATGCGTGATCCGCACGGCGGAATCGGTGGTGTTGACATGCTGGCCACCGGCGCCCGAGCTGCGGTAGGTGTCGATGCGGATGTCGCCCGGCGCGATCTGGATGTCCACATCCTCCGCCTCCGGCAGCACGGCGACGGTCGCGGCAGAGGTATGCACGCGGCCCTGGCTCTCGGTGCTGGGGACGCGCTGCACTCGGTGCACGCCGCTCTCGTATTTGAGCCGCGCAAAGACATTCTCGCCGGTGATATGGGCGACGACTTCCTTGATGCCGCCAAGCTCCGTCACCTGCTCTTCGACCAGATCGACCTTCCAGCCGCGCGCCTCGGCGTAGCGCTGGTACATGCGCAGAAGGTCCGCGGCGAACAGGGCGGCCTCATCGCCCCCCGTTCCGGGCCGGATCTCCAGCATGGCGGGGCGCGCGTCGGCCTCGTCGCGCGGCAGCAGCGCGAGTTGAAGTCTGGCCTCCGCATCCGGCAGCGCGTTCTCGATCTGGCGGATTTCCTCGCGGGCCATCGCCGCCATCTCCGGATCCGCCAGCATCTCGCGTGCGCCCTCCAGATCCCCCAGCAAGGTCCAATAAGCGGCGATCTGCTCAACCACGGGCCGCAGGTCGCTGTATTCCTTGGCAAGCTTGGAGATATCGGCGCCACCCGTGCTCATCGCCGCCTCGAGATACTCGAAACGCGCGGTGATCTGGGCAAGACGGTCCATGGGTATCATTGCGTGGAAGTGGCCTATCAAAACACTTTGGTCAAGGGCGGCGTCATGGTAATATGGGGCTATGAAACGGTTTGCACTTCTTCTCATGCTGGCCCCGTTGGGCGCTCATGCACAAAACACGCAACAGACGAAAACAGTCGATTGCTACTGCACCGACAGCTCCGGCGCCCGTGTCGAGCTGGGCGAATCCATCTGCCTGCAGGTGGGGGGGCGCATGTTCACCGCGCAATGCCAGATGTCGCTCAACGTGCCGATGTGGCGCGAGACGCAGAACGGCTGCCTCAGCTCGGCGCTGGAGCTACCCTTCAGCCCGCTTGGCGCGGACACTCTGCAGCAAGCCGTCGAGCCGTCGCCCGTTCACTCCCATATCTGACTTGCCGAACCGAAGTCGGGCGTAGAGCTTGATCTCATCGCCCTCCTGCTCGATCGTGGTGAAATCGGGAAAGCCCATCCATTTCGAGCGGGTGATATAGGTCAGCCGCCCCTCGCCCACACCGCCCGCCAGCAACTGTGTTCGCGGCAGCGCGAGCATGCCCTGATGCAAGTCCGACAGCAGACCGGGGGCATCCGGCACCACCCGCGCGGACCATCCCGCGCCATCGGTGTTCTGCGCATCGCCCACCGGCTTGTGCCAGCGCGCCACGTCCGTGGGCGCCAGCCGGATGAAGGCGAGCCCCAGCGCAACGGCCACAATCAAAACCACCCAGATCATCTTGCGCACCTCCGCATCACTCCGAAATCTCGCTCACCTGTACGCGACTCCGGGCAACACGCACAACAGCTCATAGAGCAGGTTGGCCCCCGTGAGCGCGGTATTTCCCGACGGATCATAGGGCGGCGAGACCTCCACCAGATCGCAACCGACGATACTCAGCCCCTTCAACCCGCGGATCAGTTCCAGCGCCTGCGGTGTGGTCAGCCCGCCGATTTCCGGCGTCCCCGTCCCCGGCGCATAGGCTGGATCGAGGCTGTCGATGTCATAGGTCACATAGGTCGGCGTCTCGCCGATGTCGCGGCGGATCTCCCCTGCGAGCTGCCCCAGGCTGCGGCCCCAAAGCTCCTCCGCGGGCCACTGCTGGAACCCCCAGTCCGCGGCCTCGGTGAAATCCGTGGCGGCATAGCCAGTGCCCCGGATCCCGATCTGATAGGTCTTCTCGGGCCGGATCAGCCCCTCCTCATAGGCGCGTCGGAACACGGTGCCATGGGTTTCGCGTTCACCGAACATCTCGTCGTTCACGTCCGCATGCGCGTCGATGTGGATAAGGGCGACCGGCCCGTGGCGCTTGGCCATCGCACGCAGGATCGGCAGGGTGATCGAGTGATCGCCGCCCATCGCCACAGGCATCGCGTCATACATCAGGATCTGGTCGTAACTCTCTTTGATGATTGACAAACTATCCTGCAGATTGAAAGTATTGATCGCCAGATCGCCGATGTCGGCCACCTGCAGACTGTCAAAGGGGGCGGCCCCCGTGGCGAGGTTGTAGGGCCGCAGCATCGCGCTCTCTGCGCGGATCTGCTTGGGGCCGAAGCGGGTGCCGGAGCGCCATGAGGTGCCGATATCCATCGGGATGCCCAGCACCGCCACATCGAGCCCCTTGAGATCGTTGACCGACGGCAGGCGCATGAAGGTATTGGGGCCCGAGAAGCGCGCAAGCTCGTTGCCGCCGATGGGTTGGTTCTTCTCGCTCATGCCGCGGCCCGCATCCGCGCGCCCAGCAGGCAACATATCTCGGTGGCCACATGCGCCCCGGCGATGGCTGTGGCCCCCGTGGTATCGAACGGCGGGGAGACCTCCACGATATCGCCGCCGCGGATGTTGATGCCCGCCAGATCGCGCAGCATCGCCGCCGCCTGCCAGCTCGCGAGGCCTCCCCAGACCGGCGTGCCTGTGCCCGGCGCGAAGGCCGGGTCGAGCGCATCGACATCGAACGTGAGGTAGGTGGGGGCGTCGCCCAGCACGCCGCGGATCTTTTCCACCGCCGCCGCCGTGCCGTGCTCATGCACCTCGCGGGCGTCGATGGTGGTGACGCCCATTGTGTCGCCGTTGTGGGTGCGGATGCCCACCTGGACGGAGGTCTTGGGATCGACATAGCCAAGCTTTATCGCCTTGTAGAACATCGTGCCGTGGTCGATCCGCTCCATATCGTCATCCGGCCAGGTGTCGCTATGCGCATCGAAATGCAAAAGGCTCATCGGCCCGAAGGCTTCGGCATAGGCCCGCAGAATCGGAAAGCTGATGTAGTGATCACCACCCAGGGCCACGCTCGCCACGCCCGCATCCAGTATGCCCTTGATATGACGCGTCAATGCCGCCGGAAACTCCGCCACCTTGGCATAATCGAAAGCCAGATCGCCGTAGTCGATGATCGCCCGTTCGGACAAGACGTCGAAATCCCAGCCATAGGGCGGGTCATAGGGCTGCAGCGCGCTCGCCTCCCGGATGGCCCGTGGCCCGAGCCGGGTCCCCGTGCGGTTGGTCACCGCCTGATCGAAAGGCACCCCCGTCACCGCGATATCGACCCCATCCAACTCCTTGGTATAGCGGCGGCGCAGGAACGACGTCGCACCACCAAAGGCGTTCTCGAAACTATGCCCCTTCAGATCCGCGCGCGTGAACGCCTGATCGACCTGGGACTTTGCCTCCTCCAGCGCCATTTACTGCGCCGCCGGTTGCATCTGTTCGACCAGCTGCGCAAAGAAGGACGCACCAATGGGCGCGATATCGTCGTTAAAGTTGTACTTGGGGTGGTGCAGCCCCGCCCCCTCGCCCGCACTCAGGAAGAGATAGGCGCCGGGCCGCTCTTCCAGCATGTAGGCGAAATCCTCCGAGCCCGCGACCTTGGGGAACGCCGCGTTGACCTGCGCCTCGCCCACCACGCGGCGCGCGACGGCGGCAGCGAATTCGGTCTGCTCGGGGCTGTTGACCGTCGCGGGATAACCTTCCTCATAATCCAGCACCGCTTGCACGCCGTAGCTCGCCGCCTGCCCGGCGACCACCTCCTCCATCCGCCGCCGTATCAGCGCCTGCGTCTCCTTGTCGAAGGTCCGCACGGTGCCGTTGATCATCGCCGTGTCGGGGATGATGTTGCTGGCACTGCCGGTATGGATCTGCGTGACGGAGATCACCTTCTCTGCCGCCGAATGTGTGTTGCGGCTGATGATGGTCTGGATCGCCTGCACGATACCGCAGGCCGCGACGACCGGATCGGCCGTCTCATGCGGCATCGCGCCATGGCCGCCGCGCCCGTTGATGGTGATGGTGAACATGTCCACCGCTGCCATGATCGGTCCGGGCGTGGTGTAGAAACCACCCGCGGGCACCGCCGCGCCGGGGAAGTTATGTATCCCGTAGACCTCAGCAATGTCGAAGCGTTCCATGATGCCTTCCGCGCACATCACCTGCGCGCCGCCGCCGTCCTCCTCCGCAGGCTGAAAGATCAGCGCCACGCGGCCCGCGAAATTGCGCGTCTCGGCCATGTATTTCGCCGCCCCCAGCAACATCGCGGTATGTCCGTCATGGCCGCAGGCATGCATCTTGCCCGGATGTGTCGAGGCATAGTCGACGCCGGTCTCCTCGGTGATGGGCAGCGCGTCGAAATCCGCGCGTAGGCCCACCGTCCGGCCCGCCCCGCGCCCATTGATGATCGCCACGATGCCGGTCTGCGCGATCCCGTCGTGGATCTCGTCCACCCCGATCTCCTCCAGCCGCGCCTTGATGAAAGCAGCCGTCTTTGGGCAGTCGAAGCTCAGCTCGGGGATGGTGTGCAGATGGCGCCGCCAGGCGGTCATCTCTTCGGCGAAATCGGCGATCCGGTTGATCACGGGCATGGGTGGACTCCTCTGATGGGTTGTCCTTATCTGACACCACACGCAAAGGACCCGCAATGCCCCCAGAGCCGAATAATGACCTCATAGACGACGAAAGCGCCGGGATCGAACGGCTGCTGGAAATCATGCGCCGCCTGCGTGACCCTGCCAGGGGCTGCCCCTGGGACATTGAGCAGGACTTCGACACCATCGCGCCCTACACTATCGAGGAAGCCTATGAAGTCGCCGATGCGATCGAGCGGCGCGACTGGGCCGAGTTGGAAAGCGAATTGGGCGATTTGCTGCTGCAATCGGTCTATCACACGGCCATGGCGGAGGAGCGCGGGCTCTTTTCCTTCCAATCGGTCGTGTGCGCCATCTCCAACAAGATGGTCGCGCGCCATCCGCATGTCTTTGGCACACAGAGCCGCGAAAAGTCCGCCGAACAGCAGACTGCCGACTGGGAGGCGATCAAGGCGGCGGAGCGCGCGGGAAAGGCGCAGAAAGGCGCGCTCGACGGTGTGGCCGTGGGCCTGCCAGCACTTCTGCGCGCCTACAAGCTGCAAAAGCGCGCCGCCCGGGTGGGCTTCGACTGGCCCGACACGGCCGATGTCATCGCCAAGATCACCGAAGAGGCCGCCGAGCTTGTGGAGGCACGCGACAGCCTAAGCGCCGCAGAGCAGTTCGAGGAATTCGGCGATCTGATGTTCGTGATGGCCAACCTCGGCCGCCATCTGGGGATCGAGCCGGAAGCCGCGCTGCGCGCCGCCAACGCCAAATTCACACGCCGCTTCGAGGGGGTGGAGGCGCGCCTGCACGCGCGCGGCAAGACCCCCGCCGAGAGCGATCTGGCGGAAATGGACGCCCTGTGGGACGCGGTCAAGGCCGATGAGAAGGGCAAGGGAGCCTAGCGCAGCAACACCACTCCCGGGATCTGCGCAATCTCGTCGAGATGCTCTGCGTAGCGGCCCTCAAGGATCCGCGTCTGCCGCTTGGTGAACTCCGACACGCCGCGCGGCGCGGTGTCGTCGCGGTGCGCGGCGATAATGCGCTGCCACGCCTGGCGCGGCAATTTCTCGCCCTGGGCATAGCGTTCCTGCAGCGCGATCAGGGCGGCATCCGTGGCCGAATGGTTCATCCGCCGCGACGGCTCGCGCAGGGGCATCTGCGCGAGGTCCGGCACCAGCAGCGCGGCCAGATCGACACTGCGCCCGCGCCGGGCATAATCGACCACTACCAGCTCCCCTACCTTGAGGTGCTGCAAGACAAGGCGCACCAGATCCGGCCAGCCACGGTCCATCCGCAGCATGTTGCGCCGACCGTTCGCGAAGGGCGGGGATTTGTTGTCCTCCGCCCGCTTGCGCCAGGCCGAGACAAAAAGCTCCGTGTACTGCCGCACCACGAGCACCGCACGCGCCACCGGTGCGGGGGTCGCTGCCGCCAGCACCTGCAACCGCATCTCCGCAGCCGGATAAAAGCGCCCGGCCGCGAAATGGATCATCCGGCCCGGTATATTCTCCTCCGACAGGATCAGCGCCCGGCTGCCCGGCGTGGCAAAGCGCGCGATCTCCGCCGTGGCCCCGGGCAGAAACCGGCTCTCCCAATCGCCCGTGTTGCGGGGGTCCGGCAGGTTGAGCCGCAGATCGCCGCGCGGAATGTCGTCGCGCCCCGGATAGGCGATGTCATAGCCTGCCGCCTCCAACAGATCGCGGTTTTCGGCCAGCATCATCTGGAACGACGATGTGCCGGTGCGGTGCGCGCCCAGATGGACGTAGAGTGGTTTGCCTGTCGTCATGGCAAAGGCTTAGCGGCTCGGCGCCCCCTTGCGCAACCGTGCCCTTGCGCTGGACAAGGGGCGGAACGCTTGCGAATGTGCGCGCGAACACCGGCCCCCGGCCAAAGGAGACCGCCCATGCCGCCGCGCAAGATCATCATCGACACGGATCCCGGTCAGGACGACGCCGTGGCCATCCTCCTGGCGCTGGCGAGCCCCGAGGAGATCGACGTGCTCGGCATCACCTGCGTGGCGGGCAACGTGCCGCTGCCGCTCACGACCCGCAACGCGCGCATCATCTGCGAGCTGGCAGGCAGGCCTGACATGGCGGTCTACGCAGGCTGCGACCGACCGCTGGGCCGCGATCTGGTCACCGCCGAGCATGTGCACGGCAAGACCGGGCTTGACGGCCCCACGCTGCCCGAACCCAGCATGCCGATGGCCGAGGGTCACGCGGTGGATTTCATCATCGAACAGCTGCGCGGCTTTGCCCCCGGCACAGTCACCCTCTGCCCGCTGGGCCCGCTCACCAACATCGCCACGGCCCTGCAGCGCGCGCCCGACATCGCCGACCGCATTGCCAAGATCGTGCTGATGGGCGGAGGCTACTTCGAAGGCGGCAACATCACGCCCGCAGCCGAGTTCAACATCTATGTCGACCCACAAGCCGCTGATGTCGTGTTCAAATGTGGCGCACCGATCGTCGTCATGCCGCTTGACGTGACACATAAGGCGCTGGTGACGCAGGCCCGCAACGACGCCTTCCGCGCCCTCGGGACGCCCGTCGGCATCGCCGTCGCCGAGATGACCGAATTCTTCGAGCGTTTTGACAAGGAAAAATACGGCTCCGAAGGCGCGCCGCTGCACGATCCCTGTGTGACCGCCTATCTGATCCGCCCCGAGCTCTTTACCGGGCGCCACATCAACGTCGAGATCGAGACGCGCTCCGAGCTCACGATGGGCATGACCGTGGCTGACTGGTGGGGCGTCTCGGGGCGCACGCCGAATGCCACCTTCATGGGCGGGATCGACGCGGACGGCTTCTTTGCCCTGCTGACAGAGCGGCTCGCGCGGCTGTGAGCGCCGCCCTCACCCTTGCCGGTCCGGCCCATCTCGACCAGCTGCTGACCCTCGTGAGCGCCTTTCACGCCGACGCGGGCATCACCTCGACCGATGAGCGGCGGCGCGCCGGTCTCGCGCCGCTGCTGGAGGGCGTGCCGCATGGCTGCGCCTACCTGATCGGCCCTCCCCGCGCGCCCATCGGTTATATCGTGATCACCTTCAGCTGGTCGGTCGAATTCGGCGGGCTCGATGCCTTCATCGACGAGTTGTTCATCCGCCCGGGCGTACGCGGACGCGGTGTCGCCTCCGAGGCGCTCATCGCGCTGCCGCGCGCCCTCGCCGGTGCCGGTCTGCGCGCGATTCATCTGCAGGTTGACAAATCCAACGCCGCCGCCCTCAAGCTCTACCGCCGCGCGGGCTTCTCGGCGCAGGAAAACTACGTCATCATGTCCAAGCGCCTCTGACGGAGACCTGCGATGCACATCCCCTTCGACAACAGCTATGCCGCCCTGCCGGAAGCCTTCTATACCAAGCTGGCGCCGACATCAGTAAAGGCGCCCAAGCTCTTAGTCTACAACGATGATCTGGCCAAACTGCTGGGCCTCCCGAAGGCCGGTGAGACAGAGCTCGCAGCACTGTTCAGCGGTAACGAAATACCCCAAGACGCGGAACCGCTGGCCCAGCTCTATGCCGGTCACCAGTTCGGTAGCTACAACCCGCAGCTCGGTGATGGCCGCGCGATCCTGCTGGGAGAAGTGATTGATGCCAACGGGATGCGGCGCGACATTCAACTAAAGGGATCTGGCCGAACGCCCTATTCGCGCGGGGGCGACGGGCGCGCATGGCTCGGCCCCGTGCTGCGCGAATACGTCGTCTCCGAAGCGATGCACGCCCTCGGCATCCCCACCACCCGCGCGCTCGCGGCCGTCAGCACCGGCGAGGATATCCTGCGCGAACAGGGCATGCTCCCCGGTGCTGTGCTGACCCGCGTGGCCGCCAGCCACCTGCGCGTGGGCACTTTCCAGGTCTTCGCCCACCGCGGCCAGCTCGAGGATCTGCAGACCCTCACCGACTACGCGATCAATCGTCACTACCCGGATGCGCGCGGGCCAATGGACCTGCTGCGCGCGGTGTGCGCGGCACAGGCGCAGCTTGTCGCGGCCTGGATGTCCGTGGGCTTCATCCACGGCGTGATGAACACCGACAATTGCAGCATTGCGGGCGAAACCATCGACTATGGCCCTTGCGCCTTCATGGATGATTTCCACGACAACCGCGTATTTTCCAGTATCGACCAGATGGGCCGCTACGCCTATGGCAACCAGCCCAACATGGCGATGTTCAACATGGCGCAATTCGCCACCGCCCTTCTGCAACTCGCCGAGGACAAGGACGCGGCGTTGGAGGAGGCCACCGCGGTCATCCACGCCATGCCGGAGCAGATCGAGGCCGCGTGGCTTGCGCGGTTTGCACCCAAGATCGGCATCGCCGCACCGGTGACCGCCGACACGGTGCTGATCCAGCGCCTGCTCGACCTCATGCAGACGGACGGGGCCGATTTCACAAATACATTCCGCGCCTTGTCAGGCGACGCTGCACGCGACCAATTCACCGACCGCGCGGCATTCGACGCCTGGGCGCGCGACCATGCCGCCCGGATCGCCGGGCTGCCCGATGCCCAAGCGGTAATGGACGCATCCAACCCCGCCGTGATCCCGCGCAACCACCGGATGGAGCAGATGATCACCGCCGCCACCGCGGGCGACATGGCGCCGTTCAGTCGTCTGATGGCAGCACTTGCCACGCCCTACACCCTCGCGGATCCGGATCTCGCAAGGCCGCCCACCGGAGCGGAAGCAGTGCCAGCGACCTTCTGCGGCACCTAGACCGCGCGCGGTTTCCGGTTGATGAGCGTGATGCCCACCGCCACCAGCACCAGCGCGGCCCAGATCGTTGGCGCGATCTTCTCATCCAGCAGGAGCCAGCCCATCAGCACCGATCCCACCGGCGAGATGAAGCTGAAGGAGGCGACCGAATTGGCGGGATAGCGCTTCATCAGCCAGAACCAGGCGAGGAACCCGAGGCTCGCCACGCCGATGATCTGGAACGCCATGCCCCACAGATGGATCGCGTCCACCTCGCGCAGCAAGGGCCCGAAGAGCGGTGCCAGCAGCAGCAGGATCGGCGCGGAGACGGCCACTTGCGATATAAGCTGCTGTTCAGGCGGCACATGTGCCAGCGGTGTGATCCGAACCAGAAACACGATGCCCGCCCAGCTCAGCGCTGAGCATAGCGCCAGCAGGTCGCCGGCCCAGCTGGCCTCGCCGCCGCCCCGGTCCGCGAGCGCCACGACCACGCCGGAGAACGCGAGCGCGAGCCCCACCGCCTTGCGCGGCGTCAGCCGCTCGTCGGGCAGCAGCACCGTGCTCGCCAGCGCGAGCCACAGCGGCATGGAGTAGAAGATCACCGATGAGCGGCTTACCGTCGTCAGATCAAGTGCGTTGTACAAACACATGAACTCGAACGCAAAAAGGCACCCCGACGCCACCGCCCACGGCCATGCGGCGCGTGGCATGTGAAAACTCACGCGGCGCAGATACATCCACAGCAACAGCACCAGAACCGCGCCTGCGGAGCGCAGACCGGCGGCGAAAACCGGGCTGAACCCGCCCGCCGTCACCTTGATCACCACTTGGTTGAACGCCAGATGGAGCGCAAAGGCGGTGAGTGCGACCGCGCCGAAGGCGTCCATCTGGGTTTGTCGTTGCATCCCGCATCCAGCGCCGAGCCGCACGGCAATGTCAATGCGCTGCGGACCCGCGGATATTTTCCCCCTAAATTGCCGCGGCAATTGTGCCAAGCTGAGATAAATCGAGTCACCTTGAGGGAGAGATACAATGAGTTTGATGAAAGCACTGGCCAAGGTCGCCGTCGGCGTAGCGCTTGCCAAGGGCGCGAGTGCGATGGCCAACCGCCCGGCCCGGCAAGGCGGCAGCGCGCAAGCGGGCGGCCTCGGGGGTCTGCTCGGCGGTCTGGCGGGCCGCGGGGGCGCGCAGGGCGGCGGCAACCTGCAGGACATGCTCGGCGGCTTGCTCGGTGGCGCCTCCGCGGGCGGCGGCGTGGGCAATGGCGGCCTCGGCGGCCTGCTAGAGAGCCTCGGCGGCGCGGGCGGGGCGAAGCAGTCGGGCGGTCTGGGCGGCCTGCTGGGGGGTCTGGCCGGTGCGGCGGGCGCCGGGGGCCTGCTCGGCGGGCTCGGCGGCACGCTGGACAAGGCCCCCGCGCGAAACGACCACAGCTTTGGCGCGGTGCTGAATTCGCAGTTCGACGAGACGCCAGAGCCTGCCCTGACACCGAGCCAGGATCAGGAAGCTACCGCTGCCGTCATGCTCGCCGCGATGATCCAGGCCGCCAAGTCCGACGGTGCGTTCGACGATGCGGAGAAGGAAAAACTGCTGGGGCAGCTCGGCGAGGTGGACGCGGATGAGGCCGCTTTCGTGCAGGCCCGGCTCAAGGCGCCGGTGGATGTCGACGCGCTCGTCGCCGACACGCCCGAGGGATTGGGGCCGCAGGCCTATGCGATGAGCGTCATGGCCATCGACCTCGATACGGGCGACGAAGCCCGGTACCTGCACAAGCTCGCGGAGGGTTATGGCATGACGCCCGCAGAGGTCAACGAGATCCATGCCCAGCTCGGGGTGCCATCGCTGTATACCTGAAGATCCCGCCGCAAACAGCTGACAGAAAAAGAAAAAGGCGCCCGAAGGGGCGCCTTTTTTGATCTCATGCAGCGCCGCTCGACCGCGCGCCGCCACCACCGCCGCCGCCGCGCCGTCTGCGCCCGCCAGATGGCTTTGCAGCACCCGGCTTGGCGCCAACGGCACCTGCGGGCCGCCCGCCGCCTTGGGCGCGACCCCGGCCGCCACCGCCACCACCGCCGCCGCCACGTCCGCCGCGGCCTTTTTGCTTGGGCTTGTCGGGGATCTCATGGCTTTCCCAGACCCGGCCCGAGGCGACGGGGATCCGCACCCCCATCACCTTCTGGATGTCAATGAGCTCGCCCATCTCGTCAGGCGCGCAAAAGGCGATCGCGGCGCCATCCTTGCCCGCCCGGGCGGTACGCCCGATCCGGTGCACGTAATTGTCCGGCACATTGGGCAGCTCATAGTTGTAGACATGCTTCACATCGGGGATATCGAGCCCCCGTGCGGCCACATCTGTCGCGACCAGCACGGTCACATCGCCCTTCTTGAAGGCTTCGATGGCGCGGTCACGCTGACCTTGGGATTTGTTGCCGTGGATCGAGGCCGCGTTGAAACCCGTCCTTGACCAGATCCTTCATCAGCTTCTCGCAACCGTGCTTGGTGCGGCCAAACACCAGCGCACGCTCCTCGCGGTGCTGTGACAGCAGCTCCACCAGCAAGCTCTTCTTTTCCGCCTTGGCGATGAAGTGCACCTCCTGCGTGACCTTGTCCGCAGCCTTGCCCGGAGGCGAGACCTCGATGCGGATGGGGCTCTGCAGATAGCTGTTGGCGATCTCGCTCATCAGCTTGGGCATCGTTGCCGAAAAGAGGAAGGTCTGGCGGTCTTTCGGGATCACCTGGCTGATCTTGCGCAGGTCATGGATGAAACCCATGTCGAGCATCTGGTCCGCCTCGTCGAGAACCAGGAACTTGGCCTCGTCGAGCCGCACCGCGCGCCGGTCCATCAGATCGAGCAGGCGCCCAGGTGTCGCCACTAGAATGTCAACACCGCCGTGCAAGCGCTTGATCTGCGTGTTGATGTTCTGGCCACCCACGACCATCGCGACCTTGATCGCCGTACCTGTCGCGAAGCCGCGCAGGTTTTCGCTGATCTGCGTGGCAAGCTCGCGCGTCGGCGCCAGCACGAGGCCGCGCACGGATTTGGGGTTGGGCCGCCCCTCCATCTGGAGCATCTGCGCGATCAGCGGGATGCCGAAAGCAGCGGTCTTGCCGGTGCCGGTCTGCGCCAGCCCCATCACGTCACGGCCATTGAGCCCGTGCGGTATCGCCTGTTTCTGGATCGGTGTCGGATCCTTCAAACCCATCTCGGCCAATCGCTTTACCAGCGTGGCGGGCAGGTCCATCATATCGAAATCGCTCATGTATAACTCATTTTCCACGCGCAAGGCCAAGCCTTGGGCGTATATCATCGTGGTGCGCCATACCGGATCGCAGCTGCCGGGCCAAATGCCCTGCACCTGTCGGCAAGCGTGTGGCCCCACGCGTGATTTTGGGAACAAGGGGCGGCCTTGCGTATGCGGAATATTTCCGCAGCCTGCTCACGCGGCAGAAGGTGCGCCCTAACCCCTACTTGGGCGCTGGTGCGTGAAATGTCAACGCCCCATGGCCATCCGCTACGCCACGTCCTATGCAGAAAGAAAAGCTGAGAGAATCCCCCCATGCCCGAGCGTACAGACCGCGACCGTCCCTTGCTGGCCGTATTGATCGACGCAGACAACGTGCCTGCCAAACACGCCGAATCCATCCTGCGCGAGATCACGGCCATCGGCGAGCCCGGCCCTGCGCCGAGTCTATGGCGACTGGTCGAGCGACCGGCTCAAGCCCTGGAACGACAAGCTGCTGTCTCTGGGGCTCGTGGCGGTGCAGGAAACCGCCAACACCAAGGGCAAGAACGCCTCCGACATCGGGCTGGTGATTGACGCGATGGATATCCTGCATGCGGGCCGCTTCGACGGGTTCGTGCTGGTCTCCTCGGACAGCGATTTCACGGCGCTGGCCAACCGCTTGCGCGAGGACGGGCTCACTGTCATCGGCATCGGTGAGAAGAAGACGCCCGAAGCGCTGCGCAACGTGGTCAACCGCTTCATCTTCATCGAGAACCTCGAAGGCACCGGCGTCGGTGAGACGCCGCGCAAGAGCGCGCTCAAACCCGCCGATGCCCTGCCGCTGATCGAGGGTGCGATGGCCAAGCTCGAACCCGAAGGCGATTGGTACAACCTCGGCCAGATCGGCCAGACCATACAGGCCGCCCACCCCGACTTCGACACCCGCAGCTACGGCCACACCAAGCTCAGCGCGCTGGTGCGCGACATACACTCACTTGAGACCGAAAAGGCAGGCGCCCGCCTGCTCGTCCGGCTCAAGGATTGAACGGCAGCCAGGACAGACCCATGGACAATCTGCGCGGCGCGATCCTCATGGTGCTGGCCATGCTCGGCTTCGCGATCGAGGACAGCTTCATCAAACTGATGGGCGATGCACTGCCCGTGGGGCAGATCATCATGCTGCTCGGCATCGGTGGCGGTACGGTCTTCGCCGCCGTGGTGCTGGCGCAGGGCCGCGCACTCTGGGAGCCTGCGATGCGCACGGCGCCCGTGCTGATCCGCGCTCTGGGCGAGATTGTCGGCACGATGTGCTTCGTGTCGGCCATCGTTCTCACGCCGCTCTCCTCCGCTTCGGCGATCCTGCAGGCGACCCCGCTCGTGGTCACGTTAGGTGCGGCGCTCTTTCTCGGGGAGGCGGTGGGCTGGCGACGCTGGGCTGCCATCGGCGTGGGCTTTGCAGGCGTCATGCTGATCATCCGCCCCGGGCTGGAAGGGTTTACGCCGCTCTCCCTGCTGGCCCTGGGCGGGGTCTTCGGCCTTGCCGCGCGCGACATCGCGACCCGCAAGATCCCCGCGACCCTTTCCACGATGCAGCTGAGTTTCCTGGGCTTCATCGTGCTCATTCCGGCGGGTGCCGCCCTGCTGGTGATCACCGGCGCGCCCCTCGCGCCGCTCGATCTGCGCCTGAGCGGGCTCATGGCCGCCTCCATCGCCATCGGCGTCTTTGCCTATTACGGCATCGTCGCCGCGATGCGCGTGGGCGAGGTGAGCTTTGTCACCCCTTTCCGCTACAGCCGCCTGATCTTCGCGATGATCATCGGCATCGCCTTCTTCGGGGAGCGTCCGGACACGCTCACCTTTCTGGGCGGGGCGATCATCGTGGCCTCCGGCATCTATACCGTCTGGCGTGAGCGCAAACACCGCCGGACACCCGTCGCCAGCCCTTCCAAAGCCTGAACGCGCCGGATAAGAGGAGCGAAACTCACCGCAAGCCTTCCAAGGATATCCCCATGAGCACCATCATCGACATTCACGCGCGCGAGATCCTCGACAGCCGCGGCAACCCCACCGTCGAGGTGGACGTGATCCTCGAAGACGGCACCATGGGCCGCGCCGCCGTGCCCTCGGGCGCATCGACCGGCGCGCATGAGGCCGTGGAGAAGCGGGACGGCGATGCCGGCGCGCTACTTCGGCAAGGGCGTGCTGGAGGCCTGCGCCGCCGTCAACGGCGAGATCGCGGGCGCGCTGGTCGGCATGGATGTGACCGAGCAGGTGGACCTCGACGAGGCGATGATCGAGCTCGACGGCACGCCCAACAAGGCGCGCCTGGGCGCCAATGCGATCCTCGGCGTCTCGCTCGCCGCCGCCAAGGCCGCCGCGGACTTTTGCACCCAGCCGCTCTACCGCTATGTCGGCGGCACCTCCGCGCGTGTCCTGCCGGTGCCGATGATGAACATCATCAACGGCGGCGAGCATGCGGACAACCCCATCGACATTCAGGAATTCATGATCATGCCCGTCAGCGCGGATAGCATCCGCGATGCGGTGCGCATGGGCGCGGAGGTTTTCCACACGCTCAAGAAAGAGCTTTCCGCCGCCGGGCTCGCCACCGGCGTGGGCGATGAGGGCGGATTTGCCCCTAACATCGGCTCCACCCGTGACGCGCTTGATTTTATTATGAAATCCATCGAAAAAGCGGGCTATGTACCGGGTGAGGATATTCACCTCGCGCTCGATTGCGCGGCTACGGAGTACTACAAGAACGGGGTCTATGTCCTTGACGGGGAGGGCAGAATGCTGAGCTCGTCTGAGAAGGTCGACTATCTTGCCGGGCTGGTAAAGAACTACCCCATCATCAGCATCGAAGACGGTATGTCCGAGGATGACTGGGACGGCTGGATCGCCCTGACGGAAGCCTTGGGCGACAAGGTGCAGCTGGTGGGCGACGATCTTTTCGTCACCAACCCCGCCCGTCTCGCCGACGGCATTGCCCGTGGCGCTGGCAACTCCATGCTGGTAAAAGTCAACCAGATCGGGACCTTGACGGAAACTCTGAAAGCTGTCGACATGGCGCACCGCGCAGGCTTCACCAACGTGATGTCGCACCGCTCCGGCGAGACGGAGGATGCCACAATCGCGGATCTTGCCGTCGCGACCAACTGCGGCCAGATCAAGACCGGCTCGCTTGCTCGCTCCGACCGGCTGGCGAAATATAACCAGTTGATCCGCATTGAGGAGGCACTGGGCGCCAGCGCGCAATACGCGGGCCGCAGCATCCTCAAGTGATGCGCGACGCATTCGTACGGTTGTGCGGTGACACGGTCTATCATGTCACAGCAGCAACAAACGCCTGCAATATTGCAGCGCGCGGCCTCATGTCCGCCGCCGCCCTGGCGGACCTGGCAGGCATTCCGCCCCATGACATCGCCCTGCGCCAATCCCGTGTGCCCTTGGGCGCGGCTGCGTTGCTCAACCACCAAAAACCGCTCTTGATGGGCCGCAACAAAGAGGCGGCCTTTCTGGACGGGCACAGTCTGCACAGCTGGGCGATGCAACTCGATACCCGCATCTACTTTGCGCCCCTGTCCAAACTTGCCGCGCTGAAGGGAAGCTTTGACGTGCCGACCGTGGTCTTTCGGATCGACACAGGCCGCCTGTTCGATGATTTTGAGCAATATCTATTCGTCAGCCCCATCAACAGTGGCAACGCAGACCGTCGTCCCGCGCTGCGCGGCGACTGGATGTATGTGCCGGCCACGGCGTCGGTGCAGGACTTCCGAACCAACCGTCGTAGGCTCGGGCTGGTCAAAGGCCCTAACAGTGTACGTGAGATTTCAATTACGCGCCCCATCGCGCCCGACGTGCTGCGGAGCCTGCTTACATGACGACGATCCGCCCTGCCACCACGCCAGATGACATTGCCGCCGTCCGACAGCTCTGCTGGGAGTACCGCGCCCACCTTGCCGCGTCCTCGCCCATAGATGCGGAGCTGACCGAGACGTTTTACGCCGTCCCCAAATACACCGCCCTAATGGACAGCCTGGAGACGCTTCATGCCCGTCCCACCGGCATCATCCTGCTGGCGGAACACGCGGGCGCGGCTGTGGCCTGCGCCATGTCCCACGCGCTGTTTCCCGACACCGCCGAATTCAAGCGCCTTTATGTCACCCCGCAGTTCCGCCGCCTTGGCCTTGCGCGCGCGCTGGTGGTGGCAATGACGGAGCAGGCGCGCCAAGACGGCTTCAGCCGCGCGGTACTCGACACCTCCAAAAGCCTCAAACCGGCCCGCGCGCTCTATGCCGCCCTGGGCTTTGCCAAGCGGGACGCCTATCAGTACATCCCCGCCTCTGCCCTCCCGCATTTGGTCTTCTTCGAGAAAACTCTGTGACAGCAGACGAAATCATCTCCCGCCTCGCTCTCGCCCCCCATCCCGAGGGCGGCCACTACCGCCAGACCTGGATCGCCTCAAACGCAGGCAGGCCCACAGGCACCTGCATCTACTTCCTGCTCAAGGCGGGAGAGCAGAGCGCCTGGCACCGGGTCGATGCGACGGAGATCTGGCTTTATCATGCGGGCGCGCCGCTGGTGCTGGGGATGGCCGAGACGGCCAAGGGCCCTGCCCGCGATCATCTGCTCACGCCCGATCTCAGCCGTGGCGCGCCGCAGATCATCGTGCCCGAGCAGCATTGGCAACGCGCCCACAGCACCGGCGCCTATACGCTCGTCAGCTGCACCGTCTCGCCCGGCTTCACGTTCGAGGGCTTCACCCTCGATCCCACGCTCGAGATCCCGCGCTGATCCGCTCTTGCAAAGGGAACGCGCGCGCGGTTTCCTGAGCCTATGGATCACACCCAATTCATCGCCCGGCTGAGCGCCGAGGAAAAGCAGGCGCTGCACGCCCGGTCGAACCGCGCGGGCCTGCGGCACCTCGCGCTCCACCTGGGCGCGCTCGGTGCGATGGCGCTCTATATCGCGCTGCAGGGGCCGCTCTGGGGCGTCATGCTGCTGCCCTACGGCATCGCAATGGTGTTCCTCTTCACGCTCAGCCATGAGTGTACCCATGCGACGCCCTTCGCCCATCCGCGGCTGAGCGATCTGGTCGGGCAACTGATATCGCTGCCGCTGTTGCTGCCCTTCACGTGGTTTCGCTACTTCCACCTCGCGCATCACAAATGGACCAACGATCCAGAGCGTGATCCAGAGCTTGGCGGTGGCGGGCGCCCGGCCACATGGCGCGACTACGCAGTGCATCTGTCGGGCTGGGGCTATTGGTCCGCCAACGCGGTGCAGATCTGGCGGAATGCCCGCGGCAAGACCTTCGCGCCCTATCTGCCACCGCGCAAACATGCCGCAATGCGCCGCGAGGCACGGGTGCTGCTGGTGCTCTATGCCCTGATCGCGCTGTCGCTGCTGGTGAGCCCGCTGGCGCTCTGGCTCTGGATCGTGCCCGCATTGCTGGGCCAGCCCTTCCTGCGGCTCTACCTGCTGGCCGAGCATGGCCATTGCCCCGCCGTCGCCAATATGCTGGAGAATACACGTACCACGCGGACCAACCGGCTGGTGCGCGCGCTCGCCTGGAACATGCCGTTCCACGCCGAGCATCACGCGATGCCGATGGTGCCCTTCCACGCGCTGCCGCAGCTGCATGCGCGCCTGCAGCCGCATCTGCGCTCCGTCTCGGACGGCTATGCGGAGTTTACCGCCGAATACGCCCGCGGCCTCTCACGCTGAGGCGGGCAGGCTGACCGTGCCACCGCCCACTGCCGCACGCACGCCCGTGGTGCCTGCACAGCTCGTCGGCAGGCCCCGCGCCACGCGCACCGCGAGATAGGCGAACGCCTGCGCCTCGAGCATATCGCCGTCGAGCCCCACCTCCTCCACCGGCACCACCGGACAGTCGAGCGAGACGTCGAGCATCCGCATCAGCACCGGGTTGCGCCGCCCGCCCCCCGTCACCAGCACGCGGGCGGGCGGACGCGGACAATGCTGCATTGCCTCCGCGACACCGGCCGCGCACATGGCCGTCAGGGTGGCCGCGGCATCGGCATCGCTCAGCTCACCCACGAGCGCCACCATCTCCGCGAAATCGTTACGGTCGAGCGACTTGGGCGGCATCCGCGTGAAATAAGGCTCGGCGAGGAACAGCTCCAGCGCGCCCACCTCCACCGTGCCGCCCCGTGCCAGCGCGCCGCCCGCATCAAAGGCGACACCCCTGCGCGTCTGCATCAGATCGTTGATCGGCGCATTCGCGGGCCCGGTGTCGAAGGCCAGCAGCGCGCCGTCGTGCATGCGGCTCCGTCATTTGCGGATCGACCCAGGTGATGTTGCCCACCCCGCCCAGATTGAGGAACGCCACGGGCCCCGTCGCCCCGATATGACGCGCGCAGGCATGATGAAAGAACGGCGCCAGCGGTGCCCCTTCGCCGCCCAGCTCGACATCCGCGCTGCGAAAATCCCACACGACCGGCACGCCGAGCGCATCTGCCAGCATCGCGCCGTTGCCGACCTGCAGCGTGCCCTGCGCCCGCGGCGCATGGGCGAGCGTCTGGCCGTGAAATCCGATCAGCTCCACATCCGTGAAGTCGCGCAAGATCTGCAGATGCGCCTGCTCCACCACCTGCGCCGCCGCCTCGACCTCCGGCCCCGACCAGCGCCCGAATCCAGCCGCGATCGTGGCCCGCTCACCGGGTGCATAGTCGCGGTACGCACTGCGTCCGAAGCCCGTGATCTGGTGACCGTCGGTGCGCAGCACCGCCACATCCACCCCGTCCAGCGATGTGCCCGACATCGCCCCCGCCGCCGTCACGATGCCAGTCTTGCCAATGGCCGTGCGCCTACCCGCCCCCTTCATCATCTTTGCCTTTTCCTTTGGCCCGCTGCCGCCTATAGATGCCCCGCAATCAAACCCGAGGGCAAGCGCCATGACATACCACCCGAAATCCGATTTCATCACCGTGATGATGGAGCGCGGCTTTCTCGCCGATTGCACGGATTATCAAGGCCTCGACGAGGCGCTCCTGAAGGGCGCGCAGCCCGGCTACATCGGGTTCGACGCCACCGCGAAATCCCTGCATGTGGGCTCGCTGATCCAGATCATGATGCTGCGCTGGCTGCAGAAGACGGGCGGCAAGCCGATCACCCTGATGGGCGGCGGCACCACCAAGGTGGGCGACCCGAGCTTTCGCGCAGATGAGCGCCCGTTGCTGACGCCTGCGCAGATCGACGATAACATCGCGGGCATCCGCGAGGTCTTCTCCGCCTACCTCAGCTACGAAGAGGGGCCCATGCCCTCAAGCAGCGAAACGGTAGGGCCGGAAAATGTCGCGATGATGATCAACAATGCCGAATGGCTCGACGATCTCAACTACCTCGACTTTCTGCGCGACATTGGGCGGCATTTCAGCATCAACCGCATGCTCAGTTTCGAGAGCGTGAAGTCGCGGCTGGACCGCGAGCAATCGCTGTCCTTCCTCGAATTCAACTACATGATCCTGCAGGCCTATGACTTCATGGAGCTGCACCGCCGCTACGGCTGCATACTGCAGATGGGCGGCAGCGATCAATGGGGCAACATCGTCAACGGCATCGACCTCACGCGCCGCGTGATTGATGGCGAGGTCTACGGCCTCACCTCGCCGCTGCTGACCACCAGCGACGGCAAGAAGATGGGCAAGAGCCAATCAGGCGCCATCTGGCTCAATCCCGACATGCTTAGCCCCTATGAGTTCTGGCAGTTCTGGCGCAACACGACGGACGCGGATGTGGGCCGTTTCCTCAAGCTCTATACAGAGCTGCCCGTGGATGAATGCGACCGCCTCGGCGCGCTGGCCGGCTCGGAAATCAACGAGGCCAAGATCCGGCTCGCCAACGAGGTCACGGCCCTGCTGCACGGGGCGCAGGCCGCCGCCACAGCGGAGGCTACCGCGCGCGAGGTCTTCGAGAAGGGCGGTGTGGGCGACGACCTGCCCACACTCACCCTCTCCGCGGAGGAGCTGGGGAGCGGCATTTCCATCGTGCAGCTCTTCGTGAAGTCGGGTCTGGCGAGTTCGGGCAAGGAGGCCAAGCGCCTGATCGCGGAGAACGGCGCGCGGCTCGACGATGCGCCGCTCGATGATGCGGGGCTGGTGATCGACGCGGACGCGCTCGCCTCCCCGATCAAGCTCTCTGCGGGGCGCAAACGCCATGTGCTGGTGCAGCGGGGTTAAGCCCGCCTTAACCACGCCTGCGTCACAGTGGCGGCATGTTCGATGCCGCCACACCCGCCACCGCCCGCCCGCTGATGCAGGACCCGAGCTTTGCCGCCGCGCTGCGCATGTGCGGGGAGGATCCGGTGACCTTGCCCTCGGGCCTTGTGCTGCTCCGCCGCCGCATCGCGGGGGTCTCTGTGCTAATGCTGCCGCGCGCGACACCTCCCGCGGATCTGTGTGCGCAACTGGCGCAGGCGGGGCTGCACCGCCACCCGCTCATCCTGTCGCCGCAGGCGCCTTGTGCGTTGCCGCCCGCCCTGCGCCTGCGCGCGCCAGTGCCCCTGTGGCAAGTCGATCTGCGCACGCCGGAGGCCACCCGCCGCGCTATGCTGCACCAAAACTGGCGCCACCAGCTGGGTCAGGCGCTGCACCACGACCTGCGCGTGGTGCAGCGCCCCCTGCCCGCCGGCCATCTGCTGCTCAGCCAGGATGCAGCACAGGCCCGCGACCGCGGCTATCGCGGCTGGCCCCCGCGCCTCACCGCCGCCTTCGCCCGGCTAGCGCCCCGGCAAACCCACCTCTTTACCGCCCGCCTGCGCGGCTTCGAGGTGGCGCATATGCTGTTTCTGAGCCACGGCGACGGCGCGACCTACCACATCGGCTACACCAGCACCGAAGGCCGCGCGGTGCACGCCCATAACCTGCTGCTCTGGGAGGCGATGCGCAGCCTTGCCGCGCGTGGCATCACCACGCTCGACCTCGGCCCGCCCACGACACCGACGATAGACCGTTTCAAGCGCCGCGCGGGCGCCATGCCCGCCCCCACAGGCGGCACATGGCTGCGCTGGACACCTCTTGCACGTGGCCAGCACCCGTGATTATCTGAACGCCTGTTCAGATCGGGAGAGCACCCATGCAGATGTCCACCACCGCCGCCGTCATCACCGGCGGCGCCTCTGGCTTAGGCGAGGCGACGGCGCGCCATTTCGCGCAGATGGGAGCACGGGTGACCTTGCTTGACCGGGATGCCGACCGCGGCGCCCGCGTCGCAGGCGAGATCGGCGGATATTTCGTGCAGACGGATGTGACCGACGAGGCGTCCGTTCAGGCCGCCATCACGCAGGCGCGCGAGCAGATGGGCGCGCTCAACGTAGCGGTGAACTGTGCGGGCATCGCGCTGGGGATCAAGACCACGGGCCGGGACGGCGCGCACCCGCTCGACGCGTTCCGCAAGACCATCGACATCAACCTCACGGGCAGTTTCAACATCGCCCGCCTCGCCGCCACCGCCATGGCGCAGAACACACCCGAGCCCGACGGCGCGCGCGGCGTGATCATCAACACCGCCTCCATCGCCGCCTTCGACGGGCAGAAGGGCCAGGTCGCCTATGCCGCCTCCAAGGGCGGGATCGTGGGCATGACGCTGCCGATGGCGCGTGACCTCGCACAGCTCGGCATCCGCGTGATGACGATCGCGCCGGGGATCTTCGGCACCCCGATGCTCAAGGGTCTGCCACAGGAGGTGCAGGACAGCCTCGCCGCCGAGGTGCCCAACCCCGCGCGGCTCGGCGATCCGTCCGAATACGCCCGCACCGCCGCCTTCATCGTCGAGATGGGCTATCTCAACGGCGAGGTGATCCGCCTCGATGGCGCGCTGCGCATGCGGTAGAATGCTGATCTGGTCAGTTGTGCCAAATGCCATGGCGTTGGCGGCGAACCGGATCTGCGGCGGGTGCAGAGCCGGATTCCGGCAGCTCAGCCGCCCGCCTTTTCCTCAAGCGCAAGCCACTCTTCCTCAGCTTCCGAGAGCTTCTCGTGCCGTTGCACGAGCGCATCGCTGGCCTTCTGGAACTTCGCCGGATGGTCGGTGAAAAGCGCGGGATCTCCCAGCAGCTCCTCGAGCTTGGTAATCTCCGCCGTCAGCCGCTCGATCTCCCCCGGCAGCGCCTCGAGGCGGTGCTTCTCGGTGAAGCTCAACCCTGTCTGCGGCTTGCCCTTGGGTTGCGGCTTCGGCTGGGATATCTTTGATTTGACGACGCTTTCGGAGAAATCCTCCATCCCGCGCTGCGCGAGATAATCGCTCCACCCGCCTGCATAGACAGTCGCCTTTCCATCGCCTTCCATGGCGATCGTGGTGGCCGCGACGCGGTCGAGAAAGTCGCGGTCGTGGCTCACGAGAATCACGGTGCCGTCGTAGCTGCCCAGCAATTCCTGCATCAGATCGAGGGTTTCCACGTCGAGATCGTTCGTCGGCTCATCGAGAACCAGCAGGTTGCTCTCCCGCGCCATCAGCTTGGCGAGCAGCAGCCGCGCCTTTTCGCCGCCGGAAAGGGACCGCACAGGCGCGCGGGCCTGCGCCTCGTCAAAGAGGAATTCCTTGAGGTAGCCGACCACATGCTTGGGGGTGCCGCGCACCAGGACCTGATCCGCCTTGCCGCTCACCCGCATCTCGGGATCGCCCGTCAGGCTCTCCCAGAGGGTCATGTCGCCGTCAAGCTGCGCACGCGCTTGATCAAAGAGCGCCAGCGCCAGATTGGTGCCGAGCTTGACCTCGCCGCTGTCGGGCTGTTCGCGACCGATAAGCATGTTCAGGAGCGTGGTCTTGCCGACGCCATTGGGGCCGACAAGTGCTATCCGGTCGCCGCGATTCACCTGCAGGGTAAAATCGCGCAGGATCACCTTCTCGCCGTAAGCCTTTGTAATGTTGATCGCTTCCATGACCTTGCGGCCGGATTTCGGTCCCGCCTCCAGCGCCATGGCAGCCGTGCCCTGCCGATTGATCTGGCCCGCCCGTTCGGCGCGCAGCTCCTGCAGGGCGCGCACGCGGCCCTGGTTGCGCTTGCGCCGCGCGGAGATGCCCTCCACGGCCCAGCGGGCTTCAGACTTGATCTTGCGGTTGAGCTTGTGGCGCTGCATGTCCTCCTCTTCCCAGATCTGGTCGCGCCAAGCCTCAAAGCCCTGAAACCCGATCTCCTGCCGCCGCACGGCACCGCGGTCGATCCAGAGGGTGGCACGGGTCAGCGCATTAAGAAACGCACGGTCGTGGGAGATGATGACATAGGCGGCGCGGGTGGATCTGAGCTCCTCCTCCAGCCAGGCGATGGCCTCGATGTCGAGATGGTTTGTGGGCTCGTCGAGCAGCATCAGCTCCGGCTCCAGCGCCATCAGCCGGGCGAGTGCGGCGCGCCGCCGCTCCCCGCCGGAGGCTGTCGCCACGGGCCGGTCGGGGTCGAATTTCAGTCCTTCGCCCGCGCGCTCCACCTTATAGAGTTCGCCCGGCTCCAGCCCATGGGAGGCGAAATCGCCCAGCGTCTCGAACCCGGTCAGGTCGGGGTCCTGCTCCATGTAGCCCACGCTCACGCCCGGCCCCGCGGTCACGGTACCCGCATCGGCCTCGACCAGACCGGCCATGACCTTCATCAGGGTGGATTTGCCGGACCCGTTGCGCCCGACCAGCGCCAGCCGGTCACCCTGCTGGACCACCAGCGAAAGGTCGTCGAAAACAGGATCACCGCCAAACGTGAGGGCGATATCGGAGAGCTGGAGAAGGGGTGCGCGTGCCATGGCGTTCGCCTACTGTGGCGCCGTGGAAACGTCAATCAGACAAGTGCGCGAAGCAACCGTTTGCGCGCGGGCGGGATGGCGCCTGTCTCCAGCGCGCAGAACACATGCAGAGTCCCCAGGTCCGCATCAATGACCGCATGATCGCTGACCCAGCCCCCCATCATCAGGTAGCTGCGCAACAGAGGGGGCAGCGCCGCCTGCCCGCGCGCAAGATCGGGGCCGCGGCCCGACCGCGCGGCATAGCGGTGGATCTGCGGCGCCTTGGGCCGCGGGCGCCAGCGCGCAGGCGCCAGATGCCGCGCCTTCAACACGGCAAAGGCATCGCTGTAGGGCGCGGGATCCGTCCCCGCGAAGGACGCGCAGCCAAAGAGCATTTGCACCCCCGTCTCATCGACGAAGGCGGTCAGCGCGACCCAGGCGATCCGCGCGATGTCAGGATCCGGATGACCGGGATGAATGCAAAAGCGTCCAAGCTCCAGCAAAGGGCCGTCAAACTCGGATAAAGCTTCGAGATCATAATATTGCGCGGCATAGCTCAGGTGGATCTGATCGGGTTCGCAGTACCTGCAGCCGGAAGCTTGCCCGGATTTCGCCGCTGGCGTCGTCGCGCACGACGATCTGCTGCGCCGTGGTGTCAAAGCGGTCCGTCTGCGCCGCCGCCGCACCGAAGCACAGACCGCGTAAGGCGGTGACCTCCGCCATCTCCTGCGCGCCCTGCGCGGGGCGCACCGTATAGCGGCCCTTGCTGAGCGGTGTCATCCTGCGCGTCTGGTCGGACAGCACAACCGGAACATCCTTTAGGCTCAGCCCGCGAGACCCGCGGGGTTGAAGCGACCGATATTACCCAAAAGCTGGCGCAGGAAGCCGCTATCGCCCACGCCGGAGGTGGTCACGCGGCGCGCCAGCGGTACGACTTGCCCTCGCTCCAGCCCGAAACGCTCGACATTGCTGACCACGCCCGCGCCGTCAAAGCTGATGGCGAGCACTTCGCGCTCGACCTCCCTCGGCGCGAGCGCGCCAAAGGTCCGCTTGCGGCTGCGCACGTAGTAAAAGCCGCTCTCGTTCACCACACCGGCGGTCGATGGTGTGCCGATGGTTTCCGCGACGGTGGCGCGCGTGTCCACGCCGACGTTGATCTGCTCAAGGTCTTCTTGGGGAGGAATGTAGCCGTGATTGGCGTATTGCGGCGCGCAGGCGCCGAGCGAGGCACCCAGCGCGCAGACCAGCACCATGCGTCGCAGAACGCCCGTCTTGTGATCGCTACCCATGCACCTGCCCCTTGCCCTTGGATCGTCCGGCTTTTATCTCGCATATACCAGATGCGCCCCATGGTTCAAGAAACGAAAGCGAAGCCACATGTCCCCAACGCCTCCGACCGCCACCAGCCTGCGCGTCTCCGCCCTCTCCCAGAAGGCGCCTACGCTGATCGAGTTGCGCCCGAATGCGGAGGAAATAGCGGCATTGGCGCGCGAGATGGGCATTGTAAGTCTGCGCAAGCTGTCGCTGACCGGCGCGGTGCAGCCGATGGGCACGCAGGACTGGCAGCTGACCGCGCGGCTGGGCGCCACGGTGGTGCAGTCCTGCGTGGTCACGCTCGAGCCTGTCACGACCCGCATCGACGTCGACGTGACGCGCAGCTACATCCGCGATTACGAGGACGTGGACGCGCCCGAGATCGAGATGCCCGAGGATGACAGTGTCGAGCCGCTGGGCACCTGGATCGATCCCGCCGTGGTCATGGCCGAAGAGCTTGCGCTGGCCCTGCCCGCCTATCCGCGCAAGGACGGCGCGGAGCCCGTGACCCTGCGCGTGACCGAACCCGGCAAGACCCCGATGAGCGATGAACAGGCGCGCCCCTTTGCCGGGCTCGCAGCGTTGCGCGGCAAGCTCGATGATCAGAGCGACAACTAGCCCTCCGCAGCCGCACCGCCCGGCCCTGCGAAACCCGCTTGCAAAGGCACGTTTTGCCGGTATTTTGCGGCGCTCGCACCAATTAGCGTTGGACAAGTGTGTGGCACTTGCCTAAACGCACCACACGCCCTCCGAGGGAGTTGATCCGAAACCCCGGCCCGCTGCACCAGATGCACGCGACAAGGCCCCGAATACAAAGGCACCAGACATGGCTGTCCAGCAGAACAAAGTCTCCAAATCGCGCCGCAACAACCGCCGCGCGCACGATTCGCTGACCGCAGCGAACCCGAATGAATGCACGAATTGCGGCGAGCTGAAGCGCCCGCATCACATCTGTGCCTCTTGTGGCCACTACGCCGACAAGGACGTCGTCGCCCAGATGGACGAGATTGATCTCGAAGACGACGCGGCGTAAGCTGCGCCGGATCCGCAGTAACCGAAGGCATTCGCACAGATGACGGCCCCGACCGATCATGACCGCGCGAAGGCCCGTACCCTCATCTCGGTCGATGCGATGGGGGGCGATCAGGGACCGGCAGCCGTGGTTGCCGGTTGTTTGCTGTCTGCAAAGGCCAATGCCGACATCGCCTTCATCCTGCACGGCCCCGAGGCGGTACTTGCCCCGCTGCTGGCCAAGCATCCGCTGCTCGCGGAACGTACGCGCATCCAGAACGCCACCGGTGTGGTGACGATGGACGACAAGCCCAGCCAGGTCGTGCGCACCGGCAAGGATACCTCCATGTGGTCTGCCATCGAGGCGGTGCGCGCGCAGGAAGCGAGCGTCGCGGTCTCCTGCGGCAATACCGGCGCGTTGATGGCGCTCTCGATGATCCGCCTGCGCAAGCTGCCGGGGGTCAACCGCCCGGCCATCGCAGTGCTCTACCCCTCCTCCAATGTGCAGGGGTTCAACGTCATGCTCGATGTGGGTGCCGACATCCGCGCGGATGCGGACGACCTGATGCGCTTTGCGCTGATGGGCATGTCCTATGCGCGCAACGGCCTCAACGTGAACCGTCCGCGCATCGGCCTGCTGAACGTGGGCACTGAGGAGCACAAGGGCCGGACCGAACTCAAGGAAGCATACGATCTGATTCGCGCAGAAGCTGAGGGCGCCGCCTTCGAGTTCGTGGGCTTCGTAGAGGGCGGCGATATCTCCGGCAACAAGGCCGATGTGATCGTCACCGACGGCTTCACCGGAAACGTGGCCATCAAAACCGGCGAAGGCACCGCGAGCCTCATCGGCGTGCGCCTGCGCGAGGCGTTCAAATACTCGATGCTGTCGCGGCTGGCCTCGCTGCTCGCCTACACATCGCTCATGCGCCTGAGCAAGAAGATCGACCCCCGCCGCGTCAACGGCGGCGTGTTTCTGGGCCTCAACGGCACGGTGGTGAAATCGCATGGCTCCGCCGATCCCACCGGCATCTCCGCCGCGATCAAGCTGGCGGCGCAACTGGCCGAAAACGGATTCAATGACAAGCTTGCCGCCCGCGTCGCCGCCGCCTTGCCCGCAGAGGAGGCCGCCGTCCAATGACCCTGCGCGCTGTTGTGAGAGGTGTCGGCCACTACCTGCCGTCCCGCATCGTAGAAAACGCCGAATTCGAGGCGACCCTGGACACCAATGACGAATGGATCCGTTCGCGCTCCGGTATCGAACGGCGGCATTTCGCGGGCGAAGGCGAGACAACGTCGAGCATGGCGACCGCCGCCGCGCGCGGCGCGCTGGAGATGGCGGGGCTGACGGCAGCGGATGTCGATGCGGTGATCGTCGCCACATCCACCGCCGATCTCACCTTCCCCTCCGCCGCCACGATGGTGCAGGATCAATTGGGCATGAAATCCGGCTTTGCCTTTGATATCCAAGCGGTTTGCGCGGGCTTCGTCTTTGCGCTGGCCAATGCCAACGCGCTCATCCTGTCGGGTCAGGCGACCCGCGTGCTCGTCATCGGGGCGGAGACCTTCAGCCGAATCATGGACTGGACCGACCGCAGCACTTGCGTGCTCTTCGGGGATGGCGCGGGCGCGGTTCTGCTGGAGGCCGCACAGGGTGCGGGCACGCCCGCCGATCGCGGCATTCTCTCCACCGATCTGAACTCCGACGGCACCCAGCGCGATCTGCTCTATGTCGATGGCGGAACCTCCACGGGCACAACCGGCTACCTGCGGATGCAGGGCAATCAGGTTTTCCGCCACGCGGTTGAAAAGCTCAGCGCCACCGCCACCGCCGCGATGGAGCGTGCAGGCGTGACCGGCGCCGATGTCGACTGGATCGTGCCGCACCAGGCCAACATCCGCATCATCCAGGGCACCGCCAAGAAGCTGGGCCTTCCGATGGAAAAGGTCGTCGTCACCGTGCAGGACCACGGCAACACCTCCGCCGCGTCGATCCCCCTCGCGCTGTCGGTCGGGGTCGCGCGCGGACAGATCAAACAGGGCGATCTGCTGGTGACCGAAGCGATCGGTGGCGGGCTTGCCTGGGGTGCTGTGGTTTTGCGCTGGTGACGGCGCGGATGCGGCCGGCAGAGGCTTGCCCCCCGGCGACTGAAGCGACCGAAGTTGTTGACTTGGCGCTGCAAGCTGGCCAGAGTTATTGAAAACAATGGGGAATGCTAGGATGAGTAAGACACTGACCCGGATGGACCTGAGCGAGGCTGTATTCCGTGAAGTAGGGCTCTCGCGCAACGAAAGTGCATCCCTCGTGGAGACGGTGCTCGAAGAGATGTCGGATGCGCTGGTGCGCGGAGAGCAGGTCAAGATCTCGTCTTTCGGGACCTTTTCAATCCGCGATAAATCGGCCCGCATCGGACGCAACCCCAAGACCGGCGAGGAAGTGCCGATCAATCCGCGCCGTGTTCTGACGTTCCGCCCCTCGCACCTGATGAAGGACCGCGTCGCGGACGGAAACAAGTCCTGAGCTGATGCCCAAATCCGCCGATGCCTTCCGCACGATTTCCGAAGTAGCCGAGTGGCTGGGCATTCAGGCCCATGTGCTGCGGTTCTGGGAAAGCAAGTTCACCCAAGTCAAACCGATCAAGCGCGCGGGCGGGCGGCGCTACTATAGGCCTGCGGACATGCTGCTGCTCGGCGGGATCAAGAAGCTGCTGCATGACGACGGGCTGACCATCAAGGGCGTGCAAAAGATCCTGCGCGAGGAAGGCATGAGCCACGTTGCAGCCCTTTCCGCCCCGCTCGACGATCAGGAGATGGAGGTCGAGGGCGCAAGGGCCCCCGAACCGGAGATCACGCTGGCACGACCCGAGGTCGAGGCGGAGCCGGAGGCCGTGGTGCTGCCCTTCGCGACCCCCAAAGCACCGGAACCGTCGGAGGAGAAAACCGCGGAGGCCGCGGAGCAGAAGCCCGAACCCGAGCCCGCGGACACGGCGGAGGAGGCTGCACCGGCGCCGCAGGAAACCGCGGCAGAGCCTGCCGATGAAGTGGCAGCCACCGAGCAGGATGTGCCTGCGGAAGAGGAGGCGCAGGCCACGCCTGCAGAAACCGAACCCGCTCAAGCGGAAACCGAGACCGAGACCGAGACCGAGACCGAGACCGAGACCGAAGAAGCCGAGCCCGAGCCAGTCCCGCAACACGAAGAGTCAGCCGTAACCGCGCAAGCCGACGCGCCCGAGACGGCGCAGGACGCGCCGCCCCCAGCCGAAGACGATGCCCCCCTGCCCACTTTCGCCCACAGGCCGCGCGATGAAGAGACGCCGGTCCCGCAAACCGCCCAGACCGCGGCACCCGACCCGGAACCAGAGGCGGTCAAACCGAAGGCGCGCGACATCGGCATGCCCGAAATGACGCCGGAGCATGAGATCCACGCGCAGAGTGCCTCGCTCACCCGTGCCTTCACGGCCCGTGCGGTCGACGCCGATACGGCCCGCAAAATAGCCCCCCTGCTGGCGCAGCTCACCGCCCTGCGTGACCGGATGGCCACGCGCCGCGGCAGCACGCCGCCGAATTCCTGAAGCACCCTGCGGATGTGCGATTGCCTCTTGCACCGACCCGTTTATGCGGTATGAACGGCCCCATGTTCGGGCTATGGCGCAGCCTGGTAGCGCGTCCGTCTGGGGGACGGAAGGTCGCAGGTTCGAGTCCTGCTAGCCCGACCACGACATACAGCAAAACGCCCGCATCCCGCCGGATGCGGGCGTTTTGTCATAAGAGAGCTTCGGAAAAGGACAACTCATGGCCGGCGTGATCCCCAACCAACAGCTTGAGAGCATGATCGCCAGCGGCGCCATCGCGGCGGAACCCGCGGTGGAGCCCGCTCAGATCCAGCCCGCGAGCCTCGATCTGCGGCTCGGGACGGTTGCCTACCGCGTGCGCGCCTCCTTCCTCGCAGGCCACGGCGCCACGGTCGCCTCGCGGCTAGCGGAGTTCGAGATGCACCGCGTCGATCTAAGCGCCGGTGCGGTGCTGGAGAAAGGGGCAGTCTATGTCGTGCCGCTGATGGAGCGGCTGGCCCTGCCCGAAGACGTGAGTGCCGTGGCCAACGCCAAGAGTTCCACCGGCAGGCTCGACCTGCTGACGCGGCTGATCACAGATGGCGGCACCGAGTTCGACCGCATCGGCGCAGGCTACACCGGCCCCCTCTACGCGGAGATCTGTCCGCGTTCCTTTTCGGTGCTGGTGCGGCCTTCCATGCGGCTCAACCAGATCCGCTTCGGCACCGGCGATGCGGTGCTGGGCGATGAGGCGCTACGCGCGCTGCACGCACGGACCCCGCTGGTGGACGGTGAGGCGGTCATCGACGAGGGCTTGGGCTTTTCCGTCGATCTGCGGCTCGACGGCACCACGCTCGTCGGCTACCGCGCCAAGCCGCACACCGGGCTCATCGATCTCGACCGGATCAACCACTACGCGCCCGCCGATTTCTGGGAGGAAGTCCACAGCACGAACGGACAGATCATCCTCGATCCCGGCGCATTCTATATCCTCGTGAGCCGGGAGGCGGTGACGATCCCGCCCGACTACGCCGCCGAAATGGCCCCTTACCTGGCCATGGTGGGTGAATTCCGGGTGCATTACGCAGGCTTTTTCGATCCCGGTTTCGGGCATGATGCCGCCGGTGGCGCCGGTTCGCGCGGCGTGCTCGAAGTGCGCTGTCACGAGGCGCCCTTCGTGCTCGAGCATGGGCAGGTCGTGGGGCGTCTCGTCTATGAGAGGATGGCGGAGGTGCCGACCCAGCTCTACGGGGCGGGGATAGCGTCCAACTATCAAGGCCAGGGCCTGAAGCTGTCCAAGCATTTCATCGCGCCATAGCGCCTTGAAGGGCTCTGCCCCGTCTTTGCGGTCAAAAGGCACTTCCCCCGAGGCTCTAAGGCCGGGAAAGCTCGATTATCAGAGCCCGCCGCCGCGGCGCACCATTTTCATGGCCCGTTTGGCCTGCTGTGTTCCCTGTCCGCCCGGCTGGCCGCCGCCCTGACGCTTGGACCGGCGCGCGGCGCGGATTTCCTGCTGGCTGGGGCCGGAGGCGTCGGCGCTGTCGTGACCCTTTGCGTCGCTGCGTGGCGCGGAGCGATTGCTGCGCATGCTGGACGCCTTGTTCAGGCCCGCGTCGATGCCCTTGTTGAGCAGTTTGCGGGTCAGCTGGCGGATGATCATGTTGATGATCTGGTTCATTATGCTCTCCTCAAGGGAATGTTTTCGGCAGTATACCACGAATTGAGGCGTTTTTGAGGATCAATCCTCGAAAAGCTCGCTCTGGCCGGTTTCCGCTTCCGGCTCCTCCTCGCCCTCGCCGAGTTGCGGCATCATCGCAGGCGGCAGGCGGTTTTCGAGCAGTCCCGCCGAGCGCAACTCCTTGAGGCCCGGCAGATCACGGGCATTCTCGAGACCGAAGTGATCGAGGAAGCCTTCGGTCACGACAAAGGTCACGGGACGCCCCGGCGTCATCTTGCGGCGGCCAAAGCGGATCCACTCAAGCTCCAGCAGCTGATCCACCGTGCCGCGGCTGACGGAGACGCCGCGGATCTCCTCGATCTCGGCCCGCGTGACAGGCTGGTGGTAGGCGATGATGGCGAGCGTCTCGATGGCGGCACGGCTGAGCTTGCGCACCTCCACCGTTTCCTTTTGCATCAGGTACCCCAGATCCGGGGCGGTGCGCAGCGCGTAGGCATCGCCGATCTTCATCACCTGCACGCCGCGCCCCTCGTAGCGACGGCGCAGATGCACCATCGCCTCCGCAGCGTCGCAACCATGTGGCATGCGCGCTTCCAGATCGCGCAGGGTCACCGGCTCCGCGCTGGCGAAAAGCACCGCTTCGATCATGCGCTCCTGCTCTGCCATGGGGGGTGCGTCAAACAGGCTTTCTTCTGTACTGTCAGTATCTTCTGCCACGTTGCTAATCCTTTTTGCGCAGCTGGATCGGCGCGAAGCTGGACGATTGGCGTATCTCGAGCCGCCCTTCCTTCACCAGCTCGAGCGAGGCGGCGAAAGTGGCGGCGGTGGCGGAGCGGCGGCGCGTGGGGTCGCTTTCCCAGCCTTCGGGAAGATAGCTCATCAGATCGCCCCATTCGCCCGCAAAGCCGATGAGCCCGCGCATCCGCTCCAGCGCCTGCTCCATGGTAAAGACCTTCTCTCGGTCCATGACGAAGGGGCGGAATTCGTCGCGCGTGCGGGTGCGGGCATAAGCCTGCATCAGGTCCAGCAGGGTCGCGGTATAGGTCACACGGCGCACCCGCTCGACCATCTGTGTCTGCCCGCGGGCAAAGAAATCACGCCCCAGCTGATCACGTGCCATCAGCCGTGCAGCGACATCGCGCATCGCCGCGAGCCGTTCAAGCTGGAACGCAAGATGCGCCGCGAGCTCTTCGCCCGATGGTCCCTCCTCGGCCGGATCCGGCGGCAGCAGCAGGCGCGACTTGAGAAACGCGAGCCAGGCCGCCATCACAAGGTAGTCCGCCGCAAGTTCGAGCCGCAGCGCCTTGGCCTGCTCGACGAAGGCGAGGTACTGGCGCGCCAGTTGCAACACGGAGACGCGGCGCAGATCGACCTTCTGGGTGCGGCTGAGCGTCAGCAGCAGATCGAGCGGCCCCTCGAACCCTTCGACATCGACGATCAGGGCTTCAGCGGCGAGCCTGTCGGCCACCGAGATACGATCTTCCTCGAACAGGTTTTCAGCCATGCAACGCCTCGCCCACAAGTGCGATAAGCTGCGCATCGAGGGCGGAAATGTCAATATCGTCGGGCGTCTGACGATAGCTGAGCGCGCGCAGGGCGCGGCGCTGCGCCGCTTCGGTCATCTCGCCCGCAGCCTGCGCCACTTCGGCGCGCTCGGCCAACGTGCCGTTGCAATGCAGGATCACGTCGCAACCCGCGGCAAGGGCGTCGCGGCTCAGATCTCCCAACGTGCCCGAAAGGGCCTTCATCGAGATATCGTCGGTCATGATGAGATTGTCGAAACCGATATCCTCGCGGATCACCCGCATCACCTGCCGTGAGAGCGTGGCGGGGAGGTCATCCAGCGCGCTGTAGACGACATGGGCGGTCATGCCCATCGGCGTGTCGCGCAACGCCTTGAAGGGGGCGAAATCAATGCGGTCCAGCTCCTCGCGCGCAGCCGCCACATGGGGCAGTTCGTAATGGCTGTCGGCGGTGGCGCGGCCATGTCCGGGGATATGCTTGATCACCGGCAGCACGCCGCCCGCAAGCATCCCGTCATTGGCCGCCTGCCCCATCAGTGCGACCGCCTGCGCATCGGTGCCGTAGCAGCGGTTGTAGAGGAAGTCATGGGTCTGCGGCCCCGGCACATCGACCATGGGCGCACAATTGCTGTCGATCCCGAGCGCGCAGAGCTCATGCGCAATGAGGCGGAAACGGATGTACATCGCCTCCGCCGCGCGATCACCTGCGGCCTGCACGAAATGCAGGGGCGGCGCCCATTCGCGCCACCGGGGCCCGCGCAGGCGCTGCACGCGGCCCCCCTCCTGATCGATGGTGATCGGCGCATGTCGCCCCACCGCCGCACGGAAATCATCGCACAGCGCGCGGACCTGATCAGGGGTGTCGATATTGCGGGCAAACAGGATGAAACCGAAGGGATTGGTGTCGCGGAAAAGCGCCTTCTCCTCGCTGGTCAGACGATGGCCTTCGGCGTCGAGTATGGTCGCTCCGAAGGGCGCGAGGCCCTTGTTCACCGCGTCACCACCGGGATGCAGTCCACATTTTCGGCAACGAGGGCGGAGCAGAAGCGGCGCGCATCGCCGATGTCCTCAAAGCCTTCGGCGCGCAGCCGGTAGAAAGTGCGGCCGCCGGATTTCGCCTCCATCACGACGCGGTTCTTGCCCTCCATGAAGGGACCGAAGCGCTGGCTGAGCGTACCCCATTGCGCGCGGGCGATCTCGGGCGTGTCAAAGGCGCCGAGCTGTACCAGCCGCGTACCCACGGGGAGGCTGCCGGCGTCGATCTCCGCGGATGAAACTGATGTCGCCGCGGCGGCAGGGGCGCTCGCGGTCGGGGTGAAGGCAGCGGGCCGGACCGCGGGGCGCAGGGAGACCTGGACGCCGCTCCCGTCGTCCATCGTCGCCGCGAGGGCCGCATCCACATCCTGTGCGCTGACGGAGGCGAGCACAGGCTTGCTCTCAGCCTCGAGCGCATCCATTGGTGCTATGCCATTGGTGAGCTGGGCCACGATGTCATCCACCGTCCCGCTCTCGAGGGCGGCGGCGATGTCATCCGCTGCGGGCGGCTCCTCCAGTTGCTCAGGCGCCCCCCCGGCGGGCAGCGATGCCTCCGCAAGCTCGGGCATGGGCGCGTCCTCCTCGGCCAGATCGGTGGGCTGCGGGGCGAGGCGCAGGCTCTGCGCGTGCTCTCCGGCGGTACCGATGGCGGCGATCGTGTTGACCGAGAGGCCCTGATGCTCGGCGAAATTACCGCCCGGCTCCTCTGGGCGCACACGCATCTCACCCGCCACGGCGCGCACGACGGGTATGCCGCTCACGTCGCGCACCAGCAACTTGTAGCCCCAGACCCCGATACCGACCACCAGCGCCAGCGAAATCGCGGCGCCGGCGAAGTTGGTGAGCCGTGTCAGCGTGGGTGTATCGGATGCCACGGCATACTCGGGATGCTCATGTGGCGCAAAGCCCCCCTGGGGGGTCTGTGTGTAATCTGCCATCTTCGCCTCTCTGCCCGCGCAGTACATTGCCGCACGGATCTGGTCTTGGGTTGGCCGCGAAAACCCGCGCCGCTCAGCGCATCTCTTCCGCAGGTGTCACGCCCAAAATACCCAAGCCCGCCGCAATTACAATCGCCACGGACCGCGCTAGGGCGATTTTCGCCTGTGATGTTGCAGGATCGTCCTCCTGGATGAAACGCAGCCCGGTCTCGGCGTTGCCAAGGTTCCACAGCCCGTGCAAATCCCCTGCAAGTTCATAGAGATAGAAGGCGACCCTATGGGGCTCATTGCTGCGCGCGGCGGTCTCGACGAGGCGCGGCCATTCGGCCACCTTGCGCAACAGCGCAAGCTCAGCGGGGTGCGAAAGCTTACTCAGATCGGCAGCGCGCAGGCTTGCGTCATCTACCGCGATGCCCGCCTCAGCGGCGCGGCGCAGCACGCTCGCCACGCGCGCATGGGCGTATTGCACGTAGAACACCGGGTTCTCGCGGCTCTGCTCCATCACCTTGTCGAAATCGAAGTCCAGAGGCGCGTCGTTCTTGCGCGTGAGCATGACGAAGCGGGTCACATCGGCGCCCACTTCCTCGATGAGGTCGCGCAGGGTCACGAAGTTGCCCGCCCGCTTGGACATCTTGAACTCTTCGCCGTTCTTGAAGAGCTTGACCAGCTGCGTGAGCTTGATGTCGAGAGGCACCTTGCCGCCCGAGAGCGCATGCACCGCCGCCTTCATCCGCTTCACATAGCCGCCGTGATCGGCGCCGAAGACATTGATGAGCGCGTCATACCCCCGCTCCACCTTGTCATTGTGATAGGCGATGTCGGGCGCGAAATAGGTCCAGGCGCCGTCGTTCTTCTTGATCGGGCGGTCCTGATCGTCCCCGAACTCCGTCGATTTGAACAGCGTCTGCTCGCGCGCCTCCCAATCCTCAGGCAACTTGCCCTTGGGCGGCTCCAGCGTGCCGCGGTAGATCAGGCCCATCTTGTCGAGCTTCTCGAGGCAGGCCTCGATCTTTCCGGTATTGTAGAGCGATTTCTCGGAGAAGAAGCGGTCCATCTTGACGCCCAGCAGCGCCAGATCCTCACGAATGAGCGCCATCATCGCGTCAGTGGCGAAATTGCGGATCGGGTCGAGCCAGACCTCCTCCGGCTGGTCGATGTATGTGTCGCCGAACTCCTGCTTGAGCGCCTCGCCCACCGGCTTGAGGTAATCGCCGGGATAGGTGCCGTCGGGAAACGCGACCTCCTGCCCGTGCGCCTCAAGATAGCGCAAGTAGACCGAGCGCGCGAGCGCGTCGATCTGGTTGCCGCCGTCGTTGATCACGTATTCCCGCGTCACGTCCCAGCCCGCGAAGGCCAGCAGCGAGGCCAGCGCATCCCCGAAGACGGCACCCCGCGTATGGCCCACATGCAGCGGGCCGGTCGGGTTGGCGGAGACATACTCGACATTGACCCGCTTGCCCGCGCCGTAGGTGCCGCGCCCGTAGTCGGTGCCGCGCCCCAGCACGTCGCGCGCCACGCCCTGCCAGACCTCGGGCGCCAGGGCCAGGTTGAGAAAGCCGGGGCCCGCCACCTCGGCACGCAGGATGCGGGGATCGTCCGTCAGCCGCGCGGCGAGGGTGTCGGCGATCTCGCGCGGCTTCAGACCCGCGGGCTTGGCCAGCACCATCGCCGCATTGGTCGCCATATCGCCATGTGCCGCGTCGCGCGGCGGCTCCACGGTCACATTGTCCGTGTTCAGGCCCGCGGGCAGATCGCCCGCCGCCACCATCGCGTCGAGCGCGCTCAGAACAAGGGTGCGGATATCGGCAAATAGGTTCATAACAGTGCTTTCGGGGTCAGGAGTGGCCCTCATGTACCACCTCGTCGCGCCGCGTCAATCGGGGGCATCGGTGCAGCGCCTATGTGGGCAAGGTGCTCATAGCCTCAAGGTACAGCCATTGAGCGCGCCGAGCGACCGCGCAGCGAGGCCCGTGACGACGGCACGGGCGGGGGTCGCGGCCCCCTCCCCCACCGTCACGAGGTTGAGCACGAGCCCGTCGCGGCGCAGCGCGTCGACGTAAGCCTGCTGCGCCGATGCAAGCGCCGGGACCATCGCCCCCGCCGCGATATCCAGCGCCTGCGCGGGGCGCGACGCGACCGTCAGGATCTGACCCTGATGCGCCGTGAGGGCGGGCATGAAGCCCTGCACGATGCCCTGCAGCACCGCGAGGTTCAGATCGACCTTGTCGGGATGGCGCAGCGGCATGAGGTTGAGCACGTCGTGCAAGCGTGCCTCGCCCCAGGCGCGGCCCGCACGGCGCAGCGCCTCCTCCGGCCTGCCGCGCAGCACCAGCGGCACGCCCGCGCCGATGCGGCCCAGCCCTTCCGCGCTCGTGTCCGCCGCGATGATCTGCGCGCCCTCGCGAACAAGCGCACGCACCATGCCGCGCCCGAAGCCCGAACAGGCCCCCAGCACGATGATCCTGCGGCCGCTGAGTGCCGCACTGCGCGGTTGTACCGCTTCGCTCTTACTGTCCAGCATCCTTGTGCACTCCCTTGCCTGCGTCCGCATTTCTGCCCGTCGCGTTCTGGACGCCCGCACGCGGGGTCCCGCCGATCAGCCGCTCATGCTCCTGCAGGGCAAAGCGGTCGGTCATACCGGCAATATAGTCAGTCACGATCCGCGCGAGAAGGGTGCGGTCCGCGCCCGCATCCGAAATGGATTTCGCCCAATGCACGGGCATCAGGGCCGGGTTCTCCAGAAAGAGCGGAAACAGCTCCTCGATCACGCCGGTGACCTCGGCCCGGATCTTCATCACTGCGGGCGCGCGGTACATGCGGGCGAAGAGAAAGCGCCGGATCTCTCCCAGATCCTGCCAGAGCGCGTCCGAAAAGCAGATCACGGGACGCCCTAGCGCGCGGATGTCCTCCACGCTGTGCGCACGCGACGCGGCGAGCCTGTCGCGCGAGGTCTCGATCACATCCGCGACCATCACGCCAAAGAACCACCGCAGCGCCTCATGGCGGCGGCGGTAGGGATCGAGACCCGGATGAAGCGCGTCGACCTGCGCATAGGCCTCACGGATGCGCGGCAGCTGCGCGATCTCCTCGTCGCCGAAGAGCCCCGCACGCAGCCCGTCGTGCAGATCGTGGTTGTTGTAGGCGATGTCGTCGGAGAGGGCTGCCACCTGCGCTTCCGGTCCGGCGTGTGTGTGCAGCTCCAGATCGTGCAGCGCGTTGTAGTCGGCCAGCGCATGCGGCAGCTCGCCCGTGACCGGCCCGTTGTGCTTGGCGATCCCCTCCAGCGTCTCCCAGGTGAGGTTCAGCCCGTCAAAATCAGCGTAATGCCGCTCCAGCGAGGTTACGATCTTGATCGCCTGCGCATTGTGGTCGAACCCGCCGTAGGGCTGCATCAGCGCATGCAGCGCATCCTCGCCGGTGTGACCGAAGGGCGGATGGCCCAGATCATGCGCGAGCGCTACCGCCTCCGTCAACTCGCCGTTGAGGCCGAGCGCGCCCGCGATGGTGCGCGCCACCTGCGCCACCTCGATGCTGTGCGTGAGCCGCGTGCGGTAGTAATCGCCCTCATGCTCCACGAAGACTTGCGTCTTGTGCTTGAGCCTGCGGAAGGCGCTGGCATGGATGATCCTGTCGCGGTCGCGCTGGAAGCAGGAGCGAAAGCTGCTCTCGCTCTCGACCACGCGTCGGCCGCGGGTGCGCTCCGGGTCCGAGGCGAAGGATGCGCGCATCGACTGGTCTCCTCGTGTCAGGGGTGGTTGTGCGAAGCCTCTGCCGTTTCTATATTACGTTCAAGGCCCAATGGAAATGCATCCCGGAGACCCGCAATGAACCTGCCCCCCAAAGTGACAGACCGCGCATTTGCCCGCCTGTCGGAGATCGGCGCCGCCACGGACGGCAAGGCGCTGCGCATCGCGGTCGAGGGTGGCGGCTGTTCGGGGTTTCAGTACGAGATCGCACTCGACGAGCCGCGCGAGGATGATCTGAAACTGCAGGGCGCGGGTGAAACCGTAGTCGTGGACAGCGTGTCGCTGCCGTTTCTGGCAAATGCGGTGATTGATTTCAGCGAGGAATTGATTGGCGCGCGGTTCGTGATCGAAAACCCCAATGCGACTTCGTCCTGCGGCTGCGGCACCTCGTTCTCGATGTGATGCCGTGCTCGGGTGCCTGCGCAACCAGACGTATGGATCGAAATTTACACAAAACCGAAACAGCTGGCCCGCGGACTGACCGGGAGAGCGATGCACCCTCTTCCGGGTAAATCGTGCAGGATGCGGTCCTCACACCTCATCCGCAAACCCGAAAGTGGCCGCTCATCATCTCTCCCCCGGCCGCCATGTTCCATGTTGGCTAGGACTGTGGCGCAACTCGTCGTGCGCCAGTTCGTGTTCCGTGTCGTATCGTTGCCATGAAAGCCGGGCCTGTGGCCTTCGCACCCCTGGGGCGCATGTGCCGCGTCCGAGCCTCACAGCCTGATCGTGCAGTCGTCTTTCGCCCCGTTATACAAGCACAATCACCGTGCAAAAGGAAGCTTTCATTGCACCCCGCATGCACAGTGGCACCGCCGATGCCCGCTTGCCCTGCGCGCTCAGTTGGGCGATAGCTCGGGGGATCCCGACCACAGGAGCCTGCCCCATGAAGATCGCCACGTTCAATATCAACGGCATCAAGGCCCGCGCGCAGGCCCTGCCCGACTGGCTCGATGAGGCACGACCCGACGTTGTCCTGATGCAAGAGACCAAGTCGGTGGACGAGGCTTTCCCCAAGGAGATCTTCGAGGAGCGCGGCTACAACGTCGAGGTGCACGGGCAGAAATCCTTCAACGGCGTCGGCATCCTGTCCAAGCTGCCACTGGAGGATGTCCGCCGCGGCCTGCCGGGCGATGACGCCGACGACCAAGCGCGCTACATCGAGGCGACGGTGGTGGGCGCGCACCATTCGGTGCGGCTGTGCGGCCTCTACCTGCCCAACGGCAACCCCGTTGACTTGCAGGACGACGGCACCCCCGTGCCGGGAGGCAAATATGCCTACAAGCTTGCCTGGATGGACCGTCTGCGCGCGCGTGCGCAGGAGCTGCTGGCCGAGGAGACGCCTTTCGCGATGGCGGGCGACTACAACATCATTCCGCAGGACGAGGACGCGGCCAAACCCGACAGCTGGCGCGGTGACGCGCTCTTTCGTCCCGAGAGCCATGCCAAGTGGCGGATGTTGCTGAACCTTGGCCTGACGGATGCATTTCGTGCACGCACGCAGGCGCCCGGGCACTACAGCTTCTGGGATTATCAGGCCGGTGCGTGGAACCGCGACAACGGCATCCGCATCGACCATTTCCTGCTCTGTCCCTATACCGCCGACCGCCTGCGCGATTGCCAGATCGACAAACAGGTGCGCGGCCGCGAAAAACCCTCCGACCATGTGCCGGTCTGGGTCGAGCTCGACCTCTAGGGCGGTGTTCCGGGTGAGCTGTCGCCGGAACGCATGGAACAATAGTGTGGCATGACGGTTGTCGCCATATGGTCCCCGATCAAGGGGATAATTATCCGGAGTATGAAGATGAGACATTTGCTGCTGTCTACGACTGCCGCCCTCACGCTGATGGGCTCCATGTCCATCGCGGCGACCGCGACTGCGACTGCCCCCGTGACGGTCAATCAGATCGAAGTGACGACGGATCTCGATGCCGTACAGAATGCAGAAGCCGCTGCCGTCTGGGCCAATATCGACACAGATCTCGCAGCGGCGATCATTGCCCGTCTGGGCGACAGGATCGACGCGGAGGGCGCAGACGTGGTGATCGACATCGACGAGATTTCCCTCGCCACCAGTTTCGAGCAGGCCATCGGAACGGAAGAGGCCTATCTCAAGGGCGACGTGCTGCTGCGCATGCCCGGACCGGACAACAATGAGAACTATACATTGACGGTCACCTCCATCCAGGCACAGGCCTATTTCCCGGACGGCACGCAGATCGATGATCTGACAAAGGGGAGCGATGTGTACTACCGGGCGATGCTGGATGCCTTCGCCGAAAACATCGTCCGCAATCTCGACGACTGACCGTCAGCCTGATGCGACCAGCAAGAGAGCGCCGCCCGACGGCGCTCTCTTTTTATCTGTCGCTTGGTGCCGGGGCAGACAGGCCACGGCCCCGTGCAGGCACCCCGCCGCAATCAAACCGGAACAGGCTCGGGCAGCGGCAGTTCATCCTCTGCCACCACCGGTCGCATCCGCGCCTTGCCGAGCCGCGGATGCAGCTTGCCCGCCAGCAGCCATGCGATGAAGCAAGCCCCCCCCGCCAGCGCGAACACGCCCGTGATCGGCGCAAAGAGCAGCACCAGTCCCGCAGCACCTGGCGTCACGATGCCCGACACGTCGCGGTAGGAGGCATAGACCGCCGACATCTCGGTGCGCTGGGACGGCTTGACCGCCATCAGGAACGGCAGCCCCCCGCAGATATCGAGCATGATGAGAAAGAAGCTCGCCGCCGCAAGGATCACCAGCATGACGACGGGCGGCAGCGGCAACAGCCCCGCCGCCCCGAACAGAAGTGCCGCGGACAGAAAGCCCGTGCGCACGGAGGCGCGGATCGTGCGACGCTGCATCCAGCGCATCATCAGCGGCGCGAGGAACAGCGCGCCGTTGGTGAAGGAGATCATCGCACCGCCCAACTGCTCCCCCATGCCCTGCTGCACCGCGTAGATCGGCAGATAAACGATATAGGCCCACCAGCCGCAGGACCGGATCACCGCGAAGAGATAGCCCGTCACCAGGCGCGGCTGCGCCATGAATCGCGCGAGATAGGCGAGCGGATTGGGGGGCGTCGCCTTGGCGCGGGTGATCAGCTTGCCGTTGCCCAGGCGCATATAGAAGAACACCGCCAGCATCGCCGCCGCCGCGACCATCGAAATGAGGAAGGGCGCGGGCCACCACCAGGCCCACAGCATCACCCCCGCCAACGGCCCGACCGTCCAGCCCAGCGCGGTATAGAAAAGGCGCAACGTCTCGCTGCGCCCCAACTCAACCCGCGCGATGTAGTCGAGCACGTAGGAATTGAAGCACACAAAGGTCGTGACCGTCGCCATCGCATTGAGCGTGATCCCCAGCACCAGCAGCGCGGGCGTGCCGGTCATCGCGGCACCGCAACCCAGGATATAGCCGCAGGAGCCCACCGCGAACATCCAGCGCCGCGGGATGAAGCGCGTCAGAAACGGCACCGACAACCCCACGATGAGCGAGGCGACGCCAATCATGAAATAGACGAAGCTGACCGTTGCAGCATCCCCGAGCGCCGCAAACAGCGCCACCGGAAAGACCGACAGCAACATGCCGCGCACCACCGCGTCGAAAGCGGCGAGCACCGCAAAGCCGCGCACCGATGGCGCGGGGGCGTGGCGCAGCCATTCGGGGATCCGGCGTTCAAACATGGGGGGACTTCGGGCGGGTGAGTGTGAAAGCTACTTGTGGTCGTCTTGTGCTTCACCCTAATCTTGCGGCGCCCGTTTTCTAGCCGCTCCGCGACAAGAGATTCACGAAAGCGACGGTGGTGCAGACCCTGCTGAACGCATTGTTTCTCAATGGGCAGCAATTCGCCTCCAAGGTGGGCCATTCCCCATAATATGGCGACAAAGTTTGGCGAAACTGATCAAATTTGAACGAAATCGAGTGTATTTTAACCCAGTTCCGGAGAGTTGACGTAAAACGGTTAACCAAAAGGGGGTACTGCCATGTCGCTTCAAGCGCTTTTTCCAACGCTCGACGCAAGCCTGCCGACAGCCATGGGTGCCCTGTCGGCGTCGGATGATTTCGAGGTTCTGGGCCTCGCACTCGACGCGGCCGGGCTGACCGAGACTGGGGCGGGGCTCAGCGATGCCACGATCTTTGCCCCCACGGACGCGGCCTTAGCCAGCCTCGCGACATCGCTGGGTTTTGAGGGCGATACCGAGCATCCGGCGGCGGTCTTCGCCGCGATCGCAGGCGCGTTGACCGCGCTCTCCGAAGATGGCGATCCCGTTCCGCTGCTGACCGATATCCTGCTCTATCACGTCAGCGCGGGACCCAGGACGCAGAGGCAGTACTGGCCGCGGAGGGGATCGAGACGCTCAACGGTGCCACGATCGGCGTCGAGGGCACAACGCTGGTGGATCAGGACGACAGCTTCGAGAACTCGGAACTCATTGCGACGGATCTGGAGGCGAGCAACGGTATCGCCCATGCCATCGACGCCATCCTGCTGCTCGTCGATCTGGGCGCGGATGACGATGCCGAGGAGGAGCCGACCGTGGTGGACGACGACTACGAGGGCGGGCTCGAGTCCCTGCTGCTAGGTCTCGGTCTCATCGGCGTTCTGGCGCTCGCCGGGATGGGGATGGGGATGTGAGGCGTTCGCCCTATGCCTCCAGCTCCGCATCCCAATAGAGAAAGTCCATCCAGCTGTCGTGCAAATGGTTGGGCGGGAACTTGCGCCCCAGGTTGCGCAACTCCTCGGAGGCGGGCTGGCGCGGCGGCTTGCGCAGGCTGAAGCCGGTCTGATGCAGCGAGCGCGAGCCCTTGCGCAGATTGCACGGGCTGCAGGCCGCCACCACGTTCTGCCAGCTCGTCACCCCGCCACTGGCGCGCGGCACCACGTGGTCGAACGTCAGATCCCCGCGCGCGCCGCAATACTGGCAGCGGAATTCGTCACGCAGGAATAAATTAAAGCGCGTGAAGGCCACGCGCTTTTGGGGTTTTACGTAATCCTTGAGCACGACGACCGAAGGTATTCGAAGGGTGGTGGTCGGGGAATGGACGCATTCGTCATACTCCGCGACGATATCCACCCTGTCCAGGTATTTGGCCTTCACCGCATCCTGCCAGGACCATAGCGACAGCGGGTAGTAGCTCAGCGGTCGGTAGTCAGCGTTGAGGACCAATGCGGGCCTGTGTTTCAGCCCCGCCGGACTTCGCGTGAATTCAAGTCTGAAATCGCCTTCCATGGGCCCGCCACCTGTAGCTCGTTTACCATGACTATATCTCGTGGTTTGAAGCTGGCAAGCCTTACGATGCCACAAGATGTCGCAGGCACCCTAGGCGTGACGCGTAACAGAATTTTGACAGGCGCGCGCGCTATAGGCCGAGCTTGTCGCGCATGAACGCAAGCGCCACGGAAAGCCCGTCAGGCGCGATGCCGTGACCGGTGCCTTTCATGATATGCGCATAGACATCCGTCCAGCCCGCCTCCTGCAATGCCTCGGCCGCCTCGGGCAGGGATTGCGGGGGCACCACGTCATCCGCATCGCCGTGGATCAGCAGGATCGGCGGGCGCGAGACGACCTCGTCGGCGAGTGTTTCGGGGGCCAGCAGACGGCCCGAGATGCCGACGACCCCGGCCACGGCATCTTCGCGCCGTGCCGCAACGTGCAGGCTCATCATCGTCCCCTGCGAGAAACCGAATAGCACCACCTGCTCGGGCAGCACATCCTCATCCACCATCAGCGCATCGAGATAGGAATTGAGATCCGCGACCGCCTGCGCCATGCCCCGCGCGCTTTCTTCCTCCGAGGAGCCGTCGATCCAGGGGATCGGGAACCACTGGAACCCGTTTGGCATGCCCGCCACCTGTTCGGGCGCGTCGGGGGCCACGAACAACGTGTCCGGCAAATGCTCGCCCAGCGGATCGGCAAGGCCCAGCAGGTCCGCGCCATTCGCGCCGTAGCCGTGCAGGAACACGACCACCGAGCGGGTCTCGCCCGAGATGGGTTCGCGGCGTTCCGATGAGAGCACTCGTGTCATGTCAGTCCTTCCCGTTGCGTCTGGATCCGGTAGTAAGTGAACAGGAGCCGCGCCGCAACAGCACGCCAGGGCGACCAGTCCAGCGCCATCTGCTCCAGCGTCCGTGGCGTGGGGCGCGCGGGAAGATCCCACAGCAGGCGCACCGCCTCCTGCAACGCTAGATCACCGGGGGCAAAGACATCCGCACGGCCAAGGTTGAACATCGCGTAGACCTGCGCGGTCCAGACCCCGATCCCGCTCACTTGCGTCAGCGTCTCGATCACCTGCGTGTCCGTGGCGCCCCGCAGCGCAGCATAATCAATGCGTGCCTCGGCCAATGCGCGCGCGTACTTTACCTTTGGCCTGCTGAGGCCTGCGGCGCGAAGGTCCTCGTCGCTGGCGGTGCGGACGGCTGCCGCGTCATCGAGCCCCAGCGCCTCCACCCTGCCCCAGATCGCCCGCGCGGATGCGACCGAGACCTGCTGGCTCACGATCTTGTTGAAGAGGGCGGCGAACCCGTCCGGCGCAAGGCGCAGCGGCAGGGGCCCGGTCTGGGCGAGTACCGATGCGAAGCGCCGCTCGCGCTGCGCCAGCCACGCGGCACCGCGCGCAACATCCGCGTCACAGGTGATGGGCCCGCTCACAGCGTCCCGACCCAGTCGAGCGCCTGCTCCGTCCGCCACACCGTGGCGATGCCCGCAGGCGCCGGGGGACGGTCGATCAGAATCACCTCGATGCCGAGGGCGGTGGCCGCGTCGAGCTTGGAGCGGCTCGCCTCCCCGCCCAGATTGCGGCAAATCAGCAGATCGACCTCGCGCGCCTTGAAGAGCGCCGTCTCCTTTTCCACGTCGAAAGGCGGATCCCCGAACACCAACTCGACAAAGGGGAACGGCGCAGGACGGTCGTGCCGCCGCGTCTGGCGCAACATCAGAACCGCGCCGGGGAAGTCCGCGAAAGCCTGCAGGCTGTCCCAGCCGGTGGCAGCGAACACCCGTGCGCCGGGACCGACCATCGTTGCCGCGGCATGGGTGTCCGCGGCACTGCGCCAGCCCGGCTGCTCCAGCGTCCAGGGCGGCCGCGACAGCCGCAAATAGGGCAGCCCCAGCGCGCGGGCCGCCTGCACCGCCTGCTCCGTCACGGATCTGTCGAAGGCATGGCTCGCGTCGAGCACGGCGGTAAACCCGCCCGCTGCAATCGCCGCCCGCATCGCCTGCGCATCGGCGAGCCTGCGCAGCAGCGGCACCTGCGGCATCATCGCCGGGCCGCGCGGTGGCTCGGTGATCCAGGCTTCATAGCCGATGTCGCGCGCGCTCAGCGCCGCCGTCACGCGCTGCGCCTCGAAACTGCCCGCCAGAAGAAGGATATGCGTCCCCATGCGCCCAGCATGATGCCACCCGCCGCCACACACAAGAGGGTGCAGCCGGGGTTGCTCCCCCGCCCGCGGCGGAGTAGCGATAGGCAACCCAAGGGAACCATACGATGATCGACGACACCCGCGCGCGGCGCAACGTCAAGGTGCTGGTGGCAGCACAGGCCATCCTGGGCGCGCAGATGCCGATGATCTTTCTCGTGGGCGGCCTCGCGGGTCAATCGCTGGCCGCCAACATCTGCTTTGCCACGCTGCCGATTTCGATGATCGTGCTCGGCTCGATGCTCTCTGCCACGCCGGTCTCCGCGATCATGCAGCGCTACGGGCGCCGCGCGGGCTTCTTCCTCGGCGCCGCGGGCGGCGCGGTGGGCGCGCTGATCGCGGCCTACGGGCTCTATGTCTCATCCTTCGCGATCTTTCTCTCCGGCTCCTTCCTCACGGGCATCTACATGTCGGCGCAGGGCTTCTACCGCTTCGCCGCCGCCGATACCGCATCGGAGGAATACCGCGCCAAGGCGATCTCCTACGTGATGGCGGGCGGGCTCGTCTCCGCGATCATCGGGCCGCAGCTGGCCTCGGCCACCTCGCTCAGCCTCTCGGCGATCCCGTTCGTGGGCACCTATGTGGCCGTGGCGGTGCTCAATATCTTGGGCTCCACGCTATTCCTCTTCCTCGACATCCCCAGACCACCAGTACCGCAGATGGACGCCCCGCGCGGGCGCAGCCGGATGGAGCTGTTGCGCACCCCGCGCATCGCGGTGGCGGTGATCTGCGCGATGGTCTCCTACGCGCTGATGAACCTCGTGATGACCTCCACACCGCTCGCCGTCGTTGGCTGCGGCATCGCGGGCAGCACGCAGATGCCGCCGTTCTTCGCCGACATGTTCTCGGGCCAGGAGACCTCCGCCGCGTTCAAGATCATCGCGGGCTTCGTGGTGACCGCGCATGTGCTGGCAATGTTCGCGCCCTCGTTCTTCACCGGCCACCTGATCAACCGCTTCGGGGTGGAGCGGATCGTGGGCGCGGGCATCGCCATCCTCGGGCTTGCCGGGATCGTCGCGCTTCAGGGCGTGGCGCTGGAGAACTTCTTCATCGCGCTGGTGCTGCTCGGCATCGGCTGGAACTTCGGCTTCATCGGGGCGACGACGATGCTCGCGGGCGCCCATGCGCCGCATGAGCGGGGCCGGATGCAGGGGCTCAACGACTTGCTGGTCTTCGGCGGCGTGACCTTCGCCTCGCTCGCGTCAGGCGGGCTGATGAACTGCTCGGGCGGCTCGGCGGAAGCCGGATGGGCCGCGGTCAACTACGCGATGATCCCGTTCCTGCTGCTGGCGGGTTGCGCGCTCATCTGGCTAACCCAGCACGAGCGTCGCGTGCCGGCCTGATCGCTACCAGCGCGCGACGGCTGCGCGCAGCGTGAATGCGAGGCCGGGGTCCGGCAAAACCCCATCCACCACAGCCTGCGGATGGCGCGCCGCGCGGGAGAGTGCGGGCTCTGCCGCGGTGGCGGGCAGCAACGCGGGCGCACAGACGCGCGGGATCTCGCCCCTCCTGCTCCGCGCGCGCGCCAGCGCCGCCTGCCCCGACCGTGCGAGGGCCACAACGCCTGCCGGCGTCCCATCCAGCAGCGGCACGCGCCCCGCGGCCTCCAGCGCCGGGACCGCGCGCAGCCAGGCACCGATGCCTGCGGCAAGGCCCGCCTCGCGCACCGGCGCCTCCTGCGCTCCGCCCAGCAGCGAGGCCGCGACCCACATCAGGTTTCCCGCAGTCTGGTCGAGGTAGCGCTCCAGATCCGCGCCGTCCTCGAAAGGCGCGCGGTAGATGTCCCAGCGCCGTGCGGCCACCAGCGCATCCAGCAAACGCGCCTGATCGGGCGACAGTGTCTCCGCCAGGGGCGACGCGACCTCGTGCCGCCGGACCGGCCCGCCGCCCGCGATCTCCTCCAGCACGTCGCGCCACCATTGCAGGCGCATCTCCGCGATCATCGCCTCCTGCGTGAGCCAGGGCGCACGGCTCACCTCGACGTTGAAGGCGTAGAGGGCAAAGAGCTTCGCCCGCTGCGCAACCGGCGCCAACATCGCCGTGCGAAATCGCAAGGGATCGCCCCGCTCCACGATCTGCGCGCAGGCGGTCAGGTCATCGGAGAATGTCATATCGGGCGCACCACGCTAAGCAGGTAGCCGAAGTCGCCGCGGTGGGCACGCCAGACCGCGATTTCCTCTGCCGCCTCGTCGAGAACGGCAGTGAGCGCGCGATCGGCCTGCGCGCGCAGCGCGGCGATCCGGGCCTCCACCGGCGTGAAATAAGCCTCCCAGGCGGCATCCGGCAGACGGCGCTGGCCCAGCAGCTCATACCCGGCCGCCGCGATCTGCGCACTGATTCCTGCGGCGTCTGTCATCGCTGCATATTCGCGGTCCCAGAACGCCCGCGCACGCGGATCCGGTGCATCGGTGAACCAGCACGCCTCGGAGAACGCGATGGCACCCCGCGGCAGCAGCGCCTTGCGCCAGGCGCGCAGCGCCGCCTCGACCCCCATGAAATACACCGCCCCCGCACACCAGATGAGGTCGTAGCGGTTGGCGATCGCGGCCATGTCCGCGCGCAGGACCGTGACGCGCGCGTCGCCGCGATGGGCCGCGCGCGCGGCCTCCACGAAATGCGGCGTGGTGTCGAGCGCGGTCACATGCCCCTGCGGCGCCGCCGCGAGCAATGCCGCGATATCGCCCCCCGGTCCGCACCCCACATCGGCGATCCGCGCGGATGCGGGCAGGTCGAGCAGACCCGCTGCCCATGCCACATCCTGCGGCACGCCCGGCCCCTCGCGCGGCAGATCGCGGTGCAGGGTGAAGAACGCCTGTTGGGCAAGATCAGTAGTCATCCAGAAACCCTTCGATGATGCCTTGCGTGCGCGGGTCGTCCACGATCCCCAGATGGCTCGCGCCCAGCAGCATGTCAAACCGCCCCTTATCCGTCACCGCCCCCATGGTGGGCGCATATTGCGAGGAAATGAACGCCTCGTCGCTGCTGCCCGCGATCAGGACAAAGGGCGGCAAGGCGGCTACATCCGCAAGGTAGTCGCCACGCGGGGCGTAGGATGCATTGAGCCGGTAGGAATAGGATGTCGTCGCAGTATCGCCCAGCGGCCCGTCCAGCACGGCCTGCGGCATGTTGAACTGGATGATGGGCAGGTGATTGAACGCGGTGATCCGGAAGGTGTTGAGAATGCTGAGCCCGATGATGCGGCGCATCGCCAAGGTGGTCCAGCCACCGGCATCTTCGCGCATGGTGGGCGCATCATGATGGAGGTATGGCGCCAGCAGCACCGCCCCGTCCAGCAGCGCGCCATGCGCCCCGCCCGCGAAGCGGATCACCAGCCCGCCGCCCGAGCTGTGCCCGCCCATGATCACCGGCTGTCCCGGTTTGGCGACCGCCGTGATCATGTCGGCCAGATCATCCTCCAGTTGCCCGATGTAATCCACATCGCCCCGCCGTCCGGGTGCGGTGCCATGACCGCGCAGATCGGGCACGATCACATCAGCTTTGCCCGCCAGGGCACTGGCAAGGCTGTCGAATTGTAATCCGTGCCAGCCTGATCCATGGACCAGAACCAGCAGCGGCACGTCATCCGCGCCGCCGTACGTGCGCACCTGCAGCGGGTAGCCATCGCGCATCGGAATGCTCTGCAGCGGCGCGGGCGTGGATGTCTCGCGCGCCAGCAGCGCCGCGAAATCAAGGCCGCCCTGCCCGCTCATGTCTGCCGGGCGCTGGGAGAACACGAGCCCCAACGCGACGATGAGCGTGACCACCAGCGAGACGATGACCGTCGCGACGATCCTAAGCAGCATTGGGATCTCCCAGATCGCGAATGAGCTTCCAGCGGATCGCGTCCAGCAGCGCCTCGAAGGACGCATCGACGATGTTCGCCGAGACGCCCACGGTGGACCACCGACGCCCCTGCGCATCCTCGCTGTCGATGATCACGCGGGTCACAGCCTCGGTGCCGCCCTGGGTGATGCGGACCTTGAAATCAACCAGCCGCCAATCTTCCAGCAGCGCGGAGTATTGCCCCAGATCCTTGACCAGCGCCTTTGACAGCGCGTTGACGGGGCCACGGTCGCTGCCGGTCTCATCGAGGCTCTCGGAAACGGAGAGGCGCTTCTCACCATCGACCTTTACGACCACCACCGCCTCCGACAGGCTGATCATCCGGTCGTATTTGTTCTTCCGCCGCTCCACTGTCACGCGGTAGCGCTTGACCTCGAAGAGTTCGGGCATCTGCCCCAGAACGCTGCGCGCAAGCAACTCGAAACTCGCCTGCGCCGTGTCATAGCTGTAGCCGATGCCCTCGCGCGCCTTGACCTCCTCGAGGATCTCGCCCAGCGCCGGATCGCCCTTGGCAACCTCGAGCCCCGCACCCGCCAGACGGCGGCGCAGATTGGACTGGCCCGCCTGATTGGACATCGGGATGATGCGTGCATTGCCGACCAGCGCGGGGTCGATGTGCTCGTATGTGCTGGGATCCTTCAGGATCGCCGAGGCGTGCAGCCCCGCCTTATGCGCAAAGGCCGAGGAACCCACGAAGCCCGCCTGCTTGTCGCGGCACCCGGTTGAGGATCTCGTCGAGCATCCGCGAGACGCGGGTGATCCCGCGCAGGGCGCTGTCGCTCACCCCGGTCTCGAACCGGCTGGCATAGGGTTCCTTGAGCTTGAGAATGGGGATGAGCGTGGTCAGATTGGCATTGCCGCACCGCTCCCCCAGCCCGTTGAGCGTGCCCTGGATCTGCCGTGCGCCCGCGTCCACGGCAGCGAGGGTGCAGGCCACGGCGCTCTCGGTATCGTCATGGGTATGGATGCCCGAGCCGCGCGCCGTCGATGCCCGCGGCGATCACCTCGCGCGTGATGCGGCCCACCTCCGCAGGCAGGGTGCCGCCGTTGGTATCACAAAGCACGATCCAGCGCGCGCCGGCGTCATGGGCCGCTTTGATCGCCTCCATCGCGTAGGCCGGATTGGCCCGGTAGCCGTCGAAGAAATGCTCCGCATCAAACAGCGCCTCGCGGCCCTGCGCCACCACGTGGGCGACGGATTGCGCGATGTTGTCGGTATTCTCCTCCAGCGAGATGCCCAGTGCCTTGTGCACGTGGAAATCATGGGTCTTGCCCACCAGACAGACCGATTGCGTGCCCGCGTTCATCACCGCCGCGAGCACGTCGTCGTTGGCCGCCGACATCCCGTTGCGCTTGGTCATGCCGAAGGCGGTCATGCGCGCGCGGGTCTTGGGCGCCTCGTCGAAGAAGGCGGAGTCGGTCGGGTTCGCCCCCGGCCAGCCGCCCTCGATGTAATCCACGCCCAGATCGTCGAGCGCGCGTGCGATGATCTGCTTTTCCTCGGTGGAGAACTGCACGCCCTGCGTCTGCTGGCCGTCGCGCAGGGTCGTGTCGTAGAGAGAGAGGCGTTCGCGTGTCACGACAATGCCTCCAGCTTGCCCGCGTCAAATTCGGGCGTCGGTGAAAGCACGACACCGTCCTTGCTCATCTGGACCTGCACACCGGCCTTTGTGAGCATGGCCTTGATCCGGTCGACATGGCTGAAATCCTTGCTTTCCATCGCAGTCACACGCGCATAGCTCAGGAACGCCTCGTAGTTGGTCAGATCGAACGCGGCCTGCGCGATCCATGCGGGTATGGCGTGGTCCATGAGGCCCATCAATTGCAGGCCCGCGCGCAACGATGCGGCATCCGCCGCGCCCGCGCGCTGGTGCAAATGGGCGATGGCGCCCGCCGTGTTGAGATCATCCGCCAACAGGTCCAGAAGCGCCGCATCGGGCGCGCCGTCCTGCGCGGTGGCGGCAAGCGCATACCATTTGCGCAGCGTCGCTTCCGCCTCCTTGCGCTTCTTCTCGGTCCAGTCCATCGGTTTGCGGTAATGCGTGCTCAGCATCACGAAGCGGATCACCTCGCCCGGCACGCCTTGGTCCAGCAGATCGCGCACGGTGAAAAAGTTGCCAAGCGATTTGGACATCTTCTTGCCCTCGACCTGCAACATCTCGTTGTGCATCCAATACTTGGCAAATCCATGTCCGGCGCATTTTGATTGCGCGATCTCGTTCTCATGGTGCGGGAACTGCAAATCGTTTCCGCCGCCGTGAATGTCGAAACTCTCTCCCAACAGCTCTGCCGCCATGGCCGAGCATTCGATATGCCAGCCGGGGCGCCCTCTGCCCCATGGGCTGTCCCAGCCGGGCAGATCAGCGTCCGATGGCTTCCACAGCACAAAATCCATCGGGTCTTCTTTGTAGGGTGCCACCTCCACCCGTGCGCCCGCAATCATATCATCTACCGAGCGGCCCGACAGCGCGCCATACTCGGCATATTTGCGCACACGGAAGAGCACATGGCCCTCCTTTTCATAGGCGAAGCCTTTTGCGATAAGGTCTTCGATCATCGCCACCATCTGCGCGATATACTCGGTCGCGCGCGGCTCATGATCGGGGCGCAGCGCGCCCAGCGCATCCATATCCGCATGATACCAGTCAATCGTCTCGTCTGCGCGGCTGGCGATCAGCTCTTCCAGCGAACCCTCTGCTCCGGCTTGTTGGCGCTTCAACGCCGTCTCGTTGATCCGGTCATCCACATCGGTGAAGTTGCGCACATAGGTCACGTGGTCCGGCCCGTAGACATGCCGCAGCAGCCGGTAGAGCACGTCGAACACGATCACCGGGCGCGCATTGCCGAGATGCGCGCGGTCATAGACCGTGGGGCCGCACACATACATGCGCACATTTTTGGGATCGATAGGCGTGAATGCCTCGCGTTTGCGGGCCTTGGTGTTGTGCAATCTGATCGTCGTCATGGCAAATATCCTAAGGGCGCGGGATGCGCGGGACATGGCACAGTTTCAGAAAAGATAAAACAACGTGATCCGCGCCCGCGAGAGGTGTCTCAGCAGGGAATGATACAGCAGGTAATGGGCATCAGCATTGTCATGACCTTGTCCTAGCGCGAAGCGCGCGCAGGGGTCAAGGCTGATTGACAATCGCGCGCCGCTCGGTACCCCTGCCCGCAAAAGCCAAAAGGAGCAGATCATGCAGGCCTCACAACGCATCAGCACCCTTCTCGGTGGCGGCTCGGACGGCTGGGAGGTGTTCGCGCGCGCGCGCGAGATGATCGCCGCAGGCACGCCCGTGACCGAGCTTACCATCGGCGAGCATGACATCGGCACCGCCGCCCCCGTCCTGCAGGAGATGCACCGCGCCGCGATGCGCGGGCATACCGGCTATGCCTCCGTGCCCGGCATCCCCGCGCTGCGCGATGCAATCGCCGCGCGTGTGACCGCGCGCAGCGGCGTGCCCACGCGGCGCGAGAATGTCGTGATCACCCCGGGCGGGCAGGCAGGGCTCTTTGCGAGCCACATCGCGGTGCTCGACCCCGGCGACCGCGCGCTCTACATCGATCCCTACTACGCGACCTATCCCGGCACGCTGCGCGGCGCCTCCGCTACACCGGTTCCCGTGCGTGCGCAGGCGAGTGCTGCGTTCCAGCCGCGCGCCGAGGATATCGCGGCTGCGGCGCCCGGGGCGAAGTCGCTTCTGATCAACTCACCCAACAATCCCACCGGCGTCGTCTACACACGCGCCACACTCGAAGGGATCGCGCAGGTATGCCGTGAGCATGAGCTGTGGCTCATTTCGGACGAGGTATACGACAGTCAGATCTGGGAAGGCGCACATCTGTCGCCGCGCGCGTTGCCGGGCATGGCCGAGCGCACGCTCGTTGTGGGCTCGATGTCCAAGAGCCATGCGATGACGGGCTCGCGCGTCGGCTGGGTGATCGGACCGGAAGAGATCGTGAGCCAGCTCATCGATCTGTCGACCCACACCACCTACGGCGTGCCGGGATACATTCAGGAGGCGGCGCTTTTCGCGCTGCAACAGGGTGAGGCTTTCGAGGCGGAGATCGCGGAGCCTTTCCGGCGTCGCCGCGGGTTGGCCACAGACGTGCTGTCCCGGCAGAACACGGTCAGTGCGGTGCCGAATGCGGGTGCGATGTACATGATGCTGGATGTGCGTGCGACGGGCATGAGTGGCGAAGAATTCGCGAACGCGCTGCTTGATGCCCACCATATTGCGGTAATGCCCGGCGAAAGCTTCGGTGCAGCGGCGGCGGGTCATGTCCGCGTGGCGATGACCATCGCGGACGTTGATTTCACGCGGGCCATGGAGACTCTCTGCAGCTTTGCCCAAAGCCTCAGTAAGCAATGAGGCGCGCCACCCGTCAGGGCAACGCGCCACATTTGGTATTTAGAAGCGGAACGAACCGCGCAGGTTGAACGTGGTCGCATCCGCGTCCACCCCTGTTCCGCCGATATCATCGAAGCGGTGCTCAAGGAGCTCCCCGCCGACGGTGAAACGCTCTGTCACCTGGTAGGCAACGCCAATGCCCAGGAACTCGCCCGTGTCGCTGCCGATGCTTGTGTCGACCTGTGCGATACCGCCCGTGGCATAGAGCAGCGTGCGGCCGAAGTCATAGCCGCCGCGCAGCTTGAGCCGCGCCACGCTGTCCGCGGTGGCTGCACCGCCCAGGTCAACGTCGACTTCGTCATATTCGATCTCGCCCCCCAGCACGTAACGGCCGAAGTCGTAGTCATAGCCCAAGTGGAGACCATATGTGCTGTCATCGCCATCAGCGTCACCCGAGCCGTCGATATCGGCATAGCCGAGGTTCAGACCACCGTAAGCCCCGGTCCAGTCGGTGCCGGTCACCACAGGCTCGAACACCGGCGCGGGCGCCGTTTCGACCACAGGCTCCGCCAGATTGCCCGCGAATGCGCCACCGGCAAGCAGAAGCGTGGATGCGGCAAGGGCGCTGCCCATTTTAAGCGTCTTATTCATGATAGTCTCCTCGATATTTTCTCGTTGGTCACGGACAGATCATCTGTCCACGCAGTATAAACCCAACACCCCCAGAAGTGTTCCCACGACTGCACGCGGGTACAACCTAACCGGCAAAACCCCGCCTAAACGCCTGCCCATAGGCAAAAAGCTGCCGGTCGCGGGCAAAATCGCACAGCGGTCCAAAACCGGCATCCGGTCGCAAATAGGACAGACGCGTGGGATCACCGTTTGCATTCTTGGATCAAAGGGAGCCTGCCATGCAGCACCGTGACTGCACGTCCATACTGGTGAGCCGCACGATCGGGGCGATGCGGGGGCGCGCGGCGCGGGGCGCACCGCACGGGGTCTGACCCCCTTCCCATTCTGCCCGACCCTCCAGAAAGATCATCCCATGAACATAGTGACCTCTTCGCGCTCCGGTGGCCGTGCCGCGCGCCGCGCCGCGCGTGCGACCGCCCTTCCCGACAATCTGCGCCCCGTCCGCCCGGGCCTGCAGGGCGGCCAGTACAAACCTCTTTCGGAGGCGGACGTGCTCAAGATCCACCACGCCGCCCTCGACGCGCTCGAGACCATCGGCCTGGCCGATGCGCCGCCCTCCGGCGTGGCCTATCTGACAGGCGCGGGCGCGGTGGAGGGCAGCGATGGCCGCATCCGCTTTCCGCGTGCACTGGTGGAGGATGCGCTGGCCAAGGCCAACCGCAGCCTGACCCTGATGAGCCGCGACGGGCTGCACGACCTCGATCTGTCGGGCACGCGCGTGCATTACGGCACGGCGGGTGCCGCGGTTCACCTGGTGGACGTGGACGGCAAGCATTACCGCGATTGCGGGGTGCAGGATCTGCATGATGCAGCCAAGATCGTCAATGTGCTCGACAATGTGCACTTCTGCCAGCGCCCGATGGTCTGCCGCGATATCCTCGACAACATGGAAATGGACTACAACTCCATCTTTGCCTGCGTTTCCGGCACGACCAAACATGTCGGCACCTCCTTCACCGACGCCTCCTATGTCGCCCCGGCCATCGAGATGCTGCATATGATCGCGGGCGGCGAGGACAAATGGCGCGAGCGGCCGTTCGTCTCGCAACTCCAACTGCTTCGTCGTCCCGCCGATGAAATTCGCGACCGAATCCTGTCTGGTAATGGAGGAGTGTATCAAGCACGGCATGCCGGTACTGCTGCTCTCCGCCGGGATGGCGGGGGCCACGGCACCCTCCACAGTGGCAGGCGCGATCGTGCAGGCGGTGGCGGAATGCCTCGCGGGCCTCGTTTATGTGCAGGCGGTGAAGCCCGGACATCCCGCGATCTTCGGCACCTGGCCCTTCGGCCTCGATCTGCGCAGCGGTGCGATGACAGGCGGCTCGGGCGAGCAGGCCCTGCTCACGGCGGGTTGTGCGCAGATGCATGCGTTCTACGATCTGCCGGGCGGTGCCGCTGCCGGCATCGCAGACAGCAAGCTGCCCGACATGCAGGCCGGATGGGAACAGATGTGCTCCAACGTCATGGCGGGGCTGTCGGGGCTCAACATGGTCTATGAGGCGGCGGGCATGCACGCCTCCCTGCTGGGCTTCTGTCACGAGAGCCTGATTCTCGGCGATGACATCATCGGCCAGGCGCTGCGCTGCGTGCGCGGGATCGAGGTCAACGACGAGACGCTCGCCCTCGACCAGATCGCCGCCGTCTGCATGGGCGGGCCGGGCCATTACCTCGGCACCGCCGGGACGCTGAGCCGGATGCAGAGCGATCATTGCTACCCCAGCTACGGCAACCGGATGTCGCCCAAGGAATGGGTCGAGATGGACAAGCCCGACCTGATCGAGACCGCGACCGCGCGCAAGAACGCCATCCTCGGCGCGCCGACCGCCGCAGCGCTCGATCCGGTGATCGACCGGGCGATCCGGGCGAAGTTCAATATCCACCTGAAGGGATAGCGGCAAGGTACTGCCTCGCCGCACGCGTGCGGCCCGAACGCACCCCAGGCCCGGTCGCTGGGGGCTGCCGGACCTGCGATGGTCTGCGCGCGCTGCTGCCACAGGCGCGCAGATGCTTGTAGGCGTCAGCTCGCGGGCATCAGCCCCGCTTCCTGCCCCGCCTGTACCTCGGCATCTTCCAGCGTGCCGTCGCCATTGAGATCGACGGTCGCGAACTGTTCTTCGGTCATGTCGGGATAGACTGCCTGCACTTCCTCGAGGCTGAGCACGCCGTCCTGATTGGCATCCGCCTCGGCAGCGCTCTGCCCCATGGCGAAGGCCGGCACGCACAGCGCCGTGGCCGCGATGGCCGCGAAGGTTTTGATGTAGGTCATTGGTGTCTCCTCTGGTTGGTCTTGCGGGGGCACCGGACGGCGCCCTCACATAGACAGATGCACGAGACCGCATTTGCGTCCCGCCCTCTCAGCCGCCGCGCAGGCTCCCGCCGATTGCGGTGCGGGCGATGGGCGCCTCCTTGCCCAAAAAGGCCCCGCGCGGTGCATCGGCGGAAACTCCCCCTCTGGTTGTGGGCGCTGGATCCGTCATGATGACCCGGCAGCAACTGCGCGGGAGGGCGTGATGGCAGTTTGCGAGGACGAACGGATCTGGGGGACGCTGCTGGCGCGCCTGCGCCGCCGCGCGGTGCGGCTCGGGGTGCCGCGGGGCGATGCGGAGGATCTCGCGCAGGAGACCATCCTGCGGCTGATGCAGCGGCACGCGCATGGACCGCTGGACGCGCCAGAGCATTATGCGATGGTAATACTGCACAACCTCGCCCGCGCCCGCTGGCGCGCACGGGTGGAGATGACCGAGCTTGACGAGGACTGCGCACTCACCCTGCCGGAGGCGCATGGCCGCATCGCACTGGCGCAGATGGCGCAGGCGATCCGCGCGCTGCCCGAGGGGCAGGCCCGGATCATGCAGATGGTGCTCGAGGGTGAGACCCGGCCCGCCGCGATCGCGTGCGCGCTGGATCTGCCGCTGGGCACGGTGATGTCGCGGCTCGCACGCGCGCGGGCCAGCCTGCGCGCGCAGGCGGGGCTCGGCGCGCAAACGCCTGTCTCCGAACTTCTCTAGCTCACAGAAATCCCGTGACGATGCCCGCAAGCACCAGGTATCGTCCGCCCTTGGCCAGCGTGACCAGCAAGACGAAAGGCACGAACCGCTCCCCCATCACGCCCGCCACGACGGTGAGCGGATCGCCCACCACGGGCAGCCAACTGCCCAGCAGCGACCAGCGGCCATAGCGGCGATACCATGCCTGCGCGCGCTCAAGCTGCGCGGACGTCGCGGGAAACCAGCGGCGGTCCCCGAAGCGCATCAGGGTGCGGCCCAACGCCCAATTGATCACCGAGCCGAGCACATTGCCGAGCGTCGCCACCAAGAGCAGCGCCCAAACCGGCTGCTGGCCCAGCACAATCAGCCCGCCCAGCACCGCCTCCGATTGCATCGGCAGCAGGGTCGCCGCGATGAGCGCGCTTGCGAAGAGGCCGAGATAGGCAAACATCCGGAAGGTCCCCGCCATTACGAGCCGATGGCTCTTTCGCCCGGCGGCTGGCAAGCGTCAAGGGCCCGTCAGGCGTCAGGGCGCCTGCCCGCCCCGAAGCCCCAACGGCCATCAGCGCGGCGCCAGTACCGCCTGCATCTCTCTGGCAAGTGTTTCGACATGGGGTTCCTGCAACATCGACAGATGCCCGCCCGGCACGTCGATCACCCTCAACCCGCCCTTTGCGACCGAGGCCCAGCCCAGCCCGTCTGCCAGCGTTTCCCTGGTGTCGAAGAAATTGACCTTGGAGCGGAAGATGATCAGCGGAATGTCGATGGGTTCCGGTGTGTATTCATTCACCGCCAACTCATTGGTGGCAATGAACTCAAAAACCGTCTTGGGCGCCTGTGTCTCGGCGCCGGCAGCCTTGCGGGTGACCTGACGCTGCGCGATCTTGTTGCGGCTTTCGTAAACGAGATTGCGGCCCACCATAAGGGGATACCCCCACCCGACATAGCGCGCCCTGCGCATCAGCGCGCGCAGCTTGCCGAGCCCGCTGACACGGGTACGGCCGCCCGGACCGGCGGCATCGAAGAACGCCACCATGCCGACATAGCGCCCGCTGGCCTGAAGCTGCTGGGCGAGCTCATAGGCGATATAGCTGCCCAGCGAGGCGGCCATCAGGTGAACCGGCCCGTCGGGGTAATGGCGGTTGATCTCTTCGCAGTACTTGCTGGCGATGGAGGCGACCCCCGTCGGCGTATCCTCGTCGAGCGAGCCGACCGAGACGCCGAGAACCGGCTGATCCTGCCCTAAATGCTTTGCCAGGGGGCGGAAATACTCCTCGTTCGCGCCGAGGATGTGGATCGCGAGCAGCGGTGGCTTGTCGCCTTCGGGCTGGATCGGGATGATGTTCTTGGAGCTTTGGCCGCCGCTCTGGAACAGCCGGGCCAGTTCGCGCGGCGACGGGTTGTTGCGGAAATCGACGATGCCGAGCTTCTTGCCGGTATCGATCTCGACCCGGCCGATGAACTCGATCGATTGCAGGGAATGGCCCCCCAGATCGAAGAAGCCCTGCTCCGGCTCCACCTGAGGCAGGTTGAGGACCTGCGCCATCGCATTGCAGATCTGCCGCTCCAGATCGGAGGCGGCATCGACAGCGCCCGCGGTCTCGACGACCTCCAGCGACGGGCGCGGCAATGCGCGGCGGTCGATCTTGCCGTTCTGGGTGCGCGCGAATTCATGCACAGCCACCAGTTTCGGGCGCATGTAGCCCGGCAGCAGCGCCGCGACCTGCTTGGCCAAAGCCTTCAGGTCGTGCTCTTCCGGGGTCGCGATCCATACGACGAGTTGGGCCGCGGGGGTGTTCTTGTCGAGCACATCGCAGAGGATCTCGGCCGCGGGGATGCACCGCTCCACCGCGCGTTCGATATGGCCGAGCTCGATCCGGTGGCCGCGCAGCTTGATCTGCCGGTCCTGCCGCCCGTGGAACTGCAGGTTGCCGCCCTCGCGCCACTGTACCCTGTCGCCGGTGCAGTAGATCCGGCCACGGCCGCGGATCGTATCCGCGCGAAATGCCTTCGTCGTCTCGTAGCGCCGCCCGATGTAGCCTTGCGTGACCGCAGGCCCCCCGATGGCCAGCTCCCCCATTGCACCCTTCGGAGCGAGGCTGCCATCGGGCGCCAGCACATAGGCGAGCGCATGCCCCGTGGGCCTGCCGATGTAGACGTCATCGCCCGGTCGGTGGTCCGTGGGCTCGAAGAGTGCGCTGGTGATCGTCGCTTCGGTCGGGCCGTAGCCGTTGAGCCAGCGCGGCTCAGGCGCGACCTGCAGCCAGTCCGACAGCACCCGCGAGGAGATCGCCTCCCCCCCCACGATGACCAGGCGCGCGGAAGGCGGTAGCCGCCTGCCGCTTTGTTTCAGGTACCCCGTCAGCACCGTCCAGAACGCGGTGGGCAGGTTCATCACGCTGAGTTTCTGCGCCTCGATCTGGTCGAGGAACTCCGTCGCGGAGGCCGACATCTCATCCGTGCGCAGCACCAGCGTCGCCCCCGACATGAGCGTGGTAAAGACCTCTTCGATTGCCACGTCGAAGGAGAGCCCGGCGAATTGCAGCACACGGTCTGTCGGGGTCATCTCGAATGCGGCTGTGAGGGCCGCCAGATGCGCCAGCAGATTGCCGCGCGAGACGCGCACGCCCTTGGGCGTGCCGGTGGAGCCGGAGGTATAGATGACATAGGCAAGGGCCGCCGGATCCACGTCTGGACGCGGCATCGCAGTGGTGTCCCGACCATGATCCTTCGGGATCGGTCTGCGCTCGTCGCCCTTGAGCACGCCGTCGCCGTCCACGATGATCAGCGCGCCGCTATCGCTCAGCATATGGGTGCGAACGGCTTCCGGCAGGGCCGGATCAACGGGCATGAACGCGGCCCCCGTCTTGAGCGCGGCCAGCACCGCGACCACAAAACCGATGGAGCGCTCGAGGTGGATGGCCACGACCTCCCCCGGCCCCGCGCCAAGCGCTGCAAGCACTCCAGCCGCGAGATCAGAGCGGCGGTCGAGCTCGGCAAAGCTCAGCTCCTCCTCCCGCCCGATCATTGTGAGCGCCGTGGCATCGGGCGCGGCCCGCACGACGTCGTCAAAGAGCCGGACGAGGCAGGAGCCATGCGCAGGCAGTGGCGTATCGGGCTCCGACCAGCCCAGCAGCATCGCCCGCTCGTCAGGCGCCATCATGTCGAGCTCGGCAACCGCCGTCGTGGCGTCCGCCCGTGAGATTTCAGCCAGCAGCCCCATCAGATGGCCGAACGCCTGTCCTGCCATCGCGTCCGCTATGAGTGCGGGGTCATATTCCAGCGCCAGCTTGATCTCGCGCTGCGCATAGACCGAGAGCATCAGCGGCATCCCCGCTTCTTCGCGCAGGTCGATTCCCTCCACCCCCGCAGGCATGTCGCCCCCGGTCACCAGATCCCCGATTTCGCCGTTCTCGAACATCACGGCGGTCTCGAAGAGCGGCGCCGCCCCATGCAGCCCGATGCTGCGGCGGATCAGCTCTGCCGGGGTCTGCTCCAGCGCGTGCAGGGACAGCATGTGCTGGCGCAGTCCATGCACCACACCGGCGAGCGTTACGTCACGCCCCAGCTTCACACAGGTCGGCAGAGTATTGATCAGGCAGCCCACGGCGTCCTCGCAGTTCGGCAAGGCGTGGCGTCCCGACCTGACGACGCCGAAAGTGACCGCTTCGCTGTCCTGCCAGCGCGACAGCAGGATGCCCCAGGCAGCCTGCATCAGGTTGGCGAGCGTACCCCCGAGCCGGTCCGACGCCGCGCGCAGCTTGCTGCTCTGCTCGGCGCTCAGCCGCGCCGTCATCTGGCGCTTGCGCCCCCCGACCGGTTCGAGGTCGCCCGTCTCCGGTAGCGTCAGGGCGCCGGTATCCTCTATCTCCCCGAGATAACTCTTGAAATACGCCTCCGCCGCATCGGCGTTTGGCAGGGCCTCCGCCATCGCGCGGCAAAACTCCGAAAATTGCAGCGAAGCGGGGGAAGCACTCGGCAGCGCGCCCTCGTAAACGTAAGCGATCAACTCCCGCGCCAGGCGCGCCATGCTGCGGCCATCCGCCACCGCATGGTGAATGGTCAGCACCAGCGCGGCATGCCCGGTGTCCCATCGCAAGAGTGCGGCGCGCCACAACGGCTCGCCCGAAAACGCAAAGCCGAGCAGGCGGTCCCGCTCGAGGAAACTCTCGAGCTGTTCGGCGCGCGCGGCCTGTGGCCCACCCTCATTCTCGGTCACGTCGAAGGGGATGGGATCGGGTGTCTTCAGATCCTGGGTGAGGCTGCCGGATCCATCACGCCGCACCGTCAGCCGCAGCGCATCATGCCGCTCGGCCAGCGCCGCGAGCCCCGCCGCAAGCTTTTGGGAAGTGACCCCGGCCTCGCCGAACTGCACGACGATCTGTTCGACGTTCACCCAAGGCTTGTGCGCAAGGAAACTCTCGGAAATCAGGCCAAGCTGCATCGGCGTCAGCGGAACATCTGTACCCTGAATGATCTCCCTACGCGGCTGCATGGTTCCGTGGTCTCACTTTTCAGACAATGACTTTTCCACCGGCGTGGATGAACACCTGTTCACTTATCCGTCAAATGTTAAAAAAGCTAGGGTTGTGCCGCGGTTAAGCATGATTAACGCAGGCCCGGGTGGCGGTTTCTTCGTGACATCAACCGTTACCGGCGATGCTATCTGTGCGCGCAATCAATGGTTTCTCCTGACGCGTGTGTAGCCTCCCGCCATGCGTGTATCAACCGGCGGCAAATGCGCAAAGCGGTGGCCGTGATCGCAAAATCAAGTCGATGCCGCGCCGGAATGCGAGGCACCATCCGGTGCGGTCAGCCCGCCGAGACCGCGATCTGCCAAAGAAAATGGGGTGCCCTGAAAGGCACCCCTAGGTTCGCGTGGCCATGCTCATTAGTTTACCGCTCGTTTTGTTTTATGCCTGCGGCGTGGCCAGCGTCAGGGGCAAGCGCACCTGCCCCTTGTCTTGATTGCAGCGCCTTGGCGCTGCAATGAGTGGGTGACAGCGTATCGCATAGCGATGCGCGAGAACCCACCCCGTTGCAATCTGGCGGTGTTGATACCACCAAATCTGTTCTTACTTCTTCTTGTTGTTCGGACGCTGCGTCAGCGCCGAAGCTGCCGCTGTTTTCGCGGCTTTCGAAGAAGAAGGGTTCTTAAGCACTTTTGACGCTGCCGAAGCAGCTTTAGCGCTTGTAACCTCCGAGTTCTTTCTAGTGGCCATATCGGTCACCTTTCGTTTTTATCCACAGAATAATCGCAAAAGTTATGGGTAACCTTCTGGATAATCCTGTATAAGTAAGCCCGCTATTGATCTGCAAACTCATCCGTTGTGTACGTATCCCATCGACCCACCTGGGCCGAGTTTGCTTGTCCTGCAGCGTGCTTCGCGAGTGCAGGATGAGTGGGGGGGCAGTGTTGACGCACTGGCCCCCAACTCTCTAATTTGTTTCCCTCAGCTACAGCCGGACGTGCCGCCGCAGGTGTTGCACTTCATGCAGGTGCCGTTGCGCACCAGCGTGTAGTTGCCGCATTCGCCGCAGGCCTCGCCTTCATAGCCCTGCATCTTGGCCTTGGCCCGCGCATCAAGCGATACGGTGCCGGTCGTGATCGACGTCGTCTGCTTGACCGCCGTCGCAACGCCCCCCTCGCCCATCGGCAGCGCAGCGCTCAGCGCTTCCATCGCCGCCGATTGCCCGCCCTGCAGCACGGTCAGGCTCGCGGGCACGCGGTTGCGCAGGTAGCCCGGCGAGGTGATCTGCCGCAGCACTTCGAGCGATTTGGCGGCCGCACTCTCGCTCACCTGCGAGACGTTTGTCACGCCCTCCTCCTCGCCACGGCCCAGCGTGTCGAAGGTGGCACCTTCGGGCTGCACATGGGCAAGATCAGTCCGGTCGAGGTAGCTCACCGCCAGTTCGCGGAAGATATAGTCGAGGATCGAGGTCGCGGATTTGATGCTGTCATTGCCCTGAACCATGCCCGCAGGCTCGAACTTGGTGAAGGTGAAGGCATCCACGAACTCCTCCAGCGGCACGCCGTACTGGAGCCCGACGGAGACGGCGATGGCGAAGTTGTTCATCATCGCGCGGAAGCCCGCACCCTCCTTGTGCATGTCGATGAAGATCTCGCCGAGGCTGCCGTCCTCGTATTCGCCGGTGCGCAGATAGACCTTGTGACCGCCGACGTTGGCCTTCTGGGTGTAGCCCTTCCGGCGCTGCGGCATCTTTTCGCGGTGCGATTTGATGATCTCCTTGACGATCACCTTCTCGACGATCTTCTCCGCCAGCACCATCGCCTTCTCGTGGATCGTGCCGCTCTCGAGAATGTCCGCCGCTTCGTCGTCATCCTCCACCAGCGAGGCCGCCAGCGGTTGGCTGAGCTTGGAGCCGTCGCGGTAGAGTGCGTTGGCCTTGACCCCCAGCGACCAGCTCAGCTCATAGGCCTTCTGGCAATCCTCGATGGTGGCATCGTTGGGCATGTTGATCGTCTTGGAGATCGCGCCCGAGATGAAGCTCTGCGCCGCGGCCATCATGTAGATGTGGCTGTTGACCGAGAGGTAGCGCTTGCCCTTCTTGCCGCAGGGGTTGGCGCAATCGAAGATCGCGTAATGCTCCTGCTTGAGGTGCGGCGCGCCCTCCAGCGTCATGGTCCCGCAGACGTGATCGTTGGCCGCGTCGATGTCGCGCTTGGCAAAGCCCAGCGACTTGAGCAGGTCGAACGTCGGATCGTTCAGCTTTTCCGACGGGATGCCGAGAACCTCGCGGCAGAACTCCTCTCCCAGTGTCCACTGGTTGAACACGAAGCGGATGTCGAAGGCGGCGGCCAGCGCGCGGTCCACTTTGGCAAGCTCATTCGGACCGAAGCCGTGGCCCATCAGCGTGGTGTGATTGATGCCCGGTGCATTGCCGATGGTGCCGTGGCCCACGGCGTAGCCCACGATCTCCTCGATCTGCGCGGAGCCGTACCCGAGCTTTTCCAGCGCTGCGGGAACCGATTGGTTGATGATCTTGAAATAGCCGCCCCCGGCGAGTTTCTTGAATTTGACCAATGCGAAGTCGGGCTCGATCCCCGTGGTATCGCAATCCATCACCAGACCGATGGTGCCGGTGGGCGCGATCACGGATGTCTGCGCATTGCGGTAGCCGTGCTTCTCCCCGAGCTTGAGCGCCTCGTCCCACGTGGACATCGCGACATCCACCAGCCCTGCCTGCGGGCAGTTCGCATGGTCGAGCGGCAGCGGCTTGATCGCCAGCTTCTCATAGCCCGTGCTCTCGCCGTAGGCCGCATTGCGGTGGTTGCGGATCACGCGCAGCATGTGCTTGCTGTTCTTGGCATAGCCAGGGAACGCGCCCAACTCGCCCGCCATCTCGGCGGAAGTGGCATAGGCGACGCCGGTCATGATCGCGGTCAGCGCACCGCACATCGCACGGCCCTCATCGCTGTCATAGCTGTAGCCCATGTTCATCAGCAGACCGCCGATATTGGCATAGCCGAGGCCCAGCGTGCGGAAGTCGTAGGAGCGCTGCGCGATTTCCTTGGAGGGGAATTGCGCCATCATCACGGAGATTTCCAGCGTCACGGTCCACAGACGCGAAGCGTGCATGTAATCCTCGACCTGAAACACGCCGTCCTTGAGGAAGGTCAGCAGGTTCATGGAGGCCAGGTTGCAGGCCGTATCATCGAGGAACATGTACTCCGAGCAGGGGTTGGAGCCGCGGATGGCGCCATCCTCCGGGCAGGTATGCCAATCGTTGACCGTATCGTGGTACTGGATGCCGGGATCGGCGCAGGCCCACGCGGCATGGCCGACCTGATCCCACAGATCCCGCGCACGCAGCGTCTTGGAGACTTTGCCCGACACGCGGTCGATCAGCTCCCAGTCTCCGTCCGCTTCCACGGCCTTCAGGAACGCGTCGGTGACGCGGATCGAGTTGTTGGAGTTCTGGCCCGAAACGGAATTATAGGCCTCCGAATCCCAGTCGGTGTCATAGGTCGGGAATTCGATGGAGGTGTGGCCCTGCTTTGCATAATCCAGCACGCGCTTCACGTAAGTCTCCGGAATGGAGACCTTCTTGGCCGCGCGGATCGCGTCTTTCAACTGCTCGTTCTTGGCGGGATCATAGGCGTCCGTCTCCAGACCGTCCCAGCCTGCGATGGCCTTGAAGATGAGGTTCAGCTTTTGCTCGTGCATCTTGGAGCCTGCGACGATGCTGGCGACCTTCTGCTCCTCGAGCACCTTCCAGTTGATGAAATCCTCGATGTCGGGGTGATCCGCGTCGACGATGACCATCTTGGCCGCGCGGCGCGTGGTGCCGCCCGACTTGATCGCACCCGCCGCACGGTCGCCGATCTTCAGGAAACCCATCAGGCCGGAGGATTTGCCGCCGCCCGACAGCTTCTCGCCCTCGCCGCGCAGGGAGGAGAAGTTCGTGCCCGTGCCGGAGCCGTATTTGAACAGACGCGCCTCGCGCACCCACAGATCCATGATGCCGCCGTCACCGACGAGATCGTCCTTCACCGACTGGATGAAGCAGGCATGCGGCTGCGGATGCTCGTAGCTGGACGTTGAGCGTGTCAGCTTTCCGGTCACGTGATCCACGTAGTAGTGGCCCTGCGCGGGGCCGTCGATCCCGTAGGCCCAGTGCAGGCCCGTGTTGAACCACTGCGGGCTGTTGGGGGCCGCGCGCTGGGACGCGAGCATGTGGCGCATCTCGTCATAATAGGTGCGCGCGTCTTCTTCGGTCGAGAAATAGCCGCCCTTCCAGCCCCAGTAGGCCCAGGCGCCCGCCAGCCGGTCGAACACCTGCTTGGAGGACGTCTCACCGCCCATCTCGGTGCCTTCCACGGGGACCGAACGCCACAGGAATTCCGGCACGCCCTTTTCCTTCACCCGCTTGGATTGGGCGGGCACACCTGCCTTGCGGAAATACTTCTGCGCGATCACATCGGACGCGACCTGGCTCCAGGCTTTCGGCACTTCGACGTTATCCAGATGAAAGACAACGGAACCGTCCGGATTGCGGATTTCGGAGACCGTGTGCACGAAATCCAGATCGGCGTAGGCGTCCTGCCCCTGAGTGGTAAATTTGCGTTCAATTTTCATCGCGCTGCCCCATATTTCAGCGTTTACAATTCCGGACCCGCCCGAGCGCGCCCGCCTCAATGCTGTGCGGCAGAGTAAAGACAGTCGAACGACCCCGATGGATTTCTCCACAAGGCACACACCTTAAAGACGTCATGTTAGACCGTTGCCTGCACTCTGCTGCGTGGCACACCATTGGTGCATTCTACTACTACATCTTGTGGCAGTGCCGTCAGCCTCCACAATCTGACGTATCTGGCCCTACCGGGTCAACGGAATAATTCTAAAATCTGGCAAACTAAAATCTTGACGCGCGGTTGATGTGGCAAGGGGGCATGCGCGAGATGATTTACCGCCCCGCGCGGCCCAAATCGTTAACGTCACATATTTGTAAAAAAGTGCTTTGAAACGGCCAAACTACCGGCGGAACCTCATGCCCTGGTCTGCATCACGGGCCCGCAGGCTCCGCGGTTGAGGTGCCGGTCGCCTTACTGCTTTTTGCGCCACATCGCCCCGGACAATCCACACCGCGGGTCGAGTTCGCCTCAGATTTGGGCACTGTGCCACGCCACCCGTTGTGGCAAATCGGCACTATCGGCTCTTTCGACACCAGATGTAGGGGAGTGGGACGCGCTCGCGCGGAATCAATCGGCGCGATTCTGGGAAGGTGCGAAACCATCCATCCGGCACGGGCGCGCAGCGCATCCCGCGCACCGCCCGGCCTGAAAGCACCTGTGGCTTCCCCGGTAATACCGGAGAAGCCACAGCGGTGTGTCACTCTTTGAAAGTGGTCGGGGCGAGATGATTCGAACATCCGACCCCCTGTACCCAAAACAGGTGCGCTACCAGGCTGCGCCACGCCCCGACTGCCGCCTACTTAGCGAAGCGCGCAGCGATTGAAAAGCCAAAATCAGCGCCGCTGCGGATCATTTTCCCGCGTCGCAGGACCACGGCGCCTCAGCGCTGACAAAGGCCGGATGGCGCAGCACATCGCCCACGGCGATACCCAAGCGCCTGGCCAGGCCGCCGTTGATCTCCAGCACGCCGGTCAACTGCATCTCCCCCGGCGAGATCGGCGTCTCGTCCAGCGGTTGCGCGCGGTGGTGGATGTGGCGGACCACGCCCGCGCCATCAAGAAAGAGCATGTCGAGCTCGATGAGCGTATTGCGCATCCAGAAGCTCATCCGCTGCGGCCGGTCATAGACAAAGAGCATGCCCTGGCTCAACGGCATCGCCTCCACATGCATGAGGCCCTGCGCACGGCTCGCCTCATCGGCTGCGACATCGACGTTGAAGGCGGCGGTGCCGAACCCGCCGGTGATCGTCACGCGGCCCTGCGGGCAGTCCTGCTGTGCGCCCGCCTGCCCGGCCAGGCCCGCAGCGAACGCGAAAGCGCCCAGCGCCGCAATCAGCGCGCGTCTGGTGAAGTGACCGTTTCCCATGCCTGTACCTCGGCGGCCATCCTGCCGCGCTTGCCCTCTATGACGCGCATCGCGATGGCCTCGCCTGGGCCGAGTTCCGACAGCCCGGACTGGCGCAGCACATCCATGTGCACGAAGACATCATCCGTGCTACCAAAGACATTTGCAAACCCAAAGCCCTTGGACTTGTCGAACCACTTGATCCGCGCGGGCACCAGCGGGGTATTGACGAGGTCGGCGGCGTCGACGCCGGTGATCTCCGGCAGTTTCAGCTGCGCCCCATCGGGAGGCGTGAGCGAGAGGACCGCGCTCGCCTGCACACCGCGGGCCGTGAGGTGGACCAGCAGCTCGACCCGCGAGCCGTCGGCGACAGAGCTCTGCCCGAAATTGCGCAGGACGTTCACATGCAGCAAGATGTCCGGCCCCCCGTCATCCGCGACGACAAACCCGAACCCCTTTACCGGGTCGAACCACTTGACCGTGCCTCGCGTGCGCACCGCCGCCGTCTTTGACCCGAAGTTCTCGAAACTGCCTGCAGATCCATCATCCATCATCTTAGTACCATTATGCCAACCGAGAACAGGGATGCCAGGCACCCCTCCGCGAAACACTGCGGACCTTACTCGTACAATCAGGGGTTCAGACGTGTGATACCCCAGGGCGCTTCAACCGTGGCGCGCCGCCACTGAAATCGATCATGCAGACGCGCTTCCCCGTCCGCCCAAAATTCAATCTCGAGGGGCGTCAAACGGTAGCCGCCCCAGAACGGTGGCCGCGCGGGATCATCCCCATGCTGCGCCACCGCCTCTTCCAGCGCGCGCTCCAATGTGGCGCGGTCGGCAAGAGGTTTCGATTGATCGGAGGCCCATGCGCCCTGACGGCTCTTGAGCGAACGGGATGCATAATACGCATCCGCCTTCGCACCGTCTTCGCGGCTGATGAGCCCGCGCGCACGTACCTGCCTGCGCAGCGACTTCCAATGAATGACGAAGGCCCCCATCCCGGCCTGCTCGAGCTCCTGCGCCTTTGCACTGCCGTAGTTGGTGTAGAAGACGAACGCGTCGTCCTCCACGTCCTTGAGCAGCACCACGCGCGCATTGGGCATGCCCTGCGCGTCCACTGTGCTCAATGCCATCGCATTCGGATCGTTGATCTCACGCGGGCCTGCCTCGGTCAGCCAGGCACGGGTGATGGCGAAAGGGTCATCACCTGCGAAAATACCGCTACGGTCTGTCATTGGCTGCGCCCCCCACCTCAACACGTCGTCACAAACACGCAAGGCCCGTCCGCATTTCAGGCGCGCGGACTAACCCCGCGACTTCACTGCATTTTGATCCTGCCCGTGCATAAATCCACGATAGCGATCAAGGGTGCAAGACCAAATATCGCGCAGCTGCATTCCCTTGATGGCCGCAGACCAATGGCGTAGACCCGTCGCAATGTAAAAAATTTCGGAGTTTGCGGCAATGTCGAACAACCTGATGGCAGGCAAGCGGGGGCTGATCATGGGATTGGCCAACGACAAATCAATCGCCTGGGGCATCGCCAAGCAACTCAGCGACGCGGGCGCCGAGCTTGCCTTCTCCTATCAGGGCGAGGCGCTCAAGAAGCGGGTCGATCCGCTCGCGGCCTCGCTCGGCAGCGATATCGTGCTGCCCTGCGATGTGGGCGACGAAAGCTCCATCGACGCGCTCTTCGAGGGTCTGCGCGCGCGCTGGGGCAGCCTCGACTTCATCGTGCATGCCATCGGCTTTGCCGACAAGAACGAGCTGCGCGGCCGCTACGTCGACACGAGCCGGGCCAACTTCACCCTGTCCATGGACATCTCCGTCTATTCATTCACCGCTGTGGTGCAGCGTGCCTCCGCGATGATGACGAACGGCGGCTCCTGCCTGACGCTGACCTACTACGGCGCCGAAAAGGTGATGCCGCATTACAACGTGATGGGCGTGGCCAAGGCGGCGCTGGAAGCGTCGGTCAAATACCTCGCCGAGGATCTGGGCAAGGATAATATCCGGGTCAATGCCATCTCCGCCGGACCGATAAAGACGCTCGCCGCCTCCGGGATCGGCGATTTCCGCTACATCATGAAGTGGAACGAATACAACTCGCCCCTGCGCCGCAACGTGACCATAGACGAGGTCGGCAAATCCGCACTCTTTCTGCTGTCCGATCTGGGCTCGGGCACCACGGGCGAGAACCTGCACGTGGATGCAGGCTACCACGTGGTCGGCATGAAGGCGGTCGATGCGCCCGACATGAGCAAGGACTGAGAGAGCGCTGCGATGGCTGATCTGACGCTCACGCAGCTGGTGGCCTTCAATCTGACGCTGCTGGCCGCGATGGCCGCACCTGGCCCGGCCTTCCTGCTGGTCCTGCGCAACAGCATCGCGGACGGGCGCCGCGCGGGCATCCTCACGGGCGCGGGGCTTGGCCTCGTCGCCGCGCTGTGGACCGCGGCGGCGCTGATGGGGCTGGCGGCCCTCTTCGAATGGGTGCCGTGGCTCTATGCGGCGATGAAGATCGCGGGTGCATGCTACCTGCTGTATCTCGCCTACGGCATGTGGCGTGGCGCCGATAAGCCGCTGGCGGGCGGCGCCGCAGGACGCGGCAGGGCCGCGTTCCGCTCCGGCGTGATCGTCAACCTCTCCAACCCCAAATCGGTCCTTTTCGCAGGCGCCGTGATCGTTGTGATCTTCCCGGCAGGGCTCGGCCTTGGCGGCAGCGCGCTCATCGTCGCCAACCATCTGGCGGTCGAAATCATCGTCTACACCGCCATGGCGCTCGGGCTGTCATCCGCGCCCGCGCGCAGCGCCTATCTGCGGTTCAAACCCTATGCGGACCGGGCCGCCGCGACAATCATGGCGGCCCTCGGCCTGCGCCTGCTGCTGACGCGGTGAGGGTGGAGGCACCCCAAGACCACATTGCCGGGGCCAAGGCCGCCCTCGCGGTGCAGCACGCCACGCGCAGCAGCACCTGGACGATAGAGACCATAGACCACCGCCCGAACCACGTGCGCGGTGGCCGCTCCATCCTGCGCGCCACCAGCGCCGATGCGGATCCGGTCATCCTCAAGATCTACGAGCGCGCGGATCATGCGCGGCTGCGCTACCAGACCCTCGCCCGCTTGCGCGAGGCCACGGCGCAGGTCGTCACACCGCTGTTCCTGAGCGAGCCAAACGGCCTCTTCGCGATGGAGGACGCAGGCCGAGCAACGCTCGCCGATGAGCTGCCGCAGACCGACGGCGATGCGGTCACCCGGCGCGGCATGGACTGGCTCGACCATTTCTGCAAGGAGGCCCCCGCCGCGATGCTGGCCTTCGATCCCGAACCCGCCCTTGCCGACACCGAGCGTCATCTCGCCCATCTGCCCGGCAAACTCGACAAAAAGCGCCGCGCCTGCCTCGACGGCCTCGCTGCGGCCTTCGCGCCCTTCGACGGCCGGGCGATGCGCCATTGCACGATCTTCGGCGATATGAAGCCCGAAAACCTGTGCATTACGCCCGATACGGGCCGTCTGATCGGGGTCGATTACGTCTCCGACCGCCGCCAACCTATCGCGCGGCACGCGGCATTCTGGCTGCAATGGATGCGCCAGCGCAACTGGCGGCGTGCCCTGCGCAAGACAGGCTGGATCGAGCCGCACGATGAGGTCACCCTGCGCACGACCGCGCTGGAGGTACTGGGCGACCAGCTCGATCCGCTGCTGCTCGATGCCTACCTGCAGATGTTCCTGATCCAGCTCTGGGCGCGGATCGCCGCGGGCCCGAACGAGCCCAGGCTGCGCGAGACCGTGGAGGCGCGGCTGGGCCTCTGAGCGCAGCACTTGCGTTTTTCGCCCTTTTCACCCCACGCCAGAGCAAGTACTCACTTGGCAACCGCGAATAGAGGGACCGATATGGACAACCGCCTGCCCCACGAGAAAGGTTTTCACATCAGCTGGGACCAGATCCACCGCGACAGCCGCGCGCTGGCCTGGCGACTCGATGGCAAGGGGCCCGATGAGGGCGGATGGCGCGCGGTCGTGGCCATCACCCGCGGCGGCATGGCGCCCGCGATGATCGTCGCGCGCGAGCTCGACATCCGCACCGTCGATACGATCTCGGTGATGTCCTATCATTCCGGCGGCGGCAAGGCGGACGAGCGCCGCGAAGCCCGGGTGCTCAAATCCCCCGATGCTGAGATGATGGGCGACGGCACCGGCATCCTGATCCTCGATGATCTGGTCGACAGCGGCAAGACGCTCGAGCTCGTCCGCTCCCTCTACCCGAAGGCCCATTTCGCCACCGTCTACGCCAAACCCGAGGGCGAGCCGATGGTCGATACCTTCATCACCGGAGTGAGCCAGGATACCTGGATCTTTTTTCCCTGGGACATGGCCCTGCAATACGTCGAGCCTTACCGCGGCAAGGATTGAGGATGCCGCCGATGGCCCGCATCCCCTTGCGAACAGACCCATGATCCTCGCGCGCCGTCCTCGCCAAACCGCTTCTTTTCCCTGCCCTCAAACTGCATCCCGTCCCCTCACCCGATTGAGCCAGCCGATATGACAGCACCGCGCACCGCCACGACCTTTCCGCCCCCCGTGATGGAGGCGCGCCGCTGGCTGGAAGGTGTCACTTTCGCGCCGGATCGCCCGCTCATCAACGTGAGCCAGGCCGCGCCGGTCGAACCACCGCACCCGGACATGCGGCAGGCGATGGCAGATACGATGCTGAGCGATGACAGTGCGCATCTCTATGGTCCCGTGCTGGGCAACGGCCCGCTGCGGGCCGCCCTCGCGGCGCGCACCGCGCGGATCTACGGCGGCCACGTCACCGCCGATCAGATCGCGATCACGTCGGGCTGCAATCAGGCCTTCGCCGCAGCCATCGCCACCCTGTGCGGCGAGGGCGACGAGGTGATCCTGCCCGTACCGTGGTACTTCAACCACAAAATGTGGCTCGATATGGCGGGCGCCGTCGCGGTCCCGCTGACCTGCACGGGCGATATGATGCCGGATCCCTGGGACGCGGCCAAGCTGATCACGCCGCGCACCCGCGCCATCGTCCTCGTCACCCCCAACAACCCCACGGGCGCGGAGTATCCCGACGATCTGATCACCGCCTTCTTCGACATTGCCCGCGCGCGCGGCATCGCGTTGATCGTGGATGAGACCTACCGCGACTTCCACAGCGCGGCCGACGCACCCCATGGCCTTTTCGGCAGGCCGGACTGGGATAACACGCTGATCCACCTCTACTCCTTCTCCAAAGCCTACCGGCTGACAGGCCACCGCGTCGGCGCGATCGCCGCGTCGCCTGCGCGGCTGGCGGAGGTGGAGAAATTCCTCGACACTGTCGCTATCTGCCCCGGCCAGCTCGGCCAGCATGCAGCGCTCTGGGGGATGGAGAACCTTGATCAATGGCTTGCCGATGAGCGCGACGAGATCCTGCGCCGCCGCGCCGCGATCACTGACAACATGCCCACGCTGGCGGCCAAGGGCTGGCAGCTTCTGGGTCTGGGCGGTTATTTCGCCTACATGCGTCATCCCTTTGCAATGAGCAGTGCCGAACTCGCGCCGCTCATGGTGCGCGACGCAGGCGTGCTGTGCCTGCCCGGCACGATGTTCTACCCCGAAGGAGCCGCCGCAGGCGCGCGCGAGTTGCGCATTGCCTTTGCAAACCTCGATGTGGCCGGGATCGCAACGCTCTTCGAGCGGCTCGGCGCGCTGGATCTGGCGCGGACCTGAGCGCGAAGCGGTTAGGCGCGCGACCCGACGCCTGCGCCCGAGCCCCCCTTGCTCCCGTGCGGGCTTGCCCTTAGACAGTCCCAAACAAACTCTGGGGCAGCTCACATGGCAAAGAAATCGAGCGTCGGCAAGACCGCAACATGGATCCTGATGGGTCTCCTCTTTCTGGGGCTCGCGGGCTTTGGCGCGGTAAACCTGAGCGGCAACCTGCGCACGCTGGGCACCGTCGGCGATATGCCGATTTCCGTGGACAGCTACGCCCGGCAGGTCCAGCAGGAAATGCGCGCCATCAGCCAGCAGACCGGCAGTCAGATGAGCTTCGCGCAAGCCCAGCAACTCGGCCTCGACCGTGCGGTGCTGCAGCGTATCCTTCGCGAACGCGCGCTCGACAACGAGGCCGCGCAGATGGGCCTTTCCGTCGGTGACGAAGTGGTGCGCGACCGGATCCTGCGAGATCCCCGCATTTCAGGGCATCAACGGCGAATTCGACCGTGACGGATACGCGCAGGCGCTGCGCGCGGCGGGCCTGAACGAGGCGGAGTTCGAGACGAGCCTGCGCGAGGAGACCGCACGCCAGCTGTTGCAGGGTGCTGTGCTGAGCGGTGTGGAAATGCCCGCGGCCTTTGCGCAGACACTTGTAAACTACGTGAGCGAGGCGCGCGATTTCACCTGGGTGCGGCTGGATGAGACAGCGCTCGAGGCGCCGGTGGCCGCCCCCGACGAGGAGACGCTGCAGGCCTACTTCGAGGCCAATGCGGAGAGTTTCGTGCTGCCCGCGACCAAGAAGATCACCTACGCCTGGCTCAACCCCGTCGACATCCTCGATCAGGTGGAGATGCCCGAGGCGGAGTTGCGTGCCGAATATGAGGCCCGCAGCGAGCAATACAACCAGCCCGAGCGCCGACTGATCGAGCGCTTGGTCTTTGCCGATGCGCAGGCCGCCGATCAGGCCGCCGCATCCCTAGAAGTGGGCGGCACCACCTTTGAGGCGCTGGTGCGCGAGCGTGGTCTGGAGCTGTCGGACGTGGATCTGGGCGATGTGGACCGTGCAAGTCTCGGCGCCGCGGGCGATGCCGTCTTCGAAGCGGAGGTGGGCGCCATCGTGGGCCCTGCCCCCAGCGCGCTCGGGCCCGCGCTGTTTCGTGTGAATGCCGTCCTGCCGGAGCAGATCGTGACCTTCGAGGAAGCCGAGCCGGAACTGCGCGGCGCGCTGGCCACTGACCGCGCGATACGTCTGGTCGAGGCACAGGCGGAGGATTTCGATGACCGCCTGGCGGGCGGCGCCACGCTGGAGCAGCTGGCCGAGGAGACCGACATGGTGCTGGGCCAGATCGACTGGACCGTGGACAGCAGTGAGGGCATCGCCGCCTACGACGGCTTCCGCGAAGCCGCCGCCACCGTACAACAGGGCGATTTCCCGCAGATCGACCAGCTCGAGGATGGCGGCATCTTTGCGCTGCGCCTCGACGAAGCACTGCCCGAGCGCCCGGCACTCTTTGACGAAGTGCGCACGGAGGTGGAGGACCGCTGGCGCGCACAGGCCACCGTGCAAGCCCTTGCATCACGCGCCGAAGGTTTGCGCGGCGCGCTGGAAGACGGCACCTCGATCGAGGATCAGGGTGTGACGGAACGGGTCGAGACGGACCAGACGCGCGCGGCCTTCATCGTAGGGACGCCTGCCGATTTCACTGAAACGGTCTTCGAGATGACCCCCGGCGAGGTCCGCATCCTCGAGGGCGAGGAAACGGTCGTGCTGGTGCGGCTCGATGCGATCAATCCGGCACAGGACAGCCCCGAGGCGCAGGCCATCGCGGCGCAGCTGCGCAATGAGCAGAACGAGGCGTTGGCGCGCGGGCTTTTCGAGCTGTTCGCCGAGGATGCGCTGCTGCGCGCGGGCCAGAACATCGACCCCCGCGCGGTCAACGCCGTCAACGTGAACTTCCAGTAGGATGCCGCTGACCCCCGACTTCGACGGGTTCGCCGCCCATTACGCCGCGGGGAAGCACCAGGTCGTCTATACGCGCCTGGCCGCCGATCTCGATACGCCGGTCTCGCTGATGCTCAAGCTCGGGGGGGCGGCGGAGAATGCCTTCATGCTCGAATCCGTCACCGGCGGCGAGGTGCGCGGCCGCTACAGCATCATCGGGATGAAACCCGATCTCATCTGGCGCTGCCGCGGCACAGCATCCGAGGTCAACCGCGCCGCGCGCTATGACCCCGATGCCTATGAGCCGATGGAGGGTAACCCCCTTGACGCCCTGCGCAGCCTGATCGCGCAGAGCCGGATCGACCTGCCCCCGGACCTGCCGCAGGCGGCGGCCGGGCTCTTCGGCTATCTCGGCTATGACATGATCCGGCTGGTCGAGCGTCTGCCCCACATCAACCCCGACCCCCTCGGCCTGCCCGATGCGGTCATGCTGCGCCCTTCCGTCATCGCGGTGCTCGACGGGGTGAAGGGCGAGGTCACGGTCGTCTCGCCTGCCTGGGTGAGCGAGGGGCAAAGCGCCCGGGCGGCCTACGCCCAAGCCGCCGAGCGGGTGATGGACGCCGTCCGCGATCTGGAGCGGACGCCCGCAGGCACCAGCCGCGATCTGGGCGAGGCAGCCCCGGCGCCGGAGCCGGTGAGCAATTTCACCAAGGATGCCTATAAGGCGGCAGTTGCTCAAGGCGCAGGAATACATCCGGGCCGGTGATATCTTTCAGGTCGTCCCGAGCCAGCGTTGGGCCCAGCCCTTCACGCAGCCGCCCTTCGCGCTCTACCGCTCGCTGCGGCGCACCAACCCGTCGCCGTTCATGTTCTATTTCAACTTCGGCGGTTTTCACGTCGTGGGGGCGAGCCCTGAAATCCTCGTGCGCGTCTTCGGGCAGGAGATCACCATTCGCCCGATTGCAGGCACCCGGCCCCGCGGAAAGACGCCCGAAGAGGACCGCGCGCTGGAGGCAGAGCTGATGGCCGATCCCAAGGAGCTGGCCGAGCATCTGATGCTCTTCGATCTGGGCCGCAACGATGTGGGCCGCGTCGCGCGCATCGGCACCGTGCGCCCCACGGAGGAGTTCATCGTGGAGCGCTACTCCCATGTCATGCATATCGTCTCCAATGTCGTGGGCGAGCTGCGCGAGGACTGCGACGCGCTCGACGCGTTCTTTGCCGGCATGCCCGCGGGCACCGTATCGGGCGCGCCCAAGGTCCGCGCGATGGAGATCATCGACGAGCTGGAGCCGGAAAAGCGCGGCATCTACGGTGGCGGCGTGGGATACTTCAGTGCGGGCGGCGACATGGACATGTGCATCGCCCTGCGCACCGCGGTCATCCAGAACCAGACCCTCTATATCCAGGCCGGAGGCGGCGTTGTCTATGACAGCGACCCGGAGGCGGAATACATGGAAACCGTGCATAAATCCGGCGCCATCCGGCGCGCGGCGGAGGATGCAGCGCGATTTGACGGCGGCGGTAACGGCTAGGCGTTGCACCGCCATGACGGATTCGTGACGGGGCGGTGACGGAGATTTCAATTGCCTGACCCTGCGTCGGTTGTCACACACGGCACATGGAATTTCTCTTTGCATATCTCGCGGGCCTTCTGACGCTGATCAACCCCTGCGTCCTGCCGGTCCTGCCCATCGTTCTGGTGAGCGCGCTCAATGCCGACCGGCTCGGCCCTGTCGCCCTCGCCGCGGGGATGAGCGTGTCCTTCGTCACCTTCGGGGTGCTCGTGACCGCCTTCGGGGCCAGCATCGGTCTGACGCAGGACACGCTGTCGCAGATCGGGGCGGTGATGATGGTGCTCTTCGGTCTCGTGCTGCTGGTGCCCGCCTTCTCGCGCCGCTTCGAGCTGGCGACGGCGGGCGTGGCGGGCAGCGCAGATGCGCGCATGAGCCAACTCGACGGTGCGGGCCTGCGCGGCCAGTTCATTGGCGGGCTGCTGCTGGGTGCCGTCTGGTCGCCCTGCATCGGGCCGACGCTGGGTGGTGCCATCGCCCTTGCCTCGCAGGGCCAGAACCTCGGCTATGTCACGCTGATCATGGTCTTTTTCGCCCTCGGCGTCTCCTCCATCATCATCGGTCTGGGGATGGGCGCGCGCGAGGCGATCCGCAAACGCGCCAACGTGCTGCGCGCACTCGCCGAGCGTTCCAAGCCGATCCTCGGCGTCACCTTCGTCACCGTTGGCTTGATGCTCTACTTCAAGATCCACCACATCATCGACGCCTGGGCGCTCGAAGTGATGCCTGTGTGGCTCCAAGACCTGTCCGTCATGCTTTGAACCCCAAGGAGAAAAATATGAACCGCCGTCACTTCCTCACCGCCGCGAGTGCCTTTGCCCTCTTGCCCGTTGCCGCACGCGCCGCCTTCGTCGACTACACCCCCGGCCTCATCGATGCCGCTTTGCGCGACGGCAAGACGGTGTTCGTCGACTACTCCGCCACCTGGTGCTCCACCTGCAAGCGGCAGGAGCGCGTGCTCGCAGAACTGATGGCCGCCAACCCGGCCTATGCCGAAGCGATGACCTTCGTCAAAGTGGACTGGGACACGTACTCCAAGGATCCTGTGACCACCTCGCGCGGCATTCCGCGCCGTTCCACGCTGCTGGTGCTCAGGGGCGACGCGGAGCTTGGCCGCATCGTCGCAGGCACATCCACGGAAGAGATCAAGAAGCTGCTCGATACCGGGCTCTGACGCCTTTTACGGCTGCGCCAGCAGCAATGCGGAGACAGGCGCCAGCGCGACAGAGCCTGCCCTGTCCGCAAGACCCCAGACCAGCAGCGCCTCGATCGTCTCGGGGCGCAGGCGCCCCAGCATGATCACGCCGCCCTCCTGATCCGCCCGGAACGCGGCCTGGTCCAGGAAGCGGCGGATGACGCGGGCATCTTGACCGGCGCTGTCGAAATCGCGGAAAACGGGGGCTGCCGGCACGCCTTCGCGGCGCGCCAGCGTCGGCATCGAGTTGAGCCCGCGGCTCTGTGTGACCAGACCGTGACCGCTGTCGCGCAGAATGCCGGTGACCTGATCGGCGACCTCGCGATTGGCCTGCAGCCCTTCGCCCGTCCCCTCGAGCACACCGACGATCTGCGGCAGCGCACCCATCGCCACGCTGAGCGAGACCTCCGCATCGCTGGGCTGCGCACCGGTGGGCAGATCGACCATCGCCAGCACCTCGAACCCTTCGGCACGGTAACGCTCCATCCGCTCCGCGGCGTCGGCCAGCGCCACGTCGACCGCGAAACTGACCGGATAGGGAAAGCTCGACAGCGCGGGAAGCCCGATGCCCTCCGCCTCCAGATCGACGCCGGTGTCCATCAGCACGATGCTCATCAACGGCTTGTCATCGGGGTTCTCAAACGGCTGGGCAAAGCGTGTCACGGGCCGCGCATCTGCCGCGGTGTCGGTGGCCTCAGCCGTCTCCGGCGCGTCCTCGGGCGCCGCGTCGGGTGCAGGCGTATCAGGCGCCACGAGGGTATTGGCCGGCGTGCCGATCTGCGGACGCACCGGGGTGCCGATTGTCACCCCCTGACTGTCGGGTGCAGGCAGCACGCGCGGCTTCGGCGCCAGCGCAACCTGCGTGTCGGGCTCGGCTGTCTGCGCCTCTGTCTGCGCATCCGGGCCATCCGCCTCTGCGGTCGCGTCCTGAGGGGCGGCTTCGACGGCCCCGTCAGCCTGCGGCGGCTCCGTCACCTCCGGCTGAGCCACGGCACGCGCCTGTTCCTGCGGGGGGGTGGTCGCATCGGCGAGATCGGGCAGCGGCGCGCCTTCATCGGGGATCATCGGCGCCAGCGCCTGCGGGTTGGGCAGGACCGGATCATCCTCACCTGCGCGTGCCGTGATATCCTCGGGCAGTGGACGCGGCGGCGTCAGATCTTCCGCCGTACCCGGCTGCGGCTGGGGCGTGGGCGCGGGCATCTGCGGCGCCTCCTCAGCCGTGTCGAGGTCGGCGGTCTGCACCGGCGCAGGCGGCGTGATCTGCACCTGTTCCTCGGCTTGCGGCGCGGCGACAGGCGCCTGCGCCGCGGCCTCGCCCTGCGTGCCGCCGTCGATGTCCGCAGTCAGATCCGTGTTCAACTCCGGGGGCTGTGCCGCAGCGGCGGGCGCGGTGGGCGGCTCCTCGCTCACGGGGGCGGGCAGCGGCGCGGATTGCGGCGCGGCGGCGGTGCTCACACCTTCCTCTGCGCCCGATATGGGGGCCTGCGACACGTCGGATGCTTCGGGGGTCGGCAAGGCGCCGGGCACAGCGGTAACGACTTGTGGCGCAGGCGACGGCTCAAGCGGCATCAACATGGATATGGCCCCGGCCAGACCCACGCTGAAGACGACGCCCAATGCTACACCGCCCAGAATCCCTTGTGCCATTGCTGCCGTGCCCTTGCCTTGTTGTCCTGCACCTCTCGCCCATGCCCGATATTGCATTCCGGGTCACGCGACGGCGGCTATGGCCTGCCCCTTGACGATTGCGCCCAAGACTGACCATCTGTCCGCACCCTGTATAGACCCTCCCGCGGCCCGTTCTCCAGTCCTAATGCGAAGTTTGCCCCAAGATGCTCCTGTTGATCGACAATTACGACAGTTTCACCTACAACCTCGTGCACTATCTCGGCACGCTCGGCGCGCGCATGGAGATCCGCCGCAACGACACGCTGAGCGTGGATGAAGCGCTCGACATGCGACCCTCAGGCATCGTTCTCTCGCCCGGTCCGTGCGATCCCGCTCAGGCGGGGATCTGCCTCGCGCTCACCCACGCCGCGGCGCAGGCTGGCATCCCCCTGCTCGGCGTCTGCCTCGGCCATCAGACCATCGGCGAGGCTTTCGGCGGGCGCGTGGTGCGCGCAGGCGACATCGTACACGGCAAGCTGGGCGCGATGCACCATACCGGGCGCGGCCTCTTCGCGGGCCTGCCCTCGCCCTTCGCCGCCACGCGCTACCACTCGCTCATCGTGGAGCGGGCGAGCTTGCCCGACTGCCTCGAGATCACCGCGGAGCTGGAAGATGGCACGATCATGGGCCTGCAGCACCGCGACCTGCCGATCCACGGCGTGCAGTTCCATCCTGAATCCATCCGCTCCGAGCATGGCCACGCGCTGCTCCAGAACTTCCTCGGGGAGGTCAAAGAACCCGCATGAGTGACCAGCTCAAACCGCTAATCCACGCCGCCGCCGAAGGCCCCCTGAGCCGTGCACAGGCGGAGGAGGCTTTCTCCATCCTGTTTGAGGGCGAGGCCACCCCGAGCCAGATCGGCGGATTCCTGATGGCACTCCGCACGCGCGGCGAGACGGTGGACGAATATGCGGCCGCCGCAGCCGTCATGCGCGCCAAATGCAACAAGGTGCGCGCACCCAAGGGCGCGATGGACATCGTGGGCACCGGCGGGGACGGCAAGGGCACGCTCAATATCTCAACCGCTACGGCCTTCGTGGTGGCAGGCGCAGGCGTGGTGGTGGCCAAGCACGGCAACCGCAATCTCAGCTCCAAATCAGGGGCGGCGGACGCGCTGACGCAAATGGGGCTCAAGACGATGGTCGGCGTGCCCGTGGTTGAAAAAGCGCTCGATCAGGCCGGGATCGGCTTTATGATGGCGCCGATGCATCACCCTGCCATCGCTCATGTGATGCCCACGCGGGCGGAGCTCGGCACGCGCACGATCTTCAATATTCTCGGGCCCTTGACCAACCCCGCAGGCGTCACGCGACAGCTCACCGGCACCTACATGCGCGAGTTGACGCGCCCGATGGCCGAAGTGCTCAGGCTGCTGGGCTCCGAGGCCGCCTGGCTCGTGCACGGCTCGGATGGCACGGATGAGCTGACCATCACCGGCGTGAGCTGGGTCTCGGTGCTCAAGGACGGGGTGATCGAGGATATCGAGGTACACCCTGACGATGCGGGCTTGCCGCTGCATCCTTTCGAGGCCATCGTCGGCGGTACGCCGGAGGAAAACGCCGTGGCTTTCAATGCGCTGCTCGACGGTGCGCCATCGGCCTACCGCGATGCGGTGCTGCTCAACGCTGCCGCGGCCCTGCTCATCGCGGAAGCCGCGCCGGACCTGAAAGCCGGGGTCGAGATGGCCCGTACCAGCATCGACAGCGGTGCCGCGCGCGACAAGATCACCGCCGTGGCCCGCATCACCCACGCGGGCTGATGTTCGATCTGGACCGTCTCGACGGCTGGCGCGATCTGCCTTTCTTCGCGCAAAACCTGCCCGCGATAGAGGCCGCGCTGCGCGCCGAGACCCGGCCCGTCCTGCCCCCCGCTCCCCTGGTGTTCAGGGCGCTCGAAGCGGTCCGGCCGCAGGATGTGCGCGTCGTCATTCTGGGCCAGGACCCCTATCACACGCCCGGCAAGGCGCACGGGCTCGCCTTCTCCATCACCGAAGGGTTCGGTGGCCGTCTCGACAGTCTGGGAAATATCTTCAAGGAGCTGCGGAGCGATCTCGGGGTCATCCGCACCCATACCCAGCTCGACGATTGGGCGGATCAGGGGGTGCTGCTGCTCAACACCATCCTGACCGTGCCGCAGGGCGCGGCCAAGGGCCATGCGCATCTCGGCTGGCAGACGCTCACCGGGCAGGTGCTGGCACGGCTGTCGGACCGCCCGCGCGCCTATCTGCTCTGGGGCGGGCCCGCACAGAAAGCCGCGCAAGCCGTTGATCGCGCGCGCAATCTCAAGCTGGAGACTGCCCACCCCTCACCGCTCTCGGCGCATCGCGGCTTTCTCGGCTCGCGCCCCTTCAGCCGCACCAATGCATGGTTGCACGAACACGGGCTTGGGTCCATAAACTGGGGCGATCCGGAGGCATCATGACACACACAATCCTAGACAAAATCAAGGCCTACAAGCTGCAGGAGATCGCGGCGGACAAGGCCGCCGTGCCGCTCGCGGAGATCGAGGCGCGTGCCGCCGAGGCGCCCGCCGTGCGCCCCTTCGCCGACGCCCTGCACAACGCCTCCATCGAGAACTACGGCCTCATCGCGGAGATCAAGAAAGCGAGCCCGTCCAAGGGACTGATCCGCGCCGATTTCGAGCCTGCGGCACTCGCGGAAGCATATGCCGAAGGCGGTGCAACCTGCCTTTCGGTGCTCACCGACACCCCCTCCTTCCAGGGCGCCAAGGAGTACCTGGTCGCGGCCCGCGAGGCCTGTAATCTGCCCGTGCTGCGTAAGGATTTCATGTATGACACCTATCAAGTCGCGGAGGCCCGCAGCCTGGGCGCTGACTGCATCCTGATCATCATGGCGTCGGTTTCCGATGCGCAGGCGGCGGAGCTCGAGGATGCAGCGCTTCACTATGGCATGGATGCGCTGATCGAGACGCATGACGCCGATGAAGTGGCGCGCGCGCTGCTGCTCAAGTCGCGCATGATCGGGATAAACAACCGCAATCTCAACACCTTCGAGACCTCTCTTGATGTGACGCGGACGCTGTGCAAGCAGATCCCCGGCGATCGGATGGTGGTTAGCGAGAGCGGGCTCAACAGCCCTGAAGACCTCGCCGAAATGGCGCGCTACGGGGCGCGTACCTTTCTCATCGGAGAGAGCCTGATGCGGCAGGCGGACGTGGCCACGGCTACCCGCAGCCTGCTCGCCAACCCCCTGCGCGCGGGAGGCATGTGATGCCGCTCACGCATTTCGATGGGGAGGGCCACGCGCATATGGTCGATGTCTCGGACAAGGCGGTGACCGCCCGGATCGCCACCGCGGAAAACCACATCAAGATGCAGCGCGAAACATTTGATATCATTACAGAAGGTCGCGCCAAGAAGGGTGATGTGCTGGGGGTGGCCAGGCTCGCGGGCATCATGGCCGCCAAGAAGACCGCCGATCTCATTCCGCTCTGCCATCCGTTGCCCATCACCTCCGTCGCCGTGGATCTGGTGCCCGACTCGGATCTGCCCGGCATCCGCATCACGGCCACGGTCCGCACCACCGGCCAGACCGGGGTGGAGATGGAGGCGCTCACCGCCGCCTCCGTCGCAGCACTCACCGTCTACGACATGACCAAGGCCGTGGATAAGAGTATGGAAATCAGCGGCTTGCGCGTCACCCTTAAGGACGGCGGCAAATCCGGCCGCCACACCGCACCTTGATCACCGTTGCCGAGGCGCTCGATGCCCTCTTCGCGCTGACCCGACCGATGGAGACGGAACATGTGCCGCTCATCGCCGCGGCGGGGCGGGTTCTGGCGCAGGACGTACTGGCCAAACGCACGCAGCCTCCTTTCGCCGCCTCCTCGATGGACGGCTACGCGCTGCGCCGCGCCGAGGTGGAGCCTGATGCGATGTTCAAGGTCATCGGCGAGGCAGCGGCGGGCCACCGCTTCGACGGTACGCTGCGCGCCGGGCAGGCCGTGCGGATCTTCACCGGCGCGCCGGTACCGCAGGGCGCCGATTTCGTTGTCATTCAAGAGGATGTGACCCGTCGTGGTGACCTGATCACCCTTGGCCACAACATCTCGGACAAGGATAACATCCGACCGGCAGGTGGCGATTTCAGGGCCGGCGAGATCTTGGAGGCGCCACGCCTTCTGCGCCCCGCCGATATTGCCTTGCTGGCGGCGATGAATGTGCCAGAGGTACCAGTATACCGCAAACCGCTGGTGGCCATACTCGCGACGGGGGATGAGCTCGTGCAGCCGGGCGAGGATCCCGGACCCAACCAGATCATCGCATCCAATACCTACGGTCTGGCTGCCATGCTCGACACGCTCGGCGCGCAACCGCGGCTGATGCCGATTGCGCGCGATACCACCGCATCGCTGCAGCGCGCGCTGACGCTTGCGGCGGACGCCGATCTGATCATCACGATCGGCGGCGCTTCGGTCGGCGATCACGACCTGGTGGCACCTGTGGCGGCAAGCATGGGGATGGAGCAGTCCTTCTACAAAGTCGCCATGCGCCCCGGCAAACCGCTGATGGCGGGGCGCCTGCGGGGTGCCGCGATGGTCGGCCTGCCCGGAAATCCCGTATCCGCAATGGTTTGCGGCACGGTGTTCGTGGCGCCGATGATCCGCGCGATGCTCGGCCTCGGCGTGCAGCCCGCCCCGCGCCGGAGTGTCCCGCTGGCAGCCGCCCTGCCCGCCAATGGACCGCGCGAACATTACATGCGTGCACGGCTGACGCACAGCGGCGTCGTGGCGGAGGAGCGGCAGGACAGCTCGCTCCTCGGAGTGCTCGCGCGGGCCGATGCGCTGCTGGTACGCGCGCCGCATGATCCGGCGCTGGACGCCGGTACCATGGTGGAAATCATCGATATCTGAAAGAGTTGACACAAAACAAGAACACCCCTAGAACAAAATGAGACAAAAAACCAAGGGGACGGACAATTGCTGACGAAAAAACAACTCGATCTGCTCGCTTTCATTCACAAGCGCGTGCAGCGCGACGGCGTCCCCCCCAGCTTCGACGAAATGAAGGAAGCGCTTGATCTGCGGTCCAAATCCGGGATCCACCGGCTGATCACGGCGCTGGAGGAGCGGGGGTTTATCCGTCGCCTCGCGCACCGCGCCCGCGCCATCGAAGTGGTCAAGCTGCCCGACAGCATGGGCGGCGGCTTCTCCCCGCGGGTGATCGACGGCGACCTGCCCGACATGCCGCCACCCGCCAACGCCCTGCCGGTAAGCACGATCGAGGCGACGGAGCTGCCCGTGATGGGCAAGATCGCTGCCGGTGTGCCGATCGAGGCGATCAGCGAACGCTCGCATGGGGTGACGGTGCCAAACGCCATGCTCTCCGGGTCTGGGGCGCATTACGCGCTTGAAGTCAAAGGCGATTCGATGATCGAGGCCGGTATAAACGATGGCGATGTCGTCGTGATCCGCGAGACGTCCGTAGCCGATGATGGCGATATCGTCGTGGCCCTCGTGGACGACCAGGAGGCCACGCTTAAGCGGTTCAAGAGGCGCGGCAGTTCCATCGCGCTGGAGGCGGCCAATCCTGCCTATGAAACGCGTGTCCTGCCCGCCGATCAGGTCAAGGTGCAGGGACGTCTGGTGGGGCTGATCCGCTCTTATTGAGCAGTGCCCGCACGCATCGAGACCGCGCCGCGACGGATCTCGTGATCCGGCACTACGTCACTCCTTTGCCAACATCGCACGGGCGAGGCGGCGCGGACGTTGCTCCGGCCACTGGGTCCAGAGGCGCTCCCCCGCCGCGTCACGCGCCGTCCGGACGATCACCGGCCCTTCGGGCGCGAGCCGGTACGCGAGTGCTCCGGTGGCGCGCAGGCTGTCGGGGTCATGCACCACGCACGGCAACCCGCCCTGCGCCATCGGCACGGAACTCACGACGATCTGACCCCTGCTGCAGCCGGTGAAGGCGGCGGCGGCGCGTTTGCCCGACAGATGGATCACCGGCGCCTGCGTCAATGCCCAGCGACCTGCCGCGTGGGCCTGGTCCATCCCGTCGCCATCATTCTCGAGCCAGTTCTCCGCGATGAAGCCCGCCCCCTTGGCCTTGCTGAGGGCGCGGCCTTGCGGCGTCATCACGCCCACGAGCGTGCCGGTATCGGAGATCAGAACATCGGGCCGCTCCCCTCCGGCCCAGACCAAAAAGGACGCGGCCATCGCGACCGCCCCGCCCCAGCGCAGCGGACCGCGCCACAGGAGCAGCGTCAGAAAGCCCAACGCCAGCAGCGGCAACACCGGCGCGCCCGGTCCGGGCACGTAGCTGCGGGCCTGCGGCAGCCCCGCCACGAAATGCGCGACGAAGAGGATCCAGTCCACGCCCAGCCCCATCGCCCAGAGGCCCACAGCCTCCAGCCCGAACGGGGCCAGCACCGCCGCCACGACCGCAGCCGGGATCACCAGCACCCCCATGAGCGGCACCGAGGCGAGATTGGCCAGCAGCCCGTATTGCGCGATCGCATTGAAATGCGCCGCCGCGATGGGCGCCGTGGCAAAGCCCGCGACGGCGGAGGAGACCACGACCGCGATGGCGCCCCGTGCCCAGCGGGGGCCAAGCGGGATCTGCCCGTCGCGCATCCAGCCGAAGATCGCCACCAGCGCGGTGGTTGCGGCGAAAGACATCTGAAAGCCGGGTCCCATGAGCGCTTCGGGCCGCATCACCAGCACGATGGTCGCGGCAATCGCCACGCCGCGCAGGCTGATCGCGCGGCGCCCCAGCATGAGCGCCACCAGCGCCACCGCGACCATCACGAAGGCCCGCTGCGTCGCGACATTGCCCCCCGAAAGCGCGAGATAGAAGGCAGCCGCGATGAGCGCACCACCTGCGGCCAGACTGCGCGCTGGCACGCGCAACACAAGCGGCGGGACCAGCGCAAAGATGATGCGCAGGAAGGCGAACACGACCCCCGTCATGAGCCCCATATGCAACCCCGAAATCGCCAGCAGATGCGCCAGGTTGCTGGCGCGCAGCGCATCGAGCGACGTCTGGCTGATCGCGGAGCGGTCGCCGGTGGTGATCGCTGCCGCAAAACCACCCGTATCGCCGTCCAGCACGGCCTGTATGCGCGCCGACATGGCCATGCGGGTATGAAACACCCACATTCCCCCGGCAGGTTCGGCCACGCCCATCAGCGGCGTGCGCGAGTAGCCCACTGCCCCCAGCCGCGCAAACCACGCGTGGCGCTGGAAATCGAAGCCGCCCGGCTCAACCGGTCCGGAGGGCGCGGAGAGATGGCCGGTGAGCATCACGCGCATGCCGGGCTCGGCCCCGATGTCGACACTGCGGTCACCATGCAGCGAGACGCGGACCCGCTCGGGCGTGCGGTCGGGCGGCACGCGGTCCAGCTTGACCCGGTCCAGCGTGAGGCGCAGGGCGTCGGACTGGCTGCGGTCGATGGCGATGATCCGCCCCTCCACAGCGCCATAGTAACGAAAATCGAGCACCGGCCCTGCCACGCCATGCGCGCGCCCCGCCGCCAGAAGCCCGCCCAGACACACCAGGCAGGCAGCGATGGCAAGCGGGCGCGCAGGTTCCGGCAAGGCGCGCGCGACTGCCGCGCACACGAGCGCCGCAACCCCGAGCCAGCCCAGATCCATCGGCGATGGCTCATACGGCAGGCTGAAATAGGCGCCGATGCCCGCGGCAAGGCACACCGGCACCCAACCAAAGAGCGCGCCCCGCTGGGCACGCATCGTCTGCGCGAAAGATGACGCCACGCCCATAGCTTGCCCCCGTTCGCTGCACTGGATAGACAGGCCCGAACTCTAGACCCGGTATGGTTACCAATTGGTAAACCTGCCCGATGCGTAAACGCCTGCGCCCCTGTCCGCGCCGGGCCAGAAAGGACCGCCCATGGCCGCCCAGATCGTCACCCGCTTTGCCCCCTCGCCCACGGGCTTCCTGCACATCGGGGGCGCGCGCACGGCGCTCTTCAACTGGCTCTATGCGCGCGGGCGCAGGGGCAAGTTCCTGCTGCGCATCGAGGACACGGACCGGGCGCGCGGCACACCGGAGGCGACGCAGGCGATCCTCGACGGGCTCGCGTGGCTCGGGCTCGACCATGACGGCGATGTGGTGAGCCAGCACGAAATGGCACCGCGCCACGCGCAGGTGGCCCTTGCGCTGCTGGAAAAGGGGGCTGCGTTCAAATGCTTTGCCACGCAGGAAGAGATCGAGGCATACCGCGATGCCGCCCGCGCGGAGGGGCGCAGCACGCTCTACCGCTCGCCCTGGCGCGATGCGGACCCTGCGACGCATCCCGACGCGCCTTACGTGATCCGCATCCGCGCACCGCAAAGCGGCCAGACCGTGATCCGCGACGTGGTGCAGGGCGATGTGACGATCGACAACGCACAGCTCGACGACATGGTGCTGCTGCGCTCCGACGGCTCGCCGGTCTACATGCTCGCCGTGGTGGTCGATGACCATGACATGGGTGTGACCCATGTGATCCGGGGCGATGACCACCTCAACAATGCCGCGCGCCAGATGATGATCTATCACGGCATGGGTTGGGATGTGCCGGTCTGGGCGCATATCCCGCTCATCCACGGGCCGGACGGCAAGAAGTTGAGCAAGCGCCACGGCGCCCTTGGCGCGCAGGAGTACCAGGTGATGGGCTATCCCGCGGCAGGCATGCGCAACTACCTCGCCCGGCTCGGCTGGAGCCATGGGGACGATGAGTTCTTCACCGACGCGCAGGCGCGCGAATGGTTCGATCTCGACGGCATCCGCAAGAGCCCGGCGCAGCTCGACTTCAAGAAGCTCGACAACATCTGCGGCATGCATATTGCCGCGAGCCCTGATGCCGCGCTGCGGCAAGAAACCGAGCAATACCTGGCTGCAGCGGGCCTGCCTGCCCTCACTGCCACGCAGGCGGACGGGCTGGAGCGGGCCATGTACTGCCTCAAGGAACGCGCCAAGACCCTGCCGGAAATCCTTGAAAAGGGACACTTTATTCTCGCATCGCGCCCGATCGAGGCAGACGAGGCAGCAGGCAAACAGCTCGATTCGGTATCCCGTGGTATGCTGTCCGAATTGACGCCGCAGCTGCAAGATGTTAGCTGGGATCGGGAAACGCTCGAAGAGGTCCTGAACGGTTTTGCAGCCGCGCGGGATACCAAATTCGGCAAACTCGCCGGGCCGCTGCGCGCAGCCCTCGCCGGGCGCGCCGTGACCCCTTCGGTTTTCGATATGATGCTGGTTTTGGGCCACGCGGAAACCTTGGCCCGCCTGACGGATGCCGCAGCCTGAGACAGTCTTAAATCTGTCATTAAGGGTGCTATAGTTAAGAAGACGCAAGCCGGGCATTGCCCGGTACCGCACTGCAGGCGCTGGCCCTGCGACGCCAACCTAGAAGGGGACGTGCATGACCGAGAGTACAAAGACAGCCAAACTGACCATCGGAGACCAGACCATCGAACTGCCGATGTTCACACCGACCAGCGGCCCCGAAGTGATCGACATCCGCAAGCTCTACGGGCAGGCTGGCGTATTCACCTATGATCCGGGCTTCACCTCCACCGCGTCCTGCGACAGCACCATCACCTTCATCGACGGCGATGAGGGCATCCTGAGCCACCGCGGCTACCAGATCGGCGAGCTGGCGGAGAAATCCCATTATCTCGAGCTGTGCTACCTGCTGCTCTACGGCGACCTGCCCTCGCCCGCCGAGCTCGAGACTTTCGAAGTGACGATCACCCGTCACACGATGATCCACGAGCAGATGCACAACTTCTTCCGCGGTTTCCGCCGGGACGCGCATCCGATGGCGACCATGGTGGGCGTCGTCGGCGCGATGTCTGCCTTCTATCACGACAGCACCGACATCAACGACGAATATCAGCGCGAGGTGGCGACCCACCGCCTGATCGCCAAGATGCCGACCATCGCGGCGATGGCCTATAAATATTCCATCGGCCAGCCCTTCGTCTATCCGCGCAACGATCTCGACTATGCTGCCAACTTCCTGAACATGTGCTTCTCCGTCCCGGCAGAGAACTATGTGGTCGATCCGATCCTGAGCCGCGCGATGGACCGGATTTTTATCCTGCATGCCGATCACGAACAGAACGCCTCGACCTCCACGGTGCGGCTGGCCTCCTCTTCGGGCGCCAACCCGTTTGCCTGCATCGCGGCGGGCATCGCCTGTCTCTGGGGGCCCGCTCATGGCGGTGCCAACCAGGCCTGTCTCGAGATGCTCAAGGAGATCGGCACACCCGACCGCATCCCCGAGTTCATCGCCCGCGCCAAGGACAAGGACGATCCTTTCCGCCTGATGGGCTTCGGTCACCGCGTCTACAAGAACTTCGATCCCCGCGCGACGGTGATGAAGCAATCCGCAGATGAGGTGCTGGAGCTTTTGGGGGTGGAGAACAATCCCATCCTCCAGGTCGCGAAAGAGCTTGAAAAACAGGCGCTTCAGGATCCCTACTTTGCCGAGAAGAAGCTGTTTCCGAACGTTGATTTCTACTCCGGCATCATTCTGGAGGCGATGGGCTTTCCGACGTCGATGTTCACGCCGATCTTTGCCGTGGCCCGGACCGTCGGCTGGATTTCCCAGTGGAAAGAGCAGCTCAACGATCCTCAACTCAAGATCGGCCGCCCCCGGCAGCTTTACCTTGGCGAGAATCTGCGCTCCTACGTCGATATAGAGAAGCGCTGACGCCCACCGGAGCGCGCGAGGCGATCGCGCGCTCCGGTCCTTGGCGACCCGCACGCGCACACGCATCGGCCTGCCTGGCGCCCCGAAAGATCGCGCTCAGCGCTCATCTCGCGCGGACAGTTTCCCAGATTAGAATCGCTTACCGCCGCCTTGATCCCTCGGCCCTTGCCCGTCGCACCGGGTCACCAATTCGGGCCCCCTCCCCCCATTGTGCCCGAATTTCCTGCGCCGCGGGAAAGCTGAGCGCGCCAAAAGAGGCAAAAGTGAGGCATTGTTTCGGCGCTGATTACAATGGTTGACGCAAGCTTGACCGGTTGTGACATGACCCTCTATTGATTGTATAAGTATCGGGTTTAAGGGGGATTTTAGGATGTTGATGCCTTCGGCAAGAGCTACGCCGTCTGCTCATCCGGGCGTCGGCATCAGCGGGAACGCAGAGCCGCACTCTTCAGGCGCAGCAAGCCTCGCTGCTTTAGTGGCCACGCAGAGACACGGCGCGCAGATGCATCCTGCCACCGTCACCTCCGCACAAAATGGCGCCAGCGGGCTGATCGCGACGGGGGGTATTGCCCTGATCGCCGCGCGCACTGCGGAGGCCCTCTTCGACCCGGATCCGTCAGCAGAGTGCTGGTACCACCAAGGCCGGACGCGAGAACCTTTCTCGGCCCCGACCTATGCAGCCGTATGACAGGAGCTCACCAATGGCCCCCGTACACCATGAACCGCGGCGACACTACGAATGGTCGCAAGCCAAGAGCCTGCTGCCGGTCAGAGCCTGTTGCGAGCGCGGTCCGAAAGGCGCATTGGTGCCCGATGCGCAGGGTGAGACCGACTACATAGCGGTCGTCTATGACGAAGGCGACACGCCACCTGAAATTACGATCAAGCAGATTTCCGGCACGGTACACACGGTTCTCGCCAATGGCGTAGCTGTTGCCGTGATCGCCCGCGCCACGGGCAACGCGCCGCGTGTCGCCGACGTGCTGTTGGTCGAGCGCAGCGTGCACAACTGAGCCTGCCGCCCGAGGGTCAGACCCTTACGGCCTGCCCCCTAGGCAAAGCGCACCAAACCGTCAGCGGCCCTCGAACTGTGCAGGGCGCTTTTCGGTGAAGGCCAGAACGCCCTCCTTGAAGTCGCGCGACTTGCCGCATTTGCCCTGCTCCTGCGCCTCGAGCGCCAGCTGCTCTTCAAAGCTGTTGTTCCAGCTCTCGCGCAGGACCTCCTTGACCGCCGCATAGGCTGCCGTCGGCCCGGCGGCGAGATGGGCCGCCTTGGCGCGCCAGTGGGCGTGAAACTTGTGGTCTTCCACCGCCTCCCAGATCATGCCCCAGTCATCCGCCTGCCGCGCGCTGATCTTATCGGCAAAAAGTGCGGCACCCATCGCCTTGGCCATCCCCATCTGGCGCGGCAGTGTGTAGGTGCCGCCTGCGTCAGGGATCAGACCGATGCGGGTGAACGCTTGCAGAAAATACGCGCTCTCGGTGGCAAAGACGACATCCGCCGCGAGGGCGAGGTTGGCGCCTGCCCCCGCCGCCGGGCCGTTCACCGCGGCGATGGTCGGCACCGGACAACTGCTGATGGCGCGCAACATGGGGGCGTATTCGTCGCGCAGGGTCCGCTCCAGATCGATGGAGGCCGTGGTGGCGCGGTCACCCAGATCCTGACCCGAGCAGAACGCCTTTCCGGCGCCGGTGATCACCACCACGCGCGCCTCGCGTCCGCCTGCGGTGAACGCATGCTCGATCTCCGCCCGCATCTGGGTGGTGAGCGCGTTGTACTTGTCCGCCCGGTCGAGCGTGACGACGGCCACGCCATCGGCCAGCTCATAGGTGATTGTCTGATATTCCATCGCGCCCTCTTGGATTGCTCTCGCTTCGGCGGCAGCCTAGCACAGGCAGGCGCGCCCGCCAGCCGAACGAAGCGTTATTTTCCCATGAGATCCTTGAGCCGCGCCGCTTCCTCCGGGCTGAGCCCCGCGTCCTGTGGCGCCGCCGCACTGCTGCGCGCTCGGACATAAGCGATGCCGACACCTCCCGCCAACAACAGCATGAGCGGTCCCGCCGCCCAGAGGATCCAGTTCGCGCCGCCGAACGTAGGCTTCAGCAGCACGAACTCACCATAGCGCGCGACGATGAAATCCAGCACTTCCGCGTCGCTGTCGCCCGCCACCAAACGCTCGCGCACCAGCAGGCGCAGATCCTTGGAGATGGGCGCGTTGCTCTCGTCGATGCTCTCGCTCTGGCAGACGGGGCAGCGCAACTCCTTGGAGAGGGCCAGCGCGCGCTGCTCCAGCACCGGATCGGCGAGCACCTCGTCAGGCTCGACCGCCGCAAGCGGGCTCGCCAGCAGCATCAAGATCAGTACGAGCCGCTTCATTCCGCCGCCACCGGTTCTGCACGCTCCTTGCGGGCGCCCGCAGCCACGCGGAAGCGACGGTCCAGCAGGCTGAAGAGCCCCCCGAGCGCCATCAGCGCGCAGCCGACCCAGATCCAGTTGGTCATCGCTTTGATGTAGGTCCGCACGGCCCAGCCGCCGTTCGCCTGCTCGTCGCCGATCACGACGTACAGGTCGCGGCGCCAGTTCTGGTCGATCGCGGCCTCAGTGGTGGGCATCTGTGCGACGGGATAGAACCGTTTTTCGGGCGTCAGCGTGCCGATGAATTCACCGTCCTGCGTGACGTCGATCACGGCGGTGGTCGCGACGTAGTTAGGGCCCTGCCCGTCCGTGACACTACGCAGGGTCATCTCATAGCCCAGCACCTCGAACGGCACGTCGATCTGCGCCACGCGGATGTCCTCGACCGTCCAGGCATAGATCCCTGCAACGCCGAGCATCGTAACACCCAGCCCCGCGTGGGCGGTCGCCTTGCCCCAATCGGCACCCGGCAGGCGGAACAGCCGGCGCAGCCGGTTCGGCCCGCGCCCCGTGCGCTGCGCAAGGTCGATCACCACGCCCATCAGCACCCATGCGCCAAGGAACATGCCCACCGGACCGATCAGGCTGCGCCCGGTCTGCATCGCCCAGGCCAGCCCGCCGATGGCCAGCGCAGCAACGAACGCGTAGCGCAACGGGTAGAGCGCGCGCGACATGGAGGCCCGCTTCCACGGCATCGAGGAACCTATGGGCAGCGCGAGCCCCAAAAGAACCATGAAGGGCGTGAAAGCCGCATCGAAGAACGGCGGCCCGACGCTCAGCTTGCGGTCAAAGAACATCTCCGCCAGCAGCGGCCACATGGTGCCGACGAAGACGACAAAGCAGGAAACCGCCAGCAAGAGGTTGTTGACCACCAGCGCGCTCTCGCGCGAGGCGAGGCCGAAGACGCCCTTCGCCTCCATCGCACCGGCGCGCAGGGTGAAGAGGATCAGCGCGCCGCCCATAAAGAACGCCATGATCATCAGGATGAAAATGCCGCGGTCGGGATCATTGGCAAAGGCGTGCACCGACGTGAGCAACCCGGAGCGGACGATGAACGTCCCGATCAGGGAGAAACCGAAGGCGAGAATCGCCAGCAGGATCGTCCAGCTCTTGAGCGCCTCGCGCTTTTCCACCACGATGGCGGAGTGCAGCAGCGCCGCCGCCAGCAGCCATGGCATAAAGCTTGCGTTCTCGACCGGATCCCAGAACCAGAAACCGCCCCAGCCGAGCTCATAGTACGCCCACCAGGAGCCCAGAGCGATGCCGATGGTCAGAAACACCCAAGCTGCGAGGGTCCAGGGCCGCACCCAGCGCCCCCACGCGGCATCCACGCGCCCCTCGATCAGGGCGGCGACGGCAAAGCTGAACGCCATGCTGAGACCGACGTAGCCGAGGTAGAGAAACGGCGGATGGAACGCGAGGCCCGGATCCTGCAACAGCGGGTTCAGGTCCTGCCCGTCGAAGGGTGGCACGATCATCCGGTCGAAGGGGTTGGAGGTAAGCAGGATGAACGCCATGAAAGCCACCCCGATGGAGGCCTGCACCGCCAGCACCCGCGCGCGCAGACTGCTCGGAAGCTGGGAGCCAAACCATGCGGCCATCGCGCCGAACAGCGCAACGATTAGCACCCAGAGCAGCATCGAGCCCTCGTGGTTGCCCCAGACACCGCTGATCTTGTAGATCATCGGCTTCATCGAATGGCTGTTGGCGACCACGACCGAAAGGCTGAAATCCGAAGTGACGAAGGCCCACGTCAGCGCGCCGAAGGAGGCCGCGATGAGCAGGAACTGCACGGTCGCCGCAGGCTCTGCCACGGCCATCCAGCCGGGCCAGCCCTTGGCGGCGCCGACGAGGGGCACGATCGTCTGAATAACGGCTACGCCGAAGGCGAGCAGAAGGGCGAAATGTCCAAGCTCTGTAATCATGGCGGCAATATAGCCCCGCGCGCGCGCCGTTCCAACGACAATCGGCGCCCTGATCCCCGCAGGGGTCAAAGCGCCGCAGGCCGTGTCCGCAGCCTCAGTCTTGCGCCACGCGCCAGGCGGTCAGGGCCGGGTTCTCATCGGCCCTGAGCGCCTGCGTCGTCAGCCGCGCATCCGGTCCGGCATCCGCCACCCCGATGGCATCCGCGCGCAGCCGGCCAATGGATTCGATGTTGGCGACCACCTGTGGCGCATGGTGCACGGTCGTCACGATACTGCGCTGAAATTCCTGCGCTTTCACTTGATGCCGCGCCCCGAAGTAGAAGGAGACGATGACCCCCAGAAGCCACCAGAGCGGTTCGGGCACCAGCGCGATGCCCTGCATGCGCTGCGCAAACCACAAGGGCGCGACCATCGCCGAGATGAACAGCCCAAGTGTTCCCAGCGCCAGCGCGGGGCGCGGCAGGCGGTTCAACCCGTCCATGAAGCGGTCAAAGCCGCCGCGCGATTGCCCGGCAAATTCCTCGCCGTATTGTGCCATCGCCTGACCTTGTGCCACAGCACTGCGCGCGGCCCCCGCTTCGGCGTTCTCGCGAAAGACCTCGACCGTCTCGCGCACCACGTTGCGATTGCCCCCGAAAACCATTCCCATCACCCGTTCGATCAACCCCATTGTGCCACCCTCGCGCTGAATTCTGCCGCTGTGAGATGGTAGCGCGGCGAGATGAACTCCTCTGCCCGCTTGATCCAGCCGCCCTTGCCGCCGGCCTTGGTGCGCGCATATTTGCGGCTTGCAGCGCGGCGATCCGCGATGCGGAAGTAGTAGTTGCGCCGGGCAATGCCGTAGGCGTCCACGACATGCGCCGGAGCGGCGTCGAACGCCGCGCGCACCGCCGAAAGGCTTTGCGGCCCAAGCGCGCCGTCCACGCTCACGCTGTAGCCCATATCGACCAAAAGCCGCTGAAGGATCTTCACAGCATTGCTGCCTGCATTGACGTACATGTCAAACACGCTCGGCTGCAGTTCGCGCGGCAATTCTGAAAGCCGCGGTTTGGTAAAGTAATGCTCGAGAAAGATCTCCACCGCCTGCGCGCGCGTCAGACGCCGCACGTCCGCGGCCGTCACACTGCCGTCCCGGTCGAGATCGAGGCCGAGGCGGCGCATGGTGTGGACCGTCACGCCGAAATTGGTCGCCCCTCCCGGATCATCGGGATCGTTCACGTAGCCGCCCTCGCGCGCCACGATTTCCTCTGCGATTTGCCTGACTGTCTGCATGACATCTCCCCATATGTTGCAGGGGAAATTCACCGCAGATTGGTTAACGCCACCTCACCTCGGCGCGCGGTCTCAGCCTTCGGGGTCTTGGTAGACGCCTTGCGCCTTGAGCGCATCCACGACCTCTTTGGGCATGTAGGTCTCGTCATGCCTTGCAAGGATTTCAGTGGCTTCGAAGACGCCGTTGATGTAGCGCCCGGTACCGACCATCCCCTCATTCTCGCCAAAGAGATCGGGCAGGACCCCGGTATAGACCACCGCAACACTCGCCCCGCCGTCAGTCACGGAGAAGCTGATCTGCTCGCCTTGGCCGCGTGTCAGCGTGCCCTCCTCCACCAGCCCGCCGATGCGGAATACCTCCGTCGGCGCCGGCGGCTCGGCGATCACCTGGCTGGGCGCGCGGAAGAAATTGATGCCATCGCGCATCCCATAGCCAATGAGCGCGGTCGAGCCGATTAGCGCCACCACGGCAACCGCGATAAGCTGGATGCGGCGTTGCTTTTTCAGGCTCTTCATACCGGCACCTCGATCAGGGGAAGAGAGGCGCCATCATCAGCCCCTCGGTCTCTTTAATACCTAACATCAGATTGGCGTTTTGCAACGCTTGCCCCGACGATCCTTTCGTGAGGTTGTCAAGTGCTGCCACCACGATTGCGCGGCCCTCCCTACGGTCCCCGCTCACCCCGATATGGCAGAAGTTGGAGCCGCGGATATGCCGCGTCGAAGGGGCCTCACCGAACGGCAGAACCACGATGAAGGGCTCAGATGCATAGGCTGATTTCAATGCTTTGTGAATGGCTTGCGGATCGCCCTTCACGTAGATCGTGGCAAGGATACCGCGGTTGGCCGGTACCAGGTGCGGCGTGAACTGCACCTGCACGGGGCGCCCAGCGAGGGCGGAAAACTCCTGATCGAACTCGCCCAGATGCCGGTGTGTGCCGCCCAGCGCATAGGCGTGATACCCCTCCGACAGCTCGGCATGCAGCAGGTTTTCCTTGAGCGCGCGCCCGGCGCCGGAGACGGCGCATTTGAGGTCGAGGATGATTTCGTCGAGGTCGATCAGCCCGCCCGTGATCAGCGGACGCAGCGCGAACTGCCCCGTTGCCGCATTGCACCCCGTGCCCGCGACCAGCCGCGCCGCCCTGATCTCCTCGCGGTAAAATTCCGTGAGCCCGTAGACCGCCTCGGCCTGCTGCGCCATGGCCGCATGGGGATTGCCGTACCACCGCTCATACTCCGCCGGATCGCGCAGACGGAAATCGGCGGAAAGATCTACGATCTTGAGATTTGCGGGCAGTTTCGCAATCACCTCCTGCGAGGTCTTATGCGGCAGCGCGCAGAAGCACAGGTCGATGGCGCAAAAGTCGATGTCGTCCATGGCCACGAGGTCCGGCAGATCGAGATGGCGCAGATGCGGAAACACCGATGCCATGCTCTGACCCGCTTTAGAGTTGCCTCCCAAGGCCTTGATCTTCATGGAGGAGTGACCAGCGATAAGCCGGATAAGCTCGGCGCCGGTGTAGCCCGAAGCGCCAAGAATTGCGATGTTGTAAGTCATGTGATGGTCCAGTTATTGAGAGAGATCGGTGCGCGCCGCGCTCAGGCAGCCGTGAACGAGATCTGTCGTCGCAGGAATTGCGTCGCGCGGCTGCTGACCCGCCGCGGATCGCCCGTGGTGAGGAAAGCAGCAGTACCGCTGCCGACCTTGTCGGGGTGGCGGGCCAGGTAATCCGCGAGGCTTTCTGCCACCAGATCGGCCTGGCTGAAGACCCGTGCGTCGGGACCCAGCGCATCCTGAAATGTCTCTTTCATGAGCGGATAATGCGTGCAGCCCAGAATGGCCGCGTCCGGCAGCGGCATCTTGCGTTTGAGCGCGTCGACATGGCTGCGCACCAGCGCCTCCGCAAGGATCATATCGCCGTCTTCGATGGCATCGACAACACCGCCGCAGGCCTGCGCCTCCACATCCACGCCGATCGCGCGGAAGGCAAGCTCGCGCTGGAACGCGCGGGAGGCGACGGTGGCGGGCGTGGCGAAGAGTGCCACGTGCTTCACGCCGACCTCGCGTGGCGGCGAATTGTCGCCCCATTGCCGTTCCGTCAGCGCCTCGATGAGCGGGACGAAAACGCCCAGCACCCGCTTGCCCTCGGGCACCCAGCCCTCCTGCATCCGGCGCAGCGCGGCGGCAGACGCGGTATTGCAGGCCAGCACCACCAGATCGCAACCCGCATCAAAGAGCCGCTGTGTCGCCGCCGCCGTCAGCTCATAGATGTCATCCGCCGTCCGCACCCCGTAGGGCGCATTGGCGCTGTCGGCGAGATAGATGAATTCCTGCTCCGGCAGCCGCGCCTGCACGGCTTCCCAAATTGTCAGACCGCCCAGACCGCTGTCGAAAATGCCTACTGCCATGCACGCCTTACCGGCTGCGATACCGGTCCTCGAATTCATAGCCGACATCAAGGGATTCGAGCGGCTCTGGAGCAAGCTCATACGTCGATTTGCGCAGGAAATCCATCATGGCTTTTGAATCATGCGCGAGCGGTGCCAGCACGTCACGGCCCAGCGGGGCACCGATGACCACCCGCACGGGTGTGTCGACGCGCTTGGCGAATTCCTTGAGCAGCAGGCCGAGGCGGAGAGTGTAATGCAGGTGGCTCGCGATCTGGAACATCCGGCTGGTGTGACCGTCGAAGTAGATCGGCACCACGGTCGCGCCCGACTTTGCGATCATCCGTGCACTGAAACTCCGCCAGCTGGGATCCATCGGGCGCGAAAAGGGCGTGGCAGCCGTACTCACTGTGCCGCCGGGAAAGATGCCGATCGCGCCGCCCTGACCGAGATAGTCCAGCGCGCTGGCGCGGGTCGCGAGGTTGAGCGCGACCGCCTCGCGGCTCTGATCGAAGTCAATCGGCAGCAGGTGCCGGTGCAGATACGGCGCACCGCAGAACACCGCATTCGCCATTATCCTGAAATCGGGCCGCCGCGCTGCGAGCAGATGGCCCATCATCAGCCCGTCGAGGATGCCGTAGGGATGATTGGCGATCACCACCAACGGGCCCTCACTTGGCAGGGAGCCCAGCGACCCACCCGCAAGCTCAAGGCTCAGACCGTAGCGCGCCACCATCACGTCGAAGAAATTGGACCCCGCCTCGAGTTCTTCCTCGCAGCCCTTCACGCGGCGGATCAGTGACATGCGTCCCGTGGTATTCTCCATCAGGCGTATCAGCGCCTTACCGCCCCGCGACTTCGCCGACAGGGCGTAGCTGATATCGCGGGTCGTGGGGATGGACTGCATCAGGGACATCGGGAGGCTCCTTTACCTCCGGTATTACTGCGGTGATATGACAGTTTTACGACATCACTCCGCCGCCTTGGCAAGCGGTGCACCGCCCGCACGGATCACGCTCAGCAATTCCTCGCGCCGCTTGGCGGCCTTCGCCTCCGCCGCCTGTTTCACCGGGCCAAAACCGCGGATCTGCAGCGGCAATGCCGCCAGCGCCACGATCGCCTCGCGGGTGTCGTCGTCAAGCCTTGGCAGCACCTCGCGCATGTCCGCCTCATACTGCTTGATCAGCGCCCGCTCCATCCGCCGCTCGGCGGTGTAGCCGAACACATCAAACGGCGTGCCACGCAGTGCCTTGAGCCGCGCCATCAGGCGCAGGGGCCGTTCAAGCCAGGGGCCGAATTCGCGTTTCATCGGGCGCCCGTTCGGTCCCATCTTCGACAGCATCGGCGGGGCGAGGTTGAAGGACATCTTGAAATCGCCCTCGAACTCCGCCTGCGCCTTCTCGCGCGAGGACAGCAGCAGACGCGCCACCTCATATTCGTCCTTGTAGGACAGAAGCTTATGATATCCTTCGGCCACCGCTTCGCGCACCGCCGGGTTGGTCACACCCTCCAGCATCTTCGAATAGCGCTTCGCGAGCCGCTTGCCCTGGTAGGCCACCAGATGATCGTGGCGATAGGCGATCTTGTCCTCCAGCGTCTCTGGCAGCGCGACCACATTCGGCGTCAGCACCGCTTGCGCCTGCTCGGGATAGAGCACTGCCCAACGCCCCAGCTCAAAGGCGCGCAGGTTGCGCTCGACCGCCGCACCATTAAGCCGGATTGCTTCCAGCACCGCGTCGAGTGACAGCGGAATGAGCCCGCGCTGCCAGGCACCGCCGAAAATCATCATGTTGGAGAAGATCGAATCGCCCAGCGTCGCCTTGGCAAGGTCGGATGCATCGAACAGCGACAGCTTGTCCTTGATCCGTGCCTGCAACGCCAGCTCCAGCCGGTCGTAGGGCATCTGGAATTCGGTGTTGCGGGTGAAATCGCCGGTGATGATCTGGTGGCTGTTGACCACCGCGCCCGTGCGACCGGTGGAGGTGAGACCGAGCGTCTTGTGCCCGGCCGAAACCACCAGATCCCCGCCGATGAGCGCATCGCACTCGCCGGTCGCCACGCGTATGGCAGAGATATCCTCGGGCCGCTCCGACAGGCGGCAGTGGATGTTCACGGCCCCTCCCTTCTGCGCGAGCCCGGCCATTTCCATCATGCCCGCGCCCTTGCCGTCAATCTGCGCGGCCTGCGCCAGAACGGCGCCGATGGTCACCACGCCGGTGCCTCCGACCCCGGTGATCACGACGTTGTAGGTGCCGCGGATCGCAGGCAGCTCCGGCATCGGCAGATCCGGGATCTTCACTTCCGTGGTGGCTTCCTTGCGGACCTTCGCCCCCTCCAGCGTCAGGAAGGAAGGGCAGAAGCCGTTGATGCAGGAGTAATCCTTGTTGCACGAGGATTGGTCGATCGCGCGCTTGCGGCCGAGCTCCGTCTCGGCGGGCACGAGCGAGACGCAATTCGACTGCACCCCGCAATCGCCACAGCCCTCGCAGACGTCCGTATTGATGAAGAGCCGCTTGTCCGGATCGGGGAACTGCCCGCGCTTGCGGCGGCGGCGCTTCTCGGCGGCGCAGGTCTGGATATAGACGATGGCGCTCACGCCCTCGACCTTCGCCAGCCGCGTCTGCACGTTTTGCAGCTCCGCCCGCTCATGGGTCGGCACGCCCTTGAAGGCGGCGAAATCGACGTCCTCCTTCTCGTCGTAGACCACGACCAGATCCTTGATCCCGATCGCCTTGAGCTCTGCCACGATGCGCGCGGCATCCAGGTCGCCCTCGTTGTGCTGGCCCCCGGTCATCGCGACCGCATCGTTGAAGAGGATCTTGTAGGTGATGTTAGTCTTTGCGGCCACGGCAGCGCGGATCGCCTGAATGCCCGAATGGTTGTAGGTGCCGTCGCCGAGGTTCTGGAACACATGCGGCGTGGTCGAAAACGGCGCCTCGCCGATCCAGTTCGCCCCCTCCGCACCCATATGGGTGTAGCCGAGCGTCTCCCGGTCCATCCACTGCGCCATGAAGTGACAGCCGATGCCCGCATAGGCGCGGCTGCCCTCGGGAACCTTGGTGGATGTGTTGTGCGGACACCCCGAGCAGAAATAGGGCAAGCGACCGGCAAGCTCCTCGGTGTTGTCCGCGCGCTTGGCCTCGGAAATCTCCGACAGGCCCGCGCGTACACCGTCCGTCCCGCGGCCTTCTTCGCAGAGGACATCGCCGAGTTTCTGGGCGATATCCACCGGGTCGAGCGCCCATGCGGCGGAGAAGAACTCATGCCCCTCCTTGGTCCCGCCAAAGACCCGCGGACGGTCCGTCCGGTCGAAAAGCGCCTCCTTGATCTGCACTTCGATCAGCTTGCGCTTTTCCTCCACGACGATGATGAGGTCGAGCCCTTCGGCCCACTCCGTGAGCCCGCGCATGTTGAGCGGCCAGGTCTGGCCGACCTTGTAGGTCGTGATGCCGAGCCGCTCCGCCTCGTTCGCGTCAATGTTCAGAAGGCTCATCGCATGCACGAGGTCAAGATAGTTCTTGCCCGCCGCGACAAAGCCGATCTTGGCGCCCGGCTTGCCCCAGACGCGCTTGTCGATCCGGTTGGCGTGGGCAAAGGCCTCCGCCGCATAGCGCTTGTAGTCGATGAGCCGCCGCTCCTGCTCGATCCGGTCGTCCACCAACCGGATGTTGAGGCCGCCCTTGGGCATCTCGAACTCCGGCGTCACGAACTGCAGCCGGTGCGGATCGCCGTTCACCACCGAAGTGACCTCGACCGTGTCCTTCATCGTCTTGAGCCCGACCCAGATGCCCGCATACCGCGACAACGCCCAACCATAGAGCCCGTAATCGAGGATTTCCTGCACGCCCGCGGGGGAGACTACGGGCATATAGGCATCGACCATGGCGAATTCCGACTGGTGCAGCACGGTGGAGGATTCGCCGGTATGGTCATCGCCCATCGCCATGATCACGCCACCATGTTTGGAGCTGCCCGCCATGTTGGCGTGACGCATCACGTCGCCCGAGCGGTCCACCCCCGGCCCCTTGCCGTACCACAGCCCAAAGACGCCATCGTACTTGCCCTCGCCGCGCAGCTCCGCCTGCTGCGCGCCCCACAGGGCCGTCGCGGCCAGATCTTCGTTGAGCCCGGCCTGGAAGGTGACGTTGTGCTCGGTGAGCTGTTTTTGCGCGCGCATCATCTGCAGATCCACAGCACCCAGCGGCGATCCGCGGTAGCCCGTCACCAGCCCCGCAGTGTTCAACCCCGCCGCGCGGTCGCGTGCGGCCTGCATCAGCATGACCCGCACCAGCGCCTGCGTGCCGTTCAGCAGCACCGGGCTCTTGGTGAGATCGAAGCGGTCATTCAGTGAAATCTTCTGCGTTGTCATGGTGTCCCTCCCAAGAAACCAGCGAGCCCCGAAGACTCATCTCAACATGCATAGTATCACAGCACAATAGGTCATATTTGCTGACCTGTATAGCATCTAATGCATTTGAAACAATTTTCCCCTATGTGCAGGGCTATGTCTTATCCTGTCCATCGGGTATGGGTCGGGCAACCGGAAAGGTGGACCATGGACTGGGACAAGTTGCGAATTTTTCATGCAGTGGCCGACGCGGGCTCGCTCACCCATGCGGGGGACAAGCTCAACCTGTCGCAATCCGCCGTAAGCCGCCAGGTGCGCGGGCTCGAGGAACAGCTCAACACCAACCTCTTTCACCGCCACGCGCGCGGGTTGATTCTGACCGAGCAGGGCGAGCTTCTGTTCGACGCCACCAAGGCGATGAACAAACGTCTCGACACCGCCGCCGCGCGCATCCGCGACAGCGAGGAGGAGGTCTTTGGCGAGCTGCGCGTGACCACGACCACGGGCTTCGGCACGCTCTGGCTCGCCCCGCGCCTGTCGAAACTCTACGACAAGTACCCCGATCTCAAGGTCGATCTGATGCTAGAGGAGCGCGTGCTCGACCTGCCGATGCGCGAAGCCGATGTCGCCATCCGGCTTAAGGAGCCCTCACAGGCCGATCTTGTGCGCAAGCGCCTGATGACGGTGCGGATGTGCCTATTCGCCAGCCCCGAATACCTGCGCATCAACGGCACCCCCACCGTGATCGAGGATATCTCGAACTTCCGCCTGATCTGCCAGAGCACCTCCAGCAACCAGGTGGGCGCGGGGCTGAGCCTGATCCAGCAACTGCTGATGTATGACATGAAATCAATGCTGACGGTGAACAACTATTTCGGCGTTCTGCAGGGCGTGCTCAACAACCTCGGCATCGGCGTACTGCCCGATTACCTCACGCAGGACTTTCCCGATCTGGTGCGCGTGCTGGAGGATGTGGAATCCGCCGAAGTACCGGTGTTCCTCGCCTATCCCGAAGAGCTGCGACAGTCCAAGCGCGTCGCGGCTTTCCGCGATTTCGTGCAGGATGAAATCATCACCTACCGCCGCCAGCTCAAGCAGGCATAAGCCCGGACAAAGCGTGCCTGCAAGCTATGCAATAGATGCATAGCGGCCATGTTAATCCGCGTTCCGATTCCGCCTTGATTGTGAGCAGGCCGCGACTTAATTCACCGTCATAAGGGTCGCGGCACCTTCCCGTGCCGTCCTTATACCTCCCTGTTGGACTTGGCCGGGCCATCGTGCCCGGTCTTTTTTTGTCCAAAGCCCAGCAATCATTTGCCCGTGGCGCCGCCCGCGATGGCTAGACGCGCGCAAAGGCCCCTTCCCCCCTGACCGCTCCTGCCCTAAGACAGGGGCCAAATCGACGCCTGCGGGGAGCACACCATGTCAGAGCCTGAAATCACCAAGGACATCATCGCCGCCCACGGCCTGAGCGACAGCGAATACCAGACCATCCTGGATCTGATCGGGCGCACCCCGAGCTTCACCGAGCTCGGCATTTTCTCCGCCATGTGGAACGAGCATTGCTCCTACAAATCCTCCAAGAAATGGCTCCGGACCCTGCCCACGAAAGGTCCGCAGGTGATCTGCGGGCCGGGCGAGAATGCGGGTGTGGTCGACATCGGCGACGGACAGGCCGTCGTCTTCAAGATGGAGAGCCACAACCACCCCTCCTACATCGAACCCTACCAAGGCGCCGCGACCGGCGTCGGTGGCATCCTGCGCGACGTCTTCACCATGGGCGCGCGCCCCATCGCCGCGATGAACTCGCTCAGCTTCGGGGAGCTCGCGCACCACAAGACGCGCCAGTTGGTGCACGGCGTGGTTGCAGGTGTCGGCGGTTACGGCAACTGCTTCGGCGTGCCTTGCATCGGCGGCGAGGTCCGCTTTGACAAGGCCTATAACAGCAATTGCCTCGTCAACGCCTTCGCGGCGGGCCTCGCGGACGCGGACAAGATCTTCTATTCCGCAGCCTCCGGCGTGGGCATGCCCGTGGTCTATCTGGGCGCGAAGACGGGCCGTGACGGCGTCGGCGGCGCAACCATGGCCTCCGCGGAATTCGACGACACCATCGAGGAAAAGCGCCCCACCGTGCAGGTGGGCGATCCCTTCACCGAGAAACGCCTGATGGAGGCCACGCTTGAGCTGATGGCAACGGGTGCTGTGATCTCCATCCAGGACATGGGCGCTGCGGGCCTCACCTGCTCGGCGGTCGAAATGGGCGACAAGGGCAACCTCGGCGTGATCCTCGATCTCGAAAAGGTGCCAGTGCGCGAGATCAACATGACTGCCTACGAGATGATGCTGAGCGAATCCCAGGAGCGCATGCTCATGGTCCTGCGGCCCGAACTCGAAGCGCAGGCCAAGGCGGTCTTCGACAAATGGGACCTCGACTTCGCCATCGTGGGCGAGACCATCGCCGAAGACCGCTTTCTCATTCGCCTACATGGCGAGGTAAAGGCGGACCTGCCCCTCAAAGCGCTCTCAGGCACCGCCCCCGAATACGACCGCCCCTGGGAGCCGACGCCCCAGGCAGAGCCACTCACGCAGAAGATCGAAATCGACCCGGTCACCGGCCTCAAGGCGCTGCTCGCCTCGCCCAACTACGCCGCCAAATCATGGGTCTATGAGCAATATGACACCATGGTCATGGCCGACAGCGCGCGCACACCGGGCTGGGGGGCGGGCATCATCCGCATCCACGGCACCGACAAATCGCTCGCCTTCACCTCCGACGTGACACCGCGCTACGTGCATGCGAACCCGGTGGAGGGTGGCAAGCAGGCCGTTGCGGAAGCCTACCGCAACCTGACCGCCGTGGGGGCCACGCCGCTCGCCACCACCGACAACCTTAATTTTGGCAATCCCGAAAAGCCGCGGATCATGGGCCAGTTCGTCGGCGCCATCAAGGGCATCGGCGAAGCCGTGGCCGCCCTGAACATGCCGATCGTGTCCGGCAACGTTTCGCTTTACAACGAGACCGACGGCGCCGCGATCCTGCCCACACCCACCATCGGCGCCGTGGGCCTGTTAAAGACCAGCGCAGAGATCATCGGTTTCGAGGTAGCCACGGGCCATGTCGCCCTGGTGCTGGGCGAGACGAGAGGCCATCTCGGCCAATCCGCCCTGCTGGCAGAGGCCTTCGGGCGTGCCGAGGGCGATGCACCGCCCGTCGATCTGGCCGCAGAGGCTGCCCACGGCGAGTTCATCCGCGCCCATCACGCCCTCATCGCCGCCTGCACCGATCTGTCGGATGGCGGGCTGGCGCTTGCCGCCTTCGAGATGGCGGATCATGCGCAGCTGGGCCTCGCGCTGGAGAGCGAAGACACGGCTGCGCTCTTCGGAGAGGATCAGGCACGCTATCTTCTGGCGGCAGCCCCGGCAGATGTTGATGTACTGCGCCGCGCCGCGGATGCGGCAGGTCTTGCGCTCCGCGAGGTCGGCCGCTTCGGCGGCGACACCATCGCGTTCGGCGACAGCGCAGCACCCCTCAAAGACCTCAGCACGCTCTACCGCGCCAGCTTCGCGCAAGCCGTGGCCTAGCGCCCCTCTATCTTTCTTGGCCTTAAACCCTCCGGGGGAATTGGCGCTTGCGCCAAGGGGGCAGCGCCCCCTACCCGGCCCCGATTTCGCGCATCAGCCGGGCCTTCTCGCCCACATCGTCGGGCCGTGAAATCGCCGCTGCCAGCGCCTCGAGCGAAGCGATGGAATGTCCTGCGCGAAAGCTGTCCACATGGGGCAGCATCGCACGGATGCCCGCCGCCTTCGGCGCAAACCCGTCCCAGCGCAGGAGCGGGTTCAGCCAGATGACACGCCGCGCCGTCAGGTGCAGGCGTTGCATCTGACGCTCCAACGCATCAGGGTCGTCGCGGTCGAGCCCGTCGGTGATGAGCAGCACCACGGCACCCTGCCCCAGCACCCGCCGCGACCAGTCGCGGTTGAACGCCGCGATACAGCGCCCGATGCGCGTACCGCCTTCCCAATCCTGCGCCTGCGCGCCCGCCGCCTTGAGCGCGGCATCCACATCGCGCGTGCGCAAATGCCGCGTGATATTGGTAAGCTGCGTGCCGAAGGTAAAGGCATGTACCTGCGCCCAGCCCGCCCCGCGCTCGTTGGCGACCGCGTGCAGGAAATGCAGGATGATCCGGCTGTACTGGCTCATCGATCCCGAGATGTCGCAAAGCGCCACGAGATTCGGCCAACGCTCCTTCGGCTTCTTGAGTGCCAGCGCATTCATCTCCCCACCCCGGCGCAGGGCCGCGCGCAGCGACCGCGCGGCATCGACACCGCCCTGCCCGAAGCTCGGCGCGGACCGGCGCGAGGGCAGCGGCCTGATCGGCAGGCTGAGCCGTGCCAGCATCCGCTTGGCCTGCGCCACCTCCGCAAGGCTCATCAGCTCGAAATCGAGCGTCTTGAGCCGCTCGGACCCGGACATGGTAAGCGAGGCATCCACCTCGATGAGCGCGTCCTCCTCAGGGGTCTGCGCCGCCTCATCGCGCGGCGGCGCCTCCGCACCGTCCAGAAGCGCCTCTGCCGCGCGCTTTTCGGCGGCCTGCGCGGGGCGCTCCTCCTGCACGCCGCGGATTGCGGGCAGCATCGCGGCCATCATATGCTCCAGATACCGCGGATCGCGCCAGTAGAGCCGGAAGAGCTGCGCAAAGATGCGCGCGATTGCTCGGGCCGGTTCACGAAACACGCATGCAGCGTCCAGTAGAAATCCCGCTTGTCGGTGAAGCCCGCCGCCTCCACCGCGCGGATCGCGTCGATCACCCGACCCGGCCCGATCGGCATGCCGCCGCGGCGCAGAGCGCGGGCGAAATGGGTGATGTTGCCAGCAAGGCGCGGATGCTCGGGCAGCTCGAGGGGGATGTGCTCAACCATACGCAACCGTCCGCGCGGGCTGTGGGTCAGGGGTGCAGTTCAAGGACAAGGAAATGAAAACCATCATGCGTCGAGGCTTGCACGTGCCTCGTCGAGGATGCGCTTGGCTTCCGAGCCCTGCAGTTTTGCGATGTCGTCCTGATACTTCAGCACGGCGCCGAGCGTGTCGGCGATCACCTCCGGGCTCAACGTCAGCACATCGAGCGCCAGCAGGCACTTGGCCCAGTCGATGGTTTCGGCCACGCCGGGTTTCTTGAACAGATCCTCCGTGCGCAGGCGCTGCACGAAAGCCACCACTTCGCGGCTGAGTGCTCCGGCGGCCTCGGGTGCGCGTGCCTGCAGGATCTCCATCTCGCGCTCGAAATCGGGGTAATCGACCCAGTGATACAGGCACCGCCGCTTGATTGCGTCATGCACCTCGCGGGTGCGGTTGGACGTCAGGATGACGATGGGCGGCTCCGCCGCCCTGATGGTCCCCATCTCGGGGATCGTGATCTGGAAATCGCTCAGCGCTTCCAGCAGGAAGGCCTCGAAGGGCGCATCGGTGCGGTCGAGCTCGTCGATGAGCAGGATCGGAGGGCCGTTTGCATCCGGGCGCAGCGCCTGCAGCAGCGGACGCTCGATCAGGAACTCATCGCTGAAAAGCTCGGCGTTGAGCGCGGCGCGGTCATCGGCACCGGTGGCCTCCGCCGTGCGGATCGCGACCATCTGCGCGGCAAAGTTCCACTCATAGACCGCCGAGGAGGCATCCAGCCCTTCGTAGCATTGCAGCCGGATGAGCCGCCGCCCGAGTGCCGCCGCCAGCGCCTTGGCGATCTCGGTCTTGCCCACGCCCGCCTCGCCCTCCAGAAACAGCGGACGGCCCAGCGTCAGGCTCAGAAACACCACCGTGGCCAGCGGGCGGCCACAGACATAGCCTTGATCGCCCAGCAGTTTTTGCACCGCATCTATGGATGAGATATCGCCCATGCCCTTTTGCCTCCCGCCCTGTTGCACGCTCACAAGGCCATTGCCGCTCCGCGGGGTCAAGGCGGCAATGATAGATATGTCACGGCGAAATGCTCGCCTCGTGTCGAAAGATTGACGGATTCGGAGCAAGCTGGCATGTTTTAACGAGCAAATAAGAGGTGATGGGCCATAACGGCACCGAAACCCGGACAAGAGGCGGATATGGTTGGGCGACAGCACCGTGCACCCGCACCCCGAAAGGCGTGCCATGGCGGATGACCTGAGGATCACGGCCGTGACCTGTGTGAAGAACGAGGGGCCGTTTCTGCTTGAATGGATCGCCTACCACCAATGCATCGGCGTGACGGATTTCCTGTTCTACTCCAACGATTGCGATGACGGTACCGACGTGCTGCTCGATGCACTGGCGGAGCTGGGCCATGTCACCCATCTTCCCAACCCCGCCGAGGGGCGGAATTATCAAATGGAGGCGCTCAAGGACGCCAAGAAGCAGGCGGTCGTGACGCAAGCCGATTGGGTCTGGGTGGCGGACGTTGACGAGTTTCCAAACATCCACGTCGGTGATCGCAGCCTTGCAGCCCTCATCGCGGCCTGCGGCGACTGCCAGGCGATCAGCCTCAACTTCCAGTTCTTCGCCAACAACGACATCGAGCGGTTCGAGGACAAGCCGGTCATCGCGCAGTTCACCCGCAGCCACAATCCCGACATCTGGTGCGGCGAGGCGGCGATCGAGGTCAAGACTCTGGTGCGCAATGATTTTCCTTTGCAGTACTACGGCGCCCACCGCCCCTTCTTCCAACCCAAGGTCAACAAGAAGCAGCGCCCGCGCTGGACCGACGGATCGGGCCGTGCCGTGCCGCACCGCTTCCTCGTGGCGGCCAACCCGCGCCGCATCCGCCGCTTTCCCGCGCGCGGCGCGCGGGCTTTTGCCACGCTCAACCACTATGCGCTGCGCAGCCTCGACAGCTATCTGGTCAAGAACGACCGCGGCGATGTGAACCGTGAGAACCGCGCGTTCGACGATACCTATTGGCGCGAGCGCAATGATCCCGCGTGGGAGGATCTGTCGATCCAGCACCACCTGCCTGCCCTGACCGCCCGCATGGACGCGCTGAAAGCCGAAGGCAGGATCGCGGCACTGCATGATGCCTGTGTCGCGGCCCATCTTGCGCGCCGCGATGCCCTGCTGGAGCGTGACGACTACAGCGCCATGCAGGCACAGCTACGCACCGCCTCCAAGCTGCCGCCGCAGGAGGAAGAGATGCTACGCGCACTCGGCCTGCTGGAGGGTGCCGCATGAGCACGCTCAGGGTGGTCAATCTGGGCTTGCCCAAGACAGGCACGACCTCGCTCGCGCGCGCGCTCAAGATCGCAGGCTACCGCGTGGCCGATCACCGCATTCGCCCGCGCCAGACGCAATCGGCGGCGCTGCGCGATGCTTTCGTCGCCGATCTGCTCTACCGCGGCTATTTCGACAGCGGCGATCCCGGCGCGCTCTTTGAGGATTTCAACGCCCTGACCGAGCTCAGCTGCCTGCGGCAGGGCAAATCGCTCTGGCCGCAGATGGATTTCGCGCTCATCGACGCCATCCGTCGGCATCACCCGCAGGTGCTCTTCCTCGCCTCGCGGCGCGACAGCTGGGACGTCTCGCAGTCCATGCTGGCCTGGTCCGATCTCGGCACGGACCGCCTGCCAGCATCCCGACATTCCGGGTCTGCCCGAAGGCTACGGCGAGACGAGCCGCGAGCGGATCCAGTGGATCGACGGGCATTACGCCCATCTGGCCGCCATTTTTGCCGGGGATCCGTCATATCTCGAATATGATGTAGCCGATGCAGGCTCCCGGGCGGCGGTGGCCGAACATCTTGGCGCCGACCTCACTTGGTGGGGTCAGGCCAATGCAAACAACAAGGCAGGCTGATGCGCATATACCTCCATATCGGCCCGGAAGAAGTCAGTGCCGGGCGCATTCAGTCGGTCCTCGCGGACAAGCGCGAGCAGCTCTTGCGCGCGGGCGTCCTCTTTGCCCGCAGCCCGGGCAACAAGAACCACACAAGGCTCTTCATGGCCGCGACAGATCCCGGCCATGTGGACCCGCTGCGCTTCAATCGCGGCTACATCGCACCGCAAACGCAGGCTGAGCTGCGCGACGCGGTGGTGGCAGATCTTGCGCGCGAGGTGGCCCAGCACCGGCCCGACACGCTCATCCTGTCCTGCACGCAGCTCGGCTCCGGCCTGCGCAGCGAGAGCGAGCTTGCGCGTCTGCGCGATATGCTGGCGCCCCTGTCCGGTGACATCCGCATCGTGGCGCATGTGGATCTGCCGACCCGGATGCTGGGCCGTGCCTATGCCGCACAGGTGCTGGAGGGCCGCGGGATTTCCCTGCAGGCGGAGCTGGATCTCGCAGGCAGCGAAAGCTGGTGGCAGGCGGCCCTGGATGCATGCCCCGCCATCGACCCCGCCGCAGGGGTGTTCGCCGAGACGCAGGCGCCCAATCACTGGCTCGACCTGCCTGCCCTTGCGGCCTTCTGGCAGGGCACGTTTGATGAGGTCGCCCTGCACAGCTACGACGAGGAGGTGTTTGCCAGCGCCGCGGTGACCGATGCCATCTCGGAGGCCTTCGGGATCGAGCAATCATTCGGCAGGGCGGAGGAGATCGTGCTGCCCGCCCACGCACCCGAGGCCGCCCTCGCCCGCGGCCGCCAACTCAATGCGCTCATCCTGCAGGTGCTGGCCAGCCGCCAGCGCATCCTGCCACGTCAGCTGTGGCGCGGGTTCGTGCAGGAGGTGGCCGTGGAGGGCCCGCCGCTCGACCTCGCCGCGTTGCATCCGGTCACGCGACACTTTGCACCGGGGCTCAAGACGCTGTTGAAGGCACACAAGGGCCTCAGACCCGAGACGTTCAAGGGGCCGCGCGCCAAGGGAACATGGTCCGAGGCCGACCCGCTCTTCGGCTTTCGCCCCTCGCAATACCTGCTGGGCTTCATGTGGCGCATCGACAAGGCCACCCGCGAGGAGCAGCACAAGCGCAATGCCGATCTGGTGCAACTTGCGGGCAGCGTCGCCGATACGCCCAAGCCCCAGCGGCAAGCGAATCCCCGCAGCGAGGCGGACGCCCCCAATGAACTCAGCGTCAGTGCGCGCGCGCTGATGCCGCCGCTCGCGGTGCAGAATTATGAAAAGCTGCGCAGCTCCCCCTTTGCGCCGCACAACAAGATGGGATCGGTCAACGAGGAGGCGCTCGCCGCCGCTTATGCCCCCGTCGCCCCGCGTGTCCTGCCCGAGGGCAACAGCGGCAATGTCATCGTCGGCTGCATGAAGAACGAGGCGCCCTACATCATCGAATGGGTCGCCTACCACCGCGCCATCGGGATCGATAATTTCCTCATCTACACAAACGGTTGCGAGGACGGCACGACGGAGATCCTCGACCGTTTGCAGGCAATGGGCATCCTCGAGCATCGCAACAACGACGACTGGGAGGGCAACTCACCCCAACAGCACGCGCTCAATTGCGCGCTCGAGGAGCCGGTGATCAAGAACGCTGAATGGATCATCCACATCGACGTGGACGAGTTCATGAACGTGCGCTGCGGCAATGGCACGGTGCAGGATTTCCTCGCCGCGGTGCCGGATGCCACCAATGTCGCGATGACCTGGCGGCTCTTTGGCCATAACGGGGTCACCGAGCTCAGCGATGATTTCGTGATCGAGCAATTCGACGCGTGCGCGCCCAAGTTCTGCCCCAAGCCGCATACGGTCTGGGGCTTCAAGACGATGTTCAAGAACATCGGCGCCTATGAGAAAATCTCCTGCCACCGACCCAACAAGCTCGACAAGGACTTTGAGGACCGCGTGAAATGGGTGAACGGATCCGGCAAGGAAATGACCCGCGAAGTCGCCAAGAACGGCTGGCGTTCCTCTAAGAAATCAATTGGTTATGACCTGTTGCAGCTCAACCACTATGCCCTGCGGTCGGCAGAGAGTTTCCTGATCAAACGCCAGCGCGGCCGAGCGCTGCATGTGGACCGCTCCATCGGGATCAACTACTGGATCCGCATGGATTGGTCCGACTTCCGCGATATCACGATCAAGCGCAACGTGCCGCGCCTGCGCGCCGAATACGACCGCCTGATGGAGGACGACACCCTGCGCAACTGGCACCAGAGCGGGCTCGAATGGCATCGCGCCAAGGCGGCGGAACTGCATCTGAACCCCGAATTCGCCGACCTCTACCGCGACGCACTGGCCGTGAAACTCACCGAGACGGAGCGTGTGGCCTACGCCCTCGCGCTCGACATGGAAAGCTGAGATGAGCGGCCGGGCAGAGGGGCGCTTGCGCCGACACGGCGGCGCGCGGCACGCGGCCCACGTCGCAGGGGAACGGTAGCATGCGCCACCTCGCCATTTTATGCGTGCGCAACGAGGGCGCATTCCTGCTGGAATGGCTCGCCCATCACCGCGCGGTGGGCTTCACGGACTTCCTCGTGTTCTCGAACGACTGTCAGGACGGCACCGACACCATGCTGGACCGGCTGGAGGCGCTGGGGCAACTCACGCATCTGCGCAACGACGGCCCCTACCAAAAGGGCGGGATCCAGTTCACCGCCCTCAAGGCCGCAGCCACACATCCCGCCGTGAAGCGCGCGGACTGGATCCTGCCGCTCGACATCGACGAGTTCGTCAACATCCACTGCGGGGATCATACGCTGTCAGCACTGCTGGCCGCCCTGCCGGAGGCGACGGCGATCACCCTCACCTGGCGGCTCTTCGGTGCAAACGATCAGGTCCGCTACAGCGACGCGCCGGTGCTGGAGACTTTTACCCGTGCCGCACCTGCCGTGATGCACTGGCCCTGGCGCGCCGCGATGTTCAAGACATTCTACCGCAATGACGGGATCTACCGCAAACCCGGCGTTCACCGCCCGCGCGACCCGCTCAAGGGCAGGCTCGGCGATGCGCGCTGGTTTGACGGCAATGGCGCGCCGCTTGCTGAACCTTTTGTCAGCAAACGGATTTTCTCAAATTTCGGACAGGACAACTACGGGCTGGTGCAACTCAACCACTACCCGCTCGGCGCGATGGAGAGCTTCGTACTCAAGGCCGATCGCGGCCGCGCCGTGCACAGCGACGACCTGCTCGGCCTCGATTACTGGGTGGAGCGCAATTTCAACACCGACGAGGATCTCAGCATCCGCAGCCTTGCCGCCCCGCGCGCGCAGGCGCTTGCCGAACTGATGGCGGACGCAGAGCTAGCCCGGCTGCACAAGGCGGCGAGTGCCTGGCGCGTGGCCCGCTTCGAGACGCTTCTGCAGGAGGAGCCTTTTCGGGCGCTCTTTGGCCGGTTGCTGATGACCGCCCCCTCGCGCCCGGTGGCGCGTGAAGCGGCACATTTCATGATCCACCACGCCAACCTGGGCAAATCCCTGCCCTGATTTCGCGCGCATTTTCCGCAATTTCGCCCCATTGCCTTGCTACACCCCTCCCGACACCGCATGCACCCTACGCCATGTGGACAGGATTGAGGACGCAGCCATGGCCGATGAAAGTCTGAACTTCGATACGTCGCTTGCCGGCATGAAGACCGCCGACTGGCTCGGCGCGGTGGAGGAACTATGCGATCCCGACGGCTACTTCGAGCGATCTGGGCAAGCGCCACTATGCCGCCTTCATCGAGAAATCCGCGACCCTGCTGGTGAGCTTCGAGACCCTTCAGGGCATTCCCGCGCTGTCCTCGCTGGCCCAACCGCTGGGTTGGGAGATGATGCTCGGCCATGACTGGTCGAGCCTTTGCATCATCTCCAACGGTGACACGTGGTTTCGCGACCGCACGGTCTATGGCTATTTCGACCGGCTGATCGATGACGGGTTCTTCGACGAATTCGACCGGGTTATCTTCTACGGTGCCGGTCCCTGCGGCTATGCCGCCGCCGCCTACTCCGTGGCCTCCCCCGGCGCGCGTGTGCTGGCCGTGCAGCCGCAGGCGACGCTCGACCCGCGTGATCGCCGAATGGGACAACCGCTTTACCGACATGCGGCGCACCGATTTCACCTCCCGCTACGGCTATGCCCCCGACATGCTCGACGGCGCCGATGCCGCCTATGTGGTCTATGACCCGCGGGAGACGCTCGATGCGATGCATGCCGCGCTGTTCACCCGCCCCAACACGCGCAAGCTGCGCCTGCGCTTCATGGGCGATGCGATCCAGACCGACCTGCTGGAAATGGAACAACTCGAGCCGTTGCTGCTGGCGATTGCCGAGGGGCCGCTGGATCCGCTCGACTTTGCCCGCATGATGCGCGCGCGGCGCAGCCATCCGCCCTACCTGCGCAATCTCCTCGCGGCGCTGGATGGCGCGGGCCGCGAGACTCTGGCGCTTGCACTGGCGCGCAACGTGACCTCCCGGATGCACGCGCCGCGTTTTGCGCGCCGCCTTGCCGCCGCGCAGACCGGCGCCGAGGGCGATGACGGCTAGCGCGGCCTGACACTGCGTGCTAGCACGCGGTGCATGACACAAACGCTCACGATCCGCCGTCCCGACGACTGGCACCTGCACCTGCGCGATGGCGACATGCTGCGCGCCGTGCTGCCCCATACCTCGCGCACCTTCGCCCGCGCGATCATCATGCCCAATCTGGTGCCGCCCGTGGTCACCGCCGCCGATGCGCGCGCCTACCGCGACCGGATCATGGCGGCGCTGCCCGAAGGCCATGATTTCACGCCGCTGATGACGCTCTACCTCACCGAAGATACAGACCCCGCGGACGTCGCCGCAGCCCATGCCAGACGGTCTGGTCACCGCCGTCAAGCTCTACCCCGCCGGGGCGACCACGAACTCCGCCTCCGGCGTGAGCAACTTCGACAACGTCTCAACCGTGCTGGAGAAAATGGCCGAGATCGGCCTGCCGCTTTGCACCCATGGTGAAGTGACCGATGCGCAGGTGGATATCTTCGACCGCGAGGCCGTGTTCATCGAGCGCGTGCTCGACCCGATCCGTCGCCGCCACGAAGGCCTGCGCGTGGTGATGGAGCATATCACGACGTCAGATGCGGTTGATTATGTCCGCGCCAATGGCGCCAACCTCGGCGCCACGATCACCACGCACCACCTGGTGATCAACCGCAACCACATCCTGGCGGGCGGCATCCGTCCACACTACTACTGCCTGCCCGTGGCCAAGCGCGAGGAGCACCGCCTCGCCCTGCGCGCCGCTGCGACCTCCGGCGATGCGCGCTTCTTTCTGGGCACCGACTCCGCGCCGCATACGGACGCGAACAAGCTGCTGCCCTGCGGCTGTGCAGGCTGCTTCACCGCCGCCAATACGATGTCGATCCTTGCCGAAGTCTTTGAACAGGACGGTGCGCTCGACCGGCTCGAAGGCTTTACCTCGCTGCACGGCCCTGCCTTCTACGGCCTCCCGGTGAACGAGCAGACGCTTACGCTGGTCCGCAAGGACGCGACATTCCCGCCCCGGATCGACACGCCAGAGGGCGCCGTGACCGTCTTCGATCCGCAGATGCCCCTGCACTGGAGCGCCTGACTTTATTTTGCCGCTCAACCCAATCCGATGCCTGACCCCAAGGACCAGCCCCCGATGATCCCCACCAGCTATCCCGATGCCGCCGAAATGGCCCGCCTGACCGCCCGCATGCTGCTGGAGATCGGCGCGGTGAACTTCAACACCGATGAGCCCTATACACTGGCCTCCGGCCTGCCCTCACCCAGCTACATCGACTGCCGCAAGCTCATCTCCTACCCGCGCATCCGTGCGACACTGATGGATTTCCTGACCGTGACCGTGATGCGCAACGCAGGTTTCGAGGCGTTCGACAACATCGCGGGCGGTGAGACGGCGGGCATCCCCTTCGCGGCGCTGGTGGCCGAACGGATGGCCCTGCCGATGACATATGTTCGCAAGAAGCCCAAGGGCTACGGCAGGAATGCGCGCATCGAGGGCAATATGAGCGAAGGTCAGCGCGTCCTGCTGGTCGAGGATCTGACGACCGACGGCGGCTCCAAGCTGAGCTTCGTGGACGCGATTCGCGAGACCGGCGCCACCTGCGGGCACACCGCCGTCATCTTCTACTACGACATCTTTCCGCAGACCAAAAAGACGCTGGGCGATCACGGAGTTGAGCTGCACCACCTGTGCACCTGGTGGGACGTTCTGGCGGAGGCCAAAACGCAAGAAGCCTTCCCCAACGGCACCCTGGCGGAGGTGGAAAACTTCCTGAATTCTCCCCGTGAATGGCAGGACGCGCGCAAGAGCTGACACAACAACTTGACGCAGTACCGCTCCGCATCGCAAGATGTGGGTGCGCGGACCTTCGCCGAGGTTTATCCACAGAAACATACAATTTGCGCGCCCATGCCCCCGCCGCTAAGACGGCGGCGGGACAAAACGGGGTAGGACATGAACGAAATCTCATCGCTGAACACGACAGGAATCGCCGTGCAGGCGCCCGAGACGATGCCCCATTCCATCGAGGCCGAACAGCAGTTGCTGGGCGCCATCCTGACCAATAACGACGTCTATGACCGCGTCGCCTCCATCATCGGGCCAAAGCATTTCTACGATCCCGTGCATGCGCGCATCTTCGAGATTGCCGCCGCCCGCATCGCCAAGAACAACCTCGCAAGCCCGGTCACGCTCAAGGCGTTCATGGAGGATGACGAGGGGCTCAAGGAGCTGGGCGGGCCGACCTATCTCGCGCGGCTGGCCGGTGCGGCGATCTCGGCCTTCGCCGTGCGCGACTATGCGCAGATGATCTACGATCTGGCGGTGCGCCGCGACCTGATCGCGCTGGGGCGCGACATCGCCGCCAAAGCCGCGAGCGTCGACGTCGCCAATGAGCCGCGCGAGCAGATCGTGGAGGCCGAGCAGGCCCTCTACAAACTTGCCGAACAGGGTCAGGTCGAGAGCGGTTTCCAGAGCTTTCTCAAGGCGGTAACGGACGCAGTTAATGTCGCCAACGCCGCCTACCAGCGGGATGGCGGCCTCTCCGGCGTCTCGACCGGCCTGATCGACATGGACAAGAAACTGGGGGGCCTGCACCGCTCGGACCTGCTGATCCTTGCGGGCCGCCCGTCGATGGGCAAGACATCGCTGGCGACCAACATCGCCTTCAACGTTGCAAAGGCTTACAAGCGCGGCACGCTGGCCGATGGCAGCGAAGGGGCGGTCGATGGCGGCGTCGTGGGTTTCTACAGCCTCGAGATGAGCGCCGAGCAGCTCGCCGCGCGGATCCTGTCCGAAGCCTCCGAAATTCCGTCCCAACAGATCCGTGCAGGCGATATGACGGAGGCCGAGTTTCGCCGTTTCGTCGACGCCGCCAAGGCGCTGGAGGCCTGTCCGCTCTACATCGACGACACGCCCGCCCTGCCCATCAGCCAGCTCGCTGCGCGCGCGCGCAGGCTCAAACGGACGCATGGTCTCGACGTACTGATCATCGACTACCTCCAGCTGGTGCGTGGCACCGGCAAGAGCGAAAACCGTGTCAACGAGATCTCCGAGATCACGATGGGTCTCAAGGCGATCGCCAAAGAGCTCGACATTCCGGTCATCGCACTCTCCCAGCTCAGCCGCCAGGTGGAGAACCGCGAAGACAAGCGCCCGCAGCTGTCGGACCTGCGCGAATCCGGCTCCATCGAGCAGGACGCGGATGTGGTGATGTTCGTGTTCCGGGAGGAATATTATAAGGAGCGCGAGAAGCCCGGCGATCACGAGCTCGACAAGATGGCGGTCTGGCAAGAGGAAATGGAACGCCTGCATGGCCGCGCCGAAGTTGTCATCGGCAAGCAACGCCACGGCCCCATCGGCACGGTCGAGCTGAGCTTCGAGGGCCGCTTCACCCGCTTCGGGAACCTGGTCAAGCCCTGGCAGCAAAGCGCCGATGAACAGGAGTTCTAGGGGCGGTGGATAACCCTGTGTAGGGATTACGCCACATCTTCCGAAACCGTTTCAAAGCAATAGCTTACGGCACTGCCTTCGTGTGCACGTCATGCGAGAGGCATAATGCTGTCGCGCAGCCGGTGGATGTGCCAGGACCCGCGCATCGAGCCCTGAAAACGCAAATGCCCCCGGCGGTCCGACCGCCGGGGGCACCCTTGAGATATTCGATAGGCAGCGCCCCATCACGGGCGCGACCCTCGCGCGTCATTCAGGCGTTTTGACCTCGTAGATCAGTCCTTTCGCCGTGCCTTCGGGAAACCCCTTCCAATGCGTATGCTCAGGCGTCTGCGCACCATCGTCACCGACCGACCATACGCCATCGTTGGAGTTCGGCACCAGATCCAGATAGGTGGCGGCCTCCGCGTCGCCTTTCAGCCGCTGGTCAAGCCATGCAGTCACGAAATGCTGGGCGATGTTATTCATCCGCGCGGTGTTCCAGACCGGATCGCTGTAATGCTCGGAAATGTTGAAGCCCTTGTCTTCGTTAAAATAATAGCTCTCCGCAGGGGCGGGCATTGGTGCCGCGGCATTGTGACCCCCGTTGACGTAGGTCAGCAGCGCCGTCTCGACGCCGGTGGTGTTGTCCCACATCGCGCGCACACCGTTTTCATAGAGCGATACGTCGTCCTCCGAGCCTGCGATATAGAGCACGGGGATCTGCACACCGGCCAGCCCTTCAGCATCCCAGAACCCCGTGTTCATGCCCCATGGCCCAAATGCCACGGCGGTCTTGATGCGCGGATCAGGCAGGTTTTCATGCGTCTCCGATCCTGCCTGGTGGATGCCCAGCGTGCCATGCGGCCCGCCCCAGCTGTAGGCGACAGAGGCTTCCGTGACGCCGCCGCCCGCGGTGATGATCGCACCGTAGCCGCCCATGGAATAGCCGATCAGACCGGTGTTGCCCGCATCATAGAGCCCGGCGAACTCGCCGCCATCCGCCGCCCTGCCCGCCATCTCCTCCAGCACAAAGAGCTGATCGAGCGAGCGGTTCACGAGCGTGGAGCCGAAGGCCGCCTGCGTGCGGTAGGTGCTGTCCGTGTGGTCGATGGAGGCCACGACATAGCCCTTGGAGGCGAGGTTCTCCGCCAGATGGCTCAGCAGGAACCGGTTGCCGGGATAGCCGTGGCTGATAATCACCAGCGGATAGGGGGTTTCGGCCGTCGCGGGTGCTGCATCGCGCATGGCGCGGCCGGTGAGCGTCACTTCGGTCGTCCCGTCACGTAAGAACGCGCGCAACTCGTTGCTGCCGGTGGCGCCTTCGGCGGCCGGATACCACATCTCGACCGTCAGCGGGCGGTCGTAGCGTGGCCATTCGGCGGGCTTCTCCGCTGCGGGATCTATGGCCAGAATGTCGATCTGATTCGGATTGACCAGTTCCAGCTGGCGCACCCCCACGGGCAGCTCGCCGTAGGCTGCAAGCTCCGGTGCGTTCGGCAGTTGGGTGTCGATCGGATTGGCCACAGCACTCCCCGCCGTGATGAGTGCCAAAGGCACAAGTGATTTCAATGTTGTATTCATGCGTATCTCCTCCTGATGCGCGCAGTCTAGACAGCTGGGCGACTCCGGCAAGGAATAGTTGAAATGACGTAGCGCAGGCAGGTCCCAAAAGGGCCTGCGACACTTCGTGAATGGACAGACGCCACGGCCCGCGCCATCATTCATCTCATGCGCATCCTATCCCTCGTTCTCTGCCTGCTGTTGCCTGCGTCCCTGAAAGCGCAAGAAGTGGATGTGGAGCTGGTGCTGGCGGTCGATGTGTCGCGCTCCATGTCCGCAGCGGAGCTGGAGCTGCAGCGCCGCGGTTACGCCGAGGCCCTCGCATCCGACGAAGTGATCGAGGCGATCGGCGGCGGGTTGCTGGGCCGCATCGCACTGACCTATGTTGAATGGGCGGGTGCGGGCAGCCAGCGCGTCGTCGTGCCCTGGACCCAGATCGCGACAGCCAATGAGGCCCGCGCAATCGCTGCGCAAATTGGCGCCAACTACGATGAGAGCCTGAGCCGTACCTCGATCTCCTCTGCGCTGCGCTATGCGGCCAACAGCATCGACAGCAATGAATTCGAGGGGCTGCGCCGGGTGATCGACGTCTCGGGCGACGGGCCCAACAATATGGGCATTCCCGTGCTGGCAGCCCGCGAGGAGGTGCTGGGCCGCGGCATCACCATTAATGGTTTGCCCCTGATGACGCAGGACGCGCTGAGCGAGCTCTGGGGGATCCCTGATCTCGACGTCTATTACACCAATTGCGTGATCGGCGGGCCCGGTGCATTCGTCCTACCGGTGCTGAGCTGGGATGCTTTCGGCGCGGCGGTCAAGCGCAAGATGGTGCTGGAAATCGCGGATGCGACACCGCCGCAAACTCCCGACGAGCTGGAGGAGCTGATTCGCATTCAGGCGACCCCCGCCTATGACTGCCTGGTGGGGGAGCGGATCTGGAAACGCAACCGCGGCTACTTCGAGATCCCTTGAGCGTCACGGCAACACCGCTTCGATTGCGCGCGCGCTTGACGCGGCCCGGGCCGCTCTGCACAACCCTGACATGAGCACTGCAACCCTCTCCATCGATCTGGGCGCCATCGCCCGCAACTGGCGCGCGCTCGCCGCCATTTCGCAGGTCGAGACGGCAGCGGTGGTGAAGGCCGATGCCTACGGTCTGGATGCGGGCCGCGTCGCAAGCCATCTCGCGCAGGCCGGTGCCCGCGAGTTCTTCGTCGCCGTCGCCGAGGAAGGGCTTCAGCTGCGCCGCCATCTGGGCGCCGGGCCGCGTATCAGCGTCTTTTCCGGCCATATGGCGGGCGATGCGGAGCTGATCGGCGGTGCGGATCTGACGCCGATGATCAACTCCGTCGATCAGCTGCTGCGCCATGTGGAGGCCCTGCCCGGCCATCCTTTCGGCCTGCAGCTCGATACCGGCATGAACCGTCTGGGGATGGAGCCGGAGGAATGGTCTGCCCTGCGCGATATCGCGCTGGCGCAGAACCCCACGCTGGTGATGTCGCATCTGGCCTGCGCGGATGAGCCGGATCATCCGATGAACCCGACCCAGCGTGCGCAGTTCGACGCAATGACCCAAGGGATCGACGTGCCGCGCTCGCTGGCCGCCACGGGCGGGATCCTGCTCGGGCCGGAGTACCACTACGATCTGGTGCGGCCGGGCATCGGGCTCTATGGCGGCGCTGCCTTTCGCGGAGGCGGAGCCGGTCGTGACGCTCGATGTTCCGGTGATCCAGATCCGCCCCGTCGCCACCGGCGAGACGGTGGGCTACGCCAACAGCTGGACCGCGCCGCGCCGCTCGCGCATCGCCACGATCTCGGCGGGCTATGCCGACGGGCTGATCCGCGCGATGGGGGCAGGTGCACAGCTTTATGCCGGGCCACAGGCGCTGCCCATCGTCGGGCGCGTCTCGATGGACCTGATTACGGTGGATGTCACGGATCTCGATCACGCGCCGACACATCTGCAGCTTCTCGGACCGCATCAGGGCGTCGACATGCTCGCCCAGCATGCGGGCACCATCGGCTACGAGATCCTGACAAACCTCGGTGCGCGCTATGCGCGCAACTGGTCGCTGTGACACTTCTGCGGATCGCCAATCTGGCGCTGCTGGTGCTCTATCCGGTTGCATGGTTCGCGCCGCTGGTGCGCGCGGGCCTGCTGCCGCTCTTCGGACTGAACGAAATCTCCGTCATGACAGGGCTGCAATCGCTCTGGTCCTCGGATATCTTCCTTGCGCTCGTGGTCACGGTCTTCGCGCTCTTTGCGCCCTATCTCAAGACCATCGCCCTCGCCCTCGTGCATTTCGACCTGATGAGCCGCCGCGTCGCCCCCGTGCTCGAGATCCTCGGTAAACTCGCCATGGCGGAGGTCTTTCTGATCGCACTCTACATAACACTGACCAAGGGAATCGGTGTGGGCCGGATAGAGGTCGCCTGGGGGCTGTACCTTTTCACCTTCTGCATCCTCGCATCACTGCTTATCAGCTGGAAAACACAACAAATCACCGCCCGGTAGCGGCATTGTGTGTTGCATCAGGTACAATCGGACCGGTTGCATTCCGTTTGATGCTAATTTTTTCTTTGCAACCAATTGATGCCCCGGTACGTTGGGATCAGCGCATTTGAGCGGATTTCTGCTTATTGCGGCGCCTGGGGAAAACTGATGCAAAACATGAAGGCCGTCGGCTTTTTCATACAGTACCTGCTGCAGCGGGCGGCGTTGGTGTTCTTTGCAGCCTGTGCTGCGGCATTGACAACCGCCACGATCATGGCCGCCTTGGGCTACTGGGCCTGGATCGAGCTGCCGTTGGTTTATGCCGGGGAGCCTGTGGAAAACGCAGGCATGATGCTGCAGATCTTTCTCACCGTCCTTGCCGCCGCCATCTGCTTTTTCCTGCCCGCCAATGCCCGCATCATGAAGCTGGAGAATTCACACCGCCGTTTCACCGTGTCGATGGATGATGTGGCGCGGGCCTACGGCGCCGTGCACGCCGCCGACAGGGGCCGTACGTTCCAGCTCAGCTCCGAATTCGATGCCGTGCGCGAGCGTCTCGCCTACCTGCGCGACCATCCGGACCTGAGCACGCTGGAGCCCGCCCTGCTGGAGACAGCAGCCCAGATGAGCCATATCAGCCGCGAACTTGCAGAGGTCTATTCGGACGAAAAGATCAAGCGCGCCCGCGACTTCCTCAAGCAACGCCAGGAGGAAATCGAGCTCTTCAACAGCCGTCTCGATCAGGCCAAGGCCATCTCCACGGAGATGAAACACTGGCTGCACGAGGTCGAGCTGGAGGAAAGCGTGGCCGCCGCGCAGCTTGCGCGTCTGTCCGAGGAGATGAACGAGATCCTGCCGCAGCTAGGCCATGAGACCGTTTTGCGCAGCGGACGAGCGACCCGCACCGAGGAAGCGCCGCTCGACAGCACGGCACTTGACAACAGCGTCTACGAGCTTCCCAAGGCCGCCGAGTAGAGAGGCGCCGCCCGCCGCGCGCTTTGCCATTGATCCCGGCACCGGGCCAAGGCATCAGTGCGCCATGGCAAAGCAATCCCAGACCTTCTCATGCACCAAATGCGCCGCGACCTACCCCAAGTGGTCGGGCCGCTGCGACAATTGCGGCGAATGGAATTCCATTCAGGAGGATAAGGGGATCAGTGCGGGCCCGCCGTCCAAATCGCTGGGCGCGCGGCGCGGATCCTCGATGCAGCTCATGGACCTTGCCACCGAGGAGGCACCGCCGCCCCGGACCATGTCAGGTCTGGACGAGCTCGACCGCGTGCTGGGCGGCGGGCTGGTCGCGGCTTCCGCTATTCTGGTGGGCGGCGATCCCGGCATCGGCAAATCCACCCTGCTGTTGCAGGCCGCGGCGGCCTTTGCAGGCAAAGGTCTCAAGGTCGTCTATATCTCCGGCGAGGAAGCCTCGGCACAGGTGCGTATGCGTGCCCAGCGTCTTGGCCTGTCGGATGCAACGGTCAAGCTCGGCGCCGAGACCAATCTGCGCGACATCCTCACGACGCTCGACAAGGAGCGCCCGCATCTCGCCGTGATCGATTCGATCCAGACCATGTGGGCGGACAACGTCGAGAGCGCGCCGGGCTCTGTGAGCCAGGTCCGCGCGGCGTCCCATGAGCTCACATCCTTTGCCAAACGCACCGGAACCTCCGTCGTGCTGGTGGGCCATGTCACCAAGGAGGGCCAGATCGCGGGCCCCCGCGTGGTCGAGCATATGGTCGACACCGTCCTCTACTTCGAGGGTGAGCGCGGCCATCCCTTCCGCATCCTGCGCTCGGTCAAGAACCGCTTCGGGCCCGCCGACGAGATCGGCGTGTTCGAGATGACCGGTCGGGGTCTCGCCGAAGTCACCAACCCCTCCGCGCTCTTCTTGTCGGAGCGCGGTCAGCCCTCCGCCGGATCGGTCGTTTTCGCAGGCATCGAGGGCACGCGCCCCGTCCTGGTGGAGATCCAGGCACTCGTCGCCCCCTCGCCCCACTCACAGGCGCGCCGCACCGTCGTGGGATGGGACGGCGGGCGGCTGGCGATGATCCTCGCGGTGCTCGAAGCACGCTGCGGGATTCCCTTCGCCGGGCTCGACGTCTATCTCAACGTGGCAGGCGGCATGAAGATCACCGAACCCGCCGCCGATCTGGCCGTCGCCTGCGCCCTGCTGAGCGCCCGCGAGGATACAGCCCTGCCCGCGGAAACCGTGGTATTTGGGGAGCTTAGCCTTTCAGGTGCGCTGCGCCCCGCCACCCAGACCGAAAACAGGTTGAAAGAGGCGCAAAAACTTGGTTTTACCTCCGCACTGGCGCCAAAAGGCGGCAAGGCGGTCGAGGTGGATGGCATATCGCTTCGGCCCATGTCCGATCTGACAGCGTTTGTCGGCGAAATATTCGGCGCGGGATAACGCGCGCGCACAGGTATAAAGACAGCGCAATCGCGCGCACAGGCACAAGGCGGGACGAGCATGGAAGGTTTTACCATCATTGACGGCGTTGTTGCGCTGGTCATTGTGATGTCTGCGCTGCTCGCCTACGGCCGCGGCTTTGTGCGCGAGCTGATGGCGATCCTCGGTTGGGTCGCCGCCGCAGTGCTCGCCTATCTCTTCGCCCCGCAGGTCGAGCCGCTGGTCCGCGAAATCCCCGTACTGGGCGAATTCCTCGCAGACAGCTGCGAGCTGTCGATCATCGGTGCCTTCACGCTCGTGCTGGCGATCACGCTCGTGGTCGTCTCGCTCTTCACGCCGCTCTTTTCCTCGCTCGTGCAGCGCTCCATCTTGGGCGGCTTTGATCAGGCGCTCGGCTTTGTCTTCGGGGTCGCGCGCGGCATCCTGCTCGTGGCGATCGGCTTTTTCGTCTATTCCACCGTGATCACCGGCCAGCAATTCACCATCGTGGACGAGAGCCGCTCCTCGCTGGTCTTCGGTCGGTTCAGCGACCAAATCCAGAACTCCGACCCGGATCAGGCGCTCGGCTGGATCACCACCAAATACGAAGAGCTGGTGTCGAGCTGCACCGCCAGCTGAGCGGACGGATCGCGCAAATTCCGGGCGCTCCGAACAGCGCGGTGCACGGCAAGAGGGAAACGGCGCTGCGCAGCCGGATCTGACACATATGCAACGTGACTCTCCGGCAGTAGCGTCGTAAACCCACCGCATCTATCGCCGGTCACAGGAGCGCCCGTTGTCCCATACCCCGCCCAAGATGATGCCCCCCGCCCATCCCTTCGACACGACCTACCTCACGGATGCGGGTGATGACGACAAGCTGAAGGAAGAATGCGGGATCTTCGGCGTCGTCGGTGTGGCAGATGCCGCCAACTTCGTGGCCCTCGGCCTGCACGCGCTGCAGCACCGCGGTCAGGAAGCGGGCGGAATCGTGACCCACGACCCGGAAGTCGGGTTCCAGTCCGCCCGCCGCTTCGGCTACGTGCGCGACAACTTCACCTCGCAAAAAGTGATGGAGACGCTGCCCGGCAGCCTCGGCATCGGGCATGTGCGCTATTCTACGGCGGGCTCCAAGGGCCAGACCGCGATCCGCGATGTGCAGCCGTTTTTTGGCGAATTCGCGATGGGCGGCGCGGCGATCGCCCATAACGGCAACATCACCAATGCCAACGCCCTGCGCCGCGAACTCATTGAGCGCGGCTCGATCTTCCAGTCCTCCAGTGACAGTGAATGCATCATCCATCTGATGGCCCGCTCGCTACAGCGCAACATCCCCGAGCGGATGGAGGACGCGCTGCGCCGGGTCGAGGGGGCCTTTTCCATCGTCGCCATGACCCGCACGAAGCTCATCGGCGTGCGCGACCCGCTGGGCGTGCGCCCGCTGGTTCTGGGCAAGCTCGGCGACGGCTATGCGCTGAGCTCGGAGACCTGCGCGCTTGATATCATCGGCGCGGAACTGCGTGCGCGAGATCGAGCCGGGCGAGATGGTCGTGATTACCGAAAAGGGCGTTGAAACCCACTTTCCCTTCCGCCGCCAGCCTTCCAAGTTCTGCATTTTCGAGCATGTCTATTTTTCCCGCCCCGACAGCATCATCGGTGGCCGCTCCGTCTATGAGACCCGCGAAGCGATCGGCCGGGAACTGGCCAAGGAAGCGCCGGTGGACGCCGATATGGTCTGTCCGGTCCCGGATTCGGGCACGCCAGCGGCCATCGGCTACAGCCTGCAAATCGGGCATCCCCTATGCCATGGGCATCATCCGCAACCAGTACATGGGCCGCACCTTCATCGAGCCGACGGAGAGCATCCGCAACATGGGCGTGCGTCTCAAGCTCAACGTGAACCGCGCGCTGGTACGGGGCAAGCGCATCATTCTGGTGGACGACTCCGTGGTGCGCGGCACGACCAGCCGCAAGATCAAGGAGATGATCCTCGACGCGGGCGCGGCTGAAGTCCACTTCCGAATCGCATCGCCCCCGACGGCCTGGCCGTGCTTTTACGGCGTGGACACGCCTGAGCGCGACAAACTGCTGGCCGCGACCATGTCCGAGGACGAGATGCGTGAGCATCTGGGCGTCGACAGCCTCAAGTTCATCTCGCTCGACGGGCTCTACCGCGCCGTGGGCGAGGCGGAGGGCCGCAAGAAGTCCTGCCCGCAGTATTGCGATGCCTGCTTCTCCGGCGAGTATCCCGTCATCCCCTCCGACCAGGTCGAAAGCGGTTTCGTGATGAAACCCGCCGCGGAATAGTAGCGCTGGACAGTCGCCCGCCGCGTTCTAGCTGACGCCCATGCGACTGATATTCCTTCTGTTCTGGCTCTTGCCCGGCGCGGCCCTGGCCTATGACTGGGACGCACTGCGCGAGCCCGGCGCCATCGCGATCATGCGCCACGCGCTCGCCCCCGGCGGCGGCGATCCGGACAACCACGAAATCGGCGATTGCAGCACCCAGCGAAACCTCAGCGAAGCGGGCCGCGACCAGGCCCGGCGCACCGGCGAGGCCCTGCGCGCCAGGGGCATCACCTTCGATACGGTGCTGACGAGCCAATGGTGCCGCACACGCGACACTGCCGCCCTTCTGGGCTTCGGTGCGCCGGTGGATGCGCCCGCGCTCAACTCCTTCTTCGGGCGCCCCGCCCTGCGCGAAGGGCAGACGCAGGCCGCCCGCGCCCTGCTGGAAGCGGGAACAGGACGACGCATGCTCGTGACCCATCAGGTCAATATCGCCGCATTGACCGGGACCGGAACCGCCTCCGGCGAGATCATCGTGTTCCGCCTGACCGACACCGGGACGCAGGTTCTGGGCCGTATCCTCATCGACCCCTGAAAACCCCTGCCGGTACGGCGCATCTTCGTGTTATGCTCAGGCTATGACTGATCCCTTCGCCGAGACGCTGCGCCACTGGCCCGACCCCGCCGCGAATGCCTTCCGCGAGATACGCACAGTGATTCTTGACGCCGCCGCGCAGGCGGGGGCAGGTCCGCTCAGCGAGAGCCTCAAATGGGGTCAGCCCGCATGGCGCCCGACGCGGCCGCGCCAGGGCAGCACACTGCGGCTGATGTGGCAGGACAGATCACCGCAGAGCCTTGCGCTCTATGTCGATTGCAAAACGACGCTGGCCGAGACCATGCGCGAAATCTATCCCACTGAATTCGAATATGAAAAGAACCGCGGCCTGCATCTGCGGCTGGACAGCCCACTGCCGATGCAGGCGATCGAACATCTCGCCCGGCTGACCTTCACATACCACCGACGGCGGTGATGCGCAGATCACTGCCGAAGCACAGGCGAGCCTTTGCCGAGCGGCCGCGCGCCCCTTCACCCTGCCCGCAAAGGGGCATAGCTCCGCCCGATACATCACGTAGCGGAGCATACCATGGCGACCCAGCAACCCCCATCCGACGATACCGGCACGCCGACGCCCCCCAAGGTCGAAGAACTCGCGACCGAAGCGGTGGCGCTGGAGCGCACGGCGCTGATCGGCACTTTCGGCAGTGCCGCTGCGCCGCGCGCGCTCGTCCGGCTGCCGCGCGGGCAAACGCAGACGGTCACCGTGGGCGACAGGATCGCGGGCGGCACGGTAGAGGCGATCGGTGCCGACGCGCTGGTGCTGAGCCGCGCAGGCGGACAGCGCGTGCTGCGCATGCCACGCGGCTAGCCACTTGACGGCGCGGAACCGCCCGCGCATATCCCCCCCATGACACAGAAAACCGCATTGATCACAGGCGCCTCGCGCGGCCTCGGCGCCGCGCTGGCCGAGGCGCTGGCACCCACCCATCACATCATCGCCGTCGGCCGCACCGTGGGCGGGCTCGAAGAGCTCGACGACCGGATCAAGGCACGCGGCGGTGCCGCGACGCTTGCGCCCATGAACATCACCGATGCGGGCGCGATGCAGACGCTGTGCCGCGGGATCCACGACCGCTGGGGCAGCCTCGATCTATGGCTGCACACAGCCATTCACGCCGCTCCGCTGACCCCTACCCATCACGTCGATGCAAAGGATCTGGAGAAGTCCATCGCCTGCAACATCACCGCCACCTCGATGCTGATTACCTATGTCGCGCCCCTGCTGGGTCAGGGCGGGCATGCGGTTTTCTTCGACGATCCGGTGGCAGGCACCAAGTTCTTCGGCAGCTACGGCGCCACCAAATCCGCGCAGATCGCTCTCGCGCGCAGTTGGCAGGCCGAGAGCGCGCGCATCGGCCCGCGCGTCGATATCCTCACCCCGCAGCCGATGCCCACCGCCACCCGCGCCCGCTTTTATCCCGGCGAGGACCGCGCGGCGCTGAACGACATTCACGCCGAGGCCGCGCGCCTGCTGGCAACACTCCAGAAATAAATCCACCCTCGCTTGCCCGTCTGCCCCCGCTCGCCTATCAAGGCAAAAAGGGGCAATTGCATGCGTATTCTGATCACCAATGACGACGGCATCAACGCCCCGGGCCTGCATGTGCTGGAAGGCATCGCCGCCACCCTTGCAGGCGACGCGGGCGACGTCTGGACCGTGGCCCCCGCCTTTGAGCAATCGGGCGTTGCCCATTGCATCAACTATACCAAACCCACCCTCATCACCGAGCTTTCGCCCCGCCGCTTCATGATCGAGGGGAGCCCTGCCGATTGCGTGCTCTGCGCGCTCTATGACCCGATGAAGGACGCGCGGCCCGATCTGATCCTCTCCGGCGTGAACCGCGGCAACAACGCCGCCGAGAACACGCTCTATTCCGGCACCATCGGTGCCGCACTAGAGGGCGCGCTGCAGGGCGTCCCATCTATCGCGCTATCGCAATACTATGGCCCCGCCAACCGCGAACTGGACAATCCGTTCGAGGCGGCGGTCGCCCATGGTGCGGAGGTGTGCCGCCGCATCCTCGACCAGCAGAGCGGCGATGCGAACGGCTACGGCATCTTCTGGAACGTGAATTTTCCGCCTGTCGCCGCGGCCGATGTGCGCGGCATCCGGGCGGCACCTCAGGGGCGCAGGCCGGGCGTGAACTTCTCGACCGTCCCCTTTGACGCCCCTAACGGGCGGCGGTTTCTCTGGATCACCGGCGGCAATCAGCAGATCTCGCCGGCGCAAGGCTCGGATGCATCAGTCAATCTCGACGGCTTCATCTCCGTCACGCCCATGCGCGCGGATCTCACCGCGCACGACATGCTGGGCGATCTCGCAAGGCTCGATACATGAGCGAGGAGCCGGACGACGCCCCGACAGATGCAGAGCGCAAGATGCAGTTCCTCTATGCGCTGCGCTCCAAGGGTGTGACGGACAAGCTGGTGCTGGGCGCGATGGAGGCGGTGGACCGCGGCCCGTTCATCCGCGGAATCTTTGCCGCGCGCGCCTATGAGGACATGCCACTGCCCATCGCCTGCGGCCAGACCATCAGCCAGCCATCGGTCGTGGGGCTGATGACCCAGGCCCTCGAGATCACGCCGCGCGACAAGGTGCTCGAGATCGGCACCGGCTCGGGCTATCAGGCGGCGATCCTGTCGAAACTGGCGCGCCGCGTCTACACCATCGACCGCCACCGCCGCCTCGTGCACGAGGCGCGGGTGGTTTTCGACGCGCTCGATCTCACCAACATCACCGCCATCACCGGCGACGGCAGCCACGGCCTGCCGGAACAGGCACCCTTTGACCGCATCATCGTCACCGCCGCCGCGGAGGACCCTCCCGGCCCCCTCCTCGCCCAGCTCAAGGAGGGCGGGATCATGGTGCTGCCCGTGGGCCAGTCCGATGCCGTCCAGCACCTCATCCGTGTGCGGAAAACCGCCCAAGGGCTCGAATATGACGAAATGCGCCCGGTTCGCTTTGTTCCCCTCCTCGAAGGGTTGGGCAAGGATACATAATGTGGTAACGTGCCGAAAAATCTCGGGCACACGAGGTGGGCAGGTGACAAGGATCAAACCCATGACAATTCGCACTTCGCAGGCGCGACTGCGCCTTTCCCTCATGGCGGGCACGGCTTGCGTGCTTCTTGCCGGATGCGCGCAGCCGCTTGATTTCGACATGCGCGGGATCGGCGGCGGGTTTTCCACGGCCAACGCCGCGCAGGTGCCGCTGGCGCCGCGCCCGGTACCCGACGAACGCGGTGTGATCTCCTATCCCAACTATCAGGTCGCCGTCGCGCGCCGCGGCGATACACTGGCCGACGTGGCTGCCCGGGTGGGCATCAGCGCCCCGCAACTGGCGAGCTTCAACGGGATCGAGCCCGATGCGGTCCTGCGCCGCGACGAGATCATCGCCCTGCCCTCTCGCGTCGCAGAGCCTGCGCCCGCCACCGGTGCCGCTGGCACCGGCCCGCTCCAGCCGGTCGATATCACCACCGTCGCAGGCGGCGCCATCGCCCGCGCCCCCGCGACACCCGGTGTGCAGACGACACCGCTTGCCCCCGCACCCGCCGCCACGCCTGTGGCTCAGCCGGCCCCCCAGACCGGCAGTGAGCCTGTGCGCCACAAGGTCGAGCGTGGCGAGACCGCCTTCATCATCTCGCGTCTCTACGGCGTGCCGGTCAAGGATCTGGCAGAGTGGAACGGCCTCGGCGCCGATTTCGCGATCCGCGAAGGGCAGTTCCTGCTGATCCCCGTCGCTTCGCAATCCGCGCCGCGCCGCACGGCACCGGCCCCCACCGCCACCGTTTCGGCAGCGCTGCCGGGTACCGGTTCGGCCACGCCGACACCGCCATCGGCCACCAAACCGCTGCCCGATGAACGCATCGCCCCCGCCGCCGAGGCCACCGCGACACCCGCTGCGGCCCCGCCACCGCCCGTGGCGAACGTGGGCCAGACCACCAAGCCCGCCGCAAGCGGCAAGATGGTGCGCCCGGTAGAGGGAACCATCATCCGCGAATACTCCAAGGGCAAGAACGAGGGTATCAACATCAAGGCGGCACCGGGCACCCCGGTCAAGGCCGCCGATGCGGGCACCGTCGCTGCCATCACGCAGAGTGCGGACGGCATCCCCATCGTCGTGGTGCGCCATGTGGACAACTTGCTGACCGTCTATGCCAACGTCACGGATGTCTCCGTCGCGAAGGGTGACAGCGTCTCCCGCGGCCAGAGTATCGCCAAACTGCGCAGCGGCGACAATTCCTTCGTGCACTTCGAGGTGCGCAAGGGCTTTGACAGCGTGGATCCAAATCCCTTCCTGAACTGAGCGGATCCGGCGCCTATCTTTCTGGCCCATCTATCGTTTCGGAGGGCTGGGGCGAAGCCCGCTCAGCGCACCGCAACGCCGCGGCGCCCGGCCAGATCAGTGAAATACTGCCATGCCACGCGCCCGGACCGGCTGCCGCGCGTCGCCTGCCATTCGATGGCTTCCGCGCGCAGGCTCGTGTCGTCGATCTCGACCCCGTAGGCATCGCAATAGCCGCGGATCATCGCCAGATACTGGTCCTGATCGCAAGGATGAAACCCCAGCCACAGCCCGAAGCGGTCCGAAAGCGAAACCTTCTCCTCCACAGCTTCCGCCGGGTTGATGGCGGAACCGCGTTCGTTCTCGATCATGTCGCGTGGCATCAGATGGCGGCGGTTCGAGGTTGCGTAGAGCACCACATTCTCCGGCCGCCCCTCGATCCCCCCGTCGAGCACCGCCTTGAGCGATTTGTAGTGCGCATCGTCATGGCCGAAGCTCAGATCATCGCAAAACAGGATGAAGCGCTGCGGCGCCCCGCGCAGCAGATTGAGCAAACGGCCCACCGAAGGCAGATCCTCCCGCTGCAGCTCGACCATCTTGAGGCCTTCGTGCCTTTCTTGAACATCGGCGTGTACCGCCTTCACAAGGCTTGATTTTCCCATTCCTCGCGCGCCCCACAAAAGCGCGTTGTTCGCAGGCAGGCCCCGCGCGAATTGGGTGGTATTCTGCAGGAGCGTATCGCGCGCCCGCGCGACCCCGAGAAGCAGCGCCAGATCCACCCGCGACACCTGCGCCACAGGCTCCAGCCGGTCGGGCACGGTGTGCCAGACAAAGGCGCCCGCGGCATCGAAGTCCGGAGCGACGAGCGGCGCCGGTGCGATCCGCTCCAGCGCCGCGGCGATCCGGTCAAGCGGGTCGTCAATCATTTATCGCGGTCTTCGACGATTGGCGCCTCGGGGACGGTATCGGCCATGTCGTCCTCCTCTTCATCGTCGTAGAAGCCATCCGCACGCAGCCGGGCCTCGCGCCGGGCATCGACACGGGCGACAAGGAAGATCGATATCTCGTAGAGCCCGTAGACCACCACGAAAAGTATGAGCTGCGTGACCACATCGGGCGGTGTCACGAGCGCGGCAAGCAGCAATATCCCCACCAGCGCGTATTTGCGCACCCGCCGGAGCCCGCCTGCATCCACCAGCCCCGCCTTGCCCATCAGCGTGAGCAGCACCGGCAACTGGAAGCACAGGCCGAAGGCCACGATCATTTTCAACGTGATATCAAGGCTTTCGTTCACCTTCCCGTTGAAGACGATATCGATGCCCGTCGTCTTGACCTCACCCGTTGCGATCAGCGCGGAGAGATAGCTCGCCGCATCCGAGAACCCCAGGAAGAACTGCATCGCCAACGGGACGACCACGTAATGCGCGAACGCCGCCCCCATAAGGAACAGCACCGGCGAGGCGATGAGAAACGGCAGAAACGCGTTCTTCTCGTTGCGGTAGAGCCCCGGCGCCACGAAGCGCCAAAGCTGCGTCGCAATCACCGGAAAGCTGATCGCGAGCCCGCCTACCATGGAGATGCGGATCAGGGTGAAGAAATATTCCTGCGGTGCGGTGTACTGCATCACAGGATTGGGATTACCGAGGTCGCGCATCGTGTTCTCGATCGGCACCAGCAGGAAATCGAGGATCGCGCTGCCGAAGGAAAAGCAGATGATCATGCCCACCACGAAGGCCAGTACAGATCGAATGAGCCGCGTGCGCAGCTCCGCCAGATGCTCGATCAGCGGCGCGGCGCTGTCGTCTATGTCGTTGTCGGAGGCGCTCATGTATCTGCCTTCTTACCGTCGGCCTTCTGCGCGAGGCTTTCCTGCAGCGAGGCCTCGAGTTCGTCGGCCTTCTTCATCGCCTCCGCCGCCTCGCGCGCCTTGCGCTCCGCGGCGGCACGCGCGGTGCCTGCCTGAATGCGCTTGGCATTCTCAGCCCGCTCGGCGGAGAGTTTGCCGGTCTCGCTGTTGGGATCGACCTTGGTCAGCGCGCTCGTCGCATCCTTGACGCCTTCCATCGCGGTGCCGATGGGATTAGTGGCCGCCTTGAGTGATTTATTGAGGCCGCTGCTGACCTCACGCATGCCGGACTGGTCCGCCGCGTCGTTCATGGCGCTGGAGAACTCCCGCGCCATCCCCTTGGCCTTGCCGACAAACTGGCCCACGCGGCGAAACATCACCGGCAGATCCTTGGGGCCCACGACGATCAGCGCCACGACCCCCACCACCAGCATTTCGGTCATGCCAATATCGAACATGGTCGGTTACACCTTGTCCTTCGTCGTCTTCACGTCCGTTTTGGGCTCCGAGCCCATGTCGGTATGCTTGGGCAGGTCGCGGTCCTCGATCTCGGCCACGTCGTGCTGCTCCTTCTCGCCCTCGCTGATACCCTTCTTGAAGCTGGTGATGCCCTTGCCGACCTCACCCATCAGCGAAGAGATCTTGCCCCGACCGAAAAGCACCAACACCACAACGGCGATCAGTAAAAGGCCCGGCAATCCAATATTGTTCAGCATGTCATGTCTCCTATCAAAGCACAGGTGCCCGCGCCTTGCGGCGGGCTGTCGATCACTCGATAGCAAGAATGGGGCTGCTTCAAAATGGCAAACGCCCCTCCGGCGCCGGTATGGGCCGCGGAATCAGGCTGCATTTCGACTTGGCAGCGCCTACTGACAGGTTTATGTCAGTTGCATGGCCAGATCCGACCGCCTTTTCGATCTGATGCAGATCCTGCGCGACGGCAAGCTGCACACCGCCGCGACCCTTGCGGCGCGAACGGGGGTCAGCACGCGCACTCTCTACCGCGACATGGAGACGCTTGCCGCCTCTGGCGTGCCTGTCACCGGCACACGCGGCACCGGCTACCGGTTCGCTACGCTGACCCCGCTGCCTCCGCTGAACCTGACGGACGGGGAGCTGGAGGCGCTCAACCTTGGCCTTGCCATCGCGTCGGAGTTGGCCGATCCGGACCTGCGCGCCGCCGCGCAGAGCCTTGGTGCCAAGCTTGACGCGGTCCTGCCAGAGACGGCACAGCAGCCGCGCGATGCCTGGCATTTCGCGAGCACGCCCTTTGCCAATGCCGCGCGCGGTTTTGCCCTGATGCCCACCCTGCGCGCCGCGATCAAGGCGCGCCAGAAGCTGCGCCTGACCTATACCGCACCCGACGGCACGGTGAGCACCAGTACCGTCCGCCCGCTGCAGCTCGACTATCTGGGCCGCATCTGGACGCTGACCGCCTGGTGCGAGGCTCGCAGCGCACACCGTCGCTTCCGGCTCGACCTCATCGACAGCGCGCAAGCGCTGGCGGAGCTCTTCACCGATGAGCCGGGCAAGGCGCTGAGCGATCTCAGCCCCTGATGCGCCAACCCTGCTGCCGTGGCAGAAACGCCTCCACGCTCGCCTGTGCGATCACGATCGTCTCACTGCCCGAGGCAACGTCGAGCCCGCCGTGCACCGCGCGCACCTCGACCCGGCCGCGCGGCAGGGTGGCGCGCAGCGCCTCGAGATCGAGCGCGTCAGGATCCTGTACCGCAACCGTCACCTGCACCCGCATGGCATCATGCGGCAGGTCCAGCACGCCGAAGATCGGCAACGACGAGTGGCGAAAGGCGTCCTCGATGGCGCGGGCGGCGGCCTTGGTGTAATCCATCCCGTGCAGGTCGTTGCCCATGCCCATTTCGATGATCAGACGTTGCTCATCCATCGCATTTCTCCATGTCGAACCCGACCGAGAGCGCAACGTTCGCCATAATCGTCGGCGCACCCGTCCCCTCGGGCCGCGCGATGTCGAGCCCGCCCTTGCGGACGTTCACCGTGACGTGGCCGTAGGGAAAAACCGCGCGCAGGATCTCCGGGTCCACTTCGTCGGGGCGTTGCACACCTACATCGAGCGTGATGCGCATGTCCTCCTTGGCAAAACCGAAGAGCTCGGCGAGGTTGATGGAGTTGTGCCAGAGCGCATCCTCCACCGCGCGCCGGGCCGCCTGCGTATAGTCACCGCGCCGCAGCGAGCTGCCCATTCCGAATTCGATCAGCAATGTCTGCATCGCGCGCCCCTATTTATCCGCATGAAAGACGAAACACTTGTCGCGCCTAATGGTCAGCCACATCACCGTGCCCGGCGACGGCATGAACACATTGGGCACCGTCGCACGCAGCATGGATCCGTCATGGTCCATGCGGAACTCCACAAGGCTTTCGTTGCCCATGAAGCGTGCGCGCACCACCACGGCACGCGCAGGCGTGCCATCGGCGGCCGTAGGCAGCGGCCCCTTGCCCGCGCGGTCGAAGTCGATGCGCACGTGCTGCGGGCGGAATACGATGTCGACCTGCGTGCCGTCCGGAAACCCCGGCGCGAGGAACCGCCCGAACGCCGTATGCGCCAAGGCACCCGAGACCTCCGCCCGCAGCACGTTCGCATCCGAGAAGAACGCCACCGCCGCGCGGTCGATCGGGCGCGTGTAGACGTTGTAGGGCGCGCCCTGCTGCACGATCTTGCCGTCGCGCATCAGGGCGATCTCATCGGCCATGCGCATCGCCTCGTCGGGCTCATGGGTGACCAGCAGCACGGCGGTGTCCTCTTCCTTGAGGATGCCGAGCGTTTCGTCCCGGATGCCGTCGCGCAAGCGGTTATCAAGGCCCGAAAACGGCTCATCCATGAGCATGATCCGCGGGCGCGGCGCCAGCGCGCGGGCCAGTGCGACGCGCTGCTGCTCCCCCCCGGAGAGCTGGTGCGGATAGCCGTCGATGAAGCGCAGCAGGTCCACCCGCGCCAACAGCTCCTCTACCCGCGCGCGTTTCTCCGCGCGGCTGCCGCGCAGGCCGTAAGCCACGTTACCCGCCACGCTGAGATGCGGAAAAAGGGCGAAGTCCTGGAACATCAGACCGATCTCGCGCCGCTCGGGCGGCACCCTGAAGACTGTATCGCAGATCAACTTGCCATCCACATGGATCGTGCCGCTGTCCTGCATCTCGACGCCCGCGATCATCCGCAAGGTGGTGGACTTGCCGCAGCCGGAGGGGCCGAGCAGGCAGGTCACCTGCCCCGGCATGATCTGCAGGCTCACGTCATCCACCACCGCGCGTCCCTCAAAACTGCGGCGCAGGTTGCGGATCTCCAAGCGTGGTGTCTGGCCCTGCATGGCTGGCTTATCCGATCATTTCTGTCGGGTAGCAGCTATCAGCGCTGCGGCACGCCTGCAAGGCCGCGTGCCAACGCGTGGTGATTTGACCCTGAGGCTACACCAGCGTGAACGTCGCGCGCGCCACATCGCGCCCGTTGACCTGCAATGTGATGTGATGCGCACCGGGATAGAGGGTGAAGGTGGTGGCCCCCGCCCGCAGCCGGTGGGATTTGCCAAGCGTCAGCGGCCTGCCTGCCGCCAGCTGCGCGGTCTTGAGCTTAAACACCTTTTCTGCGCGTTTGCCGCCCGAGCGCGTGAAATCAATGCGGTAATCCACCAGCACCGGCAGATCCACGTCACTGCACAGCGTCACCGTGAACACCAGCAGCCCGCCCATGGCGACGGTCTGGCTCTCGACCGCGATGGATGCCTCGAGCCCGTCATGCGCGACGTAGCCCATCGCAGCGAGCGCGCCTGCGTGGCCTTGCTTGATCAGCGTGCGCAGCGCGTGACGCTTCATCCATGCCAGCTCTTGCGGTGCCTGCGTCCCCTCGAGCGCCCAGCGCGCGAACCGCTCGATCACCACCTCCGGCACGGATTTGCTCAGATCGTTCAGATGGTTGGCCACCGACCGTGTGACGAACCGCGTGGGATCGCCGTGCAGCAGATCGAGCAGCGGCAGGGTCTGCGCCGGTTTCAGCCCTACGTTCTGCCCCCAGGGCAGGCGCGGCCGCGTCCCCTCGCTCACCAGTCGCCGCACATGATAATGCGGATCGCCCGCCCACTCCGAGAGGTCGGCCAGCGTCTCCTCCGGCCAGCGGATAAGGAACGGGCGCAGCGCATATTCCATCGTGAACCGCTGCGTCGCCGCATGCAGCAGCGCCATCGCCCGCACCCGATGATGTTCGAGCCCATGCCGCGCGGCGAGGATGCCGGGAGCGGCATGGATGAACTGGCCGAAGTCGTCGTCCCGCTCCGACGGCGAGAGCGGCGGCGGCATCGCGGCCTCCAGCTGATCCGCCATCAAGGGGAAATCCGGCGCCAGCTGCGCCTCCAGGCAATCTGCCAGCCAGTCCATCCGCGCCATCAGCTCACGGGTGGGGAACCCCGCCAGCGCCTCGCGCACGAAGCGTTCGGCGTCAAACCCGGGCAGCGCGCGCGCATGCTCGGCCGCCAACTGCCCCACGCTCTGCGGATTGAAGAGCTGGTCCTTGAGCGGCAGCGCCTCAGCCATCACATCGTGATGTTGGTCGCCCCACCGTCGAGCAAGATCGACTGCCCCACGATGAAGCCCGCATGCTGCGAGCACAGGAAGGCACAGGCGGCACCGAACTCCTCCCGCGTGCCGTAGCGCCCGGCGGGAATGGTCGCACTGCGCTCCTCGCGCGCCTGCTCCAGCGAAATGCTTGCGCCGCGCCACCACCGCACCGTCGAGCGCATCGGCGCGGTCCGTGGCGTGGATGCCGGGCAGCAGGTTGTTGATCGTCACGCCCTTGCCCGCCACTTGGCGCGACGTGCCCGCGACATAGCCTGTCAGCCCCGTGCGCGCCGCATTGCTCAGCCCCAGCACGGCGATGGGCGCGCGCACCGATTGCGAGGTGATGTTGACCACCCTGCCCCAGCCACGCTCCATCATGCCGGGCACCAGCGCCTTGATCAGCGCGATGGGCGCGAGCATGTTGGCATCCAGCGCCTTGATGAAATCGTCGCGGTCCCAATCCGTCCACATGCCGGGGGGCGGGCCGCCCGCATTGTTGACCAGGATATCGACCTCTCCGGCGGCCTCGATCACCGCGCGCTGGCCCTCTTGCGTCGCGATATCGGCGGCGACTGTGGTGACGTCGACGCCGTAGGTTTCGCGCAGGCGCGCCGCCGCAGCCTCGAGCGCTTCGCGCCCGCGCGCGTTCATCACCAGATCCACACCCGCCTCCGCCAGCGCCTCCGCACAGCCAAGGCCGAGCCCCTTGGACGACGCACAGACAAGCGCGCGCTTTCCCTTGATCCCCAGATCCATCGCGTCTCTCCCGTTTTCGATGTTTCGGTCAGTGCTAGCGCGTAGCACATTGCAGCGCCAGCAAAACACCCCCGCATTGACCGTAACCTGCCATAATTCTAGACTACCCAATCCGCCACCCCGACCGCAAAAGGTACGATCCATGTCCGCTGGCATTCCTTCATCGCAAAGCGTGCCTGTCTATGTCGCAGCCCAGGTCCGCGCGATCTACGGCGCCAATATGGAGGATCCGATCTCCTTCGCGAGCGAGCTGATCCTCGATGACATCTACCAGCTCGTCATGGGTGCGGCGCCCGCGCGGCTGTCACTTGCTGCGCAGGCCGATGCGACCTTCCGTGTGGGCGCCGACACCAGCATCGGCACCGCGGGTGCTGTGATCCATCTCGACAGCGCGCTCACCTTCATGTCCCATGACGGGACCATCTGCGAGGCGCTGCTGCTTGTGGAAGTCGACGCGCAGGGCGATGCGGCGGAAATCTACCTGCTGCCCTTCAGCGCGTTGCGTCCTGCGGGCGAGTATCGGCTCGTCGGGATCGACCGGGACGCCGCGCGGACCAAGTTCGCGCAGGTGGCCTGCGTCAGCTTCACCCGCGGCACCCAGATCACGCTGGCCTCCGGCGAGCAGCGCGCGGTCGAGGATCTGCGTGTAGGCGACCGGGTCCTGACCCGCGATGACGGCGCGCAAACCCTGCGCTGGATCGGTACCACCACCACCCGCGCCATGGGGGAGTTCGCCCCCATCCGCATCGCGGCAGGCACGCTCAACAACACCGCCGATCTGCTGGTGAGCCCCGATCACCGCCTGTTCATCTACCAGCGCCGGGACGAGCTCGGCGCGGGCCGTTCGGAGCTGCTGGTGAAAGCGCGTCATCTGGTCAACGGCATCAGCGTCACCGTGGACGAGGGCGGTTTCGTCGACTACTTCCAGCTGCTGTTCGACGGCCATCAGATCATCTATGCCGAAGGCATCGCCGCCGAGAGCATGCTCATCGACAGCCGCACCCGGCCCGTGCTTCCCGACGCGGTTGCAGACAGCATGGGCGGCCACCTGCCGGGCCATGCCGACCTGCCCCATGCGGGCCTCGATGCGCCCGAGGGCCTGCTGCGCCGGGCCGATGCGGCGGACCTGCTCAAGAAAGCCTCCAGCCGGTAGGCCACGCTACATCCCGAAGAATTCCTCGCGCGTGATCTTGCCGTCATCCACGTGATAGACGGCGACCTCCTTCATATCGAAGGGCTTTTGCGTCTCGTTCTCATGTCCCTTGACCTCGAAAATCACCGCGAAGCGGTCATCGCCGTGCAGCATCGGATCGCTCACATTTCCATCCGTCATGGTCATGGCGCTGTTCCACCATGCATGCTTGCCCTTGATCCCGTCGAGGCCATGCGTCACGCGGCCCTGTCCGCTGTGGTCCGCCGCCTCCACCGACACCGCGTCGGCGGCATAGAGCTTGTCGAGGTTCTCCACTTCGCGCCCGGTGCGGCAGCCATCGACCAGTTGGTCCGCAATCTCCTGCAGCTTCATCTCCCATCCTCCCGTTGAGATGTTCCGTCAATGTTCTCAGCGTGGCACCGGGCGCGATTCGCTTCAAGCGCCAGATTGCGCAAGGGCGTGGCACCACCTATACGTCTGCCCATGTTAGACACCAATCGCCCCGCCCTTCCGCCCGAAATTGCGCGCCGCCGCACCTTCGCGATCATCAGCCATCCGGATGCGGGCAAGACCACGCTGACGGAGAAATTCCTGCTGTTCGGGGGCGCGATCCAGATGGCGGGTCAGGTCCGCGCCAAGGGCGAGGCGCGGCGCACGCGCTCGGACTTCATGGCGATGGAGAAGGACCGCGGCATCTCGGTCTCCGCCTCCGCCATGTCCTTCGACTTCGAGGGGCGGGACAAGAACTACCGCTTCAACCTCGTGGACACGCCCGGCCACTCGGACTTCTCCGAGGATACCTACCGCACGCTGACCGCCGTGGACGCCGCCGTGATGGTCATCGACGGCGCCAAGGGGGTCGAAAGCCAGACGCAAAAGCTCTTCGAGGTCTGCCGGATGCGCGACCTGCCGATCCTGACCTTCTGTAACAAGATGGACCGCGAGAGCCGCGATGTCTTCGAGATCATCGACGAGATCCAGCAGAACCTCGCCATCGACGTCACACCCGCAAGCTGGCCCATCGGCGTGGGTCGCGATTTCATCGGCTGCTACGACATCCTGCGCGACCGGCTGGAACTGATGGACCGCGCCGACCGCAACAAGGTCGCCGAAAGCATCAGGATCGAGGGGCTCGACGACCCCAAGCTCGCCGAACATGTGCCCGCCTGCGCTGCTGGAGAAGCTGCGCGAGGACCTGGAGATGGTGCGCGAACTGATGCCGCCGCTCGACCACGCGCTGATGGCCGAAGGCTCGCTCACCCCGATCTGGTTCGGCTCCGCGATCAATTCGTTCGGCGTGAAGGAGCTGATGGACGGCATCGCGATGTTCGGCCCCGAGCCGCAGATCCAGCGCGCGGAGCCGCGTCAGATCCTGCCGGAAGAGAAGAACGTCACCGGTTTCGTCTTCAAGGTTCAGGCCAACATGGACCCCAAGCACCGCGACCGCGTGGCCTTCGTGCGTCTCGCCTCGGGGCATTTCGAGCGCGGCATGAAGCTCACCCATGTGCGCACCAAGAAGGTGATGACCGTCGCGAGCCCCGTCATGTTCCTCGCCGCGGACCGCGAACTGGCCGAGGAAGCATGGGCGGGCGACATCATCGGCATCCCCAACCACGGCCAACTGCGCATCGGCGACACGCTGACCGAGGGCGAGGTGCTGCGCGTGACCGGCATCCCCTCCTTCGCGCCCGAGCTCTTGCAGGGCGTACGCGCGGGCGATCCGCTGAAATCCAAGCACCTCGAGAAGGCGCTCATGCAATTCGCCGAGGAAGGGGCCGCCAAGGTCTTCAAGCCCTCCATCGGCTCCGGCTTCGTCGTGGGCGTCGTCGGGCAGTTGCAGTTCGAGGTGCTGGCAAGCCGGATCGAGCTGGAATACGGCCTGCCCGTCCGCTTCGAGCAGTCGCAGTTCACCTCCGCGCGCTGGGTCGCGGGGCCCAAGGCGGCCGTCGACAAGTTCACCGAGGCCAACAAGCAGCACATCGCCCATGACCATGACGGCGACATCGTCTACCTCACGCGCCTGCAGTGGGACATCGACCGCGTGGAGCGCGACTATCCCGAGGTGCGCGCTGACGGCGACCAAGGAAATGATGGTCTGACATGACGACTTGGGGCGTCGTGGCTACGATCAAGGCGGACGCCCCCGCGATCCTGCGCTTTGCCGCCCATCATCTGGAGCAGGGGGCGCACCGGCTCTACATCTACCTCGATGCGCCCTGCCCGCAGGCCGAGGCCGCCCTGCGCGCGCATCCCAACACCCATGTGGTGCTCTGCGATGACGCCTATTGGCAGCGCGCAAAGGGCGGCGCGCGCCCGGCCATGCACCAACCGCGCCAAACCCACAACGCCACGCGGGCCTACAGGCGTGCGGCGGAGGTGGACTGGCTCATCCATATGGACGTGGACGAGTTCCTGGTCCCGGACGCGCGCATCGCGGCCCAGCTCGGCACCCTGCCGCCCGGTGCGGACTGCGCCCGCGCGCGGCCCATGGAGCTGCTGGCGGGAGGTGATCCGCAAGCGGAGGCAGCCTTCAAGACCTTCATCCCGGCAGGCAAACAGCGCGAGCGCATCGTGGCCGCGCTCTACCCGACCTTCGGCGAGCATTTCAAGGGTGGGTTCCTGAGCCACATCGCGGGCAAGATCTTCGTGCGGACCGGCATGGACGGGATCAAGTTCCGCATTCACAACGCCTTCAGGCGCGGCGAAGAGATAATCGAGACGACCGAGATGCCGGGCATCATGCTGGCCCATTTCCACGCCACCGACTGGCAGAGCTGGCGCGCGCATTTCGCCTATCGCCACCGCGAAGGGTCCTACCGCGACAGCCTTGGCCCCGCGCGCCCACGCGACCGCGGTGGCATCACCATGCACGAGCTCTTCGCACTGTTGCAGCAGGACGCGGGAGAAGCCGGTCTGCGCCGTTTTTTCGACGAGGTCTGTGCCGATACGCCCGCGCTGCGCACCCGTCTCGAGGCGCAGGGACACCTCCATCTGGGCCGTTTCGACTTCGACGCATGCACCGCCCGGCATTTCCCTGATTTCGCAAATATTTGACGCCCCCGCCGCAAGTTGCTATGGGCATTCCAGATGTGTCGCGAATACCGCCGCCATTCGGGCCATGCCGGCCGACACAGACGCTGCAGCGGGCCAAGTGAGTGTCCGCAACTAACGGATACACATGACAAAATTTTCCGATCTGAACCTGAACCCCAAGGTGCTCAAAGCCATCGAAGAGGCCGGGTACGATACGCCCACACCGATTCAGGCAGGCGCCATTCCCCCCGCGCTCTCAGGGCGCGACGTGCTCGGCATCGCCCAGACCGGCACCGGCAAGACCGCCGGCTTCACCCTGCCGATGATCACCATGCTGGCCCGGGGCCGGGCCCGCGCGCGGATGCCGCGCAGCCTCGTGCTCTGCCCCACCCGCGAACTCGCCGCCCAGGTGGCCGAGAATTTCGACACCTATTCCAAGTACCTCAAGCTCACCAAGGCGCTGCTGATCGGCGGCGTGTCGTTCAAGGAGCAGGACAAGCTCATCGACAAGGGCGTGGACGTCCTGATCGCGACGCCCGGCCGTCTGCTGGACCATCATGAGCGCGGCAAGCTGATCCTGACCGACGTCAAGGTCATGGTCGTGGACGAGGCGGACCGCATGCTCGACATGGGTTTCATCCCCGACATCGAGCGGATCTTCGGCCTCACGCCCTTCACCCGCCAGACGCTGTTCTTCTCCGCCACCATGGCGCCCGAGATCGAGCGGATCACCAATACCTTCCTCAGCAACCCCGAGCGGATCGAGGTCGCACGCCAGGCGACCACCTCCGAGAACATCACCCAGGGCGTGCTGATGTTCAAAGCCTCCCGCAAGGACCGCGAGGCGACCGAGAAACGCGCCGTGCTGCGCGCGCTGATCGACGCCGAGGGCGAGAAATGCACCAACGCGATCATCTTCTGCAACCGCAAGATGGATGTGGACACGGTGTCCAAATCGCTCAAGAAGCACGGCTATGACGCGGCCCCGATCCACGGCGATCTCGACCAGAGCCAGCGCACGCGCACGCTCGACGGTTTCCGCGCGGGCGATCTGCGCTTCCTCGTGGCCTCCGACGTGGCCGCGCGCGGCCTCGACGTGCCCGCGGTGAGCCATGTGTTCAACTTTGACGTGCCCAGCCACGCAGAGGATTACGTGCACCGGATCGGCCGCACGGGCCGCGCGGGCCGTGACGGCAAGGCGATCATGATCTGCGTGCCACGCGACGAGAAGAACCTCGAGGATGTCGAGCGGCTGGTACAAAAGACCATTCCGCGTCTCGACAATCCGCTGGGAGGTGCCGCGGAGCCTGCGCAAGAGCCCGCAAAACCCGCCGACGACGCAGCGGCGGCAGAAAAACCCAAGCGCACGCGCACCCGCAGCCGCAAGAGCGATGCCGCGCCCGCACCTGAGGCCACCGCGGAGACCGCGCTGAACGACCTTCCCGAAGCGCCGGCGCCAGAGCGCAAGCCCCCCGTCTCCAACAGCCGCGCGATGGCGGCCCCTAGGGACGCGCAGGCAAGCGAGCCTGCGAAGAAGAACGACGCAGCCCCAGAAGAGGCAGCGACGCAGGATGCCCCTTCCGATCCCCCGCAAGCCGATGAGGCCGCGCAATCACCCTCACGCCGTGCGCCACGATCGCGCGGCGGCAGCGACCGCAACAGCTCGGATCACAGCAGGAGCCCGCGCGCAGACAACGACCGCGGCGGCAACCGCGTCATCGGTCTGGGCGATCACACCCCCGCCTTTATCGAGTTGAGCTTCGCCGACCGTCCCAAGGACTAGGCGCTGCGCAGACGACAGAAGCAAAAAAGCCCCGCAGATCCTGCGGGGCTTTTTCATTTGGCCTAGCTGGCGCGGTGCTCAGCTCAGGCGGCTGACCACAACCGTCACTTCCGGTTTCTTGCCGATCTCGTCGTGGCGGACTGGCGCGCGATCTTGCGCAGCCCCTCGTCGAGCGCCTTGTCGTCGCGCAGGGTCGCGGGCTTGGCACGGCCGAGCCACTGGCTCAGATCCTCCTCCACGACATCCGTGAGGGCTGCCTTGCTGATGCCCAGCTCCGGCAGGCCCATCGCATCGACCCATGGATCGCCCAGCGGCTCGTCCTGCTCGTCCATCAATACCGTGATGGTCATATGCCCGTTGAGCGCCATGCGGATCCGGTCGCGGACCACACCGTCGAGTGCGCCGACCTGAACGGAGCCATCGAGATAGGTGCGCCCGGTCTCGACATATTCCGCGACCTTGGGCGCATTGCCCGACAGGTCGATCATCATGCCATTGACCGCCAGCACACCCTTGATGCCCTTGGCGTCCGCGATCTTGACATGTTCGCGCAGGTGCCGGTGCTCGCCGTGCATGGGGATCACCACCTGCGGCTTGAGGATGTCGTGCAGCGTCTCGATGTCGGGCCGGTTGGCGTGACCCGACACGTGGTAGCGCCCGGAGCTGTCATCGACCACATCCACACCCAGCTCGGAGAACTGGTTGATGATGCGGATCACACCCTTTTCGTTGCCGGGGATCGTCTTGGAGGAGAAGAGGAACATGTCGCCCTCCTGCATCTCCAGCCCCATGTATTTGCCGCGTGCCAGCTGCGCGGAGGCCGCGCGCCGCTCGCCCTGCGACCCGGTCACCAGCAGCATCAGGTTTTCGCGCGGAACGTCGCGGGCCTGCTCCGGGCTGATCGTGCTCGGGAAATCCTTGAGCACGCCCGTCTCGACCGAAGCCTCTACCATGCGCTTCATCGCGCGGCCCAGAAGCACCACGGATCGGCCCGCCTTCTCACCCGCCACAGCCAGCGTCTTCACACGCGCGACGTTGGAGGCGAAGGTCGTGGCCACCACCATGCCCTGCGCACCTGCGACCAGTTCCGTGATCGCATCCGGCAGGCTCGCCTCGGAGCGGCCGGGCGTCTGGGTAAAGACGTTCGTGCTGTCGCAGACCAGCGCCTTGATCCCGCCCTTGGCGATCTCCTCGAACGCGGCCGGATCGAAGGGTTCGCCCACGCCGGGGGTCAGGTCGACCTTGAAGTCGCCCGAATGGATCACCCGGCCCGCTGGGCTGTCGATCACCAGCGCGGAGCTTTCGGGGATGGAGTGCGAAATGGGCTGGAAGCCCACCTTGAACGGTCCCGCATCGACCTGATGCGGGAACGGACCCACGATCCTCACCGCGTCATCGGGGTGGTTGTACTCGGCCATCTTGCGCTGCGCGATATTGGCGGTGAACTTGCGCGCATAGATCGGGGCCTGCAAACGGTCATAGGTATGGGCGACGCCGCCCACGTGGTCCTCATGCGCATGCGTCACGAAGATCGCCTCGATCCGGTCGCGCCGCTCCACCAGCCAGTCGATGTCGGCGATGATGAGGTCCACGCCGGGCGAGCTGTCCATGTCGGGGAACGCCACGCCGATGTCCACGACGATCAGCCGCTCCTTGTCGGGTTTGCCGTAGCCGTAGACATAGGCATTCATGCCAATTTCACCCGCCCCGCCGAGGGGAAGGTAGATCAATCTCTCACTGCTCATATTTAAGCATTTTCCTTGTTGTATTTATGGATCACGGTCAGGCCGTGCATCGTCAGATCATCTTGATATTCGTCAAAGAGGGCTTCGGCCTGCTGAAACAGCGGCGCGAGCCCACCGGTGGAGATCACACGCATGTCGCGTCCGCGCTCCGCCTTTATCCGCGCACATATCTCACGGACGAGCCCGATGTAACCCCAGAATACGCCCGATTGCATACATGCCACAGTATTGGTGCCGACAACCCGCTGCGGCTGGGTGATGTCGATATGCGGCAGGGCGGCGGCGGCATTGTGCAGCGCCTCGAGGCTGAGGTTGACGCCCGGCGCGATCACGCCGCCGATATAGGCGCCATCGCCCGCCACCACGTCAAACGTCGTCGCGGTGCCGAAATCCACCACGATGAGGTCACCGCCGTAGAGATCGAAGCCCGCGACCGTGTTCACCAGCCGGTCCGGCCCCACCGCCGTGCCCTCGTCCACGCGCACATCGACCGGCAGCACACATCCCGGCTTGCCCACCACCATGGGCCGCGTGTTGAAGTAGCGATCCGACAGCACCCGCAGGTTCCACACGACGCGCGGCACGGTGGAGGAGATGATCACATCCGTGATGTCCGCCTCGATCCCGCGCAGCTTCATCAGCGTGCTGAGCCAGACGTAGTACTGATCCGCCGTGCGTTGCCATTCGGTGGAGGTGCGCCAAGTGGCGATGAAGCTCTCGCCGTCCCAGATCGAGAAGACGGTATTGGTATTGCCGCAATCAATTGCCAAGAGCATCTGCGCCCTCCCCTTTGTCAGAAATAGACATCCGCCGCCGCGATGGCGACCCGTCCTCCCGGCGTGCCGAGCACCAGATTGCCCTGCACGTCCACATCCTCGAACACGCCCACAGTCTGCGCATTCATCGTGCGCGCCGTCACGACTTCGCCCTTGCGCGCCGCATGGGAGAGCCAGGCGCTGCGGATGGGCGCGAAACCGTAGGTGAGATATTGATCCTCGAGCCGGGCATAGCTTGCCGCGAGCGCATCGAGCAGATCCTCCGCCGACACCTGCACACCGAGCGCACCGGCGAGGCTCACCGGCGTCACCGCGCCCGGCTCCACAGCCTCCGTGCCCGGCGCATGCGCGAGGTTGACGCCGACACCGATCACCAGATGCGCGCCCACTGTCTCGAGCAGGATGCCTGCGACCTTGCCGCCATTCAGCAGCACGTCATTGGGCCATTTGAGCGCGAAAGCCGCGCCGTGGCCGCACGTCTCGACGAAGGCTTCCCGCAGGGCCAGGCTGGTCACGAAGCTGCGCAGGGCGGCATCCGCGGCGCTGCCCCTGCGCTCCATGATCAGCGTGGCCGCGAAGTTGCCGCGCGGCGTGGCCCAAGCCCGCCCGCGACGTCCGCGCGCGGCGGTCTGCTCGTGGGCAAGGATCCATGCCGGACCGCGCAGGTCCGGGGCCATGCGCGCGGCCTCCGACAGGGTCGAATCGAGCACGTCAAAGACATGCCGCGTATACCCCTGGGGCCAGACGGCCATCAGCGCTCAGCGGACAAGCGTTGCCGCAGCCGCGGCCGCGGCACCTTCGACCCCAAACATGTTGAGGATCCCGACAACCATCACCACCGCGCAGGCGATCAGGAAGCCGCCCAGCACCGGGCTGCTGTTGGCATCGAGCGGGTCCGTGCTGTCCTTGCCGAAGTACATGAAGAACACGATCCGCAGGTAGTAGTAGGCGCCGATGGCGGAGGCGACCGCACTCGCGACCACGAGCCAGACGAGGCCCGCATCCAGCGCCGCGCGCCAGACGTAGAGCTTGCCGAAGAAGCCGAGGAAGGGCGGCACACCCGCAAGGCTGAACATCAGCACCAAAAGGGCAAGTGCCCGGGTGGGGTGGGTCTTTGAGTACATGTTGAGCGAGGCGATATCCGTCACCGGCGCGCCGTCGCGTTCCATCAGCAGAATGAAGGCGAAGATGCCCACGTTCATCGTCACGTAGATCGCCATGTAGACCAGCATCGCCTGCACGCCAAAGGCCGTGCCCGCAGCGAGGCCCATCAGCGCATAACCCATATGCGCGATCGAGGAGAAGGCCATCAGACGCTTGATGTTGGTCTGTCCGATTGCCGCGACAGCGCCCAGAAACATCGACAGCACCGATAGCAACGCCACGATCTGCTGCCAGTCGCCGACCGCATTGCCAAAGGCGTCGTGCAACACCCGCGCAAAGAGCGCCATTGCCGCCACCTTGGGCGCGGTGGCGAAGAAGGCGGTGACCGGCGTGGGCGAGCCCTCGTAGACGTCCGGTGTCCACATGTGGAAGGGTACGGCGGAGACCTTGAACGCAAGCCCCGAGATCAGGAACACCAGCCCGAACAGCAGGCCTAGCGACGTCTCCCCCGATTGCGCGGTCGTGATGATACCGGAAAAGAGCGTTGTCCCGGCATAGCCGTAGACCAGCGACGCACCATAGAGCAGCAGACCCGAGGAAAGCGCGCCCAGCACGAAGTACTTGAGACCGGCCTCAGTCGATTTCACACTGTCACGCCGCAGTGACGCCACCACATAGAGCGCGAGCGATTGCAGCTCCAGTCCCATGTAGAGCGCCATCAGATCCCCGGCGCTCACCATCATCATCATGCCCACGGCGCTCAGCGCCACCAGCACGGGGTATTCAAACCGCAGCAACCCGCGCTTTTCCATGTAGCCTTCGGACATCACGAGCACGCAGGCCGCGGAAAGCAGGATCACCACCTTCGCGAACCGCGCGAAGCCGTCGTTGATGAACATGCCGCCGAACGCCTGCACGGTGTCGGACGCGCTCGCCACCACCAGTGCCGCGACGATCACCATCACCACCGCCGTGGCCCACAGCAGCGGCCGCGCGGTGGCGTCCTTGCCGCCATAGGCACCTGCCATCAGGCCTGCGATGGCAAACAGCGCAAGGATGATCTCGGGCAGGATCTGCATGAGGTCTTGGGTCATGTTACGTCCACTCAGTTCGAAGTTTCAGCTGTCTGCATCGCTGCTTCCGCAGCGGCAACAGCGCTATCATAATTGTCCACGAGGGCGGTCACCGACGGCCCGATCACATCGAGCACCAGCGCCGGGTAGACCCCGAGCAGCAGTGTCATCACCACGAGCGGCGCGAATATCCACTTTTCACGGGCGTTCATGTCGGTGATGGCCTTGAGGCTTTCCTTGATCAGATCGCCCATCACCACACGGCGGTAGAGCCACAGCGCGTAGGCCGCCGAGAGGATCACCCCCGTGGTGGCCACCGCGGCCACCCACGTGTTGACCTGGAACACCGCCATCAGCGTCAGGAATTCGCCGACGAAACCCGACGTGCCCGGCAGCCCGACGTTCGCCATCGTGAAGAGCATGAACAGCAGCGCGTAGACCGGCATCCGGTTCACGAGCCCGCCATAGGCGTCGATGTCGCGCGTGTGCATGCGGTCATAGATCACACCCACCGCGAGGAAGAGCGCGCCGGAGATGAAGCCGTGGCTGATCATCTGGAAAATCGCACCGTCCAGCCCCTGCTGGTTGGCCGAGAAGATGCCCATGGTCACAAAGCCCATGTGGGCGACGGAGGAATATGCAATCAGCTTCTTCATGTCTTCCTGCACGAGCGCCACGAGCGAGGTGTAGACGATCGCGATGGCGGACATCCACAGGATCAGCGGTCCCACCACTTCGGAGCCGACAGGGAACATTGGCAGGGAGAAGCGCAGGAAGCCATAGCCGCCCATCTTCAGCAGGATCGCCGCCAGAACCACCGAGCCCGCCGTGGGCGCCTGCACGTGGGCGTCGGGCAGCCATGTATGCACCGGCCACATCGGCATCTTGACCGCGAAGCTCGCGAAGAACGCGAGGAACATCAGCGTCTGCACACCGCCCACGATCTGGAACCCCATGAGGCTGAACGTCTGCGAGCCGAATTCATGCGTGAGCAAGCTGACCGGACAGCCGCCGATGCAGGTCGTGCCCGCATCCGCGAACATCGCCACCATCGCCACCAGCATCAGCACCGAACCGAAGAAGGTATAGAGGAAGAACTTGAAGCTCGCGTAGATCCGGTTCGCCCCGCCCCAGATCCCGATGATCAGGAACATCGGGATCAGGCTCGCCTCGAAGAAGAGATAGAAGAGGATCAGATCAAGCGAGACGAAAACGCCGATCATCAACGTCTCGAGCACGAGAAACGCGATCATGTATTCCTTGACGCGGGTTTTCACATCCCACGACGCGGCGATCACCAGCGGCATGATGAAGGTCGTGAGCATCACGAAAAGGATCGAGATGCCGTCGACACCCACCCGGTACTTGAGGCCCAGCAGCCAGTCCCGCTCATCCACCAGCTGGAAGCCGGTGTTGGAGGGGTCGAACTCCAGATAAACAAAGATCGAGACGAGGAAGGTCACCGCGGTCGTGATAAGGGCCAGCCATTTGGCGTTGCGTTGCGCCGCCTCATCCTCGCCGCGCAGGAACACCGCCAGGATGAGTGCTGCGAAGGCAGGCATGAAGGTCACGATAGACAGGAGATTATTTTCCATCAGTTTGCCCCTCCGGTCAACGTCATCCATGTGACCAGGATCGCGATCCCGATCACCATGGCGAAGGCATAGGTGAAGATGTAGCCGGACTGCGCGCGTCCCGCGAGGCGGGTGAAAAAGGGGATGATCCCCATCGCGAGACCGTTGAGGCCACCGTCGATCACCGACCCGTCGCCACGCTTCCACAGGAAACGGCCGATCGCCTTGGCGGGCTGCACAAAGACGAAGTCATAGAGCTCGTCGAAGTACCATTTGTTCTTGAGGAACAGGTACAGGTACTTCTGGTTCGCCGCGAGCCGTCCGGGCAGCGATGGGTTCTTGATGTAGAAGAGCCAGGCGAAGGCGAAGCCGATCAGCATCGCCGCAAAGGGCGAGGTCTTCACCCAGTAGGGGACTTCATGCGCGTCCGTCAGCAGCGTGTTGTCGGGCGCGATATAGAGCGCGCCTTCACCGGGCGCACCCGTAAAGGCGTATGTGCTCACCGCCGTAATCGCCCGACGCCTCGCCATGCGATGTCTCCGCCCCCTCGACGGTATCAGCACCCTGCGCGCCCTCCTCCGCATAGGGAATGCCGTAGAACTCCGCGACCTGGTCGGTATGACCGAAGAACGAGCTGTACCAGACCATGCCAGAGAACGCGGCGCCGAGCGCCAGCACACCCAGCGGCACCAACATCACGGCGGGGCTCTCATGGGCGTGCTCATGGGTATGCTTGTCGCCGCGCGGCGCGCCGTAGAACGTGAGGAACATCAGCCGCCAGCTGTAGAAGCTGGTGAAAAGCGCGGCGATCACGAGCATCCAGAAGCCATACATCGTCCCCGCGGCATAGGCGCTCTCGACGATCGCGTCCTTGGACTGGAAGCCCGCAAAGCCGATGGGGATCTCACCCAGCGTCAGGATCCATACCGGGATGCCGACGCCGGTGATCGCCAGCGTGCCGATCATCATCGCCCAGAAGGTATAGGGGATCTTCTTGCGCAAACCGCCGTAGTTCATCATGTCCTGCTCATGGTGCATCGCATGGATGACGGAGCCTGCGCCGAGGAACAGCATCGCCTTGAAAAAGGCATGCGTCAGCAGGTGGAACATCGCCGCGGAATACATGCCGACGCCCGCCGCCACGAACATGTAGCCAAGCTGGCTCATCGTGGAATAGGCGATCACACGCTTGATATCCGTCTGCACCAGACCGATGGTCGCGGCCACGAAGGCGGTCGTGGCGCCCAGCACGGTCACGAAGGCCATCGCCTGCGGCGCGAACTCCATCACCGGCGACATGCGGCAGACGAGGAAGACCCCAGCCGTCACCATTGTCGCGGCATGGATCAACGCGGAGACCGGCGTCGGCCCCTCCATCGCGTCCGGCAGCCATGTGTGCAGGAAGAGCTGTGCCGATTTGCCCATCGCACCGATGAACAGCAAGAATGCCACCAGGTTGGCCGCGTTCCACTCCGTCCACAGGAAGGAGATGGATGTCTCAGCCAGCTGCGGTGCAGCATCAAAGATGTCCGACAGGTTGATGCTGTCGGTCAGCAGGAACAGCGCAAAGATCCCCAGCGCGAAGCCGAAATCGCCCACCCGGTTGACCACGAAGGCCTTGATCGCGGCAGCATTGGCCGAGGGTTTCTTGTAGTAGAATCCGATCAGCAGATAGGAGGCGACGCCCACCCCTTCCCAGCCGAAGAACATCTGCACGAGGTTGTCGGAGGTCACCAGCATCAGCATCGCGAAGGTGAAAAAGCTCAGGTAGGCGAAGAAGCGCGGTTTGTAGCTCACACCTTCGGCGAAATTGTCGTCATGCGCCATGTAGCCAAAGGAGTAGAGATGCACGAGGCTGGACACCGTGGTGATCACGATCAGCATGATCGCCGTCAGCCGGTCCAGCCGGATCGCCCAATCCGTACTGAGCGAGCCGCTTTCGATGAAGCGCAAGATCTGCACTGTCTCGGTGGTGCCGTCGAATGTGAGGAAGATGATCCAGCTCAGCAGGGCCGACAGGAACAGACCCGAGGTCGCGATCCAGCAGGCCGCCGTCTCGCCGATGAACTTCCAGCCGAAGCCGCAGATCAGCGCGCCTACAAGCGGCGCGAAGAGGAGCGTAATTTCCATGTCCTCAGCCCTTCATCACGTTGACGTCTTCAACCGCGATCGTGCCGCGGTTGCGGAAGAAGCAGACCAGAATGGCGAGGCCGATGGCCGCCTCCGCCGCCGCTACGGTTAGCACGAAGAGCGTGAACACCTGCCCGACCAGGTCGTCGAGGAAGCTGGAGAAGGCCACGAGGTTGATGTTCACCGCCAGCAACATCAGCTCGATGCTCATCAGCAGGATGATCACGTTCTTCCGGTTGAGAAAGAGCCCAAAGATGCCAATGACAAACAGCGTCGCCGCCACTGTCAGGTAATGTTCCAGTCCGATCATCTTCCGTCCTCATTGGGGCACCGGGCCCCGCCTTGATTTCACTTCTCCGGGGTCCCGCCCCGCTGCCCCTCGCGGGGCGATGGGTCTAGTCGCCTTCCAGCGTGAAGGCCTGCTTGTCACCGCGCATCTGCGGGTAATAGGCCGCACATGCGCAGCTTTCACTTCTCTCGATGGCAATGCGCACGTCCCTGGCCACAGGCTCGACCGCCGCCGCGACCCGTGCCAGCGTGGCAAAGGCGCGCGCGGCGCCATGCTCGCGCATCACGATGTCAAGCGCGGCCTGCCGACGGTCGAACTCGGGCCGCGCATTCATGTTTGTTTCCTGGCTGCGAAAGCGCAACGTCTCGCCGGTGTCGCACTGTGACAGAGCGAAATCGGTCGCACTGCCCTCCTGTGACCACCAGTCGCGCCACATCACCCGGCCCTCGCCCAGATCAGCATGGTCAGCCTGCCCGCCATGGCTCACATGCGTCACACGCGTGCAGGCCTCAGGGCTGACCGCGAGCGCGGGTGCCGCCACGCACATCGCCACGCCGAAGCCTGCCAGCGCGCATATGGATGAATGTGCGGTCATCGTGTCCTTCAACTCTTTCCCGCCCGCGCGGGGTTTCGCACCTGGCAGGCCAGTTTGCCTGCCGCGTCCTATCTCACAGGGCGGCGCAACATCCAAGTGCGCATGCGCCCGATTGCACCGACGCTACAGCCCCTGCCCCGGTTTCACGTCGCGCAGCTCCATCGCCTTGGCGGGATCGCGCATCATCTGGGCCACAACGTCCTGCCGCTTCACGTCGCCCCGGTGGCGCAGCGTCAGCACGATCGCCCCGATCATCGCGACAAGCAGGATAAGCCCTGACAGCTGGAACAGCAGGAAATACTGGTCATAAAGGACTAGCCCGAGCGCATCCGTGTTCATCACCGAAACGTCCAGCGGCTGTGCGCGCAGCCCGGCAGCTGCGTCATTGGCATCCCATGCGCCGAAGGCCATCACGAACTGCATCAGGATGATCACCCCGATCAGCAACGCCAGAGGCATATATTTCGCCATTTCCGCCTTCAGCTCGGCAAAGTCGACGTCGAGCATCATCACCACGAAGAGGAACAGCACGGCCACCGCGCCGACGTAGACGATGATCAGCAGCATCGCGACGAATTCCGCGCCCAGCAGCACGAACAACCCAGCCGCCGAGAGGAACGACAAGATCAGCCAGAGCACCGAATGCACGGGGTTGCGGCTGATCACGGTGAAGAGCCCGCCCGCGATCACACTGACCGCAAAAAGATAGAATGCAAAAACGCTCATGCGTCACCTTCCTGTCTCTCGTCCAGAACTTCCTGCGCGAGCATCATGCCGCGCTGCATCGCGGGGATGCCCGCAAACACGGCCATCTGGCCGATGGTCTCGATGATCTGCTGCTTGTGCGCGCCCGCTTCCTTGGCGTGGCGCACGGTCTGGCGGATCGCCACATCGTTCTGCGCGCCCTGCATGATCAACCCTGCAAGCGTCAACAGCATACGCGTCTTGGCGTCGAGCCCGTCCGGGTTGAACTTGTTGCCGAAGAACGTCTCCATCATGTCCTTCGGCATCAGACCCATCATCGCCTCGAACCCCTTCGGCGAAAAGGCATCCATCGCCGGAAATGTCTTGGCCATTTCCTGCGCCTGCCGCATCATGTCTTCCCAGGGGTTCTTCTCGCTCATCGGTAGGGTGCATCCATCTCGAGGTTGCGCGCGATCTCGGCTTCCCAGCGGTCGCCGTTCTCAAGAAGCTTGGCCTTGTCGTAGTAAAGCTCCTCGCGCGTTTCGGTGGAGAATTCGAAGTTCGGCCCCTCGACGATGGCATCCACCGGGCAGGCTTCCTGACAGAAGCCGCAATAAATGCATTTGGTCATGTCGATATCATAGCGCGTGGTGCGGCGGCTGCCGTCATCGCGCGGCTCGGCATCGATGGTGATCGCCTGCGCCGGGCAGATGGCTTCGCATAGCTTGCACGCGATGCAGCGTTCCTCGCCGTTGGCATAGCGGCGCAGCGCATGCTCCCCGCGAAAGCGCGGTGAAAGCGGCCCCTTTTCATGCGGATAATTGATCGTGGCCTTCGGCTTGAACATGTATTTGATGCCGAGCTTCATGCCCTGATAAAAATCCTGCAGCAGGAAATACTTCGCGTGGCGTGTGTAGTCAGTCATATCAGCCTCCTACGGTATAGCGGGCATAGATGCCCCAGAACCATTCGAATTTTGCCGCAAACGCGACGAAGACGACCCAGAAGAGCGAGAACGGCAGGAAGACTTTCCAGCCCAGACGCATCAACTGGTCATAGCGGTAGCGCGGCGTGATCGCCTTGATCAGCGAGAAGAAGAAGAACACCAGACCCATCTTGGCGATCATCCAGAAGATCCCGTCGGGCAGGCCCGGAACGGGCGACAGCCAGCCACCGAAGAACATCAACGAGATCAGCGCGCACATCAGCACGACCGCTACCAGTTCCCCGATCATGAACAGCAGGAACGGCGTCGAGGAGTATTCGACCTGATATCCCGCGACCAGCTCCGATTCAGCTTCCGGCAGATCGAAGGGCGGGCGGTTCGTCTCGGCCAGCGCGGAGATGAAGAAGAGGATCAGCATCGGGAAATGCGGCAGCCAGTACCAGCCCAGCAGGCCCCAATCGGTATTCTGCGCGTTCACGATCCCGCTGAAGTTCATCGAGCCCGTGGAGATGATCACCCCGATGATGATCAGACCGATGCTGACCTCGTAGGAGATCATCTGCGCGGCGGAGCGCAGGCTGCCCAGAAACGGATATTTCGAGTTCGAGGCCCAGCCGCCCATGATCACGCCATAGACCTCCAGCGAGGAGACGGCGAAGACGAAAAGGATCGCGACGTTGATGTCCGACAGGACCCAGCCGTCGTTGAACGGGATCACCGCCCAGGCGACCAGCGCCATGACGAGGCTGACCATCGGCGCGAGGAAGAACACCGGACGGTCCGCGCCCGCGGGCACCACGATCTCCTTGACGATGTACTTGCCGAAATCCGCGAACGACTGCAGCAAACCGTAGACACCGACCACGTTCGGCCCGCGCCGCAGCTGCACGGAGGCCCAGATCTTGCGGTCCAGATACATCAGGAAAGCAAGCGCCACGAGCAGTGGAATGACCACGAGAAAAATCTGCCCGACAATCAGCAGGATCATCCCCGTCGTGGTAGTGAAAAAGAAGTCAGCCATAGGTCCTCACACCGTCGGTATGCCTTTTTCGCGGCAGCTTTGCGTGACCACCTCGGCATCAATCGTCTTCAAGCCTGATGGCAGGCTCGGCGAGATCGTGTAAACAGCATCGGCCCGCCAAATGCCACCCTCAATTGCCACATTTGTCCGTACATGACGCGCAAAACCGTAGCCACGAATGAGCGTATACTGCGCTGCAGCACATTCGGCGTAGGCAGCCACATTTTCGGGCGCCCGCGCCTTGCTCATGGCCACGTTGAACTGCACCAGATCCCCGTCAAGCAGCACGGTTTCCACCCCCTTGTATTCGGGGATGAAATCCTCTGCCGTGGGGATGGGTGCGGTGCATGCGGCAAGCGCGGCAAGCGCAAATGGCCCGAGGAACTTCACTCCGCCGCCAAAGCCTCGCTGCGCCGTGCCTTGGCGTTCGCCGACAGCTCCGCCATCAGGCTCGATGCCCGCGCGATGGGGTTGCTGAGGTAGAAGTCGCTCACCGCGTTCATGAACGGCCCGCTGCCGAGATCGGCCAGCGGCTCAAGCGTCCAGTCATTCTGTGCCACCTGGTCCACTTGGCCCAGATGCGGATGCGCCTTCACCAATGCCTGCCGCAATGCCGCCAGCGAATCGAAGGGCAGCACGGCGCCCAATTCGGCGCTGAGCGCGCGCAGGATAGCCCAGTTTTCCTTGGCCTGACCGGGCGCGAAGCTCGCGCGCAACGCAAGCTGGGGGCGCCCTTCGGTGTTGACGAAAAGCCCGCCCTCTTCGGTATAGGCGGCGGCGGGCAGGATGATGTCGGCGCGGTGCGCGCCGCGGTCGCCATGGCTGCCCTGATAGATCACGAAGGGGCCGGCGGGAATGTCGCCTTCATCGGCGCCGAGGTTGTAGATCACTTCTGCGCCCAGCACGTCCGCAGATGCCGTTGGGTGCCGTGGCCCCCACATCCATCGCGCCCACGCGGCCCGCGGCAGTGTGCAGCACCAAAAGCCTGCTGCCCGCCTTCTCGCAGATCGCCTGAACCGTGGCCAGCACTGCTGCACCGTCTTCGGCGGCCAATGCGCCCTGCCCGACGATCACCAGCGTGTTGAGGTCGGCCATTGAGCTCATATCGAGGTCCAGCACGTTCTTCAGCGCCGCGCGGTCGGTGCCCATATGCTCGTAATCATAGGTCAGATCGACGGCTTCACCCACCAGCGAGACATCTGCACCGCGGATCCAGGCCTTGCGGATCCGCGCGTTCAGCACGGGTGCTTCCACGGCGGGGTTCGTACCGACCAGCAGGATCTTCTTGGCCGCGTCGATATCCTCGATCGCCGCCGTACCGACGTAGCCGGAGCGATTGCCGCTCGGCAGCTTCGCGCCATCGGTGCGACACTCCACGACACCGCCCTGCCCCTCGATGAGTTGCTTGAGCGCAAATGCCGCCTCGACCGGGGCAAGATCGCCCACCAGACCGCCGAGCCTCTTGCCCTTCATGGCTGCGGCCGCGGCCGCCAGCGCTTCGGGCCACTCGGCTTTGCGCAGCTTGCCGTTCTCACGGATGTAGGGTGTATCCAGACGCTGCTTGCGCAGCCCGTCCCAGACGAAGCGCGTCTTGTCGGAGATCCACTCCTCGTTCACGCCGTCGTGGTTGCGCGGCAGGAAGCGCATCACTTCGCGCCCCTTGGTATCCACGCGGATATTGCTTCCCAGCGCGTCCATCACGTCGATGCTCTCGGTCTTCGTCAGCTCCCACGGCCGCGCGGTAAAGGCATAGGGCTTGCTACACAAGCGCGCCCACCGGGCACAGGTCGATGATATTGCCCTGTAGGTTGCTGTCGAGCGTCTCGCCCAGGTAGGCGGTGATCTCGCTGTCCTCGCCGCGCCCGGTCTGGCCCATCTGGGTGATCCCGGCGACTTCGGTGGTGAAGCGCACGCAGCGCGTGCATGAGATGCAGCGCGTCATATGCGTCTCGACCAGCGGGCCCAGATCCAGATCCTCGCTCGCGCGCTTGGGCTCGCGGTAGCGCGAGAAATCCACGCCATAGGCCATCGCCTGGTCCTGCAGGTCACATTCGCCGCCCTGATCGCAGATCGGGCAGTCGAGCGGGTGGTTGATGAGCAGGAACTCCATCACCCCCTCGCGGGCCTTCTTGACCATGGGCGAGTTGGTCTTGACCACGGGCGGCTGGCCTTCGGGTCCGGGGCGCAGATCGCGCACCTGCATCGCGCAGGACGCCGCGGGCTTAGGCGGGCCGCCCACGACCTCCACCAGACACATCCGGCAGTTGCCCGCGATGGTCAGCCGCTCGTGATAGCAAAACCGCGGCACTTCGATGCCTGCCTGCTCGCACGCCTGAATGAGCGTCATCGCCCCTTCGGCTTCCACTTCCCTACCGTCGATGATGATCTTGCGGATATCGCTCATGATGTCACTTTTCTCTCAGCAACGAGCCTATGCGGCTCGATTTTTCAATCTCTTTGCGCCCTAATGCGCAATAGCTTTGCGGGTCGGAGGCTACAACCCCATTGCTGCGCAAATACGCCTCGCCCTTGGCGCGCAGGCGGGCCTTCTCGGTGTCCGAGTTCGCCATATGCCTCTATCTCAGCGTCGGTATAGCCGAGGCTCAGCGCGAGCTGCCGTGTCTCGCGGTAGAGCGCGTAGGCCCGGATCATCCGCGGTGCAATATCTGGGCAATTTTTGCGGATCGTGTCGGCGATTGCCACGTCGAACACCGCGTCATCCACCTGTGCCACGTCGCGCAGCGGCGGTTTTGCCGCAGTGGCACCGGCAGTCATCAGGACGGCCGCAAGAACCAGAACCGTATTGCGCATCGTTACTCTCCTCACATGCATTTGGGATCTTTCCCTGGCCAGCAGATGAAGCGGGGTCCCATGTTATGCAATATCAGCGGGCATCTGGCGAAAATGCCCATCGTTCTTCATTTTATGTAGCGTTAGGACAGCGCCCTTGTAGGTTCAGCGTGTCGTTTTCGATGATCAATTGCCCGTCAGGTGCAGATGGTCCCGCAGCCCAGATGATATCGGAACTGCCGTAATTGTTGACACAATAGACGATGGCCTCATATTCGCCCGCCTCGCGCGCCCCGGCCAGCGATCTCGACACCGGCTTGACGCTGACGGTGAAGACATCGCGCTGACGCTCCACCTTGCGCAGCTTGGCGTTGTAGAACTGGCCGTCGAAAAGGATGCGGTCATCCGCCGAGGTGCAGCCCGCGAGCAGGCCGGTCACGATCAGAACGCCCGTCAGATATTTCATGTCCGTCTCCTGCGCCCATGGCCCGGCGCCCTGTTCAGCATCTCGGCCCCGTTATTGCGCATATCCCGCGGCAGGGCCAGCCCTCGTATCACGCCGCAGGCCGCTTGCGTGCTATCAGAACACTGCAAGCAGCACGACAACGGCCTGACCGATAACGCTGAAGAATCCGACCGCCCAGAAAATGGACCGCAACGGCTGTATCTTGGTGCGGATATGGACCACCGCCATGGCGATCCGTGCGATCAGAAAAACGCTCGCGAGCAGGTTCACCATGAACGGCGCCGCCCCGATCAGGATTGCTGCCACCGTCACGGCGATGAACGGGCCGGAGGCTTCGATCGCGTTCTTGAACGCGCGGTCGCGCCGGTAGACCGGATCTGCATAGTTCCGCTTGGGCTGGCCGCAATCGCAGCGCCCCTCGGGTGCGCGGCCCGTCGCAGACAGCATCGACAGGACCAGCATCACAAGTGCCCAAAGCGCCAATGAGGCGATGGCATGACCGTAGATTTCCATATGCTATGCTACTCCGCCGCGACCGGCGTCGGGGATCCGCCGCGCTTATGCGCGATGCGCTCCTCGATCTCGTCGCGGAAATGCCGGATAAGCCCCTGGATGGGCCAGGCCGCCGCATCGCCGAGCGCGCAGATCGTGTGCCCTTCGACCTGCTTGGTCACATCGAGCAACATGTCGATCTCCTCGGGTTCGGCATCGCCACGCACCAGCCGCTCCATCACCCGCATCATCCAGCCGGTGCCCTCGCGGCAGGGCGTGCACTGGCCGCAGCTTTCGTGTTTGTAAAACTTCGCGAGCCGCCAGATCGCCTTGATCACATCGGTGTTCTGATCCATCACGATCACCGCCGCCGTGCCGAGGCCGGAACGCTGCTCGCGCAGGTAGTCGAAATCCATGATCGCCTCGCGCATCTGCTTACCGGGGATCATCGGGACGGAGGAACCGCCGGGGATCACCGCCTTGAGATTGCTCCAGCCGCCGCGGATGCCGCCGCAATGCTTCTCGATCAGCTCCTCGAAGGTGATGCTCATCGCCTCCTCGACCACGCAGGGGTTGTTCACATGGCCCGAAATCGCAAACAGCTTGGTGCCCGCGTTGTTGGGTCGGCCGAAGCCCGCAAACCACGCGCCGCCGCGCCGCAGGATGGTGGGGACCACCGCGATGCTCTCGACGTTGTTCACCGTCGTAGGGCAGCCATAGAGCCCGGCACCCGCGGGGAACGGCGGCTTCATGCGCGGCATCCCCTTTTTGCCCTCCAGGCTTTCCAGCAGCGCCGTCTCCTCGCCGCAGATATAGGCGCCCGCACCGTGGTGCAGGTAGATATCGAAATCCCAGCCCGATTTGGCCGCGTTTTTGCCCACCAGGCCCGCCTCATAGGCTTCGTCGATCGCGGCCTGCAGCGCTTCCTTCTCGCGGATGTACTCACCGCGGATGTAGATGTAGCAGGCATGGGCATTCATCGCGAAGCTCGCGATCAGGCAGCCCTTCGATCAGCGTATGCGGATCATGGCGCATGATCTCGCGGTCCTTGCAGGTGCCCGGTTCGCATCTCGTCGGCGTTGACCACCAGATAGCTCGGACGTCCGTCGCATTCCTTGGGCATGAACGACCATTTCAGCCCGGTCGGGAAACCTGCACCGCCCCGCCCGCGCAGCCCGGAGGTTTTCATCTCGTCGATGATCCAATCCCGGCCCTTCTTGAGGATCGCCGCCGTGCCATCCCAATGGCCGCGCGCCTGCGCGCCCTTGAGGGTGCGGTCATGCATGCCGTAGATATTGGTGAAAATGCGGTCTTTGTCCTGCAACATGGTGCTCATCCGTCTTTCTCAGACTGGCGTCTCCGCCACATTCTGAATGCTTGTATGAAGACCCACAGGAACACGGCAGCAATGCCCAGCTCCAGAAGGCCCATTATCTGGTTCGACCATCCGTAGATGGTGCCCGCCGCCTCGATCCCGATGAAGGCAAAGGCCCCTGCAACACTTATCAGTGCAAGGCGCCGTCCGTCACGCGACAGTTTGTCGTCATCCTGCGCCACGGACGGCTCCTGATCTCAGGTCTTTTTCTTCTTCGAAAACTCGGTCTCGCCACCGGCGGCGAGGATACGCGCCTGGCTCATCCAGTCGTCCCGCTCGATCCGGCCTTTGAAGCGCAGGTTGCCATCGACCCAGGCGATGTCGTCCTTGTCGAAATTGGCCACCTGATCGAAGTGGTAAACACCAAGCTCGTTAAGCGTCTGCTCCAGCTTCGGGCCGACGCCACCGATCAGCTTGAGATCGTCCGCCCCACCGGCGCGCGGAGCGCTCAGCATGTTGGTCGTGCGCCCCGGTACGTCCGACGAGGACACGGCTGGCGCTGTCTTTGCGGCGGGTGTGGCCTTAGGCGCAGGTGCCGGTGTCGTTTTCGCCGCGGGAGCGGGTGTCGGGGCCGTCTTGGCCGCGGGGGCTGGTGTCGGGGCCGCCTTTGCGGGCTCTTCAGCTTCCGGCGCGGGTGCCCGCATCACGGGTGCGGCCGCGCTGGCCGGTGCTGAAGCGCTCGTCGGCGCTGTCGCGCTTGCCGGTGCGGACGCAGGCGCCGCGCGCCGCTCCGCCGCCTGTTCGGCGTAGCGCACCGCGGGTTTGTCCATGGAAGCGAGATCCGCTGCAGCCGTCTGCGGGCGGCAAACCGTCAAGCTCAGCAGAACCCCCAGGAGCGTCCCGATCAGCCCGCCGGTGAACACTGCCTGAAGCGCGTCAAACTCGGCGAGCATGTAGAGCATCACCATCGACAACGACGCCCCCAACTGCTGCAATTCCCCAGCAGGTGATCTGGCATTCGGTGTTATTCTCTTGTGTAGCCATGTCTAAAACCTATCCCCCAATTGGATATGATGCCGGACCCTAGTCCTAGCGCCTGTCTTTTCCGGCCTTGGCAGAAGACGCGGTATCTCGATCGCCCGCAAGCCGCTGCGCCTGTCCAACCCAATTGTCGCGCGACGCGCGGCCCTTGAACCCTTCGAGGTTCCGGTCGACCCAGGCAAGCTCATCTTGCCCCCATTTTGCGATTTGGTCAAAATGGAAAAACCCGAGCGAGTTCAACATCTCTTCAAGTTTGGGCCCGATCCCGCTGATTTTCTTGAGATCATCGGCCCCGGATTTGCGGGGCGCCTTGAGGCTGCGCGGCTTTTTGCCAGCGGGGGTAACATCGGTGCCGGATTCAGCTTTTGCATCGGTCTTCGGCTCGGGCGCGACCTCGCCGCGTGGCGGTCTGGCCTTGGCCTTGGCCTGTGGCGCCTCACCCGGCGCCTCGGACACCTGATCGGAGGCCGCCCCTCTGGAACGGCTCGGGGCTGCTTCCGACTTCGCGCGCCCACCCTGCACGCCATCTGGGCCGTCGGGCGGCATCATGTCGCTGCGTGTCGCTGCGGGCGGCTTCTTGCCGGAATTGGCAGCCTTGCCCTGCCACGGCGCGAGCAGAGGGACTTCGGTGCCGTCGATCCGCTTGACCGTATCGCCGAGATCCGTGGCCAGTTGGGCGCTCGCGTTATACTGCGTCTTGCCGCTGTCATATTCTTTCAGCGATGTAAGCCCGCCCAGCGGCTCGGAAGCGTAGCGTCCGTTCTGCGGCCCCGGCACCGGCACCTCGCCCGCTGCCAGCGCGTCGAGCAATTGGGTGAAGTTCTCTGCCGTCAGATCCTCGTAGTAATCCTTGCCGATCTGGGCCATCGGCGCGTTGGAACATGCGCCCAGACATTCGACCTCTTCCCAGGAGAACTTGCCGTCCTGCGGACAACTGATGCGGCTTCGGCGCGATCTTCTCGCGGCAGATCCCGATCAGGTCCTCCGCCCCGCAGATCATGCAGGACGTGGTCCCGCAAACCTGAATATGTGCAACGGAGCCAACGGGTTGCAGCTGGAACATGAAGTAGAACGTCGCGACCTCCAGCCCGCGGATATAGGCGAGCCCCAGCATCTCGGAGACATGCTCGATCGCGGGACGGCTCAGCCACCCCTCCTGCTCCTGCGCGCGCCACAGCAGCGGGATGATCGCCGATGCCTGACGCCCCTCGGGATATTTGGTCATCTGCGCCTCCGCCCATGCCTGATTGGCGGGGGTAAAGGCGAAGGCCTCGGGTTGGTCAGGATGTAGGCGTCTAAGCATGTATCAGTCCTTGGTAGCAACAGGTCGGCGGCGCTAGATGCGAGCGGTCCTCATGGACAGCCCGCGACGCCGGTAAACGTAACGTTGAAACCCCCGTCTTTCGACGTGAGTTCCTTGTGCTCGTACATCTTCAAGATGTGGTAATCGCCATCCTGCTCCCGTCCGCCGAACGACGCGTACAAGCGATCCCACTCGACGTTAGAGACAGTACAGCCCGTCTGCGCCACGGCGGCAACGGCGCTATGAACCGGATCATTCTTTCGCTGTTTTTCCAGCCAGCCCGCCTCGGCGATCTGCGGAAGAACGAGCAGCCCCAGCGCGCCTAGTGAAACAAGCGTTTTCACCGGTCCACCTCACCAAACACGATGTCCATGGTCCCGATGATCGCAGCCACATCCGCGAGCTGGTGACCCTTGGCCAGATAATCCATCGCCTGCAGATGCAGATACCCCGGCGCGCGCAGCTTGGCGCGGTAGGGTTTGTTGGTCCCATCCGCCACGAGATAGACGCCGAATTCGCCCTTGGGCGCCTCGACGGCGGCATAGACCTCGCCGGCGGGCACGTGGAAGCCTTCGGTGTAGAGCTTGAAGTGGTGGATCAGGCTCTCCATCGAGGTCTTCATGTCCGTGCGCGAAGGAGGCGTGATCTTGCCGCGCGCAAGGATGTCGCCGCGGCCTTCGGGTGCGCGCAGCTTCTCGATGGCCTGCAGCATGATGCTCGCCGATTGCCGCATCTCTTCCATGCGCACAAGGTAGCGGTCATAGCAGTCACCGTTCATGCCTACGGGGATCTGGAATTCGAACTCGTCATAGCAGCTCATAGGGTTGCGCGCGGCGCAGATCCCATGCCAGGCCGGAACCGCGCACCATGACGCCAGAGAAACCCCAGTCCTGAATATCCTGCTTCCGTCACCACGCCGATATCGACGTTGCGCTGCTTGAAAATCCGGTTTTCCGTCAGCAGCGTGTCGATGTCGACCATGAAGCCCTTGAGGAACTTGTGGGTCCATGTCTCGATATCGTCGAGCAGCGCATCGGGCAGATCCTGATGCACGCCACCGGGGCGGAAATAGGCCGCGTGCAGACGCGCGCCGCAGGCCCGCTCGTAAAAGATCATCAGATCTTCGCGCTCTTCGAAGCCCCAGAGCGGCGGGGTCAGCGCGCCCACGTCCATCGCCTGCGTGGTCACGTTGAGCAGATGCGACAGGATGCGCCCGATCTCGGAATAAAGGACCCGGATCAGGCTCGCCCGGCGCGGCACCTCGACGCCGGTGAGCCGTTCGATGGCCAGACACCACGCATGCTCCTGGTTCATCGGGGCCACGTAATCCAGCCGGTCGAAATACGGCAGGTTCTGCAGGTAGGTCCGGCTCTCCATCAGCTTTTCGGTGCCACGGTGCAGCAGGCCGATGTGCGGATCGCAGCGCTCGACGATCTCGCCGTCGAGCTCCAGCACCAAGCGCAAAACGCCGTGCGCCGCAGGGTGTTGCGGGCCGAAGTTGATGTTGAAGTTGCGGATCTTCTGCTCGCCGGTCAGGGCGTCTTCGAAACCTTTGGTACCGTCCATCATTTCGCCGCCTCTTTCGTCTTTCTCGTCACCGGGAAGGATGTATTCGGCCCCTTCCCACGGGGTCATGAAATCGAACTGGCGGTATTCCTGAACCAGGATAACAGGCTCATAGACCACCCGCTTTTCCGCCTCGTCATAGCGGACTTCGGTATAGCCTGTGGTCGGGAAATCCTTGCGCAGCGGATGGCCGCGGAAACCGTAATCTGTCAGCAGGCGGCGCAGATCCGGATGGCCGGAAAAGAGGATGCCGAACATGTCGAACACTTCGCGCTCGAACCAGTTGGCGGAAGGATGCACGCCCACGATCGAGGGCACCATATCCTCCTCCCGCACTGCCACGCGCAGGCGGATGCGCTGGTTCTGGTACATCGACAGGAAATGGTAGACGACATCGAACCGCTTGGCGCGGCCGGTGTAATCCACTGCCGTGATGTCAACGAGCGAGGAGAAACGGCAGGTCGCATCGCTCTTGAGAAACGTCGACGAGCCCCACGATATTGGCGAGCGTGACATCGAGGTTCAGCTCGCCATGGCTCACTTCCCACTCCAGCACGCAATCGGGGCGTTTCGCGGCGATGTAGCCGCCCAGTTCCGTCAGTGCATCGCTCATCTTTCAATCCTCTCAGACACAGCGCTCATCGCACAATCGTTCCGGTCCGGCGCATCTTGCGCTGCAGCTGCATGATCCCGTAGAGCAGCGCCTCCGCCGTTGGCGGGCAGCCGGGCACATAGATGTCCACCGGCACGATCCGGTCACAGCCGCGCACCACGGAATAGCTGTAGTGGTAGTAGCCGCCGCCGTTGGCACACGACCCCATGGAGATCACATAGCGCGGCTCGGGCATCTGGTCATAGACCTTGCGCAGCGCGGGTGCCATCTTGTTGGTCAGCGTGCCCGCCACGATCATCAGATCCGACTGGCGCGGGGAGGCGCGCGGGGCGGTGCCGAACCGCTCCAGATCGTAGCGCGGCATGGAGGTGTGCATCATCTCGACCGCACAACAGGCCAGACCGAAGGTCATCCAGTGCAGCGAGCCGGTGCGCGCCCAGTTGATGAGATCCTCGGTCGAGGTCAGCAAGAACCCCTTGTCCGCAAGGCTCGCGTTCAGCTCGCGCGTCGCGACATCGCGGTCCATTCCGGCGGTTGCGGTCGATGCATTCGTGGACATTACTGCCATTCGAGCGCCCCTTTCTTCCATTCGTAGGCAAAGCCTGCGGTCAACACCGCGAGGAATACCATCATAGACCAGAACGCGGTCATGGAAATGTCACCAAACGCCACAGCCCATGGGAAGAGAAAGGCGATCTCCAGGTCGAAGATGATGAACAGGATCGACACCAGATAGAATCGCACGTCGAACTTCATGCGCGCATCGTCGAAAGCGTTGAAGCCGCATTCATAGGCGGAGACCTTCTCCGGATCCGGATCTGCGCACCGCGATCACCGCCGCCGCCAGCAGCAGGGCAAGGCCCAGACCGATGGCGACAAACAAGAAAATAAGGATCGGCAGGTATTCGCGAAGCATTTCGTCCAAGGGTGGCTCCTCTCAAAGATGGCGCGGATGTCGCACGGGCCTTCAGCTTTGTTTCGGGTTTATCCCCCTGTACAGGTGGGGTCAACGGGAGGAAGGGTGGAAAGGTGTCGCATCGGTTTTCCCCCGCGCCAACCGGTCACGGACTGAACGCGACATGCTCTGATCGGTTCCAACGACGGCCCGTGTCGCGCCGACGCAGCCGCCCCGCTCCCCGCACCGCCGCAAACCGCGCCGCGGCGCCAAATCAGGGCCGGGAACGTCCCCAGGACCCTCAGTCGCCCTTGCAAATCCCGAAAGGTTAACAAAAGATTAACCGGGGATGATCGAATGAAGACAAAATGCCGTCGCATATCAGATATCGCACTGTCAGCAGGTCTTAAATGAACGCCGACGGCTGGGACGAACTCGAACTGGCGCTGGCCAGTCTCGTCTTCGAGCGCGCGCTGTCGTTCGAGGCCGCGATCGGCCAGATCAGCGACCAATACCCCGAGCATGACGCGAACGTGCTGCTGCTGGCGGCGATTTCGCATGTGACGCACGTGGATCACTTCCTGACGCTGCCGGACACCGCGGCATCCGCCCGGTCCCTGCACCACTACCGGGTGATCGCTGCGCTGGCCGCCGACATCGCCCTGATGGAGCCTGCGCAGAAACGCTGCCGGGATCTGATGGCGTTCTGGGACGCGACCGAAAGCCGCGTGTTCCGGGTGCCCGCCTGACGCTGAGGCGACGCGGCAAACTGCCCGTCAAACCACCCAACGCGCCTTGCGCTTGTCAAAGAACGCGCCGATGCCTTCCGCCGCCTCCTCCGTTTCCCAGCGCGCGGCGAGTGCGGCAATCGACATCGCCACCGCCTCCTCTGTCGCGGCACCGCCCAGATCCTGCGCCAACTTCTTGGCTGCCGCGACGGCCCCCGGCGCACAGGCGAGGTAGGGCACGACTTCGCGCTCTACGGCCACGTCCAGCGCATCTCGCGGCACCGCACGCGCCAGAAGTCCGAGCTCCGCAGCCTCGCCCGCATCAAAGACGCGGCCCGACATGAAGACCCGGCGCGCGCGCCCCTCGCCCATGCGGGCAATCACATAAGGACCGATGGTGGCAGGGATGATGCCCAGCCGCGTCTCGGTCAGCGCCATCTTGAGGGTGTCGACACCGATGGCCACATCGCAGACCGCCGCCATCCCCACACCGCCGCCAAAGGCGTTGCCCTGCAACCGCCCGATCAGCGGCTTGGGCAGGCGGTTGAGCGCGCCGAGCATGGTGGCAAGCTTGCCCGCCTCCTGCGCCCGCGTCGCGGCATCCATGCCCATCTGCGCCTGCATCCACGCCAGATCACCGCCCGCGCAGAACGTCTTGCCCGCAGCGGCGAGCACGACCACGCGCACCGCATCGTCGCCGCCCAACTGCCGCGCTGCCTGCGTCAGTTCGGCCAGCATTTGCGCAGCTGAGCGCATTATGCTTGTCCTCCCGCGCCAACGTCAGCGTCGCGACGCCGCGCCCGTCCACGGTTACCTTCAGCGTCTCAAACATCGCCGCCCCGCTTCATGTTGCGCTCGACCCCGCTCATCATCCGCGCAACCGGTGCGCCATCTCCGCCGCCTCTGCCAGCACGGCCGCGTCCAGCCCGGTCCTGTAGCCAAGCCGTGCCAGATGCGCCGCGACCTCCTCGGTGGCGACATTGCCGGGCGCGCCGGGTGCGAAGGGGCAGCCGCCCAACCCCCCGATCGCCGCATCGAACACCCGCACCCCGAGGCTGAGCGAAGCGTCGATGTTGGCCATCGCCCGCCCGCCGGTGTCATGGTAATGCCCCGCCAGCCGCCCAACGGGCACCACATCACGCACCGCCAGCAGCATCCGCGCGATGGTGTCGGGCGTCCCCGCACCTATCGTATCGCCGAGCGAGATCTCATAGCAGCCCATCGAAAACAGCTTGTCCGCCAATGCCGCCACAGCCGCAGGCGCCACCTTGCCGTCGAAGGGGCATTCGATCACGCAGGAGATGTAGCCGCGCACCGGCATGTCGATATGCCGCGCTTCTTCGAGGATCGGCGCGAAGCGTTCGATGCTCTCCGCGATGCTGGCGTTGATGTTGTTGCGCGAGAACCCTTCCGAAGCGCTGGCGAAGATCGCCACCTCATCCGCCCCGGCGGCAAGCGCATCGGTATAGCCGCGCATGTTGGGCGCAAGGGCGGCGTAGCGAACGCCTTCCGCACGGGTGATCCCGGCCAGCACCTCCGCAGAGCCCGCCATCTGGGGCACCCACTTGGGCGAGACGAAGCTCGCGCATTCGATCCGCCCGAAACCCGCCGCACTCAGCTTGTCCACCAGCGCGATCTTGTCCGCGACCGCGATCTCGCACGCCTCGTTCTGGAGCCCGTCGCGCGGGCCCACCTCGAATATCTCGCAAAAGCCCAGATCCATCACAGCCTCCCCATTATGTCATTCCGCCCAGCCTGCACGCAAATGCGCACCGCTGCACCCTATTTCACGCAGGCATCGGCCATGGCGCGAAAAACGACTGCTGAAAAAGCCGCTCGTCCGCCTTCGGCAGGGCCTGGGTGAACGCCTCCCGCGCGCTGATCCGGGCGTACCATTCCGCCAGCGCGTCAAACCCGTCGAGATGCGCGAAATGGCGCGCCATGTAGACCGCCTGCCCCACGCTCACATCCGCCGCCGAGAAACCGCTGTCGAGCAGATAGGCGCGCCCCGCAAGCCGTGCCTGCAAAGCGGCGTAGCATTTCACGATCCGCGCCGCTTCCAGCTTCATCACGATGGGGCTTCGCATTGCATCCTCACGCAGCGCCACATGCTGCTGCGTTAGTGCTGCCGTGTGCTGGCTGATCGTCTCCGCGAAATGCACCCAAATCAGCCATTGCGCACGTTCCGCATGACCGGTGGGCCGCCCCAGCCCCTCGGGCGAGAAACGCTCGCAGAGCACTTCCGTGATCGCCCCTGTCTCGAAGATCGCCTCGCCGTCGAGCTCGAGCGCGGGCACCCGCCCCGCCGGGCTTTTTTCCAGAAACGTGGGCGCGCGCAGGCTCTTGTCGAAAGGATAGTTGACCACATCGAACGCGACGCCGAGCTCATTGAGAAGCCATAGACTGCGCATGGAGCGGGTCTGCGGGCAGTGGTGCAGGACGATCACGCCTCCGCCTCCAGCCGGACGAGGGCCGCGCCCGCCTCCACCTGATCGCCCGTGGCGGCCAGCACTTCCGCCACCACGCCGTCGCGTGCCGCAAGCAGGCTGTGCTCCATCTTCATCGCTTCGAGAACCGCCAGACGGTCGCCCTTGGCAACGCGCTGGCCCGCCACGGCGAAGACCTCGCGCACGAGCCCCGGCATCGGCGCCTCAATGAGGTTGCCGTCGCCCTGCGCCCCCGCCGCGCGCTGCAGCGGATCCACGCGGGTGAACACCAGCCCGTAATGGTCAAAGACAGTGATCTCATCGCCTGCCACCGCCACCTGCGGCGTAAGCTGCCCGTCCAACTGCCAGTGCCCGGCTACCCGCTGCGCCTCGACGACATCCCCGCCAACATGCCAGCGCTGGTGAGCGGGCCCCGTGACCTCGACCTTGAGCACATGCGCCTCCCCGCCCCACTCCAGCGTGACCTGCCGCAACAGCGGCGCCCAGAGCGTGAAACCCGCCTGCGCAGGCGGCGCCATGAGCCTCAGTGCCGCCATCCCCGCGCAGGCCGCATGGCGCGGCGCAACCTCCGGCTCGACCGTCAGGGCGTCGATGTCGCGCGCGATGAGCCCGGTATCCACGTCGCCGCGCCGAAACCCGTCATGGCCCGCCAACGCGCCCAGAAACGCGAGATTGGTCACCGTACCGCCGACCTCGCACCGCGCCAACGCCTGCCGCAACCGCCTGAGCGCGATATCGCGTGTCGGACCGTGCACGATCACCTTGGCGATCATCGGGTCATAGAACGGGCTGATCACGTCCCCGCTGCGCACACCGCTGTCCGCGCGACAGGCCGGATCGAATGCAAGATGCGTCAACCGTCCGGTCGCGGGCAGAAACCCCGCGGGAACATCCTCGGCATAAAGTCGCGCCTCGAAGGCGTGGCCGGTGATCGCGAGCTCTTCCTGATGCATCGGCAGGTCCTCGCCCGCGGCCACGCGCAGCTGCCATTCCACCAGATCGACGCCCGTGATCGCTTCGGTCACGGGATGCTCTACCTGCAGGCGCGTATTCATTTCCATGAAGAAAAAGCCGTCCTCGCGCAGCCCCTCCGCGCCGTCCACGATGAATTCGACCGTGCCCGCACCGCGGTAGCCGATGGCCTCCGCCGCGCGCACTGCCGCAGCACCCATGGCCGCGCGCAGCGCCTGCGTCATGCCCGGTGCCGGTGCCTCCTCGATCACTTTCTGGTGGCGCCGCTGGAGCGAGCAGTCGCGCTCGAACAGATGCACCGCACGGGTACCGTCGCCGAAGACCTGCACCTCGATGTGGCGCGGCGCGCTCACGAACTTCTCCACCAGCACGTCCGCGTTGCCGAATGCCGTCCGCGCCTCCGCCCGCGCGGAAGCGAGCGCCGCGGTAAAGCCCTTGGCCTCTCCGACCATGCGCATGCCCTTGCCACCGCCGCCGGCCACCGCCTTGATCATCACCGGATAACCGATCTTGTCGGCCCCTTGCGCCAACAGATGATCGGATTGGTCCGCGCCGTGATACCCCGGCACCACCGGCACGCCCGCCTCCACCATCAGCGCCTTGGCCGCATCCTTGAGCCCCATCGCCCGGATCGCGGAGGCGGGCGGCCCGATGAAAGTGAGCCCCGCCGCCTCGACCGCTTCCACGAAATCGGGGTTCTCGCTCAGAAAGCCGTAGCCGGGGTGGATCGCCTGCGCGCCCGTGGCCTGCGCCGCCGCTATGATTGCATCGCCGCGCAGGTAACTGTCGGCCGGGGCGGAGCCGCCGATGTGCACCGCCACATCCGCCATCGCGACATGTTTGGCCCCCGCATCCGCGTCCGAATAGACCGCGACACAGCGCACGCCCATGGCCTGCGCCGTCTGCATCACGCGGCAGGCTATCTCACCGCGGTTCGCGATCAGGATCGTATCAAACATCAGGCGTAATCCTCTATGACTTTGAACCGCTCGCACATCAGTTTCATGTCGGGCGAAAACGCCGCCGTGCGGCGAAAATAGGCCTCATACCCGGCGCGCCAGTGATCCAGATCGCGGAACTCGCCTTGTGCTGCGACAAATTCCGCATCCATATCCGCGAAGCGGCGCGTCGTGACTTCGACCGTCTCGATCATTACTGCGGGCGTTCCATCCCAGTTGAGGGCGACATCGCGGCGCCCCACTTCGGGCCATGCATCACCGCCATCACCGTAAGCCGAAACCGCCTCACAGGTAGCGGTCTTTTGGCCGCTGCGCACCAGCGCCAATATCTCCGCGCACAGCGCCGCACTGTCGCCAAAACGGAATGTTTCCGCATCCGGATTTTCGTCGATGATCTGTTGCAGTGTCTTTGCCATGGTCCCGCTCACATCCTGAACACGCCAAAGGTGGTCGGCGCGATCGGTGCATTCAGCGCCGCGGATAGGCTCAGGAACAGCGTGTCGCGGCTCAGGCGCGGGTCGATCACCCCATCGTCCCAGAGCCGTGCGGAGGCGTAGAGCGGATGGGACTGCTCCTCGAACATATCCACCGTAGGCTGCTTGAATGCGGCTTCCTCTTCGGCGGACCACGTGCCACCTGCCCGCTCGATCCCGTCGCGCTTGACCGTGGCCAGCACGCCCGCGGCCTGCGCGCCCCCCATCACGGAGATCCGGCTGTTGGGCCATGTCCACAGGAACCGCGGGCTGTAGGCGCGCCCCGCCATCCCGTAATTGCCCGCCCCGAAGGAGCCGCCGACCAGCATCGTGATCTTGGGTACATTCGTTGAGGCGACGGCGGTCACCATCTTGGCGCCATGCCGGGCGATCCCCTCGTTCTCGTAGCGGCGTCCGACCATGAAACCCGTGATGTTCTGCAGGAAAACCAGGGGTATGCGCCGCTGCGAGCAAAGCTCGACGAAGTGCGCGCCCTTCTGTGCGGCCTCCGAGAACAGTACGCCGTTATTGGCGATGATCCCCACCGGGCAGCCTTTGACATGGGCGAAACCCGTCACCAGCGTCTCGCCGAAGCGCGGCTTGAATTCGTCGAACCTGCTGCCATCGACCAGCCGCGCGATCACCTCGCGGATGTCGTAGGGCGTGCGCAGATCGGCAGGTACCACGCCGAGGATCTCAGCCGGGTCATAGGCAGGCTCCTCGGGGCTTTCCAATTGCACCGTGGCGGGCTTGGCGCGGTTGAGATAGCTGACGGCCCGCCGCGCGAGGCTGAGCGCGTGGGCATCATCCTCCGCCAGATAATCCGCCACGCCGCTGAGGCGCGTGTGCACGTCGCCGCCGCCCAGATCCTCCGCCGTGACGACCTCACCCGTTGCCGCCTTCACCAACGGCGGGCCCGCCAGAAAGATGGTGCCCTGTTCCTTCACGATGATCGTCACATCCGACATTGCGGGCACGTAAGCCCCGCCCGCCGTACAGGACCCCATCACCACCGCGATCTGCGGGATGCCGGCCGCGCTCATCCGCGCCTGGTTGTAGAAGATCCGCCCGAAATGGTCGCGGTCGGGGAAAACCTCGTCCTGATTGGGCAGGTTCGCCCCGCCGCTGTCCACGAGGTAGATGCAGGGCAGATGGTTCTCCTGTGCGATTTCCTGCGCGCGCAGGTGCTTCTTGACAGTCATGGGGTAGTAGGTGCCGCCCTTCACCGTGGCGTCGTTGCAGATCACCATGACATCATGGCCCTGCACGCGCCCCACGCCCGCGATCACTCCCGCGCAGGGTGCAGCCCCGCCGTAGAGGCCGTGGGCCGCCACCGCCCCCACTTCCAGAAACGGCGATCCGGGATCGAGCAAATTCGCCACCCGCTCGCGCGGCAGCATCTTGCCGCGGCCCGCGTGCCGTTCGCGCGCCTTCTCTCCGCCGCCGAAGGCCGCCAGTTGTGCCGCCTCGCGCACCTGTTCCAGCGCCTCCATATGGGCGGCGGAATTTGCCTTGAAGGTCTCCGACCCCGGCAGCGCCTGTGAATGCAGTTTCATCGTGTCAACTCTCCTTCGCCCGCCGCGCGGGCCTTCAACTCCTTGCGGATCACCTTGCCGGTGACCGTCATCGGCAGCGTCGCGACAAACTCGATTTCCCTTGGGTACGAATAGCTTGCGAGCCGTTCCTTCACCCAATCCCGAAGCGCATCGGTGCTGACCTGTGCGCCGTCCCGCAGCACGACATAGGCCTTCACCACTTCCGTCCTGAGCGCATCGGGCTTGCCGACCACGCCCACCGTCGCCACGGCCGGATGGGTGAGCAGACAATCCTCGATCTCCGCGGGCCCGATCCGGTAGCCGCTCGACGTGATCACATCATCCTCGCGCCCGACAAAACGCAGGAATTCCCCCTCCCAGACACCGCGGTCCCCCGTCAGCATCCAGTCGCCGCGAAACTTCTCCGCCGTCGCCTCGGGGCGGTTCCAATAGCCCAGCATCATCGACGCCGCCCCGCGCCGCACGGCGATGTCCCCCTCGCCCTGCGTCGGCACATCCCGCTCCAGTACCGCGATCTCGAACCCCGGGACGGGCTTGCCGATGCAACCTGCGCGCGGCGGAAATGCCGCGCTGCAACTGCTCGCGACCATGTTGCACTCCGTCTGGCCGTAGAACTCGTTGATCTGCACGCCCAGCGCCACGCGGCCCCAGTCGAGCATCTGCGCGCCCAGCGGCTCGCCGCCGCTCGCCACGCTGCGCAACCCGTCGATCCGCGCATCCGCAGCCCTGAGCATGCGCAAGGCAGTCGGCGGAAAGAATACATTTCGCGCAGCACCTTGCGAGATGATCTTGGTGCAAATATCCGCGTCGAACTTCGCCATCCGCGCCGCCACCACCGGCACGCCCAGCGCCAGCGCCGGCATCGCCACGTCGAACAGGCCGCCGATCCATGCCCAATCCGACGGGGTCCAGAGGCAATCGCCCGGCTGTCCCAGATGATCATGGCTCATCGCGACACCCGGCAGATGGCCCGTCAGGATCCGGTGCCCGTGCAGCGCCCCTTTGGGGCTGCCTGTGGTGCCGGAGGTATAGATCAGAACCGCGGGATCCTCGGGGCCGGTATCGGCGCAGGCCACATCGGGACCGGCAACGCCGATCTCATCCGCCTGCCACGCTTCGGCCAGATCCCCGAGCAGCGCTGCGCCTTGCGCATCGGTGAGCACGATCCGTACGCCCGCATCGCCCACCCGCGAGGCCAGTGCATCGCGCTTGAAGAGTTTAAACAAAGGCACTGAAATCGCACCCAATTTCCAGATCGCCAGATGCGAGGCAAGGCACCATGGAGACTGGCTCAGCAGGACGCCCACGCGGTCACCCGCCCCGATGCTTGGCGCAAGCGCCCGCACGATGCCGTCCGTCATCCGCGCCAGTTCGCCGTAGCGCACATCCCGCCGCGCGCTCCCGGTGAGGTCGATCACCGCCAGCGCCTCCGCAGGTTGACTGAGGCATTGCCGCGCCATGTTGAGCCGCGCCGGAAGCTTCCAGCGCCCCTCTCCGTCAAGGCCCGGCAGCACTTGCATCACGTCGTGCCCCTGCACGCCCCCGTCACGCCATCGCCGCCATCATCTCGCGGCCCACCAGCATGCGGCGGATCTCGGAGGTGCCGGCGCCGATCTCCATCAGCTTGGCATCCCGGAAGATGCGCGCAACCGGATTGTCGCTCAGGTATCCCGCGCCGCCCATCGCCTGCACCGCCTGATGCGCCTGCACCATCGCCTGCTCGGAGGCATAAAGGCAGCAGGCCGCGGCATCGCTGCGGGTCACGTCGCCGCGGTCGCAGGCCTTTGCCACCTCGTAGACATAGGCCCGGGCAGAGTTCATCGCGGTGTACATATCCGCCATCTTGCCCTGCATCAGCTGGAAACTGCCCACCGGTTGGCCGAACTGCTTGCGCTCTGCCATGTAGGGCATGATCTCATCCAGGCAGGCCGCCATGATGCCCAGACCGATGCCCGCCAGCACGACACGCTCGTAGTCGAGGCCCGACATCAGCACTGCGACCCCGCGCCCCTCTTCGCCCAGCACGTTCTCGAAAGGCACCTCGCAATCGTCGAAGATGAGCTCGGCCGTGTTGGAGCCGCGCATCCCGAGCTTGTCGAAATGTGCGCTGGTGGTGAAACCCTTCATCGACTTCTCGATCAGGAAGGCCGTGATCCCCTTGGAGCCTGCATCCTTGTCCGTCTTGGCATAGACCACCAGCGTTTCCGCATCGCAGCCATTCGTGATCCAGTACTTGTTGCCGTTAAGCCGGTAATGGTCATTGCGCTTCTCCGCGCCGAGCTTCATGGACACCACATCCGACCCGGCGCTCGTCTCCGACATCGCGAGGGCGCCGACATGCTCGCCCGAGCAGAGCTTTGGCAGGAATTTCGCGCGCTGCGCGTCGGTGCCGTTGAGGCTAATCTGGTTGACGCAGAGATTGGAATGCGCACCGTAGCTGAGCGAGACGGAGGCACTGGCCCGCGCCACTTCCTCCACGGCGACGGTATGCGCGAGGTAGCCCATGCCGGTGCCGCCCCACTCCTCCGCCACTGTCATGCCCAGAAGGCCCAGCTCCCCCATCTCCTGCCACAGGGCGGCGGGAAAGAGATTGTCGGCGTCGATCCGCTTGGCCATGGGGCGCACACGCTCCTGCGCCCAGCGGTGCACCATATCGCGCAGATCGTTCACATCCTCGCCGAGATCGAATTTCATGGTGGCGTTGAACATGGCCGTACTCCCCTGACCAGATTTATTGAACACTTGTTCATTACTTGCAGAAACGCGCCATCCGGTCAAGCGTCGCGACGCCGCAGCATGCGACCACGGCAGCCGCAACGCGCGGCGCCCGGCGTGCTCAGGCCGCGGCCTGAAACACCGCTCCGACTTCCTCGCGGATGATCCGCGAAATGAGCGCGCAATCCTCGAGGCTGAAAGTGAGCGGCACGCGCATGTCCATGATGCCCGCCAGCACGCGGTCGCTGTCCGGCATGGCGGGCGCGTCCACATAGCGCCAGCTGTCATAGCGGCTGGTAAAGCCCACGGGCTCGGCATTTCCGAACCACTTGAGCTCGACACCGCGCGCGGCACACCGTGTCTGCACCTCGCGCACCGCCTGCCCGCTCCACTCCTCCAGCAGGAACTGGATCGAGGAGCCGACGATGCTCTCCTCCGCCGGCCGCTCGATCACTCGAAGGCCCGGCGTGCCGCGCAGGCCAGCCTCGAGCGCATGGTACCGCGCGTTCCAGCGCGCGCATTGCCTGGCCAGATCAGCCAGCTGCGGACGCAGGATGGCCGCACGCAGGTTGTCCATCCGGCCCGAGATGTTGGGCGTCTCATAGCGGATCCTCTCGAAAACCTCCCTCGGCGGCCCCGCAAGGTGCGTCTCATAGAGCATGTAGCTGCCCGAATACAGGATCGCGCGGGCCGCCACCTCCGCGTCATCGGTGACCAACAGGCCTCCCTCGCCGGAATTCACCTGCTTGTAGGTCTGGCAGGAGTAGCAGCCGACCTTGCCCCAGGTGCCGCTGGGCTTGCCCTTCCACGCGGCGCCCATCGTATGGGCGCAATCCTCGATCACGGTGATCCCTTGCGCCGTGCAGAGCGTCATCAGCGCCTCCATGTCGCACAGATGCCCGCGCATGTGGCTCAGCAACAGGACACGGCCCTGATCCGCCTTCGCCGCGAGATCCGCGAGATCGAGCACCAGATCGCGGGTCACCCCGACGAACACCGGTACCGCGCCCACGGCGGCAATGGCACCCGGCACCGGGGCGAGCGTGAAGGCGTTGGTGAGAACGTGGTCGCCTGCCTTGACGCCCAGCGCACGCAGGGCCGTGGCCATGGCATAGCCGCCCGAGGCCACGGCAAGGCAGTACCTTGCGCCGACGCTGGCGGCGAACTCCTGCTCCAGCAGCACGGTCTGCGCCACCTCGCCTTGGGCGGTATTGTAGCGGTGCAGACGTCCGCTGCGCATCACCGCGACCGCCGCCTCGATCCCCGCTTCCGGGATCGGCTCCTGCTGGGTAAAACTGCCCTTGAACACGTCACTCACGGCTCACGCCTTTCCCAGAAGCGTCTCGACCATATCGGGCAGATCCGCGTAGCGCTCCAGCAGCGCCTCGGGTGCCAGCGCCGCCATGTCGCCCCCCGCTGGCCCGAAAGTCACGAGGATGGACGGCACGCCGGCCGCGCGCGCGGTATTGCGGTCGGTGTCGCTGTCGCCCACCAGCAGGCAGCGCGCCGGATCGCCACCCGCACGGCGCGCGGTCTGCCACAGATGCTCCGGATCGGGTTTGCGCACGGCGAGGCTGTCGGCGCCCAGCATCGCGGCAAAACTGTCGAGGATCCCCAACCGCGTCAGCAACTCGCGCGCCAGCCCCTCGGGTTTGTTGGTGCAGATCGCCACCAGATAGCCGCGCGATTTGAGCGCGTCCACCGCCTCCATCGAGCCGTCATAGAGCACCGTATGCGTGTCGATGTCGCGGGCGTAGTGATCCAGCAATGTCTGGTAATGCGCGTTGATGAGCGGATCGTCATCGGCGCGCCCGATCCGCGACATGCCTAGACGCAGCATCGCGCGTGCGCCGCGCAGTGCGGTGCCGGCATCGCCCACCGGATCGAGCAGGTCGCCTTCCCCCATCTGGCGAAAGCAGGCGTTGGCCGCGGCGATCAGGTCACCGCTGGTATCGGCCAATGTCCCGTCGAGATCGAATACAACCGTCTTCATCGCTGTTCTCCCCTGCACCAGGAATGGCCTAGCGCGCAGCCTGCGGTGTTGCAAGCCGCAACACCTAGTGATCGGCACGCATCTTGCGCTGCGCGGGACTTCCGCTAAACAGGTCGGAAAAATCGAGCAGAACGGATATTACATGAACACGAGCCTGATCATTCTCGCGGCAGGCAAGGGCACGCGGATGAACTCCGAGCTGCCCAAGGTGCTGCACCCGATTGCGGGCGATGCGATGCTGGTACATGCGATGGCCGCCGGCGCCACGCTGGCGCCTGCGCATACCGTTGTCGTAGCCGGACACGGCGCCGCCGAAGTGGCCGCGGTGGCCCGCGATTTCGATGAGCAGGTGGACGTGGTGGAACAGACAGAACAGCTCGGGACCGCACATGCGGTGGCACAGGCGCGCACCGCCCTGCAGGGGTTCGACGGCACTGCGATCGTGCTCTACGGCGATACGCCTTTCGTCTCGGCCGAGACACTCGAGGAGCTGATGAGCGCCGCGGAAGGGGCCGATGTGGTCGTGCTGGGCTTCGAGGCCGCCGATCCGGGACGCTATGGCCGTCTGGTGATGGAGGGCCTGTCGCTGGAGCGGATCGTGGAGTTCAAGGACGCGAGCGAGGCCGAGCGTGCCATTACCCTGTGCAACAGCGGCGTGATCGCCTGCAGGGCCGCCTTGCTCTTCGATCTGATCGACGCCGTGGGCAACGACAATGCGGCGGGCGAATATTACCTCACCGACATCATCGCTGTCGCGCGCGCCCGCGGGCTGCATGCCACCGCCGTCACCTGCGCGGAGGCGGAGACGCTCGGCGTGAACTCCCGCGAGCAGCTGGCACAGGCGGAGGCCGCCTTTCAGCAGCGCGCCCGCGCGGCCCTGCTCGAGGCGGGCGTGACCCTGCAGGCACCCGAAACCGTCTTTCTCGCCCGCGACACCGTCATCGGGCGCGACGCCCATATCGAGCCGCATGTGTTCTTCGGCCCCGGCGTCACGGTCGAGAGCGGCGCGCACATCCGCGCCTTCAGCCATTTGGAGGGCTGCCATGTCTCGCGCGGCGCGGTCGTGGGACCCTATGCGCGCCTGCGCCCCGGTGCCGAGCTCTCCGGAGAACACCCGCGTCGGTAACTTCGTCGAGATCAAGAATGCCACCCTAAGCGAGGGCGCCAAGGTCAATCATCTTAGCTACATCGGCGATGCCTTCGTGGGGGAGCGCGCCAACATCGGGGCGGGCACCATCACCTGCAACTACGACGGCGTGATGAAGCATCACACCCACATCGGTGCGCGTGCCTTCATCGGGTCCAACACGATGCTGGTGGCCCCCGTGCACGTGGGCGCCGGCGCGATGACCGGCTCGGGCTCCGTCATCACCTCGGATGTGGAGCCCGACGCGCTGGCACTGTCGCGTGCCCCGCAGGTGGAGAAGCCGGGCATGGCCCGCAAGATCATCCAGATACTCAAGGCCAAGAAGGCCAAATTGCAGCGGAGCAGCTGATATGTGCGGAATTGTAGGCGTTTTGGGCGATCACGAGGCGGCGCCGATTCTGGTCGAAGCGCTCAAGCGGCTGGAGTATCGTGGCTATGACAGCGCAGGCATCGCCACGGTGAACGCAGGCCGCCTCGACCGTCGCCGCGCGGTGGGCAAGCTCGTGAACCTCGGCGATCTGTTGGTGCATGAGCCGCTGGCGGGCAAATCGGGCATCGGTCACACCCGCTGGGCCACACATGGCGCGCCTAATGTCGGCAATGCGCACCCGCACCGTGCAGGTCCGGTGGCAGTCGTGCACAACGGCATCATCGAGAACTTCCGCGAGCTGCGCGCGGAGCTGGCGGAGCATGGCATCGCGCCCGCCACCGATACCGACACAGAGACCGTCGCCATGCTGGCGCAGCATTTCATGTCGGGCGGGCTCAGCCCGCAGGAGGCCGCGGTCAAGACGCTCGACAAGCTGCGCGGCGCCTTCGCGCTTGCCTTCCTCTTTGACGGCGAGGACGATCTCATCGTCGCCGCGCGCAAGGGCTCGCCGCTGGCCATCGGTTACGGCGAGGGCGAGATGTTCGTGGGCTCGGACGCCATCGCCCTCTCCCCCATGACCGACCGGATCAGCTACCTCGAAGAGGGCGACTACGCCATTATCACCCGCGCCGGTGCCTCCGTCTTCACCGGCAAGGGCGAGCCGGTCAAGCGCGAGATCCGCACGATCCAGATCAGCGCCGCGCGCATCGACAAGGGCGGGCACAAACACTTCATGGCCAAGGAGATCGCCGAGCAGCCCACCGTGATCGCCGAGGCGCTGAGCCAGTACATCACCAAGTCCGGCGAGATCCGGCTGCCCGATCCGCAGATCGACTTCTCTGCGGTGGACCGCATCACGATGGTTGCCTGCGGCACCGGCTTTCTGGCCGTGCTCACCGCGAAATACTGGTTCGAGCAGATCGCCCGCCTGCCCGTCGAGGTCGATGTCGCATCGGAGTTCCGCTACCGCGAGCCGCCGATCCCGCCGCGTTCCGTCGCGCTTTTTGCCAGCCAGTCGGGAGAGACTGCCGATACGCTGGCCGCCCTGCGCTATTGCGCAGGCAAGGCCGACCGGATCGTCTCGGTCGTCAATGTCGCCGAAAGCTCGATCGCGCGGGAGAGCGATCTGCCGCTGCCGATCCACGCAGGCGTGGAAATCGGCGTGGCCTCCACCAAGGCATTCACCTGCCAGCTCACGGTGCTGTTCCTGCTGGCGCTCAAGGCCGCATCCGACCGCGGCACGATCACGCCCGAAGCGCTGCAGGACCACATCGCGCAGTTGCGGCGCCTGCCCGCGCTCATGGCCGAAGCGCTTGAGCAGAGCGATGCGATACGCCAGACCGCAGGCAAGCTCGCCAAGGCCCGCGACGTGCTCTTTCTGGGGCGCGGTCCGCTCTACCCGCTCGCCCATGAAGGCGCGTTGAAGCTGAAAGAAATCAGCTATATACACGCCGAAGCTTATGCGTCCGGGGAGCTCAAGCACGGTCCCATCGCGCTCATCGACGAAAACATGCCCGTGGTCGTGATGGCCCCGCGCGACACGCTTTTCGACAAGACCGTCAGCAACATGCAGGAGGTCATGGCGCGCAAAGGCAAGGTGATCCTCATCTCCGACGCCCAAGGTCTGGCGGAGGCGAGCCAGGGTGTCTGGGACACGATCCTGATGCCCGACGTCTCGGACGCGGTCGCCCCCATCCTCTATGCAATCCCTGCGCAGCTGCTGGCCTATCACACGGCAGTGGCCAAGGGCACGGATGTGGACCAGCCCCGCAATCTCGCCAAATCGGTCACGGTCGAATAATGGCCCGGCCGTTCGAGCGCATCGTCGCATATGACACCGGCGCATGAGCCATACCTCGCCGCGCTGAGCGCGCTGGCGAACGCGGAGCGTGCAGCCGGGATGCGGGCCTATCACAAGGCGGACCGCCTCTATCTCGGCCTCAGCAACCCGCAAATCGACAGCCTGACGCGGGACTGGCGCAAGACGCTGGATGTCGAGGCCCGTGTCGCGCTCGCAGATGCGCTTTGGCGCACGGACATCTACGAGGCGCGGCTCGCGGCGGCCAAGCTGCTGACCCAAGCCCGCCTGCGCCCCGACGACACCTCCGCCTGGCGGCTCATCGCCTCTTGGCCCCCGGATTTCGACAGCTGGGCCATCGCCGACCATGCCTGCATGGCGGGGCAAAAGCGGCTGGTGGCCGATCCTTCACGCTTGGACGAAGTCGAGGGGTGGACCAGCTCGGCGCATATGTGGACCCGGCGCGCGGCTCTGGTCATCACGCTGCCCTGGACGAAGCAGCGCAATCCCAAACCCGAAGAGATCGCGGCGCGCGAGCGTATCCTCGGCTGGGCCGCGGCTTATGTCGACGATCCGGAGTGGTTCATCCAGAAGGCTGTCGCATGGTGGCTGCGCGATCTGAGCAAGCGCGACCCGCAGCGCGTGATTGCCTTCCTCGACGCCCACGGTGCCGCGATGAAGCCGTTTGCGCGCAAGGAGGCCGCGCGGCTCATGCGATGAGCGCCGCCCGGCTGCCTTCTCAGCCGCCCAGGCTCACTTCGAGTTCGGTCAGCTCCGTCAGCGACGCCTCGATCAGGCGCATCGCGGGCAGTGACAAGCGGCTGCCGCCCGTCGCCGGACCGTCGATGGGGATCAGCGTCACGGCGGAGGACTTGCCATTGGCCTTGTTGGTGACGCGGCCAGCCGTCTGCGTTTTGACCAGCGGGGTCTTGAGCCAGAACCCCGGCTCCGTCGGACTACCGAGGCTTGCGACCGTGGTGCCGAGAAGCCTGTCAGGGGCGGCAGCGACGGCCGGGGCCGCCGCCTGCGCGCGCTGCTCGGGCGTGGTGGTATCGAGCGCCTCCTGCGTCCGGGCAGCCGTCGGCGGCGGCGGGGCGGAGGTCAGCACCGGATCCGCGGGCACGGCTGCCACATCCGCCGCCGTCGCCTGCGCCTGAGTGCCGGTTGCGGAACGCGGCGCGCCGTCTTCGGGCTGGCGCGGTCCCAGCAGCGCGCAGGCCCCGAGCGAGGCGATCAGCGGCAGCGCGGCGAGATATCTGGCAAGAACTGTCATACCAATTCCTATACGCCGTCCCGCGCGCCGCTCCAAGCCCCCCAGATCACGCTTGCCCCGCATATCCGCGGGCTGTACCACTGGAACCATGACCGCACCCCTCATAGACCCCTTCGCCCGCGCGATCACCTATCTGCGTGTCTCCGTGACGGACCGCTGCGATTTTCGCTGCGTTTATTGCATGTCGGAGAACATGACTTTCCTGCCCAAGCGCGATCTGCTGACCCTCGAAGAACTCGACCGCCTCTGCTCGAGCTTCATCCGCCTCGGCGTGCAAAAGCTGCGCATCACAGGCGGCGAACCGCTGGTCCGGCGCGACATCATGACGTTCTTCAACGCAATGGGGCGGCATCTGGAGGCCGGAACGCTGCGCGAACTCACGCTGACCACCAATGGCAGCCAGCTGGAGAAACACGCAGCCGACCTCTATGCCGCCGGCGTGCGGCGGGTCAATGTATCGCTCGACACGCTGGACGAGGCGAAGTTCGCACAGATCACGCGCTGGGGCCGCCTGCCGCAGGTGCTGCGCGGCATAGACGCGGCACAGGCCGCGGGTCTGCGGGTCAAGATCAATGCCGTGGCCCTCAAGGGCTTCAACGAGCCGGAGCTCGCGCAGATCACCCGCTGGTGCGCCGAGCGCGACATGGATCTGACCTGGATCGAGGTCATGCCGATGGGCGACATCGGCAACGAGGACCGGCTCGGACAGTACTGGTCGCTGCGCGATGTGCGCGCCAGATATGCGGAGCATTACACCGTCACCGATCTGGCCGAGAGCACCGGCGGGCCCGCCCGCTACGTCAGGCTGGAGGAGACGGGACAGAAAATCGGCTTCATCACACCGCTCAGCCACAACTTCTGCGAAAGCTGCAACCGCGTGCGGATCACCTGCACCGGCGAGATCTACCTCTGTCTCGGGCAGGAGGATCGTGCCGACCTGCGCGCGCCCCTGCGTGCGCATCCGCACGACGATGCCCCGCTGGAGGTCGCGATCCGCGCCGCCATCGGCCTCAAACCCAAGGGCCATGATTTCGACTATTCCCGCCAGACGGCGGGCGGCCAGATGCCACGCCACATGAGCCACACAGGCGGCTGAGCGCCATGGCTCAACCGCTGCTCTACCGCTTCTACGTTCTGCTGAGTATGCTGCTGGTGCCCTTCGCGGCCCGCAGCACGACGCGCAAGCTGATGCGTGCAGGCGTTCCGGCGCACCGTGCCCATGAGCGGCTGGGTCATGCCACGCAAGCGCGCCACGACGGCACGCTGGTATGGTTCCACGCGGCCTCGGTGGGTGAAAGCCTGTCGGTGCTGGCGCTCATCACCCGGATGGGCGTGCGTCTGCCGCAGGCGACCTTCCTCATTACATCCGGCACCGCGACCTCCGCCACGCTCATCGCGCGACGGATGCCGCCGCGCTGCGCCCACCAGTTCGCCCCGCTCGACGCCCCCGGACCGCTGAAGCGTTTCCTCGCCCATTGGCGCCCCGATGCGGCCGTCTTCGTGGAGAGCGAGCTCTGGCCACAGATGCTGCGCCGCACCCGCGACAGCGGCGCCACGATGGCGCTGATCAACGCGCGGCTCTCCGCGCGCTCGCTCGCCGCATGGGCCAAGCGCCCGCGCCTTGCGGCCTACATCCTCGATGCCTTCGACCTGATCCTGACCCAGAATGACGCGATGGCGGAGGCGATGGTGGCGATCCACGCGCCCGCCCCGCGCGTGGCACGCGGCCAGAACCTGAAGTCCTTTGCAGGCCCGCTGCCGCGCGACGAGGATGTGATCTTCGAAGCGCGCGCGGCGCTCGGCCATCGCCCCGTCTGGATCGCCGCCTCCACCCATGCGGGCGAAGAGCAGATCGTGCTGGAAGCGCATCAGACCCTGCGCAAAAACCATCCCGATCTGCTGCTGATCCTCGTGCCCCGGCATCCCGAACGCGGCGCACAGGTGCAGCGACTGATCACAGACGCGGGCCTGCCCTGCGCGCGGCGCAGCGACGGCGAACCGCCGGGCGGTGCCGTCTACCTTGCCGATACCTTGGGCGAGTTGGGCACTTGGTACGCCCTGAGCGAGATCGTCTTTCTGGGCGGCTCGCTGTTGCCCGTCGGCGGGCACAACCCATTCGAGGTGGCGCAATCGGGTGCTACGGTACTGACCGGCAACCATGTCTCCAACTTCGCCGAGACCTTTGCGGCGCTGGAGACGGCAGGCGGCGCGCGCCTGGTGGCCGATGCCGAGGATCTTGCGGCACAGGTGGACAGGCTGCTGCGCGACGACGGTTTGCGTGCGCAACGCGTGAGGGCCGCCGCGAACTTCGTGCAGGCGGAGACCGGCAAGCTCGACAGTATCGCGGACCGCCTCATCGCCGCGCTGGGGCTCACCCCGTGACCCAGCGCGAGATCGAGGTCATTGCCCCCAATTTCAAGCGCCGCCTCTCCGGCGTCACCGCCACCGTGGTGCGGCTCGTGCCCGTGCAGGCGCGCGACATCGCCATCGTGGCCACGGGGCCGACACTTCCCGCTCACGTCCCGCAGATCCCACTGCGCGCGCTGCTGAGCCTGCCGCGCAAACCGCTGCGTGTCTGGCATGCGCGCCGCAATGTGGAGATGATCGGGGGGCTGGTGCTGAAACACCTGCTGCGCAAGAACCTCAAGCTCATGTTCACATCCGCGTCCCAGCGCGAGCAATCGCGCCTCACCCGCTGGCTCATCCGCCGCATGGATGCCGTGGTCGCCACCTCCGACAAGACGGCCCGCTACCTCGAGGTTCCCGCAAAGGTCATCATGCACGGCATCGACACGCAGACCTTCGCGCCGGTCCCGGACCGCGCCGCACTGCGCGCCGAGCTCGGCCTGCCGACGGATGGCCCGCTCATCGGCTGCTATGGCCGGATCCGCGCGCAGAAGGGCACGGATGCCTTCGTGCATGCCATGATCGCGGTCCTGACGGAGCGCCCCGATGCCCATGCTATCGTCATGGGGCGTGCGGTGGGTGACGCCGCGCACTTCCTCGCCGCGCTCAAGCAGGACGCCGCCGCCGCAGGCCTCGCCGCGCGGATCCACTTCATGCCAGAGGTGCCGACAGATGCCATGGCCGCCTGGTACGCCGCACTCGATCTCTATGTCGCGCCCCAGCGCTGGGAAGGCTTCGGCCTCACGCCGCTCGAAGCCATGGCAACGGGCTGCCCGGTGATCGCCACCCGCGTCGGCGCCTTCGAGCAGCTGGTCGTTGCGGGCGAGACCGGGACGCTTGTGCCGCCGGATGACATCCCCGCTCTCGCCGCAGCAACCATGGACGCCCTCGGCGACCCCGCCCGCCTGCGCCAGTGGCGCGATAACGCCCGCGCCCACGTCACGCGACACTTCTCGATAGAGACCGAGGCGCAGAGCCTCATCGCCCTCTACCGCCAGCTCCTTGGCTGAGCGCGAGACGCGCCCGCTGGGTTTTGTCGACAAACGCACTCAAGGCCAGGGGCATACACGAGGTGAGCAACCTGCCCGCGCTTCCCACTGCCAAAGCTACGCCGGAAGGAGGCGCGCGCGAACCGACGCTTCATTCCTCCTTTTCTTTGCCCCTGAACTGCGTCCCGATTGCTCCGCGCGCGCAAGAGGCAGCGTTCAACGCATCGGCATGCCCTGCTCCACCAGCCCCGCCCACCAACTGCAACCGGCGGGGATCACCTCATCGTTGAAGTTGTAGAGCGGGTGATGCACCATCGCCGTGTCACCATTGCCCACGAGTATGTAGGCGCCCGGCCGCTCCTCCAGCATATAGGCGAAATCCTCGCCCCCCATGACCAAGGGCGCCTCGGCACAATCCCCCGCGACGCTGCGCGCCACCTCGGCGGCAAACTCGGTCTGCGCATCATGATTGACCATCACCGGATAATTGCGCTGGTAGGACACCCGCGCCTGCGCCCCCATCGCCGCAGCGATGCCTTTGCATATGTCATTCACCTTAGCGTCGGCCAGATCACGCATGTCGGATGACATGGTGCGCACAGTGCCCTTCAGGCGGACCACCTGCGGGATCACGTTATAGGCATGTGAGGCGCTTTCGATGGAGGTGATGGAAACCACGATGTTGCCCACGGGATCGGCGTTGCGGCTCGCGATGCTCTGCAGGGCGCTGATGATCTGGCTGGAGATGACGATGGGATCTACGGTCTCATGCGGCTTTGCCGCGTGGCCGCCGAGGCCCTCGATCTCGATGTCGAGCAGATCCGTCGCGGCAAAGAACGCGCCCGGCCGGATGGCGAAGCTGCCCGGTGCCAGACCTGGCCAGTTGTGCATGCCGTAGACTTCCTGGATCCCCCAGCGGTCCATCATCCCGTCGCGGCACATCTCGCGGCCACCGCCGCCGCCCTCTTCGGCGGGCTGGAAGATCAAGACCGCCGTGCCGTCGAAAGTGCGCGTCTCAGCGAGGTACTGCGCGGCCCCGAGCAGCATGGCTGTGTGGCCGTCGTGGCCGCAGGCATGCATCTGCCCCGGTGTCTTGGAGGCATATTCCAGCCCCGTCGCTTCGGTGATCGGCAGCGCGTCCATATCCGCACGCAGCCCCATCACCTTGCCCGACGCCGTGCTGCGGCCCTTGATCACGCCGACCACGCCGGTGCGCCCGATGCCTTCCACCACCTCGTCGCAGCCAAAGGCGCGCAGCTTTTGCGCAACCGTAGCGGAAGTGCGGTGCGTCTCGAAGAGCACCTCCGGATGGGCGTGCAGATCACGCCGCCAGGCGGTGATCTCGGGGTGCAGTTCGGCAAAGCGGTTCTTGACGGGCATGGGGCGATCCTGTGGCTGGTGAGACTTTCGCGCCAGCCTATCGCGGCGCCCGCCCCGCCGCCAGAGGGCGCGGCATCACCCCAGCGGCATCCGCCGCTCCACCACTTCGGCGAACCACGAGCAGCCCGCCGGGATCGCCTCGTCGTTGAAGTTGTACTCGGGGTGGTGAACCGTCGCGCCGCCGCCGTTGCCGAGCTGGATATAGGCGCCGGGACGCTCCTCCAGCATGTAGGAGAAATCCTCACCCGCCATGATGGGCGGCGTGTTGCGCTCCACTCCGGGGCTCACCGCCTCCGCCGCATCCGCGGCATAATCGGTCTGGGCGTCGTGGTTCACGGTCGCGGGGTAACCGCGGTCATAGGTGATCTCGGCCACGCAGCCATGGGCCTGCGCAGTCAGCGACACGATCTCGCCCAGCCGCCTCTCCGCCAGATCGCGCACGCCTGCGTCGAGCGTCCGCACCGTCCCCTTCATCGTGACGCGGTGCGGGATGATGTTGAATGCATCGCTGTCCGAGCGGAGCACGCAGACGGAAACGACCACTTGCATCAGCGGATCCACGTTGCGGCTGGCAATGGATTGCAGCGCTACGATCACATGCGCCGCGGCCAGATTGGGGTCGATCGCCTCATGCGGGGCCGCTGCATGGCCGCCCTTGCCGGTCACCGTGATATCGAACTCGTCCGTGGCCGCCAGCATCGCGCCCGGACGGATGTGAAAGCTGCCCACGGGCGCGCCCGGCATGTTGTGCAGGCCGTAAACCTCGTCGATACCCCAGCGCTCCATCAAGCCGTCCCTGCACATCTCGCGCCCGCCGCCGCCGCCTTCTTCGGCGGGCTGAAAGATCAGCACCACACGGCCGTCGAAATTGCGGGTCTGGGCGAGGTAGTGCGCCGCCCCCAGCAGCATGGCGGTGTGCCCGTCATGGCCGCAGGCATGCATGGCGCCGGGGATCTTCGAGGCATAGTCGAGCCCCGTCGCCTCCATGATCGGCAGCGCGTCCATATCCGCACGCAGGCCCACCGCCCGACCCGAGCCGGTCTGGCGCCCTTCGATCACGGCCACGACGCCGGTGCGCCCGATGCCGGTGGTGATGTCGGTGATGCCGAAACTGCGCAGCTTCTCCTCCACGAACTTGGCCGTCTCGTGCACCTCGAACTGCAACTCGGGGTATTGGTGCAGATGGCGCCGCCATCCGGTGATCTCCGCGTGCATCTGCGCGATGCTGTTCTTGATCGGCATGGTTTATGTCTCCATTCGTGCTGTGCCCTAGACGTCCGGTCCCGGCACCATTTTGCTGCCATCGCTGAAGCGCGCAAAACGAAAGCGCGTCATGTCATGCTCCGCAGGCCGCCCCGCCGCGAGATCGGCGAGGATGCGCCCCATGGCGGGGCCGATGCCGAAGCCGTGCCCGCTCATCCCCGTGCCCACGATCAACCCCTCCAGCGGCGTGTGATCGACCACCGGCACGATGTCGGGCATCGTGTCGATCATCCCGGCCCATGCGGTTTTGATACGGACCTCGCCGAGGTGCGGAAACATCTGTGCGAAGTCGCGCGCGAGCCTTGCGATGATGCGCGGCACCGGCTTGGGATCGAGCACGCGCATCCGCTCGAAGGGGCTCTCGTCCTCGCCGCTCCAGCGCCGCTTGGTGCCCCAGGCATCGGGAAACCCTCGCGGCGCCGCGGGTTTGAGGCGGCACCCGAACGGATCCTGCCGCAACTGCGCGAGGAACTTGGGCAGCGCGCGAAACGCATCGGGCCCCACGAAAAGCTCGGACGTCATGTTGGGCGCCAGCGAATAGCCGCCGTCGGCGCGCCGCCGGAACGCCAGGCGCTTGCTCGAACAGGCCGCCTGACCCACATCCGGCAGCGGCTCAGTCGCCGCCACCTGACTGCGCACGGAAAGCTGCGGCAGCGAAATCCCGTGATTGCGCAGGAAAAGCGAGGACCACGCCCCGCCGGCCAGCACCACGCGCGGCGCCGCGATCCGGCCCGCTTCGGTCACGACGCCCACCACCTTGCCGTCCGTGGTATCGAGACACCGCACGGCGCAATGCTCGATGATCCGCACCCCCTCGCGCGCGGCGATCTGCGCCAACGCGGGCACTGCCACCCAAGGCTCGGCGCGAAAGTCGGAAGACGTGTGCAGCCCGCCAATCGCTGCGTCCTTCAGATCGGGATAGAGCGCCGCGATCCCGGACGGGCTGAGCAGGCGGCTCTGCGCGCCATTGCGCGCGGCGTTGGGCAGCCATTTTTCATAGCGCGCCATCGCGGCGGCGTCATAGCCGAGATAGGTCACCCCCGCCTGCACCAGCCCGATCTGTTCGTTGGTCTCGCGCGACAGCTCCCCCCAAAGACGCTGCGCCTCCGCCATGATGGGCATTTCGGCGGGGTCGCGGCCCTGCTGGCGGATCCAGCCCCAGTTGCGGCTCGACTGCTCCGCCGCGACGCGGCCCTTTTCCAGCACGACCACCCTGGCCCCGCCCCGCGCGGCATAAAGCGCGGTGCAGATGCCGATGACACCAGCCCCGATCACCACCAGATCTGCAGCCTCCGGCAGCGGCCCCGCATGGTGCGGCGGTTGTGCCAGCGTAAACGGAAAGGCCTGCATCACTGACACAGGCGTTTCACAAGTTTGCGCATGAAGTCATGGCCCGCGTTGAACTGCGACACTTCGATGAACTCGTTGGGCTGGTGCGCCTGTGCGATGTCGCCCGGCCCGCAGATCACGGCGCTGTAGCCTGCCTGCTGGAATTGTCCGGCCTCGGTGCCGTAGCTGACCTTGTGGCTCGCGTTGTCGCCGGTGATCTGGCGCACCAGCGTCTCCGCCTCGCCGTCCTCCTCGGGCTCGAGTGCGGGCACATCGAAGCGCGGCGTGATGTCGATGCGGGTCTCGGGCACCACCGCCTGCATCGCCGCCTCCACCTCGCGCACCTTCTTGAGATAGTCGATCTGCCACTTCTCCTTGTCCTCGCCCGGCACGACACGGAAATCCATGGCAAAGCGGCAATCCTTGGCGGTGATGTTATGCGCGGTCCCGCCGCTGATCTGGCCCACGTGCACGGTGGTAAAGGGCGGCTCGAACATCGCGGCGAGCGGTGTGGGTTTCATCGCCATGTTGGCGGTGTTCTGCTCATTGGCCCATTCGATCAGCTTGGCACCCGCCATGATGGCATTGACCCCCTTGTGCAGCAGCGAGGAATGGACCTCGAAGCCGACCAGATGCGTGTTGAAGCCCATGCCGCCCTTGTGGCCGGTCACCGCCTGCATGCTCGACGGCTCGCCGACGATCACAGCAGAACCCTTGGGCAGCACGCCCTGCATCGCCTCGATCATCGGCGGCGCACCGGTGCAACCCACCTCCTCATCAAAGCTGAGGGCGATCTGCAGGGGCCGCTTGACCCCCGTATGATGCGCCTCGACTAGCGCCCAGAGCGCCAGCGCGTCAAAGCCTTTCATGTCGCAGGTGCCGCGCCCGTAGTATTTGCCGTCCCGCTCGACCACGGTGAACGGGTCGCTGTCCCAGGGCTGGCCATCGACGGGGACCACATCGGTGTGGCCCGACAGCACGATCGCCCCCTCGACGGCAGGGCCCACATGGGCGAACAGCGCGTGCTTGGGCTGGTCCGGATCGACGTAGCGGTGGCTCTCGATGCCGTGTGAGGCCAGATAGTCCTGCACCCAGTCGATCAGCGGGATGTTCGTGTCGCGGCTTACAGTGGGGAAGCTGACGAGTTTCTCCATCAGCTCAAAGGGCGAAAGACGGTCGGTCACAAGCGGTATCCTCCAGAAACGGTAAGCACTTCACCGGTGATGGCGCGCGCCCTGTCACTTGCCAGAAAACACACGGCGTCTGCAATATCGGATACCTCCGCCAATCGCCCCAGCGCCGTCATCTCGACGAAGGCGCGGGTCAGCCCCGCGTCGCGGGGCGCCTCGGGGAGGTTGACCGCGCCGGGGGCGACGGCGTTGACGCGGATGCCGCGGGGCCCCAGCTCCTTGGCCATGCCGCGGGTCCACAGATCGAGCGCGGCCTTGCTCGCGCCGTAAAGCACGGCTCCCTTCGGCGGCAGTACCGCATTGACCGACGAGATGCCGATGACGCAGGTGCCCGCCCGCAGATGCGGCAGAGCCGCCGCCAACAGCCCGTGCGGGGCCAGCAGATTGACGTCCATGATGGCGCGAAAGGCGTCCCGGTCGTATGCGTCCACCGCCGAGCCTGCGAGCACGCCCGCGTTGTTCACGATCACGTCTAACCGACCGAATTGGGCCATCACCGCGTCGATCACCCGTGCCGGGCCGTCCGCGTGCGACAGGTCCGCCTTCACGGCCAGCACCTCGTCGGGCAGATCCGTGGGCGGCGTCGTCAGATGGGTGATCGCCACTGCGTGATCGTCGTGCAACGCCGCTGCGATGGCGCGCCCGATCCCGCGCGCACCGCCGGTCACCAATGCGACCTTGCGCGGGGCGCGGTCGCTCATATTCAGTACCCGCTGTCGGTCATCAGGACTTTGTGGCCTGCGCCCACATCGCGGTAGACGCTCGGCTCCGCTTCGTAGGACACGGGATGGATCGGCGATGGGATCGGCTTGAAGTTAAGATCCTTCTCCGCCTTGCGCTTGCGCGGATCGGCGATGGGCACCGCTTTCATCAGCGCCTGTGTATAGGGGTGCTGCGGGTTCTCGAAAACCTCGCGGCGCGGCCCCAACTCCACGATCCGGCCCAGGTACATCACGCCCACATGATGGCTCACCCGCTCCACCACGGCCATATCGTGGGAGATGAAGAGATAGGACAGCTCCATCTCAGCCTGCAATTCCATCATCAGGTTCAGCACCTGCGCCTGCACCGACACATCGAGCGCCGACACAGCCTCATCCGCGATGATCAGCTTGGGCTTGAGCGCCAGCGCACGCGCGATCGCCACGCGCTGGCGCTGCCCGCCCGACAGCTCATGTGGAAAGCGGCGCATGAAGCTGCGCGGCAGCTCTACGCGGTCAAACAGCGTCTCGACCCATTTCGTCAGTTCCGCGCCCTTCATCAATCCGTAGTTGTGAATGGGTTCGGCCACCTGATCCGACAGCCCCATCTGCGGGTTGAGCGAGGCAAACGGGTCCTGGAAAATCATCTGCATATCGAGACGCGCCGTGCGCAGATCACGCGCGTTCAGCGCCATGATGTCCTTGCCGCCCAGGTTGACCTCACCCGACATCGGCTCCACCAGCCGCAGGATCGAGCGGCCCGCCGTGGATTTGCCACAGCCGCTTTCGCCCACAAGGCTCAGCGTCTGACCCTTGTTGATGGAAAAGCTCAGATCCTCCACCGCGTGAACATTCGCCACTGTACGGCGCAGCAGCCCGCCGGTCACTGCAAACCGCGTAGTCAGGTTCTTGACGCGCAGCAGCACCTCCTCGGTGCCCTTGATCGGGACGATGGGCTTATCCTCGCTGCCCAAGAGCTTCATCGGCTCGGGATAATCCTTGCCTGTCATCTCGCCCAGCTTCGGCACCGCGGCCAGCAGCGCCTTGGTATAGGGGTGCTGCGGGTTCTCGAAGATCTGCTCGACCGGGCCTTCCTCGACCTTTTTGCCGCGGAACATCACCACGACGCGGTCCGCCATCTGCGCGACCACGGCCATGTCGTGGGTGATGAACATCACCGCCGTGCCGGTTTCACGCTTCAGGCGGTCCATCAGCGCGAGGATCTCCGCCTGGATGGTCACGTCGAGCGCGGTCGTGGGCTCATCCGCGATCAGCAGGCGCGGCTCGCAGGCCAGCGCCATCGCGATCACGACACGCTGGCGCATGCCTCCAGAGAGTTCATGCGGATATTGGTCAAGCCGCTTGCGCGGCTCCGGGATGCGGACCTGCGTCATCAGCTCCAGCGCGCGCGCCTCCGCCTGTGCCTTCGTCATCCCCTTGTGCAGGCGCAGCCCTTCGGTGAGTTGCTTGCCCACGGTGAACACCGGGTTGAGTGCTGTCATCGGCTCCTGGAAGATCATGCCGATCTCGTTGCCGCGGATGCCGCGCATCTTGTCCTGCGACGTGTTGGCGAGGTCGATCGTGTCCGCCCCGCTGCCGCGGTCGAACATCAGCTTGCCGCCGGCGATGGCACCGCCGCCGAACTCGACGAGCCGCATCAGCGAGAGCGATGAGACCGATTTGCCCGAACCCAATTCCCCGACCACGCAGACCGTCTCGCCGGGATGGATGTCGAAGGACACATCCTCGACCCCCACCACGGGGCCGTCCTTGGTCTGGAATTCAACCCGGAGGCCCTCGATCCGCGCGATGGGCGCCTTGTCGGTATGGTCTAGCATGGCTGTCCTTTTCAGGGGGGTGCGCGGGGGCGCGTATGGCGTTTTGCTTCACGCTATGCGCAAGCACAGCGCGCGTCAAACGCCGAAGCCCGCAGGGTCCGCGCCGCCGCGCCCGATAATTCCGCTGTCGCCGTATTTTTCATCGCTCCTGCCACGGCAGCACTTGCATTTTCCGCGCGGTATGTTTCACTCGGGCCACGCGCTCTGGGGGGCATGAAGGGGCGGTGTCCGGTTTTGCAATTGAAACCATGCGCTTACCGGATAAAGCTCACCTCCCGAGAGAACGATGAAAAAGCACCGGGCAACCGGGCGTATACGACATGCAGATGTATGTCCAACGAGGAGTATGATATGAAAATGAGAACCCTACTGATGGGTGCGATTGCGATGTCCGCACTGGCACCCATGGCATTCGCCCAGGAGGAGCGTGGCCGTGATGGCGAGGTCAAGGTGCTGTATTGGCAGGCCCCATCCATCCTCAACCCCTTCCTGTCGGGCGGCACCAAGGACGTCGAATCCGCTTCGCTGATCGTTGAGCCGCTGGCGCGCTACACCGAGACCGGCACGCTCGTACCCTGGCTCGTGACAGAAGTGCCGACCGTGGCCAACGGTGGCGTCTCCGAGGATCTGACGACGATCACATGGAATATCACGCCGGGCCTCGTGTGGTCCGACGGTACGCCCTTCACCTCCGCTGATGTGAAATTCACTGCCGAATACTGCATGCACCCCGAAGGCGGCTGCGCGCAGGGCGCGAAATTCGATGGCGTCACGAGTGTCGAGGCGATTGATGATCTGACCGTCAAGGTCACTTTCGACAAGCCCACGCCAAACCCCTACGGCCCCTTCGTCGGCGGTGAGAGCCCCATCATTCAGGCCGCACAGTTCGCCGATTGCCTCGGTGCCCGCGCGCCCGAGTGCACGGAAGCCAACTTCAACCCCATCGGCACCGGCCCCTTCACCGTGACCGAATTCCGTCCCAATGACGTGATCACGCTGGCCGCGAACGAAAACTACCGCGACCCGAGCAAACCCGCCTTCGCCACCATGACGTTCAAGGGCGGCGGTGATGCAGCGGCGGCTGGCCGTGCGGTGCTTGAGACAGGCGAGTTCGACTACGCCTGGAACCTGCAGCTCGCACCCGACGTGATCGCCAAGATGGAAGAAGCCGGCTTCGGCGTCGCCATTGCAGGCTTCGGCCCGCTGGTCGAGCGGATCGAGGTCAACCTCACCGACCCGTCCCCGGATCTGCCCGAGGGCGAGCGCTCCACCGTGATGCACCCGCACCCCATCCTGTCGGACATCAAGGTGCGCCAGGCCCTCTCGATGGCCATCGACCGCTCGCTGCTGACCGAAGTGGGCTATGGCAAGGCGGGCACGCCTACCTGTAACCTCGTTCCGGCCCCGGCGATCTACAACTCCGACAACACCGAATGTCTGACGCAGGATCTCGACGGTGCGCGTGCACTGCTCGAAGAGGCCGGCTGGACCGACACCGATGGTGACGGCGTGCGCGACAAGGACGGCGAAAAGCTTTCGCTGCTGTTCCAGACCTCCACCAACGCGGTGCGTCAGGACTTCCAGGCGCTCATCAAGGATTGGTGGGAGCAGATCGGCATCGAAACGGAGCTGCGCAACCTCGACGGTTCGGTCTTCTTCGGTGGTGATCCCGGCTCGCCCGATACGTTCCAGAAATTCTATGCGGACGTAGAGATGTATGCCAACACCTTCAACGGCACGGACCCTCAGGCATACCTGTCGGCCTATCGTTGCGGCAACGAGCCCAAGCCTTCTTCGCAGTGGCAGGGTGAGAACATCAACCGTTTCTGTGATCCTGCCTATGACGCCCTGCTCGATGAGCTGGCAGCCACGGGCGATATTGAGAAGCGCGGCGAAATCGGACGCAAGCTCAACGACATGATCACCAAGGACACGATGACAATCCTGCCCCTCGTGAACCGTGCCCGCGTCTCTGCACACTCCAACAGCCTCGGTGGTATTGTGCTCAACGTTTGGGATTCCGAGCTTTGGAATGCCGCGGACTGGTACCGCATCGACGGATAAAGATTGCGGCGGGGCCTGTCCCCGCCCTAGGCTGACAACCCAACGGGCGGGGACACCCCCGCCCGTTTCCATACGCGCAACCAGACTGTTCCATAAAGGCGCCGCAAGATGCTGAATTTCACCATCCGACGATTGCTGCTCTCCATACCGACGCTTTTGTTCATCAGCCTCGTGATCTTCCTACTGCTGCAACTCGCCCCCGGTGATCCGATGGCGCAGGTGCCGCTCACCGTGCCGCCGGAAGTCAAACAGAAGATGCGCGAGGCACTGGGTCTCGGTGCGCCGATACATATCCAGTACATCAAATGGCTCTACCAGTTCTTCATCGTGGAGCCGTCGGTCTACATCGACCATCTCACCGCCAACAGCTTCCTGTTCGGCTGGCTCCCCGACACGCAGCTCAGCATGACCATCGACCCCGTGACCGGCACCATGGTCGAAACCCAGCGCGTGATTAGCTGGCAGACCCGCTCAGCCGGTCATGGACATCGTGATCCAGCGGATGCCCCAGACCCTCTGGGTCGTCGGGCTGAGCTATGTGGTGGGCATCCTGATCGCCATTCCCATCGGCATCTACTCGGCCTACCGCCACTATTCGGTCTTCGACCAGGCGGGCACATTCGTGACGATGGTCGGCTTCTCCATCCCGCCCTTCTTCACCGGCCCGCTGCTGATCGTGATTTTCTCCGTCTCGCTGGGCTGGCTGCCTTCGATCTACGACACCACCCATGTCGTCAACAGCTGGGAGACCTTCAGGGTCCAGCTGATGCAGATGATCATGCCGGTGATGGTGCTGGCCCTGCAAACCACGGCGCAGATCAGCCGCTACATGCGGTCTGCCATGCTCGACAACCTCAATCAGGACTACGTGCGCACCGCGCGGGCCAAGGGCCTCAAGGAGGCGACCGTGGTGATGGTGCATGTGCTGCGCAACTCCATGATCCCCGTGGTCACCGTGATCGCCCTCGGCATGCCCGCGATCTTCGGCGGCGCCATCATCACCGAGAACGTGTTCAAGGTGAACGGCATCGGCCAGCTCCTGCTGACGGCACTTTTCGCCAACGACCTGCCCATGGTGATGACGCTCACCTTCATCTTCGCCATCCTGATCGTGCTGTTCAACCTGATCGCCGATATCCTCTACGGCGTGCTTGACCCAAGGATCCGCTATGACTGAGCAAGCCATTCCCGCAAGCCCCGTCGAGGCCGAGCTCGAGATCTACGGCGCACTGGTGGACAAGGAGCCGTCCAAGCCGCCGCGCAGCCAGTGGCGCGATGTCTGGGACCAGTTCCGCAAGCATAAGGGCGCGCTCTTCGGCGGTGGTTTTCTAATCTTCATCACGCTGGGCGTGCTGCTCGGCCCCTACCTGTGGACGATCGAACCCACCAAGCTCGATATCCGCAACAAGGACTGGCGCCCGGTCTACACCTTGCTGTGGGACGCGGACGTCAAAGCAGGCTGGGCACACCCCTTCGGCACAGACCAGCTCGGCCGCGATATCCTCGCCCAGATGATCTATGGCGGGCGCGTTTCCATGGCCGTCGGCTGGTCCGCGATGGTCCTCGCCCTGCTGATCGGCACCACCGTCGGCGTGACCGCGGGCTATTTCAAGCGCGCCGATTTCATTCTGATGCGCTTCACCGATCTGGTGCTCTCACTGCCGATCCTGCCGCTGGTCTTGCTGGCGGTCACCCTGTTCCGCCAACCGCTCACCAGCTTTTTCGGCAGCCCGGAGGCCGGCATGTTCGTCCTCATCGTGAGCGTTATCGCGCTGACCTCCTGGATGCAGACAGCGCGCATCGTGCGCGGCGATATCCTCGCTTTGAAGGAGCGTGAGTTCATCCTCGCCGCACGGTCCATCGGGTCCACCTCCGGCAAGATCATCCGCCGCCACCTGCTGCCCAACGTGATCTCGCCGATCATGGTCTCCGCCACCCTCGGCCTCGCCACCGCCATCATCACCGAGAGCGCGCTCAGCTTCCTCGGCGTGGGCTTCCCGTCTGACTTTCCGACCTGGGGCAAGCTCTTGTCGGATGCGGTGGACCGGATGCAGGAATACCCCGAGCGGGTGCTGCTGCCGGGCATCCTGATCTCGCTCACCGTGCTCAGCGTGAACTATCTCGGCGACGGTCTGCGCGACGCGCTCGACCCGCGCATCCGCGGGCGCTAAGATGTGAAAAGAACCGCGGCAGCTCTCGCTGCCGCGGTCCTTTCTATTCGTTGTTCCCACTCTGCAACCCGGAGCCTCAGCCTGCGCCGGGAGGGTCGAACGGACCTGCGCCGTTCCTACTCGATATGCCTGCGCAGCCGTCGCACCGCGCCCCAGACCACCAGCACCACCGGCAGCGTGACCGCCGCCGTCAGCACCCCGCCGCTGATCCCCGCCATATCGCCCAGCGGATAGAGCAGGTAGCCCGCCAGCGAGACCGCATAATAGCTGATTGCCACCACCGATAGCCCCTCCACCGTGCGCTGCAGGCGCAACTGCAGGTCCGCGCGCTTATCCATGCTCTCGAGGATCGCCTGGTTCTGGGCGGAGCGTTCCACATCCACCCGCGTCCGCAGCAGATCGGAGGCCCGTAGTGCCCGCGCGGACATCCGCTCCAACCGCCGCTCCATCGAAATCACCGTACGCATCGCGGGCTCGTAGCGGCGCATCATGAACTCGCCGAAGGCCTGACGCCCCTCAAAGCGCACTTCGCGCAGGGCCGCGATACGCTCGTCCACGATCGCCTTGTAGGCCGCCGTGCCCGCAAAGCGGAAGGAGGTCTGCGCGACCATGTTCTCCAGCTCCACCGAGACATCGAGAAGCGCGTCCAGCGTCGCCTCCGGCTTGCTCTCCTGTGCGCTCATGCGCGCCATCAGATCGCTGATCTGGCGGTCCATCTTGCCCACCTGCGTTCCGATCTCGCGCGTGAGCGCGAAGCCCAGCATCGACATCGTCTTGTAGGTCTCGATCTCCAGCAGGCGCTGGATGATCCGCCCCACCCGGCGCGATCCGGTCTGGTCCGGCACGAAGACGGCAAAGCGCGTGTGGCCTGCAGGATCGATGCGAAAATCGCTTGCCACCACTGCCGCCCCATCGAGCACGCGCCCCGCCGCGAGGCTCTCGGGCACGAACCACTCGCGCAGCTGCACCAGCATCTCTTCGGGCTCGCGCGGCACCGGCATCAGGCGCAACAGGCTCGACGTCAGCCGCTGGCCCGGCGCCGCCTCCAGCCAGGAGGCCGGAAACACGTCGAACTCCGCCGGATCGAAAGCCCGCCCGCTCAACTCTTCGCTGAATGTCGTGTAGGTCACGAACTCGGTGTGCTGCTCCCACTTGAGGTGAAACTTGCCCATCGCGCCGTAGTAATGCGTCGCGTCCCGGTCCGGCAGCGGTGCGCCGTAGTGTTTGAGAAGTGCGACCAGATGTTTCATATCCGCATCGCGGTCGCGGTCCCGCGCCGCCGCATCCCCTGCCTGCTTGATCGCGAGGAATGCGACCACCTGCGGTGCCTTCACATCCGGAAAGGGCCGCGCGTGCAATTCGCCCGTCAGGGCGTAGCGCAGGGGATGGTCAGCAATGGGGGCCATGATGTTCGTCCTATTCGGGGGTCCTGCCCCTCTTTGACCCAATTCGGGCGTGGGGCACAACGTAGAAGAGCCCGCGTTCAAAGCAAGTTACGGGTACTGCGGTATACTTTTACGTCTATCGGAAAGCCGCGCCGGAAAACCGGGCAACCTGACAATCGGGCGCCCACATGAAAACGCCCCGCCGTTTCCGGCGGGGCGCATCAGAGGAAAGGAGAGCTGAACCTCCGACAACACCGAACCGGCTTTTCCGATCACCCGGCGCATCTATGGCTCAGTCGATCATCGGCAGCAACTTGTCCAGCGACGCCTTCGCATCGCCGTAGAACATCCGTGTGTTGTCCTTGAAGAACAGCGGGTTCTCGATGCCGGAATAGCCCGTGCCCTGCCCGCGTTTGGACACGAACACCTGCTTGGCCTTCCAGCACTCCAGCACCGGCATGCCCGCGATCGGGCTGTTCGGATCATCCTGTGCCGCGGGGTTCACGATGTCGTTCGAGCCGATGACGATGGCCACGTCGGTGGTGGGGAAATCATCGTTGATCTCGTCCATTTCCATCACGATGTCATAGGGCACCTTCGCCTCCGCCAGCAGCACGTTCATGTGGCCCGGCAGGCGGCCCGCGACCGGGTGGATGGCAAAACGCACGGTCTTGCCCTTGGCGCGCAGCTTGCGCACCAGTTCCGCCACGCCGTTCTGCGCCTGCGCGACGGCCATGCCGTAGCCGGGGATGATGATCACCGAATCCGCCTCGTTGAGCGCCGCCGCGACACCGTCCGCCTCGATGGCGATCTGCTCGCCCTCCACGGCCATCTGCTCGCCCTGCGGGCCGCCGAAGCCGCCGAGGATCACGCTCACGAAGGAGCGGTTCATCGCCTTGCACATGATGTAGCTCAGGATCGCACCGGAGGAGCCCACCAGCGCGCCCACCACGATCAGCAGGTCGTTGCCGAGGCTGAAGCCGATCGCCGCCGCGGCCCAGCCGGAATAGCTGTTGAGCATCGAGACGACCACCGGCATGTCTGCACCGCCGATGCCCATGATCAGGTGATACCCGATAAAGAGCCCCGCGAGCGTCAGCAGCACCAGCGCCCAGGAACCGCTGCCGCTCATGTAGAGGATCAGCAGCAGCACGGAGAGTGCCGCGGCCCCTGCATTGAGCATGTGACCGCCGGGCAGCTTCTTGGCGCCCGTGTCCACCTCGAACGGCAGCATAGAGGAGGAACCCGCAAGCTTGGCATAGGCGATCACGGAGCCGGTGAAGGTCACCGCCCCGATCCAGATGCCAAGCACCAACTCGACCCGCAGGATCCCGATCTCGACGCCCGATTTCTTGGCGATAAGCTGGCCGAAGGAGGACAGCCCGTCATAAACCTCCTTGGGCAGCCCGATGGCCGTGATCCCGTCGGGGCCAACCGTGCCCAGCACCAGACCTTCGGCTGCATAGACATCCGCGATGTAGTTGATCATCAGATCGGCGTTGAACCCGACGAAGACCGCCGCCAGACCCACCAGGCTGTGCATGATCGCCACAAGCTCGGGCATCTGGGTCATCTCGACTTTGGTGGCAAGCTGGTAGCCGACGGCCGCACCGCCAGCGATCAGCACGAGTGAGACGAACCACAGGCCGGACCCCGGCCCGACGAGCGTCGCCAGCACCGCGATGGCCATGCCGACGATCCCGTACCACACCGCGCGCTTGGCGCTTTCCTGGCCCGAAAGCCCGCCCAGCGAAAGAATGAAGAGAATAGCTGCGACCACGTAGGCCGCGATGGTGAACGCGTTTTCCATTGTTCCCTGCCCGCTTTACGATTTCTGGAACATGGCGAGCATCCGCCGTGTCACGAGGAAGCCGCCGAAGATGTTGACGGAGGCCATGAAGATGCCGAGTGCCCCAAGCAGCGTGATCAGCACCGAGGAAGAGCCGATCTGGATGAGCGCCCCGAGGATGATGATCGAGGAGATCGCGTTCGTGACAGCCATCAGCGGCGTGTGCAGCGAATGCGCCACGTTCCAGATCACCTGAAAGCCGATGAAGACAGAGAGCACGAAGACGATGAAATGCTGCATGAAGCTTGCGGGCATGCCGGGAATGAGCCCCACGCTCAGGACCAGTGCGCCGCCGATCCCCAGCAGGGTGATCTGGTTCTTGGTCTGAGCCTTGAAGGCCGCGACCTCATTGGCGCGTTTCTCCTCCGCCGTCAGCTCCTTGACCTTTTCCTTCGGTTTGGCCGCGATTGCGGCCACCTTGGGCGGCGGCGGCGGGAAGGTGACCTCCGACGCATGGGCGATGGTCGCCCCGCGGATCACGTCGTCTTCCATGTTGTGCTTGATCACGCCGTCCTTTTCCGGCGTCAGATCCGCCATGAGGTGGCGGATATTGGTCGCATAGAGGGTCGAGGCCTGCGTGCTCATCCGGCTGGGGAAGTCGGTGTAGCCGATGATGGTCACGCCGTTGTCGGTCACGATCTTCTCGTCCATGACGGTCTGCTTGCAGTTGCCGCCCTTCTCCGCCGCGAGATCGACAATCACCGATCCGGGCTTCATCGCCGCGACCATATCGTCGGTCCACAGCTCCGGCGCCTCGCGGTTGGGGATCAGCGCGGTGGTGATCACGATGTCCACCTCCGGCGCCAGCTCGCGGAACTTGGCCAGCTGCGCCTCGCGGAACTCCGGCGAGGATACGGAGGCGTATCCACCCGAGGCGGAGCCGTCCTGCTGCTCCTCCTCGAAATCGAGATAAACGAACTCGGCGCCCATGCTCTCGACCTGCTCGGCCACTTCGGGGCGCACGTCGAAGGCGTAGGTGATGGCGCCCAGGCTCGTCGACGTCCCGATCGCGGCCAGCCCGGCCACGCCCGCGCCCACGACCAGCACCTTGGCGGGCGGCACCTTGCCTGCCGCCGTGATCTGACCGGTGAAGAAGCGGCCAAAATTGTTGCCCGCCTCGATCACCGCGCGGTAGCCCGCGATATTGGCCATCGAGCTCAGCGCATCCATCTTCTGGGCGCGGCTGATCCGCGGGATCATCTCCATCGCCACGACGGTGGCGCCCTTGTCGGCTGCCGACTTCATCTTTGCCTCATCCGCGACCGGGGAGAAGAAGCTGATCAGCGTCTGCCCTTCGCGCAGGCGCTTCATCTCCGTCGCATCGGGCACGCGCACCTTGGCGACCACGTCGGCGGCCTTCCACAGGGCGGCTGCCGTCTTGATCACCTCGACACCTGCAGCATCATAGGCCGCGTCGTCAAAGCCGGACGCCATCCCCGCGCCGCTCTCGATAAGGCACTCATGGCCCAGCTTTTGCAGTTGAAGCGCACTGTCGGGCGTCATCGCCACGCGGCGCTCGCCCTCGAATACCTCTTTAGGTGTCCCGATCTTCACTCAAAATCTCCCAAATTCACGTTTGGTGCCGAAACTGGCGTATCGCAGATGATCCCGTGACCTAGCGCGCCGTTTCCCGACAAACAAGCGGCCCCGCCGCAGTTTATGCAGCACCCTGCAGCTTTTTTCCCGGCAATCGCTCGTCCTGCCCCCGATTTCTGCACTTTTCTGCACAGTCACATTATTTCAAGGATCTCCGCGCTCGCGCAACAATGCAACCCGTCGCCCGCGCAGAATCGGGAGCCCGACGCTACGTCAGATGCGCGCCCCCCTACCCCGCGGGCCAAAGCCCGCCTAGGCTTCGCCGTAAAAGGGAGAGAAACATGACAGATACCACACTTGCCGGAAAACACGCGCTCATCACCGGCGGCGGCACCGGCATCGGCCTTGCCATCGCGCATATGCTGGTCGCGCGCGGCGCCCATGTCACCATCACCGGCCGCCGGCAGGAGCGTCTGGAGGAGGTCGCGACCGATGGCATGACCGCCTTGGCCATGGACGTGCGCGACGAAGATGATGTGGTGGCCAAGGTCGCGCACGCCGTCGCGGCCCACGGCCCCGTTCAGATCTGCGTGCCAAATGCGGGCATCGCCACCGGCAAGGCTACACACAAGACGGACATGGCATTCTGGCGCGACATGATGGCGACCAACCTCGACGGCGCGTTCCTGACGATCCGTGAGTGCCTGCCGGGGATGCGCGACAGCGACTGGGGTCGCGTGATCGCCGTCTCCTCCATGGCAGGGCTGCGCGGCCTGCCGGGCGCGGCCTGCTACTCGGCGTCCAAACACGGCATGATCGGCCTGATCCGCTCCCTTTCGGAGGAATACATGGGCAAACCCTATACTTTCAACGCGCTCTGCCCCGGCTATGTCGATACCGACATCGTCACCCGCAACACCAAGTCTATATCGGCGCGGGCGGGCATCCCGGAAGATGCGGCGCACAAGATCATGGTGGAAGCGAACCGCCACAAGCGTCTGGTCACGGTGGAGGAAGTCGCCGCCGCCGCCGCATGGCTGGTCGGTCCCGACAGCGGCAGCATCAACGGTCAGTGCATCGAGATCGCAGGCGGCCAGATGTAGCGCTGCCCCGCGGCGGCAGGCTGCGGCCTCAGACGGCGCGGGCCATCGCCGTGGGCCTGCGCCCCGCCGACCAGTCGCGCGCCGCCGAGCCGAACGCCTCGAAGAGTGGGCGGGAGACGGGATCCTTCGCGGCCTCGTATTCTGGATGCCACTGCACCGCCAGCGTAAAGCCCGGCGCGCCCTCGACATAGATCGCCTCCGGCGTGCCGTCCTCGGCATGGCCGTCCACGACCACGCGCGGCCCGGCCTGCTTGATCCCCTGCCCGTGCAGCGTGTTGGTGCGCACGACCTCGGCGCCCATCACCCGGTGAAAGACACCACCGGGGGTGAAGCGCACGTCATGGCGCAATTCGAACTTCTCCTCCAGCGTGCCGTCGGGCGGCATGCGGTGGTTCATCCGGCCCGGCAGTTCGCGGATCTCGGGATAGAGCGTGCCGCCCATCGCGACGTTCATCTCCTGAAAGCCGCGGCAGATCCCGAACACGGGCTGACCCACCTCTACACAGGCCCGCACCAACTCCAGCACAAGCGCGTCGCGCGCCCGGTCGAAGGCGCCATGCGCCTCCGTCTCTTCCTCGCCGTATTCCTCGGGGTGCACATTGGGCCGCCCGCCCGTGAGCAGGAAACCGTCGCAGCACGCCATGAGTTCAGGCACGCTGACGAAGGCGGGATCGGAGGGCACGACAAGCGGCATCCCGCCCGAAACCTCGGCCACGGCCTGGGTGTTCATCACACCGCCCGCATGCACGGGATACTGCTCGTTGAGCAGATAGCTGTTGCCGATAATGCCGATCACAGGCCGACCCATGCGTGCCCCTCCGTCTGTCAAATGATGTGCCTGAGTGTAGCTGCCAAAGAATGAAGCCTCAACAGTGCTTTCGCGGCGCTGCCCCTTTGCGCGCCGCTCCCGCCCAACTTTCAGGCAGCTCTCTAGATCTCTCCGATCATGTTGGCCGCTTCGATCCCGGCCATGGCCGCGGCCGCATCATTGTCGGAGGTGTCGCCGGTCACGCCCATCGCGCCGATCACCACCCCCTTGGCGGAGCGCAGCAGCACACCGCCCGGAACCGGGATCACCTGGCCGCCGTAGACACCGTTTACCGCCGCCATGAAATAGGCTTGCGCCTCGGCCCGCGCCATCTGCGCCGTGCCCGCCATGCCCAGCATCACCGCGCCATAGGCTTTGCCGTGCGCAATCGCGAAACGCCCCGGCGCGGCACCATCCTGCCGCTCGAATGCGATCACGTGACCGCCCGCATCGAGAACCACCGCCGACAACGGCTTGAGCCCCATCTCCGCGCCCTTTTCGAAGGTCTTGCGGATCGCTGTCCGCGCTTTGTTCAGTGGAACGTTCATGCCTGTTTCCTATCCTTGTTGGCCTTAAACCCGCCGCAGTGCCTGAGGGGACGAACCCTCTGCCCGTCCGCGCAAACCGCGCGGGTGGATGCAGGTTGATGCGGGTTTCCTACACCGGCGGGCCCCCGCACCGCCAGTCCGATTTGCGTCAGCCGCCGGTCTTCGGGCGCTCCCGCCTGCACCGTTCGGAGCAGTAGCGCACGGTCTCCCAGACCGCCGCCCATTTCTTGCGCCAGGTAAAGGGCCTGCCACAGGTGGCACAGGTCTTTTGCGGCAGATCGGATTTTCGGATGTGTTTCGGCATGTCGTGCGACCTAGCTTGCCTGCGCGCAAAGCAAAGGGGGCGCCCGCATCACGGACGCCCCCTCAAATAAATCTAACGGCCGAACGGCTAGTCTGTCGCTGTCGGTGTGGAACTGGAATTGGTGCCTGGCTCATATACGTCCGTCGGCACCGTGGTCGCTTCGGGCCCTGCCCGGTCGGTGTTCGTTACCGCATCCGTCTCGCCGACGTTGACCATGTTGTAGCCGATGAGCCCGATCATCATGAGGGCACCGAAGATCATCGCCGCCCGGATCCCGAGCAACGCTGGGCGGTGCCGCTTTTCCTGCTTTTCGATATTTGTGTCGGGTGCTGACATTTCTGTTCTCCTCATGCAGGTTCGCCGCCCTTGCAGACGGCCTGTTGCAGATTTAACGTGCCGACAACCCATTGGTTCCCAAACAAAGGCAATAAGATGCGCGACGCGGCCCCCCAGACGGTCTATCTGTCCGGACTACACTCCCTACCCGTGGACTGCGCAGCATGTGTCACTGCACTTCACGCTTGATCCGCACCGCACCCGTGTGCGCAGCGTCATCCGTTTCGCGCCCAATCCGGATGCGGCCCCCAGCCGTGAAATGTTCCTGCATGGTGAGGACCTTACCCTGCTGTCCGCACGCATCGACGGCGCGGAAGTCAGCCCCGAAGTGACCGAAGGCGGCCTGACCTGCGCCGTGCCGGATGGCGCCTTCACATGGGAGGCCGAAGTCGAGATCGACCCTGCGGGCAATACCGCACTCGAAGGGCTCTACATGTCGGGCGGCATGTATTGCACCCAATGCGAGGCGGAGGGCTTTCGCAAGATCACCTATTACCCTGATCGGCCCGACGTGATGTCGGTCTTTACCGTCACCATCGAGGGCCCGCACCCGGTGCTGCTGTCCAACGGCAACCCGGTTGCCACGTCTGAGCATCGCGCAGAGTGGCATGATCCCTGGCCCAAACCCGCCTATCTCTTTGCGCTGGTCGCAGGCGATCTGGTCGCGCACAGCGACAGCTTCACCACGCAGGGCGGGCGTCACGTCGATCTCAACCTCTATGTGCGCCCGGGCGATGAGGGCAAATGCGCCTTCGGCATGCAGGCGCTCAAGGCGTCGATGACATGGGACGAGCAGGTCTACGGGCGCGAATACGATCTCGATCTCTTCAACATCGTGGCGGTCGATGACTTCAACATGGGCGCGATGGAGAATAAGGGCCTCAACATCTTCAACTCCTCCGCCGTTCTCGCCTCGCAAGCCACCTCCACCGACATGAATTTCGAACGGATCGAAGCGATCATCGCGCATGAATATTTCCATAACTGGACCGGCAACCGCATCACCTGCCGCGACTGGTTCCAGCTGTGCCTGAAAGAGGGGCTGACCGTCTTCCGCGACAGCCAGTTCACCGCCGACCTGCGCGGCGCGGCGGTCAAGCGGATCAGCGATGTGATCGATCTGCGCGGACGCCAGTTTGCCGAGGATCAGGGCCCGTTGGCCCATCCAGTTCGGCCCGAGAGCTTTCAGGAAATCAACAACTTCTACACCGCCACCATCTATGAGAAGGGCGCGGAGGTGATCCGCATGCTCAAGACGCTGGTGGGCGATGACGCCTACGCCCGCGCGCTCGATCTCTATTTCGAGCGCCACGACGGGCAGGCCTGCACCGTTGAGGACTGGCTGAAGGTGTTCGAGGATACGACGGGCCGCGACCTCACCCAGTTCAAACGCTGGTATACGCAGGCGGGCACCCCGCGCGTGCACGTCGCGGAGGCATGGGCCGACGGCACGCTGACCCTTACCCTCACCCAGCACACCCCGCCCAGTGCGGCCACCCCCGCACCCGAGCCGCATGTGATCCCCGTGGCAGTGGGGCTCATTGGCCCGGAAGGCACCGAAGTGTTGCCCACGCAGATCCTCGAGCTCACCCAAAGCACCCAGAGCTTCAGCTTCTCCGACCTCGCGGCGCGCCCGGCGGCCTCGATCCTGCGCGGCTTCTCGGCGCCGTTGGTGCTCGCCCATGACGCGGATCATGCGCACCTGCTCGCCCATGACACCGACAGCTTCAACAGATGGGAAGCCGGGCGCACCCTCGTGCGCAACTCGCTCATCGAGATGATGACGAAGGGCACGCGCCCCGACCCGGCCTATCTCACCGGGATCCGCGCCGTGGTCACCGATGCGAGCCTCGATCCCGCCTACCGCAGCCTGATGCTGGCCCTACCCTCCCAGACCGATCTCGCCGCGGCGCTGCATGATGCGGGCCACACGCCGCAGCCGGAAATCATCTACGCGACCGTGGAGACACTGCGCGATGCGCTGGCAAAGGCGCTCTCGGACGCGCTGCCCGGTCTCTACAATGACAATCAGGTGAGCGATCCCTTCCGGCCCGATGCCGCGCAGGCAGGGCGACGCGCGCTCGGCAATGCCGTGCTGGCCCTGCTGAGCCGCAGCGACGGCGGGCTAATGGCGGCCGCCCAGTTCGGAGGGGCCGACAACATGACCCAGCAACTCGCCGCGCTCGCCTGCGGCATCCGCGCAGGCCGCGGCGATGAGATGCTGGAGGCCTTTGAGGCGCAGTGGCGCAATGACCGGCTGGTGATGGACAAATGGTTCGGCCTGCAGGTGCTGGAGGCCGATCCCGAAGACGCCCATGAGGTTGCGCAGACGCTCACCGGGCATCCCGATTTCAACTGGAAGAACCCCAACCGCTTCCGCGCCGTCTTTGGCAGCCTTGCGGCGCATCACGCAGGTTTCCACCACGCCTCCGGTGCAGGCTACCGCCTCCTTGCAGACTGGCTCATCAAGCTCGACCCGGTCAACCCGCAGACCACCGCGCGCATGTGCTCGGCCTTCCAGACATGGCGGCGCTATGACACCGACCGCCAGCGCCTCATCGGGGCAGAGCTGGAGCGTATCCTCGCGACCCCGGGCCTGAGCCGCGACACCCATGAGATGCTCACCAGGATCACCGCCGCGTGAGCCGTGCCGCCCGGCGTAGCGCAGAGTGCGGGCGCGGTATGGCGGGAGGGCGCTGATACCGTGCGCGTCCTGCCATCCTCATGCGCTGTTGCGGCGCTTCTCTGGCTTCGCCGCCGCAAAACTGACCCCGGCGCCGCATGAGCCTGCCTTACCACCATACCAGCTCTGGCCGCCGCCCGGCCACGGCCTGCCTGCTGGCCGCGATCTGGACGGCACTGGCCGCTGCCCTCTTCTGGCTTGAGGCAGCGCCTTGGATCGTCGCGATCCTCGCTGCCTTCACCCTTCCCGCCCTCTACGATCTGCTCGCCGACCCGAAAAGCGAGTTCACGCTCGATGAGACCCACATCCGCTGGCAGACGCCGCGCCAGCAGGCGCAGATCGCGCTGTCGGAAATCGATCACCTGCGCTTTGACACCCGGCTCGATCTGTCGGTCCGGCTCAGCGTCGTGCGCCCCTCGGGCACCCGCATCCGCGTGCCCTTTCCGGCGACGCCGCCCCACGCCACGCTGGAGCCCATCGCGCGGGAGGCCGGGCTCAAGACGCAGCGACATCACTTCTCACTGATGTAAGCGGCGGCTTCATTCCCTCTTTCCTGGCCATACGCGCCCGGTGGTGAGGCTTTGCCCGGCAAAGACGGGGGCGCCACCCCAATGCCCGCCGCACCGTCGCGGATCAGGGGCGCGCGCGGGGCCGCGTCGCGTTGACCGGCAGGCAATACGTCTGCCGTTTCAGCCAGCCCGCCATGTCGCGCCGCTTTGAATTGCTGCGCATCGGGCCCCAGTCGGCTGCGACCCCGCGCCAACGGACGTCGCGCCCGTGGATCACCCCGTCGCGGCGGACGGTATGGGTCATGATCCGAACCGCGCAGCTGAGGTTGGCCGCCCCGCTCTTCAGCGCCTCGCCGGTGCCCGCCCGGCAATCGTATCCGCGCGCCGTGGCAGGCAGGATCTGCAGCAGACCGTACCACTTGCCGCCCCCGCCCACGGCCCAGGGCTTGTAGGTGCTCTCATGCTTGGCCAGCGCCGACATATAGCCGACCCAGAAGGCGCGCCGCCGGTCATCGTCGTTGGCGGGATAGGCCGGGCACCAATCTGCGATGTCTCGCGGCACCATTTCGACCAGCGGTCTGCCGTGATCCTTGAGCGCGGCAAGCGCCGCGCGGGTCCAGAGCGCGTGGCCGTTCATATGCTGCCAGCGCGTGCGCGGCAGATCGGGGCGGTGCGGCGGCGGCCGCAGGATCCGCGCGGCCTCCCCAATGCCGTTTGAGGAGACCCGCAGCACCTGACCTGCTGCGCCCGGATGGGGCAGCATCCGCTCCGGCGGATGTAAAGGCGCAGCTTGCTCCGCCGCCGCGGGTGCCGCAGCCGCAAACCCCGCGCCGAGCAGTACAAGGCACGCCATGCCGCGCACCGCCCTCCCGAGCCGAACTGGAAATCCCCTTACCATGGCGCGCAGTATGCGCGGCTTGGCGCGGCGCTGACAAGCGGTTTGCGCCGCGATATCGCAAGGCTTGTCCAGCACCCGGCGACAATCTGCACAGAGGCCATAAATCGTAGCGCAAGATTAGACAATCAGCCCGAATGTCCACCGGATGGGGCGCGCAAAACCCCGAGATAACCGCCGCGTGGCCACTTTCGCGCCCAAATGAGCGGCGATTTTCGGGGCTCAGAAACAACTCCTGCAGATGGGAAGAACCGTAGATGCCGTCATTGATCTCGCTGATCCGAAACCTCTACCGTCTGCCGTTTCACGCCCCCGCCACGCGCAAGGCGGCGCAGCCCGCATGCCCGCACTTCGATGTCGAGCCGCTGCGCACCCCCGCGCCGATGCGGCGCGACCCCGCCAGACCCAAGCCCACTCCACTGGACGGACCGGGGGGCCTTGCCGCCCAAGAGGCGGCCGATGCGATGCACCTGAGCATTCCCTGCCCAGACCCCACGCTTGAGGAACGCAGCCGCGACGCGCACCAGAACCACGCCCTCAAACTGGTCCGGCAGGAAGACTGGCAGCGGCTGAGCGCGCTCGTCCGGCATGCCGACATGGCGCGCACCATGACGCCCGGCGGCATGAGCGTGGCGGAGTTGATGGCCTTCGGCGCGCGTGCCGATGTGGTGCTCGCGGTGGAGCATGCCCTGCTCGACCGCACGCCGGAGGAGGACGCCCCCATGTTCGCAGGCATCGAGGCGCTGGAGTTCATCCTCGCCGAGCATCCGGGCGACTACGTCATCGGCTGCATTGTCGCGCAGGCGCATATGGACATGGGCTGGGCCTGGCGCGGCAGCTGCTGGGACGTGGAGATCGCACCGCGCAATCGCGAGGCATTTCATGCGCATTTCGCCCGCGCCAAGGAGATCGTGGAAGGTTTCAACAAGGAGCCCGCGGAGTCGCCGCTGCTCGCCGCCACGGCCTGCGCCCTGCTGCGCGGCGACACTTCGAACCCCAACTCGATCGCGGACAGCTACGAGGCGCTCATCGATCTCAATCCCGACAACACCGCCCCCTACCGCGCCCTCGGCAGTCACATGCTGCCGCGCTGGTACGGCAGCCATTCCGCACTCGAACTCGAGGCTCGCCGCACAGCCGCGCGTACCGAAGCCAGTTGGGGCGCGGGCGGCTATACCTGGGTGATGTTCGATGCGATCAGCGTCGATGACACGGCCTGCGCGCGGCTCGATCTGCCGTTCTTCATCGAAGGCATCCGGGACATCGTGCGCCGCCGCCCCGATGCGCATACGGTCAACCTGCTGGCCGCCTATTGCGCCAATACCATGGGACAAGCGTTCTCCGGCAATGACGCCGCCGATCAGAACCGCGCCCAGATCGCCGCCTGCGCCAACTGGATCGTGCGCGAGCATCTGACCGAACTGCACCCGATGGTCTGGGCGCACGCCGCACAGGGTTTTGCCAACAACCTGCGCGTCGCCTCGCCCGCCCGTTTCGCCAAGGCGGGTCAGGAGGACGCGCTGCGCATCATCTCCGCCCTTTTCAAGCGCGAAATCGCGGAGGGCAAGCGCATCGTTTTCACGGATGCAGGACCCGTCGCAACCTTGGCCTGAGTGGCGCTTAGACTCTGGACACCCCCCGCGACGCTGCATAGTCTTCGCTTTCAGGGAGGACCACCATGACATATCACACCGCCGCCGCAGACATCGCCCTGCGCGACCAATCCATCACCGAACGCGTGTTCGAGAACCTTGAGACCCGCCCCGATGAGATCGTGCTCACCGAAGGAATGAGCGGGGCCGGCATGACTGCGGCGCAGTTCATGACCGAGGTCAAAACATTGGCGGGCGGTCTCACTGCGCGCGGCTTCGGCGCGGGCAAGACCGTGGCGCTAATGGCGCCCAACGTGCCGCACTACTGCGTTGTGTTTCATGCCGTCGCATGGGCGGGCGGCACGATCACGACCATCAACCCCACCTATACCGCCTCCGAGGTCGCGCACCAGCTGCGCGACAGCGCCGCCGATTTGCTGATCACCGTGCCGATGTTCCTCGAGACGGCCCAAACCGCCGCCAAGGATGCCGCGGGCCAGCCCATCGCCGTCATGGGTACGGCGGAAGGGGCCGAGCCGCTCTCGGACTTTTATGGCACCCCGATCGAGCAGCAAGTGCCCGTAGATCTAGATGAGCATTACGTCGTGCTGCCCTATTCCTCGGGCACCACGGGCCTGCCCAAGGGCGTTTGCCTCAGCCACCGCAACCTGGTGGTCAACGTTGACCAGATCATTCAGGCCGGCGACATACGCCCCGGCGAAACGGCTGCCGCCTTCCTCCCCTTCTTCCACATCTACGGCATGACCGTGCTGATGAACGTGCACCTTGCGGGGGGCGGCGCGCTGGTGACCATGCCACGCTTCGATCTGGAGCTGTTTCTCAAGATCAGCCAAGACCACAAGGCGCGCCGCATGTGGATCGTGCCCCCGGTCGCCCTCGCGCTCGCCAAGCATCCGCTGGTGGACAAATTCGACCTCAGCAGCATCCAGCAGGTGTTCTCGGGTGCGGCTCCCCTCGGGGCGGAGGTATCGGATGCGGTGGCCAAGCGCCTCGACTGCATCTCCGTGCAGGGTTTCGGCATGACGGAGCTGTCGCCGGTCTCCCACACCACGCCGCTGAGCAACCCCAAGTCCGGCTCCTCTGGCACGGCCATGCCCAACACCCAGTGCCGCATCGTCGATCCCGAGAGCGGCGAGGACCTGCCGACCGGCAAGGAGGGGGAGCTCTGGGTCAAGGGCCCGCAGGTGATGAAGGGCTACCTCAACAACGAAAAGGCGACACGGGAGACGCTCACCCCCGACGGCTGGCTCAAGACCGGCGACATCGCATATATCGACGAGGACGGCTATATGTTCATCGTCGACCGGCTCAAGGAATTGATTAAATACAAGGGGTTCCAAGTCGCTCCGGCAGAGCTCGAGGCGACGTTGGTGAGCATGGACGGCATCACCGACGCCGCCGTGATCGGCCTGCCCGATGATGAGGCGGGCGAATTGCCCGTGGCCTTTGTCGTGGCCGCCGACCCCGCACCGACAGAGGCGGAGATCAAGGCGCATCTGGCCAAGACACTCTCGACCTACAAGCAGGTCCACCGGATCACCTTCGTCGATGAGATCCCCAAATCGGCGTCCGGTAAGATCCTGCGCCGCGTGCTCAAGGCGCAGGCCACGGCCTGAACTTGGCTAGTGGGCAGGCGCCGCACGCGCCTGCCCGCGCCCCGCTGTGTCGGCCTTGACATAGATCAAGGCGCGCGGCGCAGCTCCCTCGCATGATCGCGGCACGGGGCGCCTCCGCGCACCCGCTGACCACGGTCTAGGAAATACGCAATGCCCAGCCCATTCTACGCCTTCGTCCCGGCCCTGTGCTCCGGCGCCCTCATCGGCTGCGCGCCCGCCCTGATGCCGGAGCCGACGGGGCTTGCCCGCGGCCTGCAGATTTTCCAGCAGGAATGCGCCCAGTGCCACGGAACGGACGGCAGGGGCGGCGGCGCGGCCTCGCTCGGCCTTGGCCTGCCACCCCCGGACCTCACCGGCCTCACCGAACGCAACGATGGGGTCTTCCCGCGCGCCTTCGTCAGCCGCTTCGTGCTCGGCACGCTGGAAAAGGACGACCCCGACGCCGCGATGCCCGAATTTGGCACCGTGGGCCTCCAGCACGTCTATCCCGACGGCACGGACAGCGTGCAACTGCTCACCTCCGACCTCGACGCCCTGCTCGATTATCTGGAGACGCTGCAAAGATAACGCTGAGGTGGAAAATCCCCTGAGCGATTAATCGGTTGTAAGCACCTGCCCGCCTACACCTCTTTCAGGCCGATTTTACGGTTTGGAATCAGAGGAAAAGACGTGATCATCAGAAAATCAATCTCACTTGTCATCGGGGCAGCGCTTCTGCTTTCGGCTTGCGTTTCACCCGAGGTGGTCCAGACCAGTTCAGTCAACGACAACGGTATGACGTGCGAGCAAATCAGGGTGCAGTTGACCCAGTTGGAGCAGATCCGCTCGGAAGCCCAGAAAGGCAAGACCGTCTCCGGCCAAAACGTGGCCGCAGCGATCCTGTTCTGGCCTGCAGTCATCGGGAACTACTCCAATGCGCAACAGGCACTCGAAGCCGCCAACAAGCGAAACGAAGTGCTCGTCGCACTCGCAAACCAGAAACGATGCAATTTCTGATATGATCATGCCGGTTGCGCCGCAGCTGCGGCGCAACGCCGGCCCCTTGCCCAGCCCTCTTCGCCCCGCTAAACCCGCATCATCCACCAGCGAAAGGCGCCGCCATGCTCGATCTATCCTATGACACCCCCAAGGTCCGCACCATCGCCGGGGCCAGGCATGACTGGGAGCTGGTGATCGGGATGGAAGTCCACGCTCAGGTCTCCTCGCAGTCCAAGCTCTTCTCCGCCGCTTCGACGAAGTTCGGCGCCGAGCCCAACTCCAACGTCGCCTTTGTGGACGCCGCCATGCCCGGCATGCTGCCCGTGATCAACGAATTCTGTGTCGAGCAGGCGGTGCGCACGGGGCTGGGCCTCAAGGCGCAGATCAACCTTGCTTCCGCGTTCGACCGCAAGAACTACTTTTATCCCGATCTGCCGCAAGGCTACCAGATCAGCCAGCTCTACCACCCCATCGTCGGAGAGGGCGAAGTGCTGGTCGAAATGGGCGACGGCACGGCGCGCATGGTCGGCGTGGAGCGGATCCACCTCGAGCAGGACGCGGGCAAGAGCATCCACGACATGGACCCCAACATGTCCTTCGTGGACCTCAACCGCACCGGCGTCGCACTGATGGAAATCGTCAGCCGCCCCGACATCCGCGGCCCCGAGGAGGCCGCAGCCTATCTCGCGAAATTGCGCCAGATTCTGCGCTACCTCGGCACGTGCAACGGCGACATGCAGTCGGGCGCGATGCGCGCGGACGTCAATGTCTCGATCTGCCTGCCCGGCCAATATGAGAAATACAAGGCATCGGGCGACTTCTCCCACCTCGGCACCCGCTGCGAGATCAAGAACATGAACTCCATGCGCTTTATCCAACAGGCCATCGAGGTGGAGGCGCGGCGCCAGATCGCCATCGTCGAGGGCGGCGGCGAGGTCGTGCAGGAAACCAGGCTCTTTGATCCCGACAAGCAGGAAACCCGCTCCATGCGCTCCAAGGAGGAGGCGCATGATTACCGCTACTTCCCCGACCCCGACCTGCTGCCGCTGGTGATCGAGCAGGCCTGGGTGGATGAAATCGCGGCCAATCTGCCCGAGCTGCCGGACGCGAAAAAAGCCCGCTTCATCCAGGACTTCGGTCTGAGCGATTATGACGCCTCCGTGCTCACCGCCGATCTCGACAGCGCCGCCTTCTTCGAGCAGACCGCCAAGGGGCGAGACGGCAAGACCGCCGCCAACTGGGTCATCAACGAGCTGTTCGGTCGCCTCAAGAAGGACGAGCGCGACATCACCGAAAGTCCTGTAAGCCCTGCAATGCTGGGCGGCGTGATCGACCTGATTGCCGCCGATACCATATCCGGCAAGATCGCCAAGGATGTCTTCGAGATCAGCTACACCACGGGCCGCGACCCCGCCGAGGTGGTTGAGACGGAAGGCCTCAAGCAGGTCACTGACACGGGCGCTATCGAAGCCGCCGTCGACCAGATCATCGCCGCCAACCCCGATCAGGTCGCGAAGGCGAGGGAGAACCCCAAGCTCGCAGGCTGGTTCGTGGGCCAGGTGATGAAAGCGACGGGCGGCAAGGCCAACCCCAAGGCGGTGAACGATCTGGTGGCGCAAAAGCTGCAAGGCTAAAGCTGAATGAGCCAATCGATTTTGCCGAGTTCATCTTGGATAGGTCTTAGATAAGCACTTCGCGCAAATCGGGCCGCCATGCCCATTCCCGTGTACGGCTGATTTGCGGGGCAAAACTGTAAATTTTTCTAGAATATCCTAAAGTCTCGCTAACCATCGTGTAGTTCCTGGAAACAGCCGTCCAAATTCCGTGTGAACTCTGAGAACCCATGGAGACACGATGCGGTGTTTTGGGCGTTCAGCCAATCTTGCTAATTGCATTGCACAAGCTTCCGGAGATAAAGTTGGAATAGTTTTTGCAAGCATCGGCATTTTGTCCAAAACGCCAGGGTTGTTGTCAAAGTACGGCGAGTCGATCTTTCCAAAAATCGCATGACAACTGCGGACGCCAGTTCCTGCTAAATCCTGCGCAAGCGCCTCATGGAAGCCCTGCAATGCTGCACGTGCCGCAGCATATCCAACGCTTGATCGCCATGGAACTAAACACGCTGGCGAGTTCACATTGATGATAACCCCGCTCTTTCGATCTAACATGCCTTGTAAAAAGGCACGCGTAACAAAAGACGCTGCATAATAAGGGGCTTGCATCATGGTGATCACTTCACTCGGTTGTGCCTCCAAGACGGTCTTCCATTGCCCAGCACCGGCGCAATGCACAATAACATCGGGCACACCGTGTTTGTCCATCACTCGCTTGGCCATTGCTTCGACCGCTTTGGGGTCTGACGCATCACAAGGTTCCGGAACGGCTGACCCACCGATCTCGTTTCCGAGAGATTGGATCTGCTCTGCAGAGCGCGCGACAAGGATAACCTTTGAGCCGCTTTTCGCAAATTCCCGTGCGGTTGCCGCGCCGACTCCGCTAGACGCACCGGTCACGAGAACAACTTTCATAATCGGCACCTCAAATGTAAAACGTCAATCCTGCCAATGTTCGGTCAGAGCCATTGTTGTCAAGTTCCCAATATTTTCGCGATTTCCAATTGCACCTGTAATCGAGCTAACAACTGACGATCTAAGATAATCTAAGTGGGCTCAAAGCAGACAGTCTCGCCCGGATCTCCGCCCCCCGCATACCTACTCGCCCACCTGACTACACTATGCTAATCACGGCACATGACACAGGTTTTTCGCTCCTCCCCGCTCACCGTCCTGCCAGAATGGATCGACTATAACGGCCATCTCAACATGGCGTATTACTCGGTGCTGATGGATCAATGCGCCGATCAGGTCTATCCGCGCCTCGGCTTCGGGCCCGATTACCGCGATGCCACCGGCTGCACCACCTACATTGCCGAATTCCACATCTGTTACGTGCGCGAGTTGCACGAGGGCGACCGCGTCGTCTCGACATTTCAGCTGCTCGATTACGACGCCAAGCGTTTTCACGTGTTTCAGGAGTTGTGGCATGAGGATGGATGGCTTGCCGCGACGGGCGAAGCGCTCACGCTGCATGTGGACCAGTCCGGCGAAACGCCGAAGGTCGCACCGCTTCCGCAACCCATCCTCGACAAGATGGCGGCGATGAAGGAGGCGCAAAAGGACATGCCGGTCCCGGAGCGCGCAGGCCGCAAGATCGGGATCGCGCGCAAGTAGGCCCCGACCTGCGCAGTGCGCCGGGGCGTACCCGGCCCTGTTCCCTTTGCCCCGCCCCCGCGCTAGAACGACGCACCAAACCCGAGGATCCCGCAATGCCACGCTATGAATACAAGGTCGTTCCCGCCCCCGCCAAGGGCCTCAAGGGCAAGGGGCTCCGCGGCCCGGAGGCGCGTTTCTCTTTCGCGATCGAAGAACTCATGAACGCCATGGCGGGCGAAGGCTGGGAGTATCAGCGCGCCGAGACTCTGCCGTCGATCGAGCGGGCGGGCTTGACCGGAACCACCACCGAATGGCGCAATGTCCTTATTTTCCGCCGCCCGCACAGCGGTGAGGCAGAAGCCTTCAAGCCGGAGCTTCTGCCGGCACCGGAGGACGACATTGAGAACGCCGCGCAAGAGACTGAAACGGAGAGCGAAAAAGTCGTTTCACTGGACACGCGCAAGCCCGACAACGGTGTCGAGGACACCGAGCCCGACGCCGCCATCGGACCCTCGCTCAGCCTGCTCGCCCGCGCCCGCGGCACCCTCACCCGCGGCGCACAGAACGATGAGGATCCAAAAACCTAAGGTGCGATATCGAGCGAGAGCGCGTGGATCCGCGCGATCAGCTCGCGCCCCAGCGCGCCATGCACGGCGCGGTGTTTTGCCACACGGCTCATGCCCTCAAATTCCGGCGCGGTGATCGCCACGTCGAAATGCGTTTCACCGCCTTCGCGAAAGCCTGCATGCCCCCGGTGCGCTTCGCTCACATCCTCAACAACCAGCCGCTCCACGGCGAAGGCCGCCCGCAGCGCCTGCTCGATTTCGTTCCTGACCGCCATAAACCCTCCTGCGGGGGCGAATTATTCGCGCCACCCCCTTCCTTCTTACAACCACACGTCTAGTATGATCGCCTTGAGTCGGAAAGGTATGCCCATGCGAAAGAACGATCCCTTTGGTTTTGATATGTCTGTCTCTTCCGCCAAGAAGAAGAATCCGCGTGGCCGCCGCGGCATGTCCGGTGCCTCGGAGACCTCGACGCGCGTGTGCGATCATGAGGGCTGCGAGGAAGCGGGCAAGTTCCGCGCACCAAAGGCGCCCGACGTGCTCGACGATTATTTCTGGTTCTGTCAGCAGCATGTGCGCGAGTACAACACGCAATGGAACTTCTTCCATGGCACGACCGAAGCGGAAATGAACGCCAAGTTGAGCCAGGACAAGGTCTGGGACCGTCCCACCAAGCCGATGAGCGACCCCGAACAGCGCGCCTGGGCCCGGCTCGGCATCGAGGATCCGCATCAGGTGCTGGGCGCCAATGCCACGCAGAACCCCGGCAAGGGCCCGCAGGCCGGGCGCCGCCTGCCCCCCACCGAGCGCAAGGCGCTCGAGGTGCTCGAGGCGAAGGACAACATGACAAAGCCGGAAATCCGCAAGATCTACAAATCCTTGATCAAGGTTCTTCATCCCGACATGAACGGCGGCGACCGCTCCCAGGAGGAGCAGTTGCAGCAGGTCGTCTGGGCCTGGGACCAGCTCAAGACGAGCCGGAATTTCAAGGACTGAGCGGCGCCGGGGCACGTAGCCCCGCGCCTTACCGCATCACAGGCCAAGGCGAACGATCCCGGATGGCCTCGACATATCGGCAATTTTAGGCCTTTCCCTTGAACCTGCCCGCGATATGTTGCACCCCAACGCACAAGGCCCTGTGAGAGGGCATAGATTTTAGGATGATTTCACATGGCTGACGGCGGACTGGACCTCAATGCAACCCCGACCAAGGACATCTCGGTCCGCGAGGTTTTCGGTATCGACACAGACATGACCGTCAAGGGCTTCGAGGGGCGCACCGACCGCGTGCCTGAGTACGACAGCACCTATAAATTCGATGCCGATACAACGCTGGCGATTCTGGCAGGTTTTTCGCACAACCGCAGGGTGATGGTACAAGGGTATCACGGCACCGGCAAATCGACGCATATCGAACAGGTCGCAAGCCGCCTCAACTGGCCCACTGTGCGCGTCAACCTCGACAGCCACATCAGCCGGATCGACCTGATCGGCAAGGACGCCATCAAGCTTGTGGACGGCAAGCAGGTGACGGACTTCCAAGAGGGGATCCTGCCTTGGGCACTGCGGACGCCCACCGCGATCGTGTTTGATGAATACGACGCGGGCCGCGCGGATGTGATGTTCGTGATCCAGCGCGTGCTGGAGGTGGACGGCAAGCTCACCCTGCTCGACCAGAACAAGGTGATCACACCGCATCCCTACTTCCGCATTTTCGCCACCGCAAATACCGTGGGCCTTGGCGACACCACCGGCCTCTATCATGGCACGCAGCAGATCAACCAGGGCCAGATGGACCGCTGGTCGCTGGTGGCCACGCTGAACTACCTTAGCATCGACGCGGAGAGTGCGATCGTGCTCGCCAAGAACCCGCATTTCAACACGGCGGAGGGGCGCAAGACGATCAAGCAGATGGTCACGGTCGCAGATCTGACCCGTACGGCCTTCATGAGCGGCGATCTGTCCACCGTCATGTCGCCGCGCACCGTGATCGCATGGGCCCAGAACGCCGAGATCTTCAAGAACGTCGGCTACGCCTTCCGCCTGTCTTTCCTGAACAAATGCGACGAGTTGGAGCGTCAGACGGTCGCCGAATTCTATCAGCGCCTTTTCAATGAGGAATTGCCCGAAAGCGCCGCGAGCGTCAGCCTCGGCTAGGCTCGCGGTCATCGCTTCTGTTGATCAGGCAAAAAAAACCCGGGTGTCGAGCACCCGGGGTCCTTGTCTGTCAGTCAGACAGTTTTAGCTGTCGCTTTTCGCGCTGTCTTCGATCAGCGAGCCGTCAAGATCTTCGACGACTTCAGCGTCGTCATAGGCGTTTTCCCCCTGATCGGCTTTGGCTGTGTTTTCCATCGAACTGCCGGTGGTCTTCACACCATTGTCCGGTGCTGCGTACTCATCGGGATCAGATGCGACGGATTGAGCGGGGGAGCCTGTCTCGATATCTGCGAAAACTGCCATTGGGGCGGCTGCGATCAGAGCAATCAGGGCGGCGCGTGTCTTGAAGTTTGTCATTGTAGTCTCCTTCGATTTTCATGATCTTCGCGGCACTCACTGCCGCGTCGATCCGATTGCAGACACAACGGCAGCACCGGCCGTTACGTTCCATGTCTTGCGAAAAGAATGGTCGAAATTCGCTCTACGTATCTGACTTAAAATGATATTTTATTTCGCGCCTGCAGCATGCTCTTGCGCGGCTGCACCGATGTTGGCGCACCCGGCTGCGGCATAACCCGCGTCATGGACATATCTGAGGCCGAAACGACAGCACGCCTTTGACCCTGCCGGAAAAACCTGCGAAATGTGACAGATGACATTTCCGGCGAGGGCGCGATGAGCAAGCCAACCGACAATCCCGCAGACGCGTTCAAGAAGGCCTTGGCCGAAGCCTCCAAGGTCATGGCGAAAGATCCCGATCTGACGGTCAGCTATTCGGTGGACCCTGCGGGCCTCTCCGGCGACGCGATGCGGCTGCCTCAGGTCACCCGGCGGATGACGCGCGATGAGGTGATGCTCGCGCGCGGCACCGCGGATGCGCTGGCGCTCAACCGCCGGTACCACAACGGTCAGACCCACGCGCGCTACCAGCCGACCGGAGAGATGGCGCGCGACCTCTATGAGGCGATGGAGACGGCGCGCTGCGAGGCAGTGGGCGCGCGCGACATGCCCGGCACCGCAGGCAACATCGATGCCAAGATCAAGCATGAGGCCCTGCGCCGCGGCTATGATCAGGTCAAGACCGCCTCGGACGTGCCGCTGGCCGTCGCGGCGGGTTATCTTGTGCGCCATCTGGCCACGGGGCGTGACATGCCCGCGGGGGCGGAGAACGTGATGGAACTGTGGCGCGGTTATATCGAGGACCAGTGCGGCGGCACGCTGGAGGATCTCAAGGACACGCTCGACGATCAGACGGCCTTTGCCAAGTTCGCGCGCCAGATCATCACCGATCTGGGCTATGCCGATCAGCTTGGCGATGATCCCGACGGTTTTGACGAGGATCAGGAGGACGAGGCCGAGGAAGGCTCCGAGGAGCAGGACGATCCCGACAGCACCGGCAACGACGACCAGCAGGAGGAGGATGCCGACGCCTCCCCCGAGCAGTCACAGGAAGAGCAGCAGGACGCGGCACAGGCGCAGGTCTCCATGGACGACATGGCCGATCAGGAGCTTGGCGAGGAAGCCGAGATGCCCGAGGGCGAGGCCCCGATGGAGCCGCCCGCGCCGCAGCCAGTCTCCGACGCCGACCCCAATTATACCGTCTACCGCAGTGACGACGACGAGGTCGTGGGCGCGGAAGAACTCGCCGAGCCGGTGGAGCTGGAGCGCCTGCGCGCCTATCTCGACCAGCAGCTCGAACCGCTGAAGGGCGCCGTGAGCCGCCTGGCCAACAAGCTGCAGCGCCGCCTGCAGGCCCAGCAGAACCGCTCCTGGGAGTTCGATCTGGAGGAAGGCACGCTTGACGCGGGGCGTCTGGCGCGGATCGTGGCCAACCCCACGACCCCGCTGAGCTTCAAGGTCGAGAAGGACACCGAATTCCGCGACACCGTCGTGACGCTGCTGCTGGACAACTCCGGCTCGATGCGCGGGCGGCCGATCTCCATCGCCGCGATCTGTGCCGATGTGCTCGCCCGCACGCTGGAGCGGTGCAACGTCAAGGTCGAAATCCTCGGTTTCACCACGCGGGCGTGGAAAGGCGGACAGGCGCGCGAGGCCTGGCTCAACGACGGGCCGCCCCACGGGCCCCGGCCGCCTCAACGATCTGCGCCACATCATCTACAAATCCGCCGATGCGCCCTGGCGCCGCACGCGGCCCAACCTTGGGCTGATGATGAAGGAAGGCCTGCTGAAGGAGAACATCGACGGCGAGGCGCTGGAATGGGCGCACCGGCGCATGATGGCGCGCTCGGAATCGCGCAAGATCCTGATGGTGATCTCCGATGGCGCGCCCGTCGATGACAGCACGTTGTCGGTCAACCCCGCGAACTTCCTTGAAAAACACCTGCGCGACGTGATCGCCATGGTCCAGAAGAAGAAAGCGGTGGAGCTGCTGGCGATCGGCATCGGCCATGACGTGACCCGCTACTACGACCGCGCGGTGACGATCACGGATGTCGAACAGCTTGCCGGTGCCATGACCGAACAGCTTGCGTCGCTGTTTGACAGCGATCCGCGCAAGCGCGCGCGCGTGCTGGGCATGCAGCGGGCGAGCTGATCACGGATCGGGTTTCTGAGGAAGAACTGAAGGAGGGGCGCGGTGTTTCAGACGTTCGAAGTCACGGCTCGGCCCGAACAGGGGCCGCCGCGCCTGCAAGCCCTGCGCGCCCAGATCGACGCGGCGGCACTCAACGGGTTTATCGTGCCGCGCGCCGATGCCCATCAGGGTGAATATGTCGCCGCGCGCGATGCGCGGCTGGCATGGCTGACCGGTTTCACCGGCTCGGCGGGCTTCTGCGTGGTGCTGCGCGACGTGGCGGGCGTGTTCATCGACGGGCGCTACCGCACGCAGGTGAAGGCGCAGGTGGCCGATGTCTACACGCCCGTGCACTGGCCCGAGGTTTCCATGGCCGACTGGCTGCGCGGGCAACTGCCGGACGGCGGGCGTGTGGGGTTCGACCCCTGGCTGCATACGGTCGAACAGATCACACAGGCCGAGGCCGCCCTTGCGGGCAGCGGTGTGACGCTGGTGCAATGCGGCAATCTGGTGGATGCCATCTGGACGGATCAGCCACGCCCCCCAAATGCCCCGGCCAAGGTCCACCCGCTGGAGTTCGCCGGAGAGACCCATGCAGGACAAGCGCGCGCGGCTGGCCATATCGCTCACGGACGCCGGGGAGCATGCGGCGGTGATAACCCTGCCCGACAGCATCTGCTGGCTGCTGAACATCCGCGGCGGCGACATCGAGCGCAACCCGGTCGTCCATGGATTTGCCGTGCTGCATGACGACGGCACGGTTGATCTCTTCGCGGAGCCGTCGAAATTCGAGGGGCTTGAGGCGCATCTGGGCGCCGATGTCCGCCTGACGCCGCCTTCGCAGTTCCTGACCGCGCTGAAGTCGCTGCAAGGCCCTGTGCGCATCGATGCATCGACCGTGCCGCAGATCGTCGCCGATACATCTGGGCGACGCCGCGCGCAAGGGCGCGGAACCCTGCGCCCTGCCCAAGGCCTGCAAGAACGACGCCGAGATCGAGGGCGCGGCGCAGGCCCATCTGCGCGATGGGGCGGCGATGGTCGAAATGCTCTGCTGGCTCGACGCGCAGCCGCCCGGCAGCCTGACGGAGACACAGGTCGTCACCCGGCTCGAGACCCTGCGCCGGCGCGACAACGGCCTGCAGGACATCAGCTTCGAGACCATCGCGGGCACCGGCCCCAACGGCGCGATCATGCATTACCGCGTGACCGAGGAAACCGACGCCACGCTCGAGGACGGCCATCTGATCGTGCTCGACAGTGGCGGGCAATACCTCGACGGCACCACCGACATCACCCGCACGATCGCCATCGGCACCCCCCCGCGCGAGGCGCAGCGAGGCTTTCACCCGCGTGCTGGCGGGGCATGATCGCGATGAGCCGCCTGCGCTGGCCGCGCGGCCTTGCGGGCGCGCATATCGAGGCCGTCGGACGCATGCCGCTCTGGCTGGCCGGGCAGGACTTCGACCATGGGCTGGGCCACGGCGTCGGCGCCTATCTCAGCGTGCATGAGGGACCACAGCGCCTCAGCCGGGTGAGCCAGGTGCCGCTGGAGCCGGGCATGATCCTGAGCAACGAGCCCGGCTATTACCGCGAGGGGGCCTTCGGCATCCGGATCGAGAACCTGCTCGTCGTTCAGGAGGCCCCGCACCTGCCCGGCGGCGATGCCCACCGCGACATGCTGGACTGGCGCACGCTGGCCTTCGTGCCCATCGACCGCCGCCTGATCGTTCCCGACCTGCTGGATCCGCCCGCGCGCGACTGGCTTGAATGCCTATCACCGCGACGTGGCGGCAAAAATCGGGCCACGGGTATCGCCAGCGGCGAAACAATGGTTAGATGCGGCAACAGCGCCCCTGTGAGGCGCGCAGAAACGCGGGGGAGACAAGCAATGGCGGATCATATCAAGATCCGCAAAGCGAGCGGCACGTGGACGCGTGCGCGCGGGCGGTGCCGTGCTGGGCGAAAGCAGCGATGCGCTGGAACTGACCGAGGGCGACTACCCCCCGGTAATCTATTTCCCGCGCGAGGACATCGCCATGGCGTTCCTCGATCCCAGCGACAAGACCTCCCATTGCCCGCACAAGGGTGATGCGCGCTACTTCAACGTGGTGACCAAGAAGCCGCACGATGGAGAATGTCGTGTGGTCCTACGAAGACCCCAAGCGAAGCCGCCGAAGACGTGCGCGACCATCTGGCCTTTTACAGAAGTCGACGAAATCGACGGTCGAGCAGCTCTAGGAGTGCTCCTCCGCCGCCGTGGCCGCCAGCGCGCGGTTGTAGGCGCGTAGCGCATCCACATGGAAGAGCGCCCCGCGCAACTCCGGCGGCGCCGCATCCGCCGAGAGCGTAACAACCGGCAGGAATTGCGCGCCGGTTTTCTCGAAAATCGGTATCGCCGTCTCCAGCGTCGCGGCGCCGTCGACATAGAGCCCCTCACCGATCATTTCCCAGCATTGCGCCTCATCGGCGGCGCGCGGATGATCGGGCGTGCGCATGGTCTGGGCGGCGGTGAACATCGCCAGCAGGTAGGCCTGCGGCCCTGCCGCAAGGTGGATGCCGCGCCGCTCGATCTGGGTCAGAAAGAAGCTGCGGTCCACGAGCTTTGAGCCGAGCGCCGTCGACATGCTCACCGCGACCATCACCGCAAGCCCCGTCTGCCAGTCGCCGGTCAGCTCGAAGACGATGAGCGTGGTCGAGATCGGCGCGCCCAGCACCGCCGCCGCCACCGCCCCCATCCCGGCCAGCGCATAGAGCGATGTGGCGCCCGACACATCGGGAAAGAAGCCCGTCGCGATCCAGCCGAAGGCCAGCCCCGCCAACGCGCCCACCATCAGCGAGGGCGAGAAGACCCCGCCGCCCATGCGCCCGCCCAGCGTGATCGCAACCGCCACTACCTTCAGCACCGCGAATATCGCCGCTTCATGCAGGGCGAGCTGGCCGGTGAGCGCGAGCGACGTGGTCTCGTAGCCGACCCCGATGATATGCGGAAACCAGAGTGCGATGATGCCCAGCAAGCAAGCCCGCCACCATGGGCCGCAGGTAGCGCGGCAGGCCGGTGCGCGCCTGGATGTGGTTGCCCAGATCATCCGCCCAGAAGACCGCGCGCATCAGAACCACCGCCACAAGCCCGCAGGTCAGCCCCAGCAGCAGGAAAGCGGGCAGCTCGACATAGAATTGCAGCGCCCCCGTGGTGGGCAGGATGAACTCCGTCACGCCGCCGAACTCCAGCCGGTTGATCACCGTGCCTGCAACGCTCGCGATCACGATGGGGGCGAAGGCATGCACCGCGAAATGCCGCAGCACCACCTCGAGCGCAAAGAGAGCCCCCGCGATGGGCGCGTTGAAACTCGCCGAGACGGCGGCGGCGACGGCGCAGCCCAGCAGGTCGCGCCCGGTGATCCCGTCCGCGTTGATGCGCCGGCTCACCCAGGTGGAGATCACGGCGGCGAGGTGCACCACCGGCCCCTCCCGGCCCGATGAACCGCCGGTGCCCAGCGTCACCATCGACGCCAGCGCGGAAGCGAGACCCGCGCGCGCCTCGACACGCCCGTCATGCAGCGCGGAGCCGACGATCACATCCGCGACCGAACGCGCGCGCGCGTCCGGCGTGAAGTGATGCAGGATCAGCCCCGACGACCAGCCCGCCGACGGTCGGGATCACGACGATCCAATACCAATCGAGCCCGGTGACGAAGCTGTGCAGGTACTGCACATTGTCGGTGCCGTATAGCGTTTCCTGAAGCAGGTTGATGCCCTTGCGAAAAAAGAGCGCGGCAAAGCCCGCCGCGATCCCGATGGCGAGGGCGATGAACCAGAATGTGACCTTGCCCGGCCCCTTTGCGCGCAACACGCGCCAGCCTTCCGTGCAGCTGTCGCGCACGCGCTGGGTCTGGTGGGAGAGGAAGGAGCGGTCATGCTCTGTCATGGGCAGCTTTCGGGGCGGATAGACTGTGCGGGCTTGACGCTGCGCAAAGCATATCGCACCGCCGGTTTCAACCCGTCAGGCCCCGAGCAGCGCGCGTGCCGCCTCGCGTGCGGCGTCGGTGATCGTGTCGCCCGCGACCATGCGCGCCACCTCATCCACCCGCTCTTGCGGGCCGAGCGGGACGACGTTGGTCGTGGTCATGCCGCCCTTCACCGATTTCTCCACCCGCCAGTGATGCGCCCCGAGCGCTGCCACCTGCGGCGAGTGGGTCACGACCAGCACCTGGCCGTCTTTGCGCGATCGCAGCGAGCCTGCGGCCCACCGCGTCCGCCGTAGCCCCGCCCACGCCGCGGTCGATCTCGTCGAAGATCAGCGTGAGGCCCGTCTGCCCCTGCGTGAGGCAGACCTTGAGCGCCAGCAGAAAGCGGCTGAGCTCACCACCGGAGGCGATCTTGTTGAGCGGACCGGCAGGCGCGCCGGGATTGGTGGCTACGGTGAAGGATACCGCATCGCGGCCCTCGGGCCCATCGGCTTCGGGCGTGATCAGCGTGGCAAAGACCGCGCGCTCCATCTTAAGCGGCGCGAGCTCGGCGCTCACCGCGCGGTCGAGCTTCTTTGCCGCGGCACTGCGCGCCCGGGTGAGCGCGCCCGCCGCCGCGTCATATGCAGCCTCTGCAGCCGTCACCTGCCCGCGCAGCTTGGCCTGCTCCGCCTCGCCCGCATCGAGCGCGCCGAGCCGGGCGCGCAGGGTCTCTGCAAACCCCGCAAGCGCGTCGGGCTGTACGTCATGTTTGCGGGCGAGCCCACGAATGGCGAACAGCCGCTCCTCCGTCGTCTCGAGCTCGTAGGGGTCATAGGACATCGCCTCGATCGCCGCGACCACGCCCTCCATCGCGCTGTCGAGCTCGATCATGGCACGGTTGAGGGCGGCCATCGGCTCCTCCAGCGCGCCCTCGGCGCGGGCCGCGGCACCGTCGAGCCAGCGGAAGGCATCCGCAAGCTGCGCCTCGGCCCCGTTCTGGCCCATCGCCTCATAGGCATTGACCACATCGGCCCGGATCTTCTCCGCGCCCTGCATCGATCCGGCGCCTCGCGTCGAGCGTGGCCTCCTCCCCCTCCTCGGGGGCAAGCTTGTCGAGTTCGGCCACGGCGTAGCGCAGGAACTCCTCCTCGGCGCGGATCTCGTCTTGGGCCTTGGTCGCGGCGTCGAGCGCGCGGCGCGCACGGCCCAATTCGCTCCACGCGACCCGGACGGACGCGCGCGCAGCCTCCAGCCCGCCGAAAGCGTCGAGGATGCTGCGGTGGCCGCGAGGGTTCAGCAGGCCGCGGTCGTCGTGCTGCCCGTGCAATTCCACCAGCGTCTCGCTCAGCGCGCGCAGCACCTCGCCTGAGCAACGCCGGTCGTTGACCCATGCGGTCTTGCGCCCGTCCGCGGTGTTGATGCGCCGCAGGATCAACTCGTCGCCCGCAGGCAGGCCTGCCTCCTCCAGCACGGCGCGGGCGGGATGCCCCTGTGCAAGGTCGAACCAGGCCGTAACCTCGCCCTGTGCCGCACCTTGGCGGACCAGATCGGCACGGCCGCGCCAGCCCAGCACGAAGCCCAGACTGTCGAGCAGAATGGACTTGCCCGCCCCCGTCTCCCCCGTCAGCACGTTCAGACCCGGCTGGAAACTCAATTCCAGCCGCTCGATGATCAGCATGTCGGAGATATCAAGACCGCGCAGCATCACAAGCGCCCGCGTGCAAGAAAGGCGGTGCGCACGTTAGATCCAATCGCCTCTCAGCGTCTGGCGGTAAATCGCGGAAAGCCAGTTGTCGCCGAAGGATTTCAGCTCCAGCCCCCGGCCCGTCAGCAGCTTGTAGCTGTCCTCGTACCAATCCGTGGAACGGTAGTTGTAGCCCAGGATCGCCCCCGCCGTCTGCGCCTCATCGGTGAGCCCGAGGCTGAGATAGCTCTCCACCAGCCGGTGCAGCGCTTCGGCAGTATGGGTCGTGGTCTGGAAATCCTCCACCACCACGCGGAAACGGTTGATCGCGGCGGTGTAATGATCGCGCTTGAGATAGTAGCGCCCGATCTCCATCTCCTTGCCCGCCAGATGGTCGAAGGCCAGATCGAACTTCAGGATCGATCCGCGCGCATATTCGCTGTCGGGATAGCGCTCGATCACCTGGCGCAGGGATTGCAACGCCTGAAACGTCAGCCCCTGATCGCGGCCCACATCGTCGATCTGGTCATAATAGCTGAGTGCCAGCAGGTAGGCGGCATAGGCCGCGTCGTCGTCATCGGGATAGAAGTCGATGAAGCGCTGCGCAGCGGAGCGGCTGTTGGGATAGTCGGCATCCTGATGATAGGCGAAGGCCTGCATGATCAGCGCGCGCTTGGCCCATTCCGAATAGGGGTAGAGCCGCTCGATCTCGGCGAAGTAGAACGCGCCTTCGCCCGGACGGCGGCGGTTCAGTTCGAATTCGCCGCGCTCGAAGATCTGTTCGGGCGTATAGGTCTCGAGCGGGATTTCCTGCGCGGTTGAAGAAGCTGTCGGTGATAGCGCCCGGTATCCTGGCTCTCGCCGCAGGCCGCCAGCGCCGCCACAGCTAGCAGCGTGACGGAAAGACGTCTTGCAGACCCTCCAAAACCCATCCTCAGCTATCCTCGTTCTTCTACCGCATCGCTCTGCGTCAAGGGTTAGGCCCCTGTTCGTCTCCGGTGTTAGCACAATATTCAGCGGTGCAAAACGCCCATTTCCCCTGATGCAAAAAAGGCCCGAAGCGATGCTCCGGACCCACAGGGCCTTGCCAGAGCGATCAGGCGACCGCGGGGATCTCGTCCCACACCAGACCGTGACCGGGCAGACGCGACGCCATCGCGCCATCACACCGTACCATGCGCACCGCACCGGGCGTCGCGAAAAGCGCGCGCAGCAGCGTGTTGGTGAGCGAATGACCCGCCCGTACGCCGGTATAGTGGCCCAGCAACGGCGCACCGGCCAGCGCCAGATCGCCCAGCGCATCCAGCATCTTGTGGCGCACGGGCTCATCCGCGTGGCGCAGGCCGCCGGGGCTCAGCACGTGCGTCGCCGTCGAATACGACCGCGTTTTCGCCGGGGGCGCCGCCAAGCGCCAGACCGTTGGCCTGCATCGCCTCCACATCCGCCTGACGGCAGAAGGTGCGGCTGTCGCAAAGCTCGCGCGCAAAAGAGCCATTGTTCATCACCAGCGACTTTTTCTGATGGCCGATCGCGCTGTCGGCGAAGTCGATCTCGAAGTCGATGCGCAGCGTGTCGGAGGGGGAAATCGTCGCCACGGCATCGCCGTCGCGCACGGTGACCGTCTTGAGCACTTCATAGGCCATGACCGGCGCCGCCTGCATGCGCACGCCGCGCGTCATGATGCCGCGCACGAAAGGTGCCGCGGACCCGTCGAGGATCGGCACTTCCGGCCCGTCGATCTCGATCAGTGCGTTGTGGATGCCGCAGCCTGCGAGGGCCGCCATCAGATGTTCGACGGTGGAGACCTGAACGCCCGCGCCGTTCTCCAGCTTGGTGCACAGGGGCGACCGGTTGACGGCATCCCAGCGCGCGGGGATCATCGCATCCCCGAGTTGCACGTCGGTGCGCTTGAACCAGATGCCGTGATTGACGGATGCAGGATGCACAGTCACAGATGCGGGAACGCCGGAATGCAGGCCCTTGCCTGCAAATCTGATCGCCGTTTTCACTGTGTTTTGCACTGGACTACCTCATCACATTTTCAAGTATTGTCTTGATTGCAAACTAGATAGGCGTGCCACCTGTCCGCGACAAATCAATCATTGCAACCGACTGAAACATCCCTGTCACAAACCCGCGCATGCCTGTCACATATGGCGCAACACGTTGTACCATAACGAAAAAAGGCCGCCCAAGGGCGGCCTTCCAGATCACGAAATGGCGTGTATCAGTTCGCTTGACGGCGCAGGAATGCCGGGATTTCGATGCGCTCCTGCTCCGGATCCGCCTCCTGACGGGGCTGCGGTGCGGCTGCGGCCTGGTTGCTTTGCACCGGTGGCTGCTGACGCGCGGGCTGGCTCGGGGCCGCTGCGCGGGGCTGTGCCTCGCCTTCCTGACCGCCCGTCATCCGGTTGATCAGCGAATTGATGCCGAAGCGGGGCCGCTCGCCCTGTGCCGCGGGTGCAGGCTGTGGCTGGGGTGCCGGTGCCGCCGCGCGGGGCCGCTCGGCGGGGGGTGCTGAGCGCTGGGCCGCGGCGCGCAAACGGGCCATCGCCTCGGGCGAAGGTGTGCCGGGCGTCGGCGCGCGGGGTGCGACGAAGTTCTCAGGCGAAGCTTCGAGCGCTTCGTGGCGCGCGTCATAGGCTTCGGGCTCGGGGGTATAGGCCGGGGGTGGCAGATCCTCCGCCTCGTCGCGGATCGGCTCGTAGCGGCGACCCTCGAACATGTCGCGCGACGCATCCGCGCGGGCGGGCTGCTGCTGAGGCGCATCATCAAAGAAGCTGGGTGTCGCGGGCTCTTCGCCCGCCTCGGTGCGAGGCTGTTCCGCCGCGATGGGCGTGGCGGCGGCTGCGGGGGCACGCACCGGCTGTGGTGCAGGCTGTGGGGCCGGGGCTTCCTCGGCCACCTCCGTGCTCAGTGGGCGCGACATGGAGCGGCGCGGCACCGGCATATCGGTGTTCACATCGACCGCGTCGATGCCGGTCGCCACCACGCTCACCCGCATCATGCCGCCCATGTTCTCGTCCAGGGTGGAACCGACGATGATGTTGGCCTCGGGGTCCACTTCCTCGCGGATGCGGTTTGCTGCCTCGTCAAGCTCGAACAGCGTCAGGTCGTGGCCGCCGGTGATGTTGATCAGCACGCCCTTGGCACCGCGCAGCGAGATTTCGTCAAGCAGCGGGTTGGCGATCGCCTTCTCGGCGGCCTGGATGGCGCGGTCTTCGCCCTCGGCCTCGCCGGTGCCCATCATGGCTTTGCCCATCTCGTCCATCACGGCGCGCACGTCCGCAAAGTCGAGGTTGATCAGGCCGGGACGCACCATCAGGTCCGTCACACCCTTCACACCCTGGTAGAGCACGTCATCCGCCATCGAGAACGCCTCGGTGAACGTGGTCTTCTCATTGGCGAGGCGGAACAGGTTCTGGTTGGGAATGATGATCAGCGTATCGACGACCTTCTGCAGCGCCTCGACGCCGTCCTCGGCCTGGCGCATCCGCTTGGCCCCCTCGAACTGGAAGGGCTTGGTCACCACGCCCACGGTCAGCACGCCAAGCTCGCGCGCGGCCTGCGCGATGATCGGTGCGGCACCGGTGCCCGTACCACCGCCCATGCCCGCAGTGATGAAGCACATGTGCGCACCCGCAAGGTGGTCCACGATCTGCTCGATGCTCTCCTCCGCAGCGGCGGCGCCGACGCTGGCGCGGGCCCCTGCCCCCAGACCCTCCGTCACCTTGATGCCCAGCTGGACCCGGTTCTCCGCCTTCGTCTGCTGCAGCGCCTGCGCGTCGGTGTTGGCAACGACGAAATCAACACCATCGAGCTCTTTCTCGATCATGTTGTTGACCGCGTTGCCCCCTGCACCGCCCACACCGAAAACGGTAATGCGTGGCTTGAGGTCGTCCTGTCCCGGCATTGAGAGGTTCAAAGTCATCTTGGTTCCGCCTGTTCTGCTTGCCCGCATCACGCGGGGATTTTCCCAAATTTGATTAACACTAGACGTGACTGCGCCTGTCGTCACGTAAAAAACCGCTTTTTGGCGCTAAATCTGGGCATTTTTCCGCCCATTCTCACCGTATCTCGACGTTCACACCCCATGTTGCGGGTTACCAGTTGTCCCTGAACCATTTTACCGCCCGCTTGAGGGATCGCGCCGGATACCGATCCGCGGGAATGTCGAAGTCCCACCACTCGTCCTGCGGGTGCGCCGCGAAAAGCGCGAGCCCGACCGCAGAGGAGAAACCGGGCCCCGTCGCCGCCTGCGGCAGCCCGTGCACGCGCATCGGACGGCCGAGGCGCACCTGCTGGCCGAGGATCTTGCTCGCCAGCGCGTCGAGACCGGGGATCTGGCTGCCGCCACCGGTCAGCACGATCTGCTGGGACGGCAGATGATCGAACCCAGCCGCATCGAGCCGCGCACGCACCTCTTCGAGGATCTCCTCGACCCGCGGGCGCATGATCCCGATCAGCTCGGCGCGGCTGGCGGTGCGGCGGTCGTGTTCGTAGTCGCCCGTCTCGCCGCCGATCTCGATCATCTCGCGGTCGTCCATGCCGGTGGCCTGCACCCCGCCGTAGAAGGTCTTGATCCGCTCGGCGTTCGCCGTGGGCACCTGCAACCCCATAGAGATGTCGGAGGTGATGTGATCACCGCCCATCCGGATGCTGTCGGCGTAGATCATGTGCTTCTTGATGAAGATCGACACGCCGGTGGCCCCGCCGCCCATGTCGATGCAGGCCGCGCCAAGTTCCTGCTCGTCCTCCACCAGCGCCGCGATGCCGGAGACATAGGCGGAGGAGGCGATCCCCGCGAGCTCCAGATCGCATCGTTTGATGCAATAGGCCAGATGCTGGACCGCCGCGGCATCGACCGTTAGCATGTGCAGATCCACGCTCAGCTCATTGCCGAGCTGCCCGCGCGGATCGATGAGCCCGGAGCGGTGGTCGAGCGCGAAATTCACCGGCTGGGCGTGCAACACCTCGCGCCCTTCGCCGTATTCGGGCACATCGCAACTGCTCAGCACGCGGGCCACGTCGTCCTCGGTGACCATCTGGTGCTCCAGCGAGATCTGCGCATCGAGCCCGTAGCTGCGCGGCTCGGCGCCGGCAAAGCAGGCGATGACGTGGTCGACACGGATGCCCGCCATCTTCTGCGCCGCCTGCAGCGCGGTGCGGATGGCGCGCTCCGTCTCGCCGATCGCGGCGATCTCGCCGAAACGCACGCCGCGCGAGCGGGTGGTGGCAGCCCCGATCACGCGGAAACCCGACTGCCCGGCGAGCGATCCGATCTCGCCCTCATCCTCGAGCCGCGCGGAGCCGTCAAAGCGCAGCACGAGTGCGGCGATCTTGGAGCTGCCCACATCGAGGATCGCGACCACACCGCGCTGCATCGCGATCTTGCGCATCTGCCGCATGGTGCGCTGGCTGTTGTAGAGATCATTCATCGGTCATTTGCCCCAAAAGCTGCCTGCTGGGCCGTCCGTTGCTCGGCGGCCTCTGTTGTCATTTGCACTGTTGGACGGCGTGCCAGCCGCATGTCGACCCGCGCCACGTCGCGGCTCAGGATGTCCTGTGCGCCCTTCGAGCGCGATCACCCGCTCCAGCGCGCGCAGCGGCTGCTCCGCAGGCAGCAGGATTCGCTGGTCGCGGTCGAGCACCACATCCCAGCGCCGCTCGCCCATGCGCACCAGCCCGCGCAGGCGCGGCCCGAGGGGGGCTGCCGCCTCGATCAGCTCCAGCGCCTCGCGGACATGGGCGTTGGCGCCCTGCCCCGCGATTAAAGGCAGATCAGGGCGCGCATAGCGGCTGGTGGCGGCAGCGACGTAGATGCCACTCTCATCGACCAGTGCAATACCGTCTTCGTTGCGCCACAGGGCCACGGCCTGCCGCTCCACGATGTCGATCTGCAAAACGCCGCCCGGGCGGATCCGCACGGAGGCGGATTTGACGGCGGAAATCTGGGTGACCGTCGCGCGCATCGCGTCGAGATCGAGATCGAAGCTGGAAATCGGGAAATCCAGCGGCAGGATCTCGCGCACATAGAGCGCAAGCTCGTCCTTGGCGCCGTCGACTGCCATGAGGTTCACCATGAACTCGGGGCGCTGTTCGATGCCCGCGCGGGTCTCTGCGACGGCCTGCTCGATGGCGCCGCGACGGCCCTCATCCGCAAGATACCAGGTGCCCGCCAGAAGTGTGATGCAGAAAGGGACGCCCGCACGCAGCGCCAGCCGGATGCCCGGTGTGAGCATCAGCCGCTGCATCCGCCATGCCCAGCGGGATGGCGCGGGATCGGTGCGGCCCGCGTCGGGCGCTTTTCGTCTCAGCGCCCGCATGAGGCATCCTCCACCATCCAGTGACACAAGGCGGGAAAGCCCATGCCGGTGGCCTCCGCCTGCTCCGGGCGTGAGCGATGTGGCGGTCATGCCCGGCTGCGTGTTGGTCTCCAGCAGGACGAGCCCCGCCGCGCCGCGCGCCTCGTCCCAGCGGAAATCGGTCCGGCTTACCCCGCGACAGCCCAGGGCGTGATGCGCGCGCAGGGCGTAGTCCATGCACAGATCGAAGATTTCGGCGGGGATCTGCGCAGGCACCACATGGGTGGAGCCGCCGGGCTTGTACTTGGCGTCATAGTCGTACCAGCCGGTCGTGATGATATCAGTGACCGTCAGCGCGCGGTCACCCACTACGGAGGTGGTCAGCTCCCGCCCCGGCGCATAGGCCTCGACCATGACCATCTCGGGCATATCCTTGTCGAGTTGTGGCGGGCCGTCGTCCGCTTCCCGCACCAGGTAGACACCGACGGAGGAGCCTTCGTTGTTGGGCTTGACCACATAGGGTGCCGACATCACATGCCCGCCGCGCACCTGTTCGGCGGGCACGATCAGGCTCTCCACCACCGGCAGGTGCGCCGCGCGAAAGATGTCCTTGGTGCGCTGCTTGTCCATCGCCACGGCGGAGGCAAGCACGCCGGAATGGCTGTATGGGATGCGCATCCACTCGAGCAGCCCCTGAACGCAGCCATCCTCGCCCCAGCGTCCATGCAGGCAGTTGAGCACGGCATCGGGCTTGAGGTCCGTCAGAACGGCACAAAGATCGGGGCCCGCATCGACCTCGATCACCCTATCGTATCCGTAATCCCGCAGTGCGTCCGCGCAGGCACGTCCTGAGCTGAGCGATACCTCCCGCTCCGCGGAGGGGCCGCCCATGAGTACCGCCACTGTCGGGTGTGTCCTGCTCGACATAACCCAGTGCCTCGATGTCCCGGACCTTTGCGGCCCTTTATTATTGCAGCCGATTTCGGCCATTTTTGATGTTCTGCGCCGCTTTTCGCGGCTTTTGCCCCTACGACAGGCGGTCTATTTCTCGCCTATTCGCATTATCTCCCATTCTAGCGTGATCCCGCTCTTATCGTAAACCTTTTTTCTCACCTCTTCGCCCAATCCCTCAAGGTCCGCCGCCGTCGCGCCGCCGGTGTTGATGAGAAAATTGGCATGTTTCGGCGACATCTGCGCGCCGCCACGGGTGGCCCCCTTCATGCCCGCATCGGTGATGACCTTCCACGCCTTGAGATCATGCACATCATCCGTCCGCCCGGTGGAGCTGAAACCGGCCGGATTGCGGAAGGTGGAACCCGCACTGCGGTCCTTGGTGGGCTGGGTGGCATCGCGCTTGGCGAGTTGCTCCGCCATCCGCGCATGCAGCGTCGCCGGATCGCCCTGAGGCGGCGCGAAAGTGGCGCTGACGATGACGGCGCCCTCTGCCAGATCGCTCTGCCGGTAGCCGAATGCCAGATCCTCGCGCGACAGGGTGATCAGCGCCCCCGCCCGCGTCACGGCCCGGGCGCGCACGAAATGATCCGCCGTGTAGCTGCCATAGCAGCCCGCGTTCATCCGCACCGCGCCGCCGATGCTGCCCGGAATGGTGCGCAGAAACGTAAGGTCGAGCCCCGCATCCGCCGCCTTGCGCGCCACATGCGCATCGAGCGCCGCCGCCCCTGCCGTCACCTCGCCGTCCGCGATCTCGATCCCGTTGAAGCCGCGCCCCAGCCGGATCACCACTGCCCGCAGGCCGCCATCGCGCACGATGAGGTTGGAGCCGACGCCGATGGGGAAAACCGCGACTTCCGCAGGCAGATCGCGCAGAAAGCTCTGCAAATCCTCGAGATCGGCTGGCTGGAAGAGATAGTCCGCAGGCCCGCCGACGCGCAGCCACGTGAGCTCGCTCAGCACGCGCTGCGGCGTGAGCCTGCCGCGCGGCACGGGCAGAACGCTCATGCACCGTCGACCCTGCTGTCGCGAAACCGGCGCACCAGCCGACCCAGCAGCCATCCCAGACCCAGCGCCGAGATTGCAAACAAGACGATGCTCAGATGCGACGACAGCGCGGGCGGTGATAGCGGATCGGCGCCAAGGCCCAGCACAATCCATGCGGTGTTGAGCGCAAGCCCGGCAACAAGGATCACCGCGAAGAGCCCCAAGCGCGCGCGGTAGCCCGCAAAGGCGCATGCCAGCATCCACAGGGCCAACCCGGCCAGGATCATCGAGCCCATCGCCGCTACTCCGCCGGTGTGTTGCGGCCCGTCCGGCGCACCCAGCGGCCCAGATAGATCACCGGCCAGCGCAGCACCGAACAGCCCGCCGCCAGAACCAGAAGGCCGATCCAGGGGCCATGCTGCATCACCACGTAGCCCACGATGGGAATGCCCAGGGTGATCAGGATATAGGCGCTGCGCCAATGGTAGTCCCGGCTCGGCGTCATGGCCACGATATTGGCGATCACCGCCCAGAGGCACGCAAGGGTCAGGGAAAGGCTCATTTGGGGATCTCCGGATGCTCGCCCCGCAGCCGCGCTGCGACATAGCGCAACGGGTTGCGGAACATGGATATGAAGGCGGCAAGGCCGAGCAGGGCATAGACCCAGCCGAACTGGACCCCCGCCATGACGATCAGCACAGGCGCCGCCAGCAGCAGCGCGACACCCGGAAGATACTGGTGACGCATCGGCAGCATCGCAACCGCCGCAGAGGCAAAGACCCAAGCGATGGAGAGCCAGACGAGCATCATGCCGAGCGGCCCGCGTTGAAGCGGCGCGCCGCCATCCCGACGAGCCAGCCGGCCAAAAGACTGAGCGGCAGGGCAACGACCGCCATGACCACCGCCCCGTTGAAGGCACCTTTGGGATCGGGTGACACGGCCACGACCGCAAGCAGCATGGCGAGGGTCGCGAGCCAGACAAAGAAGATCCTGCGCGCCTTGGCCGGGCCGACAAGACCCATGGCAAGGCCGGTCGCCGCGCTGAAGGCCGCGACGATCACGCCGCCGCCCCCTTGAGAGCGCGCAGCGCGTCCGGAAGGCCGTTTGCCCAACCCGAGATCGTCCCGGCCCCGAGGCAAACCACCATGTCGCCGGGCCGCGCCTGCTCGGCCACCAGCCGCGCCAGATCCTCCGGCCCGTCCACCCGGCGCGCATGGCGGTGGCCATGCTGGATCAACCCGGCCACCAGGGCGTCGCGGCTCGCGCCCTCTATCGGGCTCTTCTCCCGCGGCATAGACTTCCGTGATCCCCACGACGTCGCAATCGTTGAAACAGGCGCAGAACTCGTCGAAGTGATGGCTGAGCCGTGTGTAGCGGTGCGGCTGGTGCACGGCGATCACGCGCCCCTCCGTCGCCTGCCGCGCGGCCTTGAGCACGGCGGAGATCTCGACCGGATGGTGGCCGTAGTCGTCGATGATCGTCACGCCGTCCACCTCGCCCACGCGGGTGAACCGCCGGTTGACGCCACCGAAGTTCTTGAGGGCTGTGCGGATCTCCTCGCCCTTCATGCCCAGATGCCGGGCCACGGCGACGGCACTCAGCGCGTTGGAGACGTTGTGATCGCCGGGCATCGGCAGCTCGCACTCCTTGATCACGATATCCTCGTTCTGCAGGTGAACGTCGAAATGCGCGACACCGGCCTTGTAGTGCAGCCCGACCGCACGCACGTCCGCCTGCGCATTGAAGCCGTAGGTCAGCACGCGACGGTCGGTGATCTTGCCCACCAGCGCCTGCACTTCGGCGTTGTCGGTGCAGCACACCGCGAGCCCGTAGAAGGGGATGTTGGAGGTGAAATCGAGAAACCCCTGCCGCAGGTTCTCGATGGTGCCCCAATGGTCCATATGCTCGGGGTCGATGTTGGTGACGATCGCGATGGTCGCGGGCAGGCGGTTGAAGGTGCCGTCGCTCTCATCGGCCTCCACGACCATCCACTCGCCCTCGCCCTTGCGCGCGTTGCTGCCGTAGGCGTGGATCACACCACCGTTCACCACCGTGGGATCGAAGCCGCCGCCATCGAGCAGGGCGGCAACCATCGTCGTCGTGGTCGTCTTGCCGTGGGTGCCCGCGATGGCGATGTTGGACTTCAGCCGCATCAACTCGGCCAGCATCTCCGCCCGGCGCACCACCGGCAGACCCATGGACCGCGCAGCGTCGAGCTCGGGGTTGCCCTTCTTGATCGCCGAGGAGATTACCACGACCTGTGCCGCGCCCAGATTGTCGGCGCGCTGCCCCTCGAAGAGCTTGGCGCCAAGCTCGGCCAGCCGGTTGGTGATGGGCGTCGCCTTCAGGTCAGAGCCCTGCACGGTATAGCCGTGGTTGAGCAGCACCTCTGCGATGCCCGACATGCCGATGCCGCCGATACCGACGAAGTGAATGGCGCCCACGTCCTGGGGCAGTTTGGTTGCAGCGTTCATGCGGCAAGCTCCTTTTTGGTCGCGATGTCTTCTACCATATCGGCGAGGGTTTGTGCCGCTTCCGGCTTGCCCAGCGCAAGGGCGCTGATGGCCATCCGGAGGGCGGCGGCGGGGTCGGACAGGATCATCTGGATGAATTCGCTCAGCGTATCGGGGTTCGCGGCATCCTCACGGATGAGGATCGCGGCTTCCGCCTCCACCAATCCGTGGGCATTGGCGGCCTGATGATCGCCCGCGGCGGCGGCAAAGGGGATGAGGATCGCGGGGCGCCCGATCACCGTCAGATCCGCGATGCTGGAGGCGCCGGCACGGCTGATCACCAGCTGCGCTTCCGACATGCGCCGCGGCACATCGTGGAAAAACGGCTGCACATCCGCGTTGATGCCATGCTCGGCATAAAAGGTCGCAACGCGCGTGGCATCCTCTTCGCGGGCCTGGTGGCTGACGCGGATGTTGCGCAGCATCTCCATCGGCAGGTTGGCGATGGCGGGTGGCACCACGTCGCTGAGGATGCGCGCGCCCTGACTGCCGCCCATCACCAACAGCTCCATGGGGTAATCGCCGGGCGCGATGTAGGCCGCACCCGCGCGCTCCAGCACCGAGGCCCGCACGGGGTTGCCCACATGCACGCCCGCCACGCCCTCGGGCAGCGCGGTGGGCCAAGTGCCGCAGGCGACCCTGTCGACCCGGCGCGCGAACAGCTCGTTGACCCGGCCCAGCACGCCGTTCTGTTCATGGATCATGCGTGGCAGACGCAGCGCCCATGCCGCCGCCAGAGCCGGGATCGACGGATAGCCGCCGAAGCCCACGACCACCGCGGGCCGGTCCCGCAGCATCCGCCAGGCCGCACCGCTGACACCCGACGCGATGCGCAGCGGCACGAGCGCGCGCGCGGCCAGACCGCCCCGCGCGAAGGTGGCGCTCTGCAGCTGCTCGATCTCCACGGCATCCGGGAATCCGGCGGTGTAGCGCGCGCCGCGCGCGTCCGTGCTCAGCTTGACGCGCCAGCCGCGGGCCAGCATCACCTCCGCCAGCGCCTGTGCGGGGAACATATGCCCGCCGGTGCCGCCTGCGGCGATCACCAGCAGCGGCGCGCCACTCACGCGCCCGCTCCGCTTATGCCGGTCGTCTTGTTCACGTCCGCCCCCGCGCCAGCAGCGCGCTGATCTCGCCCTGCGGGCGCGACCGGGTGAAGGCCAGCAACATGCCCACCGCGATGCCGGAGGCGATCACCGAAGACCCGCCATAGCTTACGAACGGCAGGGTCATCCCCTTGGCAGGCAGCAGGCGCACCGCGACGCCCATATTGATCATCGCCTGAACCGCCGAACATGCAGGCAAGCCCGGTGCCCGCCAGCCGGATGAAGGGATCACGCTCCCGCACCAGCCGCATGAGCGAGCGCACGACCACTGTCGTGTAGAGCGCGATGATGCACAGCACCAGCACCAGCCCGTATTCCTCCGCCGCGACCGCGATGATGAAATCCGTATGCGCGTCCGGCAGAGACCATTTCACCTCGCCCTCGCCCACGCCCACGCCGAACAACCCGCCCTCGCGGATCGCGTTGGTGGCATAGCCGAGCTGCGTCGTGGGATCGACGTCCGCACTCAGGAAGCCGTCGATCCGGCGCGCGAAATGCTCCGAGCTTGAATAGGCCAGCGTGCCCGCCAGCACCACCATGCCCGCCATACCCACCAGCAGGACGAGCGGTGCCCCTGCCACGAAATACATCACCCCCCAGCCGAAGAGCACCAGCGCCGCCTGACCGAAGTCAGGCTGCAGCGCCAGCATCAGCACGATCGAAAGGCACAGCGCAAAGGACCACGCCTTGCCCGGCGGGCCGTTCACATCGAGGCTCGCGGCCATCAACCATGCCGTCACCACGACGAAACCGGGCTTGAGGAATTCGGACGGCTGGATGGAGGCGAAACCGAGGCTGTACCAGCGCGTCGCCCCCTTGCCGAAATCCGTGCCGAAAAACGGCAGGAAGATGAGCGCGACGAAGGCCGCGATGAAACCCACGACAGCCAGCCTGCGCACCAGCGTCGGCGACATCATCGAGGTCAGCATCATCGCGATCAGCGCCAGACCGCCGAATGCCGCCTGCCGCTGCACGTAATGGAAAGGCTCGAACCCGTTCTTTTCCGCCAGCGGCGGAGAGGCCGCAAGCCCAAGCAACATACCGACGCCGAACAGCATCAGGATGCACGAAAGCGCCCACCTATCGAGCGTGCGCCACCACTTTGGGAGAATGGGTTCACCGCCCCGAACGGGGACCGCGCCATAGACCATTTCTGTCATGGATATGTGCCTTACACTGCCTGCCGTGTCTCCTTTGCGGAGATCTCATTTCGAGTATAACGCGCATTTGCCCGCGCGGCTAGGGCTTTTGCGCCCCTTTTCAACGGACCGCGGGCGCCATTCACCTCCATCACGCTACCCATCGTGCGTACCGCGCACCGGGTAGTCGTTGCCGCGGATGAAATTGATCCCGTTGGCGATGCCCTGCAGGTCCGGCCGGGCGAAGGGCGCGTTGGAGATATCGATGATCTGGATGCGTTCGTCCGCGTTGATTACGAAGAGCCCCGGCTCGGCGAAGGGCCGGTCCGTCTCCGTGCGGGTTGCGGGGGTCGGACACATAGAGCCCCAGCTCTTGCATCTGCCCCACGCTCAGATCGTAACCCACCGCCAGCGTCAGCTCCTTTTCCTCCGCGAATGCCTGCGCCTTCTCCTCGGGGTCGCCCGAGACGGCGACCACATCGACGCCCAGTGCGTTGAACTCCGCCTCCAGCTCCTGCAACCCGGCGAGGTAGCGTCTTGCAGATCGGGCAGTGCAGGCCGCGGTAGACCACGACCATCTGCCAGTCGTGGCCGTTGCGCGGATCGCCCAGCGTCAGCGTGCGCCCGCCCAGTGCAGGCACCAGCATCGCGGGGAAAATACTGCCTGCGGCAAGTTTGGTTCGGGTCGCACTCATGGGGGTCTCTCCTTTTGATGCGCCCACAACACTCCGAAAGGCGCTCAGCCGCAAGCCCCGGTTGCACAAGCTTGACCCCCGCTCCGCAATGAGGCACCCCGCGCCCATGGAATTCGAAACGGCGATCATCGGCGCGGGCGCCGCAGGCATGATGTGCGCGGCGCATCTCGACGGGTCTTGCCTGCTGGTGGACCATGCCAAGGCACCGGGGGAGAAGATCCGCATCTCGGGCGGCGGGCGCTGCAATTTCACCAACATGCACACGACCCCCGAGGCCTTCATCAGCGCCAATCCGCATTTCGCCAAATCCGCGCTCGCTCGCTACACCCAGTGGGATTTCATCGCGCTGGTGGACGCGCATGGCATCGCCTGGCACGAAAAGACGCTGGGCCAGCTGTTCTGCGATACCTCCGCCAAGGAGATCATCGCCATGCTGCGCGCGCTGATGGCCGCGCGCGGCACCGATCTGCGTCTGCAAAGCCATGTGAGCGACATCGCGGCGGACGAGAACGGATACCGCTTCACCCTCCACACGCCGGAGGGCGCGCAGGTGGTCCGCGCGCACCGCCTGATCATCGCCACGGGCGGCAAATCCATCCCCAAGATGGGTGCCACCGGCTTTGCCTATGAAGTCGCCGCACAATTCGGCGTGCCGGTCACGGCGACGCGGCCCGCCCTCGTCCCCTTCACCTTCAGCGAAGGGCGCTTTGCCGCAATCGCCGGTGTTGCGACGCCGGCGCCGGGTGCACGCAGACGGTCCGGTGTTCGAGGAGGCGCTGCTTTTCACCCATCGCGGCCTGTCGGGACCGGCGATCCTGCAGGCGTCCTCCTACTGGCATGAAGGCACCCCCGTGCACCTCGATATCGCGCCCGAGGGCCTGCTCGATGCCCTGCGCGCCCAGCGTCAGAGCGGTGGCCGCCGCAACCTCACCACGGAGCTTTCCCGCCATCTTCCGGCCCGGCTGGTGGAGCATCTGGGCACCGAATTCGACCTTGGCGGCAATCTGGCGGATTGCTCGGACAAGCGGCTCGGCGCGCTGTTGGACGCCCTGCGCGACTGGGCGCTGACCCCCTCGGGCACCGAAGGCTACCGCACCGCCGAAGTCACCTTGGGCGGCATCGACACGGATGCGCTCGACGCGCGCACGATGGCCGTCCGCGCGCAGCCGGATCTCTATTTCATCGGCGAGGCGGTGGATGTCACCGGCTGGCTGGGCGGTTACAATTTCCAGTGGGCCTGGTCGTCGGCCATGGCCACGGCGCGTGCGATCAACGAAGGCTAGACCTGCTCAGCCCAGATGGGCGCGCACCCGCGCGACGAAATCATCACCGCGCTTCTCGAAACTGTCATATTGATCGAAACTTGCCGCCGCAGGCGCCAGCAGCACCACATCCCCCGGCTCGGCCTCCGCGATCGCGCGCGCCACGGCGCGCTCCATCGTGGTGCAGACCTCCGCCTCCACCTGCAGCTGCATGGCAAAGCCCGCCGCCTCACGCCCGATGACGTAGGCCTTGCGCACCGAGCCCACCGCGCCGGAAAGCCCCGCCAGACCGCCTTCCTTTTCAAGCCCGCCACAGATCCAGCGGATGTTCTGGAACGCAGCCAGCGCCTTGGCGGCACTGTCCACATTGGTGGCCTTGCTGTCGTTGACGAAACGCACGCCGTCCTTCTCGCCGATGGTCTGGCTGCGGTGCGGCAGGCCCGCGAAGCTATGGAATGCAGCCTCGATCACCTTCGGCGCGAGCCCCAGCGCACGGCAGGCGGCATAGGCGCAACAGGCGTTCTGATGGTTATGCGCGCCCGGCAGCCCGGCAATCCCCCGCAGGTCGATGGATGCCGCCTGCCGCGCACCGCGGTATTCCGACAGGAACCCCTTGCGCGCAAACACGTTCCAACCCGGCCCGCCGAGCTTGCGCGCCACGCTCACGCGGATCACCCGGTCATCCACCGCCCCCTCGCTGAGCTGGCCCGCCAGATAGGCCCCCTCAGGTCTCGTCCACGCCGATCACCGCGCGGTCCGGCCCGCCCTCGGCAAAAAGCCTGCGCTTGGCCGCAAAGTAGCCACCCATGCCCGCATGCCGGTCCAGATGATCCGGGCTGAGATTGGTGAAGACGGCCACATCCGGCGTCAGGTTGCGCGCCAGATCGGTCTGGTAGCTCGACAGCTCCAGCACGACGACCCCGCCCGACGGCGCAGGCTCGATGTCGAGCACGCCGCGCCCGATATTGCCCGCCAGCTGGCTGTTGCGCCCCACCTGCTCCAGAATGTGATGGATGAGCGCCGATGTCGTTGATTTACCGTTGGACCCGGTGACGGCCACAACACGCGGCGCGGTATCGAAGCCATCCCAGTCGGGCGTCGCGAAGCTCTGGAAGAAAAGCCCGATGTCATTGTCCACCGGCACGCCCGCTTCCAACGCCGCCGAGACCACCACGTTGGGCGCAGGGTAGAGATGCGCGATCCCCGGGCTCACCACCAGCCGCGCAACGCCGTCGAACGCCCCCGGCTTGCTCAATTCCACGCAAGCGAAGCCTTCCGCTTCCGCTGCTTCCCGCGCAAGCGGATTGTCGTCCCAACACAGTGGCTCAGCGCCTCCTGCCCTGAGCGCCCGCGCCGCCGACAATCCAGAGCGCCCCAGCCCCAGCACCGCGACCCTGCTGCCTTCCAACCCCTGAACCGGTATCATCCCGCATTTCTCCCCGCGCCCCGCCCGCCAATGCGGCACTGCGCTCAAATGATCTATCTTTCTTGGCCCTAAACACTCCGGGGGGATCGGTGCAGCGCACCGATGGGGGCTGGCCCCCTCCCGCCCCTGGCGTTCAGCGTACCTTCAGCGTCGCGAGACCGATCATCGCCAGGATGAGCGAGATGATCCAGAAGCGGATCACGATCTGCGGCTCGGCCCAGCCCTTCTTTTCGTAGTGATGGTGGATCGGTGCCATCAGGAAAACGCGCCGCCCCGTGCGCTTGAAGTAGAGCACCTGGATGATCACCGACAGCGCCTCCACGACGAACAAGCCCGCCGACCACCGCCAGCACCAGCTCATGCTTGGTCGCCACTGCGATCGCACCCAGTGCACCGCCCAACGCGAGGCTCCCGGTATCGCCCATGAACACCGCCGCGGGCGGGGCATTGTACCACAAAAACCCCAGTCCGCCGCCGAAAATTCCGGCGGTGAAGATCAGGATCTCGCCGGTTCCGGGCACGTAATGCACATCGAGATAGTCGGTGAAATCGACCCGCCCCACGGCATAGGCGATCACGCCGAGCGTGCCCGCAGCGATCATCACCGGCATGATCGCCAGCCCGTCGAGGCCGTCGGTGAGGTTCACCGCATTGGCCGCGCCCACAATCACGATCATCGCGAACGGCACGAAGAGATAGCCGAGGTTGATCAGCGTGTCCTTGAACACCGGCAGGGCGAGCTGGTTTTGCAAGGCATCGGGATGATATTGCGCGGCCCAGAAGCCCGCAATTCCCGCGATCACGAAACCCAGCAGCAGCCGCACCCGCGAGGAAACCCCAGCCGATGTCTGCTTGCTCACCTTGGCGTAATCATCCGCAAAGCCGATGGCGGCAAAGCTCATCGTCACGAACAGCACCATCCAGATGAACGGATTGTCGAGACGCGCCCAGAGCAGCGTGGAGGTCAGCAGGGCGCCCACGATCAGCAATCCGCCCATGGTGGGCGTGCCGGCCTTGGCGAAATGCCCCTCGGGGCCATCGTCGCGGATCGGCTGGCCCTTGCCCTGGGTGCGGCGGAGCATGTTGATCAGCGGACGCCCGAACAAAAAGCCGAACACCAGCGCCGTCAGGAAGGCCCCGCCCGCGCGGAAGGTGATGTAGCGGAAAAGGTTGAAGAAATCGCCGCCGTCCGACAGCAGGGTCAACCAGTACAGCATGCAATTTTCACCTTCTTTTTCGGCAGGCGGCGCTACATCTTGTGGCGCGGCCCGCTCCACCCGCTGAATAGGGGCGTCACATATCTGTTACCGGATGGCCCATTTTGCGCATGGCGTCAACGAGCAAGCCCAGTTTCATGCTCAAAGATCCCTTCGCCAGCACCACGTCGCCCGCGTCGATGCGATGACGCAGCCCTTCGCGCATCTCCTCGGCCGTCGCGTACCAGTCGCCGCGCTGCTGTTCTGGCAGCAAATCATGGAGCGCGCGCATCAGCGGGCCGACGCAATGGATCGTGTCGAGCGATCGGGTCGCGTCGAGATGCGCAAGCCCGGCATGCAACGCCACGGCATCGGGGCCGAGTTCCTTCATGTCACCCAAAAACGCGATGCGCCGACCCTTGCCGATGCGCCCGACACCGTCCGTCGTTTCTGCGCCTGCCAGCACCTCTAGGGCCGCCGCCATGGAGGTTGGATTGGCGTTGTAGCTGTCATCGATGAGCGAGAAGCGCCGTTCCGTTTCGACCGGGTCGAGCACGATGACCTCGCGCACGCCGCGCCCCTTGTAAGGGGTCCAGTGGCCCAGTGCCGCAACCGCCTGCCCCAGATCGGCGCCGATCGCCTGCACGATGGCCAGCGCGCCGAGGCCGTTCATCGCAAAATGCCGCCCCGCCGTGGCGAGCTTGAACAGCACCGGCTCGTCGTCATGTTCGGCCTGCACCACGGTGGTGTCGCCCTGAATGCGCACCTCCTTGAGTTTCCAGTCAAAGCCGTGCTCCCCGAAGGCGATGCCGTTTAGGCGCTTGTCAAACGTCTTAGCGGCCAGGATGGCGGAGGTCTCGACATCAGCGTTGTAGACCGCGGGAGCGCCGATGGGCAGGCTGTCGAAAATGCTGGCCTTCTCCAACGCGATGCCCGCGATGTCGTCGAAAGCCTCCAGATGTGCCGCGGCGACGGAGGTGACCATCGCCGCATGGGGCCGCGCAAGCAAGGTGAGTGGCAGGATCTCACCGGGGTGGTTCATCCCCATCTCGATGATCGCGTATTCGGTATCGCTCGGCATCCGCGCCAGCGTCAGTGGCACGCCCCAATGGTTGTTATAGCTCTCCACGCTCGCATGGGTACGGCCCTGCGGCGCCAGCATCGTCAGCAGCATCTCCTTGGTCGAGGTCTTGCCGACGGAGCCTGTGATCCCGATCACGCAGGCCTCGGTCCGCGCGCGCGCCGCCGCGCCCAGCGCCTCGAGCCCGCGCTGCACGTCTTCCACGATCAGCAGCGGCGCATCCGGGCCCACGCCATCGGGGATGCGCGAGACGAGCGCAGCAGCCGCGCCTGCCGCCAGCGCATCGGCCACGAAATCATGCCCGTCGCGCGCCGCCTGCAACGCAACGAAGAGATCGCCCGGCGCAATCGTGCGCGTGTCGATGGAGACCCCGCTCACGTCCCACGTGCCCTGCACCGCGCCGCCAGTGGCTGCCTGCGCCTCAGCCTGCGTCCACAAACTCATGCCAGCCTCCCGTCGAGCGCCGCGACAGCGACGCTGGCCTGTTCCACATCGTCGAAGGGCAGCACATCGTCACCGATGGTCTGGCCGGTCTCATGCCCCTTGCCCGCAATGAGCAGCGCATCCCCCGGCTCCAGCACATCGATCGCGCGCAGGATCGCCTCGGCGCGGTCGCCCACCTCAGTGGCGTCCGGACAACCCTCCATCACCGCCGCGCGGATGCTGGCAGGCATCTTCGGAACGGGGGTTGTCATCGGTCACGAAAACCAGATCCGCATGCTGCGCCGCCGCCTGCCCCATCAGCGGGCGCTTGGCCCGGTCGCGGTCGCCGCCCGCCCCGATGATCGCCGCAAGGCGGCCCATCACATGCGGGCGCATCGCGGCAAGAGCCGTGGCGATGGCGTCGGGCGTATGGGCGTAATCCACAAAGACCGCGGCACCGTTGTCGCGCGTCGCGGCAAGCTGCATGCGCCCGCGTACGGTGCTCAGATGCGGGATCGTGTCGAAGACATGATCCGGGTCGCCGCCGCAGGCAATCACCAGCCCCGCCGCCAGCAGGACGTTATCCGCCTGAAACCCGCCGATCAGCTCCAGCCGCTTCTGATAGGCCTTGCCGCGCCAGCTGAAGCGCAGATCCTGCCCCGTGGCATCAAAGCGCTGGCCGGTGAGATGCAAATCGCCGCCGTCGCGCCCGACGGTCATCACTTCGCAGCCCCGCGCCCGTGCGATCGCGGCGATCTCGATCCCCTTGGGGTCATCGAGGTTGACGACCGCTGTCCCCTCCTCGGGCAGTACGCGGGCGAATAGCCCGGCCTTGGCATCGAAATAGGCCTCGAACGTCTCGTGATAATCCAAGATGGTCCTGCGTAAAGTTGGTGAATCCCGCCGCGGTCAGCGTCACCCCGTCGAGCCGCCGCTGGTCGAGCCCGTGCGAGGACGCCTCCATCGCCGCATGGGTGATACCGTTGCGGGCGGCCTCTGCCAGCGTGCGGTGCAGTGTGATGGGCTCAGGCGTGGTATGGGCGAGCGGCGCAGTCCATGCCCCCTCGACGCCCGTGGTGCCCGAGGTTGATCGCGGGCAGGTCCATCTCGATCCAGATCTGGCGCACGAAGGTGCTGACGGAGGTTTTGCCGTTGGTTCCGGTCACGGCGATCATCGTCGCAGGCTGCGCCCCGAACCAAAGGGCCGCGGTACGCGCCAGCGCCTCGCGCGGGCATTCCGAGACCACCAGCGCCGCCCCCGCCGCGCGTATCGCCGGACCTGCGATCTGCGCGCCCTGCGCATCCGTCAGGACCGCCACCGCGCCCTGCCCCAGCGCTGCCTCGACGAACTGCGCGCCATGCACCTTGGTCCCGGGCATCGCCGCAAAGAGCGTACCCTCGCGGACCCGGCGGCTGTCCACCTCGATGCCGCTCAGCACCGGATTCTCCCCACCCGCGGCCATCAGCCCCAAGGTTCAGAGAGCGACAAGGGGGAGCTGGTGATCATGGCGGGCCTGCGGGCTTAGTTGCTGCTGGTGAGCGTTATACCAGCGGGCCCCACAGGTTCAATGGCCGGCCGCATGCCCAGAAGCGGCGCCACCCGGCGGATCATTTCCGCCGCAATCGGCACCGCCGTCCACCCCGCTGTGCGGCGCGGTTTGTCGCCCGAATTCTCCGACGGCTCGTCCAGCGTCACGATCAGCACGTAGCGCGGATCCTGTACCGGAAACATCGACGCGAAAGTCGTGATCGTCTTGTCCTTGTAGTAGCCGCCCCCGCGCGGGCGCGGTTTGTCGGCCGTGCCGGTCTTGCCCGCCACGAAATACCCCGGCACCTCGGCAAAGGTCGCAGTGCCGTCATCGCCCACCACCACATCGCGCAGCATCGCGCGCGCGGCGGCGGCTACTTCGGGGCGCATCACCTGCTCGCCCATCTGCGGGCCCGCCCGCTTGAGCAGCGTCGGCTTGATCACCCGCCCGCCATTGGCGATCGCGGCGTAACCTGCGGCAAGATGCATCGCCGTGGTCGAGATCCCGTGACCGTAGGAGATGGTGACTGCCGACAGGTCGGTGTAGCGCTGGGGCAGCAGCGGGCGTGCAGCCCGACGCCTCGATGATCTCGAAGCTCGACTTCTCGAACAGCCCCAGCTTGCGCAGGAATTCCTGCTGGCGCTCCTTGCCGATCATCAGCGCGAGGCGCCCGGTGCCGCGGTTGGAGGATTTCTCGATGATCTGGCTCACCGATATGGTGCCGTAGTTCTTGTTGCGAAACTCGCCGATGCTATGGCCGCCGACCCGCATGGGGCCTGCGGTGTCGATCATCGTGTCGGCGTTGACCAGCCCCAGCTCCATCGCCTGCGCGGCGGCGAAGATCTTGAAGGTCGAGCCCAGCTCATAGACCCCCTGCACCGAGCGGTTGAACAGCGGGCTGTCGGACGGATCGCCCGTCACCGCCGCGCGCGGCCGGTCGTTGGGATCGAAGCTCGGCAGGGAGACGACGCTGATCACCTCGCCGGTGTGCACGTCCATCAGGATCGAGGTCGCGCCCTTGGCGTTCATCAGCTTCATGCCGCCCTCGAGCACCCGCTCGGAGGCCGCCTGCACCGACAGATCGAGGCTCAGCTCAAGCGGTTTGCCCGCATTTGCCGGATCGCGCAGATAGTTGGTCAAAGATACTTCTCGGCGCCCGCGACGCCGATCACTTCCGCCGCACTCACGCCTTCGCGGCCAAAGCTGGCGCCGCCCATCACATGGGCCGCAAGGCGCCCGTTGGGGTAAAGCCGCATGTCGCGCGGCGCGAACAGGAGCCCCGGATCGCCGATGTCATGCACGGCCTGCATCTGCTCGGGGCTGATTTTCTTTTTCACCCACAGGAACTTGCGCGTGCCTGTGAAGTCGCGCAGCAGCCGCTCTTGGTTAAGGTCGGGGAAAATCGCGGCAAGCTTTGCCGCCGTGCCCGCAGGGTCCACCAGTTGCGGCGGCTGGGCATAGAGCGCGTGGGTGTCGAGGTTCGTCGCAAGGATCCGGCCCTCGCGGTCCACAATATCCGCGCGGGTGTTGGCGATGATCGCGCCGGGCGCATGGGCGCGCGGCTCCACCGGGTCAGAGACGGCCAGCAGGCCCATGCGCGCACCCACCACAGCGAAGGCACAGAAGAAAAAGACCCCGAGCACCAGCAGGCGCCCCTCCGCGCGGCTGCGGTCTGCATCGCGCATCTGTTCGTGGCGGATGCGGCGGTTCTGGTTCTCGATCGCATCTGGATTCTCGCCCTTGGCGCGGGCCGACAGGATCCGCGCGAGCGGACGCAGCGGGGTGCGGATCATAGCGGCTCCTCCGTGGCGTTCATGGTCGAGACGTCCACCGGATCGGTGATCGGCAGCAGCGGCGGCGCGGGGTATTGCACCTCGTCCACGGTGCCGAACTGGTCAGGATGCAGCGGCAGCAGCTGCAGCCGTTCGAAATTCAGCTCCGCCAGATCGCGCAGCCGGTCGGGACGGTTGAGATAGGCCCATTCCGCGCGCAGCACCGCCAGCCGCGCATGCGCGTTGCGGATCTCGTAGCGCAGATCATCGGTATCGTTGAGCACGGCCTGCGTCGCGTAATTCTCGCGGTAGGCCCAGAAGGCAAGACCGATCACACCCAGCGCCGTGAGCACGTAAATCACGCTTTTCATTGTTTTTTCCCCTTCATCATCGGCATGCCGATGGCCTTGGCCTCAATGCTCCCCGCGGGCGTATCCGTGCGCGTGGCAACCCGCAACTTGGCGCTCCGGCTGCGCGGGTTCTCGTCCAGCTCCTGGGCGTCCGGCCCGATCGCCTTGCGCGACTTGATCGTGAATTGCGGTGCGTCCTGGACCGTCTCGGGGGCGAAGCGGTTGGCATTGCCACCCGCCCCTGCCCGCGCGGTCAGAAAGCGTTTCACCATCCGGTCCTCGACCGAATGGAAGGTCACGACGGCCAGCATTCCGCCGGGTTTCGAGCGCGCGTTCCGCGGCCATGAGCCCGCCCCAGAGCTCACCGTATTCGTCGTTGACCGCGATGCGCAGCGCCTGGAAACTGCGGGTTGCAGGATGGCTCTGGCCGGGCTTGGCGCGCGGCAGGCAGCTTTCGACGATGCGGGTCAACTCCAGCGTGCGGGTGATCGGCGCGACCTCGCGGGCCTCCACGATCTTTCTGGCAATGCGCCTGCTCGCTCGCTCCTCACCGTAGAGATAGAGAATGTCCGCCAGCTCTTCCTCGGTGCTCTCGTTGACGAGATCGGCCGCCGAGGGCCCGTCCTGCGACATCCGCATGTCAAGCGGCCCGTCGCGCATGAAGGAAAACCCGCGCTCCGCCAGATCGAGCTGCATTGAGGACACGCCGAGATCGAGCACGATCCCGTCGAGATCCTGCGCATACTCATCCATCTTGGAGAAGACACCCAGTTGCATCACCAGCCGGTCGCCATACTCCCCCGCCCATGGCGTGGCCATCTCAAAGGCAAGCGGGTCGCGGTCCACCGCGATCACGCGCGCCGCCCCTGCGTCGAGCAGGGCACGGGTATAGCCGCCCGCACCGAACGTCCCGTCGAGCCAGACACCCTGCACGGGCGCCACCGCCGCCAGAAGCGGGCGGAGCAGGACGGGGATATGGGGGGGGGTCTCGGTGGCAGCCATGACCGGTTATGCTCCGGGTGCCCTGTCGAGGAACTCCATCGGATCGAAGTCCTCCGGCAACTCATCGAGCCATGCTTCCTGCTTGGCACGCTCCTGCGTGTCATAGGTATGCGGGCTCCAGATCTGGAAGGTATCCCCCATCCCGATGAAGAAGGCCTCGCCGTCGAGATTGATCTTGGCGCGCAGTTTCGCGGGCAGCACGAGTCGTCCGGTGTCATCCACCGTGGTGGGAAAGGATTGCCCGTGAAACAGCGCCTGCAGCATCTTGCGCTCCATCGAGCCGCGCGGCAGCGCGTCGATCTTGGCGTCCACCTCGTCGATGGCCTCCATGGTGTAGCATTCCAGATAGCTGCGGCGGTGATCGCCGTAGACGATGACCAGCTCGGGCGTCTCGCCCGATTTCCAGTTCGGATCGGAGGCCTCCAGCACACGCCGAAAAGAGGCCGGTATCGAAACCCGCCCCTTCGTGTCGACCTTATGCTGGCTTTCGCCTCTGAACCTGCGGCTCACTGATCTGTCCCTTTGTCGGGCGCGGGCGCCTGGCGCCGCACCACCGGGCCTTGGCACACCCCTGCACCCCGACCCCTGAATGTAAAAAGGGCGGATTGATCTGCTGCCACTGATCAACCCGCCACTTTATCCCACCGAAGTGGGGAAGTCCGACTACGCGCGCCACCTGGGGGGATGTCTGCTCGCCCGCGCGCCGGATCTCTTGGTCTGATGAAAGCGAGGGCCTGTATGAAACCTGCTAGAGTTTATTTTTTATGTGGGGTCGTTTGGTGCCCCGTCTCGTTCTCATCCGATGCACTAGGGATGCCATGGGAAATCATGGGCGTCTACAAATTTTTTCAAATTCTCACACCGCATGTTGTTTTCAACAGGGCTGAAAAACCACATTTAGCGGAGGAATTGAAACGGATTGCCCACAGATAGTGCTGAAAGCGTCCAGAATATCTACATATAGAGAGATCTACTGGGGACTAAATTTCCCACGAAATCCCAGAGAAATTCATCCCCTGATTTATCCACAAGCAATATTCTTCTTTTGTTCTCATGTAAAGCCAGTTTTCCCCACGAATCACCCCGGAATCACCCGCCCTGCTGCGGTCCACCCCATGGCGATCCGGCGATTGGGCGATACCGCCCATCGTTTCCCACAGACTGTCCCATCAATTCCCGTGACCTTCCCGCGCCGCGCGGCCTCCCGCCCGAAGTGACCCAAATTGAGCACACACGGCAGGACCCGTCCGCGCCCTCCCTTGAACTCCCCCCGCCGATTGGTCAGATGGTGTATCTCTTGACCATCCCGGAGTGCCGCGTGAACACTGCCACTACTCTTATGACCCGTGCGGTCCATCTCCTTGTGGAGAAGCCTCTCAAGACGCTTGGGGTGGTAGCGCCGGCATTGGTGCTGATGACGGGCGTCGGGCTGATCACACTGATGGCGGCCCCGGAACTGCTGATGCTCGATCATGTCGCGCCGGATCTCAGCCAGATCCGCGGCGGTGGCCTGGCGCTCATGCTGCTGACGGGCTTCATACTCAGCTACGCGCTCATGGCGATCCTGTGGCACCGCTACACACTGCGCGATGCGCGCGGGCCCGCCCCGCTCGGCCCGCTTTTGATCTTCGGCTACGTCTGGCGCGTGCTGGCACTCGCAGTGATCCAGCTCGCGGCGAGCCTGCTGCTGGTGGTGCCGCTGATCCTCGCGAGCCAAAGCAGTACCAGCGCGTCCGATGGGCCGGGCCTCTTTTCGGTGATGCTGAGCACATTCGTGACCCAGATGATCTTGCTCTGGCTGTCGCTGCGGCTGAGCCTGATCCTGCCCGCGGCGGCCATCGGGCGGCCCATCGCGATGCGCACGAGCTGGCGTCACACCCGCCCCGTGTCCGGTGCCCTGTGGGGCGTGGCGGTGGCGCTTGCGGCGTTCAACACGCTGCTGACCGGCGTTACGACACTGCTGAACCTCGACAGCCCGGCGCAAATGCTCGCGCTCGAGCTACCCTTCTATGTGGTAGAAGGCCTGCTCATCTTCAGCGTGCTCACGACGCTCTATGCCCAGCAGATCCAGCACAACAAGACCGGAACGCCCTGAACCTCAGGCCATCCCGCCCTTGATCAGCCCTTCGGCAATGCGTGCATAGGCCTGTGCCATCGCGCCATCGCCCGCCGCCACCGGTGTGCCCGCATCCCCCGCCAACCGCGTCTCGAGATCGATCGGCAGCGCACCGAGCAGCGGCACATCCATGGACTTCGCCTGTGCGGCCACGCCGCCCTGCCCGAATATCGCATGTTCCGCCCCGCAGTCGGGACACACGAACATCGACATATTCTCGATCAGCCCCAGCACCGGCGTCTTGAGCGTGGCGAACATATCGAGCGCCTTGCGCGCGTCGATCAGCGCCACGTCCTGCGGCGTGCTCACCACGATGGCCCCGGTGAGTTCAGACTTGGTACAAAGCGTGAGCTGCACATCGCCGGTGCCGGGCGGCAGATCGACCAGCAGCACGTCAAGCTCGCCCCATTCGACCTGGCCCAGCATCTGCTGCAGCGCGCCCATCAGCATCGGCCCGCGCCACACGACCGCCTTGCCCTCCTCCATCATGAAGCCGATGGACATCAGTGTCACGCCATGCGCGTGCAACGGAATGATCGTCTTGCCGTCTGGGCTCGCGGGTTTCTTGTTGACCCCCATCATGCGCGGGATGCTGGGGCCGTAGATGTCGGCATCGAGCAGCCCTACGCGCCGCCCCGCCCGCGCCAGCGCGACGGCGAGGTTCGTGCTCACGGTGGATTTCCCCACGCCGCCCTTGCCCGATCCGATCGCGAGGATGCGCTGCACGCCACTGGGCTTAGTTGGCCCATCCTGCGGCTTGGGGTGGCCCCCGATCTTGAGGCTGGGGGCTGCACCGGCGGGCGCCGCGGCCGCTTTGGGCGCGGGACCGTGCGCCGTCAGCGCCACGGTCGCGCGGCTCACACCGGGCAGTTCGGAGACGATCTTCTCCGCCGCGTCGCGCAGCGGACCGAGCGCCTGCGCCACCTGCGCATTTGGCGCCTCGATCACGAACCGCACCACATCGCCCTCGACCGTCAGCGCGCGCAGCAGATCATGCGCCACCAGACTGCGCCCGTCGGGCAGGTTTATCCGCTCCAACGCATCGAGTACGTCCTGCTTGCTTACCGGCATCCTGGATCTCCTGGGATCGTGCATCTCTTCGTGGTCCGCCCTGACATCGCAGATTGCGCGAAAACCGCAAGGATGCCACTGCGGCACAGATACACAGCAGACCGCGGCTCAGTGCACAAATTTTGACCGAAAGGTCGCATATGCACTTTCTGCATGGCAGCATTGCGCAGAAATCCATTGTGCGAGTGCAGAAATTTGGTGTAACTATAGTCCATGAAAACAATCCTCCCGATGGTTTTCTTTAATATCGAAAGGGCCTTCATCCTCCTCCCGAGGGTCCTTTTATTTGGCGGCGACATCTACCTCCTCCCTGATGTCGTCGCCCTTTTTTTGCCCCGCAGACAGACACCACTCCTCACGCCCGCGTGAACTGCCGTGATTTTTTACAATTGTGAAACAAAGCCTTACGCAGCGTCGCTCATGCAAAGGCTGCATAGCTGCATTGCAGCATTAAGCCTTGTTCAGAGATCGCCCATTCCTAAATAACAGTCACAAGACGAAATGATTGAGATGAAAGAGAGCATATGGCCTACTTTACAGATACACCCGCAGTCGGCTCCGCCCGCCCTAGCCGCATTGCAGCATTCTTTGACGGCGTGAAGCTCCGGATGCGCCAGCGCAAAGTCTACCGCCAGACCTTCAACGAGCTGTGCACGTTGACCGCACGCGACATGGCAGACCTCGGTCTGTGCCGCGCGGACTTCCGCCGCCTGTCGCTCGAAGCGGCTGACATGACCAAGTAATACGGATCCCCCGGCGTCTCTTTCCTCCCATCGAGGCGTCGGGGGCCCGCAGCACGGCAGAGTCGCCTCTCCCGGAAGACCCTGTGCTGCACAAGATGCGTTTGTCGTTCCTCCCGATTGGCAAGCGCAACTGACAGAGCGGCGGTCCCCACCTCCCTGGGGGCCGCCGCTTTACGGTTCAGGGACCGCGTCCAGCGCGTCACCAAGCTGACACTCCCGCACAGAGCTGAGCTGGGCAAGCGTCCCGATGGGCGCCCTGACCCTTCCGGGTTCCAGAAGGCTCGGGTTGTGATCCGTGGCACCGAGCGCCTCAAGCAGGAACAGTCTGAGAAAATGGGAGCCAAGGCACCCCAACGCCAGAGCGGCATTGCCGGTGTCCTGACAGACGAGTCGCACCGATAGCGCGCACGCGCGCTCACGGCTGCTATCGGTAGATCGCTGTCATAGATTTGGGACGCGCCCCCCACCCCGGAGGCACCGATGCCTCAGAAAGGCACGTCACCTGCGGCGGTCAGAAAGCGGGCGACGACCTTCTTGTCGCCTGCTTTTTCAAAAGCCACCTCGAGCTTGTCGCCCTCAATCCCCTTGATCGCGCCATAGCCGAATTTCTGGTGGAACACCCGCTCGCCCATCGAAAAGCTGCTGGTGGCGGTCATGTCGATGGTTATGTTGCGCGCCTCGGTGGGCTGGCTCACGCCGCGCGCGCCGCTGCGCGCTTGCAGGCGCCGCCAGCCGGGCGAATTGTAGACATTTGCCTCCGCCGCCGCCTCGTGCAGCGTGCTCTGCGGCATTGCCGCCCCGAAGCCGCCGCCATAGAGGCCGGGCGGGGTCAGCACCTCCACATGCGCCTCCGGGATCTCGTCGATGAAGCGCGAAGGCATTGCGCTCTGCCATTGCCCGAACACCCGCCTGTTGGCGGCAAAGGACACCGTGCAGAGTTCTTCCGCGCGGGTGATCCCGACGTAGGCCAGCCTGCGCTCCTCTTCGAGCCCCTTCATCCCGCTTTCGTCCATGGATCGCTGCGAGGGAAAAAGCCCGTCCTCCCAGCCCGGCAAGAACACGGCCGGAAACTCCAGCCCCTTGGCGGCATGCAGCGTCATGATGGAGACCTTCTCGCCCTCGCCGTCCTTCTCATTGTCCATGATCAGGCTGACATGCTCCAGAAACCCCTGCAGGTTCTCGAACTGCTCCAAGGCCTTCACCAGCTCCTTGATGTTTTCGAGCCGCCCCGGCGCTTCGGGTGTCTTGTCGTTCTGCCAGAAGCCCGTGTATCCGCTCTCGTCGAGGATGATCTGCGCCAGCTCCACATGGCTCACTTCCGGCGGACCGTAGGTCATGCGCACCGGGCCGCCATCATCGACGACGGAATCGTCATTCACTTCGATCCGCGGGCCGCGCAGCTTGGCGGACCAGCGGTCGATCCCCTCGATGAACTGGCGCAGCTCGGTGCCGCCCTTACCGCCGATCCCTTTCTCCTCAAGCAGGATCCGCGCGCCCTCCACGAGGTTCGTGCCATGCGCACGCGCGGTGCGCTGGATCTTTTGCTGGGCCACGTCGCCGAGGCCGCGCTTGGGCGTGTTCACGATCCGCTCGAAGGCCAGATCGTCATCGGGCGAGGTCACGACGCGGAAATAGGCCATCGCATCGCGCACCTCCATCCGCTCGTAGAATCGCGGGCCGCCGATGACCCGGTAAGGCAGCCCGATGGTCAGGAAACGGTCCTCGAAGGCCCGCATCTGGTGCGAGGCGCGCACGAGGATCGCCATCTGGTCAAGCCCGTAGGGCCGCAACCCCCGCGTGCCGCGCTGCAGGGCCTCTACCTCGTCCCCGATCCAGCGCGCCTCCTCCTCACCGTCCCAATGGCCGATCAGGCGCAGCTTCTCGCCCTCCTTGGCGTCGGTCCAGAGCGTCTTGCCCAGACGCCCCTCGTTGGCGCTGATCACACCGGCCGCGGCGGCGAGGATGTGGGGGGTGGAGCGGTAGTTCTGTTCCAGCCGGACCACATGCGCGCCGGGAAAATCCTTCTCGAATCGCAGGATGTTGCCAACCTCCGCCCCGCGCCAGCCGTAGATGGACTGGTCATCGTCTCCCACGCAGCAGATATTCTTGTGCCCGCCCGCCAACAGCCGCAGCCACATGTACTGCGCCACGTTGGTGTCCTGATACTCGTCCACGAGGATATACTTGAACCAGCGCTGGTACTGCGCCAGCACGTCTTCACGGGTCTGGAAGATCGTCACCATATGCAGCAGCAGATCACCGAAATCGGTGGCGTTCAGCTCGATCAGCCGCCGCTGGTAGGCGGCGTAGATCTCCACACCCTTGTTGTTGTACGCGCCCGCGTCCGCGGCCGGCACCTTGTCGGGGGTGAGTGCGCGGTTCTTCCAGCCGTCGATGATCCCCGCCAGCATCCGGGCGGGCCAGCGCTTGTCGTCTATCCCCTCCGCCGCGACGAGTTGCTTGAGCAGGCGCAGCTGATCGTCCGTGTCCAGAATGGTGAAGTTCGACTTCAGCCCCACCAGTTCCGCGTGACGACGCAGCAGCTTCACGCAGATCGCGTGGAAGGTGCCGAGCCATGGCATCCCCTCCACCTCGCGGCCCAGCATGGCGCCCACGCGATTCTTCATCTCCCGCGCGGCCTTGTTGGTGAAGGTTACGGCCAGCACCTCGTTGGGGCGCGCGCGGCCGGTGTTCATCAGGTGTACGATTCGCGCGGTGAGTGCGCGGGTCTTGCCCGTCCCCGCCCCGGCCAGCATCAGGACCGGGCCGTCCATCGTCTCCACGGCCTCGCGCTGCGCGGGGTTTAGCCCGTCGAGATAGGGCTGCGGCCGCGCGGCCATCGCGCGCGCCGACAAGGAGGCGCCTTCGAAGGCGGCATTTTCATCAAAATCGCTCATGCCCGGCATGCTAGCGTGATCCGCTGCCGGATAAAAGGGACGTTCGCATAATGTTCCTTGGGTTTTCCCAGCGCGCAACGGAATGTCGCGGAGGGCACATGCGGAACGGACACATGCCTTGGATTGAATTGAGGTTTTGCGGCGCGGGCTTGCCGGATCGCGATACGCACAGGCAGATCAGACCGGCACCATGGCTGCGATCAGATGCCCATTGCGTCAGCACTGGACAACCACAGACGCAAGCGACCAAATGCGGACATGGATCTGCATGCAAAATACCCCGCCATCAGTGATCTGCGCGCCCGCGCGCGCAGGCGCATCCCGCGCTTCGTCTGGGAATACCTCGACAGCGGCACCGGCGATGAGGCGACCAAGGCGCGCAACCGCGCGCGGCTCGACCGCATCGGCATGATGCCCTCGGTCCTCCACGGAGAGTTCGTGCCGGATCTCTCGACCCGCTTTCTGGGCCGAGAGGTGCCGCTACCCTTCGGGATCGCCCCCATCGGGATGTCAGGGCTGATGTGGCCCGATGCCGAAGGAATGCTGGCCCGCGCCGCCGCGCGCGCCGACATTCCCTACGCCATCTCCACCGTTGCAACCCAGAGCCCGGAGGACATCGCGCCCCATCTCGGCGCGAACGCCTGGTTCCAGATGTACCCGCCCCGCGATCCGGACATTCGCCGCGACATGCTGGCGCGCGCACGCGCCGCGGGCTTCTCCACGCTCGTACTCACCGTCGATGTGCCCGTGGCCAGCAGGCGCGAGCGGCAGGTCCGCTCCGGCCTGACCAACCCGCCGCGACTCACCCCGCGCCTGCTTGCGCAGGTCGCCACGTGCCCCGCATGGGCGATGGGGATGGCGCGCCGCGGCATGCCGCACATGCGCGGGCTCGATAAATACGCCAATGCCGCGACCAACGGTCTCTCCCCCACCGCCCATGTGGGCTACCTGCTGCGCACGGCACCCGATTGGGACTACGTCGGCTGGCTACGGGAGGAATGGCAGGACGATTTCATCGTCAAGGGCGTGCTGCGGCCCGAGGATGCCGCCCGGCTCGAGACGCTGGGGGTGGACGCGGTCTGGGTATCCAACCACGCGGGCCGCCAGTTCGACGGCGCGCCCGCCGCAATCGACGTGCTGCCGCAGGTCCGTACGGCGACAAAACTGCCGCTGATTTTCGACAGTGGCATCGAAGGTGGGCTCGACATCCTGCGCGCCATGGCCTGCGGCGCCGATTTCGTCATGCTGGGCCGCGCCTTCCACTTCGCGCTCGGCGCCCTGGGCGCGGCAGGACCGGCACATCTGATCGACATACTCGCCAAGGATCTGGCCGCCAACATGGGCCAGCTCGGCGCGCGAAACCTGTCCGAGACGCCCGCGCCCCTCTTCTTCGACTGAACGTACCGCTGCGCGCCCAACACCGCAGATCGCGCCGACGAGCCCGTGCCATCTGCCCCTGCCGCTCTCAGCGCAGGATGGGAGCCCTGCAAAACCGCCGCAAGCCGCGCCAGCGGCACCGCGCGTCGCATTCATACCTCTACCCAATGACACGCATTGCAGCCCGGGTCCGATTGCGCCTACAAATCAGGGCACAAGACAGAGCGCAAAGGCCGATCCATGACTGATTTCCGCAAGATCCTCATCGCGAACCGGGGCGAAATCGCCATCCGCATCATGCGCGCGGCCAACGAGATGGGCAAAACCACCGTTGCGGTCTTTGCCGAGGAGGACAAGCTGGGTCTGCACCGCTTCAAGGCGGATGAAGCCTACCGCATCGGCGCGGGGCTCGGGCCTGTGGCCGCCTATCTGAGCATCGACGAGATGATCCGCGTGGCCAAGGCCAGCGGCGCGGATGCGATCCATCCCGGCTACGGTCTGCTGTCCGAGAACCCCGATTTCGTGGATGCCTGCGCGCAGAACGGGATCACCTTCATCGGCCCCAAGGCGGAGACGATGCGCAGCCTGGGCGACAAGGCCAGCGCGCGGCGCGTGGCAATGGAAGCGGGCGTACCCGTGATCCCCGCGACGCAAGTGCTGGGCGAGGATATGAACGCGATCAAGAAGGAAGCGGCCGAGGTGGGCTATCCGTTGATGCTCAAGGCGTCCTGGGGCGGCGGCGGGCGCGGCATGCGCCCCATCCAGAATGAGGGCGAACTCGAGGAGAAGGTCCGCGAGGGACGCCGCGAGGCCGAAGCCGCCTTCGGCAACGGCGAGGGCTACCTTGAAAAGATGATCCTCAAGGCACGCCATGTCGAGGTGCAGATCCTCGGCGACAGCCACGGAGAGATCTACCACCTCTACGAGCGCGACTGCTCGGTACAGCGGCGCAACCAGAAAGTCGTCGAGCGTGCCCCCGCCCCCTACCTCACCGAAGCGCAGCGCGCCCATGTCTGCGAGTTGGGCCGCAAGATCTGCGCCCATGTGAATTACGAATGCGCAGGCACCGTCGAATTCCTGATGGATATGGAGACGGATGAATTCTACTTCATCGAGGTGAACCCGCGCGTGCAGGTCGAGCATACCGTGACAGAGGAAGTCACCGGCATCGACATCGTGCGCGCGCAGATCCTCATCGCCGAGGGCAAGACGCTGGCGGAGGCCACCGGCAAGGCCTCGCAGGCGGATATCCAGCTGCAGGGTCACGCACTGCAGACGCGCATCACGACGGAGGATCCGCTCAACAACTTCATCCCCGATTACGGCCGCATCACCGCGTTCCGCGAGGCCACGGGCATGGGCATCCGGCTCGATGGCGGCACGGCCTATTCCGGCGGGGTGATCACGCGCTACTACGACAGCCTGCTGGTCAAGGTCACCGCCAAGGCGCAGACGCCCGAGCAGGCCATCGCGCGGATGGACCGCGCGCTGCGCGAGTTCCGCATCCGCGGCGTGTCGACTAACATCGCGTTCGTCGAAAACCTGCTCAAGCACCCGACATTCCTCGACAATACCTATCATACCAAGTTCATCGATGAGACGCCCGATCTCTTCAACTTCCAGCCCCGCCGCGATCGCGGCACCAAGGTGCTGACCTACATCGCCGACATCTCCGTCAACGGGCACCCGGAGACCAAGGACAAGCCCCTGCCAGCCAAGGCGCTGCGCGCGCCGCAACCGCCCGCGAACCGCGCCGAGCCGATGATGGGCACCCGCAACCTGCTCGAGCAGAAAGGCCCCGAGGCGGTCGCCGACTGGATGAGCCAGCAACGGCAGTTGCTGATCACCGACACCACCATGCGCGACGGCCACCAGAGCCTGCTGGCCACCCGCATGCGCAGCCACGACATGATCAAGATCGCCCCTGCCTATGCGGCCAACCTGCCCACGCTCTTCTCGGTGGAATGCTGGGGGGGTGCGACTTTCGATGTGGCCTACCGCTTCTTGCAGGAATGCCCCTGGCAGCGGCTGCGCGACATCCGCGAGCACATGCCCAACATCATGACCCAGATGCTCCTGCGGGCCTCCAACGGGGTGGGATACACCAACTATCCCGACAACGTGGTGCAGCATTTCGTGGCCACCGCGGCAAGCTCCGGCGTCGATGTCTTCCGCGTCTTCGACAGCCTCAACTGGGTCGAGAACATGCGCGTCGCGATGGATGCGGTGATCGAGGCGGGCAAGGTCTGCGAGGGGACGATCTGCTACACCGGCGACATTTTCGACCCCGACCGCGCGAAATACGATCTGAAGTACTATATCGCCATGGGCAAGGATCTCAAGGCCGCGGGCGCCCATGTGCTCGGCCTCAAGGACATGGCGGGGCTTCTCAAACCCGCGCAGGCGCGGCAGCTGGTGCGCGCGTTGAAATCAGAAGTGGGGCTGCCCATCCACTTCCATACCCATGACACCGCGGGCATCGCCACCGCCACCATCCTCGCCGCCGCCGAGGCGGGCGTGGATGCCGTTGATTGCGCGATGGACGCCTTCTCCGGCAATACCTCACAGGCGACGCTCGGCTCCGTCGTCGCAGCACTCCAGCATACCGACCGCGACACCGGGCTTGCGATGTCCGCGATCCGCGAAATCTCCGACTACTGGGAGGATGTGCGCCAGCAGTACCGGGCCTTCGAGACCGGCATGCAGGCCCCCTCCTCCGAGGTCTACCTGCACGAGATGCCCGGCGGGCAGTTCACCAACCTCAAGGCGCAGGCGGCGGGCCTCGGGCTCGAGGACCGCTGGCCGGAGGTCGCGCGCACCTACCATGACGTGAACCAGATGTTCGGCGATATCGTGAAGGTCACGCCGTCTTCGAAGGTGGTGGGCGACATGGCCCTCATGATGGTCTCCCAGGGGCTGACCCGTGCGCAGGTCGAGGATCCGGGAACGGAGGTTTCCTTCCCCGAAAGCGTGATCGACATGATGCGCGGCAACCTTGGCCAGCCCCCCGGAGGCTTCCCCGCAGGGATTGTGAGCAAGGTGCTCAAGGGCGAGAAACCCAACACCGAGCGCCCGGGCGCCCATCTCGCCCCCGTCGATCTGGAGGCCGTGCGCGAAGACCTCTCCGCGCAGCTCGACGGCGCGAAGATCGACGAGGAGGATCTGGCGGGCTACCTGATGTACCCAAAGGTCTACACCGACTACATGGCGCGCCACGCGATCTACGGCCCCGTGCGCACCCTGCCCACCCCCACCTTCTTCTACGGGATGGAAGCGGGCGACGAGATCACAGCCGAGATTGACCCCGGCAAAACGCTCGAGATCCGCATGCAGGCCATCGGCGAGACCAATGAGGATGGCGAGGTCAAGGTGTTCTTCGAGCTCAACGGCCAGCCCCGTGTGATCCGCGTGCCCAACCGTCTGGTCAAGGCCACCACCGCCCAGCGCCCCAAGGCCGAAGCGGGCAACCCCAACCACATCGGTGCACCGATGCCCGGCGTGGTTGCCTCCGTCGGCGCCGTGGTGGGGCAAACCGTCAAGGCGGGCGATCTGCTGCTGACCATCGAGGCGATGAAGATGGAAACCGGCCTGCACGCCGAACGCGATGCGGTGGTGAAAGCGGTCCACGTGAGCCCTGGCGGCCAGATCGACGCCAAGGATCTGTTGGTGGAGTTGGAATGAGGGCGCGACCGTAGCCTTTTTGCGCGCAACGGCCTGACTTCTTCATCCGGTCTGCGGCTTCTCGCTCTGCATCGAGGGGTTGCCGCCCGGCACAAGGTATTCTGCCTGCACCCCGGACCTCTCCAGCGGGGCCATGCAGCGGCTCGCGCCTTGGCACTTGCGGTCTACAATCCGTGCCGCCACCCGCGACTGTCTCCCCGTCGCATACAGGAGGCGAAGTTTTTCACCAACGCGTCAGATTACCCCTTGCGGCATTGCCCGCAGAAAGTTAAATCACCTCCACTAACGGATGCGGGCGTAGCTCAGGGGTAGAGCATAACCTTGCCAAGGTTAGGGTCGGGCGTTCGAATCGCCTCGCCCGCTCCAGTTAGACCGCTCACCCAAGCGGTAAATGACAAGGCAGCCCGCGGGCGGCCTTTCGTCGTTTTCGGGCCGCATGGATTGGCGCCGTTTGCTCGCTGCTGATCGTGGCGTCAGGCCATGACGGCTCTCATGAAGCGGTCGCGGATCACCACAGAGTCTATCGTGATCACCGGCAGCTCGATGTTGCCACTGTCGCATTTTACGACGATCACGGTCATCTTGCCCGCGTCGATCGCCGCCTGCAGCACCTCGCCGGTGTCGACATCCTGACAGACCACGACATTCTCGCAACCGCAGGCTTCCGCGACCTTCTCGAGCTTGGTCTTCATGCCCGCATAGGTGGGCTGGTCGTCGATCATGTGCAGCTCTTGGCTCGGCAGACCGATGGTGCAGACGACGAGGTGGGGGCGAAGGATAGGCACGATCTCGGGCAGGATTTCGGAGCGTATCATTGGTCGCCGTAGCCTCCCCAGAAACTGGCATCCGTCAGGATCGCCACGGGTTTGTTGCACATGACGGTGTACTTCAGGATCGCGTCGAGCTCGTCTACATCCCGTTGGTGATGGAAGTGGTACGTCGGCATCTTCATCTCAGCCAGCAGCGCCTTGGTGTGCACCGCCATCTCCACCCGGCAGGCGACAGGCTCGCGCAGCTCGCCGCGGTAGCTGATCAGCATCGGCAGCGGTATGCGGTAATACTGGATCAGCGTGGCCAGCGGGTTGATCGTCACCCCAGGACGGTGTTCTGCATGATGATCGCGGCGCGCTTGCCGCCCATGAAGGCGTCGGCGCACAGGCGCATGCCCTCATCCTCCTTGTGGGCCGGGTTGTGGAAGATCTCCTCGCGCGCGTCGATCTCGTCGATCATACTGGCGAGCTGCTTGCAGGGCACGGTGGTGATGTGCGGCAATGACGTGCTGTCTGCGGGCGCACCGCGCGGCGTGCGCACTCGGGCTCGAGGTGCCGCAGGATGTGTCCGTCATGGGGTTTGACGAAATTGAACTGCGCGCATCGTCACCCCTGCGCTGACCACCGTGCATGTCTCGCACCGCGAGATGGGCAGCGCCGCCGCGGACGCGCTGATCGCGATGGTGGAGAGCGAGGCCCCGACAGGCCCTATGGCGCTCGATGTCTCGCTGAAGATCCGCGACTCGCTGGGGCCTGTCAAAAAAGACACCGCCGATCGCCCCACGGGGTGATTGCATCGCGCGGCGACAGACCGTAAGACGGAAGTGAGAACGAAGGCAGAACATGCCTGCCGCACCGGCGTTACAGGTTGAAACCCCGGGTGCGTGCGGGCCATATGGTCGAAACGGGGGCGGATGACATGCTGACATCTATCGAGGTATGCGCAGGTGCGGGCGGTCAGGCGCTGGGGCTCGAGCGTGCGGGCTTCGCCCATACCGCCCTTGTCGAGATCGACAAGCATTGCTGCGCCACGCTGCGCCACAACCGTCCCGCCTGGAACGTGCTGGAGGAGGACATGTGCCTCTTCAAGGAGCGCGCGGGCGAGCATCGCGGCATCGACCTCTTTGCGGGCGGCCTGCCCTGCCCGCCCTTTTCGGTCGCGGGCAAACAGCTGGGGGAACGCGACGAGCGCAATCTCTTCAACGATGCCATCGACATCATCGCGGAGGCCCGTCCGCGCGCAGTGATGATCGAGAACGTGCGCGGTTTTCTGGACGCCGTGTTCCATGACTACCGTGAAAGGCTCAAGGTCCAGCTCGACAAGCTGGGCTACCGCACCGACTGGCGCCTGCTCAACGCCTCCGACTTCGGGGTGCCGCAGTTGCGCCCGCGCGTCGTGATCGTGGCGCTGCAAAAGGAACGTGCCGCGCATTTCGACTGGCCCGAGCCGAACCCGCACAACCCTGCCACCGTGGGCGAGACGCTGCACGATATGATGGCCGCTCGCGGTTGGCGCGGCGCGGCGGACTGGGCGGCCAAAGCGGATGAGATCGCCCCCACGATCGTCGGCGGCTCCAAGAAGCACGGCGGACCCGACCTCGGCCCGACGCGCGCACGCGCCGCTTGGGCCACGCTGGGGGTGGAGGGGCGCACCATCGCACCGGAGGCGCCCGATGCCTTCCACAACGGGATGCCACGCCTGACCGTGGGAATGGTCGCGCGGATCCAGGGGTTTCCGGACGATTGGCATTTCACGGGCGCCAAGACCAACGCCTACCGGCAGGTCGGCAACGCCTTCCCGCCACCCGTGGCGCAGGCCGTCTCAACCCAGATCGCCCGCGCGCTGCGCAAGCGCGTGCTGCACAGCGTGAGCGGCTAGAGGCCCCGCGCGGTGAAACGGCATGTCCCTCCCAGCGTTGTCGGGCCGGACCACCCCGATCATCCGCTGCTCAGTGGGCTCGCCGCCGAGATCACCGCCCGCGGCGGCGGCGCGGATGTTCTGTCGATCCGCTTTGCGCAGATGCTGCGCGCCTGCATCGACGATGTGATCATGACGCCCAAGACCGGGCGCCGCGCCTATGAAGAGCTCGAGAAGACCGAGAAGACCTACATCGGCACCCGCGTCGAGATCGAGTTGCGCGCGCTGCTGGATCTGCCGAAGGGACGTCTCGATTGTGTGATCCGCGGCCATGACGTGGACATCAAGAACACGATGGGCGCCAACTGGATGATCCCGACGGAGGCCGTGGACGCGCCCTGCATCCTGGTAGCGGCGGATGAGGCGCGCGCGCTGTGCTACCTCGGCCTGATCGTCGCGCGACCCGATTACCTGACGCCGGGCCAGAACAAGGACGCCAAACGTTCGATCAGTGCGGCGGGCTTCGCCCATATACACTGGCTGCTGCGCGAGCACCCCTACCCCGCCAACTTCTGGCGCGGGGTGCCGGCGCAGAAGGTCGCGCGGATCTTTCGCGGGCGCGCAGGCAATCACCGCATGGCCGCCCTCTTCCGCGAGATCCAGGGCGTGCCCATCGCGCGCGAAGTGATCGAAGCGGTCGCGCAGCAGTATGACTTCATGCGCCGCATCCGCGCCGACGGCGGGCGCGGCACCCGCGACCATCTGGCGCATGAGGGGGTCCTGCTGATGTCGGGCCACTACGATGCGCCGCTGATCGCGGCACTCGGCCTGCCGCATTGCGCGCACAGTGCCTTCATTTCCTACACCCCGCATACGCGGGCGGAGGTCGATCTGGCCGCCGCGCACGGCTTTGCCCTCGGTGGCCTGCTGCTCTGAGCGCTAGTTGATCGGAAAGCGCCGCAGGCATCGCGGCGCGTTGCGCCGGTAGTCCTCCAGCGTCGCCTCCACATCCCGGCGGTCGCGCATCGCCTCCATGGCGCGCTTCTTCTCGGTCCAGTTGCCGCTCACGTGGCGTTCGAGGATCAGCACGGAGATGCCCAGCAGCACGTCCTTCTCCTCGGCGGGCATCAGCCCGGCACGGTTCAGCGTAACACCGGTATAGGCCAGCATGTTGGCGCAGCGGATGGCGGAGGCTTCCTCACCCTCGTAGACGCGCTGCGCTGCCGCGGCACCGCCCGCCACGAGGGCGAGCACGAGGACCAGCAGACGCATCAAAATACCTTGAACGTCATAGTGGTCAGCGACCGCTCGATCCCCTCGATGTCCAGCAGATTGTCGTTGATGTAGATCCCCACGTCCTGCCCCGTAGGAATATAGGCCTTCATCAGCAGGTCATAATCGCCCGAGGTCGAGTAGAGCTCGGAATGGAACTCACGCAGGGAGATCGCCTCGGCCACCTTGTAGGTCGTGCCGGGACGGCAGCGGATCTGGATAAAGACACATGTGCTCAACGGGGCTGCTCCTGCGCGATGCCTGAGCCTAGGCTGGCACAGCGCCCTGCGCGCTGCAATCCCCCATCTCCCCTTGGCGCGCCGCCGCGCACTGTTATAAGGACACAAATCTGTCAACGGAGGCCCCCATGCGCAAGGCCCGCATCACCCGCACCACCGCCGAAACCGACATCAGCGTCGAGATCGACCTCGACGGCACCGGCGTCTATGACAACCAGACCGGCGTGGGGTTCTTCGATCACATGCTCGACCAGTTGTCGCGCCACGCGCTCATCGACATGACGGTGCGCTGCAGCGGCGATCTGCATATCGACGATCACCACACCGTCGAGGATGTGGGCATCGCGCTGGGGCAGGCCCTAAGCGAGGCCGTGGGCGACAAGCGCGGCATCGTGCGCTACGGCGCCTGCCTTCTGCCGATGGACGACGCGCTGGTGCGCGCGGCCCTCGATCTGTCCGGCCGTCCCTTCCTCGTCTGGAACGTGGCATTTCCCAGCGCCAAGATCGGGACGTTCGACACCGAACTCGTGCGCGAGTTTTTCCAGGCGCTGAGTACGCATGGCGGCATCACGCTCCACGTGGACCAGCTGCACGGGCTCAACGCACACCACATCGCCGAGGCCGCGTTCAAGGCGGTCGCGCGCGCGTTGCGCGCTGCGCTGGAGACCGATCCGCGCAAGGCCGATGCGATCCCTTCGACCAAGGGCATGCTCTGAATGCTGACCGCGCTCATCGACTACGAAAGCGGCAACCTGCACTCCGCCCATAAGGCGTTCGAACGGATGGCCCGCGAAGTGGACGCAGGCGAGGTGACGGTGACCGCCGATGCGGAGGTGATCGCGCGTGCGGACCGTATCGTGCTGCCCGGCGATGGCGCCTTCCCCGCCTGCATGGCGGCACTTCAGGGTCGCAGCGGCATCTACGATGCCTTGCTGGATGCTGTCGTGACGAGGGGCCGCCCCTTCCTCGGCATTTGCGTCGGCATGCAGCTGATGGCGACCTGGGGCCGCGAACACGAGGATACCCGCGGGCTCGACTGGGTCGCGGGCGAGGTCACGCGCATCACGCCCGCCGATCCGGCGCTGAAGGTGCCGCACATGGGCTGGAACGATCTGGTGCTCGATGCGCCGCACGCGGTGTTCGACGGGCTGGCCACCGGCGATCACGCCTATTTCGTGCACAGCTATCACATGGCCGTGGCCGACATGTCCCAGCGGCTCGCCCATGTGGACTACGCAGGCGACGTCACCGCCATCATCGGGCGCGACAACATGCTGGGCATGCAGTTCCATCCGGAAAAGAGCCAGACCACGGGCCTGCGCCTGATCGCCAACTTCCTGCGCTGGAAGCCCTAGCGCACCCGGCGCCAGACCGCGTCGCGGCCGGCGTCTTCGGCGCTATTGTAGAAGCCCATCAGATTGCCCTCGACCTGCATGCGCACGCGCAGCAGCTTGTTGGCGGAGGCCTCCCAGATCGGAAGGGCAAAGCTGCATGGGAACAGGGACGTATTCCTATCGTAAATCCGGAGGCCTCCTGGAGAAATGCCAGTATTTCAAGGCGCGCGCGCCGCGAAACGGCAATTCCGCCGCGGCTTACTTCACCCGCGTCCAAGTTTGCTTGCGGCAGATTGGCCCGACACAGCCGGAGACCAGCAGCTTATTGCCCGAAAGCGCCATCTTGGACTTGTAGGTCTTGCCGGTCGAGGGCTGCCAGATCTGGCCGCCCGAATAGGCGCCACCGCCGCCCGGCGTCATGTCCCAGACGAGGGTCTTGCCGAGATTGGCGGAGGCATATTCGCCCGTGTTGTTGAAGGTGCGCGCAATGGTGCCGCAAAGGTTCGCGCCGCAGGTCGCGACGTTGACATGCGCATAGGCGCCGTCGTCCACTTCCGTCTTCCACGTGCCCACAGCCGGATCGGCAGCTGCGGCCCCAGCGGCCAGTAGTGCGGCGGCAGCCGCCATCATGATCGTTTTCATTGAGGATCCTCCCGAAATCTGCGCCACCATGGCGCAGCCGGGGCGCGGCAGGCAAGACTGACGTGAGGTCGCGTTGCACATGGCCTCATTCCGTGCAAAACCGCGCGCACAGCAGCCCAAAGGACACCCCGCCCATGATCCTCTACCCCGCGATCGACCTCAAAGGACGGCCAGGCCGTGCGCCTCGTGCATGGTGACATGGCGCGCTCGACCGTTTTCAGCGATGATCCCGCGGCGCAGGCGCAGGCATTCGTCGATGCGGGCTGTGCGTGGCTGCACCTGGTGGATCTCAACGGCGCATTCGCGGGCACCCCTGTGAACGCCGCACCGGTCGAGGCGATCCTGAAGCGCTGCCGCGTCCCTGCACAGCTCGGCGGCGGGATCCGCGACATGGCCACCATCGAAGGCTGGCTGGACAAGGGCCTCGCCCGCGTGATCCTCGGTACCGTTGCGGTCGAGAACCCCGATCTGGTGCGCGAGGCCGCCCGCGCCTTCCCCGATCAGGTCGCCGTCGGCATCGACGCGCGCAACGGCCGTGTCGCGACCAAGGGCTGGGCGGAGGAAACGGACGTCATGGTCACGGATCTGGCCAAATCCTTTGAAGATGCAGGCGTTGCCGCGATCATCTACACCGACATCCTGCGCGACGGCGCGATGGGCGGGCCGAACATCGATGCCACCGCCGCGCTGGCCCGCGCCGTGAACATCCCGGTAATCGCGTCGGGCGGCGTGTCCTCGCTCGCGGACCTGCAGGCGCTCAAGGAAACGAAGGTGATCAGCGGCGCGATCTCGGGCCGTGCGCTCTATGACGGCGCCATCGACCTTGCACAGGCGCTCGCGCTGATGCGCGGCTGACCCCTGCGCGCTTGCCCCGCCCGCTCCAGCCGCGTAGAGAATTCCCATGCTCAAGACCCGCATCATCCCCTGCCTCGACGTCGCCGACGGCCGCGTGGTCAAGGGCGTGAATTTCGTGGGCCTGCGCGATGCGGGCGATCCGGTCGATGCCGCGATCGCCTATGACGCTGCCGGGGCGGATGAGCTGTGCTTTCTCGACATTCACGCGACGCATGAAAACCGCGGCACCATGTTCGACCTCGTACGCCGCACTGCCGAGCATTGCTACATCCCGCTGACCGTAGGCGGTGGCGTACGGACCGTGGCGGACGTGCGCGCGCTCCTGCTTGCGGGCGCGGACAAGGTCAGCTTCAACTCCGCCGCGGTGGCCGATCCCGATGTGGTGGCCCGCGCCGCCGATCAATTCGGCAGCCAGTGCATCGTCGCGGCCATCGACGCCAAGACAGTCTCGCCCGGCAAATGGGAGATCTTCACCCATGGCGGGCGCAAGCCGACCGGTATCGATGCTGTCGGATTCGCTATCACCATGATGGAAAAGGGTGCGGGCGAGATCCTGCTGACCTCCATGGACCGCGACGGCACGAAACAGGGCTTCAACCTGCCCCTCACCCGCGCCATCTCGGATGCGGTGAGCATGCCGGTGATTGCCTCGGGCGGGGTCGGCACGCTCGATCATCTGGTGGAGGGCGTAACGAAGGGCGGAGCGTCTGCCGTGCTCGCGGCCTCCATCTTCCATTTCGGCGAATTCACCATTCACGAGGCCAAACAGCATATGGCCGCCGCAGGCATCCCGATGAGGCTCACATGACACTCGACGACCTTTACGCCACCATCCTCGCGCGCAAGTCCGCCGACCCTGCCAGCAGCTGGACCGCCCAGCTGCTCGCCAAGGGCCCCGAGAAATGCGCCGAGAAATTCGGTGAGGAAGCCATCGAAGCCATCATCGAAGCGGTGAAAGACGACAAGGCCGCGCTCGCGTCCGAAGCCGCCGATGTGCTCTACCACCTGCTGGTCATGCTCGCGGCCCGCGACGTCCCCCTGTCGCGGGTGATGGCCACCCTCGCCGCGCGGCAGTCAATCTCTGGGATCGAGGAAAAGAAAAACCGCTGAGCGGGGGCGTTGCGGCCAGGCGGGCGCGCCTGCCGTCACAGCTTGCTCGAAATCACACCCGTCGCGAATCCGCCCTTGCGCAGCTCGCCGAAGAGACGTTGGTACTCGATCTTGGGGCAACGGTTCTGCACGACGTCGATCCCGCGCGCTTCGGCCATCGCCGCCGCTTCCGCATGCTCCACGCCGATCTGCATCCAGACCGTGCGCAGCCCCTCCACCTGCGCGAGCGCCTCTTCCACGATCGGGGGCACCGCGTCGGAGCGGCGAAAGATATCCACCATATCAATCGGCCCCTCGATCTGGGACAGCGACGCCACTGCCGTGGCCCCGAAAAGCGTCTGACCCTCCAGCGCCGGATTGACCGGGATCACCTCCATGCCCCGAAGCGACAGGTAGCGCCCGACGAAATAGCTCGCGCGCACAGGATTGTCGGAGGCGCCGACGAGCGCCACGCGCTTGGTCCGCGACAGGATGTCTTTGAGAAAGCGGTCGGAATAGGTCATGCGACGCTTCTACACCGCGCGCGCAGGAAAACAAACCTCCCCGATGGTGCCGGGAGGCTGAATAGGCCGGAACGGGGACTATCGCCGATCAGGTGTTCCATGCCACACCGGTAAGCACGTCCCGCATCGAAAAAAGGGGCTGCCGCATACTCCCGGCCCATACCCCGTCTTGCTCCAGCGTCTCAATCAAAAATATCCTCAACGAGGTCAAAGGCCTCCTCCGCGAGCTTGCGGAAAAGGCTCTTGCGCCGCTTGGGCGGCTTGGAGCGTTTGACCGGTGGCGGCGCCTCGGGCAGCTTGCGCAGCTTGGGTGCACGCGGCTGGTGGGTCACGGCGGGCTTTGGGGCGGCTGCAGCGAGGGGCACAGCCTTCATCCGGTTGAGCGGCGCACCGCAATTGGCACAACTCAGCGTGTGGTGGCCCGCATCGAGGCGCAGCATGGCCCGCGTGCCGCAGTGACAGCAGGTGGCGATTTTCGATGGATGGGCGATGACCCCTCTCCTTATCCGTGATCCTTGGTGGCATATAGGGCGATCGCGGCAGCATTTGAGACGTTGAGCGAGCCAAATCCACCGCCCGCGTCGATCCGCACCAGCGCATCGACCGTCTCGCGGGTCTTCTCGCGCAGTCCCGGCCCTTCCGCCCCAAGCACCAGCGCGATGGGGCGGTCCTTCTTGCCGGCCACCGCGGTCTCTATGGTCATCTCCGCCTCCCCGTCGAGGCCAAGCACCATGTAGCCCATCGCCTGCAATTCCCGGATGCCATCGGCCAGGTTGCGGATGCGCAGGTAAGGCTGCCGTTCCAGCGCGCCGGAGGCGGTCTTGGCGAGCGCCCCGGTCTCGGGTGCGGAATGGTGCCGTGTGCCGATCACAGCGGAGGCGCCGAGCACCTCCGCCGAGCGCAGGATCGCGCCCACATTATGCGGATCCGTCACCCGGTCGAGCAGGATCACCCGCGGCGCCGCATCGCCGATGCAGACATCCTCCATCCGCCCCCAATCGAGCGGCTTGACCTCCAGCACTGCTCCTTGATGTACCGAGCCCGGATCAATCGGGGGGCGGAACTTGCGCGGGTCCACGACCTGCGGCTCGATCCCGCTGGCCGCCACCGCATCCTGTAGCTTGGCGAGCGCATTCGGCGTGACCATCAGCGTGACCTTGACGCGTGCGGGGTTCATCAGCGCATCGCGCACCGCATGCAGGCCGAAGAGCCACAGCGTCTCGCGCGACTCCTCCTTTTTGCCCTGCTCCTTGGCCACCACCCATTTCGGTTTCTTCATTCCCGTCCCCCGAGCCACCGCGCAGCAACGCACGTCTTTGGACCCGTCTATCCGTTTGGCGCGCGATGGCCAAGCCTTGCCCTGACGCGCGCCCGTTCACCGCGGGGGCGTTGGGTCAAACCGGCGGATTTAGGTGTTGACGCCCCAAAGGCCCGAAGGTAATCACCGCGCCAGTGGGCGACAGGCCGCAAGGTGTGGCAGGGGACTGTAACTCCCTCGCGGAGACGCACGCCTGGTTCGATTCCAGGGTCGCCCACCACTTCAGATTTTATCCCATATTCAGTCCGAGGCGCGTACGCTACGCTCCGACGCGCCTGTTCTAGGCGCCGCCCGAAGGCGGCGCACAAAAGTCTGTTCGCGGAAGGCCAAGCCTCGGCAGGCTCAGTTCAGCGCCTCCCAGTTGTCATCGGCACGGTCGATCTTGGCCGTGGTCTCATCCTTGAAGAAATCCATGGATTGGCCCCCCAGGAAAAGATTGCCATCAACGATCATCCAGTGCTCCGGCTTGATGCTGGCCTTAGTCCCTCGTACCGACATCGCTCCGGAACAAAAGCCGCCGTAGCGTGGTGCGTATTTCTCTGGGTTTTCCTCAAAAAGCGCCTGATGCTCGGCGGAGGAGAACTGCCAGGTCGCATCCTGCCATTCCGACCGGAACTCGGGCACGCCGGGAACCGGGCGCGACTGTGTGAAATAAGCGACCGGGTCATACCCCTCGATTGCGATGTTATCGCCATTGGTGTTGACTTGGTCCGCCGATGCAGCCGAGGAAAGAAGCATGAAGGCGCAGGCCGCGGCGGCCAGAAATCGTTTGGCGTTTAGTTGCATTGCGTTAAATCTCCTGAGAGTCTGTTAATCAATGAACAAAAGTGTATCGCAGTTCGGTTGACGAGCCAATGAGTTTGCGACCGGGCACAGGAACGTGAAGACCAGAAAGCAGGCGGATTTGCGACAAGGGCCACACCGATGAGCGATAAGGCAGGCGACCCGCCGGAGACCGGAAGTGCGTCCGGGCGGCGGCTGGCGGCCGTTCTGCATGCGGATGTGGTCGGCTTCAGCCGCCTCATGGCGCAGGATGAGGGCGGTACGCATGCGCGGCTGATGGCGCACCGCGCGTTGCTCTATGAGGCGCTGCGCGCGCACAATGGCCGCGTGGTAGGCACCGCCGGTGATGCCGTGCTCGCCATTTTCGACAGCGTCGTCGATGCGCTCTCATCCGCACTTGCCGGTCAGGAAAAGTTGCACGATGCGAACGCGGGCTTGCCGGAGGCAGAGCGGCTCGAGTTTCGGATCGGACTCAACATCGGCGACATCATTCTGGATGGCGATGATATTTTCGGCAATGGCGTCAACGTCGCCGCTCGTACCGAAGCGCTTGCTGATCCCGGCGGCATCGCGGTCTCCGCCGCGTTCAGGGAGCAGGTCGGGAACCGTTTGCAGGTCAACTTCGAGGATCGCGGACAGCATGCGGTCAAGAACATCGACGTCCCGCTGCATGTCTTCGCCGTCGTCAGCGCGCAAGGGGCCGCCAGACAGACCACTACCCCGCCGAAGAAGCGGCGCGGGATCGCCCTGCCCCTTGTGGCGGGCCTCGCAGTCTGCGGACTGGCCGCCGCCGCGTTCTTTTCAGGGCTTTTTGGCGTACCCACGGATGACCCGGCCCAGCAGGCGGCCGATGGCCCCCAGATCGCGACCGCTGTGCAGAAGCCTGCCATCGTCGTGCTCCCCTTCGAGAGCCGGAGCGCCGCGCAGGACAGCTACTTCGGCGATGGTGTCACCGAAGAGCTCATCGGCTCGCTCGGCCGTTTTTCGGATCTGCTGGTGCTGTCATGGAGCGCAGTGGCCCCCTACAAGGAGCAATCCGTGCCGGTGACGCAACTCTCTGCGGATCTGGGCGCCAGCTACGTCGTGACAGGCTCAATCCAGCGGTCGGAGGCGAACCTGCGCATCAACGTACAGCTCAGCGATGCCACCAACGGCGTGCTGATCTGGTCGCAACGGTATGACGAGGAATTGACCGATCTCTTCGAGGTGCAGGACCGGCTCGTGCGGCAGGTCGTGGCGGCGCTCGCGCTGCGCGTGACCCTGCAGGAGGAGACGCGGATCGCGACCGTTCCGACGGAGAGCCTCACGGCCTATGACCTGGTGCTCAAGGGCCGCGACATGATGCGGCAGGTCGTACGCGACGGCAACAGCGGCGCGCGCGCGCTCTTCGAACAGGCACTGGAAGAAGATCCGAACTACGCCGATGCGCTCGTCGCACTCGGCAATACCCACATCAACGATCTGGCCTTCGGCTGGACCTTCCGCCCCCAGAACTCCCTGCAATCGGCAAGCGACCTTGCAAATCGCGCCATCGCACTCGATCCCTTTAACGTCGGCGCCTATGAGTTGCTGGCGGCGAGCCAGAAGTACTCGGGTGACCTGTCGGCTGCGGAGCGGTCAATTGACAAGTCGCTGGAACTCAATCCCAACAGCGCGGCGAGCCATGCAGAGCGGTGCAGCATCCTGATGTTTTCCGGGCGCCCGCAGCAAGCGCTGGAAGCGTCCGAACGCGCGCTCAGGATCGACCCCTACCCGCGCGAGGATCAGCTGAACTGCCCGATTAGCTCCAATCTGATGCTCGGGCAATACCAGGCGGTGCTCGACATCTTCGACGCCTTTCCGGACCGCACAACGGAGGAACCCGCAAGCCTGATGTTCCGCGCAGGCGCGCACGCCATGCTGGGCCAGCCGGAGCAGGCGGAGAAATACCGCGCCGAGGCTCTGGCGCGCTACCCCTTTCTGACGGCGCAAGGTATCTCGCAGATCGTCGCGAGCGAGGAATATCGCGAGGTCATCATCGAAGCGCTAACCAAAGCGGGGTTCGACTGACACCGGGCGTTGACGCAATGGCCCCCGCCCCCGATCTGCGCCGCAGGCGAGGATGGCACGAGCATGCCCCGCCCGCGCGATCCAAATGCCGCCTTTCAAAACCCCTCCCGCCCATTATACTGCGTCCAAGGCCAAAGCGCGGGACAAGCGCGGCCCGCCTGCGGCCTCAGCGCAAAGCTGCGGGGCGAAGGCAGCACTAGGCAGATACGGGGACAGGCATGGCACGCGAAGCGCCCAGACAACCTACATTCAACGTGGCCATCGTGGGCCAGCAGGGCCGCCTCGCCTATGAAGCATTGATTTTCGTGGCCTCGCTGCGCGCCATGAGCCCCGGATTCGCGGGCCGCATCCTCGTGGCCGAACCGCAGCCGGGCCCTCTGTGGCGCAAGGATCCATCGATCCGCAACCAGCCCCTGCGCGACGCGCTGACGGAGCTCGGCGCCGAGATCATTCCCTTCGAGAGCAAGCACTTCGGCGAAGCCTACCCGTTCGGCAACAAGATCGAGATGCTGTTCGCCCTGCCCGAAGGCGAACCCTTCGTGTTCTTCGACACCGACACGCTCATCACCGGCGATCTGTGCGCCGTGCCCTTCGATTTCGAGCGCCCCGGCGCCTCCCTGCGCCGCGAGGGGACGTGGCCGCAACCACAGCTCTACGGGCCCGGCTATACCGGCCTGTGGAAATCGCTCTATGACAAGTTCGGCCTCGACTTCGAAAGTTCGCTGGACCTCGGCCAGCCCGACGAATACTGGCGCCGCTATCTCTACTTCAACGCAGGTTTCTTCTTTTATAAATGCCCGCAGCTCTTCGGTGCGCGGTTTCTGGAATACGCTCTGGCCATCCGTGACGCGCCGCCGGTGGAGCTTTGCGCGCAGAGCTTCGATCCCTGGCTCGATCAGGTGGCGCTGCCACTTGTGATCCATGCGCTGGGGGGTGGGCGCGATGCGCTGCCCGAGGGTCTGCTAGACGGAGAGGTCAGCTGCCACTACCGTCTGCTGCCGATGCTCTATGCCCGCGAGAGCGACCACACCGTCGCGGTGCTGGAACATGTGACGACGCCCAACCGGATCAAGAAGGTTCTCAAGACCTACGACCCGATCAAGCGGATGATCTATCAGGGCCGCGGCGCCAAGGCGCGCGCGCTCTTTGACCGCGAAAACCTGCCGCGCAAGGAACAGGCGATCCGCAACCAACTCAAGTCCAACGGCTACTGGATGCGCTGAAGCGGACGGAAAATACTGAAGGGCCAGCATGTTGCCAGCCCTTCTTGATGTATTACATGAGCCTACGAGGGCTGTTTCAGGCCGCTTCGGGCTTCTCCAGCAGCGTGTAGGTGGCGATGAACGTATCCGTCGCCTGACCGCGGGCGATCTGGCCCTGCGGGTTACGCTTGGACCGGGCGCCGACGGATTTCTTGATCATCCGGCCGATCTGCTGGTTGAGCGAAACGCGCGCGCGCTTGACCTTCGCCTCGCCTTCGGAGGCGTCCACATCGAGCGCTGCCTCATAATGCGTCTTGAATTCGGCGTCCTTGCCCGCCTCGTTCACGACGGTCAGGATGAAGTTTTCGTCAAACTTGCCATCCGCATCGAGCTTTGTCGCGAGTGCCACGACCCGGTCGATCACTTGGCGCTTGGCCGCCAGACGCAAGGCCAGGGGCTCATCCGCGCCACCGGTCTCGATCACGTGGTTCTCCACCAGCCGCTGCATGTAGTGGGTCATGTTCATGCCGGCCGCCTTGGCCTGCGCATCCATGAACTTGCGCACCGGGATTTCCAGCGTGAAGGTTACGGTCGACGCCTTCTCCATCTTTTCGAGATGGCGTGCGCGGCCTGTCGCCTTGGCGCCGTCCTTCGCCGCCCCTGCGTCGGCCTTGCCACCCCTTGCGGGTTTCGTGCGATTACCAGCCTTTACGGCCTTGCTTGTGTTGTCGTTCTTGATTTTTTCGATCTTTGTCATTTGTGTGTCTCCTGACCTCAGCATACTTGTGGTGTATGATATGAAAGCCGACCTGTCAACATACACGTAGAGTATGATTTAAGATGTGGTAAACAGGTTACAGCCAAAACAGCCGTTCGCGCACAGCCCCTAGGTGCGCGACGCTTTTCCGAAAAATCGCGGACGCTGGCGCTGCCTTCCCTGCCTGCCGCACCTCTCTTGTCTGAGCGGGTGCAATCCCTTATCGCTTGGCGCAACAACCCTGAAGGAGATACCATGTCACACGGTTTCGATACGCTGCAGATCCACGCAGGTGCGCGCCCCGACCCCGCCACCGGCGCCCGCCAGACCCCCATCTATCAGACCACCGCCTATGTGTTCCGCGACGCCGATCACGCAGCCGCGCTCTTCAACCTGCAGGAGGTGGGCTTCATCTACTCGCGCCTCACCAACCCGACAGTCGCCGTGCTCCAGGAACGCGTCGCGACGCTCGAGGGCGGCGTTGGCGCGGTGTGCTGCGCGTCGGGTCACGCAGCGCAGATCATGGCGCTCTTTCCGCTGATGGCACCGGGCCGCAACATCGTCGCCTCCACCCGGCTCTACGGTGGGACGGTCACGCAATTCTCCCACACGATCAAGCGTTTCGGCTGGGAAGTTAAGTTCGTCGATTTCGACGATCTGGACGCGGTGAAGGCCGCGATTGACGACGACACCCGCGCCGTTTTCGGCGAGGCGATCGCCAATCCGGGCGGCTACATCATGGATGTGCGCGCCATCGCGGACATCGCGGATGCGGCACAGATCCCGCTCATCATCGACAACACCACCGCCACGCCGTACCTGTGCCGCCCGATCGAGCATGGCGCGACGCTGGTGGTGCATTCGCTGACCAAATACCTCACCGGCAACGGCACCGTCACCGGCGGCTGCGTCGTGGATTCGGGCAAGTTCGACTGGTCCGCGACAGATAAGTTCCCCTCGCTGAGCCAGCCCGAGCCCGCCTATCACGGCCTCAAGTTCCATGAGACCTTCGGCAACCTCGCGTTCACCTTCCACGGGATCGCCATCGGCCTGCGCGACCTGGGCATGACCCTGAACCCGCAGGCGGCGCATTACACGCTCATGGGCACAGAGACGCTGAGCCTGCGGATGGAGCGTCACGTGGCCAACGCCGAAAAGATCGCCGCATGGCTCGAGGCCGATCCGCGCATCGATTACGTGACCTATGCGGGGCTCAAATCCTCGCCCTACTATGAACGTACCAAGACCGTCTGCCCCAAGGGCGCGGGCGGGCTTTTCACTTTCGCGGTCAAGGGCGGCTATGACGCCTGCGTGAAGCTGGTTAATGCGCTCGAGGTCTTCAGCCATGTGGCGAACCTGGGCGATACGCGGTCGCTGATCATCCACTCCGCCTCCACCACCCACCGCCAGTTGACGGCGGCGCAGCAGGAAGCGGCGGGCGCGGGCCCTAACGTGGTGCGGGTGTCCATCGGCACCGAGGATGCGGATGATCTGATCGCCGATCTCGACCAGGCGCTGGCCCAGGCCACGGCCTGATCCGAACCTTCCCCCGCGCACCCGGTGATGCCCGGTGCGCGGGGTCTTGCCACTCCGCCAAAATCCGGCTGCGGACCTTTTCTTGCAAGCGCTTCTGATCTACCATGAAGGTGCAGGAAGTTGTTGGTAAACCGGACCCGTGGTAAAGGCGACACATGAAGCCGAATTTTGCTCTTTCCCTCTCATTTGACGGCATTAAATTGCTTCATCGCGCGGCGGGCGGCTGGCGTGAGATAGGCGAGGTCGCGGTCAGCTCCGACGACCTCGCGGGCGAGCTTGCGATCCTGCGCAAGACGGCGACGAGCCTTGAGCCGGGCGGGTTGCGGACCAAGCTAGTCATCCCCGAAAGCCAGATCAAATACCTGACGATCGACACGCCCGACATGTCGGATGCCGACCGGCGCAAGGCCGCCGAATTGGCGCTGGTCGATGCCACGCCCTACACGCTGCCCGAGCTTGCCTATGACATCAGCATCGACGGCGCGCAGACCCATATCGCTGCCGTCGCGCGCGAGACGCTGGCGGAGGCGGAAGCCTTCGCGGTGGAGAACCGCTTTCACCCGGTGAGCTTTGTCGCCGTACCGGGCGATGCCGCGTACCTGGGCGAGCCGTTTTTCGGCATGACCGAAGGCGCACAGGCGTTGCTTGAGCCGGGCGAGACGGTCGAGCCCGACGGCATCGCCGTGGTGATCGTGGGGACCGTCAGCGCCTCCGACATCGCTGGAAAAGCGATGGTGGAAGAGGCTGCGCCCTCGGTCGCGGATACCCCGGCCAGCGCGGAACCGGATCCTGCGGAGGATGTCGAGGCAACCGAGCCTGCGGTGACAGAGCCCGAAGCAGCGGACGCCACGCCAGATCAGCCAAAGGCAGCGCAAGAGCCGGAGGAGACCGCAATCCCAGCGCGGCAAGCTGCGAAATCCGCGCCCGAAGCCGATAAGCCTGTGACGCTGGCCAAGACGGCGGAACTGCCTCCCTTGGATCTTGCCGTGCCCGAGCAGCCCGCCAAGACGCAGGGGATTTCTGCCTCTCAAGAGAAAGCTGCCGGTCCCGAAGCTCCGCCAGAGGGAGCCGCCCCGCGCAAGCCGACGCTTTCGGCTGCGCAGAGCTTCTCGAGCAGGCGCTCAACTCCTTCCGTTGCACCGGCACGACCGCTGGGTGGGGCGCAGCGCACGGGCGAGAGCCTGCCCGCGCCCGACAGCAGCTCGCTCGCGCCACCGCCGCAGATGGCGGCGGACGCAGCCGAGCTGGCGCCGGTCGAGGATAAGCGCGGCTTCAGCGGCTTTCTGAGCCGACGCAAGCCACGCAAGCGTGCTGCGGCCCCCCTGCCCGTGCCCATCCCCGAGATCGAGCCCGCAGGCACCGAAGCGGAGCGGATGACGGTCTTTGGTGCCCGCACCGCGGAGGTCGGCGGCAAGCCTCGTTTCCTCGGGCTGATCATGACGGTAATCCTGCTGGTTTTCCTTGCCGGTGTCGCGGCATGGGCGGCGGTGTTTCTCGATGACGGGATCGCGGGCCTTCTGCGCGATGATGCGCGCCGCACCACCGCCTCCGCCCCCGAGAACCAGATCGATCCGGAGGTGATCCGGGCGACGGAAGATGCCGTGTCGGAAACGGAGCCGGAGGGGGTGCAGATCGCCGCGCTCGATCCCGTTCTCTCTGCCGAAGACACCGCCGTGCTCGACGCGTTGCAGAACCCGCGCGCGGAGCCGCAGCGCCCTGTGATCACAGAGCAGGAAGCCGCCGCGCGTTACGCGGTGACCGGCATCTGGCCCCTCGCGCCCGTGACGTCGCTCTCCGCGCCCGCGATGGACGTGGCGCCGGTCTACCATGGCAGCATCGACGCGGTCAGCAGCGCGAGCGACGCCATCGCCCTGCCCGCACCCGAGACGTTCGATACCGATGTGCAGCTGGCCGCAGTCGTCTCACCGCAGCCGTTCGGCCAGCAGACCACCCTCGATGCGGAGGGCCTGATCGTGCCCACGCCGGAGGGAGTGATCGCGCCGGGTGGCTTTACGCTTGTCGCTGCCAGCCCGCCGCTCAAGCCGCCATCGACCAGCACCCGGCTCGGGGTTGCCTCCGCCGCGGTCGCCGCCGCCGTTGCCCCAACGTCACCCCTCGCCGGTTTCCGGCCTCGAAACCGGCCCATCGGTCTGGCGGAACGGGCGGAGCGTGCGCAGCTCGGCGGGGTTAGCCGGATCGAGCTTGCTGCCTATCGGCCCAGCCTGCGTCCCAGCTCCATTCAGGACCGCGCCGCGGAAGCCGCTGAGGCGGAAGAAGCGGCGCAGGCCGCGCGCGCAGCGGAAGTCGCCCTGCAGGAAGAGACCGCAGCCGCTGCGGCACAGGCCGCGACGGCTGCCGCTGCTGCCGCCCTCGCGATACCGCACCCGACCGTGATCGCCCCCTCCGCCGCCATTCAGGACGCCACGCGCCTTGCCACAGCACAGTCGATCCGGCCCGACACGCGCCCGCGCAATTTCGACCGCATCGTGCGCCGCGCCGAGCGCAGCACCGCCCCCGCACAGGAGACACGCGTGGCCGCCGCGGCATCGGTCGCGCCCCGTACGGTACAGCCAAGCATCCCGTCCAAGGCCACTGTCGCGCGCAGCGCCACGGTCACGAACGCAATCAACCTGCGCCGCGTCAACCTCATCGGCGTCTACGGCAAACCCTCAAGCCGCCGCGCATTGGTGCGGCTGGCCAACGGGCGCTACCAGAAGGTCAGCGTGGGCGACCGCATCGACGGCGGCCGCGTCTCCGCCATCGACACATCCGAGCTGCGCTATACGAAAGGCGGACGCAACGTGGTGCTCAAGATGCCGTAAAGCATTACAGCAAAAGCACAAAAGACGAAGGCGCGAAGCAACTGCTCCGCGCCTTTTCCGGTTGAGCGGCAGCGCGCCTCAACCTGTGAGTTCGCCGCTGTCGATCTGCTCCTGCTCGATGCTTTCGAAGAGCGCCTTGAAATTCCCCTCCCCGAAGCCGTCGTCGCCCTTGCGTTGGATGAACTCGAAGAAGATGGGCCCGATCACCGTCTTGGAGAAGATCTGGAGCAGGATGCGCGTCTCGCGCCCGGCCCCTCCACCCAGTTCGACGACGCCTTCGCCGTCGATGAGGATGCCGTGCTTCTGCATCCGGTCGAGTGGTTCCTCGTGGCCCACCACCCGCGTATTGCTTAGCGCGTAATAGGCATCCGGCGGCGGCGGCATGAAGCGCAGACCGTTGTCGGCAATCGCATCGGTCGCGTCGTAGATGTCGCGCGCACCCACCGCGATGTGCTGGATCCCCTCGCCATTGTATTTCTTGAGATAGGCCACAATCTGACCTGTCTCGCCGCGGTCCTCGTTGAGCGGGATGCGGATGCGTCCGCAGGGGGACGTCAGCGCGCGCGAGAAGAGCCCGGTGAACTTTCCCTCGATGTCGAAGAACCGGATCTCGCGGAAGTTGAACAGGTCGCCATAGAACCGGAACCATTTGTCCATGTTGCCCTTGAACACGTTATGCGTCAGGTGGTCGAGGTAGTAGAAACCGACGCCCTCGGGCTTGGACTGCGCGATCCAGTCGTATTCCCAGTTATAGGGCGAGGTGTCGTAATACTGATCCACGAAGTACAAGAGCGAGCCGCCGATCCCCATGATCGCGGGCACGTCGAGCACCTTGCCGTCGCCGGTGTATTCCTGCGCCCCGTTGGCCACCGCATGGGCAAGCGCCTTTTGCGCATCGACTACGCGCCAGCCCATCGAGGGCGCGCAGGGGCCATGAAGCTCCACGAAGCCCGCGGCAAAGCTGTCGGGGTCGTGGTTCAGCACGTAGGTGATATCGCCCTGCTGCCAAAGCTCGATCGCCTTGGTCTTGTGGTTGGCGACATGGGCGTAACCCATCTTGCGAAACACTTCGCGCAGCTCCTCTGGGTTCGGCGACGCGAATTCGACGAATTCGAAGCCATCCGTACCGGCGGGATTATCGGCGGAAATGACGGATTTCGGGGCATCATGCGGGAACGGACCCATGGCGGTTCTCCTCTGAGTGGAAATTTTAGCCATTATGCAGATCCTGCCTTGCGATATTTGCGCGAATTCATGCAGCGCACTGGCCAATCCCGCGCAAACCCCGCATGATGTGTGCCGTGAATACGGAAAACGCGCATGGGACTTGATAAAACCGACAAGGCACTGCTCGCCGCCCTGCAAAAGGACGCCCATCTCACCGCGCATGAGTTGGGGGAGCAGCTGCATCTGTCGTCGTCGCAGGCCGGGCGGCGGCGCCAGCGGCTGGAGGCCGAGGGCGTGATCCGCGGCTATACCGCACGGCTCGATCCGCGCAGTCTCGGGCTCGCCGTTCAGGGCTTCGTGCAGGTGCATCTGGGCACCCACGGGCCGGAGCATTCGGCTAGCTTCGCCCGTCTGGTCACCACCCGTCCCGAGATTGTGAGCGCATGGACCATGACAGGGGATGCGGATTACCTGCTGCGGGTCTACTGTGAAGATCTGCCTGCCCTGAACATGCTGATTCACGAGGTGTTGCTGCGCCACAATGCGGTCGCCCGCGTGCACAGCCAGATCGTGATGGATCAACTCAAACGCGACGGCCCCCTGCCGCTCTGACCGCGCCAACCCGCAAAGGATCCACATGGAAGGTTTTCTATTTCAGGCCACGATCTACCTCGCCGCAGCCGTGATCGCGGTGCCCTTCGCCGCGCGGCTCGGGCTCGGCTCTGTTCTGGGCTACCTCGCGGCGGGGATCCTGATCGGTCCGGTGCTGGGCCTCGTCGGCGCCGAGACCAAGGATCTGCAGCACTTCGCGGAATTCGGCGTGGTGATGATGCTCTTCCTGATCGGGCTGGAGCTGGAGCCGCGCGCCCTATGGGACCTGCGCCACAAGCTTGTGGGGCTCGGCGGGCTGCAGGTGGTGCTGAGCACGCTGGCGATCATGGGTATTGCGATGGCCTACGGTCAGTCTTGGGGCGTATCGCTCGCCGTCGGCCTCACGCTGTCGCTCAGTTCCACCGCGATCGTGCTCCAGACCCTCACCGAAAAGGGGCTGATGCAGACGGCAGGCGGGCGCTCCGTGTTCTCGGTCCTGCTGGTGCAGGACATCGCGGTGATCCCGATGCTGGCCTTCCTGCCGCTCATTGCCGTGACCCTGCCGCCTGCGGTGATGTCCCCCGACGGCTCTATCACGCTCGATCCTGCCGAGGACGCGGGCCATGGCACGGACCACGGCAGCTCCCCTGCCGATGCGGCCTTCTCCTTCATCGACAGCCTGCCCGCGTGGGGCGTGACACTCGTGACCATCGGCGCGATCGTCGGGATCATCGTCGTCGGGATCTTCTTCACCCGGCCTGTGTTCCGCTACATCCACCTCGCGAAGCTGCGTGAGATGTATACGGCCCTGGCGCTGCTGATTGTGGTGGGCATCTCCTTCACGATGATGCTCGTGGGCCTCTCGCCTGCCCTCGGGGCATTCCTCGCCGGGGTTGTGCTGGCGAGTTCCGAATTCCGCCACGAACTCGAGACCGACCTCGAACCCTTCAAGGGCCTGCTGCTGGGGCTCTTCTTCATCACCGTGGGTGCCGGCATCAATTTCGAGCTGTTGGCCGCTGACTTCGTGATCATCATCGGCATGGCGCTGCTGGTGATCCTCGTGAAGGGTGCGATCCTCTTTGCGCTGGCCTGGACGTTCAACATGCGCGGGCGCGACAAGTGGCTCTTCACACTCGGACTGGCGCAGGCGGGCGAATTCGGGTTCGTGCTGGTGAGCTTTTCTGTCGCCACGGACGTCATGCCAGACAGGGTGGCGGAGGTGCTTTTGCTCGTGATCGCCCTCACGATGCTGATCACGCCGCTTTTGTTCATCATCTTCGACATCATCTCGCGCCGCGGCGCGGAGAGCGTTGCACACACCCCCGACGAGATCGACGAGGAAGGCCCTGTCATCATCGCGGGTGTGGGGCGTTTCGGGCAGATCGTGAACCGCCTGGTGCAGGCTTCGGGCTTCGAGACCGTGGTGCTCGACAACAACCCCTCGACGATCGCGGTGATGCGGCGCTTCGGCTTCAAGGCCTTCCTGGGCGATCCCACCCGACCCGACATCCTGCGCAAGGCCGGGCTCGCCGATGCGCGGGTGCTGGTTGTCTCGCTCGACGATCCCAAGGCGGCGCGCGCGCTGGTGCAATATGCCCGCAGCCAGCGGCCCGATCTGCACATCGTTGTACGCGCCCGTGACCGCACCGATGTTTACCATATGTATCAGGCCGGCGCTGACGACATCGTGCGCGAGATGTTCGACAGCTCCCTGCGGGCGGGGCGCTACGTGCTCGAAAACCTCGGGCTGTCGGAATACGAGGCGGCGGAGGCGCAGCGGATCTTCTATCATCACGACCGCATGTCCGTGCGGGAGCTTGCGACGCTGTGGCGCCCCGATGTGTCCCCCGCAGACAATGCCGCCTACGTGGCCCGCGCCAAGGAACTCGAGAAAGATCTCGAGACGGCCTTCCTCAACCGCTCGGACGATGACGACAAGAAGCAGGCTTGAGGGCGGGTCTGGGGCGTTGCCACCTGTGCGTGCGACCAGGTCTGCCCGGCTCTTCATTGGTCAGTGAGAGAGAGAGAGAGCGCACGCCTTCTTACCGGTTCAGGGATGTGCAAAACAAAAGCCGCGCCTGAGGGGTCAGACGCGGCTTTCTGGATCTAGCGGAGAGCTTTAGGCTGCAACGCGGCTTTCGAGGACATCGCCCACCTGCTTGGCAGCGGCGAGTTCGTCTCCCCCGGAGACCGCGGCAACTTCGCGCGTCAACCGCTCGAGCGCCGCCTCATAGAGCTGACGCTCGGAGTAGGACTGCTCGCGCTGGTCGTCCGTGCGGTGCAGGTCGCGCACCACTTCCGCGATGGCGATCAGATCGCCGGAGTTGATCTTTTGCTCGTATTCCTGCGCGCGGCGCGACCACATCGCGCGCTTAACCTTGGCCTTGCCCTTGAGCGTCTTCATCGCGTGGGTGATCACATCCGGCGAACTGAGCGCGCGCATGCCAATCTCGCTTGCCTTGTGGGTGGGCACGCGCAGGGTCATCTTGTCTTTCTCGAATGAAATCACGAACAGCTCAAGCGTGAGTCCCGCGACTTCCTGCTCCTCCACCGAGACGATCTGGCCTACGCCATGCGCAGGATAGACGACGAACTCATTGGGACGGAATTCAAGTTTCTTAGATTTAGTCATACTTTTTCAGGCTCCTATGGGTGCGCCGCCCATACGGCCGCGCACAACAAACGCCATCACCCAGACAAATGCCCAGCGGTGTGGCGCTATAATTTCATGGTCAGGTCCGCCGTGGCAGCGCGGCGTGTGGGGGTACAGTTCTGTGTGTCATTAATCTATGTATAACACAAAAACCGCCCCCATTAAAGGGCGCTGTGCTGCAACTGCAGCAGGCGCATGGCGTCTTCAGCGTCTTTCGGCGGCGAATCGCCAGATCGTCTCAGCCACCCTCGCCGGGCGCTTCGGAAAAGAGGTCCATCTTGCCCTCCTTGCCGTCCATTTCCTCTGCCGATGGCAGCGGGTCCTTCTTGGTGATGATCACCGGCCAAAGCAGGGAGTACTTACGGTTGAATTCCACCCACTTCTCCATGTCGGGTTCCGTGTCCGGCCTGATCGCATCCGCCGGGCATTCGGGCTCGCAGACGCCGCAGTCGATGCACTCGTCAGGGTGGATCACCAGCATATTCTCGCCCTCGTAGAAGCAATCCACCGGACAGACCTCGACGCAGTCGGTGTATTTGCAGGCGATGCAACTGTCGTTCACGATGTAGGTCATGCAATTCTGTCTCTGTCAGGGCGGATTTACACTTAGCTAGAACAGCGGGGGTGATCATTCAAGATGGCGTGCCCGAGAAAGATCAAGCTGGCGCCGGTCGCGTTTGCTGGGGCGCCCTTTTCCCTCAAATGCAGGATTATGCGGGATTTTATCCTCCGCCTTGCGCTCCGGAGGCGCGAGATCGGTGTAGAGCGCCTGCGCCTCGGGCGCCGGGCCGCGCCTTATGCCGCAGGCCTCGATGCGGATCACGCGGATGTGATCATCCTTGGGGAAGGTCAGCACGTCGCCCGCGGTGATGGTCACGCTGCGCTTGGAGGTCGGGGTGCCGTTGATCCGCACGCTGCCCGTATCGACCACGCCGGACGCGAGCGTGCGGGTCTTGAAGAACCGCGCGTACCACAACCATTTGTCGAGCCGCAGCTTCTCTGCCGCCCCACCGCTCACTTGTTTGTCTTGAGGCCCATCAGAGCCGCGGCGAACGGGTTGTCAGGATCGATCTTCTTCTCCTGCCGGGGTGGTTTGGCGGAGAAGTCCTGGCTCTTGCCGCCTTTCTCACCGTCGCGGCCCGGCTTTTTGCCGCGCGGGCCGGGCTTGCCCTTGCCCTTGGGCCGCTCCCCGCCCTGCGGGGCCTGGCGGCGCGGCGCGCGCGCCCAAGTGAAGGTATAGAAGGTCTCCATCTCCATTTCCGGCACGGCGGCATCTGCGGCCTCGCCAGGTGGCACTTCGGTCTCCGACATCGCCGGAATCGGCGTCTCCTCTGTCGGCTGGGCGTCCGGATCCGTGATCGCCCCAGCAGAGCCCATGTCGCGCACATCCATCACCGGCGTGTCCTGCGGAACGTCGCCTTCGGGCGGAATGACCTGACTCACGGCTTTCACCTTGGGCCGGGTACCGGGCTCAGCCTTGTAGCCGAGGCCCTGCATCAGATCAGCAAATTGGTCCAGCGTCGTGCCGGAGATCGAAAGCATGTCTGCCTTCGCCTCGAAGCCGCCGCGCGAATCCTCGCCGCGCAGCATGTCCGCCAACCGCTCCAGCATGTCGATGCGGATCGCGCGGGCGCCCGCGTTGCGATAGCCAGCCATGGTATCGGCGCCCTGCGGCGCGCCCTGCTCCACCGGGATGGTCACAAGACCCGGCGGTGGCGCTTCAGGAAACTCCGACAGTCCTTTTGAAAGCGACCACAGCACCAGTCGCAAGCGCGTGGGCGCAGGTTTGAGCAGGACCGGCAGGAAAACCGTGTATTGCCCAAAGCGGATACCATGCTTGCGCAGCGCGGCGCGCGCATCCTGATCCAGCGCCTTGACCTCATCCGCGATGTCCGCACGCTGCAGCACGCCGAACCCTTCGACCATCCGGAAGGCAAAGCCGCGCGCAAGACCCGTGAGCGCCTCATCCTTCTGCAGCGCGATGAGCGGCTCGAAGAGGCTCGCGATCTTGCGGTCGATGAAATGCTGCAAGCGGCGCTGCACCTTCTGTGCGACCTCCGGCCCTGCCACATCGTCCACAAAGACCTCTACCTGCGGCTTGAGCGCATCCGACCCCGCCACGAGCTTGCCAATGGCGGAGCTGCCCCACATCAGGCCGCCCTGCTCCGTAAAATCGATTTCGGTGTCTGGCGCATTGTAGAATCGATCCGCTCGCAGATGGAACTGCGGCGCCAACGCCTGCAGCGCTGCCGTCTTGATCGTCTTGCTCTCGGCTGTTCCCGCGCCCTTGTCCGCGCGGAAACGAAACCCGTCCAGCTTGCCTACAAATTCGCCTTCGACGGTCACTTCGCCAGTCTCGTTTACTTCGGCCACCATGGCTTCCTTCTGTCCTAGCCGCCGCAACAAAACGGATGTGCGCCGGTCTACAAATCTTTGGGTCAGACGCATATGAAGCGCATCCGACAGTCTGTCTTCTACGACACGAGCCTCTCCGCGCCAATGACTTTCATCGTTCGTCCAGCCTTTGCGCTGTGTCACGTAAGTCCAGGTGCGGATGAACGCCAGTCGTTTGGACAACGCATCAATGTCGCCATCGGTTCGGTCGATCCGCCTTATTTGTCGCGCAAGCCAATCGTCGGGCAGGCTGCCGCGCTGGTGCAGGTGGTTGAAGATGACCTCCAGCAGGGCAGCATGTTCGGCGTGGCTGATGCCGCGGAAATCGGGTATCCGGCAGACGTCCCAGAGCAATTTGACCGAGGGTCCGTCGGTGCAGCGCGCGATGATTTCCGCATCCGCGCCAAGCGCCTTGAGCGCGCGCAGGTCATCCGCCTCGCGGGCGCGCACGAGCCGTTCATGGTCCGGGCCCTCCTCGAGCGACATCACCAGCCGGTCGATGGATCCGAATTGCAGATGCGGATTGCGCCAGTTGATCTTCTTCTGCGGCGTGAACTGGTGATCCATGATCGCCCGCGCCACGCCGTCATCGAGCGCGGGCGCATCGCCCGTCACACCGAAAGTCCCGTTGCGCATGCCACGCCCCGCCCGGCCCGCGATCTGCGCCAGCTCATTGGGTGCGAGCGGGCGCATTCGGCGCCCGTCGAACTTGCTCAGCGCGCTGAAGGCCACGTGATCCACGTCGAGATTGAGGCCCATGCCGATGGCGTCGGTCGCCACCAGAAAATCGACCTCCCCGTTCTGGTACATATCGACCTGCGCGTTCCGCGTGCGGGGGGAAAGGGCGCCCATGACAACCGCCGCACCACCCTTCTGACGGCGGATCAGTTCAGCGATGGCATATACATTCTCAACCGAAAACCCCACGATGGCGCTTCTTGGACGCATCCGGCTTATCTTTTTCGGACCTGCGTACGTCAGATGTGACATCCGCTCCCGGTGGATGAAATCGACCTTGGGGACCAGTGCCGCAATGGTGCCGCGCATGGTATCGGACCCCATGAAGAGCGTCTCATGCAGGCCGCGCGCGCGCAGCAGGCGGTCGGTGAACACATGCCCGCGCTCGGGATCCGCACAAAGCTGGATCTCATCCACCGCGACGAAATCTGCGCCCATCCCGTCCGGCATCGCCTCCACGGTGCAGACCCAATACTGTGTGCGCGGCGGCACGATGCGCTCCTCACCGGTAACGAGAGCGACCACCGACGGGCCGCGGGCCCGGACGATCCGGTCATAGACCTCCCGCGCGAGCAGCCGCAGCGGCAGACCGATGATCCCTGTCCTGTGGCCCAGCATCCGCTCGATCGCATAGGTCGTCTTGCCGGTGTTGGTCGGGCCCAGAACGGCCACGACCCTGCCTTGCGTGTTCACCGCAATTTCCTAACTGGGTCAGAGGGTGCGCCCGATCCCTTCGGATCTGAGCTGTTCAAGCGCCTTTTCGGCATTCTCGTGATGCGGGTTCAACGCCAGCACGCGGCGGAAGAGCTCGGCAGCGCGGCGGCTGTCGCCGAGCTCCTCGAAGAGCACGCCAAGGCCGAAGATCGCGTTGTAATTGTCGGGGTTGAGCGCAAGCGTCGTCTCCAGATCATCGAGTGCCGGCCCATAGAGATCCGCACGGTAGAACGCGGTCGCACGCGCATGAAAGCCTTCGGCGAACTGCGGTGCATGGTCCGTGAGGGCCGTCAGATGCTCGATCGCGGTGGTGTAATCCTCGACTGCCAGCGCCTCGCGACCGCGCTTGAGCAGCAGATCCATTGCCGCCGAACCCGAGCGCGACCATTCCCGCTCCAGATCGCGTCGCAGGTTGTCCGCCTGCTCCGCAGGCGCGGTGCGCAGCCCCTCCAGCAAGGACTGGATTTTGTCGGCATCCTGTGCCCCCGCAGGGCCGCAAAGACACACGGCAACACCAAGTGCCGTAACGGTATGTTTGAGGTTGACGATTGTTCTGAGCATAACAACACTCAATGTAACAGGTGGGCAGATGAATTCCAGAGTGCTCTGCCCCCAATTGTCAAAAAAGGGTTCCCCATGAGTGATGTGATCAATGAAGCGGTTGTCGTGCTCAGCCAGAAGATGGACGGCGTGCAGATCGGCGGCACCGTGAAATTCGTCATCGAAGATGAAGGTGCTGTGATGGTCGACGATAGCGGCGTGCGCGCGGGCGACGAGGAATCGGATGTCACGTTGACCGCGGACAAGGAGACGTTTCAGGGCATCATGGATGGTGACACCAACCCCACCTCCGCGTTCATGACCGGCAAGCTCAAGGTCGATGGCGACATGGGGATGGCGATGAAGCTGGCCTCCGCACTGGCCTGATCCGCGCCCGTCCATGACGCTTGCGGCGGCCCCACTCTTTACCGATATCCAACCGGGCCCTGCCCCGGCGCAAGCCGTCTGGGCGCAGACGTCGGACGGCGTAAAGATCCGCATCGGCACGTGGAAGCCGCAAGGGGCGCGGGGCACCGTTCTGCTCTTCCCCGGCCGCACCGAATACATAGAGAAATACGGGCCCGCGGCGGGGGATTTCGCCGCGCGCGGGCTTGCCACGCTCGCGGTGGACTGGCGCGGTCAGGGCCTTGCCGACCGGTTGACGGAGGATCCGCTGATCGGGCATGTGGAGCGGTTTACCGACTACCAGAAGGATGTCGCCGCCCTCATGCGCGCCGCGCGCGCGCTCAACATGCCGCGGCCCTTCTTCCTTGTGGCCCATTCGATGGGTGGCTGCATCGGCCTGCGCGCGGTGATGGAGGGGCTGGCGGTGCAGGCGGCGGCCTTCACCGGGCCGATGTGGGGCATTCATATCGCGCCTCACATGCGGCTGCCCGCGCGCATCCTCAGCACCATGATGCCCAAGTTCGGCCGCGGCGCGATGCTGCCCCCCGGCACGACGCGCCTGCCCTATGTGCTGGAGGCCGCGTTCGCGGACAACATGCTCACCACGGACCCGCAGATGTACGATATGATGCGCGACCAGCTCATCGCCCATCCGGAGTTGCAGCTCGGCGGGCCAAGCTTCGTCTGGCTGCGCGAAGCTCTGGCGGAGACCAGCCATCTCGCGCAGCGCGCGGCCCCGAATATGCCCAGCATCACCTTCGTCGGCACCAACGAGCGCATCGTCGAAGTGCCCCGCATCCTCTCCCGCATGGCGGCGTGGAAGGGCAGCACGCTGCGCATGGTGGAGGGCGGCGAGCATGAGGTGCTGATGGAGAGCGAGGCACTGCGCACGCCGATCTTCGACGAGATCGCGCATCTGTTTCTCAACACCACCACCGGCTGAACGCCACCGGCCGCGCGCCATTGCGCATACCGGCACTGGCCCCGCGCAGAAATGCGGCTAGGTTGGCAGGCATGACACGCAGCCCTGTCCTCACCTTCACCCCCGAGGGGATCTACTGCCCCGCCGGTGATTTCCACATCGATCCGTGGCGGCGGGTGGACCGCGCGCTGATCACCCATGGCCATTCCGACCACGCGCGCTGGGGCATGGGCAGTTACCTTGCCACTCATGAGGCGCTGCCGGTGATGCGCCACCGCCTCGGTGATATCACCGCGGAGGGGATTGCCTATGGCGAGCAGCGCCGCATCGGCGGGGCCACGGTCTCCTTCCACCCTGCGGGCCACGTGCCCGGCTCGGCCCAGATCCGGGTCGAGGTCGGCGGTGAAGTCTGGGTTGCCTCGGGCGATTACAAGGTCATCGACGACGGGCTAAGCACGCCTTTCGAGCCTGTGCGATGCCATCATTTCATCACCGAGAGCACCTTCGGGCTGCCGGTGTTCAACTGGCAGCCGCAGCAGACCGTGGCAGGGCAGCTCGCCGATTGGTGGCGCGGCTGCGCCGAGGCGGGCAAGACCGCCGTTTTGGGCGCCTATTCGCTGGGCAAGGCGCAGCGGCTCATCACCATGCTCGACCCCGCGCAGGGCCCGATCCTGTGCCATACCGCGACGGAGAACACCAACGCGGTGATGCGCGCGCAGGGGATCGCGCTGCCGCCCACGGTGCTGGCGGGCGCGGACGTGAGCGCCAAGACCCATCCGGGCGCCATCGTCATCGCCCCGCCTTCCGCGCTCGGCTCCGCATGGAGCAGGAAGTTCGGCCCGCAGGAGAGCGGCTTTGCCTCCGGCTGGATGGCCCTGCGCGGCATCCGGCGCCGCCGCGCAGGGGACCGCGGCTTCGTGATCTCGGACCATGCGGATTGGCCGGGGCTCTTGTGGGCGATCAAGGAGACCGGCGCGGAAAACATATATGTAACACATGGTTATACGGATGTCTTCACGCGCTACCTTAACGAAAACGGCTGGGCGGCCCAGGTCGTCCCGACCCAGTTCGAGGGCGAAAGCCTCGATGCCTCAGAGGACAGCGGGGAGGCCGCATGAAAGCCTTTGCCGCCCTATTCACCGCCATCGACCAGAGCACCAAGACCACGGTCAAGGTCAACGCACTCGCCCACTATTTCGAGACCGCGCCCGAGGAGGACCGCCTCTGGACCATCGCCCTCTTCTCGGGGCGCAGGCCCAAGCGGGCCGTGACCACCACGCGCCTGCGCGAATGGGGGGCGGAAGTGTCGGGCATTCCGCTGTGGCTCTTTGAGGAATGCTATCCCATCGTCGGCGATCTGGCGGAGACCATTGCGCTGGTCCTGCCCCGCACCGAGACGACCGACAACCGCAGCCTGTCCCAGTGGATCGCGGACCTGCGCCACGTCTACACGCAGGAGGAGGCCCAAAAGCGGGCGTTCGTGCTCGATGCCTGGGCGCGCTTGGGTGGCGCGGAGCGTTTCGTGTTCAACAAGCTTATCACGGGCGGCATGCGCGTGGGCGTCAGCCAGAAGCTGATGACCCGCGCGCTGGCCCGCGCCACCGCGCGCGAGGAGGCGGAGCTGGCCCACCGGCTGATGGGCAATTGGCACCCCGACGACACCACCTGGCACGCGCTCATCGAGGCGCGCGATGCCAGTGCGGATGCCTCGCGCCCCTATCCCTTCTACCTCGCCTACGCGCTCGAGGAGGGCCCCGAAACGCTGTCGCCGCTGGAGGACTGGCGCGCGGAGTGGAAGTGGGACGGCATCCGCGGCCAACTCATCCTGCGGGGCGGCGCGCATTTCGTCTGGTCGCGCGGCGAGGAGCTGATGACCGACCGCTTCCCCGAGCTTGCCCGCGCGGTCGACTACCTGCCCGACGGCACCGTGCTCGACGGTGAGCTGCTCGTCTGGCATCAGGACCGCGCGCATCCCGAAAGCTTCAACACGCTGCAGCCGCGGATCGGGCGCAAGACCGTGCCGAAGAAGCTGCTGCGCGAGGCGCCCGTGGTGCTGCACGCCTACGACCTGCTGGAATGGCAGGGCGAAGACATCCGGGCGGAGCCGTTCAAGGAGCGTCGCGCCCTGCTGGAGCAGGCGAGCGCCGATCTGCCGCCCGATGCGCCCGTTCGCCTCTCGCCGCAGCTGCCCTTCGACAGCCCGGCGGATCTGCACGCCTACCGCGATGCCGCGCGCGATGCACAGGCCGAGGGCCTCATGCTCAAACGCGCCGACAGCCCCTACCTTGCGGGCCGCAAGAAGGGCGACTGGTGGAAGTGGAAACTGGCGCCCCTGACCATCGACGCGGTGATGATCTATGCGCAGGCGGGATCGGGGCGCCGCGCCAACCTCTTCACCGATTTCACCTTTGCGGTACGCGACGGCGACGCGCTCGTGCCCTTCACCAAAGCCTACTCCGGCCTCACCGATGCCGAGTTCCGCCAGATCACCGCGTGGGTGCGCAAGAACACGCTGCAGCGCTTCGGCCCGGTGCGACAGGTCACGCCCGAGCATGTGTTCGAGATCGCCTTCGAGGGCATACAGGCCTCGCCGCGGCACAAATCCGGCGTGGCGCTGCGCTTTCCGCGCATGCTACGTTGGCGCCGCGACAAACCGCTGGCCGAGGCCAATACGCTGGAGGATCTCAACGAGATGTTGCGACAGTATGGATAAGCCCGACGCGGCCATGCCACCCGAACCGGAGGCACCGGTCCAGCGCGCGCCCGAGGACGCCATCGATGCCCATGTGCATATGCTGGCCGGTCGCGCGGAGTTCCCCCTTTGGGAGGGCCGTGCGGAGAACCCGGCCCCCGGGCCCAGCCTCGACGGCTGGCTGGCGCTTCTGCAAGAGCAGATGGAGACGCTGGGCATCGCCCGCGTGGTGCTGGTCCATTCAATCTTCTACGGCACCGACAACGGCGTCACGCGTGAGGCGCTTTCGCGTATGGGGCCTCGCGCGCGGGGCGTGGGCCTGCTCCCCGACGGAGCCAGCGAGACCGACATCGACGCCTTCGCAAGCTGGGGGATGGATGCGGTCCGGCTCAACTACGTGCACGGCGGCGTGCTGAGCTGGCAAGGCGCGCGTGCCATGGCACCGGCGCTGGCCGCGCGCGGCATGCACATCCAGATGCTCTGCCACATGGACCGCCATATGGAAGATCTGGCGCAGGACATCCGCACCCTGCCCTGCCCGGTGGTCTTCGACCACATTGCATGGCCCTCGTCCGGCCTGTCGCCGCATGGCGCAGGGGTGGACGCGCTTTGCGCGCTGCTGGCCGAGGGCCGCGCCTACGTCAAGCTCTCGGGCCTCTACCGCCTGTGCGATGCCCCCTATACGGACGCCGATGCGCTGGTCGCCAAGCTGGTCGCCGCCAATCCGCAGGCATGCCTCTGGGGGTCCGACTGGCCGCATATTATGCTGAATGGCGCGCAGATGCCGCAGGCGGCCGCCCTGCTCGATGCCTTTCACCGCGTGGTGACCGCGCAGGAAACACGGGTCCGCATCCTCTGCGACACGCCCCGCGCCCTCTACCGATTCTAGATACCGCGCGCAGATCGCCTTGCCCCCCGCCACTGCCGCCCCTACCTAGGAGCAAACGAGCAAAGGAAGATACATGCCCCACCAGCCCCAGCCCCTCCGCGACGCCAACGCAAGCCATGGCGCCAAACCTTTTGGCGATCTGCCCGAATGGAACCTCGACGATCTTTATACCGGCGAGGATGCGCCAGAGCTCAAGCGCGATCTGGACTGGCTCGAGGAGGCCTGCGCGAGCTTTGCCGCCGATTACGAGGGCAAGCTTGCTGCGCTGGATGCCGCGGGCCTTCTGGAGTGTGTGCTGCGCAACGAGCGGATCAGCACCATCGCCGGGCGCATCATGTCCTACGCGGGCCTGCGCTACTACCAGCTCACCACCGATGCGGACCGGGCCAAATTCATGTCCGACTGCCAGGAAAAGATCACCAATTTCACGACCCCGCTGGTCTTCTTCACGCTGGAGCTGAACCGGCTGGAGGATGACCACCTCGACAAGCTGCTGGACCAGAACGCCGATCTCGCCCGCTACAAACCCGTCTTCGACCGTATCCGCGCGATGAAACCCTACCAGCTCAGTGACGAGATGGAGAAGTTTCTGCACGACATGGGCGTTGTCGGCGACGCATGGGAGCGGCTCTTCGACGAGACCATCGCAGGCCTAAAGTTCGACGTCGACGGCGAGACGCTGGGCATCGAGGGCACGCTCAACCTGCTGACGGACCCCGACCGCGACACCCGCGAGGCGGGCGCGCGCGAGCTTGCGGAGGTTTTCGGCGAGAACATCAAAACCTTCGCGCGTGTGCACAACACGCAAGTCAAGGAGAAGGAGGTCATGGACCGCTGGCGCGGCATGCCCACCGCACAGACCGGGCGCCACCTGAGCAATCAGGTCGAGCCGGAAGTGGTCGAGGCGTTGCGCGACGCGGTGGTCAAGGCCTACCCGAAGCTCTCGCACCGGTATTATGCGCTTAAGAAGAAGTGGTTGGGTCTCGACAAGATGCAGGTCTGGGACCGGAACGCGCCCCTGCCGATGGAAGATCCCAAGCCCGTCGACTGGCCGACGGCCGAAAAGATGGTCATGGACGCCTATTCAGCCTTCGATCCGCGCATGGGCGAGCTGGCCGAGCCCTTCTTCCGCAAAGGCTGGATCGATGCGGGCGTGAAACCCGGCAAGGCGCCGGGGGCCTTTGCTCACCCTACGGTGACCGAAGTGCACCCTTACGTCATGCTCAACTACCTCGGAAAGCCGCGCGATGTAATGACCCTCGCGCATGAGTTGGGCCACGGCGTGCATCAGGTACTGGCAGCGGGGCAAGGCGAGATGCTCTCTTCCACCCCGCTGACGCTGGCAGAAACGGCAAGTGTCTTCGGCGAGATGCTCACCTTCCGCAAAATGCTCGAGAAGGCCAAGACCAAGTCCGAGCGCAAGATCCTGCTCGCCGGCAAGGTCGAGGACATGATCAACACCGTCGTGCGCCAGATCGCCTTTTACGATTTCGAGTGCAAGCTGCATGCCGCGCGCCGCAATGGGGAGCTCACGCCCGACGACATCAACGCATTGTGGATGTCGGTGCAGGCCGAAAGCCTCGGGCCGGAGTTCGAGTTCATGGATGGCTATGAGACCTTCTGGGCCTATATCCCGCATTTCATCCATTCGCCCTTCTACGTCTACGCCTACGCATTCGGCGACGGTCTCGTGAATGCCCTTTACGCGGTCTACGAAGAGGGCAAGCCGGGCTTTGAGGACAAGTATTTCGACATGCTCAAGGCCGGCGGCTCCAAGCATCACAAGGAGCTGCTCGCGCCCTTCGGTCTGGACGCCTCCGACCCTGCGTTCTGGGACAAGGGACTGTCGATGATTTCGGGCTTCATCGACGAGCTCGAGGCGATGGAAGACTGAAACCACCGGCGCATTTTTGCTGAATTTATTGACGCGCGGCGTGATGCCGCGCGTTTTTTCTCGTCCGGGCGGCATTCAGGGCTATCTGCTGATCACACTGAATTGAATTTGCAACACCAAGGAGCATTCATGAACCGCAGAAGCCTTATCCAATCCGCCGCCGCAATCGGCCTCCTCGCGCTTTCGGGTTGTGCCACCGGCATGACCTCGGGAACGCCCAACATCGTGGAACTCGCTGCCGGTGACGACCGTTTCTCGACCCTCGTCGCTGCCGTAACCGCCGCCGAATTGGCGGAAACGCTGTCCGGCCCCGGCCCGTTCACCGTCTTCGCGCCCACGAACGAAGCGTTTGCGGCACTCCCCGCCGGTACGGTCGACGCGCTGCTGCTGCCCGAGAACAAGGACCAGCTGATCGAAGTGCTGACGTATCACGTCGTGCCCGGCAACTACCCAGCGTCTTCGCTCATCGGCAAGCGTGGTTCGCTGACGACCGTGCAGGGTCAGGCGCTGCATGTGAATGGCACTGACGGCGTCCGGATCGAGAATTCGACCGTGATCGTCCCCGATCTCGCAGCTTCCAACGGGACGGTTCACGCAATCGACACCGTGCTTCTGCCCTGACCGACGGCACTGCTGAACATGATAGAGGCTCCGGATTGATCCGGAGCCTCTTTTTCGTCTACCGGCATACGTACGCCGCTATTTCAGCTGGCTGTCCTTGCTGCCGCGCCGGTTGATCCCGCCACGTGCCTCGAACCCGGCATCGCGCGCTTGCACGCAATCGATACACAGCTTCACCCCCGGCAACGCCTCGCGCCGCGCCTGCGGGATCGGCTCCTCGCACTCCGCACACAGCAAAGCACTCTCCCCGACCGGCGCGCGCCGGGCACGCAAGCGCGCCAGCTCGTCATTGATCGAGGCTTCAATCTGTTCCGATACCGCGCCATCGCGCGTCCAACCGCCCGCCATCAGCGTCTCCTATTCCCGAACAGAGCGTCCTCGCGCTCCGCATCTATCATCCTCAGCATGAACCCTTCAGGCGGAGGCCAAGTTTGGACAAAGAAGGGCTTACCCCTTTCGGCCACACAGCATAAAACCGAACCGACAGTGCGTCAGTCCGCCGCCACCATCCCTTTGTCCTCCGCCAGCTCGCGCATGCGCTTTTGCAGCTTCTCGAATGCGCGCACTTCGATCTGGCGGATCCGCTCCCGGCTCACGCCGTACTGGCTGCTCAGATCCTCGAGCGTCACCGTCTCATCGGACAAGCGGCGCTGCATCAGGATGTCCTTTTCACGGTCGTTGAGCACGGCCATCGCCTCGGCCAGCATCTCGCGGCGCGTCTCCAGCTCGTCGCGCGCCTCGTAATCGCCTGCCTGATCGGCGTCTTCATCCTCGAGCCAGTCCTGCCACTGCATCGTCCCCTCGCCTTCGGAGCCAACGGTGGCATTGAGCGAGGCGTCGCCGCCCGACATCCGCCGGTTCATCGAGATAACCTCGGCCTCCGTCACACCGAGCTGTGTCGCGATGGTGGTCACATTCTCGGGGCGCAGATCGCCCTCTTCGAGTGCGCCGATCTTGTTCTTGGCCTTGCGCAGGTTGAAAAACAGCTTCTTCTGGCCAGACGTCGTGCCGAGCTTGACCAGCGACCAGCTGCGCAGGATGTATTCCTGAATGCTCGCGCGGATCCACCACATCGCGTAGGTCGCCAGACGAAAGCCCTTCTCGGGGTCAAAACGCTTGACCGCCTGCATCAGGCCCACATTGGCCTCCGAGATCACCTCGGCCTGCGGCAGCCCGTAGCCACGGTAGCCCATTGCGATCTTGGCGGCCAGACGCAGGTGCGAGGTCACCATGCGGTGCGCGGCCTCCGTATCTTCCTGCTCGACCCAGCGCTTGGCGAGCATGTACTCCTCCTCCGGCTCCAACAGCGGAAACTTGCGAATTTCCTGCATGTAGCGGTTCAGGCCGCCTTCCGGCGTCGGTGCCGGCAGATTTGCATAATTGGCCATGGTCGTCGTCCTTTCCCTGAAAGCCCATGTTACAGAGCTTAACATACATATAGGTCAACCGGCGCACGCAGACAAGATCGCGGGCCGTGATAACCTCAGTCTCTCATATCAACGCAGGCCGAGCCATGATCGTGCGCACCGCTCACAGCCTTGTGCACATTGTTGCCGCCTCAGGCGCGGCTCGGCTCGAGCAGATCCAGCAGATCGGCCATATCCTGCGGCAGCGGCGCCTCGAAACGCATCTCGGCCCCGCTCAACGGATGCACGAAGCCAAGGACTGCCGCATGCAGCGCCTGGCGCGGGAAGTCCCTGACCGCCTGCGCCAATGTCTCCGGCAGGGCGGCGCGCGCGATCTTGCGTTTGCCGCCGTAGGTCGGATCGCCCACCAACCCGTGACCCGCATGGGCCAGATGCACGCGGATCTGGTGCGTGCGCCCCGTCTCCAGCCAGCATTCCATCAGCGCCAGTACCGGCGGCATGCCATAGCGCGCCACCGTGCGCGCCCGCGTCACCGCGTGCCGCCCACCCTGAAACAATACCGCCTGTCGCTGCCGGTCGGTCTTGTGGCGCGCAAGCTGCGTGGTGATCTTCAGGATGTTGCCAGCCTCGAAATTGGTCCCCTTGACGCCGCGCAGGCGCGGATCGTTTGCATCGGGCACCCCGTAGACCAGACAGCGGTAGTATCGCTCCACCGTGTGCGCCTCGAACTGCTTCGCCAGCCCTTGATGCGCGGCGTCGGATTTGGCCACCACCAGCAGGCCGGAAGTTTCCTTGTCGATCCGGTGTACGATACCGGGCCGCTTCATGCCGCCCACGCCCGACAGATCATCGCCGCAATGGGCCAGAAGCGCATTGACCAGCGTGCCGGAGGGAGAGCCGGGCGCGGGATGCACAACCATGCCTGCAGGCTTGTCGATCACGATCAGATCCGCATCCTCGTAGATGATCGCAAGCGGGATCTCCTCGGGCAGGATGTGGCTCTCCGCCGCCTCCTCCACCGCGATGTCGATGCGCGCGCCTTCCTGCACCGTTGCCCGCGGATCGCGCGTCACCGTGCCCTCGACCTGCACCGCCCCGTCTTCGATCAGCCGTCCCAGCCGCGTGCGCGACAGCGCGGCCGCCTCTGGCACATCGCGCGCCAGCGCCTTATCAAGACGCGCAGGCGGGCTCTCGCCCAGAGTGAATGTGATGAGGCGGTGCGACATGGATGAACTTCCCGAACGTGAAGATCTGGCGGAGCCGGCCAACCTGCGCTTCCTGCGCAGGATGGTCACGGTACTGACGACAGTGATGATTTTCGGCGTGGTACTCGTTATCGGCCTGCTTGTCACGCGCCTGAGCCGTGACGCACCGGTTTTGCCCGAAACCATCGCCCTGCCCGGCGCGGCCAAAGCAGTCGCCTTCACGCAGGCGGCGGATTGGTACGCGGTGGTGACCGACGGCGGGGAGATATTGATTTTCGACCGGATGACAGGCGCGCTGCGGCAAACGGTGGTGGTGGAATGAGGCCATCGCTCCATTGAAATGGACTGCGAACGGGCATTTCTGCGAAATACCCTGCCTCGCACGCTCACAAAAACTCTTCGAATTTGTTGCAGGTGGTACCGGAGGATGGTTTCGAACCAACTACCTCGTGGACCACAACCACGCGCTCTAACCGATTGAGCTACTCCGGCACTGCGGTGGTGATAATCTCGGCGGCCCGCAAGGTCAACGCCCGTTGTGACAAATAATGCGCGGCTAAACGCCCCCTGTCTAGAGCAGCAGCCGCAACTCCCGCTCCACCAGTTCCTGACCGTAATTCGTGATCGCGCGCTCCGCCACGATCTCCCAGCCATTGCGCAGGTAGAGCGCGTTGGCGGCCTCGTGGCTCTTGTGGGTCCAGAGCCGCATGCTGCGATATCCCTTGTCGCGGGCAAAACCCGTGCAGGTCCGCAGCATCAGATGGCCCACCCCGCGTCCCCGCGCCTGCGGCACCAGTTGGAACAGCCGCAGCTTGGCTGTCTGCGCATCGAGCCGCACGCAGAAAATCGAGCCGAGCCGCGCGGTGCCTTGCCAGGCGATCCAGCCCTGTTCGCAGGCCGGGTCATAATGGGCCAGGAACTCATCCGCGATCTGCGCCACGAGCACGCCGAACGTCGCATCGAACCCCTCACCGCGCTCGTAGATCTCGATATGCGTCGCGACCAACCAGTCGCGGTCATCGGCGGTGAAGGGGCGCAAATCGATGTCGGTCATGCCGCTACCCTCGCCCAGGCGCCCTTGCCATTCAAGCCCCGCGGCGCTAGCGATATCCACCACAAAAGCCAGAGGACCTTTCAATGGGTATCAACGACGAGCGCGACATCGAAGCCGATCTGCAGATCGCCCCCACGGACCGCGGCATGGTGCGCCTGTTCGTGGAAGGTGCCGGTGTCGAGATCCCGATGGATTTCACCCCCGACGAGGCGCAGGAAATCGCCGAGGAAATCATCGCCGCGGCACAGGCCGCGCGCGGCATGGGCGGCAAGAAACGCCGCTAGCCTTGTCGCGTCAGTCCCACTGCGGATGCATGTCGGGATCGCGCAGACCTTGCAGCCTGCGCGCCGCCGTGGTGGCGAACTTTTGCACCATCACACGCCGACGCGCAGGCGCGAGCTTGGCTTCGGGCGCCATGCGCACGATCTCCGCCGTATAGGCATCGCCGATGATGAGCCCCTGATCCTCCGGCAACAGCTCCAGCGGGAAATCCTCATCCACGGCAAAGAAAAAGCGGTCCGCCCATTCCAGATAGCCCTGCCACTTGGTATCCGAGGTGAAATCGGCGCGGCAGGACTTGCACTCCACCACCCAGATCTCGCCCTTGGGGCCCAGCGCCATCACGTCCACCCGCAAACCGCGTGCGGGCACCACTTCCTCCACACAGGCAAAGCCGTGGCTCGCCAGATGGCGCGAGACACCGCGCTGCAGCAACTGGCCGGGCTGAAGGTAGGCAAGAACACTCATGTAGCCGATTATGAACGAACGGTGAACACATGCAAGCCCCAGCGTCATCGCTTGGTCTTTTGCCCGGCGCTGCCTATCTTGAACATCAGGCCTGCAAGGAGTGCCCAGATGAGCGATCTCGAAGACCCCACCGTGCACGCCCGCGGCGTGCGATATGCGCGCGAGCTGGAAGGGCATCTGGGCTGGCTCGATACGTTCTCTGGCACTGCCCTCGGTGTGCTGGCCGTGGCATCGGGCATCTACACCTATCTCGGCGTGTCCTCCCTGCTCGATGACAATGGCGCGATGTCGGTCTTTGCCGCGATCGCCTATTCCGTCGCGGTCTCCGTCGGGATCTTCGTGTTCTGGTCCTACATGCTGCGCCTCTTTCCGGCGGTGCGGGGCGCGCGGGCGCGGCTGGGGCTGATGGGGGCGATGGGCCTCGGCTCAATCGCGATCATCGCCATGTCGAGCTGGCTCAATGCCGCGGCCCTCGCGGGATCTGCGGCGGTCGAGCAGCATCTGGCAAAGACCGTTCAGGATTACCAGGTCTCGCTGGAGCGCGCGCATGAGATCGCCCTGTCGGCCCAGGGGCTGGAACGTGACGTGGCCCGCGTGCGTCAGTCCTTCGAAGATCTGAGCGAACAGGAGGCGACCGGCGATCTGTCTGGGCTCGCAGGCCGCGGTGCCGTCTTTCGCGTGCTGCGCCAGAAATCGAGCGAACTTGCAGGGCTGGAGGCCCAGATCGCCTCCCAGACGCCGCTGGTGCAATCGGCCTTCACCGAAGGCAACGCGATCCTGAGCCGGATGCGCGCGCTCACTGTCGAGGCGGGACCGGTCGAGGCGCGCTCGGTCGAGTTCTCCGAACAGGCGGTGCGGCTCGCCGGATTGATCACCCAGATGCGCCAGCTCTCCGTCGCGTCGCTGGTGGAGCGCGCGGCACAGGATCTGTCGGCCTCCGTTGTGCTGCCGGAGCTTGACGGCCGCTCGGAGCAGATCCGCAGCGATCAATCCGCGACCATAACATCCGTGCTCGAAGTACTGGCACAGCGCGCACAGACGCTGGCCCGTGCAGCGCAGGCGGTGCAGGCCCTCCCCGCCCCGCCGGAGACGACCTATACCCCCATTTCCGCCGCCGATGCCGTGATCCTCTATGCGCGGAACTTCGTGCCCTCATGGGCGGGTGCCATCGCGATCGACCTGCTGCCCGCGGTGCTGGTATTCATCCTCGCCATTACCCAAAGTGCCATCCGAAGCGGGCGCGAGGGAACGGCGGTGGAGGACGGCCTGACACTGGCGGAGCTGCGCGCGGCGATTTCGGTCATGAAGGAAATGGACGGCGCGATGAAGGCGGACGCCGCGCCGCCGCCACCGCCCCGGTCGCTGCCCGCCAAGACCGCCGCGGAATGAGCGAGGCGCCCAAACGCAACCCGGTGAGCCGCGTGCTCATGGGCGTGCTGGCCTTCCAGTTGCTGCTGGGCGGCCTGCTGTTCGTGGGCGATCTGCAGAATGGTCTGTCCCTGCCGCGTTTCGGGCCGCAATCCCCCTCCCTCACCGAACCGGTGCGCCCCGGCGACCAGACCCGCCGCTTCCGCCCCGACCGTGCCGTACCGGGCAGCAGGGAGCCGCTGCCGGAGCGCCTGACGCTCACGGTCGTGTCGGGCGGTGCCGCCGTGCTGCTGGAGGGCGCCATCGAGGACGGTGATGCGCCGCGGATCCTAAAGCAGATAGAGGATCTGCCGCAGGCGCCTGAGCGTGCAATCCTCAACTCCCCCGGTGGCTCAGTCCGCGACGCGCTGGAGCTTGGCCGTGCGCTCAGGCTCAAGGGGCTGGAGACGGAGTTGCGCGAGGGTGACATCTGCTATTCCGCCTGCCCCTACCTGCTGGCCGCGGGCGTGAGCCGCACGGTGCCGGACACCGCCTTCGTCGGCGTCCACCAGCATTATTTCGGGGAAAGCACGCTACTGCCGGCCTTCGTCGCCGTCGAGGATATCCAGCGCGGTCAGGGCGAGGTGATGCGCTATCTCGACCAGATGGGCATCGACCCGCTGGTGATGTCGCACGCGTTGGTCACGCCGCCCGACGAGATATACGTGCTGCTGCCCGAGGAACTGGTGCGCTACCGATTTATTGAGGCGCAGGCCCAATAGCCCCTTGTTGCGCCCACCCCTCGGCACTACTTATGAGGAGTGGCGGGTTCTGCCCTGCGCGACTGACGTTACATTCCAGTGGCCTTAAGCAAATCCGAGGGAGCTGGCTCTGTTTTAGCCCTGGTTAATTTAACTGGCGCCCACCTGTACATACAGGTCCTCGGGAATACAACCGACCCGGCAACGGCGGTCCCGCCACACCTCGCGCGCCTCAGCGGACGCGCAGCGCCGTTCCGAACAGCTTCATCATCTCTTCGCGCGTGACGACCTTCTCGTCCCCCGGTGCCGGATCCGCTGATGCGTCCGGTACGACCGGAGGGATACGGTGGCGCACGTCTGTGGCTGCAGGCATCGGCGCCACTTGGGGCCCCTCCGCATCATCCGCACCACGCGACATGAAAAACAGCATCACTCGTACAAAAAACACAACCACCGCACCCCTCAGGTCTCGGGCACCGTCGGCGCCCTAGAACATATGAAATTGGATACTACGCAAACGAGCAATCGCAACTGATTTTTCATCCATCGCGGGAAGTTTGATTTGACGCGTAAATAGGCCGTCACCGCTCTCCCTAGGGTAGAGTGAGCGTTGTGACACTGACGCCCGGCGCGGTGACAGATCGGCGAAACATTCAAATTCAAGGCGTTAACCTTTGCGGCGAGGCAAATGCGCACATGACGTTGGACACTGGCGGCTTGCCCGCCGCGTAAGCCGGAGCAGGGCCCCTCAGTTGCGGAACTACAACATGTTCGCCCGCAGGCTCAACCGATAGATCCGGATCAGGAGAAGCGTTCAGAATGGCGGCGCCAAACCGCAATCAAAAGAGAGCCGGATCGGACCAGAGACGCTAGAACGCCTCGGGAGCCGCTTCACGCGCCATGTGGTCAAGCACGGCGTTGACGAAACGCGCCTCTTTCCCGTCGGGAAAGAACGCCGCCGCCAGATCGAGGTATTCGGCGATCACCACCTTCGGCGGCGTCCCCTTGTCGTGCATCTCCGCGCCTGCGGCGCGAAAGAGCGCACGCAGCGTCGGGTCGATCCGCCCGATGGGCCATTTCGCCACCAGCGCGCGGTCCGTCATCTGGTCGATGGCCGCCTGCCGCGACACGGCCCCCTCCAGCACGGCGGTGAAATGCGCCTCATCGCCTTCCAGCATCTCCTGCCCGTCCATCAGCTCGCCGAAACGGTGATCGAGGAACTCGCGTCGCACCCTGTCGAGGCTGAGATTGGAATGCTCCATCTGGAACAGCGCCTGCACCGCATAGAGCCGCGCGGCCGAGCGCATCTTGCGCTTCATGTTGCCGGTCATGTTGTCGGTGCGAGAGGCCGTCATGCAGTTTGGTTTCCGTCCATATCACCGGCCATCAGGGTATCCTCGCCACGTGGCTGGAACCCGACGCCCTTGGGGCTGGAGGACCACTTACGGGCGAGCGCCAGCAGATGCAAGGCCGCCAGTGCAGCACCGCCGCCCTTGTTCTGGCCTTCGGGGTCGGCGCGCACTTCGGCCTGCGCCATGTTCTCCACCGTCAGGATGCCGTTGCCGATGCACAGTCCCTGCAGCCCCAGCAGTTGCAACGCGCGCGAGCTGTCGTTGCACACGGTCTCGTAATGGGTGGTCTCGCCCCGGATCACGCAGCCCAGCGCCACGTAAGCGTCGAAGTTGCTTGCCCGGTCACTGATCCCGATGGCGGTCGGGATCTCCAACGCGCCGGGCATCTCGACGACCTCATAGGTCGCACCCGCCTCCTCCAACGCGGCCTTGGCGCCGGTCAGCAGCCCGTCCGCGATGGCAGAGTAATAGGGCGAGACGACGATCAGGACCTTGACCGGCTTGTCGAACCGCGGTGGCGGCAGCACGGTGTGCTCGGTGGATGCGGCCATGGTCCTACTCCTGCGTGATGGGGCGGCTGCCCACGATGGTGAGGTTATAGGCCTCGAGCCCGGTGTATTTCGTCTGCGGATGATCGGTCAGCAGGACCAGCTCATGCACCCCGAGCGATGCCAGGATCTGCGCGCCCAAACCCGTCCGCTTGACCGTGCGCGGGCCTTCGTCCTGCGGATCGAGCTTGAGCCGTGGATTGGGCTCGCGCAGCAGCAGCACCGCGCCGCGCCCCTCCTGCGCGATGATGCGCATCGCACGGGGGAGCTCGTCGGGCGCGCCGGTACCAAGCCCCAGCACATCCTCCAGCGGGTTGAGCGCATGGGTCCGGGCCAGCACGGGCGCGCCGTCGCTGATGTCCCCCTTGCTCAGCACCACATGATCCGTGCCGGAAATCTGGTCCTCGAACACGCGCATCCGCCACTCGCCGCCGTAGGCGGAGCTCACCATTCGGTCATCGCGCTGAACCAGCATGTTGTCGTGGCGGTGGCGGTAGGCGATCAGGTCGCTGATCGTGCCGATCTTCATCTTGTGGGCCTGCGCGAACTTCACGAGGTCGGGCAGCCGCGCCATCTCTCCATCGGGCAGCATGATCTCGCAGATCACCGCCGCGGGCGTGAGCCCGGCAAGGCGGCTGATGTCCACGGACGCCTCCGTATGGCCCGCACGCACCAGCACGCCACCGTCGCGCGCACGCAGCGGAAACATATGGCCGGGCGTGGCGATATCCGCCTTGCCCTTGTCCGGGTCGATGGCGGCGGCGACGGTCAGCGCGCGGTCGGCCGCGGAAATGCCTGTGCTCACGCCCTCGCGCGCCTCGATGCTCACGGTGAAGGCCGTCTCATGGCGCGAGGAGTTGTTGGTGGCCATCATCGGAAGGCCCAGCGTCTCGACCCGACCTTGGGTGAGCGGCAGGCAGACCAGCCCGCGCCCGTGCAGCGCCATGAAGTTGATCGCCGCGGCATCGGCAAATTCCGCGGCAATGACGAAGTCGCCCTCGTTCTCGCGGTCCTCATGGTCCACGAGGATGTACATCTCGCCCGCGCGGCAGGCGGCGATGATCTCCTCGATGGGTGAAATCGCGGCGGAGAGTTCGGCTTCCACCGGTCCGGGGGTTTCAAAGGTCATGGCAGGCTCCCGTGGCTGTGCCCGCGGGACTATCCCAGACCGAGGGCGTTGACCAGTGCCAGTGCTGCGTCACAACCGCGCCTAGCCCTGCATTTCGGCAAGCCGCGCGACATAGCGCGCCAGCGTGTCGATCTCTAGGTTGACCCGGTCGCCCACCGCCACATCGCCCCAGGTTGTGGCCACTTTGGTATGCGGAATGAAGTTGATGCCGAAATCTCGGCCATCGACCTCATTGACCGTAAGCGAGGTGCCGTTGAGCGCGACCGAGCCTTTTGGCGCGATGAAGCGTGCCAGTGCCTGCGGCGCGCGCAGGGTGACGCGGGTGCTGTCGCCCTCCTCGCGCAGGTCCACCACTTCGGCCACCCCGTCCACATGGCCCGAGACGATGTGCCCGCCGAGCTCGTCACCCACCTTCAGCGCACGTTCGAGGTTGACGCGGCGTCCCTCTGTCCAATCGCCCAGATTGGTCTGATCTACCGTCTCGCGGCTCACCTGGACCTCGTACCAGTCGGGCCCGAGGTCGACTACCGTCAGGCAGACGCCGTCGCTCGCGATGGAGGCGCCCATGTCGATGCGTCCCGTGTCATACCCGCAAGCGATGCGCACGCGCAGGTCGCCCTCTTGTTTAAGCTGGCTGATGGTGCCGATATCGGTGATAATCCCGGTGAACATCGTCTTCCCTTCGGTTTGACCGCATCCAATGGCGCGCAGTCACATTTTGGTCAGAGTTTTGAGACTAAATAACCTTGAGAGCAACCAAAGAAAGCCCCCGATGGCAACGCTCACCCCCGACAGACGGGTATTCCTGTTCCTGCAGGGGCCACATGGCCCCTTCTTCAACCGGCTGGGCAAGATGCTCCGCGCGGCGGGGGCGGACGTCTGGCGGGTCGGCTTCAACGCGGGCGACCGCGCGTTCTGGTTCCATACGCGCAGCTACATCCCCTACCGCGGCACCGCGGAGGATTGGCCACAGACTTTTGCCGACCTCATCACCGGCAAGAACGTGACCGATATCGTCCTCTACGGTGACACGCGCCCGATCCATGCGCAGGCCGTGGCAGAGGCCCGTGCGCGCGGCCTCACCGTGCATGTCTTCGAGGAAGGCTATATGCGGCCCTACTGGATCACCTATGAACGCGGCGGCACCAACGGCAATTCGCGCCTGATGGAGATGAGCATCGCGCAGATGCAAAAGGCGCTGGAGAAATCCGACATGGAGGCGCCGCTGCCGCCCGGCCACTGGGGCGACATGCGTCAGCATGTGTTCTACGGCGCGCTCTATCATTGGTTCGTGATGTTCCGGAACGGCGATTACCGTAGCTTTCGGCCCCACCGCGACCTGCCCGTGACCAGGGAATTCCAGCTCTACCTCAAGCGGCTGCTGCTGATGCCCCTGATCGCCATTGAGCGGCGTCTGGCCACCCTGCGCATCCGCCTGGGCGGCTTTCCCTATCACCTCGCGCTGTTGCAGCTCGAGCATGACAGTTCTTTCCGGCAACACTCCCCCTTCGAGACGATGACCGATTTTCTTGCGCTGGTGATCGACGGCTTTGCCACGGGCGCGCCGCAGCATCACCACCTTGTCGTGAAGGCGCATCCGCTGGAGGATGGCCGCGTGCCCATGCGCCGCGAGATCCGGCGCCTTGCGCGGCGGCATGGCGTTGCCGACCGGGTGCATTTCGTGCGCGGCGGCAAGCTCGCGCAGCTTCTCAACGACGCGCGCAGTGCCGTAACGGTCAACTCCACGGCAGGCCAGCAGGTGCTGTGGCGCGGCATCCCGCTCAAGGTCTTCGGCGCCGCGGTCTATGCCAAGCCGGAATTCGTCTCCGATCAGCCGCTGCCAGAGTTCTTCCAGACCGCGGCACGCCCTGACAACCGCGCCTACAAGGACTTCCGCCGCTATCTTCTGGAGACCAGCCAGCTGCCCGGAGGCTATTACTCCGCAAGCGGGCGTAGGCAACTGATGCGGCAGGTCGTCGACATGATGCTGAGCGCCGAAGACCCCTATGCCGCACTGGAATCAGGTACGGCCGCCCCGCGCCAGCAGTTGCGGCTCGTGAACAAGTAGCTACAAACCCTTGTGGTCATTGCCAAACACCGATGCGCATCGCGGCAGCAATGCCACACATTCGGCCCTTCGCCCGCCCTAAATCTCAAGCCTTGGTAGATTTTGGCGCATAACTCCGCTACGCTTCGCGGTAATACGTCGAAACAATCGGCGATTTCGAGGCAGAGAATAGGTCGAGGAGACCGGGCAGTGAAAACCCTAAGCATTCGGTGGGCGCGTCCCATCGCCGTCGTCGCGGCATGTTCCGTTCTGGCATCCTGCGGACTGCCGCAGGTCGGCCCCAACAAACGTCAGATCTATGCAGGCTCGGTCCAGCGCGAAGGCGATGCCTTCATCGTGTCGGTCAATGACCGCGTGACCCGCGCCACCGCCGTGGTCCCGGCGCTCGGCTTCTCGTCGGAATTCAAGAACGCGGGCCAACTCGGCTCGGACACGATCAATCCGGGCGATGTTCTGGGCATCACCATCTATGAGAACGTGGACGACAGCCTGCTCGGCGTCGAAGGCGCACCGGCCACACTCGAGGAGGTGCAGGTCGATGGCGCGGGCTTCATCTTCATCCCATACGCGGGCCGGATCAAGGCGGCGGGGAACTCACCCGAGGCCATCCGCCGCATCATCACCGCCAAGCTCGCCGATCAGACGCCAGACCCGCAGGTGGAGGTCCGCCGCGCCGCAGGTGACGGCGCGACCGTCTCGCTCGTGGGCGCCGTCGGCGGTCAGGGTGTCTACCCAATCGAGCGACCCACCCGCTCGCTCGCCACGATGCTGGCACGCTCGGGCGGGATCACCATCGAGCCCGAGATCGCACAGGTGACCGTGATCCGCGGCAGCCAGCGCGGCAAGATCTGGTTCGAGGATCTCTATGAGCATCCCGAACTCGACATCGCACTGCGCGGCGGCGACAAGATCCTCGTGGAGCAGGACACCCGCTCCTTCACCGCGTTGGGCGCCACCGGATCGCAGGCCCGCGTTCCCTTCGAGACGCAGAACCTGTCGGCCATCGAAGCGATCGCGCAAGTCGGCGGCCTGCTGGCCTCCGCCGCCGATCCGACGGGCGTTTTCGTGCTGCGCAACGAGCCCGAGGAAGTCGCAGAGCAGGTGCTGGGCCGCAGTGATCTGCAAGGCACCCAGCGCATGGTCTACGTGCTCAACCTCACTGAGCCCAACGGGATGTTCATGGCCCGCGATTTCGTGATCCGCGACGGTGACACGCTCTATGTAACCGAAGCGCCGTTCACCCAATGGACCAAAGTGCTGACCGCCATCACCGGGACAGCCTCCACCGCAGGGTCGCTGACGTCAATCTCGGGCGGCTGAGGCCATGGGCCTTGGTCCTGAAATACACCCCCCATCCGCCGCCGGTCCCCAGCAGGACCGGCGGCTTTTCGTTTACAACGGCGGCTTTCTGACGCAAGGCCGCATCCGCCGCATCCTGCAGCTCTCGGGTTATTCCATCCACATCGGCCTGCCGTCCGCGCCCGGCGATGCGGTCGCGGTCTGGGGCAACTCACCCACGGCCGGCCGCGGCGAAGTCGTGGCCGCCAGCCGCGACGCCCCCGTTGTGCGCATCGAGGATGCGCAGCTGCGCTCACTCTTTCCGGGCCGCGACGGCGAGCCGCCACTGGGACTGGTGATCGACCACCGCGGCGTGCATTTTGACCCCTCCAAACCCTCCGATCTGGAGGTACTGCTGGCCACCCACCCGCTCGATGACACGGCCCTTCTGAACCGCGCTCGCGCCTGCATCGCAAGGCTGGCCGAGGCGCATCTGAGCAAATATGCCGCCATCCCGCGCGACACGACACCGTCGCCGCCCGGCTATGTCGTGGTCATCGACCAGACCGAAGGCGATGCCTCCGTCACGGCCTCGGGCGCCGACCGGAGCCGGTTTCTGGAAATGCTCTATTACGCGCAGGAGGAACACCCCGGCGCGCAGATCCTCATCAAGACCCACCCGGAGACCGCCGCGGGCCACCGCCCCGGCTACTTCCGCGAAAGCGACCTCGGCGACCGCATCGCCTTTCTGGCAGAGCCGATCAGCCCCCATGTCCTCTTCGAGGGCGCGCGGGCAGTCTATACCGTCTCGTCTGGACTTGGGTTCGAGGCGATCTTTGCGGGGCACAAACCGCGGGTCTTCGGCCAGCCCTTCTACGCCGGCTGGGACCTGACGACCGATGCCTTCGAGATCCAGCGCCGCCAGCGCAGCCTCACGCGCGCGCAGCTCTTTGCCGCCGCGATGATCCTTTATCCGCGCTGGTACGACCCTTACCGCGATGAGCTGACGACGCTGGAGACCGCGATCAACACTCTGGAAGCGCAGGCGCGCAGCTGGCGCGAGGACCGCCACGGCTGGGCCGCGAGCCACATGAGCGCTTGGAAGCGCCCGCATCTGCAACAGTTCTTCGGCGGCTTTCGCCCCGTGACCTTTTCCGATGCCCCGCTCGACATCGCGGACCGGCCCCAGATGGTCTGGGCGGGCAAGGCCGCGCCGGATCTGCGCCTGCCCCGGCTCGAGGATGGTTTCATCCGCTCGCGCGGGCTCGGGGCCGCCCTCACCCCGCCCCTGTCGCTCGCCCTCGATGATCTGGGGATCTACTATGACCCTTCGCGCCCCTCGCGGCTGGAAAAATGGATCGAGACCCGCGCGACACTGCGTCCCGATCAGGAGCTGCGCGCCGCAGCGCTCATCAGATCCCTCACCGAGGCGGGACTGAGCAAGTACAACATCGGGGCGCCGCCCCCCGCCCTGCCCGACGGCCAACGTATCCTCGTCTGCGGCCAGGTCGCCGATGACGCCTCCATCCTTGCGGGCACCAGCGACATCGCCACCAACCAGGCCCTGCTGGAGGCCGTGCGCGCCGCCCATCCGCAGGCGGTCATCCTCTACAAGCCGCACCCGGACGTCGAGGCGGGCCTGCGCAAAGGGGCTTTGACCGATCCGGCGCCGGCCGATTTGATCCTGACCAATACCGATCCCGCCGCGCTGCTGTCGCAGGTGGACGCCGTGCACACGATGACATCGCTCATGGGGTTCGAGGCACTGCTGCGCGGGGTGCCGGTCACGACCTACGGCGCGCCCTTCTATGCGGGTTGGGGTCTGACCGAGGACCGCTCCGACGTGCCGCCGCGCCGCCGTGCGCGCCCGACGCTTGAGGGGTTGGTGCATGCAGCACTCATCGACTACCCGCGCTACGTCGATCCCAAGACCGGCCAACCCTGCCCCGTGGAGGTCGCGGTTGCGCGTCTCGCCGCGGGCGATTTGCCGAGCGTGCGGACCGGCACCCGCATCCTGTCGAAACTGCAGGCGATGTTTTCGGGGCTTGCCCCGCTCTGGCGCCGCTAAACCAGCAAGCGCCGCCAGCAGTGCATCACGTCCGGACCCACCGCCTGCGTATGGTCGAGGGTGAAGCGCCGCGCCTGCGCGAGCCGCGCGAGGCCGAGGGCGGCGATCCCCGGCAACCCTTCGGCGCCGATCACCACCCCTGCGGTAAACCCGACCAGACGGTCCACCAGATCGGCCTCCAGCAGGCTCGCCGCGACCGCGGAGCCGCCCTCGCTGAACACGCGTGTCAGCCCATGGGCGGCGAGCTGCTGTATCACGTGCCGCATATCGAGTTGCCCGCCATTCAACAGACATGGCAAGAGCGTGGCGCCGTGATCGGCCCAGGCCCGGACCAGCGCGGCGGGCGCATCCGCCCCGTGGCACACGACCAGCGGTACCTCGGACGCACTGCGTGCCAGCTTGCCCGTCAGCGGCAGGTCGAGCCTACGCGACAGCACCACCCGCGCGGGTTGGCGCACCACCCCCATGTCGCGCACGGTCAGCATCGGATCATCGGCGCGCGCTGTGCCGCCACCGACCATCACCGCATCATGGCGCGCGCGCATCGCATGCACCATCCGACGCGCGGGTGCCTGCGTGATCCACTGGCTCTCCCCCGTGGCGGTCGCGATGCGCCCGTCAAAGGATTGCGCGAGCTTCAGGGTGATCAGCGGGCGGCCCGTCTCGACGCGGGCCAGAAACCCCGCGTGGTCCTCGCGCGCCTCCTGTGCGAAGACGCCCGTGACCACCTCGATCCCCGCACGGCGGAGCATCGCAAGGCCACGGCCCGCGACCCGCGGATCGCTGTCGCCCAGCGCCACGACGACCCGTGCCACACCCGCGTCCACCAGCGCCTGCGCACAGGGCGGTGTCAGCCCGTGGTGCGCGCAAGGCTCCAGCGTGACGAAGACATCGCCGCCGCGCGCGGCGTCCCCCGCCTGGGCCAGCGCCTCCGTCTCTGCATGAGGTCGTCCGCCCGGCGCCGTCCAGCCACGCCCGACAATCCGGCCCGCGCGCACGATGACGCAGCCCACGGCGGGGTTGGGCCAAGTGTTGCCCATGCCGCGCCGCCCCAGTGAAAGGGCCAGCGCCATGTACCGGGTATCGCTCACCCCTCAGGGGTTTCGGGCCGCAACTCCTGCACGAATTTGTCAAAATCGTCAGCGGCCTGGAAGTTTTTGTAAACGCTTGCAAAACGCACATAGGCGACGGTGTCGATCCGTGCCAACGCCTCCATCACGATCTCGCCAATCTGCTTGGAGGCGATATCCGTATCGCCCGTGCTCTCGAGCCTGCGCACGATGCCGCTGATCATCTGGTCGATCCGCTCAGGCTCGATCGGGCGTTTCTGCATCGAGATGCGGATGGAGCGTTCGAGCTTGTCGCGGTCAAAATCCTCGCGCTTGCCGGAGCTTTTGATGACCACCAGATCGCGCAGCTGTACCCGCTCATAGGTGGTGAAACGTCCCCCGCAGGCAGGGCAGAACCGCCGCCGCCGGATCGAGACATGATCCTCCGCAGGACGGCTGTCTTTCACCTGAGTATCAATATTTCCGCAAAACGGGCAGCGCATCGGCCTGTCCCCTTATTCTTGATCTGCCTCAATTGTGGGATCATCGCCCCACTTATCCACAGGTATACGCGACCCTCTAGGTTTTGGGTAGCCCAGATTTTCACCCCCACATGATGGGTGTGGCGCGCAAGCACCCGCCGCGCGCCGACAAAGTCGGAGCTGTCCGCTACTTGGTCGAGCGGGTGAACGCATCGCGGCAGAAACGCCGTGCAACGGCGGATTTGACCATTGCGCCCGGGACATCCACGGTCAGCGTGCGCTGCGAAGGGTCCGGCGGCGGCAGTCCCGCATTGTCGAGGGTGAAGAGAACCGATTGCCGACCCTGCACGGTGGCGGAACGGGCGAGCGGCTGGCGGACGTAGATGAGCGTGGTCTCAGGCAGGCCGCGCCGCGCCTCGACATAGCTCGCAGCCGCGCACCAGAGCTCTGTCGCACCCATCTGTTGTTGGCGGATCACTTCGAAGTCCTGGCCCCCGCGCGGATAGATCTCGAAGCGCTTTTCCTCGCTCAGCGTCGATGCCTGTGCTGCGCCCACGGCCATCGCCGCCAACACGAAGGGGAGCAACCGCCTCATAGCCCGGAATTCCGTAGCAACTTGTGATCCGCGCAAAAGCCCAGCGCATGCCCCACGCTCAGGTTGGAGCCCGCCCGTGAAAGTGATGCACCGAGGATGAAGACCGACGTCGGTGTGAGGCCCTCAGGATCGAGCGTGAAAGCGACGGGCCCACGCTGGCCCAGCCCGCGCGCACGGTCCCGCGCAATATAGAGCCGCTGGCTGTTTGTGGCGCCCGCGCTGCGCTGCGCGTAATCCGCAGCCGCGCACCATACACCCCGCGCGCCGAGCCCGGCATCGCCGATGACTTCGAAACTTGTAGCCGCCGGTTCAACGGATACGCCGTTCACCGCCTCGAAGGCCCCCGCAGGTGCGGCCAGCCCAAGCGCTAAAGCGCCCGCTATATGAGTGATACGCATAATTAATCAATGTCCCAGATAATATCGTCGTGGTCAAAAACGTCGCGGCAGAACTGGATCGCATGGGCCACCGGCAAACCGGTGCCGACCTGCGACGTCGTTAGCGACACGGATTGAAAAGGACCCTGCGGCAGGCTCGCCACATTGGTGGTGAACACGACCGATTTGCGCCCCTGCACGCTGCGGGCAGGTCCGCGGGCGCCAACGATGTAGACACGTCCCGTGGCGCCGAGCCGCTCCTCGGCGTATTCGGCGGCGGCACACCAGATCCCCCGCGCCCCTTCGCCGCGCGCCTCGATCACCTCGAAACTGGAGCCACTGAGCGGGATCACGATCAGATCGTTGATGGCCCGGAAGGTCTGTGCTTGAGCAAGCGTCGGAAGGGCGGCGGCGGCAAGGGCGGCGGCGCGTATGAGGGGGCGCATGGGCGGTCTCCTGTTCTGCTACTAATAAAGTAGGGCGACACCTACGGCGTTTCAAATCAAACGGGCGTGACAGCGGCATCGAGAAAAATCGCCACCCCAAAGGCATCGGGACTTTCGCAGATTCCAGTTGGCCTTCTGAAGGTGCGGCCAAGACACGCAAAGAAAAACCCGCGCACAGTCACCTGCACGCGGGCTCAGATCCCGAACGCGACCGCTTACTGGTCGAGGAAGGACCGCAGTTTGCGCGAGCGGGAAGGATGCTTGAGCTTGCGCAGCGCCTTCGCCTCGATCTGGCGGATCCGTTCGCGGGTCACGCTGAACTGCTGGCCGACTTCCTCAAGCGTGTGATCGGTGTTCATTCCGATGCCGAAGCGCATGCGCAGCACCCGCTCCTCGCGCGGCGTGAGGCTCGCAAGCACCCGCGTCGTGGTCTCCTTGAGGTTCTCTTGAATGGCGCTGTCGAGCGGCAGCACGGCATTCTTGTCCTCGATGAAATCACCGAGCTGGCTATCTTCCTCGTCGCCGATGGGCGTTTCGAGCGAAATCGGCTCCTTGGCGATCTTCATCACCTTGCGGACCTTCTCGAGCGGCATCTGCAGCTTTTCGGCCAGCTCTTCCGGCGTGGGCTCGCGCCCGATCTCGTGCAGCATCTGGCGGCCCGTGCGCACCAGCTTGTTGATCGTCTCGATCATGTGCACCGGGATACGGATGGTGCGCGCCTGATCCGCGATGCTGCGGGTGATTGCCTGACGGATCCACCACGTCGCATAGGTGGAGAACTTGTAGCCGCGGCGGTACTCGAACTTGTCCACGGCCTTCATCAGGCCGATGTTGCCTTCCTGAATGAGATCAAGGAATTGCAGGCCGCGGTTCGTGTATTTTTTCGCGATCGAGATCACGAGGCGCAGGTTCGCCTCCACCATTTCCTTCTTGGCCTGACGGGCTTCCTTCTCGCCCTTCTGGACCTGCTGCACGATGCGGCGGAACTCGGAGATGTCGAGACCCACATACTGACCGACCTGGGCCATGTCGGCGCGCAGCTCATCGACCTTCTCGGCGGACCGCTCGATGAACATCTGCCAGCCGCGCCCGGCCTTCTCGCCCATCCGCTCCATCCAGTTGGGATCGAGCTCGTAGCCGCGGTAGGCGTCCACGAACTCGGACCGGTTGATGCGCGCCTGATCGGCGAGCTTCACCATGGCTGAATCGATCTGCATGATGCGGCGGTTAATGCCGTACAGCTGGTCGATCAGCGCCTCGATGCGGTTGTTGTGCAGGTGCAGATCATTCACCAGCGCCACGATTTCGGCGCGCAGCTTCTGATAGGCTTCCTCGTTCTTGGCCGAGAACGTACCGTCCTCGTTCAGCGTCGCGGAAATCCGGCTGTCCTGCATCTCGCTCAGCTTGACGTAGTCGTTGGCGATGATGTCGAGTGCCTCGAGCACCTGCGGCTTGAGTGCCGCCTCCATCGCGGCGAGCGACATGTTGGCCTGCTCGTCCTCGTCCTCGTCGTCATCCTCGGCCGTGATCGGATTGCCGTCGGCGTCGAGCTCTGGCTGGCCCTCGCCCTTGTTTTCAGCGGTGCCGCCGCACGGGCACCACGGGCGTGGTCGTGTCTTCCTCGCCCATCTGCGTGCCGAAGGTGGCCTCAAGGTCGATCACATCGCGCAGCAGGATGTCCTCGGACAGCAATTCGTCGCGCCAGATCGTGATCGCCTGAAAGGTCAGCGGGCTCTCGCAAAGGCCCGCGATCATTGTGTTGCGGCCTGCCTCGATGCGCTTGGCGATGGCAATCTCGCCCTCGCGGCTCAGCAGCTCGACCGAGCCCATCTCGCGCAGGTACATGCGCACCGGATCATCCGTGCGGTCCAGCTTCTCGGAGGTGCCCGAGCCGAGCGTGATCTCGCGCGGACCGTCTGTCGTCGCGACATCGGTGCCGCCCTTGGCGTCTTCTTCCTCGGCGTCCTCATCCTCGATGATGTTGATGCCCATCTCCGACAGCATCGACATCACGTCCTCGATCTGCTCCGAAGAGACCTGATCGGGTGGCAAGACGGTGTTCAGCTGATCGTAGGTGATGTAGCCCTTCTCCCGCGCCTCGGAGATCATCTTCTTGACGGCAGCCTGGCTCATGTCCAGCAGGTGGCCGCTGTCGGCGTCGTCGGTCTTGGCGTCGTCGTTGGTGTCTTTGGCAGCCATCAAGCGCTCCTGTCTGTCCCATTGCGAATCACCCACGGGTGATTCGCTTTTTCGAATCATGCGGGGTTTGTCGTGATTCTTAAACCCGCATCCCTTATTTTTCCTTCATGGCAAAGATTTGGTTACTCTGGCGCCACAATCCTTGCCCCTGCGTCACCCTCAGCGGGCTAAGGGCGCTTCCGCCCGCCCTTGGAGAAGTCGATCTGCTCGAAGAAGCTGCGGCTCTTGGTGACCTCATCGCGGTCGAGCCGGGCACCGTTGTCGGCAATCAAGTACTCCGCCTTGTCTTCCTGACCGGAGCGGTGGGCGCGGTCGGCCGCTTTCGCCGCCTCCGCCAACCGCCACGTCACGCCCTCGTCCGCCTCTCCGCTCAGATCATCCGCCGCGTCACTGACCTCGTCCTGCAGACCGCGCAGCGCCGCGAGCTTGCCCAGCTCCTCGGCGATGGTCATGCGGGCGAGTTCGGCATCATCCGGCCTGCGGATGCAGGGCGTTATGGCGACATGGCGCTGGGACAGCAGATTTTCAAGGGCGTCAGGCCCCAAACGCTGCGCAATCGCCTCGCGCAGCGCCGCCGCCCCCTCCGGCGCGTGGCGCAGGACCAGATCGCGCAGCTGCGCATGCTCGGCGTCCGTGCAGGCCATTCGCTCCAGCCCGCTCTCGAAAGGTTCCACCACCTGCGGACAGCCGATGCAGGCCGCAAGGATCACCGCCTCACGCAGATGATCCGTCGCCTGCGCATCCGCCGCCGTGGCCAGCATCGAGGATTTCGCCCCCGCCGAAGGCCCCTGCGGCGCGCGGCTGCCCCAAGGCTGGCCCCATTTGCCGGGGCCGCCACGCTGGGCCACTTTCATGCCGCCGCCGCCCGGCTTGGCGCGGAAAAGCTGCCAGCGCATGTCCTTGATCGCCTGCCCGTAATGGCTTCGGATGCTCGGGTCCTTGATCAGCATGATCTTTTCGCGCAGCGCCTTGTCGAGTGCCGCCTTGCGCTCTGGGCTGTCAAAGGTCTTGCCCTCGATCTCGCGGCGCCACAGCAGATCAACCATCGGCACCGCCTCGTCGATCAGCTTTTGCACCGCGCCGCGTCCGCTCGATTTCAGCAGGTCATCGGGGTCCTGTCCCTCCGGCATCATGGCAAAGCGCAAGCTGCGCCCCGCCTCCAGCAGCGGCAGCGCCAGATCGATGAGCCGCAGCGCCGCGCGCTGCCCCGCCGCATCACCGTCCAGCGTGATGATCGGCTCGTCGCTAATCCGCCACAGCATCGCAAGCTGGTTTTCGGTGATCGCCGTGCCGAGCGGTGCGACGGATGCGCCGAACCCCGCCTCGCTCAGGGCAATCACGTCCATGTAACCTTCGGCCACCAGCAGCGGCGCGCCCTTGCCCGCCGCTGTCCGCGCATCCTTGACGTTGTAGAGGCTTCGGCCCTTGTCGAAGAGTTCCGTCTCGGGCGAGTTGAGATATTTGGCGTTGTCCGCCGGATCCATCGCGCGCCCGCCGAAGGCAATCGCCCGGCCCCGCGCGTCGCGAATGGGGTACATGATGCGGCCCCGGAACGTGTCATAGGGCTTGCCACCCTTGCTCGACGGCTTGGCCAGACCCGCGCCGAGGATCAGCTCATCCGCGATATCCTTGCCCTTGAGCGCATCCCAGAGCCCCTGCCAGTTGTCCGGGGCAAAGCCGATCTCCCAGCGGTCGCAGACGTCCTGTCCCAGCCCGCGCCGCTCCAGATACGTGCGCGCCTGCGCTGCGCCGCCGGTGCGCAGCTGCAGGCGGAACCATTTGACCGCCAGCTCCATCACGTCCGCCAGCTCGGTGCGCTTCTCGGATTTCTCCTGCGCGCGCGGGTCGCGCTCCGGCATCGGCATCCCGGCCTCGCGGGCAAGGATCTCCACGGCTTCCATGAAGCTCACATTTTCCGTCTCGCGCACGAAGGAAATCGCGTCGCCCTTGGCGTGACACCCGAAGCAATAGTAGAACCCCTTGCGGTCATCCACATGAAAACTGGCGGATTTTTCCTGATGGAAGGGGCACGGTGCCCACATGTCGCCTTTGCCCTGGTTGGACTTGCGGGCGTCCCACATGACCTTTCGGCCCACAACCTGCGACAGGCTGGAGCGGGTGCGTAGCTCATCAAGGAAACCGGGTGGAAGGCTCATACACCCAATATGGGCAGCCGGCAGCCAGAGTCCAGAAGGCGCCGCCGCGGGAGGCGGTCATAACGCACTTTCCGCGACTTTAAATATGCGCCTATTGCGCGATACAGATTGCGCGCCTACTGCGCGACCCCTAATGCGCGCCTACTGCACGACGCAAAGCTCTTTCCACGCCGCCGCCAGATCGGCGGAGCGCACCTCCGACATCTTCATCCCGTAGACCCAAGGGGTGACCAGCGGCACGACCGCATTGTATTTCTCCGGCCACGCGGGACCAGTCCCCGCCACATGCGCAACCACCTCGCGCTCGCCCACGCGGGCGACCCGCGCGGCCTGCACCGCTGCCACCACATCGCCCTGGTAGCCGCAGTCGGCCTCCTTGGCCGCATCGGCATGGGCAGGCAGGCCCGCGGCCAGCGCCGCCATCACGGTAAAAATACGGATCATGTCACACTCCAACAGGTTGCTTTTGCGCTCTTCTTACCCGCGCGCCGCCACCGCTTCCAGTGCACGCGTTAAATCGTGAACGAGTGTAGCCGCCATCGAGCGGAATACCGCGATCATCAGGACATTCTCCGCGACCCGCGTGATGCTGGCATTCATATGGCCGAGCTGCGTGCGCGCCGTGGCCCCGACGCCGAAGGCCTGCAAGCGCAAGTCCACCGGCACCAGCCGTGCCAGTACCTGATCACCGCAAGCCCCGCGCAACTCCACGACCGCCCAGGCATCCGACTGGTCCACCACTGCGGCAAGCCCGCAGAGTGCCGCATCCGGCGCGAACCCCATGAGCAGCGCCTCGCGGTGCCCCGACCAGACACAGCGGCGCCCCTCCGACTCGGTGCTGCGGCCCGGCTCCGGAAACGGCAGGCCCAACGCCCGTGTCAGCGCCGTCTCATCCGCATTCCGGCGCGGCGAGACCGCGAAGATCGGGCCCACATCGGCCTCCACCACCTCGCATCCTCCGATGCGCAGCGGCAACAGCCCGGCACAGGGGCTCAACGCCTCAAGACTATCCACGCACGCGCCCTCCGTCGGGATCAATGAATACCGGGCTGCAAATCTCCATCTCTACCGTCAGATCGCGCAGATGGTCACGCATCACCACATGCTCGCCCAAGCGGTCCGGCCCGCCGGAAACGAAGCCGAGACCGATCATGCACTCCAGATCTGGCGAATAGCCGACGGAGGTGACGTAGCCCTGATCGTTGGCATGCACATGGGCGGCACCTTTCGCAAAGACATGCGCGCCGCCCGAGATCACCGCCGCCGGATCCAGCGGCCGCAGCCCTACGAGCCGCGGGCGGTCAGGGTCCACCAGCCCCGGCCGTGCCGCCATCACCTTGCCCATGCAGTCTTTCTTGTCCGACACCATCCGCGCCATCCCGATGTCATAGGCCGTGACGCGCCCGTGGATCTCCGCATGGGTGATGTGCCCCTTCTCGATGCGCAGCACGTTGAGTGCCTCCATCCCGTAGGCGCCCCCGCCCATCGCCTCGGCGCGCGCCACCAGCGCGGCAAAGAGCGCCGCCCCGTAGCGCGCAGGCACCGCGACCTCATAGGCATGCTCGCCCGAGAACGAGATCCGGAAGAGCCGACCCGCGACACCCAGCACCTCGACCTCGCCGCAGGCCATGAACGGAAAACTCTCGTTGTCGAGCGGCTTGCCCAGCATACCGTCCAGTAATTCGCGCGATTTCGGTCCGGCGACGGCAAACTGCGCCCATTGCTCCGTCACGGAGGTAAAGGAGACGTCCCAGCCGGGATGCAGCGCCTGTGTCACGAACTCCAGATGCCGCATCACCTCCCCCGCCGCTGCGGTGGTGGTGGTCATGACGTAATGCGCAGCGCCCATCCGCGCGCAGGTGCCGTCGTCCATCACCATCCCGTCCTCGCGCAGCATCAGGCCATAACGCACGCGGCCTTCGTTGAGCGTGGAGAACATGTTGGTATAGACGAAATCGAGCAGCTTGGCCGCATCGGGCCCCTGAATGTCGATCTTGCCCAGCGTGCTCACGTCGCAGACCCCGACCGAGCGGCGCACGTAGCCAACCTCGCGGTCGCACGATTGCCGCCATGTCGTCTCGCCACTGCGCGGGAAGAAGCTGGGCCGGTACCACAGCCCCGCCTCGATCATCGGCGCGCCCATCTCCACCGTTTGCCCGTGCGATGTCGTGAACCGCTGCGGCGCGAACCCCTTTCCCTGCGCGCCCGCGCCCAGCGCCGCGATGGCCACCGGGCTGTAGGGCGGGCGGAACGTTGTCACGCCCGTCTGCGCGATCCCGCGCCCGGTGGCATCCGCCAGCACGGCAAGTGCCGCGACGTTGGAGTTCTTGCCCTGATCCGTCGCCATCCCTTGGGTCGTGTAGCGCTTCATATGCTCGACGGAGCGGAAATTCTCGACCGCCGCTTGCTTGACGTCCTTCACGCTCACGTCATTCTGAAAATCGAGCCAGGCGCGCCCCTTGCCCGGCACCGCCCAGAGCGGCATCAGACGGTAGGGCGTATCCTCCGCCCCAGGCAGCTCGGGTGTCGAAGCCTCGACGCCGAGGTCCGCCGCTGCGCGCAGCGCCGCATCCGCCCCGTCGCGCAGGCAACCCGCGGTGCTGAACGTCCCGTTGCACGCACCCGCCGCTTCCAGCCCCGGCACCGCGCCGGGTGTCGGCACAAATGCGGCGATATCCGTGCGCCAGGTCGGCCGCCCGTTCATGTGACAGGTCAGATGCACCGTCGGGTTCCAGCCGCCCGAGACGGCGAGGCATTGCGCGCTCACGTCGAGAACCTTGTCGCCTTTTCGGATCTTGATGCCGGTGAGCCCGAGCCGCCCACGCGATCCGCAGACCTGCGCCCCGAGGTGCACCGGATAGGGCGCGTCGCCCACCTGTGCTCCGGGCCGCGCGTCGATGAGAGCCGCGACCCGCACGCCTGCCGCATGCAGGTCGCGCGCCGTGCGGTGTGCATCGTCGTTGTTGCCGAAGACCGCGACGGATTTGCCCGCAACCACGCCCCAGCGGTTGAGATAGGCACGCACCGCCCCCGCCGTCATGATGCCGGGGCGGTCGTTGTTCTCAAAGGCGATGTGCCGCTCCAGCGCGCCGGTCGCAAGCACCGCGCGCCGTGCCGTGATGCGCCAGAAACACTCCAGCGGCGCCTTGCTGCGCGGCAGATGATGCGTCACCCTTTCCAGCGCGCCGAACACGCCGCCGTCATAGGCGCCCGTCACTGTCGTGCGCGTCATCAGGCGCACGTTGGGCATCGCGCGGAGCGCCTCGACCTCAGACGCCGCCCAATCCGCCCCTGCCATGCCGCCGACCTGCTCCCGCTCGCACAGCAGGCGCCCGCCCATCTCGCGGTCCTCGTCGCAAAGGATCACGTCGAGCCCCGCTGCCGCCGCCACTTTCGCCGCCATGAGCCCGGTCGGCCCCGCGCCGATCACCAGCAGGTCGCAGAACGCGAAGGCGCGGTCATAGGTGTCGGGATTGTGCGCACCGCTGAGCGCGCCCAGCCCGGCCGCGCGACGGATCACCGGCTCGTATAGCTTTTCCCAAAAGACCTTCGGCCACATGAACGTCTTGTAGTAGAACCCCGCCCCGAGAAACGGCGCGGCCAGATCGTTGACCGCCATCGCGTCGAGCCTGAGCGAGGGCCACGCGGATTGGGAGAAGACCTCCAGCCCGTCATAGACCTCCTGCACGGTGGCGCGCACGTTGGGCTCGGCGCCCGCACCACGGCCCACGGTGATCAGCGCATTGGGCTCCTCGCTGCCCGCGCAGAGCACGCCGCGCGGCCGGTGGTACTTGAACGAGCGCGCCATCAGCCGCACGCCGTTTGCCAGCAACGCGGAGGCGACAGTATCACCGGGCCGGGCCGGATAGCCCACGCCATCAAAGCGGAAGCGGATCTCGCCGCCCGGTGCCGCGCGCACCCTCACAGCCCCGCCTCGCGCGCCAGCGTCACGCCGAAGATCTCATGGGATACCGTGTCGCGGTGCACCACCAGCCAGGCACCGCACCCCGCCTCATGCTGCCACAGATCGCGTGTGGCCCCGGCGGGGTTATCGCGCAGATGCACATAGTCGTCCCAGGCCCGCTCCCCCGCATCCGCCGCAGGCCGCGACAGCGCAGCGCCCTTGTAATAGAACTCGCGCCGGTCCCGCGCGCCGCAATGTGGACAGTCAATTCTCACGCCGACACCTCCGACGGTGCTCTGACCGTCCTCATTTCCTTGCCCTTGAACGGCATCCCGCAGCCTGCCACGGATGCAGAAGGGCACCGCATCACGCTTGCCTCAGTGCAGATTATGCTGCGCACCGGTCCCCTCCTCATCCATCAATCCCCGCCCCGTGCGGAACCGGTCGAGCCGGAACTTCGCCGCAGGCGCGTGATGCTCCCCCGTCGCCATCAGATGCGCAAAGGAATTACCCGAACCAGGCACCGCCTTGAACCCGCCGTAGCACCAGCCGCAATTGAGGAACAATCCGTCGGTGTCGGTCTTGTCGATGATGGGCGAGCCGTCAGGCGTCATGTCCATGATCCCGCCCCAGCTGCGCAGGACCTTGGCCTTGCCGATCATCGGCATCAGGGTCATGCCCGCCTCCATCACATGCTCGACCATCGGCAGGTTGCCCCGCGCGGCATAGGAGGCGTAGAAATCCAGATCCCCCCCGAATACGAGCCCGCCCTTGTCCGACTGGCTGATGTAGAAGTGCCCCATGCCGAAGCTGATCACATTGTCGATCACGGGCTTGAGCCCTTCGGTCACGAAAGCCTGCAGCACGTGGCTCTCGATGGGCAGGCGCATCCCCGCCATCGCCGCCACCTGCGAGGAACGGCCTGCGACCACGATCCCGACTTTCGCGGCCTTGATCGCACCGCGCGTGGTCTGCACGCCGGTCACCTTGCCGTTCTGGATGTCGATGCCGGTGACCTCGCACTGCTGGATCAGATCCACACCGCGCTCGCTCGCGCCGCGTGCGTAGCCCCAGGCCACCGCATCGTGCCGTGCCGTGCCCGCGCGGCGCTGCAACAGCCCGCCATAGATCGGAAAGCGCGTGTTCTCGAAATCCAGGTAGGGCGCAATCTTGCGAACGCCCGCCACATCGAGCAGCTCCGCGTCGTCCCCCTGCCCCACGATAGAATTGCCGCGCCGCACATAGGCATCGCGCTGCCCGTCCGAATGGCACAGCATCAATTGCCCGCGCTGGGACAGCATGACGTTGTAGTTAAGCTCCTGCTCGAGGTTTTCCCACAGCTTGAGCGAATGCGAATAGAACTGCGAATTGCCGTCGAGGAAGTAATTGGCCCGGACGATGGTGGTGTTTCGCCCGATGTTACCGCCCCCGAGGTAGCCCTTTTCAAGCACGGCGATGTTCGTCATCCCGTGTTCCTTGGCCAGGTAATAGGCCGTCGAGAGCCCGTGACCGCCGCCGCCGATAATGATCGCGTCATACTCGGCCTTGGGCTCCGCGTCGCGCCAGTGCGGCTGCCAGCCCGTATTGCCGCGCAGCCCCTCGCGCAAGATCCGCCACCCCGAAAACCGCATCCCGATACCCTTGTGTACACCTGTGTCCACATTGGCAAACCCGCAGCACCTGCACAATTGCAAAAGCGGCGCGGATCGCCCGTTTCCGGCATCGCGCGATCATGGCGCAAAAGACGCTGGCAACGACCAGACTGCCCGCCTAGTCTGGACCGCATGAACCAGACCCGCGCGACCACCAGCACCCGCAAACTCGCTGCGATCCTTGCGGCGGATGTCGTCGGCTACTCGCGCCTGCTGGCCGCCGACGAGGCCGCGACCGTTTCAGCCCTGCAGACCCTGCGCGCCGAGGTCTTCGGCCCGGTGTTCGCCGATAACGGCGGCACCATCGTCAAGAGCATGGGCGACGGCTGGCTGGTGGAATTCACCAGCGCCGTCGCTGCCGTCAATGCCGCCATGCAGGTGCAGGACCGCCTGCGCGACCATCCAACGATTGCCCTGCGCATCGGCGTCCACATCGGCGACATCACAATGGGCGCGCATGACCTCTACGGCGACGGTATCAACATCGCCGCCCGCCTCGAAGGCGTCGCCCCCCCCGGCGGCATCATGATCTCGGACGCGGTGCATGCCGGGCTCGACGGGACCCTGTCGCCCTCCTTCGAGCCCGCGGGCCCGCAAACGCTCAAGAACATCGACCGCCCCGTGACCGCATGGATCCGGGCGCCGCACATCCGGCCCGCGCAGGCCATAAGCCCCACATCGCAGGCCACTTCCGCCCTGCCCGAACTGATCATCATGCCCGTCGCCAACAGCGATCCGCGCGCCGAGGTGCGCGACACGGCGGACGGGCTCACCGCCGATCTGCTCAGCTATTTCGGTGCCATCAACTGGCTGACCACACGGATCAACGGATCCGAAAGCGCCACGGCCTACAGCCTGCGCCCCACCCTGCGCGCCCGCGCCGAACGGTTGCGGCTGGAGATACGCTTGCATGGCCCCGACGGCGCCACGCTCTGGACCCATAAATCCGACAGCACGCTCGATGATGCCTTCGACTGGCAGGACACCGTGGTGGGCGCCATCTCCGATCACGTCAGCCGAATGATCCTCGAAACCGAGACGGCGCGCATCATGGCCCTTCCCGATGACCAGCTCACCGCCGAACAGTGCATGCTGATGGGCATTATGGCATGGCGGGATTTCTCGCATGCCTCCTTTGCCCGGTCCATCGAGTTCCACGCCCGTGCCATCGCTGCCAAGCCCGATATGCCCGATGCCTACGCCGAGGGGCTGATCGTGCTCATGGCGGCGCGCACGATGACGAACAGGCCTGACATGGAAACCTATCTCGCCAAGATACCTGCATGGGTCGAGGCGGGCCGTCCTCTGGCCGCAGGCCATGCGATGCTGACGCTCGCTGTCGCCATCGCGACCTATACGCAGGATCAGCGGCCCCTGCCGCTCAAGGACGCGGTGGCGCAAACCCTGCGCATGGCGCCCTTCGATGCGCGCGTGCTGAGCTACTGTGGCTGGGCGAACCTGTGGTGCGGGGAAACTGCCGCCTCATACGATTGTTTCGTCAAATCAACCGAGGCCGGCCACCTGGGGCCCTTCTTCGTCGCCGCCCTCGGGGGTGCCGCCACGGCCTGTGTGCAACTGGGACGCGACGAAGAAGCGCTCGCTTTCGTTGAAAAGGGACTGGCGATCTCGGACAGCTATCCCACGTATTTCTCCAGCAAGGCCGCGGCCCTCGCCCATCTGGGCCGCGTGGAGGAGGCCCGTGCAGTCCTCAAACGCTACCTAACGCTCGAACCGGACCGCACCCTTACGCACTGGCAGGCCACCAACAACTATGGCGGCTGTGCGGGCGGCAAACGCTATTTCGCAGGGCTGCGGCTGGCGGGCCTGCCCGAGTGATGGCGCACCCCTGCGGGACGGCGGGCGGGACGCCGTCGCAGACGCGCGCCGCACCGCCCGGCGTTACAGCCCCTTGGCGCGGTAGCTGGCCGCGACCTTGCCGATGCTCACCAGATAGGCGGCCGTGCGCAGGTCGGTGACATCCTCACGCCCGTGCCAGACGTCGGCCATGGCCTGATAGGCGACCCGCATTGTGTCATCGAGACCCGAGCGCACCAGTTCCAGCTCGCCCGCACCGCGCAGGTACTTGTCCTTGAAATCCGGGCTTAGCGTCCAGTTGAGGGACTTGTCCTCGCTGATCCGCTCCAGCTCGTCCACGATCAGCTGGTGGCGGCTTTCCTCCTGCCGCCGCCCCATCCGGCCAAAGCGGATATGGCTGAGGTTCTTGACCCATTCGAAATAGCTCACCGTGACACCGCCCGCGTTGGCGTACATGTCGGGAATGATCACCGTGCCCTTGTCGCGCAGGATCTCGTCCGCGCCGGCCGTCACCGGCCCGTTCGCCGCCTCGATGATCAGCGGCGCCTGTATCCTGTGGGCGTTGCGCAGGTTGATCACCCCTTCCAGCGCCGCCGGGATCAGGATGTCGCATTCGCGCTCCAGCAGGCTGTCGCCATGCTCGATGAACTCACCACCCGAGAAACCCTCGGGCGAGCCGTGCTCGGTGATGTAGCTCTTGAGCTGCTCGATATCGATGCCGTCGTCGTTCCAGATCGCTCCGTTGTACTCGATCACGCCCACGACTGCGGCTCCGTCCTCCTCGCTGAGGAACTTGGCCGCGTGATAGCCCACGTTGCCGAGGCCCTGCACCACGACCCGCTTGCCGTCAAGCGTACCGCTCATGCCGGCCTTCTTCGCGCCCTGCTCGTCGCGGAAAAAGGCGCGCAGCGCATATTGCACGCCGCGCCCGGTGGCCTCCGTGCGGCCCTGGATGCCGCCTGCGTTGGTCGGCTTGCCGGTCACGCAGGCCGCCCCATTGATGTCGGTCGTGTGCATCCGCTTGTACTGATCCGCGATCCACGCCATCTCCCGCTCGCCCGTGCCCATGTCGGGGGCGGGCACGTTCTGGGCGGGGTTGATCAGGTCGCGCTTGATCAGCTCATAGGCGAAGCGGCGCGTGATCATCTCCATCTCGTGCTCTTCGTACGCGCGCGGATCGACGCACAGACCACCCTTGGACCCCCCGAAGGGTGCATCCACCAGCGCGCATTTGAACGTCATCAGCGCCGCGAGGGCTTCCACCTCGTCCTGGTTGACCCCCAGCGAGAAGCGGATGCCGCCCTTCACGGGCTCCATATGCTCCGAATGGACCGAGCGGTAGCCGGTGAAGGTTTTGATGTCCCCCCGCAGGCGCACGCCGAAGCGCACCGTGTAGGTGGCGTTGCAGACGCGGATCTTCTCAACCAGCCCCGGCTTTAGATCCATCAGCGCCACGGCGCGGTTGAACATCATGTCAGTGCTTTGACGAAAGCTCGGCTCGTTGAAGGTCTGGTTCATGGGACAGATCTGCCTTTTTTCAGGATCAGGAGAGGACACTAGGACTGTGCACGGAATCCGCGCGGTTACCGGCACCCTAGGCCCCGCGCCGCCGGATTGCCACATTTATAGTCGGTTTGAGAACGCGGCTGCGGAGGGAGCCGCATTCACATCTTGACCCGGCCTGCTGATGTTGCACCTGATGGGCGCGCAGATGAGGAAGGAAGGCCGATGGGCAAGAGCGTCACCCGAGTTCGCGAAGCGGCGCATGTCGCGGGCCTCGCGGTCGATATCGTCACCCTGCCCGCCACCGCCCGCACCGCCGCGGATGCCGCTGCCGCGTGCGGCTGCATGATCGGGCAGATCGCCAAATCGATGATCTTCGAGGGCGCGCACAGCGCCACGCTGGTGCTGGTGCTGGTCAGCGGGGCCCATGACCTGGACCTGCGCCGCGCGCAGGCGCTCACCGGGGAGCCGCTGGGCCGCGCCGACCCCAAGCGCGTCCGTGCGGAAACCGGCTTTGCCATCGGCGGTGTCGCCCCCATCGGGCATCTGCGCGCGATGCCGACGTTCATGGATGACGCGCTGATGCAATATCCGGTGATCTGGGGCGCGGGTGGCGCGCCCCGGACAGTCTTCGCCGTCGCCCCGCTGGAGCTGATGCGCGTGACCCGCGCACGGCTCTTCTCCAACAGCTGAGGCACCGGTCATCCGTTCGCGGGCGACAGGATGCAACTCACTGACGTTGCGGCATGCCTCAACGGGGCGATTGTGAGGCCACTGTTCGCGCCTGCGAAACACTGACGTGAATGCGTCTACATTATATCTAAAATCCCTTTAAAATATGACATTTAGGCAAGAATCCGCCCCATTTTAGCCATGTTCATGAAGCATAAACGCTACCAGATTTAGCCAAAGATCCCGTCACTTCGGCGGGCCCGGGCTCGAAAGGTGAAGCTGATGAAAAAATTGTTTTCGACAACTTGCATCCCGGATTTTGCGGGATCAAAAACGAACCACTTCATGCGGCGTTTCGCACGCCGCGAGGACGGGGCGATCACGATCTTCGGCTGCGCCGTGATCTTGATGTTCCTCATGGTGGGCGGCATGGGCGTCGACATGATGCGCAACGAAATGGAACGCGTCAAGCTCCAGAACACTGCGGACCGCGCGGTTCTCGCCGCCGCTGACATGGAGCAGACCCTCGATGCAAAAAGCGTTGTTCTCGACTATTTCAACAAGTCGGATCTGGGACACCTCGTCGATCCGGAAGACATTACGGTCAATCCGGGGCTGAACTTCCGCAACGTCACCGTGAGAGCAGAAGGCATTACCGCCACAAACTTCATGCCCCTGCTCGGAATTGACGAACTCCCGGTCCGCAGCTTTGCAGCAGCCGAGGAGCGTGTCCCCAACATCGAAATCTCTCTCGTGCTCGATATCTCAGGCTCCATGCGGTATGAAGACCGGATGAAGCAGCTGCGGCCCGCCGCCAAGGAATTCGTGCAAACTGTGCTTGCAGGGGGGTCCGGGCCAAAGACATCCGTCACGCTCGTGCCCTACGCAGGTCAGACAAACCCCGGCCCCTTCATGTTCGAGCGGCTTCAGGGCAACCGGTACCCGGTCCAGGCCTTGGACGAAGCAAACGGCGGCATTCCGGAGTATGACAGCCACGGCTATCTCCCCGCAGGCGCGGAGGGCGGTGAGGGCAGTATCGAAGGCGTGCGCTACGTATTCCCCAACGTCTCCTCGTGCCTCGACATCAATCCGACCGGTTTCTCCACGCGGACCTTGCCGTCTGGCGCGCTCTACGAGCAGACTCCACACTTCATGAACTGGAATATTGCCGCCGAGTGTGATGGACTGGGGCTGGTGCCCGCAGGATCAGACCGCGATCAAGTACCTGTCCAACGACGGCTACGCGCTCGGCAACCTGATCGACACAATGCGGATGCATGACGGCACCGGGACGCATTACGCGATGAAATGGGCGGTCTCAATGCTCGACCCCAGCTCACAGGACGATGTGTCCGCGCTCGTCGATGCCGGCCTGGCATCCTCCGAGTTCGACGGTCGCCCCGCGGCATTCGATGACGCCACGACAACAAAGTACATCGTCCTCATGACCGACGGGCAGATCACCGAGCAGGTGCGGCCCAAGAACACCATGGATGAAGAAAACCCGACGAGGGAACTCAGCAGGCGGAGTTCGGACCGCAAAAACATCACCAGCTCCGGCACCAACGTGAATAGCTTCTTTGCCCAGTGCGACCTTGCAAAGAGCGCGTCACCCCGGCCGATCATCGTCTACACCATCGCATTCGATGCCCCTTCCGGTGCTCAGAAAGAGATGCGCAAGTGCGCCTCCTCTCCCGCGCACTTTTTCAAGGCGGATCAGTCGAATATCTCCAACACCTTCAAGGCGATCGCCCGCCAGATCAACCAGCTGAGGCTCACACAATGATCACTCGTATCACAAACCGCCTGAAAAGCTTCCGCAAACAGGAAGACGGCTCCGCAATCCTCATGGAATTCATGATCCTGACCCCTGTTCTCTTCGGCGCCTTCTTCATGGCCATGGAAATGGGAATGTACTCGATCCGTCAGATGCAACTTGACCGGGGGCTCGAAATGTCAACCCGCGAAGTGCGCCTGAACACGGCACGGACCTTCACCCACGACGAGATTAAGGAAAGCATCTGCTTCCATGCCCGCACCCTGCCGAACTGTTCGGAGTTGCTGCGCCTGGAGATGAAGCCGGTCGATCCGCGCAACTTCGCCGGTCTGCCCGATACTCTCGACTGCGTAGACACGTCCCTCGAGGTTAACCCCGTCCGTGGATTTACCCTGGGGCAGCAACATGAACTGATGATCATGCGGGTCTGCTACAAATTCGACCCCATCTTCCGGACAACCGGACTCGGGCAAGCCTTCGTCAAAGACGGCTCCGGCCGGGTCGCCATGACCGCAACCAGCGCATTCGTACAGGAGCCAAGCTAATGTTTGTCCGTCACACCAAAGCTCTGATGAGCGCCAAGTTTCTGCGCAAGGAGGATGGCGCTGTCGCAATCGAAGCCGCGATCATTCTTCCCGCCGTCTTCCTGGCCTTCCTCGCCGTGTTCACCGTCTTCGACGCATACCGTCAGTACGCCATGCATCAGAAGGCCGCCTACACGATCAGCGACATGATATCCCGCGAAACAGTGCCGCTCGACAATCAATACCTGGATGGCGCGCATTCTCTCTTCGACACGCTGACCCGCGATCCACAGCAAAGCTCGATCCGCGTCTCCGTGCTGCGCTTCAACGAGGCGGAAGGCTCCATGGTAATGGACTGGACGCAGTCGCGCGGTTTCGCCGGGCAGCTCAACCCGAACGATGTCAAAGACTGGGATGATATTCTTCCCAAGATGGTCGATGACGAGCGCATCATCATCGTCGAGACATGGGCAAAATACGTGCCGCCCTTCCAGACAGGTATGGGAACGCCTGAGATCCACAACTTCATCTTTACGCGTCCCCGCTATGCGCCTCAGGTCCTCTTCGAGAGCTGAGCCCGCTCCAAAGGCCAAATGCAATACCCCCCGGACATCCACGCATGTCCGGGGGGTATCGCGTTGTCGCCCATATGGAACCGACTTCGCTCCGACCCGTTACGCCGAGCCGATGCCTATACCGTAATAAGGGTGGTGGCAGTTTTTTGAGGCAGGTCATAGGCAGGACGTTGCCCTACAGCCCCAGATCCCGCTTCGCCATGATCGCCGCGATGATCTCTGACATGAACTTCGTTTGCGTGGCCGACGTCATGCCCCCAACCCCGATCCGCCGCCCGACGCGCCACCACAGGCCGGGCCGCCAAGCATTATCGCCCTTGGAATGGGTGCGCAGCAGAAAGCCGTTCGACGGCTTGAAGGCGAAGAAGCCGCGGTCCATCCCCTCGAGATCGGCCATCAGCGCGATCACCGTGCCGTCACTGTCGCGCAGTTCCGTCTCGGTCAGCTCGATGCGCGTGGCGGTGGCGCGGCGCATCTTGTCGGTGAGCCAGAGTGCCCCGGCCCCGAGCACCAGCAGGAACACCCGCCACTGAATCTCGGGCGATTGCACCACCGCGATGTAGAGCAACAGGATGCCGAGCAGCCCCAGCGAGACCATGCCGAGATACCGCCGCCCGGTAGAGGCCACGACGACCGCGATCACCTCGTCGGGGTCGGTCTGGCGCGGCTGGGGCGCCGGGGCGTCATCTGATGGGGTCATGGCGGGGCTCCTTTTGGCGACCCCTAGCCGCTGTCAGGACGGCGGGCAAGCGGATCCGGCCACACGTCAGCCCCCGGCCCCGGTCGAACGCCTTGTCCGGCGCACGCCCCACGGCGCGCCGCGATCACGCCTCCAGCCGCTTGGGCCGCACCTCATACCCGCGCTCTTCGGGTTCATCGTCCACCAACTCCATCGGGAAGCCATCGGCGAGGATGCTCAGGCCCGTGGCCTCCTCCAGCCGCTCGATCATCCGGTCGCTCTGCGCCCGCATGCCGTATCGTTTCTGCCCGTCGCTCATCATCTCGATCATCAGCGGGGAAATCTCCAGCGGGACGCCAGCCTCGTCCGCCAGCTTTTGAAAGAGCCCGATATCCTTCTGGATGAGGTCCATCGTGAAGTTCACATCACGGGAGCCTGACAGGATCAGCTGGCTCTCGGTCTCATGCACAAAACTGGTGCCCGAGGAGATCGCGATCGCCTCGTAGGTCATCCCCAGATCCATGCCCTGCGCCTTCATCACCGTCAGCGCCTCGCAGAGCGTGAGCAGGTTCGCCGTGGCAAGATAGTTGGTCATCACCTTGAGAACGCTGGCATTTCCAAGCTCTCCCACATGCAGGATACGCCGTCCCATATGGGTGAGAAAGGGCAGCACCCGCTCGAACGTCTCCCGGTCGCAGCCGGCATAGATGCTGATGTTGCCGGTATCGGCGCGGTGGCATCCGCCCGAGACGGGGCAATCCACCGCCCGCCCGCCTGCCGCCTCGACGAGTGCTGCCAGGCGCCTGATTTCGCTGGCATCCGTCGTGGACATCTCGACCCAGATCTTGCCCGCGCGCACTTCGGGCAGCATCTGCTCGACCACCGCCGCACTGGCCGCGGGGCTGGGCAGGCAGGTGATCACCGCATCGCAGTCGCGCATCATCTGCGCGGGGCTGCCGCCCGCATGCGCGCCACCCGCGACCTTGGCGGCGACCAGATCGCCATCCAGATCATGGACGCTCAGCTCCACACCATTGCGCAGCAGACTTCCCGAGAGCTTGCCGCCCACATTGCCCAAGCCGATAAATCCGATTTTCATGGTCAGTCTCCCTCAACCGTTCCGCGCAACCTGTCGCGCGCGGGGCACCGCGTCCATCCCAAATGCGACCTTGTCGCGTCCTTTGACATGCGCTTGGACACCGACCATTGAGACGGCCTTTGACAGCAGGCCGCCCCGGTCTCATGCTCGGCGCATGAGACCCGATGACCCAAGGAACACGGACGCCGCCGCGGGCTTCGAAATTACGCCCGATTTCGAGCGTTTCGCGCAGCGCGACGATATCTTCACGCGCGCCTTCTGGGACCCTGAGATCCGCAGCGCGCGCAGCGACGCCTTCTTCGCCTCCTACCGGATGGAGGCCGCCCCGCGCCGCGGCGACGGTTTCGGGGCGCGCGATTTCGCCCTGCGCAATGCCAGCTGGCTGATCTCCGACCTCATCTCCAACCGCGGCGGCGACACCGGCCTGCGCGAGGGGTTCCAGGCACCCATCGCGGATGACACCCCCGTCGCGGCGCAGCCTATGCCCGTCGAGGATCCTGGCCAGATGGCGCGCGAGATCAAGAAGATAGCCGCGTTCTTCGGCGCCGACCTCTGCGGCATCATGGCGATGGACACGCGCTTCGTCTATGCCACCCGTGTGGACACCCGCGATATGTCGGACGCGCCCAATGATCTGCCCGAGGGGCTTACATCCGTGATCGTGATGGGCCACCAGATGGATGAGGGGCTGGTCGCTACCTACCCTTCCGCCCTTGCCGGGGCCGCGACGGGGCGCGAATACAGCCATGAGGCCGCGATCGTGATGCAGACCGCCGCCTATATCCGCAACCTCGGCTACCGCGCCGTGCCTTCGATGAACGATACCGGGCTGGTGATTCCCTTTGCGGTGAAGGCGGGACTGGGCGAATACGCCCGCAACCAGCTGGTCATCACGCCGGAATTCGGCCCGCGCCTGCGCTTCTCCAAGATCTTCACCGATCTGCCGCTGGCCCATGACGCACCGCGCCTCCGCGGGGTGGCGGCCTTTTGCGACATCTGCACCAAATGCGCCGACGCCTGCCCGGTAAAGGCGCTCCCCTACGGCCCGCCAAAGCTGAGCGGCGGCGAGCGCAGCCAGATCAGGGGGGTGCGCAAATGGACCTCGGACGCACCCAAATGCTTCGGCTTCTGGGCCAAGCTGGCCTCGGACTGCGCGATCTGCATGCGCGTGTGCCCCTTCAACCGCGACTTCGCCAAACGCCGTCACCGGCTCTGGCTGCGCCTTGCCCTCTCACCCGCGCGCAAGCTCGCGCTCTGGCTCGACCGCGGGCGCGGCGCGCGGATCAAACCCTCAAGCTGGTGGGGTACGCGATGAGCATTTTCGCACAGACAGCCTGCGCAGCACCGCCTTGCGGGCACGGCCCGCACTCCCTAAATCTGGCCGAACAGAGTTGCAGGAGAACACACCATGTCCCTCAGACCGACCCTCGAGACCCGCGCGGCCCAACCCACAATGGAGGGCGCCGGCGTCAAGCTGCACCGCGCTTTCGGATTTCAGGACCCGTCCGAGCTGGACCCATTCCTGCTCTTCGACGATTTCCGCAACGAGCGGCCGATTGATTTCGAAAAGGGGTTCCCCTGGCACCCCCACCGCGGGATCGAAACGATCACCTACGTGCTCGAAGGTAGCGTGGCGCATTCCGACAGCCTTGGAAACAATGGCACGCTGGGTGCGGGAGACGTGCAGTGGATGACCGCAGGCTCGGGGATCTTGCATCAGGAGATGCCCCACGGCAACGCACGCGGGCAGATGCACGGCTTCCAGCTCTGGGGTAACCTGCCCGCAGCGCAGAAGATGACCGCGCCACGCTACCAGGACGTCACCTCCGACGCGATCCCGGAGGTCATCGACGATGACGGCACCACGGTGCGCGTGATCACCGGCGAATTCTGGGGCAAGCGCGGGCCCGTGGACGGCATCGCCGCCGATCCGCAATACCTCGACGTGAGCGTGCCCGCGGGCGTGCGCAAGAGCTTCAAGATCGACACCTACCGCCGTGCTTTCGCGTATATCTTCCAAGGGTCCGGCGCCTTTGTCGACGCCTCCCGCCCCTCCGGCGTCCTGCTGGAAAAGGAGGTCGCGGGCGAGGAGTTGCACATCCGCGACATGTCCGGCGACCGCACGCTGGTGCGCTTCGGCAGCGGCGATGAGGTGACGGTTCAGGCCGGTCCCGAGGGCATCCGATTTCTGCTGATCTCGGGCGCGCCCATCGACGAACCCGTGGCCTGGCACGGCCCCATCGTGATGAACACCCGCGAGGAGCTGATGCAGGCCATTAGCGAGCTCAACAACGGCACCTTCATCAAGCCCGCCCATTACGGGCGGCCTAGGCTCACCGCGCGGCGCACCATGTCGCTATACTGCGCGGTGACTTCCTCCAGCGACAAACGACCGCCCGCGCGAAACCAGGTGTTGATCCCCGTCAACATCGCGATGATGGCGAGCGTGGCGATCTTGGTGTCCTCCACCCGGAAAACCCCCGCCTGCACGCCTGCGCGCAGGATCTGCTCCAGCCGGTCCTCGTAGCTGCGGCGCAGCGCCTCGATGCGGGCGAAGTTCGGCGGGGTCAGATTGCGAAGCTCCATATAGGCGATGAACACCGCATCGGCCCGCGCGTGGTGAAACCGGATGTGGAACGCCACGAAGCGGTCGAGCCGCGCGCGCGGATCCTCCCGCGGCGCCTGCGGCACTGCCGCCAGCAACTCACTCAGGTGTCCCTCCATCAGATCGAACAGCAATGTCTGCTTGTCTGGGGTGTAGTTATAGAGCGCGCCCGCCTGCACCCCGACCTCGGCCGCGATCGCGCGCATCGACACCGCCGCATAGCCGCCGCGCGCAAACAGGCGCAGGGCCGCTTCGCGCACCCTCGGGCCGGTGATGTCGGAATGTGAGCCTGCTGTACGTGCCATGCGGCGATTATCTGAACGCATGTTCAAAAAGTAAAGCGCTGGACGCATTTGAAGCGCCCGCGCGCAACATCCTTGCATCAGGTTGCCCCGCTGGTGCACATCTCTTCATATGAAACGCGCAATTCTCCTTCTCGTACTCGCGGGGCCTTTCGCCCTCGTCGGCGCCTGCACGCAGTTTCCCGCCCTCGACCGCACCATCACGCCGGAGCTCGAAGCGGCGGATTATCCCGCGCTCGTGCCACTCGGGCCCGTGATCGCCGCGGCGCGCGACACCGATACGGACCCCGCGCGCACGACCGCCGCCATCGACGCCCGGGTGGCCGCATTGCGCGCCCGTGCGGCACGCCTGCGCGGCGCGGTACTGAGCGGGCCCGAACGGCAGCGGCTTGCGGAAGGGTTGCAATAGCTGCATCCGCTGCTGCCCGAAACGCCGCTCCCCGGGCCGTGATCCGTTGCGCGGCGGGCGTGAACGGGCTACATCGGCCCAAACCGCCCCGATATCTGACCTCAAAGGACCCACCGATATGACACAGCCTCTTCGCCTCGGGATTGCAGGGTTGGGTACGGTGGGGGCCGGCGTCGTGCGCATCATCCGCAAGCAGGCCGCGCTGCTCGAGGCGCGCACCGGCAGGCCCATCGCCATCACCGCCGTCAGCGCGCGCAGCCGCAGCAAGGATCGCGGAGTGAACCTTAGCGCCTATGACTGGGAGGATGATCCCGTCGCCCTCGCGAGCCGCACGGATGTGGACGTTCTGGTGGAGTTGATGGGCGGCGAGGATGGCCCGGCCAAGGCCGCCACGGAGGCCGCGCTGAACCTCGGCAAGGACGTGATCACCGCCAACAAGGCCATGCTGGCGATGCACGGTCAGGCGCTCGCCGAATTGGCCGAAGCGCAGAGCTGCGTGCTGAAGTACGAGGCGGCCGTGGCGGGCGGCATCCCGGTGATCAAGGCACTGGCCGAAGGGCTCGCGGGCAACGAGATCAAGCGCGTCATGGGCGTGATGAACGGCTCGTGCAACTACATCCTGACGCGCATGGAGGATGCGGGCCTGCCCTATGCAGACGTCTTTGCGGAGGCCGACGGCGCTGGGCTACCTGGAGGCCGATCCAAGCCTCGACGTGGGCGGCATCGACGCGGCGCACAAGCTCGCGATCCTCTCCGCGCTGGCCTTCGGCACGCAGGTGAACTTCGCGGGTATCGAGCTTGAGGGGATCGAGCGCGTCTCGCATCGAGGACATCCGCGCCGCCGCCGACATGGGCTACAAGATCAAGCTGCTGGGCGTCGCGCAGATGACCGGGCGCGGGCTCGAGCAGCGCATGCAGCCCTGCCTCGTGCCCGACACCTCGCCGCTGGGGCAGCTTTCCGGCGGCACCAACATGATCGTGCTCGAAGGCGACGCGGTGGGCCAGATCGTGCTGCGCGGCGCGGGTGCAGGCGCCGGCCCCACGGCCAGTGCGGTGCTCGCGGACGTCTGCGACATCGCGCGCGGTTTCCGCGGACCGGTGTTCGGCCTGCCTGCAAGGTCGCTGCAGGCCGCCACCCCCGCGCTGAGCCAGCGGCCCGCCGCCTACTACCTGCGCATGGCGCTCAAGGACAAGCCGGGCGCGCTCGCGAAGATCGCCGCTGTGCTCGGCGAGGCGGGTGTGTCCATCGACCGGATGCGCCAGTACGGACATGTCGATGACAGCGCGCCCGTGTTGATCGTAACGCACAAGACCACCCGCGCGGACATCGACCACGCGCTCGACCGCCTTCGGCGCCACCTCCGTCGTCTCTGGCGAGCCTGTGGCCCTGCGGATCGAGGAAGTTTGACAGCCACACCGGCATTTCTGGGCGTCGAGACCTCGCTCACCGAAAGGCGCTGGATCGGGCCGGGGGTCGAGGCGGAGCGCGCGTCGGAGGCGCTGCATCAGCAGACGGGCCTGCCGATGGCCGTCTGTCAGGTGCTGGCCCGGCGCGGCGTGCCCGCAGAGGAGGCGGAGGCGTTTCTCGCACCCGCCCTGCGCGACCTGCTCCCCGATCCGCGTTCACTGCGTGACATGGAGACCGCCGCCACGCGTTTCCTGCGTGCCGTAAAGGACCGTCAGCGCATCGCCGTTTTCGCCGATTACGATGTGGATGGCGGCAGCTCCGCGGCCTTGCTTCTGGTCTGGCTGCGCGAGATGGGGCACCGCGCCACCCTCTATGTGCCCGACCGGATCGACGAGGGCTACGGCCCCAACGATGAGGCCATGGCCAAGCTTGCTGCCGGTCACGACCTGATCATCTGCGTCGACTGCGGCACGCTCTCGCACGGTCCAATCGCCGCCGCCAGGGACACGGATGTGATCGTGCTCGATCACCATCTGGGCGGTGAGACGCTGCCCGACTGCCTCGCCGTGGTGAACCCCAACCGGCAGGACGAGGACGGCGCGCTGGCCCATCTGTGCGCCGCCGCCGTGGTTTTCCTGATGCTTGTGGAGGCGGGGCGCCAGTTGCGCGCGGCGCAGGCGCCGGGGCCTGATCTCATGGCGCTGCTGGATCTGGTGGCGCTGGCCACCGTGGCCGACGTGGCGCCGCTGATCGGCGTGAATCGGGCCTTCGTGCGCCAGGGGCTGCAAGGTGATGGCGCGGCGCGACCGTGCAGGTCTCTCGGCGCTCGCGGATGTCGCGCGCATGGACACGGCCCCCGCCGCCTATCACCTCGGCTTCATGCTGGGGCCCCGCATCAACGCGGGTGGGCGCGTGGGCAAGGCGGATCTTGGCGCGCGACTGCTCGCCACCGACGACCCGCATGAGGCCGCGGCCCTGTCGGAACGGCTCGATGCGCTGAACACCGAACGGCGCGAAGTCGAGAACGCCGTGCGCGCGCAGGCGCTCGCGCAGGCAGAGGCGCGCGGCACCGACGGCGCGCTGGTCTGGGCCGCCGGAGAGGGCTGGCACCCCGGTGTGGTCGGTATCGTCGCCGCAAGGCTGAAGGAAGCGACGGACCGCCCGGCAGTGGTCATCGGCCTCGAAGGCGGCATCGGCAAGGGCTCCGGCCGCTCCGTCAGCGGGATCGATCTCGGCGCCTGCATCCAACGGCTGAGCACGCAGGGCGTGCTGCTCAAGGGCGGCGGGCACAAGATGGCCGCGGGCCTCACCGTGGCGCAGGACAGGATCGAGGAAGCCATGGCGGCCCTGAGCGCGCTTCTGGAAAAACAGGGCGCGCATCTGCGCGGCCCCTCCGATCTGCGGCTCGACGGGATGCTGATGCCCGGCGCGGCAAGTGTCGAGCTCGCCGCTTCGGTCGAGGCGGCGGGCCCCTTCGGCGCCGGTGCCCCTGCCCCGCGCTATGTCTTTGCCGACATGCGTATTTTCGCCGCACGCCGCGTCGGCGAAAGCCATCTCAAGATCAGCTTCGGCGACGGGCAGAGCGCGCGTCTGGACGCGATCTGCTTTGGCGCCTACGATTCGCCGCTCGGCCCCGCGCTCGAGGCGCATGGCGGCGCGCGTTTCCATCTGGCCGGGCGCCTGGACATCAACACCTGGCAGGGCCGCCAGAGCGTGCAGCTGCGACTGGAGGACGCAGCCCGGGCCTGAATTGGCGAAAAAAGCGGACGCTGCGCAATATTTCGACTTGCACCAGTTGGTTGCTTTGCCTAAAGAAGCCCACACAATGTGTGGCCCGTTCGTCTATCGGTTAGGACGTCAGGTTTTCAACCTGAAAAGAGGGGTTCGACTCCCCTACGGGCTGCCACTTATTCCTATAAGCCGCTGAAACTAAACAGAAAGTCGGAGACTTCTGAATTTCTTATCCTCCTTATTATCCGCCTCGGATTATTTGGTGGCGTTGCGATTCCCCTGCTCGCCTGGCGGCGGCCCCCAAGCAACACACACACCACGCCGCGCCCCAGATCGCCTGACACGCCCGCACGGGCAGATCGCCCGCGCCGCCCCCATAGGCTCACACGCCACAGGCCCGCGTCAGCGGGCTTTGCGCCTCGCAACCGAATCACCGCCTTACTTTACATTCTGAAACCTAGAATGTAATACGATTGTCAACAGCTAATGTTTAGCTGACGCAAAACCATCCACACATCGAAAGAACTAATGTACCACACCATCCGCTTACGCGCGGGCATTGGAGGTAGATCAAGCAAACGCCTATCGACGCCTGAAATCCTTGCCCCACACCATCGGTCCCCGTGGCGAACATCACTACCCCCTGATTACCGCCCTGACCACCACCCGCCCAAAGGAACGGCAACACCTTCAAGTGGTCCTTGACGCCGCAACGGACACGCCCGCCCCGATGCCCCAGAACGCGGAACGGCTGGCAGATGAATTCGAGATTTGGCTGAGGCTGGACCCACGCAATCAAGACGCCATTGGACGCCTCAAGAACATCCGCCGCGCCTATGCGCAGCACCTTGCGGACTCGGTCCAATCATCTGAACTGCTGCGCCACCTTAACTATCTGCAAAACGTCCTGCCGTTGGACAACACAGTCCTACGCTACGTCCTGACAGGCGACAAGGACGCCTTCCCCACGAATATGAAAAACTGGGTTTTGCAGCACGCAATCCAGCACTTCCAAACCACCAAAATGAAAGAGGCGGCATAATGACCACCACCACCCAAGATGAAAACTTCCTTAACCTTGTCGCCAGCGACCCTGCCATGTCTGCCCGTTGGGATAGCATCGTGGACTCTGTTATCCAGATCGCCGCCGAGTCCGGCGCGACCATCACCGCCGACGATTGTTTGCGTATCCCCAGCGCCCGCCTTGCCGCAATGTCCACAGAAGGCAGTCTTGACGATACGTTCCTGAGCCGTGAACTCTCGACGCTGCCGCAAGTGAAAGAAGCAAAACGTGCGCAAGCCATGCGCGACGAGGTTGCCGCCGGGAATGAAGAGGCATTGGCTGCGCTGGACCGCCTCAGCCCATCTCAGCGATTGAACTGGGCGCGTCAGAACGGGGCGATGCAAGGCACCGACCGAACCGACCGACCCGAAAAGCTGACGCCCGATGAAGAAAAGAAATTGATTGAGCGCATCGCCGACTTTTCGCCATCCGAACGTATGCGGATTGCCCGCAAGTTTGGGCTTGGTGTCTGACCCTGCAATGAACTATGAGCGCATCACAGCGACCCTTCTGTTGTGCGCTTCCCTTCGCAACCACTTTATCTTTCGTAGAGGTGAAGTATCTGGCTTGCGTTTGCGAATTGAAGAAAGCTACCGTCGGTCAGGTTGAGAACCGGCCCACAGCGGTCCTTGACCGAGGATTCTTATGCTGCTCTGCAACTTCGCTTGCACGGACTTTGAGCCAACAGGTACTTTAAACGAAGAAAGAGATGCATACTTCGCGTAGTGAAATTAGAGAACTGGCATGGCACTGACAATGAATATGGACTCGACAAAGGCGGAGCTTTTATTGAGAGCGGCGTTATTGGATGACGCAACCAACGTAGCAGAAAGACTGGCTGCTTTGAGTGCTGATATCAGTGTCGACGACGATGGGGATGCTTGGATAAGTTTGGACATGGACCTCTGGCCCGAAGAAAAGGAATCTCCCGAGGTTGAGACCATTGCCAAAATGTTGTGGTTGGAAATCGAATGGTCGTCTACTGCTGGAACATTCCCATTTGCTTGGCCTGCTCTCGCTGAACACTCCGAAAAAACGACGACCTATTTTAAGATGGTTCTGGATTCCTACGGCGGGCACAAGCCCGACAAGCACATCTGATAATTCGGCCCAAACCGGAAATTGACTGATGGTTGAGGTACTCCCCAATTGTTGGACAGTATTTGACGTGATTTAAGCTACTCTCTGCTCCTGCTGACCGGTTTGGGTTTCCTCTTTTCTCCGCCAATAGACCACGGCTGGGGGTTTGCCACCAAGGGCGGAATGGGGGCGCTTTCGATTGTAGAGCTCGATCCATTTGCCGACACCGGCCTTGGCCTCCGATCCTGTCTCCCAGGCGTGTAGGTAGACGCATTCGTATTTCATCGAACGCCAAAGCCTTTCCACAAAGATGTTGTCCAGAAAGCGACCTTTGCCATCCATCGATATTCGCACGCCGGTCCGACGCAGCCGGTCTGTCCAGGCAAACGACGTGAACTGGCTGCCCTGGTCGGTGTTCATGATCTCGGGCGTGCCGAACTTGTGGATCGCCTCGTTCAGCGCCTCGACGCAGAAGTCGGCCTCCAGCGTGTTTGATATTCGCCAGGCCAGCACCTTGCGGGTGTGCCAGTCCATGATGGCGACCAGATACAGGAACCCGCGCCGCATCGGCAGGTAGGTGATGTCGGCGGCCCAGACTTGATTAGGGCGACCCACACGCAAGCCGCGCAACAGGTAGGGGAAAATCTTGTGCCCCTTCGCGGCCTTGCTGGTATTGGGCTTCTGGTAGATCGGCATCAGGCGCATCAAGCGCATCAGGCGACGGATACGCTTCTTGTTCACCAGTTGGCCGTCATTACGCAGATGCCACGTCATCTGACGCACGCCGTAAAACGGGGTCTCCAGAAATTGCTTGTCGATCAGGCGCATCAAATCGAGATTCAGCTCGGTTTCGCCCTTCGGCTCATAATAGAGTGACGACCGCGAGATTGACAGCAACGCACATTGCTTCGCAACTGACAGGCCTGGCAGGTTCGGTTCAATCATCTTGCGCCTCACTTGCCGGTCCAGGGCTTGAGCTTTCTGGCCAAAAAATCGTTGGCGACGGCCAACTCCCCTATCTTGGCGTGCAGGTCTTTTACCTGTTCTTCGTCCACTTCCGGCGTTTTCCGGCCGCCACGCTCGAACACGCCCGACGCGCCCTCGAGCAAAGCCCGTTTCCACTGATGGATCATCGTGGGATGCACGCCGAACCGACTGGCCAGCTCGCTGACCGTCTGCTCTCCCTTCAGCGCCTCCAACGCGACTTTGGCTTTGAACTCCGGGTGATGTTGCTTCCGTTTGGACATTTCTGATCTCCTTCGTGTTGAAGATCAGCAGACAGCAAATCGCAGCTTACGTCAGTGTCCGATTTTCGGGGGGTAGCTCATGATAATTTGATCCCCCCGAACCTCTTCGTTCTGCCGCCCAAGTCGATAAATGTCTCCAATTCTACCTGCCGTATCGTGAGCAACCTGAGGTGCCCCTAGTTTCCTAGACGCCTGCTCCGTTCATGTTCTTCTGTTCTGTTTCATAGCCAACCGGCGACAGCATGCCGTTGTTGGTGTGCTTGCGTGTCGGGTTATAAAACATCTCGATGTAATTGAACACGTCCTGCCTTGCCGCCTCGCGTGTCAGGTATGTCCGCCGCCGGATCCGTTCCCGCTTTAGCAGTTGGAAGAAGCTCTCGGCCACAACGTTGTCATGGCAGTTTCCGCGTCGGCTCATGCTGGCATCCAGATTGTGTTTGCTGAGAAACGATTGCCACTCTGTGCTGGTGAACTGCGAGCCTTGATCGGAGTGGATCATGACTTTGGCCTTTGGTTTACGCCGCCACACGGCGCTCTGGACCTGTCCCGTTTTTGTGCCGCCCCCGGTGCTCGTTTAGGCCACCTTCCGCTCGAAAGCGACTGGGCTTTTCCAGCCCAGTGCTGAATGGCGGCGGCGCGGATTGTAGAAGCCGTTGATGTATTCGAAGATTGCCATTTCGGTTTGCCGCCGTGTTTCCCATGACCGTCGCCAGATCAGCTCTGCCTTGATGGTTTTGAAAAACGTCTCGACGGCGGCATTGTCATAACAATTGCCCTTGCCGCTCATCGAGACCTGGAAGCCATGTTGGCGCAGGATCTTCTGATAATCGTGAGAACAGTATTGGCTGCCGCGATCCGTGTGGTGAATGCAGCCCTTGGGCGGTGTCCTGAATGCGATGGCCATGTTCAGCGCCCGGATCGCCAGATCACGTTTCATCCGGTTACTCACGGCCCAGCCGATGACACGACGCGAGTGCAGGTCCAGGATCACGGCCAGATACAACCAGCCTTCGCGGGTCCAGACATAGCTGATATCCCCCGCCCACTTTTGATTTGGTAGGTCAGCTGAGAAGTTTCGATCCAGCAAGTTCGGCGCGATATTGAACTTGTGGTCACTGTCTGTCGTGATCTTGTGTTTGCGTGTTCTAACAACGGATATCCCGTTTTGGCGCATCAACCTGCCAACACGACGGTGGCCCACGTTCAAACCGATCTCCTTCAACTCTTCGGTCATGCGTGGGCGGCCATAGCTCCCCAAACTAAGCCGCGACTGTTCCTTAATATGCGCCAGTGTAACGAGGTCAGATCGCTGTCTGCGACTGGCTGGCCGGCTGCGGAATGCGCGTAGCCCACGTGTGCTGACGCCAACGACATCACACAGCCGGTTGGCTGGGAAGGTCCACCTGTGTTCTTCGACAAACCTAAATCTCATTGCTTTAGGCCCGCAAAGAACTGGGTGGCCTTTTTTAAGATCTCCCTCTCCTCCTTGAGAAGACGGTTCTCACGCCGAAGCCGATCATTCTCTTGAGCGAGGCTCAAATCCTCTTTGGAAACCACGTCTGTGTCTCGGTTTGCGGTGATCCATTTGTTGAGCGTCGACATGCCAACACCCAGATCGTCAGCCACCTGCTTACGCGTCAGCCCACTGGTCAATGCGATACGCACCGCATCTTGCCGGAATTCGTCCGTCCGTTTCAGTCCCATAGTTCATCTCCTTTGTTGCAGTAAATGCTATCAAAGGAGCGGCATCAAACCGCGACAGGTCCATTGCCCGGCAGGCGGTTTGTGAAACAAATCTGCGGAGAGCGGGGATGATCAAAGAACAGGAAGCCGGGATGCCGACGGCGGAGATATGCCGGAAGCACGGCCTCAGCCAGGGTAACTTAAACAAATACAAGTCGAAGTACGGCGGCATGGAGGTGTCGGACGTCGCCAAGCTGAGGGCGATGGAAGACGAGAATACCCGTCTCAAGCGCCTGCTGACAGATACGATGCTAGACAGTGCTGCTCTAAAGGACCTGCTGGAAAAGAACTGACGACGCCGAATGAGCGGCGAGAGGCAGCGTTCATGGCGCTGCGGGATCACGACATCTCGCAGCGCCGGGCCTGCAGGCTGGTCCACTGCCCGGCAGGGCATCGCGAAGCAATGTCCCGAGAGGGGGTATCGACCCCAAGACGGTCAGACGCGAACGCCCGTCCCGCCTGCCCCGGCAGTCGAAACGCAGTTTCGATAAGAGGGGGACAGTCCAGAGGTTGGGGTGATGCTGGAGCGTAATGGGATGATCATGAACCACAAGATACTTTATCGGCTGTACACCGAGGAGAAGCTGGGCGTCCGGGGACGACGGGGCCGGAAACTGGCGCGTGGGTCTCGAACACCGATGCCAGAGGCCAGACGGCCCAATCATAGGTAGCCGCTGGACTTCCTGTCTGACACGTTCGCGGCATCGCGCCGGTTCCGCATCCTAGCCGTCCATGACGATTGCTGCCGTGAGAACCTGTGCCTGATGGCCGACACCAGCATCTCGGGTGCCCGCGTGGCGCGGGAACTGGATGCGCTGGTCTGGCTCTATGGCAAACCGGCTAGCATTGTCTCTGACAACGGCACCGAGTCCACCAGCCGGGTGATCCTGAAATGGGCCAGCGACAACGGGGGCGACTGGTACTAGATCGATCCTGGCAAGCCTCTGCAGAATGCCTTCATGGAGTCATTCAACGCCAGCCTGCGCAATGAGCTGCTGAACGAGAAGATGTTCGACAGCTTGGAGGATGCTCGCCGAAAGCTGGCGCTCTGGCACTACGACTACAACAACCCTCTCGGGACATTGCTGCGAAATGCCCTGCCGGGCATTGGTAAGGCCGCACTCATCGCTCGGAAATCAAACGCCCGCAGAAGCGCGCCGGACGCTTGAGCAATTTGAGGGCTCCGCGCCCGACGCGCTTGCCCAAACCGAAACCGAAAACTATGAAAACCAGACCCGCAAACTCTCGTTATGAATGAGGGACCATCGGGGGGCAGGTCACTCTTTTTCCCCGACATACCAAGACTTATTGGAAAGGGGCACCATCCTTGCTAATGCTAAATGTCATCGGCCTGACCTAGCAGGGGTCAGAATTCGAAAATCGATCGACCACTTGAATTGCCGCCGATGAGAGAGGGCAGAGAAAAGATGTCATCCCGACCGAGAATTGCAGTGATCTCGCTTAACCGCGCGCCACCTGCACCTGTCGCCACAAAAAGTATCCTCGAAGCCCTGCAAGACACTTTTCCCGACTACGACCTCGATATCATCTATGTGATCGATCTTTTGAAAGGCGCGCGTTTGCGCATGGCACTGGTCGCCCTGATCGCAATCGCCACCTACCCGTGCGACCTCCTTCGCGGGCGCAAGCGCCTAGAGTATGCTTTCTTCCGGACCGGTTTCGTCTTTCGCTGGATCAGGCGGCTCATGTCCAGCTGCATCGACCCTAAGCTCCACGCCTTTTCAATCCAGTTGCAATCGATCTTTGATGCCAGCGTGCCGGGGGTCCCGAATTTCATCTACACCGATCACGTGCATCTTGAGAATCTCAAGTTCGACGGGTTCACCGCCAGCGATCTTTATTCCGCTGAATGGCGTGCCTGCGAATGCGAGATTTACAAAAACGCGGCTTTGACCTTTACGTGGAGTTCAAATGTCAGCCGTACGCTCGTTGAGGAATACGGGATCTCCTCAGACCGCGTTGCCTGCATTCACACAGGCAGTAACTCCCCGATCCCGCTGCCCCAGCCACCGGATCCGCGGCGCTACGCGCGCAAGGAGATCCTCTTCTTGGGAGCAGACTGGAACCGCAAAGGGGGGCCGACGCTGCTGCGTGCTTTCAGGTTGCTCCGCGAGCGCCATCCCGATGCAACGCTGACCGTCGTCAGCCGGGTGCCCGAAGGCGAAGACCTCAGAGACGTGAACTACGTGGGCCTCGTTCCGCTCGCCGGAATTCCAGAGTACTACGCGCGCGCTTCAGTCTTTTGCCTGCCAACGCGGCTTGAACCTTTCGGCAATGTCTTTGTCGAGGCGATGTGGCATCAACTTCCCATCGTGGCGACCCGCGCAGGCGCACTGCCCGATCTCGTCGAGGACGGGGTAAACGGCTTCCTCGTCCCACCAGAAGACGCCGCAGAACTGGCCGAACGGCTGTCAGAGCTATTAGACGATCCGGAACGCTGCGCAAAAATGGGGCTTGCCTCTCGTGATCGCGCGGCCGGGCGCTATGACTGGCCTCTGGTCGTGCAGGACATGCGCGCGCGCATCGAGGCGACGCTGACGGCGCGGCGGGCGCAAGGATGATCGGATCAAGCGCGCGGCTTTTGGCATTTTTTCTGCTCGCCCAACCTGCTTTCTCGCAGGAGCGTGACAGCACGCTGATCGCCTGCGAAACGCAGGCCGCGCAGGAGTGGATAGCGCAGGCATTCGCGGGCAGTAAGGTGATCAGCGGGGCATTTAATGAGCGATTGGAGATTGAGGCACCCGCACTGGTGCAAAATGCGGAGCTGCGCGCGGCGCGCATCGGTTTTTCCCTGCGCCGCGGCAAAGAGGACGCCCCGCACCAAGTCGCTTTCGTGGGTGTTTCTGTTGCCGACCTGAATTCCCAAGATAGTTATGGCGCAGCGATCCAGACCCACCGCAACGATCCGGGCATCTCAGTTTTCCTGAGTGATGTCACGCTGCGACCGGACTGGCCCGCCTGGGTTTCCTACGATACGACGAATTACGATGCGATGACCTTCGACGCAGCGGAGGCCCTTTATGCCCAAGCCTTGACGATCTCGGAATGGAATGCAGATGCGGCCATCGACAGTAAGGCAATGACTACGCAGCTCGTGGATGTGTCCATCACAGGACCGGGCAATCGCCCCTTGCGGTTGTGGCGGTCCGGGCCGCACTACATCGTGCATTCGCGCATCGACAAGCCCGGCGGAGGGACACTGATCTGGCTGAAAGACTGCAATCAGACTCAGCTCCGCATCTTTGGTTCGCATTTCAACGCGGCGAGCCGGTTGTCCTCGGATCAGATATCTTGCGAAACAGGCCAATTCCCAACTATTGAGTATCTGACTGTAGACCCAAGACTGACGGGAGAGATGCATCCTGTCTTCAGAGTATGTAAATAGAACGGCATCACCGAGGCTTACAGGTTGCCCGGAAGACAGCGGATTATTATCTGACTGAGATCGGGAAATTTCAGACCCCTGTTGCGATGCCCCTCCGCAATGCCCCTGAAACGCCACAATACAAGCATATTAATGTTTGATGAACTACGAAGCATCAAACTCGATGTCTGACCTGAAGCGGCGCGATCGCGGAGGAGAACCGGCTCCAAGCGGCGAGAAACTTAGAGACACACGGGAGCATCAAAGTTGATGCACGATAATTGGCATAGGAGAGAAGACGGTTTCGGGCACCAGCGGCGCGGGCCAAATACGCCCGTAGACGGATCATCTGCTGACTTTTCGTTGCTGTCGGTCGCGCTTATGCACAAGACGCGATTGGTCATCGTGGGGCTTGTCGCGACGATCCTCGCCTACGCCGCGTTGACGCAGGTTGTACCGACCTATGAGTTGAGCGCGCAAGTGCTCCTCGAGGTGCAGGCAGATCAGATTATCGACATTCCCAATGGTGTGCCGGAAGCACCAGATGGCATCGCCACTCTTGAAAGCGCTATTATCCTAATGCGCTCGCCAGAAATCATGCAAAACGTGGTGCAAGAACTCGACCTGACAGAACGAGCCGAGTTCAACCCCAATCTGCGTGACGTCTCGCCGCTGGACCATTTGAGCAATGCAATTTCGGCTGCGATAGATGTCGTCAAGAAGTTGCTCGGTGTCGAGCCGGAGATTGCAGGCAGCCCGCGCGACCCGGTTGAGCAAGCGGCGCGGGTATTGCGGGAAAATGTCTCGGTCCGAAGTATCGGCGAGTCCCGCGTGATCGAAGTCACCACCCAGTCGGAAAGTGCGAGACTGGCTGCCCAGATCAGCAATGCCATTGCAAGCGAATACATCCGTCACCAGATTGCCGTTAAGGCGGAGGCAGGAGATCGTGTCACACAATGGCTGGAGGAGCGCACGAACGACTCGCTCGCACAGCTCGAAGCAGATGAAAGGAAGTTGACGGAATTTGGACGCGAGATGATCGCGTCAGAACACGCAGCCTCAACCGATCTGGACGCGCAACTGATCGAGTTGAACACGCAACTGATCCAACTCGACAAACAACAATTAGACCTTGAGGCACAGCTCGCTGAAATCATAAAGCTACGCTCTGAGGGCAATTACCTGACGCTGGCCTCGGTGGTGGAGTTGCCAACTTTGACCGCTCTCGTCGAACAGCTGGCCGCACTAGACGGCAGCATCGTCGAGCTCAACGCGATTTACGGCGATCACCTGAAGACCCGAGAGGCATTGGAGACAAGGCGGCAACTGATCACTCTGCTGGAAACGGAAAGCGCCCGGCTGGTTTCAGGGCTCGAAGTGCGCGTCGAAATACTTGAGGATCGCAGGAGCGACCTGGCGGAACAGATCCGCGCGCTCCGTGTCACTCTTGTAGCCAGAAATCAGGACAATTTCCGTCTGGATGCGTTGACACGTGAATTTGAAACATCGCGGAACGTCTATGAGCGGTTCCTGCTGCGTCAGAAGGAAATGCGGCAGCGCAGCCAATTCCAGACACCGGGTGCGCGCCTTGTGGCAGAAGCGGAGCGGCCCTCTGCACCCGTTGCACCGCAAAAGGCCAAACTCGCGCTGTTGGCTGGAATCGCGGGGGGTGTCGTCCAATTGCTGTATCTTGCCTTGCGCCAAGCGCGACGACCCGGTGAGGATGAAACGGGGTCAACGGAGGCTCCCGATCTCCTGGAATTGAAACGAATGGGCACGCTCGTCACGCTGCCCCAAGTGTCTGATATGAAGCACCCCTGGGACATCTTGCGCTATGTGAAAGAGCAGCCGGACTCTGATCTGGGCATGGCGATAAGCTGGCTGAAATCCTATCTGCAGCCTCAGTCGAATAACTGGGTCAGCATAATTCTCGTGACGTCAGCCGACCAAGGTGAGGGAAAGTCCACTCTCTCTTTACTGCTCGCCGAAAGCTTAAGCAGAGACTACAAAACCGTGCTGATCAATGCTGATCCGTCCGGGTGGCTCGCAGATTTTGCCCAATCCGACGCTTTCGACAAGGCAGGCTTCGGCCTTGTTGCCTATTCTGACGACATCGTCCGCTTTCTGGACGAGCGATGCGCTCTCGACGAGCACCTTCATGATAAGAGCAAGGATCTTCTTGGGGCCGAAATCGTAGTTCTTGACGCCCCGGCAATGCCGCTCGCCGCCGGATTGCTTGAAATTGGACAGCAGGCGGATCATACGATCATCGCCTCCTCGTGGGATCATTTGCGCCTCAACCGGATCCGAAGATGTGCGCGCGCACTTGAAGAAATGGGCATTGTCATCAGCGCCATAGCTCTTACAATGATACCGCGAGACAGTAATGCCGCGCTCATGCAGCTCCCCAGCGCAAGGTCGCCACTTCAACTGCCCAAGCGCAGCAAGACTTTATAGGGACTTTTGGCGGACATGTGGATGCTGGTTTCTATGCTTGTGATCGCTGTCAGCTTGGTCGTTGTCTTGAAGCAGATGCGCGCGCTCGGCGAAGACTATGCCTCACGTGCTCTTATCCTGCTGATTTGGGCGCGTTTTGCGCTCACAGCTTTGGGAGAACCCGCCCAACGCACTGTTGCAGCGGGACAGTCACTTCTGGCGCTCGGCACTTTCGTCGCTGTGATCGCAACCCTGATGGTATTGCCGCTAAGCTCCTTGCGCCGACCGCAACTGATGCCATTCGCAATAATGGGTGCGGTTGTACTGCTCAGCGCGATATTGAACGCCCAACTCGGCGCTTTGCTCAATACTGCAATGCTATGGATCATGTTCATCGTCATCTTGGTCCTCACCAGCCGCGCCCTTGAGATCCACGGTAGCCGGATTGTCTTGGGCTGCCTGCTGGCTGCGTTTTCGCTTCCCATCGCATTGCAACTTGCTGCCGCACTTCTGGGCAAATCGTTGATCGGGCAGGACGGCAGCCTGAGCTATGTGGGCAATTATGTGCACGAAGCGGTGTTTTCGACCGTCGCGCTTTGCGCCGTTTGGCTCGTGACGGTTTTCCCTTGGCGTAAACGTTCATGGCTGCTCATCGCTTTCGCCGTCGTAATGACCTCTATGATGCTGGCCAACTACCGCACGCTCATACTTGCCTGCCTGCCACCCCTGATTGCGGTGATCATCCGGGTGAGCAGCGGAAACGAGGGGCGCAGCCGACCTGCCCTACCGCTGATCGCTGGGCTGGCACTGATGCTGGCGGCGCTCACGGTGTTGCCAACAGAACGGTTTGCGGAAATAGGCACGGTAGTCGGCCAGTTGAGCGATCTCGCCCAGCCCGCGCAGGAGTTCAGTGCGGCAGACAAAGACCTCCTTTCTGGGCGCCTATACATAGGAGCTGCCTATATTGGCGAATATGTGCAGGCCGACCTCGTGCGCCATCTCATCGGCTTTGGGCCAGAAGCCGATACTGGGTTCATTGGCACCCACCCACATAACGAATTCCTGCGCATGCTCTTTGAGACAGGAATTGTCGGGCTGCTTTTGTGGCTAGGCATCCTGAGCAGCCTCGTTTCCCTGACCCTGCGGCGCGCACCGCGCCCTACCAATGCGATCCTGACGAGCGGCTACGCCGCGCTCATCATAGGGGGTCTCGGAACCTCGTTCTTTATTCGACCCGAGGGGATCATCTTTGTCGCACTCTTGGTGGCGGTCACTTGGCATATGACCCAACGCCAGCCTAGTCGACAAACCTCGCACCGCATGAACGAGGCACCTTTGCAGTGATCGGCATGCCAAAACTGTCTGCGGTGCGCGCAAAACTGATAAAATCAGCAGGGTGGCTGATGGCGCGGCAGGCCATCACCATCTTCAATTCGCTCGTGCTGGGCATTGTGCTTGCAAGGCATCTGGGCCCGGAAAATTTCGGTGTGTTGAATTACGCGATATCGCTTGCCGTGATGGTAATGCCGCTGACCACACTTGGCTTGCGCAACCTGTCCCTGCGCGAATACGCGACCCGCCCCGAGGATGCTGATCGGATACTTGGAACAGTGACCGCGATGCGTGTTGGTGGCACGCTTGCCGCTTTGGTGGTAATTTATGTAATCGCGACCCGCTTCCCCATCGAGCATGAAAACATCGCACTGCTTTGTATGCTTCTTGGGGTAGCACTCCTGTTTCAGACCATCGACACGATCAAGGAACAGTTCATCGCATTGCAGAACCCGCGTATTTTCGTGATCGTGGAAGTCTGCACAATGCTGACATTCTCCGTGTCGAAACTGCTGCTGGTGGTGCTCGACTTCGTCGGTCGACACGTTCATCATCGTTGCCGCAGGAGAGATCGTGGCGCAGGGGATCGCCACAGCGGTGGCCTATTACATACGCACGGGAAAGCCGCCGCGACTGCAGGTCGATCGGCAACTCATGCAGAGTTATTCGCACAGCGCACTGCCCCTGCTTCTGGGTTCGATCTCTACGGTGATCTATCTCAAGGTCGATATCCTGTTTCTCGCCAATATGGTCGGCAAGGAGGCGACTGGCCATTATGCGGTTGCCACCCGCCTGTCCGAAGCGTGGTATATCCTGCCCGCGGCGTTGGCGATGGCTGCGTTCCCGCGCATGATGGAATTGCGCAGCGAGGCGCCCGACCGGTTCCACCGCCGCATGCAGGAAGCGATGGATGCCTTCGCTGCCTTCGGGACGCTGGTCGCTATTACCAGTATCTTCTGGGCGGCACCATTGATCACCTTACTCTTCGGGCGGGAATATTTACCCGCCGCGAGCCTTTTACAAATTCTGGTTTGGGCCGGCGTAGTTTTCGCCACCCGGCAACTCATCCACAAATATCTTCTGGCCGAAGGTTTGTACTGGGGTTCAGCACTCATCAATCTGATGGGTGCCGTCAGCAATGTGGCGCTCAACCTCGTGCTCATCCCACGCTATGGGGCGGAAGGGGCGGCCTGGGCCACTTTGATCTCCTATACACTGGCGCCCCTTCTGATTGCGCCGTTGGTGCCGTCATTGCGACCGGCGGCGAAGATGCAGATCTATTCGATCCTGTGGTTCCGGCGGGGGTTCACGGTTTTTCGACGCGATAGAGACGGTAACTGATGCGCGAAATCTGTGTTGTGCTCGCCCGGCCCGGCACCGGACCTGAGCAGGTGTCGCTGGCCGTCGCAGCGCTCGCAAGCCGCGGGATGGAGTTGTTTGCCGAACGCCCGTTGGAGATGCACGCGCAGCCGAACGCAACCGCTCTTATTTGTTTCAACCCCCTCATCAATGCGGATGATCCCCCCGGCGAGGTTTTCGCACATCCCTCCATTGACGGCGCGGCTTACCATCTTGGTGCGACCCTGGGGCCCACAGCGCATAACCTGAAATTTGCGACGAGTGCGGAGCAGGCTGCAGCCCTGGTCGCGTCTACATTGACGGCTAAGGAGCGGGCAACGCTGCGCGAGCGTATCGCTCTGCGCCGCACACGGATGGAAACGACCGAGCCGGTCCTCGCCGTACTTAGCCGCCACCGGCATCGCGCAAAGGTTGAATTGGTCGAATGGGAGGGCATTAAGGCGGTAAAGAAGACCTTTCTCGCGACTGCGACACAGCACATGGCGAACGAGATCGCTTTTCACGACGACATCGCGCCGCTCAGCCCGGTGCCCGCGCGTATCCTGCACCGCACCAACACTGCGCTCTATTACGAATACATCCAAGAACGTCCCATGATGCGCCGCTTTTTGGGCAAGTCGATACCACGCCTTCTGACATCGGCCAACTTAGTGCAGCTTGCTGATTTCGCGCGCCTTGTAACGCGGCGTGGCTGGGATCCGATCGATCTTACCCCGCGCGACAATGTCTTGATAGATGCGCGAGATGGCAGATTGCGCTGCATAGACTTTGAATTTGCGCGGCGCGTGTCGCACCCACTGAAGCCGGAAGACGCAGCCTTCCTTTCTGGGATTGCCTACGATGACAAGGATGCGGATTTGTTCGATAGGGACATGCGCCAGGATCCCTTTGCTGGAAAATGGCGCCCCTACACGGGTGTTAGTCTAAAGAGTTTTCTTCAAGACCCTCCGCGGCTACAATTATTGAAGCGAGGGCTCATTCATCCGGCATGGCTATGCCTGCGTGCACTGGGGAGCCCGAAGCGGCGAAATGCTTATCTGAAACGTCGCGCGGCCTTGCTCTCAGCGTTGGCGCTCGAAGATTTAATTCACGAATTGGCGGCACTGCCGCGCGCTGACAGCCGCCGATAGACCGCCCGAGCCCCGCCATAGAGTGGACGAAGAAAAGGTCTCGAGCCCAGCATCGAGGCGATACTGCTTGCAAGTACCGGCGAGATGGGAGTTTCGCAGAAGACAAGCTCACGATAGCAGGCGATGGCGATGTCGCTCATGCGACCGTAGTCCCAGTTGGCCGGATCCTCGGCCCGGAAGAAGGAGGTGTCGACAGTGCGCCTCTCGAACTTCAGATAACCTTCTTCCACGAAGCGCGACGTCAGCTTCTTGGAGATCACATGCTTGAGATCGATCGCAAGCCTTCCTCCCCGGAATGCGGCGCTGACCTTGCCATCAATATCGTCGACAATTACTGCCGCCCCCGGCGCAAGGCTGGGCCCGAATAGCGCAAGGTCGCGGTCGATCCGCCCGTCGGCGTCAAGCACCAGCATGTCCACGGTGAACGTCTCTGTCATGGTTTCGGCGAAGTCATCGCTGCGCCCCACGTGAAGCGTGATCTGGTCATCCACGTCGGCCTTGCGGAAATTTCCGCGCACGATCTTCTCGTTTTCCCCCGGGCTGCCGAAGCGCGCGCGCGAAGATGGGATGTCGGGGAGCGCCTGAAGCGTGTCGACCGTTGTGATGCGCGTTCTGTGCCCCGCAGAGGCGGCGCCGAGCGCAATCGCGATCGTTCCTGCGCCATGCGCGGTACCGATCTCCAGCACCTGTGCAGGACCGCGTGCCGCGGCGGTATCGAAAAGCGCGTCATAAACCGCTCTGGACATCAGGGCGTCAACATCTGCGAGCGTTGTGTGCAGCAGTGCCCGATGGTCTTTCCGGTTGGTTTCAGTCACTTTGAAAGCCCTTTCCTCACGCTTCAGCGCAACTTCGACATCAAAACGCGCAGCGTCGCGCGCACCCCGGCGTATCGGATCGCCGATGCGATGTAGCTCAGTTTGTTCTTTCGTTGTGCTATATAGCTTAGAAGCAGGGCAGCCAGACGGTCTCGGTACGCCAATTCGCCCAACCATGCGCGATGTTTGTGCGTAGCTGCCGCGCTCCGATAGAGCTCTTGCGGATCCTGGTGCAGGACCTCGGTCGTAATCCGGTCATGCCCGACCCTGCGGAAGTACAGCGCCTCTTCCACCAGGACCAGTGTCTCGCGTTTTGCAAGACGCACGAAGAGGTCCCAATCCTGCGCCCGCCGGAGCAGGCCATCGAACGGTTCCTTCAAAAGCAGTTCGCGCCTGGCAAACAGTGCGCTGGTGCCGCACGGTGAACTGATGCGCAATCGCTCTTTGATATCCTTGATGCCAAGGGGAGCATCGGGTGTTCCTCCAAGATCCTGGGCGATGCAGATGCACGCCCCGATCTCACGCCCGCCGCCACCACGTTCTTGGGCGTCTGCAATCGCTTTCAACTGTTTCCCGGTTTTCTCGGGAAGCCAGATATCGTCATCATCCAGCAGTGCGACCCATGGGCCACGGGCCAATTCGATTCCGATATTGCGTGCGATATTGGCTCCGCTTCTCACCGGTAGGCGGTGAAATTTCACCTTATCGCTCAGGTATGCAAGTTGTGGACGCGGGTCTATGTCCGACGCATCATCGACTACTATTACTTCTTGTACTTCAACCGTTTGCGCCAAGGCGCTTTCCACCGCTTCGCGCAGGTAGTCTCCGCGATTGCAGCTTGGAATCACAACACTGATTCCATGATCCGCTTCTGATAGTCGCGCGTTCTGGCGCTTCTCTTTGGTGTCAGGTCTCACTTTGTCAGTTTCTTTCACTAATCAAGTCGCGCGACTCTCTTTGTTGCCTTACTTGGGGGCGTCATTAAGGCATATCTCGTATAACCGTAGTATTTCTTGCTTCAATAAGTGAAAAATTTCATACCTGTAGCAGGGTTGCGTAGTTCTTGATCAAAGACTGTCGCGGCAATCGACTGCAATGGGAAGCGGCAATTGACGAGAATGACGGTTATAGGGCTTAGGGGCATTCCTGATGTGATGGGTGGCATTGAGACACATTGCGCGCAGCTTCTGCCGCATGTCCTCAAGATTTTAGCCTCCGACGAGCTCGAAATCACCGTACTGGCGCGGCAGGGCTATGTCGGGGCACCAAGCGAGATAGACGGTGTCCGTCAAATTCCGATCTGGGCACCGCGCCATGCAGCCCTCGAGACTATTGTCCATACATTCATCGCGCTTCTTTATGCGCGGTTCGTTTTGCGTACCGACTTGGTGAACCTACACGCCATTGGCCCCGGTCTGCTGGCACCCTTTGCGCGGCTGCTGGGGTTGCGATTGCTCTTCACCCATCACGGTGCTGATTATCGGCGACAGAAATGGGGGCCGTTCTCCCGCTTCATGTTGCGACGTGGCGAAAATCTTGCCGTACGGTTTTCACATCGTGTCATTACAGTTTCACCCAGTACCGCCAAACGATTAAGGGCCTGCTACCCTTCACGCTCAGACCGGATCGTGCATATTCCCAACGGATTCAGCCGTGATCAGCCTGCGCATGGCGTTGCCGAACTTCTCGCACGCCATGAGCTCACTGCAGGGCGCTACGTCATTTCAGTCGGTCGGCTTGTGCCTGAAAAAGCGCAGGACCTTCTGATCGAGGCGTTTCAGGCCTCGTGCCTGCCGTTAAAGGATCCGCCATGGAAGCTGGCACTTGTTGGCGACACGGATCATGCGAGTGACTATGCGCAGTCGTTGGAGGACACCGCGGCAGGTGATGAAAACATCGTTATGGTCGGCCAAGTTTCCCGCGAGACAGTCTTGGCTCTGAATGCCGCAAGCGGTCTATTTGTTCTTCCTTCCTATCATGAAGGACTGTCGATCGCCGCGCTTGAGGCGCTTCACGCAGGCGTTCCCGTCCTGCTCAGCAACATCGACGCTAACCTCAACATCGGCCTGCCAGAGACGAACTATTTTCCGGTTGGATCGGCTGCTGAGCTTACGGAGAAACTCAACGCAGATCTTGAAAAATATGCGCAGGGACCGGATTTCGATTTGTCTCGCTTTGACTGGCATAAAAGCGCCCTCGATACGCTGGCAGAAATCGAAAAGGCAATTGGTGGCGCCCCATTTCACCGTGTCGCGCAGCCTCCGCCAGAGCAGCGGTCGACGGTTTGAGCCATGGTGCGTAAACTCCTTCTGCTCATCAATTCCCTGGAGGGAGGTGGCGCTGAAAAAGTGTTTGTCAGCCTCGCCACCCATCTGGCCAGCACAGGTGATTGGGAATTAAGCATTGCGACACTGGACAATGTACCTGATTCCCATCCAGCCCCCCAAGATGTGACACGTCTGCGGCTTGATTGTCGCGGCAGCCTCCTGCGTAGCATATGGCAGGTTGGAGCCCTCATCTCGCAGTGGCAGCCCGATGTCGTCCTGAGTTTTCTCACACGGTCCAATTGTGCGGCGATACTGGCAAAGAGGCGCGGCGATTTCCACTGCGCCATCAGCGAACGGGTCCATACAAGCAGCCATCTGGGGAGCGGTCCACGTGGACGCCTGCAACAGCTGATAGTGAGCTGGATCTACCCACGTGCGGACGCCGTGATCGCGGTCTCTAGAGGGGTTGGCGATGAATTGGCGCGCGGCTATGGCGTCCCCGCGAACCTGATCACGGCCATCCCCAACCCGGTCTTTACCGAGACACTGCAGGCTCGGGGACAAAAAGAGCCGGAGATCGATCTTCCGCAGGATTTTTTTGTCGCCATTGGCCGGCTGGTGCCGAACAAGGGTGGCGAGGTGCTGCTGCGTGCCTTCGCCGCCCACGCCAATATGGATCGTGCATTGGTAATTTTGGGTGAGGGGCCTGAACGGGCCCGTCTCACGGCGCTGGTGCGTGCGCTTGGGATTGAGGGGCGCGTACATATGCCGGGTTATGTGGAAAATCCACAAGCGATCCTCGCCCGTGCAACTGCCTATGTATCCGCGTCGCGCAGCGAGGGTTTTCCGAACGCTCTGGTTGAGGCGATGTCTTTGGGCCGGGCGGTGATGTCCACGGACTGCCATTCGGGCCCCGCCGAAATTCTCGCTGAAACTGTCTCCGGTGAAGTCGAAGGACCTCATCAGGCGCGCTGGGGTCTTTTGGTACCCGTAGACGATATCACCGCCTTGACCTCGGCGATGGACCTGATGGACGATGCAGATCTGCGTGCCCGATATGAGAGACTTTCCCGGCAACGGATGCAGAGCTATGCGCCATCGGATATTTTCGCGCGCTACCAAAGAGTTTTGAGCACATGAGCAGCTCATCATTACATTTGCCGCAACCAGATCACTATTATCTCTCCAGCTTGAGATAACGCCATGGAACCTCTTTATGTTGCCCGCCCTCTGCTACCCGAATTATCGGATCTCAACATCCTCTTGCAGCAGATTTGGGCCACGCGGATCGTCACGAACGAGGCTGCGATGCACAACCGGCTTGAGACCGAGCTGAGCGCTCTGCTGGGCGTTCCAGTGGCCAAGCTTTTCAGTTCAGGCACAAGTGCGCTGCAATGTGCCATGCTCGCGCTTGATCTGCCGAAGGGGAGCGAAGTCATCGTAACGCCGCTTACCTTTCCGGCGACGGTCCATGCCATTACAGCGTGCGGGCTTACGCCCGTATTTGCCGACATTGACCCGGACACGCTCACGCTTGATCCGCATGCGGTCAAGGCGGCCATCAGCCCGCGTACTTCGGCCGTGCTCGGTGTGCATGTCTACGGCACGATCTGCGACGTGGACGGTCTGCAAGCGATCTGCGACGCGCATGGCTTTCGTTTGCTTTTCGATGCAGCACACGCCTTCTTTTCGCGCCGGGGCGACACTTCCGTTGCGGCGATGGGAGACGTCAGCGCGTTCTCACTTCATGCCACCAAACTATTCAACACGATCGAGGGTGGACTGGTGACAACACGCGATACCGCACTGGCAAAACGCCTCAGTCTTACTCGAAATTTCGGTATCGAATCCGAGGAAAACGTGCGCTGCGTCGGTATCAACGGCAAAATGAGCGAATTGCACGCGGCCATAGGCCTGCTCAACCTCGATGCGGCACCGGCCGAACGCGCTGCACGCAAAGCCCTGCGCGCGAAGTATGATAAGATGATTTCTAACTACCACGGTCTACGGACGCAGGTAGTCCAGCAGGACGTCATACAGTCGGAGCAGTACTACCTGTTGCGCGTTGACCCCGAGGCCTTTGGCGCCAATCGAGATGAGCTATATGAACGGCTCAAGTTGCGGAATATCTTTGCGCGCAAGTATTTCTGGCCGATTTGCACTGACTACGATTGTTATCGCGGCATGCCGATCACCAGCAAATCGAAGGTACCCGTGGTCGAGCAGATCAAGACAACACTTCTTTGCCTCCCCTTCCACTCAGGCGTCACGAGTGAGCACATTGCGGTAATCTCTGAGACCGTGGATGAAATGGCCAAAGGCAAAGCCAACATGCGGATTGGAGCCTAAAGCCACTTTCAGCGCCGCAAAAGTCGGCGCAAACATGACAGGACATTTAGGGACCTCGGTCACAACTGAAACATCCACGCGCAACCCGGCTAGATGACCATCCGCCACAGATCACGACTTACCGGACCGCCCATAAGAAACACCGCACGCGCCATTACGAGTACCAAACACCAGCGCGCCTGTGGCATGTTTTCGGAGAGGCAGCTTTCACCGCGGGTGGGATACCGCCGCCCAGAGTGCAAGCATTCATAGACCAGAGGCCGACCATACACTAGCATTTTCACCGGACCACTCGGTGGCGGCAGGCCAGTTAGCGACAATTGGACCGGCGACTGCAAAGACCTCAGCGCAGGATGGAAAATTCGCTGAGGTCACCCATAGGGAAACCATCTGCGTGGTACCCTTCTGTTGCGACCCATTGACCATATTGTGCCGTGTGCGACAAAATGTGGTACACGCCGCTCCATATTCCATTGGTGTTTTCACGGTTTCTTTGAGCCCCCTACGGGCTGCCACCACCACCCCCCCCAATTCAACCTCTGGATGTACTTCAAATGGTTGGATCTTTTCCTCCATCGCGATAATTCCCAACTTATTCCCGTGAAACAAATTGTTTCGAAAATTCCCCCTCAAATGTGTCAAAAATCTGTTATCTAAACGTCAAGGATTTGGCAGAGAAGGTGAGTCTCTCCTGATCCGCTGTGGGTGCAGAGCCCGTGAGATTATAGTGGCCAGCCAACGGCCTGCGCCCGAAGACGCAAGAAAGCCCCGCGCATCTGCCAATGCGCAGCGGAGGTTTCAGGCTCTTCTTGCCAATTAAACGGAAGCCTCGGAAAAACCGGGGCCATTATTCTAAAGACCCATTGAACCCTGGGGGGTTGGACAATGAAACCATTTAATGCTGACCAGTCCAATTACGGGCTGAAACGCTATGCCGCGGCCGGAGGTGATACGGATGGGCATATGCTTCACGTACTCGGACCCAACGCCTTTGCAACTCGGAAATCCATTCCCGAGACACGCTCCGCCTACCGGTTGTTCGGCAAACGCGTGTTCGAGACCGTGCTTATCCTGCTGAGCCTGCCATTTTTCCTGCCGATCATGCTGCTGTGTGCGGCGGCGCTCTGGCTCGAGGGGGGCAATCCCTTATACAAGCAGCTGCGCTTGGGCAAGGATGGCGCAACCTTCTCGATCTTCAAGCTGCGCACCATGGTCCGCGACGCCGATGCCGTGCTTGAGAGTTATCTGGCGAACGACCCCGACATGCGCCGCGAATGGGACGAGAAGCAGAAGATCGTGAACGACCCGCGCGTGACCCGCGTTGGTGCGGTGCTCCGCTCCACCTCTCTCGATGAGCTGCCGCAGCTTTGGAACGTAATGACCGGCGAGATGAGCCTGATCGGGCCGCGCCCGATGATGCCCGACCAGCTGCGCATGTACGGCGATCCGTCGCACTACTTCGCGCTGCGCCCCGGCATCACCGGGCTGTGGCAGGTGTCCGCCCGCAACGAAAACCGGTTCTCCTTCCGCAACGAGGTGGACGCGACCTACAACACTTCGCTGTCGTTCTTCGGCGACATCGCGATCATCTTCAAGACCGTGAACGTCATGCTGCGCCGCACCGGCTGCTGAGGCGCTGCATCTTTAAATCCACCCGACGTAGCTTATGTAAATGCTATGTTCAGAAACCGGAAGCCTGACACGATGAAGGACACATATTCCTCCTCGACTGCCGACCAGACGGCAGGCCGCGGTGACCGGATGGTGCCTGTGCCGGGCAGCTTCACCCGCCCGCGCCGGTTCGGCAACGCAGAACCGCAGGACGCGGAGATGATAGTCGAGGCGCCGCCCACGGCGCGCAAGCTCGCCGCCGCAAACGGTGCGAGAACCGCCGCGCCGGACATGCCGCGCGATCTATGGGGCATGCTGCACCAGCAGGACCCGGGCACCGATCAGCACATCCTTGATGGCAGTCAGGCTGCCGAAGATTTCCGCAGCACCGAAGTCTCGCGTGCTTTCGATCTGTTGCGCACCCGCCTGCGCCAGACCCTGAAGCTGCATGGCTGGATCAATGTCGCAGTCGTCTCTCCGACGGCGCGCAGTGGCACTACCTTCATCGCCGCCAATCTTGCGGCGAGCCTGTCTCGCGTTCCCTCCTCGCGCACGGTGCTGATGGATTTCAACATGCGCACACCCGGCCTCGCGCAAGCGCTCGACATGACCGCGAACAAGGCCCACAGTCTGCGTGACTTCCTCGCGGGCGACGTGGCGATCAGCGACTACATGGTGCGCAGCAGCGAAACGCTGGCCCTCGGCATCGGCACCACGCCCGAGGGAGAAGCGGCGGAGATCCTGCAGGACCCCGCCTGTGCCGCGAGTTTGCGCGAGATGCGCGATGGCCTGCGCCCCGATATCGTGCTCTACGACATGCCGCCGCTCCTCGCCTATGACGATACGGCGGCGTTCCTGTCCCAGCTCGATGGTGTCCTGCTGGTCTCGGATGGCACCAAGACAATGGCAAAGCATATCACGGAATGCGAGCGGATCCTCGACGGTCAGGTGCCGCTTCTCGGCGTGATCCTGAATCGCGCCCGCGCCTCCAGCATCGAACGCTTCTGAGCCGCGGCACAGAACCATCTTTGCGCCGATCCCGAACCGTCATATAATGGCCCAATTCTAAGTCTATAGCAGTGCAAAGCCCGTCCCCTGCGGGAGGCGTGCGCCTGCATTTGCAGAGACCGACAAGCACAGGCGAGGCACCGATGGGTCCGATCTACACATGGCAGGATTTCGTGGACATGACCCGGCGCAGGCTGGGCGTGATCTGCCTCGTGATCATCCTGGGCAGCATTGCCTCGCTCTTCTGGGCGATGAGCCAGGTGCATCTCTATAGCTCTTCCGAGGTGATCCAGATCGAGCAGCCCAAGATCAACGATGATCTGGCCCGCTCCACGGTGGAGGGATCCTCGGCACGTCGTTTGCAGCTTATCCAGCAGCAGCTGACGGCCCGCTCGAACCTGCAGGCCATCATCGACAAATTCGGCCTCTACAGCAATCTGACCCAGCTCAGGCCCGCCGAAAAGGTGCAGCTGCTGCGCCAGTCGGTGACCATCACCGGCGTGGCGGCGGCCCGCACCGGCTTCACGGATGACGGTGCGATCTCCGTCATGACGATCACCGCCCAGATGGAAACAGGCCAGCTTGCCCGCGACGTCGCCCATGAATTCGCCGAACGGATCCGCGGCTTGATGGCGGCCCAGCGCCGCGAGCAGACGGAGCAGACACTGGCCTTCTTCCAGCGGCAGGAGGAAGAGGTGCTGGGCGATATCGCGGCCCTCGAGACCGCACTCGAGGCTTACCGCAGCGAGAACGACCTGATAATCGAGGGCGGTGTCGCGTTCCGCCTCTCCGAAGTGGCGCAGCTCAACGAGGCGATCCTGGAGCTCGACCGCGACATCATCTCGACCCAGCTTGCGCGCAGCCAGATCGACCGCACCGCCCGCAGCTCCACGGTGGAGCGTGAGGAGCGCGCGTTGGAGATCCAGCTCCAGACGCTGAGCGAACAGCGCACCCTGCTCGACCAGCGCCGCACCGCCTTGCGCCAAACGATCCAGAGCTCCCCGGAGATCGAGCGGACGCTCGCGGATTTTGAGCGTCGGATGGAACAGCTGCGCGACCAGCTCGAGGTGATCGCGACCCGCCGCAATGATGCGGAGGTGGGTTTCAACCTCGAAGCAGGCGCGCAGGGCGAGCGGCTCACCACCATTGAGGCGGCGCAGGTCCCTGACTACCCCATAACCATGAGAAAGCGAAACCGCGCGATCATGGGCGCGGTTGCGGCAACCGGTCTCGCCTTCGTCATCGCCTTCCTGCTGGAAGTGCGCCGCCCGGTGATACGCTCCGCGCGCCAGATGCAGCGCGAAACGGGTGTGCTGCCGGTCGTATCAATCCCCGAGCTCGCGCCGAAATACCAGAATTCCAAATGGCGCCGCGCACGCGAGAAGCGCCGTGCCGCAGGTCAGGCCGGGCGCACCTCACGGCTGGCACGTCTGGGCTGACCGCTCAGCCGAGTGTGCCGAGCGCGGCGATCACGTCGCGGTGCAGCCAGAGCGCGTATGCGCCCACGGCCCCTGCCACCACAGTGAATAAGATATCATGGCGCGGATCCCAGACGCCGTGGAGACGCGCGAGCCAGACCATCACCGGATAGGTCAACAGATGCGCCAGTCCGATCCCCGCGATCGCCCCCACGACCCCGAAGAGAACCACCCCCGCCAGTGTCAGCCCCACGAGCAGCACCGCACGGCAGGCCGACACCACGAAGAAGCGGCGCGAGTCGCCCGCGGCAAGGGCCGCCTGATCATAGCTCAGTGAGACGATTTGCATGATCTGCGCCACCGCCAGCAGGGTCACGATGGCGCCGCCCTGGGCATAGCGCGGATCATAGAGCACCCCCACCAGCCAGGGCCCCGCCAACGCCATGCCGAGCAGCATCCCCATGATCACCGCCGTGAGCCCCCACCGCAGCCGCGCGATCTTGGCCGTCTCATGCTTGGCATCGCGGTAGACGGGGATCAATACCCGGCCCGCTACGGCGCCACCCAGTTGCATCGCGAAACTCGCCAGAAAGAAGGCGATATTGTAGATGCCGAGGCTCTGCAGGCTGAGGAATTTGCCCAGGATCGCCCGGTCCCCCTGCGAGGCAAAGAACCAGAATGCCGTGCTGAGGAAGATCCATTTGCCGAAGGTGACCAGCTCGCTTACCGCCGCACGCTCCCAGCGGAAGGTGTTGCGCTCCCCGGGCAGGTAGTTCCATGTGAGGATCACATAGGCGATCGGCGCGACCAGGCCCCCCAGCACCAGCGCCAGCACCGAGTTCAGCCACCACGCCAGGCCGATCATCGCCACGATGCCGATCACCTGCGCGGTGAGATCCAGCAGCGTGAGCCGCCCCATCAGCAGGTGCCGGTGCGCGGTTTCGATCCGCGTCGGGTTGATCCCCGTGATCAGCAGCGCCAGGGCTGAAATCGGCAGCAGCGTCGCAAGCTCCGGCGCGTCGTAGAACTCCGCCATCGGCAACGCCAGCGCGCAGGCGATCACGAAGAGGATCGTTCCGCGAATGACCTGGATGGTCCAGGCGGAGTTGAGGAAATCGGGGTCATCGCCGCGCTTGCTCTGGGCGATGGAGGGCGCGATGCCCACATCGGAAAAGAGCATTAGCCCCGTCGTCACCAGCCCGACCAGCGCCATCAGGCCGAAGGCTTCCGGAAACAGCAGACGCGTCAGGATGAGGTTGGAGGCTAAACGCAGGGCCTGCGAGCCACCGTATCCGAGCAGGATCCAGGATGTACTGCGCACCACACGCGCCATCAGGCGCCCGCCGCGCAGCTCCTGCAAAAGACCACCCATTTGCCGCATTCATCTCCGGATTGCACGCTATGGCCCTTGCTAGCGTGACCCCGCCCCTTGTGCCAGTGCCAAGCAGCCCTGTACGAAGGCACTGAGACACGAAGGACGCAGATTTGCACATCGCCTATATCCTCAACAGCTATCCGCAGCCCAGCCACAGCTTCATCCGGCGCGAGATCCGCGCGCTGGAGGCGCAGGGGCACAGCGTGACGCGGCTGGCGATGCGCGCGGGTGACGCACCCTTGGTGGACGCGCAGGACCGTGAGGAGGCGTCAAGAACCCGCTACGTGCTGCGCGCAGGCGCCCTCGCGCTCGTGCTGGCGCTGCTACGCAGTTTTGCTGCCGGTCCAGCGCGCTTGGCCGCCGCGCTGTCGCTCGCCGTGCGGTGCGGCAGGCGTTCGGACGTCGGCGTAATCAGGCATCTGATCTATCTCGCCGAAGCGGCCTTTGTCGCGCAGATCTGCGCGCGCGCAGGCGTCGCCCATGCCCATGCGCATTTCGGCACCAATGCAGCCGCGGTCGCGATGCTTTCCCGCGCGCTTGGCGGTCCGCCCTACAGCTTTACCGTGCACGGCCCAGAGGAATACGACGCGCCCCGAGCCCTTTCGCTGGGCGACAAGGTGGCGCGTTCGAAATTCACCGCTGCGATCACCAGCTATGGCCGCAGCCAGCTTTCCCGCTGGGCGAGGCCCGACCATTGGGACAAGATCCGGGTCGTGCGGTGTGGGATCGAGCCTGCCCGCTTTCCCGATCCGCAGCCCTTGCCGGACGGTCCGGCCCGCTTCGTCAGCATCGGCAGGCTGGTGGAACAGAAGGGTCAGCTGATCGCGCTCGACGCGATGGCAGCGCTGCGCAAAAGCGTGCCCGACGCCCATCTGACCCTTGTCGGGGACGGCGAGATGCGCGGCGAGATCGAGGCGCGGATCGCGGCCCTGGGCCTCACGGGTCACGTGACCCTCACCGGTTGGGTCGACGAGGCGCGGATCCTTTCCGAGCTGAACGCCGCCCACGCACTCCTGATGCCGAGCTTTGCCGAAGGTCTGCCGATGGTGATCATGGAGGCAATGGCGGCGGGCCGTCCGGTGATCGCCACCTATATCGCGGGCATCCCCGAACTGGTGATCCCCGGCGAGACAGGCTGGCTCGTGCCCGCGGGCGACGCAGCGGCGCTCACTCATGCCATGGCGGAACTGGCGCAGGCTTCACCGGACAGGCTTGGCGAAATGGCGCGCGCCGCACGCGCCCGTGTGCTGGAGCGTCATGACGTGGATCGGGAAGCAGCGCGGCTCGCGGCCCACATCGCAGGCTAGCGTCCCCGCGCCCAGCGCTCCTGAGTTTTGTGGGGCAGGCGCACGGCAATCCCCACCACCGCCAGCGCGGCAAAGCCGAGCGGATCGCGCAGCGCACGACGCCACATCGGCGGCGCATCGGCAGGCGGCGGATCGTGGTTGACCCAGAGCCCCGGAAAACGCTCCTTCACCTCCGCCACGCCGATGTCCTGACGGCGCCGCACACGAATGAGCGGCCCCGCGCCATCGATCATCGGCCAGTCATAGGTTGCCGCCACGCGCACCCGCTCACCGGGCGCGAAGTTAAGCCGCACGAATGTATCGTCGGAGATGATATCGGGAAAGGCGCCCCACCGCTGCCGCCCCGCCGCATTGACCGCGAACACACCGAAGCCCGGCACACCGTGGGTGCAGAAGGGCAGACCGGCCCAGAACCGTGCATAGGCGCGGGTGAATGCACTCCCCCGCGCGCGCACCACCGGATCCCCGCTGGTATACCGCGCATCGCCGGTATCAAGCACCTGCGCGAGCTGCGCGACCAGCGGCGGCGACACCATCACATCCGCATCGACGTAGATCCGGCCACCGTGCCGTGCCGCCGCATCGCCCGCGTTGAGCGCGCCCATCTTGCCACCCTGTGGCAGATCGAGCACGTGCAGCGGCCACCCCTTCGCGGCAAAGCGCGGCGCAAAGCCGCGCGCGATATCTGCCGTGCGGTCGGTGCAGCCGTTGGCCATCACGATCACCTCGACCGCCGCACCTGTCGGCTCTGACGCTAGCAACGCCTCAAGGCACGGCTCGATGTAGCCCTGCTCGTTATGGGCAGGGATCAGGATACTGCAGGCGATGCTCACCGCCCCTCCACCAGCGCGTCCCAGCGCGGATTGCTGTCGTTGAGATAGCGCAGCGCGCCCCAACTGCCCCATTTGGTCGGGGCGTAGACGTCCGCATAGACGTTGAAAAGGCGTCCGCCCACCGCCTCCCACCCGTCCAGCAGGGCGGTATGCAGCCTGCCCATCTCGGCGCTGTAGTTGAAATGCTGGAAGAACGCGGTGAGCCGCGCGTCATCCACCTGCGGACCGATGCCGACCAGATGCGTGCCGCCTTCGTACATGATCAGCTCGAGTCCGGCGTCCTGCGCCACCTGCGCATGATAGGGCCAGATACGGGTGATGAGGCTATCCACCGTGTCACGGTTCTCACCGCTTACGGAGCCATCCAACAGCTCTTGCGCCGCCATGCCGCTTGCGTAGTCGTATTGCGCCGCTGCGATCGCCTGCGCGCGCGCCTCCCCCGTCAGGCCCTGCGCCGTGGCCGCGTCGGTTGCACGCGCAAGGCTCTCGTCAAGCCAGCCCGCGACCGCTTCGCGCCGCTCCTCCAGCCCGAGGATGCCGCCGAAATAGCCCGTCACCGCGTAGGCATCAAACGCGTCTTGCGGCTTTGGCAAGCCCTCCGCGACCACCAGCGGCGCGTTGAGGATGTTCTTCTCCAGCCCGAGCCAGCCGGTCTGGCTGGAGATCACATTGACCAGCCGTCCCTGCTCCGGTCCCATGACCTCGCGCCAGATGCGCGCAATTTCCGCTGCGCGCAGGGCGTAAAACTGCGTCCCGACGTCCGCCTGGCCCCAGCGTGCGCGGGCCTGCGCATCGGTCCAGCGGGCCTGCTCGAACTGAAAGTTCCATACCTCGTTGGAATACTCAACATAGACCGCGCGCCCGGGCTCCAGCCCGTCGCGTACCGTTTGCGCGAACGCCCGCACATAGGCGTCATCGGCCAAATGGGGCATGTTGACCCAGATGTTCTTATCCAGCTCGTTCGCCAGCGCCAGCATGATCTCCAGCGGCACACCGGTCCGCGCCCAGGAGGCATCGCTCACCATCGGGCGGTCGGGCCACAGGGCCTGGCGGGAATCGTTCGTCTCCATCCAGTCCATCATCCGCAGCGTATCGAACGGGGCGAGCCGCGCTGTCCAGTCAGGGTTGAAGAGCGCGCCCGCCTCCCACTCAGCTAACCGGTCCTCGCGCACGACGCTGATGCGCCGGACCGGATCGTCGGTACTGCTGCGCTGGATGCGGATCTCGACACTGCCGGGACCGGGCGTGAAATCGAAGCGGACTTCGCCCGCGCCGTAGCGCACGCCGCGCGCGCGCCCGGCGACTTCGACCACGCCTGTTCCCTCGAAGCGCAGTACGTAGCGCCCTTCGAGAGAGGGCGCCGATGCTTCGGGCAGATCGGTCAGGATCAGCGTACCGACCGAGCCCACCTCGGGCGGCTTGCGCAGCAGCCACCCCTGCGCATCGAGGTACCCCCCCGCCTGCAGTTGCGCGTAGTCCATCCCGCCGAACTGCCCCGGCAGATGGCCGATCCAGGGCCGCGCGGTCTTCATCACATCAAGGAAGGGCTGCTGCGTCGACCAGTCGGTGACCTGGGCCAGACCAACGGCGAGCGCGCCTTGCGGTGCTTGCCGCGCGGCCACGCTGCGCAAAGGAGCTGCCGCCACGGGCGGCGCGCGGGCTCCGACACCGGCGCCGACGATTTCGATCCGTGGCACCTGCCCGGTCCGCGCCTGCGCCACCTCGCCGCTGCGATACGCTTCGACCGCGCTCTGCGCCACGCGCTGCAGCACAGCCGCCAACTCCGCATCGAGCCCCGGCACAGGCTTGCCTGACCCGTCCGAGACGCGGTGCGGCAGCCCTTCGGGACTGGCGCCCGTCAGCGTCGCGTATTGCACCATCGAGACGAAGTAATGCCCCAGACCGTTGAGGTGGATATCATCGGCAAAGACCGCATCGATGCCGCCCAGCCCCGGCACCTGCCCCGCCGCGATCGCATCGTCGAGCCGCGCCAGCGCCTGGCCCACGGGAATGAGCTGCACCCGCGCCGCGCCGTCGGCCACGCCCGCGCGCAGCATGCTGACGATCCCTTCCCAGTCTGCCAAGTCTTCCTGCAGGCGCAGGTGCCACGGCGTGGCGGCCTTATCGTCATAATCGATCTGGGCGCCCGTCCCGCTCTTGAGGCTGTGCCACGTCTCCTGCACGAAGACGCGCGCGTCCGCCCGCCCGCTGAGCGCAAGCCCGGCGAAGGCCTGCGCATAGACGCCTGTCTCGCTCCAGGCCAGATGGTTGGCCAGCGGTATCGCCTCCGTCAGGATGAGGTCGGTCGTGGCCCCCTGCGGCAGGATGCTCCGCGCGTCGATCCCCTGCGCCTCGCCGGAGTGATCCCAATTGTATTTGAGCGGCGCGCCGTTGATGATCTGCGCCTCCACCCGCGCGCCCGGCGTAGTGGCCTGCAGGGCGCTCTCCAGCATCCCCGGCCCCGTGGTGCCGAAAAGGCTGTGGCCCACCATCACGACGTAGAATGCCGCACTCGCCAGATCGCTCATGCGCGCACCCCGGTATAGGGAACCGCGCGGACCACATCCCATACCACCTGCTGCATCAGCGCGCCCGCCGCGGCATCGGGCGCCACCGCCGCCGTGCCGTCCGCGCGCATCAGCGCCACCGGCAGGCCCACCGGGCTGCGCTGGTAGAGCGTGGCGTAATGCGTCAGCGCAATGAGATAGGCGCCGATATCGCCCAAGTGGATGGTGTCCACCGTGCCATCGGGCGTGCGGGCCATCAGCGCGTCGCGTCCCGTGACATTGCCCACGCCGCCCTGCGCCTCGAGAGCACGCACCGTCGCGGCGATCACCTGCCCGCCCGGGATCACGTGCACCGGCGCGCCCATCATCGCCGCCGCAGGCAGCGCGAGCTTGCCCATCCACAGCGCTTCGAAATCGCTGTCGATCCGGGGCAGCCAGCCCACCGGATCGTCGGTGTGATGCCATGTCTCAAAGAGATAAAGCCGCACGTCGGAGCGCGCGGCGCGCGCAAGGCCGCCCCAATTGGCGAGGTAATCGGGGCTGTCGCGATAACGGATCGCGTCCTTCAACTCGACCATCTCCGTCAGCACCACCGCATCGAAGCGTCCCGTCTCCAGCGCTTCGCGCGCGGGCAGGAATTTGGGATGGGCGTTCTCCGCCTCGAAGCCGTTGATCGGCACATCCGGATACCAGTGGGAGCGCAGCGGGGTGCCCCAACCGAGCTGGCTGGCGTAGTCATGACCCGCCGGTGCCAGCTCTGCCAGCATCGCGGGCATGTCCCACCCCACGAGCGAATGTCCGAGATGGAACACCTCCATCGGCCCGTCGGGCGCAGCGATACCCCCTTCGTAGAGTGCGCGCGCAGCCTCGGTTTGGCGCATCTGCAACCCCGCGCGCGCCGCGACCACGGCACTGGCCACGAGGGCCGCGCCTGCACCGATGCGCAGCATGTTCCGTCTGCTCACCATGCCCTGTGCCACCTTCACGAACCCTCTTGCGGGACGGTACTCTGCCCCAGATCCTGCCCCGGGTTCCACTCCGTCTCGCGCCCCCGAGCTTGCACGAGGGCGACGCCTGTGACAAGCACGCCCGCCGCATGGGCATAGGCCCCCCGCAGCGTGGAGCCCACCGCGAACGGGCCCTGCTCGACCTTGAATTCCGCAGTGAACCGGCTGTTCTCCCGGTCAAGCCGGACCTCGATAACGTCAAAGCCGAAGAGCTTGCGCGACACTGGATATTGCGCCTTGTAGGCCGCCTCCTTCGCACTGAAAATGAGCTTTGCCATCAGCCCGCGCTCGGCGGCGGGCTGGGTGCCGAGCCATGTCCGCTCCGCCCGGTTGCAGATCTCCCCCACCAGCAGCGGATCGAGCGGTTCTGCCGGTTCCAGATCGATACCGATACCGGCCCAATCCGCGCTCCGCCCTACCGCGGCCACGCAGACCTGGGCTGTGTGGGAGATGCTGCCCGCGACCCCCTCGGGCCAGATCGGCGCGCGGTCGGGCCCCATCGGGACGGGACGCGGCAGCAGGCCAAGCTCCGACATGGCGGCACGCGCGGCGGCGCGGCCCGCATGAAACTCCGCAACCCGGCGCGGAACGGCCGCCTTCAGCGCGGCGCCCTCCTCGGGATCTGCATCCTGCGGCATCAAGCGCGGATCGCGCACCGCGATGGCGAGCCCCTGCGGCAGGACCGACGCTGCCAGTGCCCTGACAAGGACCGGATCCGGGCTCACGTGTCGGCCTTTGTCCGGCCTGCCCGCATGGCGCGGCGCTTTGACATGGTCTCGGCCTTGGCGGGGCTGTCGGGCGCCTGATCCGCGGTCTGCGGTGCAGCAGCGTCACTGCCGGCGCATTTTCCCTTGTCGATATGCGCCGCCAACCCCTCCAGCGTTGGAAAGCGGAAGATGTCCGTGATCCCCAGCGTACTCAGGCCCAGCGCCGCCCGGATATCGCGGTGTGCCTGCACCGCCAGCAACGAATGGCCTCCCAGCGCAAAGAAGTTATCGGAGGCACGTACGCTGCCCACCCCGAGGATGGCGCTCCAGACCTGTGCGATGGCCACCTGCGTCCCGCTCTGCGGCGCGGCGGCGGCGGCGGGCTGCACCGACTGCTGCGGTGCGGGATCGGGCAGCGCCTTGCGGTCGATCTTTTTGTTGGGGGTGAGCGGCATCCGCTCGATCGCGACGATGCGGGCAGGCACCATGATCTCCGGCAGGGTGGCGGCCAGCACGCTGCGCAGGGCCGCTTCATCAAAGCTGCCCGCCGTGGTGACATAGCCCACCAGCTGCGCGCCGCCGGGCCCCTCCCGCGCCACGACGACGGCCTGGGTGATCCCCGGCTGTGCCGCCAGCGCGCTCTCGATCTCGCCAAGCTCGATCCGGTGGCCGCGGATCTTGACCTGGTCATCGGCGCGGCCCAAGAAGCCCAAGGTCCCATCCGCGCGCCACAGCGCCAGATCGCCGGTGCGGTACATCTTACCGGTGCCGAAGGGGTCATCCACGAACCGTTCCGCCGTCATCTCAGCGCGGTCGTGATAGCCCTGCGTGACGCCATCCCCCGCGATATAGAGCTCGCCGGGCAGGCCCACGGGACGCGGCGTCAGCGCATCGTCGAGCACGTAGACTTGCGTATTGGCGATGGGCGTGCCGATGGCCGCCGTGGTCTCCGCTCGGCTGACCGTCTGCGTCGTGGACCAGATCGTCGTCTCCGTCGGCCCGTACATATTCTCAATCGTGCCGCCACAGGCCCTGAGCAGTTCACCCGCCAGCGCACCGGGCAGCGCTTCGCCGCCCACCATCAGCACCTTCAGCCCAGCGAGTGCGTGCCGCGTTTCATCATTCATCACGAGCATCTGCGCCATGGAGGGTGTGCATTGCAGATGGCTCACCTTGTGACGTACCATCTGCGCGGCGAGCGAGAAGTCATCCGCCTCCAGCGCGGCGCCCGCATTGACCCGCGCCAGCACCTCCGCCAGTGGTTCCAGCCCAGCGAGCACCGCATCGGGTGCGATCCCGTAGTCGATGAGGCAGGCGATCTCATCCACGCCGATGCGTTTGAGCTCCTCGGTCCGCGCGACCGCATCCGCGACGGTGCCGAACATCCCGCTGTCGTTGAAATAGCGCTGGAAGGCGAACTCCAGGATCGCCTCCATCGCCTCCTCATCGAGCCCGCCCAGATCGACCTCGAACGGGTTGGTCACACCCTTGGGCCGCTTGAAGGCCGGAAACGCCCAGGCGTATTGCTTGATCAGACCCGCGGCGGAGCGCAGATAGGCCTTCATCGGCTCGCGCGCGACTTGCTCGGCATGCGCGCGGCTGTCCGACAGGTAGGTGTGCAGCATCAGCGTCACCTTGAAATCCGCCGGATCATGGCCCGCGGCGCGCAGCGCACCATGGTAGATCTTGATCTTGTCGGCCACTTCGGCGACCGACTGGCCCAGCAGGTGCGTGAGCACATTGGCGCCGATCTCGCCCGCCTCGCGCCAGGTCTCCGGATTGCCCGCGGTCGTCACCCAGACGGGCAGTTCCGCAGACACCGGGCGCGGTTGGGTCAGCACATCGAACCCCTTGCCGTCGCGGGTCGGGAAATTCACCGTTTCACCGCGCCAGAGCGCGCGCAGCTGCTTGATCGCGTCATACATCGCGGGCTTGTTGTCGGGCGGCGTGTTCTGCGGGCGCAGCACGAAATCGTCAGGCTGCCAGCCGCTGGCGATGGCGAGGCCCACGCGCCCCTCCGTCAGATTGTCGATTACTGCCCATTCCTCCGCGATGCGCGCGGGATGGTGCAGCGGCGCCACGCAGGAGCCTGCGCGCACGGCCAGGTTCTGCGTTACCGCGGCCACGGCGGCGCCGGTCACCGATGGGTTGGGATAGGGTCCGCCAAAGGCATGGAAATGCCGCTCCGGCGTCCAGACGGCGTTGAAGCCGTGGGTGTCTGCGAATTTCGCACCCTCCAGCAGCAGGCGGTACTTTTCGCGCCCCACGCCATCGTCATTGCCCCAGTAAAATAGGTTGAAATCGATCTTGCGGTCCGAAACCGCGATGGGCCCGCGCGACAGCTCCGTGCGGCTGTCATCGCCCGCCAGCACGAGCTTGAAGCCACGGCTCAGCGTCCAGAACAGCTCCAGCACCGAGATGTCGAACGACAGGCTGGTGACCGCGAGCCAGGCATCGCCCGGTGCATGCGCGATCCGCGCGTCCATCCCGGCAAAGAAGTTGGCAACGTTGCCATGGGCCACGCGCACGCCCTTGGGTGTCCCGGTCGAGCCTGAGGTATAGATGAGATAGGCAAGCGTGCCCGCCTCCGCCCCGGCATCCGGGTTCGTCTCAGGCGCGCCTGCAAGCTGCGCGTCTGTATCGAGCAGCAGGAGGCGTGCGTCGCCCTTCGGCAGGCTTCCAGCGAGTGCGGATTGCGTCACGATGACCGGCGCACCACTGTCGGCGATGTAATGCGCGATCCTGTCTGCCGGATAGGCGGGATCGAGCGGGACATAGGCGCCGCCCGCCTTGAGGATCGCCAGCGCGCCCACCATGAGGTCCGGACCCCGCGTCGTGGCCAGCCCGACCGGCGTCCCGGTGGTGACACCCTCGGCGATGAGCCGGTGCGCGAGCCGGTTTGCCGCGGCGTTGAGCGCGGCATAGGTCAGGTGCTGGTCCTCGAACACCAGCGCCGTGGCCTCCGGCGTGGCAGCCACCTGACGTTCGAAACCTTCATGCACGGGCAGCGCATCATAGTCGATGCGGGTGGCGTTCCACGTCTCCAGCATCAGCGCGCACTCGGCTTCGGGCAGGGTGGCATCGCCCTTGAGGCACTGGGCAATCCGCCCCGCGAGCAGGTCGATCGCCCTATCCGACAGCAGGCCCGCATCGCCGTGCAGCGTGAGCTGCGCATCGCTGATTTCGATGCTCAGTATGCTACCGGCGACCGGCCCGTCCGAGATCATGATCCCCGGCACCTCCTCCGGGATGGCGGGATCGCGCAGCGTGAGGTCGGCGGCAAAACCGCCCGTGGTCGCGATGCGCGCAAGCTGCGGCTCGAGTGTCGCATCGCTACGCAGTGGCACCCAGGTCGAGGCAAACCCTTTCGCGGCGGGCGTGACGGCGTGACCGATATCACCTGCCCGCCCCGCGCCAAGCTCGAGCGATGCGAGCACGGCGGCGATGGCCTGTTGACGCGTCGTGCCGGTCGGCAGCGGCACATCGGCCTTGCGCCACTGCCCCGCAGGCTCGCCCATCGCGAGCGGCACGGGCAGCGGCTCCATCCCGGCGAGCCGCGTGCGCCAGTAGGGTTTGTCGCGCACAACGCGCTCCTGCGCCGCTTCAAGGGCCGCATCGACGCGGTCGAGCACGGTGCCGATGGGCGGCACGGGATGCGCCCCAGCGAGGGGCTGCACGCCCGTTAGCGCCACGGCGCCATCCGACGCCGCCACGACCAGCCTGCCCGGTGCGCTCTCCAGCACGGTGCCGGGCGCGCCCGAACCTCGGGCGATCTCTGCCTTGTCCACACGCCAGACCGTGCCACCGCTCGCGATCTTGGCGAGGCCCAGTGGGTTCCAGTAGCCACCGAAATCGAGACCGCGCAGCAGCGCATCGATCTGCGCTGCGGTACGTGTGAAATCAATCATCCCCATCACTGCGGGCCGGGCGTCGCGCGCAAAATAGCTGCGCTCCGACAGATCCTGCGCCACCCGCTCCAGCGCGCCGGATTCGAGCTGCGCGATCACGCGGCCGAAGCTTTCCATACCCGCGGCGTAGCATTTTGAATTGAGGCTGAAAGCCGTTTCATCCGCTGCGATGTCGATGATTTCCTGCGCCAGCAGATCGCCCTCGTCCACGCCGCCCTCGATGAGGTGCCAGCTGACCCCGTGCTGCGCCTCACCGTTGATGATCGCCCAGGCGGGGGTGTTTAGCCCGGCATAGCGCGGCAGCGGACCGTCGTGGAAATTCACCGCACCCTTGCGCGGCTGGGACAGCACGCGTGCAGGAATGATGCGCAGATTTGCGATGCTGAGCAGCCAGTCGTAGGCGGGCAGCACCGAATCGCCCAGCGCGGCAGGCGTGTCATAGACCGCGACACCCTGCCCGCGCGCCCAGGCCTGCACATCCGCATCCATCGAAACCACGGCGGCGACGTGGTGGCCCCCTGCGAAGATCATGTCCGCGCAGGCAATCGTGAGCGACTGGTCCCCGAGGATCACACAGGAAAAGGCGGATGGGTTGAACGGGGCGGTCATGGGCGGTCCTCCGGGGAAAGGCGGTAGGGCGTGGCGGCATGCGCAACGAGGTCGCGCAGGAACCAGCGCGGATCCTGCGGGTGTCGCCCTGCCAATATGCTCCGCAGACGGTGCAGCACTCCACCCGCGAGATGCGCAATCAGAGCCGCCGCCGCATAGGCGCGCCCGTGGTTCTTGATGAAATAGTGGCGCCGCGAATCGTACCAGTAGGCGGGCATGCGGCTAGTGGTCTTCATGCCGGTGGAGACGGAGCCGATGTGCACAACGCGACTGTCCGTGACGTACCAGCACGACCAGCCCGCCCGCGCGGCCCGCAGGCACAGGTCCGTCTCCTCGAAATAGAGAAAGAAAGTCTCGTCGAAATGGCCGATCTCATCGAGCATCGTGCGGCGCAGCATCATCGAGGCCCCGGCGCTCCAATCCACCTGCACCGTCTGCTGCGGCTGCGGCAGCGGCACGGGCGCGTCGGGCAAGAACCGCTCTATCGCGCGCAGGCGCGCGGCGCCCACGAACTCCCCCGCGATGCTGGGAAAGCGGAACGCGGTGGTATGGACCAGACCGTCATCGCCGCGCACGTGGCTGCAGGCGATACCCGCGCGCGGATGCGCCTCCAGGTGCGCGCGCAGTGCGGCGGTGCAGCCGGGGTCCGGAAAGGCATCCGAATTGAGGATGTAATAGTAGTCGGGCCGCCGCCCGTCACTCAGCGCCATCGCCAAGCCCACGTTGTTGCCCGCGCCGAAGCCGCCATTGACCGCAGAAGCCACGACCCGCACCAGCCCGTCCTCGCTCCAGCCGCGCGCAGAAACCTCACGCGAGATCCGCTCGAAGGAGCCATCGCCGGAGGCGTTGTCCACGATCACCAGCTCCGCGCCGAGCGGGCGCAGATCGGCCAGCGCCGCCGCCGCCGCGCGCAGCGTCATGTCGGGCGTGCGGAAGTTTAGCAGGATGCACAGGAGGGCTGGCTCGGCCATCGCGCTACTCCGCCGCCGTGGCCCGGACCGGGGCCGCAGCCTCGCCCAGCGCCTCCTCGATGACCTCGCGCAGCTCCGCGGCCATCACCACCACATTGGGCGTCAGCACCATGCTGTCATGGTCCCCGGGCACCTCGATCACCCGCACGCGCGGCGCGTAGCGGATCCAGTCGTTGTCGGCAAAGACATACTCGCGCGCCGCACTGACCCATTTGCCGCCCGTCACCTTGTAGCGGCGGTCGAGCACGGGACGCAGCAGAACCATCGGCCCGTCCCAGCGCGGCGTGTCGTAGCGCGCGACGGCACGCAGGAAAGCGGCCTCGATTTTGGTATTGTTGAACTGCGCGGGGTCGGTGGCCTCGGTGACCGTGCTGCGCTTGGCGCGCTCCCACGCGATGCGGTTGCGCGCCCATTCGAGCAGATAGGCTGGGCCTTTCTCGCGCATCTCGGCGATCTTGATGAGCGCCTTGTCAGGGCGGCTGAGGCCCGGGCGCACCGGCAATGGCGTATCGAGAAGCGCCAGCACCGCGACCTCCTCGCCCGCCGCGCGCAGCTGCCGCGCCATCTCGTAGGCGGTGATCCCCCCGCCCGAGAAGCCGGCCAGCAGATAGGGCCCGTCGGGCTGGACCTGCCGGATCTCCGCGATGTAGTCGGCGGCGGCTTCCTCCATCGTCTCATGCGGTGCATCGGCCCCGATGAGCCCGCGCGCCTGCAGCCCGTAGACGGCCCGCGCATCGCTGAAATTAAGCGCAAGGTGGCGCAGGTTGAGCACGTTGCCGAACATGCCCGCCACGATGAAGAGTGGTGCCGCGCGTGCAGGCCTGACCCCGTTGAGCGGCACCAGATGCACGAAGCGCGGCGCCTCGCTTGTCTTCGGCGCGGTGCTCCCGGCGCCTGCATCTGCCGTCTCGCCGGTCTGCGCGGTGATCCGTGCCGCGATATCCGCGATCGTGGGCGCCTCGAACAGGACCGAGATGGGGAACTCCACCCCGAACTCCCGCTTCACGGAAGCGAAAAGGCGCACGGCGATCAGCGAATGGCCGCCCAGATCGAAGAAGCTGTCCGCGGCGCCCACGGGCGAGACGCCCAGCAGGCCCGCCCAGAGCTCCGCGAGCTTCTCCTGCACTGCACCTTGCGGGGCCACGAACCCCTCCAGATCCGTCCGCTCGAAGCTTTGCCCTTTCGGCATCTCGCGCGGCGGCACATCGGCCTGCGCGACAAGCGCCTGCAGGGGCAGCGACGAGACGTAGACCTGCGGCACATCGAGCGCCAGCGCGCGGGCAAGCGCCTGCGGTCCCTCCTGCGCGGTGATGCCTTGCGACACCATCCATTCCAGCCGCTCCTCCGCGGCCGTCAGGCTCCGGGTCTCGCCACCTTCGTGATCATCAAGAACCACATCCGCCGCGCGCAGCGGCACCACCTGCGCCGCAAAACCGCCGCTCAGCCGCGTCATGGCGAAATCATGCACTTCGACCAGCACCGCGCCGTCCGCATCGCAGATCGTCACGTCGAAGCGCGCATCTTCCGCGCTTGCAGCACTCAGCCGTACCCAGCTATAGATCTCCGCAGGCAAGGGCGCATGAACGATCACGGCGCCATAGGACATCGGCACCCAGAGGTCGGATCCGTCATAGCCGGGTGCAAGCCCCACGGCCCAGCCGGTCGCGATGTCCATGAGGCCGGGATGCAGCAGCTGACCCTCCGCCAGCTCCGCATCGAGCTGCAACCGGGCCAGCCCCTCGCCCTCCCCGAACTGGCGCGCGCGCAGAACGTGCCACTGCGGGCCGAACCGCAGATGCGCCTCCTGCGGCGTGGTGAGATACGCGCCGCCCGCCTCCTCCACTGTGCCGAGGCGGTCGGAAACCTCTTTGAGGTTATTGCGGTGCGGTTGGCCCGGCTGGGCCACCAGCTCCGCCTCCGCATGGGCCTGCCAGCCCGCGCGCCCCTCCAGCACACAGGCGCTGCGCAGCTGGGCGGCAAAGCCATCACCGCGCGGCGCCAGCGAGAGGCGCATCTGGCTTGCAGCACCTTCCGGCGCCTGGAACGCGCGCAGGAAGTAGAGATCCCTGACGGCGAACGGCAGCGACAGCCCCGCTGCGGATCCTGCCTGCGCGAGCGCCTCGAGCATGCCGGTCCCCGGCATCACCGCCGCCCCGTCGGCCATCCGGTGCTGGTCCAGCACCCAGTCCTGCGCGGGATGCAGTGTCGTCTCGAAACGCGTCTCCTGATCGGCGAAAGTCATCTGCCCCAGGAGCGGCAGGTCGAGCGCGCGCGGTGCCACACTCTCTGCGGCGTCATGGCCCACGGCCTGCGCGGCCATGCCGACATCCGCCCAGACGCCCCAGTTGACGGCGATCACGCTGGTCTGCGCGCCCGCGCGCGATTTGGCAAAGGCGTTGAGGTATTCGTTTGCGGCCACGTAATCCACCTGCCCCGCCGCCCGCGTCGCGGTCGAGGTCGAGGAGAAGAGCACCATCAGGTCGACCGCCCCATCCGGCAGCAGCTGATCGAGCACCCGCAAACCCTGCACCTTGGGGGCAAGCACCGCATCGACCTGCGCCTGCGTCTTGCCCAGAAGCGGCGCATCGTCGAGCACGCCTGCGGCATGAAAGACCCCATCGATGCGCCCGCGCGCCTGCAGACCTTCGATCACCTTGCGCATCTGCGCGAGGTTGATCACATCGCCGCGCGCCACTTCGAGGCGGCCGCCCAATTTCTCCAGCCGCTCCACCGCGCGGATCATGCGCGCCACGGGATCGCCGGGCGGGCTGGTCTGCAAGACACGCGGCCATGTCTGACGCGCGGGCAGCGCCTGACGGCCCAGCAGCACGACATGGGCATCATGGGAGGCCAGCAGATCCGCCGCAACGGTCAGGCCGATGCCGCCGAAACCACCCGTGATGAGATAAGTGCCACCGCGCTTGATCGGGGCGACCTGCGCTTGTGCGAGCGGTTGCGGGCGTAATCCCTGCACGTAACGCTTGCCGTCGCGCAGCGCGGCCACGGCATTGACGGGCGCGGCCAGCACCTCCTCCAGCAGCGGCAAAGTCAGATCGGAGACGGGCGTTTTCTCCCGCGCGAAAAACCCCTTTGGTCGCCGCGCCTCGGGCAGCATCACATCCAACGTCGAGACGGTCAGCCCGACGATCTCATGCGGCATGACGCCCGCCGGGCCGCTCACCATCGCCTTTTCGGGATAGGGCAGCGGCTCGCCTGCGACGCGGGCCGCACCGTTGGTCACCACGGTCAGATGCACGGGCGAGGTTTCTTCACGCTCGGCAAGGGTCTGGCCCAGCCACAGCAGGCTGTAGAAACCCTGCTCCATCATCCGGTCATAGAAGCTGCTGCCGGGGCGGTGGCTTTCGTCGGTGCTCACGCCCCAGAAATGGACGATGCGCGTCGGTGCGCGATCCAGCGCCGCAAAGAGCGCGTCGTACCCCTCGCGTCCCTGTTCAGGGGCGAGCCGATAGCGCCCGTCGCCCAGATCGGCAAAGCTGTCACCGGCCTCGACCACGCTCACCTGCGCGCCCGCGCCTTTCAGTCGCGCGATGACAGGCGCCGCGATCCCGCCCTGATCGGCGAACACGAGCCATCGTTCCTGCGCGCCCTGCGACAGGGCGGCGTCGAGGTCCGCATCTACCTGCGCATACTGCGCGCGCCAGCCCGGCACGCTGCCCCAATCCGCCATATCCTGCAGCCGTGCGACAGCGGGCGCCTGCGGCTCGGCGGCCATGCTGCCGGGCGCGATGAAATAGGGGCTGCGCTGGAACTGGTAGGTCGGCAGCACCACCCGATTGCGCCGCGCCTCGCCCCAGATCTGATCCCAATCCGCCTCAACGCCACAGGCCCAGAGCCGCCCGATGACGCCGATGAAATACATGTCATCCGCGATGTCCTGATCGGGATGGCGCAGCGAGCTCAGCACCTGCGCGGGCGCCACGTTTGCGCACATCTGCGCGAGGGAAGACAGCGCCTTGCCGGGCCCCACTTCGAGAAACACGCGTTTGTCGCCTGCGACGAGTGTGGCGATGCAATCGGCGAAATGCACCGTGTTGCGCAACTGCGCCACCCAGTAGTCGGGATCGGTCGCCTGCGCGGGCGTCATCGGCACGCCGGTGCGGTTGGACATCACCGGCATCTGCGGCGGGCGCAGGTCCAGCCCGACGAGGAAGGCGCGGTAATCGGCCAGAATGGGCTCCAGCATGCGGCTGTGCGCGGCGATATCGATGGCGATGCGCTGGCCCTCGACCCCATCGGCCTCCAGCCGCTCCGCCAGCGCCCTGAGCGCCGCATCGGGCCCGGAGATCGCGGTCAGGTCGGGGCCATTGACGCTCGCGATGTCGAGATCATCGCTGAGATACGCGGTGATCGCCTCACGCGACAGCGGCACGCTGAGCATTCCGCCCGCAGGCACGGTGTCAAAGAGACGCCCGCGCAACAGCACCAGGTCGATGAGGTTCTCGAAGCTCATCACGCCCGCGAGGCAGGCGGCCACGTTTTCGCCCATCGAATGACCGACCATGGCCGCAGGCTTCACGCCCCAGCTCATCCAGAGCTGCGCGAGCGCATATTCGACGATCGCGATCAGCGGCAACTGCACGGACGGCTTGCGGAACGCCTCCGCGGCCTGCGTCCCGTCCTCTTCCGGCAGCCAGAGCGCGCGAATGTCATAGTCGAGCTGTGGTGCGAGATGGTCGAGGCCGCGGTCCATGGCTTCGGCAAAGGCGGGCTCGGTCTCATAGAGATCGCGGGCCATGCCCGGGTATTGCGCGCCGCCTCCGGGGAACATAAAAACGACGCCCGGCGCCTCTCCGAGCCGGGTGTGGGTAAACACGCGCCGCGTGTCGCCCGCCTCCAGCAGGTCCGCGGCCTCCGCAGCCGTCTCCGCCACGACCACGCGCCGCCGCTCGAACCCGCGCCGCCCGTTTTTCAGCGTGTGGGCGACGTCCGCCAGGTCGATCTGGGGCGTGCTGCGCAAATGTGCGGCCAGTGCTGCCGTATTGGCTTCGAGCGCCACCTTGCTGCGCGCGGAGAGGCACAGCACTTGAAACGGGAAGTCGCTCTCCTCCGAGGGCGTGCGCACCGGCGCCTCGGCCAGGACCGCATGGGCATTCGTCCCGCCCACGCCCAGCGCGTTGATCGCCGCATGGCGCGGGTCGTCGCGGCGCGGCCACGGGGTAAGTGCGGCATTGACGGAAAACGGGCTGCCCTCGAAACCGATGGCAGGGTTGGGCGCCTCATAGCCCAGCGACGGGGGCATCGCCTCGTGGTGGAGCGCGAGCGACGCCTTGACCAACCCCGCGACACCCGCTGCGGTGTCGAGATGGCCGATGTTGGTCTTGACCGAGCCTATGCGCGCGAAATCCACCTTGTCCGTCTGCGCCCGGTAGGCTTCGGTCAGGGCTGCGACCTCGATCGGATCGCCGAGGTAGGTGCCGGTGCCGTGGCACTCGATCAGCTCGATCTGCTCTGCGGGCACGCCCGACGCCGCCAGCGCCTTGCCGATGGCATCCGCCTGCCCGTCAACCGAAGGGGCGAGATAGCCAGCCTTGGCCGCGCCATCGTTGTTGATGGCGGACCCCTTGATCACCGCCCAGATGTGATCGCCGTCCGCCACCGCGTCCGACAATCGCTTGAGCGCCACACACCCCGCACCCGAGCCGAAAACCGTGCCTTGCGCACGATGATCGAAGGCGTGGCATTCGCCGTCCGGCGACAGGATCTCGTTCTCTTTGAAGATGTAGCCGCGCCCCTGCGGCAGCTCGATCGTGACCCCGCCCGCCAGGGCCATATCAACCTCGCCGCTGCGCAGCGCCGCTGCCGCGTAATGGATCGCCACAAGCGAGGTCGAGCAGGCCGTCTGCAGATTGACCGAAGGGCCCCTGAGGTCGAACACATGGCTCACGCGGGTGGAGAGGAAATCCTTGTCGTTGCCGGTATGGCGCAGCAGGAACATGCCCACATCATCGACCAGATCCGGATTGGAGCAGATGTTGAAGTAGAAATAGCTGCCCATCCCGCAGCCCGCATAGACGCCGATGGGACCGGGCACGTTCTCCGGCACATTGCCCGACTGCTCCATCGCCTCCCAGGCCACTTCGAGGAACTTGCGGTGCTGGGGGTCCAGAATGGCCGCATCCTTGGGCGAGAAGCCGAAAAACTCCGCATCGAACGTCTCATAGCCCCGCAGATCCGCCGCCGCGGGCACGTAATTCTTGCGCGCGATGTTCTCACGGCTCTCGCCCGCAGCGAGCAGCTCCTCCTCGCTCAGCTTGCGGATGGAGGAGATGCCGCCGCGCAGGTTGTCCCAGAAGGCCGCAATAGTGTCCGCACCCGGCACATTCACCGCCATACCTACGATCGCGATATCTTCGCGCGCGGCGCTGCTGCCTTGCCTGTGCTCAGTCATCCATCTTCACCTTCGGCCCCAGTCGCAATGTGCCTGCTCAGAATACCTACCCGGACAAGTTATCTCAAAAGCGAACGATCACGCTGGGCGTACCTGTTTATGCAGACTTTCAAATAGATATTGATCGTGACCATTTCATGGCAGAGTGCCTGAAATCAACGTATTAAGGTACCATAATAGCACAACTGCGCCCGCTGAAAAACGCCCCAAACCTGTCAAACGGGATACAATCCCGCCCTATTGCGAAAATTGATGCGGCAGGGCCAATCGAACCTGCGCCCGCCGCTCAGAGAATGGTGCGCCTGCGGCGGGCGGTACCCGATCCGATGAGAGGGGGATCGCGCAGCGCATGGCGCGGCCCCGTCGCGGCGCGGGGGCTGAGCCTCTCGGCATAGCCGAGCACCGCGCCGGCCGTGAGCCAGGTGAAAGGCGTGAGCGTCGCGTTGAGCAGCATGTCCATCAGCGTGATCCCCAGGATCAGGGCGACCGCGCCGATGTAGGGTGACAGCTCGGCATCGCGATGTCGCAGAACATGGCGGCCCAGCAATATCAGCGGCAGCGCCAGCAGCCCGAATTCTCCGATATAGCCAAGCCATCCGAAACTGCCGAAGACGATGATCCACCGGCCGTCCGGTATCGTCATGATCTCGCCGGTTTCGGGATGGCGCACGAGGCTGCGGCCCCAACCGCTCCAGCCGAATGCAGGTTTCTCGGCTGCACGTTCAAGTAGTTGCGCCTCGTTGTTGAAGCGAAACCCGAGCGAATGCGCACGCAGGGGGTTCACCTCCGCCACCTTGGCGACAATCGCATCCGTCGGCACCAGATCGACGTTGCGCAGCATCGGATAGGTCACCGCAATCATTCCGAACAGCATCGCAAGAAGGATCAGAGCGCGGCGCGATGCGAACAGGATCAACGGCACCAGCACGAGGCCATAGGCGATCGACGCCGCACTTTTGCACAGCAGTAGCAGGACCAGCAGATAAAGCGTGACCAGCACGCCTTTCCAGCGGTCGGGTGCCGGCATCGCGCGCGCCAGCGCCGCCGCGGCCATCGCAGCCGTACAGACGAAGAGCGCGAGCCAGAGCCCGTGGGGCAGAAAGACGATCGGGCGAAAGCCCCCCGCGCGCATCATCTGCTCGAAACTATGCTGGAAGAAGCCATAGACCCAGACGTTCATCTGCGGAGAAAAGCGGATCTCGATCAGCGAGGGGATCGAATAGGCGAGCGCGCCCGCCATGAGCCCGACCAACAGCGCCCGCAACCCCGCCTCGCTGTTCAGGAACTGCCGCGCGATCAGGAAAGGGACGATGGTGAGCACCTGGGAAATCAGCACGGAGCCGATATCGCGCACCGACTGGCCCGGCAGCATATCGACCACGAAAACAATCGGGTACGCATTGCTCAGTACCTGGAACACGATCGGCTCGCGGTTGGTGAGCACGGTGGGGATCGCACTGCAGATGAACAGAACCACCAGCACCCGCGCGACGCGCCCTTCGGGCAGCAATTGCACCCGCTGCGCAGCCGTCAGGACAAGGATCGCCAGCACGCTCAGGTTCGGGATCGACACCTTGTCCATCGCCGGGACAAGCGGCAGGTTGAACTCCGCCAACGGCGGCAACAGCAGATAGCCGCCCAGGATCGACCAGACGATCGCCCGCTCCACCGTCTGGGTGCGAAACAGCACAAGGCAGACGAACGGCCAGAGCATCAGCATCAGATATGCAAGCGGGTTGGGCATCGTTCCCAAATACACTCTAGGCAGACGGCTGTCATCACGCTACTTTAGCGGGCAATGGCTATTTCACATCAACAGATGCGCGCAGGCAATTGAAAAATATAGTTAAATTGTCATTGCCTACCTGGCGGGACCGGCGCATCCTGTGGCCTCCCCGCACGGATCTGCTGTGAAGTTCGGCAGCGGGTGTTCTGCGGTCACGGTCAATATCCCTGACCGTGCGGCATTGTTTCGTGCGGTGCGTGACAGGTTCGCGCGCGGCGCGGATTCGCCTTGGCCACGCTGAACCTCGACCATCTGACCAAGCTGCCAATCGATGCCGGAATTCGTCGCGGCCTACCGGGCCCATGATCTGGTGGTCGCGGACGGGCAGCCCGTGGTCTGGCTGTCGCGGATCGCGGGCGAGCGGCTGAAGCTGATGCCCGGCTCGGATCTGGTGATCCCGCTTAGCGCGCTTGCCGCCGAGATGCAGATGCCCGTGGCGCTCGTGGGCAGTTCGGAGCAGGCGCTGGCCGGCGCCAAAGCAGCACTCGAGGCGCGTGTGCCGGGGATTGAGATCGTCATGACCCATGCGCCCGCCTACGGCTTTGACCCCGAAGGCGACGCGGCGGCGCGGATCTGCGCGCAGCTGGCGACCAGCGGCGCGCGCCTGTGCTTCATTGCACTGGGCGCGCCGAAACAGGAAATCTTTGCGGCCTTCGCACGCCCCCGCGCGCCGGCGGTGGGTTTTGCCTCCATCGGGGCCGGGCTCGACTTCCTGTCCGGCCATCAGGTCCGCGCGCCCAAACTGGTGCGCATGCTCGCCCTCGAATGGCTCTGGCGCGCGCTGCAAAGTCCCCGGCGCATGGTCCCGCGCTATGCCAAATGCTTTGCCATCCTGCCTGGCCTCGCACTGGACGCATGGCGGCAACGCTGATCATTTATACTCGATAAGCTGCCTGCTGCTGGCCCGTTAGTCGGCGCATGTAATAGCCCAGCGCGCCCTGCGCCTCGGCGAACTTGCCCACCACGGTGAAGCATCGCCGCACGCCAGCCCATCCCCCGCGCGAGACGGGCGACCTGCAGCGGATAGATCCCCGCCGCCAGCAATCCGACCGGCCCCGTCAAGGCGACCAGCAGCGCGATCACCACGGGCCCCGCCGCCCCCCATATGAGCGCGCGACGTGTCTCGACGACCCAATGCCGCTCCGGCGGCGCACCGTGCAGCGCGGCACCTTCCGCGAAGGCATGGCCTGCACGTTTGCGTGCGCTGCCACCATTGACCGAACCGCAGTGATCTGTGCGTCATGGGCGGTCATTTCGCGCGTCGAGCCGCCAGATCCGCCACCCGGCCTGCCGCAAGCGCACACAGAGCTCCGGCTCCTCCCCCGCGATCAGATCTTCGCGGTAGCCGCCCACGTCGCGCAGGGCCGCCACCCGCATCATCGCATCGCCGCCGCAGGCACGCGCCTGCGCCCACGGGCGTGTCCCACTCCGCATCGATCAGACGCGTTGTAGATCGAGGCATCGCGGATGGATCTCGCGTCGGCGCCCGCACACCACCGCGACATCCTGCATTCGCCTCTAGAAAGGCGCTGCGCCGCATCGAGCCAGCCGGGCTGCATCACGCAATCACCGTCCAGAAACTGGACCAGCCGCGTGTCCTGTGGCAGGGCCGCCAAGCCCGCATTGCGCGCACGCGCCGCCGTGAAGGGCTGACGCCATATCCAGGGCGACCACCTGCGCACCGCGCGCCCGTGCCGCCGCAACCGAGCCATCGGTCGAACCGCTGTCGACATAGATCACCGGCGAGACATCCCCCAGCGCATCGAGACAGGCAATGAGCCGCGCACCTTCATTGCGACCGATGACCACTGCCGCGATCATGAAGGACACCAGATGGAAGTGCGGTTATAACGATTTGCAGTATCTGAACAATATAGCTCCCGCGGATTCGCGGACTCATGCCCGACGCGCGCATCGTCGCCTCGCGCCAGCGCAACGCACACGGTGCTCGCCGTATCTCGCAGCCACTCGACCTTGCAAGAAAAGTCGTTTTTGGCCACCGCGACACGGCAGCGCCGGAAAATCTCAGACAACGAGGGAAGGATACGGTACAGGGAGGGCGCGCACGTGCTCATGGCCGCCTCTTACGCGAGGCGCGGGTATCGGTCTACTCCCGTCTATGCCTTGGGCCTTGCGGGCCAAGTATGATGCACCCGACGCGAGATGAGTGGCGCCTGACCCTCCGCACCCGCATAACCCGCCACGGCCAGCTACGCCCCGCCACGCCCACGGGCAACGCCGCCGCCCCGGCATCCTCCGCGCAGGGCGGGGCTGTAGAAGGTCTGCCGCGCGCGCCCGTGGTTCTTGGAGGCATAGAGGGCAATATCGGCATCCTCCATCACCGTCTCGCGGGTGGCGGTCTTGCTGCTCTGGATCCAGACGGTGCCGATGCTCGCGGAGATGTCGCACAATGGGCGTTGAAGGGGATCGGCACCTCGATCCGGTCGATGATGCGACGGCCGATACGGTCGCAGCACGTCGATATCGGCCACGTCCGGCAGGATCACGGTGAACTCGTCGCCGCCCACCCGCGCGACCGTATCGGCGCTGCGCGTCTCCTCCAGCATGAGCCTCGGCCACCACCTGCAACACATGATCCCCCGCCGCATGGCCGAGCGTGTCATTGACCGCCTTGAAGTAATCCAGATCAATGTGCATCACCGCGAAACCGACGCTTCGCGGCGAGCAAGCTGCTCCAGCATCTGGTCCAGCGCGCGGCGGTTCCTGAGGCCGGTCAGCGTGTCGGTATAGGCCTGCTCCTCCGCCGCGACCTTGGCGCCCTTGCAGCCGCAGGTTGAGCTTGCGCGAGGCCTCCATCGCCGCGGTCTTCGCCTCCACGAGGTAGAGCATTTCGATCGCCAGATCCGTCGCCGCGAAATCGGCATTGGTGAGCGCGTAGTCGCGCACACGCGTCGAGGATCGAGATGCCGAAGGACAGGTTCACGATCGCGCCGTCCGCCCGGTCCGGCACCAGCACCCCCTTGAGCCGCGCGGGCGGAGAGCCCTGCCATCTCCAGATGCAGCTTGAGGTGGCGCGCCGCGCGAGAGCTGCGCCATCGTAGTGATCCCGCGCGGACGCATCACCGCGAAAGCCTCCAGAAACGGGATGCCGATCAGCGGCACATCGGGGCGCAGCTTTTGCGACGGTGGGCCCGACGTGCGTGATGATCCCCGCGCCGTTCAGGGCCAGATGCATCGGGCAGAGCACATCCAGCACCTCGGGCTCGAACGCGCCCGTCATGATGCGCGCGCCCCCAGATCGAAGGCGCGCCCATCGGCGTAATCCGCCGCGACAAGCTGGATGTGGACGGTTTCGCGGCCCTCTTCGCCCTCTTCGAGCTCCAGCAGCGCCAGCGCGCCGTAGTCATCCGCCATCACCCGCAGCACCCCCATCATCAGATGGCCGAAGCCTGCCAGCGGGCTGTCGCAGATCAGGCCGTAGCGCCCCTCGCTGTCGTCATGCAGTTCGATCGCGGGCAGGTGCAGATCCGCCACCGCCATGCGCGCACGGTCCGGCAGATCATCGAGCGAATGCAGGAAATCCTCGAAATTCACACCGCCAAAGCGCAGCAGGCGGCGCACAGCCTCGGTGTTGCGGGTGGGACACGAGATAGGTGCCGATGTCCTCCATCACCTCCGCGCGCGGACGGCGCAGCACCTGCGCCATCGCGTCCAGCACCGCAGGGGTCAGCGCGTCGTCATAGGTCAGCATCGCCTCGAATTCCGGCGGCGATCACGCCCGCCCGCGCGGCCACGTCGAACCATGCCTCGCGGCCATAGCTGTCGGACATGTAGTTCTGGAAACTGCGGTTGATCAGCCCGTGCATGGCACCCTCCTCGGAATTGCGGTGCGCCCTTGATGGGCACCCCGCTTAACAAGAGGCTAAAAGCCGACCGCAGACGCCGGATCGTGGTTAAAAATCGGTTGGCGCGCCGCCTTCGGATTTGCGCCGTGCCACGAAGTCGGCCAGCTCGTCGCGGATCGCCACGTCCATCGGCGGCGCCTCGAAACTGCCCACGATCTCCTTGAACATGTGATGCGCGCGCTCCTGCGTCCAGATGCCGCCCGCCACCTCCCAGCCCTCATAATTGGTCCAATCGCTCAGGAACGGCTGGTAGAACGCCGTGGTATAGCGGTCCTGCGTGTGCTGGATCCCGAAGAAATGGCTGCCGTGACCGACCTCGCGGATCGCATCCAGCGCGATCTCGTCCGGGCCTGTCGCGCAGATCTCGGGCGCCATGTAGCGCTGGATCTGCTGAAGGATCTCGCAATCCATGATGAACTTCTCGGGCGAGGCGATCAGCCCGCCCTCCAGCCAGCCTGCCGCGTGATAGACCATGTGCGTCCCCGACTGCACCGCCGCCCACAGGCTGTTGGAGGTCTCCCACATCGCCTGCCCGTCCGGCACGTTCGCGGCACACACGCCCGAGGAGCGCATCGGCAACCCGTAGAAGCGGCACATCTGGCCGGTCATCTGCGTGGCGCGCATATATTCCGGGCGTGCCGAACGCGGGCGCGCCCGTCTTCATGTCGACGTTGGAGGTGAACGTGCCGATCGCCACCGCCGCACCGGGGCGCACGATCTGCGCCAGCACCACGGCGATCAGCGCCTCCGCCAGCGACTGCGCCACCGCGCCCGCCATCGTGACCGGCGCCATGGCCCCGGCCAGCGTGAAGGGCGTCACCACCAGCCCCTGATTGCGCCGCGCCAGACGCATCCAGCCGTCCAGCATCGGGATGTCATGCTTGAGCGGCGAGGTGGAGTTGATGTTGGTGTACATCTTCGGGGTCGCCTCGAACTCCTCATGGCTCCAGCCGCCGGCGATGCGCACCATCTCCATCACATCCTCCACCCGCTCCTGCGCCCAAGCTGTAGGCATGCATGACCTTGTCGGTCAGCGTCAGCTTGTCATAGAGCACGTCGAGATGGCGCACGGAGGCATGGATATCCACCGGCTCCACCGGATAGCCGCCGGCGAAGTGGATGCAGTTGAAGTATTGCGTGAGTTTCAGCAGATCACGGCACATCTCGCGCGTGCCGGGCACCTTGCGGCCCAGCGCCATGTCCCAGTAGTTGGGCGGCGAAGAGACGTTGCCGAACACCAGATTGCGCCCGCCGATGGTGATCTTGCGGTCCGGATTGCGCGGCGTGAGCGTGAATTCCGACGGCGCCATGGCGACATATTCCATCACCATCTCGCGGTCCATGCGGACATTCTCGCCGTCCACGGTACAGCCCGCCTTGCGGAAGATCTCGCGCGCTTCGACGTTGTAGGATCTCGATCCCGATTTCCTCGAGGATGCGCATCGCGCCGTCATGGATCGCGGCCACGCCCTCGGGGCCGAGCGGTTCGGTCGGGCCGGTCGATGTTGACGGGCGGGTTCCAGGGCATCTGCTCGATCACGGCAGTGCCACGGCGCGTCTTGGCACCGGCACGGCCTCCGCCACGGGTTCTGCGTTTGGGCTCGTCGATCATGGCGGTCTCCTGCGGCTGTTCCTCCCCAGAAGGCCCCATGAGCGCCAGGCAGGCCGCTCTGTCCGCGACGGACTTGCGTCGTTTTTGCCGGTTCAGCCGCGGTCTTGTGCGTCAAGCCACGCCGGGATCTCGCCGATGTCGCGCAGCACCACATCCGCATGGGGCGCCAGATCCGTCGCGCAGGGCGGTGCCGGTCAGCACCGCGATGCGTCCGCATGCCCGCCGCGCGCCCCGCATGCAGATCATGCGTGCTGTCGCCGACCATCACGATCTGCTCGGGCGCCAGCTCCACAGCTGCTGCGAACCCCAGCAACTGACCCGGCGCGGGCTTGCCGCCGAAGCCGCTGTCATAGCCTGCGATGAAGTCGAACAGCTCCGTCACCCGCGCCTGCGCGAGATGCGCGCGCGCGGGCCCTTCGCTGTCGTTGGTGGCCACGCCGAGCGCCAGGCCGCGCGCGCGAAACCCCTCCAGCAAGGGCCGCAGCGGCACGGCCGGCTGCTGCGGCGCGGCGGCGGCTTCCTCGTTGATCATGTGCCAGCAGATCGGCGTGGCCGAGGCGTGCTGAAATGCGGGACCAGCGCCTGCGCCACCTCACCCGCCGTGCCCGCGATCACGATGCTGTCGCGCGCGAACTTGCCCCGTTCCAGATCGAAGCCGATGGCCGCTCCCGAGAGAGGCCGCGCGCGCCCTGTCGCCCTCTGCGGCACGGCGCAGGAAGGCCGCGGCCCAAGCCTCCCAGGTCGCCGCGAAATCGAACAAGGTGCCATCCTTGTCAAAGCACAGACCCTCTGATCTGCATTTGTTTTTCAGTCATGTCCAATGCACCGCCTCGCCGCCCGGCAGCAGCGCGCGCGCCTCTGCCAGCCGCGGATATGGCAGCCCATGCGCGTCACAGCAGGCAATCACCCAAGCGTCGTCCATCATGATGAAATCCAGCACCGATGCCGAGAAAGTCGGGATCTTCCGCCGCGGCGCGCAGATCCCCTTCGGACGCGCCGGTGGCGCCCAGAAAGACCGGCAGCAGATCCTCGTTGCCCACCAGCCACCCCAATGCCTGCAGGGCGATCGTCTCGGCGGTATTTCGCGTAATGGCTCATTTGTTCGTTCCGGTTGTAAGAAAATCTCAACGCTTTGTTAACCAATTGGTCAGAAAACTGAAGGGTAAGCAAACTCGGGTCGGGAAGGATCGAAAATGCAGGGTAAAATCCTCATCATTGACGGTATTTCGACCAACCGTATCGTGCTGAAAGTCAAGCTTACAGCGGCATTTTATCAGGTTGTGCAGGCCAGCACCCAGGCGCGAGGCGATGCAGATCGTGCGCACGCAGGCCGCCCGATCTGGTGATCTGACGCGCATCAACCTGCCGGATGGCACCGCGGCGGAACTGTGCAGCCATCTGCGCAGGCAGTCCGCAGACGGCGCATCTGCCGGTGCTGGCCATCGGCAGCGCGCAGCGAGGCGGAGGCGCGGCTGGCCACGCTGCGCGCCGGTGCCTTCGATGTGCATGGACAAGCCGGTCAACGAGACGCTGCTGCTGGGCCGTGTGCGCAACATGATCCGCGCCTATCACAAATTCGCGGAATGGCACATGCGCGACGAGACGAGCTGCGCGCTCGGCCTTGCGGAGGCGCCCGCGGAATTCACGCGCCCGCCGCAGATCTCGCTCATCGGGATGGAGGCGGCACCGCTGCAGGGCTGGGTCCGCCAGCTGTTGCCGCGGATGCGGCGCGCAATTCAGCGTCACCCTGATGCGCGATGCGCCATGGCGAGCCTGCACACGGGCGCGCCGCCGATGCGGTGGTGCTGGCCCTGCCCGACTCGACGCAGGTCGACCGATGAATGCCTGCGCCTGATCTCGACGCTGCGGGCCAGCGCGCTCACCCGCGATGTGGCCCTGCTGGTGATCCAGAAAACCCCCGATCCGCTGCGCGCGACCTCAGCGCTCGATATGGGGGCGGATGACGTGATGACCGGCGGCTTCGACGCCGACGAGCTGGCCTTGCGGCTGCAGGTCCTGCTGCGGCGCAAGCGTCAGGTCGCCCAGATGCTGCAAACCGTGCGCACCGGCCTGCGCGAAGTGGTGAACGATCCGCTGACCGGGCTCTACAACCGGCGCTACGCGATGCCCTTCCTCACCCGCCTGATCGAAAGCGCCGCGGCACCGCGCGCGCCCTTTGCGGTCATCCTGGCCGATATGGACCATTTCAAACGGATCAACGATGCCTACGGCCATGCCTCCGGCGATGCCGTTCTGGTGGAGACCGCGCGCCGCCTGCGCAGTGCCGTGCGCGGCGGTGACATGGTCGCGCGCATCGGCGGGGAGGAGTTCGTGATCGCGATGCCCGCCACCGATCTGCACACGCGCGCGCAGCATCGCGGACCGCATCTGTGCGTGCCATCGGCAGCATGCCCTTCGCCATTCCCGGTGCAACCGGCCCGTTCCCGTCACCATCAGCCTCGGTCTCGCCATGGGCCCCGGCCCCCTGCAGAGCGCGCGCCGGGACATGGAGGATGTCGATGCCTTGCTGGACCGGGCGGACAAGGCGCTCTATGCCGCGAAACTCGCGGGCCGCAACCGCGTCACGCTCAGCCAGCCGGACAGGCGCCCGGCGGCCTGAGCGCGGCGGATCTTTCCGCGGCGTCGAAAACCGGCGCCCAGATCCGGTGCGTTCTTTTCCAGTGGGACCGAACGTGCCAAAAAAACACCCCAAACAGGCCGAGCCCATGTCACTCTGACAAGACGTTGCCAAACCCGCCGTGATCGGACGCACGGCTCAGTCCCGCGACTTGCCCCTGTCCTTGCGCCGCTCCAGCAGTGCCTGCAGCCGGTCCGCATAGGCCGCGCGTTCCTGCGTGCTCATCCGGCGTAACCTGCTCGAGCCAAGCAGCAGCGGCGATGTCCTGCCGCTGCAAGCCTGCGGCGCGCTCGGTCTCCAAGCACGCCCGGCCGCGGCCTGGCGTCAAACGGCTCCGCGCGGAGCACCTCGACCATCCGGGCCGCCACGGGCGCCACCCGCGGCGTGGCGCGGAGTGCTTCGCGCAGCACGCGTCGATCCTCCTCGTGGCAGCGCCTGCAGGTAGAGCACGCCGCCGCCGCCCTGTCGCGGTCCCGCCCGCTCGACCCCCTTGATGCGCCACGCCGCACCCGCAACCGCCGCAACCACCGCGAGGTTCAGCGCCAGCGACAACACCAGCACGATCCGCATCCAGCGTCCTTTCGGTCGTGCATCCGCCATGTCGCTATCCCTCTTCACTTGTCCATCCGAAATCCAATAGATCCGCCAGCTCGTCTTGTGTCTCCACCGCGCCGATCAGCACCAGCGGATCGAACGCCGCATCGGGCGGTGCGATGCCCAGCCAGAACCCCGCGCAGGTCGCCGTCACCATCCCGCCGAGCCCCGCAGGCCCGCCAAGAGCCGCCAGCGCGCGCGGCCACCACGGCCGCGGGCGCAGCAACGCCAGCCGCATCCGCCTCGATCCGCGCGGCGAGCGGCTCCGGCATGTGCGGCGGATCCGCTCCGTGCGGCGTCAAATACAGCGTCCAGATCGAATTCGTCAGGTCGTGTCATCGTCATATCCCAATGCATCGCGCTGCGCGGCCAGATCCGCTGTCAGCGCCCGTTTGCCGCGCGCGGTCAGGCTTTCGACGGCCTCGACGCCCACGTCCAGTATGGCGGCGATCTCGGGGTTCGCCAACCCTTCGATGATGGCGCAGGATCACCGCCTGCCGCTGCCGCTCCGGCAGGCGCAGCAGCGCCGCCTGCAGCGCATCGTGCCGCGCGCCCTGTCTGCAGGCGCGTCTCGGCCCCCGGCGCCGGGTCGGCGGGCGCGTCGCCCTCGTCCAACGGCCCCGGCCTGCGTCTGCGCAGCCGGTCGGTGCACAGATTGGCCACCACCCGGTAAAGCCAGGTTGAGGCCTGCGCGCGCCCCGCGTCCCAGCTGCGCGCCTGACGTCCACAGGCGCAGCATCGCCTCCTGCGCGACATCCTCGGCCTCCGCACTGTCGCCCAAGCACCCGGTAGGCATGAGCATAGGCGCGCGGCGACAGCCGTGCCGTCAGCAGCCGTGCCGCCGCCGCATCGCCTGCGGCATAGCGCGCCAGCAGATCGGCGTCCTGCGCGCGCGCCGCTGCTTGCCCGGAGCTGTCGTTCATCGGTTCGTTCCATCCGTGACCCACCCCGCCCCGCAAGGCGGAGCGGGCCATGTTGCGCTGCAGGATCAGTCGGCATCTCTCGCAGGCTTGTCTCTGCCATGGTGCCGCGCCTTTGCAAACTCCTCAAGGCTCATGCCGCCGCTGTTGTCGGCATCCAGCCGCGACAAGCATCTCGCGCAGGATCGCGGCGGGCCTGCGATCTCCTCCAGCGTCAGCTCGCCGCTGTTATCGGCATCCATCCGCTCGAAGCGTTTCGTCGCGCGCGCCTCTTCCTTCTGGCGCGCCGCCTGCGCTCGCGGCCGTCATTTCGCTCGAGCGCTGAGCGACGCCGTCGCCGTCTGGCATCCGCTCTCTCGGCTCAACCACCGCCATCGCATCGCGGCGCGCGCCGTGCCATCTCCGCGGGCGTCACTTCGCCGTCTGCCATCGGCATCCATCTGCGCAAAGCGCGCCTGCATGTCCGCGTCCGCCCTCGCGCGCCTGTGCGCCACGTGGCCACAACGCCCAGCAACGATCGCCAGCTGCTGTCATTGTTTCTTTAAACATGGTGTCTCTCCATTTTTGTCTGCACCGGCACGACTGTTTCTGCCGCGCAGTTGGATGTCATACGCAGCGGCGCGCAGTTTCCGTCGCAAGAAACTGCAGAAAAATGCAGCCTCCGCCGACCTTGAGACAAATCGCCACCTTTCAATCCGCGGGCCGTTGGCGCATTCAGGCGATGCATCAGGTGGATCACAGGACAACCCGATGACTCAGACAGCCACAGCAGACACATCCCGACACCGGACCCGGACGCGGAACGCCGCCGCCTGCCCGCGATGATGCGCGGCTGGCGCCAGCAGATGCCCGAACTGCGGTGCCGGTCCGCTGCTGTTCGGCTATCTCAAGGTGCATGACCATTGCACCGTCTGCGAGCAGGAATTCCACCACCACCGCGCCGATGACGGCCCTGCCTATCTGACGATCCTGCTGGTGGGGCACCTGATGGCGCCGCTGCTGCATATCGTCTTCGTCCAGTTCCGCCCCGAGCCGATTGATGCTCTTCACGATCTTTGCGGTTGGCACGGTCGGCATTGTCGCTCTACCTTCTGCCCAGACTGAAGGGGGCCATGATCGGCTTCCAATGGGCCAAGGAGATGGGCGGCTTCGCGCGCGGACTCTGCATCGGCCCGACCGCGTCGCACGCAGGAGGCGCCCATGACGCATCGACAAAACCGCGATCCGCAACGCGGCGACCGTGATCGTGATCCGCGACCGGCATGACGCACGCCCGCCATCCTGATGGGCCAGCGCGGCGCGAAGGCGGCCTTCATGCCCAACAAGTTCGTCTTTCCCGGCGGTGCGGTGGATGCGGGGGATGCGCATATCCCGCTCGCCACGGCGCTGCCCGCCGCATGCGCCGCGCGCATCGCCGAGGATGCGGACCGCAGCCCTTGCCGCATGCCATCCCCGTGGCCGCGATCCGCGAGCTTTGGGAGGAAACCGGTCTGATCCTCGGCCAGCAGGGCAATTGGGACGGCGATGTCCCGCCCGACTGGCAGACCTTTGCCGCCACCGGCCATCTGCCCCACGCCGCCCCGCTGCAGTTCGTGTTCCGCGCGCTGACACCGCCGGGCCGCCCGCGCCGCTTTGACGCGCGGTTCTTTCTGGTCGATGCCGATGACATCGCGAGCGATCCCGATGATTTCGACGCCGCCTGCGACGAGCTTTCGCATCTGCAATGGGTCGCCGCTGACCGAGGCGCGCAGCTTCGACATGCCCTTCATCACCGAGGTCGTGCTGGCCGAGGTCGAGGCCCGCGCGCGCGACCTGGACCCGCCCGCCTCCGTCCCGTATTTCAAGAACAACGATGAAGAAAGCCTGTTTTTGCGCCTGCGCGGCCATCCGAGCCGCGACTACGCCGAGAAACGGACCTAGATCAGCAAGTATCAGCAGCAGAATCGAGGCCACGAGGATCGCCATGCCGAGCGCCTTCGCGCGGCGTGATCTTTTCGCGAAAGAACAAGGTCGAGGCGAGCACGCTCAAGATCAGCTCGACCTGCCCCAGCGCCTTGACGTAGGCCGCGTTCTGCAAGGTGAACGCGATGAACCAGCACAGCGAGCCGCCCATGGACGTCAGCCCGATCCAGACCGCCACGCGGCGCGCGCGCCAGACGGCGCGCGATCTCGCCCCGGCTCGCGCAAGGCCAGCCAGACCAGCCATGATCAGCGTCTGCATGGCCACCACGGCCATCAGCGTCACACCCGCGCGCAACAGCGGATCGTCGGTCGCCAGCGTCAGCGAAGCGCCGCGGTAGCTGACGGCCGAGAAGGCGAACAGGACGCCAGACGCAATCCCCAGCCCCGCCGCGCGGTTGCGCAGGTCCGACAGATGAAACCCGCGCGCCTCCTTGCCGCCTGACAGCAGCAGCAGCCCGACCAGCCCCAGCACGATCGCGCGCGAAGCCGCAGCCCAGCTGACCCGCTTCGCCCAGCAGCAGCACGACCCGACCAGCACCGTCTGGATCACTTCGGTCTTCTTGAAGGTGATGCCCGACGGCGAAATTGCGCTGCCTTGAACAGCGCCACGACACAGACCGTCGCCAGGATCTGCGTGCAGTGCCGCCGAGCAGCCCGAAGCCCCAGAACCGCGCACCGAGCGCAGGCAGCTGCGCGTCCGTCTGCCTGCATGTACGCCGCCAGCAGCAGCGCGATGAAAGGTGCCGAATAGATGAAACCGCGAAAATGTGGCGCCCGCCGGCGCTCAGCGTGGCGGTCGCCAGCACCTTTTGCAGCATGAAGCGCACCGTCTGGAACGCGGCGGCGAGCAGGGTGACGATGATCCACAGATCAGGCAAGGGCAGGTTCGGCATGGTCATGCCTGCCCTGTTGCCTCAATCCCCGCGCGGATGCCAGAGCGGATGCGCCACCGGGTCCTTGGCGCGCCACAGGTAGCGGCGGAAGATCGCGGCGTAGGACGGGTAGACATAGCCGCCGTTGCGCGCGCATGATAGCGCGCCTTGTTGCGCCCGGTAGAGCGGCCAGAGACGATACCACGCCACCGCTGGATGCATGTGATGGACGACATGCAGGTTGTTGTTGAGAAACAGGAACGCGAGTGGGCCGCGGTCCTCGATGATCACGGTACGGCCCGAGACGCGGTCATGCGCCTGATGCTCCAGAAAGGTGCGGATCTTGAGCACCGACAGCGCGCCGTAGCAGGCCGCGAGATAAATCCACATCGGCAGCGGCGACAGCCACACCGCCCAGAGCGTGACAAGCACGCCCGGCATATGCACGAGCCAGTCGCGCAGCACGGTATTGTCGCCCGCGCGCACGCGCCACGATATCGTCGCGCACAAAGCTCCACATGCCGATGCACCGGCCCGATCAGCATCCGCCCCGCAAGCGTGTTGTTGAAGCGCAGCGCCAGCCGCTGCCAGCCCGCGGCAGCCGCGCCCAGACCTGCGGGTCGACGTAGTTGCTTTCCGGATCGTCGTAGGGGTCGGTCAGGTTGGCATCGCGGTGATGCGCCAGATGCGTGCGCTTGAACCGCAGATAGGGCACGAAGATCCCCGGCTGCCACAACCCGAGCAGCGTCTCCGCCCGCTCCGCGCCGAAGGGATGCCCGTGCAGCAATTCATGGCTGAGCGAGCTGTGCATCGACAGCGCGAGGCACCAACAGGCCGAAAGCAAACAGCGCCCCACCCCGCAGGCAGCAGCAGTGCCAGCACCCAGATGCCGCCCACAGCCCCCATCAATCCCAACGTCGGCCAATCCCAAAGTGCGATGGTGTGCAGCATGCGGGGGCGGGTCTTGATAAGGCTCATAAAGGGTTTGCGGCTTTCATAGGGATTACAAGACGCTGAATAATCCCGAAAAAACCGCATGTCTCGCCTGAAAGCGACATCCCTTAGTGCGTCAGTATCGAAGTCAATATGCTACGGTGTCGCAGACGCCTAATTGTTTTGCAGATCCCTCCCCGAATGATCCTCATGGCGGTTTCAGACCTTGGGATCAGGGTTTTCGGTATGGCCGTCCACCGCAATCACCTGCCCCGACACCAGCCGCGCCGCGTCCGACGCCGAGGAAGACCGCCATGTTGGCGATATCGACGCGCCTCGACAAAGCGGCGCATCGAGGTGCCCGACGGCATAGCCGTCATAGACCTGATCGCGGGTCATGCCCTTGGCCGCGGCCTCGCGCGCCAGCACACCTTCCATCCGCGGCCCTCCACCGCGCCGGGGCAGATCGCGTTGGCGCGGATGCCGAAGGGTCCCAGCTCCATCGCAAGCGTCTTCATCAGGCCGATCATCGCCCATTTCGCCGCCGCATAGGGCGCGCGGTTGGGATAGCCGTAGATCCCCGCGGTGGAGGACGTCAGGATGATCGAGCCGCTGCCCGCCGCCTTCATCAGCGGTGCGGCATGTTTGGCCGCAATGAACGCCCCTTCCAGATTGACGCTGACGCAGGCGCGCCAGTCCTCCAGCGCCACGTCCTCGATCAGCGCCGTCGGCCCGGCGATGCCCGCATTGGCGCAGAGCACGTCGATGCTGCCCATCTCGCGCCAGAACTTCCGCCATCGCCGCCTCATCCACCGCATCGGCCCGACGGCCGTGCCATGTCGGCGGCAGACCGCCCAAGGCGGTGGCATCCACATCCGTCACCCAGACCTCCGCGCCCGCCGCCGCGAACGCCTCGCCCATGGCGCGCCCGATGCCTGAGGCACCGGCGGTGATCAGAACGTCGCGTCATGCCGCTCCGTGCCTCACCTCGGCGCCCCGATGGCCCGGCCCAGCCCCTCGGGCGCGGGCAGCCTCGCATGGCCCTTGGCAAAGCGCACCAGTGCCGCCTCGATATGCGGGGCGGGCGGTCGTGGGCTTGCGGGTCTCCAGGCTCACGTGCAGCAGGAAATGTTCGCCCGTCGCCAGCAGACGGTCGCCCTCGTGCATCTCGTGCCACAGGTGCATCTTCTTGCCCTCGCCCATCACCACACGGGTGCGTATCGTGATCACGGCGCCCGCATGCACCTCGTCGAGATGGCGGATATGCGTCTCGGCGGTGAAATAGCTGCCGCCCGACTGGATATACGCGGCATCGCAGCCGATGATCGCCATGAACCGGTCCGTCGCATCGGCAAAGGCCTGCAGATAGCGCGCTTCCGTCATGTGGCCGTTATAGTCGGTCCAGTCGAGCGGCACGGTGCGGTGCGCCGTCTCCACCGGTGCGTCCGCGTCCAGATCAGCCGCCACGGCGCCATGCACCGTGCCTTTGCGCATCTCGCGCTCCTGCGCGTTCAGCAGCGCACCCGCGCCCCAATCCTGCGCCTTGAGCCCGCGCATCATGGTCACGAGATTGTTGTCGCGGATCCGCTCCAGATCGCGGATGCGAGTGCATGCCCGATTGCGCGTCCGACTGCCCCGCGATCAGGTCCACCAGTTCATCGTTGAACTCCGGCACATCCATCAGCTTGGTCCAGGGCCATTTGAGCGCACGGGCCGAACTGCGCCATGAAATGCTTCATCCCCGCCTCGCCGCCCGCCACGCGGTAGGTCTCGAACAGGCCCATCTGCGCCCAGCGGATGCCAAAGCCATAGCGGATCGCGTTGTCGATCTCCTCCGTCGTGGCGATGCCGTCCTTGACCAGCCACAGCGCCTCGCGCCAGACCGCCTCGAGAAAGCGGTCGGCCACATGCGCGTCGATCTCTTTCTTCAGGTGCAGCGGGTACATCCCGAGCGACGTCAGAGCATCGCCTTGGCCTTCTCCACCAGCGCCGTCATCCGCATTGCGTCGTGCACCAGTTCGACCAGCGGCAGCAGATAGACAGGGTTGAACGGATGCGCGACCATGATCTGGTCGGGCCGCGCCGCGCCCTCCTGCAACTCGGACGGCTTGAAGCCCGAGTGGACGAGCCGATCACCGCATCCGCGCGCAGGCCGCCTGGATCTCGGCAAAGGTCTTGTGCTTGATGTCGAGCCGCTCCGGCACGCTTTCCTGTATCCACTCCGCGCCCGCGACGGCCTCGCGCGATGTCTCGTGCAGAAGGTCAGCCGCCCTCGGCGCGGCAGCGCCACATCCGTGAGACCGGGCAAGGAGCGGCGCGCGTTGGCCATCACTTCGCCGATCTTGCGCTCGGCCTGCGGGTCGGGGTCGAACACCTGCACGTTCCAGCCGTTGAGCACGAACCGCGCGGCCCAGCCGCCGCCGATCACACCGCCGCCGATAATCGCTGCTGTCTTGTCATTTTCGTCACCCTCAGTTGGCTCACGTCGTAGCCGTTGAAATCCAGTATCTCGCGCGCCGCCGTGATCCGGTCGGCGCCGCCCGTCGTGCTGCGGTCCACGATCCAGCCGAAGTCGCCCGTCGGGTTGCCGAGCACCGCCGTGCGGAAGCCCTCGTCGACCCAGAGCACCCAGAAATCGCGCGTCTCGCCGCCGGGCATGGTCACGCTGAACTGCCCCTTGCCGAGTGCGCCGTCAGCGGCAGATCCTCGCGCCACCTCGCCGCACACCCCGCCGCGATCGCAGACAGACGCGCCAAGCCGCATCACGTGCCTCCGGCGTCACGGCGAAACGACAGCTGCGCCGCACGCCGGGATCGAAGCCGCGCGCGCACGTACCACACGCCCGTCGAAGCGCGCCGCGTCATAGCGTGAGGTCACGCCGATCAGCGCCGCGCGGTCGCGGTAGCCTTGCAGGCTGGTCACTTCTGGCGGTTGGGCAGCGCAGGCGCCGAGCGCCAGAGCAGCGCCAGAACGCCGCAGCTTTCGGATCACCGCGGCATCCGCTTTTGCAGGCCCAGCTTCTCGCGCACCTGCGCGGGGCTCATCAGCGTCGCGCCCATCGCCTTCGATGATCCCGCGCGCGCGGGTCGACCAGCTGGTGGTTCTCGGCCAGCACGCCCTTGTCGAGCCACAGGTTATCCTCGAGCCCCACGCGCACATGGCCGCCCGCCAGCACGCTCGCCGCGACATAGGCCATCTGGTTGCGCCCCAGCCCGAAGGCCGAGAAGGTCCAGTCGTCCGGCACGTTGTTCACCATCGCCATGAAGGTGTTGAGATCATCGGGCGCGCCCCATTTGACGCCCATGCACAGCTGCACCAGCGCGGGGCTGTCGCAGCACGCCCTGCTTCACCAGCTCCTTGGCGTACCACAGATGGCCGGTGTCGAAGGCCTCGATCTCGGGCTTTACGCCCAGATCGGTCATCATCTGGCCCATCGCGACCAGCATGCCGGGCGTGTTGGTCATCACGTAGTCGGCCTCGGCAAAGTTCATCGTGCCGCAATCGAGCGTGCAGATCTCGGGCAGGCATTCGGTGATATGGGCCATCCGCTCGGTCGCGCCGACCATGTCGGTGGCCGCCTCGTTAAGGTCCATCGGGCTCTCCACATCGCCAAAGACGATGTCCCCGCCCATGCCCGCCGTGAGGTTCAGCACCACGTCGGTATCGCTGTCGCGGATCCGTTCGGTCACTTCGCGGTACATGCCCACATCGCGGCTCGGCGCGCCGGTCTCGGGGTCGCGCACGTGGCAATGCACGACCGCCGCACCGGCGCTGCGCCGCAGCGATGGCGCTGTCGGCGATCTGCTCGGGGCTGCGCGGCACATGATGGCTGCGGTCCTGCGTGGCGCCCGATCCGGTCACGGCGCAGGTGATGAACACCTCGCGGTTCATGGCTAGTGGCATGATTCTCTCCTGTCAGTGTCAGCGCAACTCTGCGCGAGGGTCGGGCCAATTTCCATCCCCAAATGCGCCCCGCGATGTCGTGTTCGGTCGCTCAGTATGGCATCGGATGGGCGCGGTGCGCGGCGTCGATATCGGCCATCACCTCGTCGCCCAGTTCCAGATCCGCGCCCGCGATGATCCGCTCGAGCTGCGCCATGCTGGTCGCGCCAAAGATCGCGGACGCCATGAAGGGCCGGTCGCGCACGAAGGCCATCGCCATATGAACCGGATCCAGCCCGTGCTTCTGCGCGATCTCCAGATAGGCTGCCACGGCGTCGAAGACGCGCGGCGTCTTGCGCCCGCCCAGGTCGCCGTTGAGCGACATGCGCGAGCCTTCGGGCACGGCGCCGCCCTGATACTTGCCCGTCAGCAACCCTGCCGCCAGTGGCGAGAAGGACAGCATGCCGATGTCCTCGTTGTGGCAGGTCTCGGCCACGTCCGTATCGGCCAGACGACACAACAGCGAATATTCGTTCTGCACCGTGGCGACGCGCGGCCCGCCGACGCGTTCGGCACGCATCCGCCCATTGCGTCAGGCCCCAGGCGCTCTCGTTGCTCATGCCGAAGGCGCGGATCGCGCCCGCGCTCCACCTCGCGCTGCAGGGCGCCGAGGCAATCCTCCATGTTCTGCAGCGTCGCCGCGCGGTCCTGTCGCGGTCGGATCATAGGTCCAGTTCTTGCGGAACATGTAGCTGCCGCGATTGGGCCAGTGAAACTGGTAGAGATCGACGTAATCGGTCTGAGCCGCTTGAGCGAGCCGTCGAGCGCCTGCGGAATGGAGGCTGCCGTGATATCGGCGCCGCCGCGCACGTACTCGATCCCGTTGCCCGAATGTTTGGTGGCCAGCACCATCCGGTCGCCGCGCGCCGCCGTCCGCGAACCAGTCGCCGATGACCGTCTCGGTGCGCACCTTGGGTCTCCGCGCTCAGGGGTTGACCGGATACATCTCGGCGGTGTCGACGAAATTGATCCCTGCATCCAGCGCGCGGTCGATCTGCGCATGCCCCTCCGCCGTGGTGTTCTGCGTGCCCCATGTCATCGAACCGAGGCAGAATTTCGACACCTCGATCTCGGTGCGGCCAAGCGTTGTCCTGTGCATCGTGCGCTCCCTTGTTCCGGCGTCGTGCGCGGCACCCTAAGCCGCGTCCTGCGCGCCTGCAACCCGCATTTCGCAGCAGAAACTGCGCCACATGCGTGGCAATTTGCGCTGTTCATTCCGCTGCAAAGGCGCAACATGGCGGCGATGCGGTTGATGATTTCCTTTGCGGCGCTGTTCCTGTCGGTCGTCCTGTTGCAGCTGTCTTCGGGCGGGGTGGGCCCGCTTGACGTGCTCTCGGGCACCATGCTGGGGTTCACGCAACCAGGAGATCGGGATGCTGGGATCGGCGCATTTCGTGGGCTTTTTCATCGGCTGCTGGTTCGCGCCGCGCCTGCTGGGCTCCGTCGGTCACAGCCGCGCCTTTGCCGCCTTCACCGCGGCGGGCACCATCGGGCTGATGGCGCATATGATGGTGGTCAATCCCTACGCCTGGGCGCTGATGCGCATCGGCTCAGGGCTCTGCGTGGCGGGCTGCTACACGGTGGTCGAGGCATGGCTGCAGGCCAAGGTCACCAACGAGACGCGCGGCCGCGCCATGGGCACCTACCGCATGGTCGACATGACCGGCAGCCTGTGCGCGCAGGGTATCATCGGCATCCTCGCGCCTGCCGACTATATCTCGTACAACATCCTTGCGATCCTGTGCTGCGCGGCGCTGCTGCCGATCACGCTCACGACGACCTCTCAGCCCGAGACGCCCAAATCCCCCCGCCTGCGCCCTGCGCTGGCCTACTCCCGCTCGCCTCTCGCAGTGGCGGGCGTGATCGTCGCCGCGCTGTCGAGCGCGTCCTTCCGCATGGTCGGTCCGATCTACGGGCAGGAGGTCGGGCTGACCGCGGTGCAGATCGCGTGGTTTCTCGCGGCCTTCGTCATCGGCGGCGCGCTTGCGCAGATCCCGGTCGGCTGGATTGCGGATAAATACGACCGGCGCAAAGTGCTGATCTGGCTGTCGGTCGCGGCCATCGGCAGCTGTCTGGTCACCATGTCCACCGCAGCCTGGGGCGTCTACGGGCATCCTGTTGTCCTCCGCGCTCTTCGGCCTCACAACCTTTCCGATCTATTCCGTCGCCGCGGCCCACGCCCATGACTTCGCCAGCTCCGAAGAACGCGTGGAGCTGTCGGCGGCGCTGATGTTCTGGTTCGCCATGGGGGCCATCGCCGCGCCCTATGGCGCCTCCATCCTCATCGAGGTCTATGGGCCGGAGGCGATGTTCATCATGCTGGCGCTCGGTCACGCAGCGCTCATCGTCTTCGGTGTGATCCGGATGCGCGCGGGACGCACCGCCACGACCCGCACCGCTTACGTCAACGTACCGCGCACCACCTTTCTGGTCGGGCGCCTGTTCCGCCGCGACCGGGAGAAGAACGGCCCGAGCTGAGCCGGACCCTCTGGCCCCACTGCCGCACGCCTGCTAAAGCTGCGCCCGAGCTCAAGCCAAAGGCCCCTGCATGACCCGTCACCTGATCACCTCCGCCATTCCCTACATCAACGGGATCAAGCACCTCGGCAACCTCGTGGGCAGCCAGCTGCCCGCCGACCTCTACGCGCGCTACCTGCGCGGGCGCGGGCATGAGGTGCTGTTCCTGTGCGCCACGGACGAACATGGCACCCCGGCGGAGCTGGCCGCGGCCAAGGCGGGCAAACCCGTCGAGGACTACTGTGCGCGAGATGTACGCGGTGCAGGCCGATATCGCCGCGCGCTTCGGGCTGAGCTTCGACCACTTCGGGCGCTCCTCCTCCGAGCAGAACAAGCGCCTGACCCAGCATTTCGCGGGTGCGCTGGCGGATCAGGGCCTGATCGAGGAAGTCGAGCAGCGCCAGATCTACTCGCAGACCGATGGCCGCTTCCTGCCTGACCGTTACGTCGAAGGCACCTGCCCCAACTGCGGTTTCGAGGATGCGCGCGGCGACCAATGCGACAACTGCACCAAACAGCTCGACCCCGAAGACCTGATCAACCCCCGCTCGACCGTGTCGGGCGCCACCGATCTGGAAATGCGCGCGACCAAGCATCTGTTCCTCAAGCAGTCGATGATGAAGGACCGCCTGAACGACTGGATCGAGAGCAAGACCGACTGGCCCGTGCTCACGACCTCCATCGCAAAGAAATGGCTCCACGACGGCGACGGCCTGCAAGACCGCGGCATCACCCGCGATCTGAGCTGGGGCGTGCCGGTCAAACGCGGCGACGATCCCTGGCCCGGAATGGAGGGCAAGGTTTTCTATGTCTGGTTCGACGCGCCCATCGAATACATCGCCTGCGCGCAGGAGTGGGTGGATGCAGGCAAGGGTGAGGATTGGGAAAGCTGGTGGCGCACCGACCGGGTGCGGATGATGTGCGCTATACCCAGTTCATGGGCAAGGACAACGTGCCGTTCCACACACTGAGCTTCCCCGCCACGATCATGGGCTCTGGCGAGCCGTGGAAGCTGGTCGATTACATCAAGTCGTTCAATTACCTCAACTACGACGGTGGCCAGTTCTCGACCTCGCGCGGGCGCGGCGTGTTCATGGATCAGGCGCTGGAGATCCTGCCCGCCGACTACTGGCGCTGGTGGCTATTGTCCCACGCGCCCGAGACATCGGATGCGGAATTCACCTGGGAGAATGTTCCAGTCGGACGTAAACAAGGACCTCGCCGATGTGCTGGGCAATTTCGTCAGCCGGATCACGAAGTTCTGCCGCTCCAAATTCGGCGAAGCGGTGCCGGAAGCCGGGGAATACGGCGAGGCCGAGGAGGCTCTGATCGCCGATCTGACCGCGCGCGTTGCCCGCTACGCCGCGCTGATGGATGCCATGGAGGTCCGCAAATCCGCCGCCGAGCTGCGCGCGATCTGGGCTGCGGGCAACGAATACCTGCAAGCGCAGGCGCCCTGGACCACCTTCAAGACGGACCCGGACCGCGCGGCGGCGCAAACCCGTCTGGCCCTCAACCTTATCCCGCTCTATGCCACGCTGGCGGCCCCCTTCATCCCCGATGCAGCCGCCAAGATGCTCGCCGGGATGAAGATCGCCGATGCGGGCTGGCCAAACGACGTCCCCGCCGCCGTGGCCCAGCTGCCCGGCGGGCATGTGTTCGAAGTGCCCGAGGTGTTGTTTGCAAAAATCAGCGACGAGCAGCGGGAGGAATGGGCGCAGCGCTTTGCGGGAACGCGCGACTAGCCTGCGCGCTGGTACCTGCGGCCGGACTCGAACCGGCACGGCCCTTTCGAGCCAGGAGATTTTAAGTCTCGTGTGTCTACCATTCCACCACGCAGGCATGCCGGGGCGCAGGACCGACCGGATGTTGCGCACCATACAAAGCGCGTGCGCGGTGTAAACGGCTCAATTGTCGTTGCTGGAGGTGCGCGGTACCAACTCCGCCGGAGGCGCGCAGGATCGTCGCCGCCAGAGACTTGATCAGATATCGTCGCCCAACGGGCCAAGTGGCGCGCCCTTGGCCAGCAGTGCTGCTTCACCGAGCCAAGGGTTCGTCTCCACCGCCTCCAGCATCTGCGTGCGCGCCTCCGCGATGCGGCCCATGTTCATGAGCGTGAGGCCACGCCCCGACTGCGCCCCCACATGGCGAGGCTGCAGGGTCAGCGCGCGGTCGAGATCCTCCAGCGCCGCTGCATAATCCTCGCGCAGGAAGCTGATGTAGGCGCGCTGGTTCCAGCCTTCGGCATATTCGGGGCAATACTCAGTGAGCCGCGTGAATTCGCGCAGCGCACCTGCGAAGTCATAGACACCCCGCGCCGCCATGCCGCGGTCGAGAACGGCCTGCGCCGCCTCGTCGGGGGCGCGCAAATAAACCTCCCACATGGCGTCCGCGACCGCGCGGCCCTGCGCCGCCGTATCCGCCGCCTGCGCCTGAGCGATCAGTTGATCGAGCTCCGCCGTCACGTCAGGGGCGGCAGGACAATCCTGTGCGGCGGCAAACGCAGGCGCGAGGATCAAGGCGATGACGGTCAATATGCGCATGGTTCAGATGATGACGCGGAGTGGCGATGCGTCAAGCCCCTTCGGACAACATCACCTCCTTGACGGCCTCCATCGCCACATAAGTCGAGGTCGAGGCGACATGCGGCAGGGCCGAGATGGTATCGCCCAGAAAGCCGCGGTAGTCGGCCATGTCGCGCGTGCGCACTTTTAGCAGGTAATCGAAATTGCCCGCGATCATATGCGCCTGCTCGATCTGGGGCACGCGCGCCACCGCCGCGTTGAACGCCGCCAACGCCGCCTCGCGGGTGTCGGTCAGCCGCACCTCCACAAAGGCCACGTGATCGAGGCCCAGCCGGATCGGGTTCAGCATCGCCCGGTAGCCGAGGATCACCCTGCTCTCCTCCAGCCTGCGCAGCCGCGCCTGCGTGGGCGATTTCGACAGGCCGATCCGCTTGGCCAGATCCGTGATGCTGATCCGCCCGTCCTGTGCCAGTACAGCCAGAATCGCCTGATCGAAGCCGTCGAGCTCCGAAGTGTTTTGCGCCATGCTACCCCTCTGAAATAAAGCAATATGCCTGCAGATGCCGCCATTTTCAGGCAACATGCCCGCAAAATATCCGCTAGACTAGTCAAAACCAGTCCATGGAGTACGCCAATGGCCCGTGATATCCCCAACTCCCTGCGCGCCGTCGTCGATCAAGACACCTATGCGGAGCCTGATACCGTTCTGGCACAGCTCATCACCACCGCAGCGCTCAGCGCGCAGGACCGCGCCGCGATCAGCGCTGCCGCAGCCGACCTCGTGCGCGAGATCCGCGGCACCACGGCGCCCGGCATGATGGAGGTGTTTCTGGCCGAATACGGCCTATCAACCGATGAAGGCGTGGCGCTGATGTGCCTGGCGGAGGCGCTGTTGCGTGTGCCCGATGCTGAAACGATGGATGCGCTCATCGAGGACAAGATCGCGCCATCCGACTGGGGCCGTCACCTGGGTCACTCCACCTCGACCATGGTCAACGCCTCAACCTGGGCGCTGATGCTGACGGGCCGCGTGCTCGATGACGAGCAGCCCGGCCCCGTGCGCCACCTGCGCGCCGCCATCAAGCGGCTGGGCGAGCCTGTCATCCGCACCGCGGTCTCACGTGCGATGAAGGAGATGGGGCGCCAGTTCGTTCTGGGCGAGGACATCAAATCCGCGATGAAACGCGCCGCCGGGATGGAGGCCAAGGGCTTCACCTACAGCTACGACATGCTGGGCGAGGCGGCCCGGACGGAGGCCGATGCCCGGCGCTACCACTTGAGTTATTCCGACGCGATCTCCTCCATCGCCAAGGGATGCACCCATGACGACATCCGCCGCAACCCCGGCATCTCGGTCAAGCTCTCCGCCCTGCATCCGCGCTACGAAGTCGCGCATGAAGAGGCGGTGATGAGGGATCTGGTGCCGCGGCTCCGGGCGCTTTGCCTGCTCGCCAAATCGGGCGGCATGGGCCTCAATGTGGACGCGGAGGAGGCCGACCGTCTCGGCCTGTCGCTCGACGTGATAAACGCCGTGATGGCGGAACCTGCGCTGGCAGGCTGGGACGGCTTCGGCATCGTTGTTCAGGCCTATGGCCCCCGCGCCTCTGTGGTGATCGACGCACTCTACGAGATGGCGCAGACCCACGACCGCCGCATCATGGTTCGTCTGGTCAAGGGCGCCTACTGGGATACCGAGATCAAGCGCGCGCAGGTCGAGGGCGTGGACGGCTTTCCCGTCTTCACCCGCAAGGCCGCCACCGACGTCAGCTATATCGCAAATGCGCGCAAGCTCCTCGGCATGACAGACAGGATCTATCCGCAATTTGCGACGCACAATGCCCATACCGTCGCTGCCGTCCTGCACATGGGCGCCGACAAGGAGAGCTTCGAGTTTCAGCGCCTGCACGGCATGGGCGAGACATTGCACAATATCGTGCTCAAGAAATTCGGCAGCCGCTGCCGCATCTACGCCCCCGTCGGCGCACACAAGGACCTGCTGGCCTATCTCGTGCGCAGGCTGCTGGAAAACGGCGCCAACTCCAGCTTCGTGAACCAGATCGTGGATGAGGACGTGGCGCCCGAGGAGGTCGCAGCCGACCCCTTCAACAAGCTCGCAGACAGCGTGCCGACGATCCCCACGGGGCCAGACCTCTTTCGCCCGCTACGCGCCAACGCGCGTGGGTTCGACCTCGCGCATACCCCGACGTTGGAGGCGATCGAACAGGCGCGCGCGCCCTTTGCAAGCCACGTCTGGACCGCCAAGCCGCTCATCGCGGGCGGCAGTGACGGGGCTGACCCGGAAGAAGTGACCAATCCCGCGGGGCTTACCAACCCCGGCACCGTGCATCCGGCCACCGCTGAGGATGTGGCGATGGCGCTGGACGCCGCCGCGCCCTGGGATGCCCCCCTCGAGACCCGGCGCAAGACGCTTCTGCACGCCGCCGACCTCTACGAGCAACGCTACGGCGAGATCTTCGCCCTGTTGACCCGTGAGGCGGGCAAGGGCCTGCCCGATTGCGTGGCGGAACTGCGCGAGGGCGTGGATTTCCTGCGCTACTACGCGGCGCAATCGACCAACACGCCGCCAGCAGGTGTCTTTACCTGCATATCGCCCTGGAACTTCCCCTTTGCGATCTTCCTCGGCCAGATCGGCGCGGCGCTTGCCGCAGGCAACGGCGTGCTCGCCAAACCGGCCGAGCAGACCCCGCTCATCGCGCATCTCGCCGTGCAAGTCCTGCATGAGGCGGGCGTGCCCGCGGCCGCCCTGCAACTGCTGCCCGGCGGCGGCGACATCGGCGCGGCGCTCACATCCGATCCGCGCGTCAACGGCGTGGCATTCACCGGCTCCACCGCCACCGCCCAGCGTATTCGCAGCGCCATGGCGGCGCATTGCACCCCAGGCACCCCGCTCATCGCGGAGACGGGCGGGCTCAACGCCATGATCGTAGACAGCACCGCCCTGCCCGAACAAGCCGTCCAGGCCGTGATCGAGAGCGCCTTCCAATCCGCGGGCCAGCGCTGCTCGGCCCTGCGCTGCCTCTACGTGCAGGACGACATCGCCGAGCCGTTCCTGAAGATGCTCACCGGTGCGATGCAGGCGCTCAAGATGGGCGACCCATGGCACCTGAGCACCGACGTGGGCCCGGTCATCGACGAAGCCGCGCGCGCGGGCATTGCCGAACACATCGCCACCGCGCGCAAGGAGGGCCGCCTGATCGCCGAATTGCCCACGCCCGAGGCGGGCACCTTTATCGCTCCGAGCATCATCAAGGTAAAAGGCATCGGCGAGCTGGAGCGTGAGATCTTCGGCCCGGTTCTGCATCTGGCAACCTTCAAGGCGGGCGAGCTCGACCGCGTTATCGACGCGATCAACGCGACCGGCTACGGGCTGACCTTTGGCCTGCACACCCGGATCGACGACCGCGTGCAGCATGTGTCCGAGCGGATCGCAGCGGGTAATATCTACGTCAACCGCAACCAGATTGGCGCCATCGTGGGCTCGCAACCCTTCGGCGGCGAAGGGCTGTCGGGCACCGGCCCCAAGGCGGGCGGCCCGCACTATCTGCCGCGCTTCTCCGCCCCCGATCTCGCGGAACCCTCCCCGGCGTGGGAGGTGAAAGGCACGCTACCCGCCCTGCCCGACCACAGCGCTGCCGTGCTCGACACCCTATCGCTGCCCGGCCCTACGGGCGAGAGTAACCGGCTTTCGACCCTGCCCCGCGCGGCGCTCCTGTGCGCCGGTCCGACGCAGCAAACCGCCGCTGCGCAGAAACGCGCCGTCGAGGCGCTGGGCGGTGTCGCGGTCCTGGCCTCCGGTGCGTTTGATCCCGAAGCGCTCAGCACCGGCCCCGACTATGGCGGCGTGCTGTGGTGGGGCGACGAGGAGACGGCCCGCGCGATGGACAAGTCGCTGGCCAAACGCAAGGGGCCCATCATTCCCCTTTTGCGCGGTCTGCCCGACACCGCGCGCGTCCGCCTGGAGCGTCACGTCTGCGTCGATACCACCGCATCTGGCGGCAACGCCGCCCTTTTGGGCGCCTCCGCCTGACACTGAATGCCCGCGCGCCGCACCCCCCGGGGACCGGCGCGCGGCATGCACTTGCAGAATCGCGCCTCCGCTTCTTTATCCGCCAATAAGCTCAGTGCCGCCCCAGTACCGCAGGCCGCAGGTGCGAATGCGCGCCACCCTTCCATCCGCCCTTGACGCCCCACGGGCTTTGCCCGAACGTGCGCCGTACATGTTCCCCATCCGCGATCATAATCCATCGGGCCGCGTCCCCTTCGTGACCTATGCGCTGATGGCGGCCAACATCGGCATCTTTCTCAGCATGCTGCCGATTACGGGGGATGAGCGCGCGCTGGCGCAGGTCTACTACGACTATGCCCTGCTGCCGCGCCGGGTCATGGAAGGCAGCGGCTGGAACGCACTGCTGAGCTCGCAGTTCCTGCACGCAGGCTGGATGCATCTCGCGGGCAACATGTTGTTTCTCTACATTTTCGGCGACAACGTGGAGGATGAGATGGGCCACCTGCCCTTCCTCGGCTTCTACCTCGCCGCGGGGGTGATTTCCGGCCTCGCCCATGTGGTGAGCGATGCGCAAAGCTTCGTGCCCACGGTCGGTGCCTCCGGCGCCATCGCGGGCGTCATGGGCGGCTACCTGCTGCTGTTTCCGAAGGCGCGCGTGGATATCCTGCTGATCCTGATAGTGATTTTCCGCATCTTTCCGATCCCCGCATGGATCATGCTGATGCTGTGGTTCGGGATGCAGTTCGTGGGCGGGATGGGTGCCACCCCCGGTACCGGCGGCGTGGCCTATTGGGCACATGCGGGTGGCTTCATCGCGGGGCTGCTGCTGACGCTGCCGCTCTGGCTGCGCCTGGGTGGCCCCGCGTTCTGGAGCGCGACGGACGGACACCCGCCGCATCCCGAGGCGCGCTACCCCCAGCCGATCAACAGCTCCCTCCCGAAGGTCAGACGCAAATGAGCACCGAGATCACCGCCAGTTGCCACTGCGGCGCCTGCGTCCTCACCGCGACGTTGCCGCGCGGGCTGCAGGATGCCGCGCGCTGCACCTGCTCTTTCTGCCGCCGCCGTCAGGCCGCCGCAGTGACTGCGGCCACGGCAAGCCTGCGGGTGAGCAAAGGCGCGAACATGCTGAAGCGCTACAGCTGGGGCACCCACTCGGCCAAGCATTACTTCTGCAAGATTTGCGGGATCTACCTCTACCACCAGCGCCGCTCTGACCCTGCGGAATGCGGCGTGAATCTGGGCTGTATCGAAGGCGCGCACCCTTGGGAGCATGAGCCAGTCCGTTGGACGGACGGCATCAACCATCCGTCAGACCGCTAGCCGCGCACGATCTTGGCAAAGCCCGTGAAGAGCGCCTCATTTGCGGCGATGATCTCGCCGTCGCCGAGGATATCGCCGCGCGGATCGATGGGCTCCACCAGCCCGCCCGCCTCGCGCACGATGATCACGCCCGCCGCCAGATCCCAGGCGTTGAGCCGCCGCTCCCAAAAGCCGTCATAGCGCCCTGCCGCCACATACGCGAGGTCGAGCGCCGCCGAGCCCCAGCGGCGCACCCCCGCACAGACCGGCGCCAGCCGCGCCAAATCCTGCAACGTCGCGGGCAGATCGGAGCGCCCGCCGAAGGGAATGCCAGTGGCAAAGATCGATTCGATCATCTTGTTGCGCCCCGAGACCCGCAGGCGGCTGTCGTTCATCCAGGCCCCGGCACCCTTTTCGGCAAAGAACATCTCATCCTTGGCGGCGTCGAATACCACGCCCGCCACAACCTGCCCCTTATGCTCGAGCGCGATGGACACGGCCCAATGCGGCAACCCGTGCAGGAAGTTCGTCGTCCCGTCGAGCGGATCGACGATCCAGCGCCGTGTCGGGTCCTCGCCTTCCTCGGCGCCTCCTTCCTCGGCGATCCAACCGTAGGTCGGGCGCGAGTTGCGCAGCTCTTCCTTGAGCAGCTTCTCGGCGTTGATGTCGGCGCGGCTCACGAAATCGCCCGCCCCCTTCATTGACACCTGGAGGTTCTCCACCTCCCGGAAATCCTTCACCAATGCGCGCCCCGCCCGGCGCGCGGCCTTGATCATGATGTTTAGATTTGCACTGCCAACCATGTCAAAACGGCCCTTGTCTGAGAGGATTTCCGCCCTCTTAGGCCGTGGCAGGCCGAAAGCCAAGGGGCCGTGACGCTGCGTGCCACTTGTGCGCTGGCACCACTGCGGTAGCCTGTGGCCAAATCCACAGGAGGACACCATGACGGACATGATGAAACATATCGTACTCGCCAGCCGCCCCGACGGCGCCCCCACGCCCGAGAACTTCCGGCTCGAGGAGCATCCGGTCCCGACACCGGGGGAGGGCGAAGTGCTGGTGCGGGTGCACTACATGTCGCTCGATCCCTACATGCGCGGTCGCATGGACGACGCTAAATCCTATGCCGCCAACATCCCCGTGGACGGCAAGATGGAGGGCGGCGCCGTGGGCGAGATCATCGCCTCCAACGCGCAGGGTTTCGAGGTCGGCGAATTCGTGATGGGCGGCTTTGGCTGGGCCACCCACGCCGTGGCACCCGCCAAGGGCCTGGCCAAGATCGACCCCGATACCGCGCCAATCACCTATGCGCTGGGAGTGCTCGGCATGCCGGGCTTGACCGGCTGGTACGGCCTGACGGAGCTCGGCAAACCCAAGAAGGGCGAAACCCTCGTCGTGGCCGCGGCCACCGGTCCTGTGGGTTCCATGGTCGGCCAACTCGCCAAATCCAAGGGCCTGCGCGCCGTGGGCATCGCGGGGGGACCCGAAAAATGCAAGATGGCCGTGGAGCACTTCGGGTTTGACGCCTGCATCGACCATCGCGCCTATGACACGGCATCGGATCTGCGCAAGGCCCTCAAGGAGGAGTGCCCGGACGGCATCGACATCTATTTCGAGAACGTCGGCGGCAAGGTACTCGAAGCGGTTCTGCCGATGATGAACCAGCATGGCCGCATCCCCGTCTGCGGCATGATCGCATGGTACAATGAAGGGGGCCTGGGTGCCGACGCCATCGAAAAGGGCCTCACCGCGCCCAAACTCTGGCGCACGATCCTGGTGAATTTCCTCAGCGTGAACGGCTTCATCATCTCCAATCACTGGGACCGCATGGGTGATTTCCACAAGGAAGTCGGCCCGATGATCGCCGACGGCAAGATAAAGGTGCAGGAGGACATCACCGAAGGACTGGAGAACGCGCCGCAAGCGTTCATCAAGCTCCTTACAGGGGGCAACACGGGCAAGGCCATGGTGAAGGTCATTTGAACCAATTCCCCGCGCCATCTGTACAGCATGGCGCGGGGTCTTTTCTTGGTCACTCAAGATACCTGTCTAAAGACAACGCGCCCCTTATTTCCCGCGCGAAGAAAAGCAGACCTTTTTGAAATCGCCGCGAAGGTCGGCTTAGAGCCCAGTCCTGCTGAATGCTGCACTGTAGTCGAATGGCAGCAATGCGCAGAGAGCGGAATCCGCAGAGTTTTGGTAGTCTTCCGCCAGTGGACCATCTTGGCGGTTGCGCTTGGTGGCTGTATCTAGTCCGAAGCAGACAACAGTTGCCGATCCGACGAGCCCCGCATGCCACAATCACGCCAAACTCTTTCCATTATTTTCTGATTGGCTGAGGCTTTGTTGCACAAATCGGGTGAAGGGCGGACTTCCCCTTTCCCCGGTCGGACTTATCCTACGGCCTCGGTGACAGGTATGCCAAGCCCGGTGTAGCGGTTGAGCACGGCGATGCGGATTTGGATTTCCGCAACCTGCCTATCAAAGTCCCGGGCCATGACGGATTGACCCAACAGTTTGATGCAGTTCATCTTACTCTCGACGCGGCTCCGGCGGTGGTATCCGGCCAGCCGTCGCCAGAGAGCCTTTCCCAGGTATCGCGACGCATTGACCGCTTCGTTGCGGGCGACTGCTCCGGCACTTGTGGGCTTCCAGGGTTTGGCGTTCTTGCGCGGCGGAATGACGGCATGGGCGTTACGTGCGGCGATCGCGTCATGGCACTTGCGCGTGTCATAGGCCCCATCGGCCGTGACCGATCTGATATCCTGATCGGGTGGTATTTGGCTCAGCAGTTCCGGCAGCATGGGTGCATCACCGACATTGCTGGTCGTGACCTCCACGGCCCGAACCTCCAGTGTTTCGTCGTCGATCCCGATGTGTATCTTGCGCCAGACACGCCGCTTGGGACCGCCGTGCTTGCGGGCGTTCCACTCGCCTTCCCCCTCGGCCTTGATACCGGTGCTATCGATGAGAAGGTTGAGCGGGCCGGTTCCGCCGCGATATGGAAGGCTGACATTCAGTGTTTTCTGGCGGCGGCACAGCGTGCTGAAATCGGGCACAGCCCAATCGAGGCCAACCAACTCCAGCAAGCTTTCTACGAACCCAGTCGTCTGCCGCAGCGGCAGCCCGAACAGCACTTTCAGAGTGAGGCAAGCCTGGATCGCAGTGTCACTGAAGCACCGCTGCCGACCGCGTTTGCCGCTCGGCGGCGGCACCCAGATCATCTCTGGATCGAACCAGATCGACAACGATCCTCGCTGTCTCAGTGCGGTGTTATAGCTCGACCAGTTTGTGGTCTTGTATGATGTAGGGGCCCAACTGCTCATACACTCCAGCTATCATGCTGGATTCGCAAGTTGAATCCACTTAGCTGATTTATGCAACAAAGCCGTCAGGATTCATAACCAATAGATGACGATGGCTGCGAGGGCGATGGCCGATAGGAACACCTTGGGGCATCGGTCATAACGGGTCGCCACACGTCTCCAATCTTTGAGCCTGCCGAACATGATCTCGATGCGGTTCCGCCGCTTGTAGCGGCGCTTGTCGTATTTGACCGGCGTCTTCCGCTGCTTTCGGCCGGGGATGCAAGCGCGTATCCCCTTGTCTTGCAATGCTTCTCTGAACCAGTCGGCGTCATAGCCGCGATCCCCGAGCAGCCATTTGACGTTTGGCAAGCCGCTGAGCAGCGCTTGTGCGCCGATATAGTCGCTTACCTGTCCGGCGGTGACGAACAGGTCGATCGGTCTTCCCTGGCTGTCACAGATAGCGTGCAGTTTGGTGTTCATGCCGCCCTTGGTGCGACCGATCAGGCGACCGCGCCCCCTTTTTTTGCGGCCATGCTGGTCGCCGTTCGATGTGCTTTCAAATATGTCGCGTCGATCATCACGGTCTTCTCTTCGCCATGCTCAGCGGCCAAACCCGCCATCATCCGCGCAAAGATACCTTTCTCGCTCCAACGCTTCCAGCGGCTGTAGAGCGTCTTGTGCGGGCCATAGGCTGCTGGGGCATCTCGCCACCTTAACCCATTGCGGTTGATGAAGATAATTCCGCTCAGCACGCGTTTGTCATCGACACGGGGTTTTCCGTGCGACTTTGGAAAGAAAGGTTCCAGACGTGCCATCTGCACGTCGCTCAGCCAGTAAAGGTCGCTCATGTCACCGCTCCGTTTTCCGAGCCGTGAATCACGAAGCGCGTTGAAAATCAATGCATCCTGACCCTAGGGGAATTTTGAGTTCGCGAGAGCCGTGAATAGAAATCGGCCAACTCCACTGATGGCGACGCCAGAAATATCCGCAGTGTACAGCTCTGAACCTGCGCGGTGCAGTTCAGCCGTTGCAGTTTCTGATCTAGGGTAGCGAGCCCGCTTTCGGGTTGGAGAGAGGTCATTGGATCCGAATATGCCAACGGCAGTTCCATCTCGCTTAGCGAACCGGACCCCGGCTAGACTGCCTGCAACTTGCGCGCCTCCACACCTGCAAGCGCCAACAGCTCCTGCATGAACGGCTTGTCGCGGTCATCGCTGCGGATCGCTGCATAAAGGCGACGGGTGATACCGTTTTCTGTCAGCGGCCGCGTCACGTAGTCGGAGGAATACTTCACCTCGCGCACCACCCAATCGGGCAGGACAGAGACGCCGCGATTGCTCGCGACCAGCAGCAGGATCACAGCCGTCAGCTCGACCTGCCGCACGGCGGCCGGTTCGACCTTGGCGGGGATCAGCAGCTGGCTGAACACATCGAGACGCGTGCGCTCCACCGGGTAGGTGATGAGCGTCTGGCCGCGGAAATCCTCCGCCTCAATGTAATCCTTGCGCGCCAGCGGATGGGTACTCGCCGCCACGAACACCGCGCGGTAATCGAAAAGTTCGATGAACTCGACGCCTGCGATATGCTCGGGATCCGATGAGATGACCAGATCCACCTCCTCGCGCAGCAGAGCGGGCAGCGCGTCGAAGGCAAGCCCCGGACGGATGTCCACATCCACCTCGCCGAAACTGCGGCGGAACTGCTCGAGCACCGGGAACAGCCATTCGAAACAAGCGTGACACTCGATCGCGATATGCATCCGGCCCGTGCTGCCATCGCGCAGCCCGCTGAACTCCTCCTGTACCGCCGCCAACTGCGGCAGCACCTGCTGGGCGAGCTTCAGCAGCCGCTGGCCCGCAGGCGAGAGCTTGAGCGGCTTGGAGCGGCGCACGAAGAGCTCCACCCCCGCCTGATCCTCCAACCCCTTGACCTGATGGCTGAGCGCGCTCTGCGTTATGTTCATCATCTCCGCCGCGCGCGCGAGCCCGCCCGCCTCATGGATCGCCTGTATCGTGCGCAGATGGCGAAATTCGATGTGCATATGAGCGGAACCTCATGTTGGTGATGAATGTTATGAATTTGTCTCACAACCGTTGCCGTGCGACAAGAGATCAAATCAACAAGGATGTCCGCCATGCAAACGCCTACTGTCTCCTTCGAAGTCTTCCCGCCCAAAACCGTCGATGCGGCCTACCGGCTTTGGGATACCGCACAGGCGTTGGCCCCGATGGCGCCGCGCTTCTTCTCGGTCACTTACGGCGCAGGCGGCAGCACGCGCGATCTGACCCATGACGCGGCCCATGTCCTGCGCCGCACCTCGGGCCTGCCGGTGGCGGCACATCTGACCTGCGTGGGCGACAGCATGGCCGCTACGCTGGAGGCGGCGGAGAGGTTTCATGCCGCGGGTGTGACCGATATCGTGGCCCTGCGTGGCGATCCGGTCGCAGGCAGTGGCCCTTTCGTCCCCCATCCCGACGGTTTCGGCAGCTCCGTAAAGCTCATCGAGGCGCTGGCGCTGCAGGACCGCTTCACGATCCGTGTCGGCGCCTATCCCGAGAGCCATCCCGAGGCCGCGAGCCAGCACGCCAACATCCAATACCTCAAGCGCAAGTTCGACGCGGGCGCCGATGAGGCGATCACGCAATTCTTCTTCGAGGCCGACAGCTTCCTGCGCTTCCGCGATCAATGCGCCGCGGCTGGCATCGAAAAGCCGATCATCCCGGGCATCCTGCCGGTGAGCAACTGGACCTCCGCGCGCAAATTCGCGGAGAAATGCGGGACGACGATCCCCGCCTGGCTCGACGAAGCCTACCGTGCAGCGGCACGCGACGGCCGCTGCGATCTGCTCTCGACCTCGCTCTGCGCCGAGCTGTGCAGCGATCTGGTGGAAGAAGGCGTGGACTCCCTGCACTTCTACACGCTCAACCGCCCCGACCTCACCCGCGACGTCTGCCGCGCGCTGGGTGTTACGCCAAAGGCCGCGAGCCTTTCAAACGTGGCGTAATTCTTGCGCGGGTCCACAGGGCGGCTCTAGGCTTGGCGGCAACATCCCCAAGCCGGAGCCGCCGATGCCACGCCTTGCCACCTCCCCTGAAGATCTGCTGCGTCCAGAGGACGTGCTCGCCCTGTCAGGGCTGGAGTTCATGGAAAAGATCCTCGACGGCACCAATCCGGGCCCGCCCATCGGCGGCACCATGGGCTACACCCTGCACAGCGTGGAGAAGGGTCGGTGCGTGTTCAGAGGCACGCCCGGGTTCAATGTGACCAACCCCATGGGCACCGTGCACGGCGGCTGGTACGGGACGCTGCTGGATTCAGCGATGGCCTGCGCGGTGATGACGATGGTGCCGCGCGGCTCGGTCTATACCACGCTGGAATATAAGGTAAACATTCTGCGGCCCATCCCACTCGGCATGACGGTGGACTGCATCGGGGTTACCGACCACGTGGGCCGATCCACCGGCGTCGCCCACGGCGAAATCAAGGGTATGGAGGATGGCAAGCTATACGCCACAGGGTCCACCACCTGCATCGTGATGAAGCTGGCGTGACACGCGCCACCAAAGCACCACCTCCCTATCGGCGGATCTGAACGAGAGATAAGCGCCGCTTTCTCAGCCCGCCCGCACCCTCACCCTTGTCATGGTCTGCTGCACCTGTGCGCTGGGATGCATCTGCTCAGACAGGTCCCGGCCCACGACGCGCTTGCGCCGCATCACGAAGAGCTTGCCCCAGCCGACCCAGGTGCCCACGGAAGGAGCCTCAGGTTCTTGTGCGAAGCGCGCCTGCCAGCCGACGGGCAGCGGCAGGCCCGCCTCCTGCGCCTGCTCCAGCATCCAAACCAGCGGAATGTTGGACAGCGGACGCGAATCCCAGCGCCCGCTCAATTGCCCGCCCACATCACCATGCGAGCCGCGAAACCACATCTGCACCACCCGTCCGGGCCGGGCGGGGTCATTCTCCCAAAGCACGGGACGGTAGACCGTCCGCGTCTCATCCACCGCCAGCGCATGGCGGCCCCGCTTGACGGAGCTGCCGAGCGTGTGGTCGTGGAAGGCATGGCGTGCCACGCTCAGCCGCCACAATAGCGGCGCGTTGATCCCCAGTGATTTCACCGTGTCCCATGCCCCGATCATCTCGATCGGCACCGACGCATGGCAATGCGCCGCAGCGAAAGCCTGCGCAGACCCGCTGTTCTGCGCGCATTCATAGAGCCGGTAGGCTTGGGTTACGTTCCTCTCCGTCGCATGATCCGCCGTGAGCAGACCGACGCGGTCAATCACACCCGCCAGAGAGCGCACCGCGTAGGCGCCGCGCGAATAGCCCATGAGGAAAATCCGGTCGCCCGGTCGGTAGCGCGAGGCGAGGTAGCCATAGGCGCGGCGGATCTGCCGGTTGATCCCGCGCCCCACCACGACGTCGCGCACCATGTGCCAGCTGTCCCACTGCAGGCCCGGCTCATAGTAGATCGATAGCTCGCGGCCCATCTCCTGTGCGAGCCTGTAGGTCAGCCCGGCGTTCGTCTCGTGCCCGGGCTTGAGCGTGGACATCGTGCCGTCAAGGATGACCAGATGGGTCTGCGGGCCGCGCCGTGGCCCGAAGTCGCTGTCTGGGCGCGTCCACAAGCGGCCGAACAGCCGCCGGAGCAGCGAGGAGCGCTGCCCTGCGTGCTCCGGTTCATTCAGCGGCGATAGATCCACCTTGCAACATCTCCCAAACCTTGTGTGGTGTGAAAGGCATGTCCGCCTGTCGCACACCGTGATCCCAAAGCGCGTCCTGCACCGCGTTGGAAACAGCGGCGAGCGCACCGACCGTGCCCGCCTCGCCGCAGCCCTTCATACCCATGATGTTCGCGGTGGAGGGTACAGGCTCACTGGTAAACGAAATATATGGCACATCTGTGGCTCGCGGCATGGCATAGTCCATAAACGATGCCGTGAGCAGCTGCCCGTCCTCGTCATAGACGACGAACTCCTGAATTGCCTGCCCGATGCCCTGCACCACGCCGCCATGTACTTGACCTTCTGCCAGCAAGGGGTTGATCAGGTTGCCGAAATCATCGACGACCGTATAGCGGTCCGTGGTCACGATGCCGGTGTCGGGGTCGATCACGACTTCGCAGATGTGGACACCATTGGGGAAGCTGCGTGCCTCCAATGTGGCGCGCGCGGTATGGCTTAGAAGATCGTAGCGCCCCTTGGCCCGTGCCATTTCCGCCACCTCCAGCATCGTCGGCGTGAGATTCGATCCCTCCGCGCGGAACCGCTCGTCGTCGAACGCGATCGCGGCGGCGGGCACGCCCATCTCGTCGGAGAGGAATGCCACGAAAGCCTCGCGGATCTTTCCCACAGTCGCAAGCGTCGCGTTGTTCTGCGTCGTGACCGAGCGAGAGCCGCCCGTGCCGCCGCCCTTGGCGATGCGGTCGCTGTCGCCCTGCACCACGCGGATCCGGTCCGCGGGGATCCCCGTCTGGTCGCTTAGGAACTTGGCATAGACCGTCTCATGCCCTTGCCCGCCGGACTGGGTGCCCACGAGGATCTCGACAGTGCCATCCTCGAGGAAGTCGACCTGCGCCCCCTCGCTCGGATCGCCCAGAATACTCTCGATGTAGTAGCAGATCCCCAGACCGCGCAGCAGCCCGCGTCTGGCGTCCTGTGCGCGGCGCGCGGCAAAGCCCGCCGTATCGGCCTGCCGCGCGCCCCGCGTCAGGACCTTGTCGAAATCGCCCACGTCATAGGTCTCGCCCGTGGCCGCCGCGTAAGGAAACTGGTCGGGCTTGATGAAGTTGATCCGGCGCAGCTCCAGCGGATCCACACCCAACTCGCGCGCCGCCCGGTCCATCACCCGCTCCAGCACATAGATCGCCTCGGGCCGCCCCGCCCCGCGGTATGCATCGACCTGCACGGTGTTGGTGTAATACCCCTCGACCTGCAGCCACGTCGTCTGCACGTCGTAGACGCCCATCAGCACGCGGCTGAAAAGCTGGGTCTGGATGAACTGGCCGAATTGGCTGTTGTAGGCCCCCAGATTGCATTTGGAGCGTGACGCGGTAGGCCGTGATCTTGTTGTTCTCGTCGAACGCCAGCTCCGCCAGCGAGGTCAGGTCGCGCCCGCCATTGTCGCTCAGCATCGCCTCCGTCCGCTCTGACATCCAGCGCACCGGCTTGCCCAGCGCGCGTGTCGCATGGCTCACGAGGAAGTATTCGGGGTAGGACATCCCCTTCATGCCGAAGGCGCCGCCGGTATCGGGGTTGGTCACGCGCACGTCGGCCTCGTCGAGCCCGAACGCCTTGACGAGGTTGCCCTTATGCACCCAGACACCCTGCCCGTTGTTGGCCAGATGCAGCCGCGTGCCATCCCATTCCGCGTAGCATCCCCGCGGCTCGATCGAGTTCACGATGATCCGGTTGTCGCCCACCTCGAGCGAAACGGTCCGCGCCGCCGCCTTGAAGGCGGCATCGGTCGCGGCCTCATCGCCCATGCCCCAGTCGAAGGCGCAGTTGTCATCCGCCTCGGCGTGCAATGCCTCACCGCCGCGTGCGAGGGAAATCTTGGCGGGCAGTTCGTCCACTTCCAGCATGATCAGCTCCGCCGCGTCGCGGGCCTGCTCGTAGGTGTCGGCCACCACCAGCGCCACCGGCTCGCCGACATAGCGGACCTTGTCCTTGGCCAGCATCGGGCGCAGCGGCGCCGCCGCATCGCTGCCGTCGCGGTTCTTGATCGTTCCGCCGCCGATGGCGATGTTCACGCCCGCTGCCTCCAGATCGGCGCAGGTGAGCGACCAAATGCACCCCCTCTGCCGCCGCCGCCTCGCTCACATCGAGATCCGAAATCACGCCATGCGCCACCGGCGAGCGGAAGACATAGGCGTGCAGCGCACCCTTCGGCGCGATATCGTCCACATAGCGTCCGTGACCCGTCAGAAACCGCACATCCTCCACCCGTTTGATCGGCTGGCTCTTACCGAATTTTTCCATGCGCACTCTCCCTTTGCGCCGCTCTGGACGCCGTTCAAAATCATTTAAGCGAACCTTAGCCGGGAAGACGGTGTTGTCCAGAGTAGCGCCCTGTTAAACCGTGCGGCGAATGCGCCGGAGGCCGCGATTGTCGGGACTCCGGCAGCACAGGGGCGGCGCCTTCAGGTCTGCGCCCCTCTCTAGCGCAAAGGGACGGCTCCGGGCCTGCGTGTGCAGCGGCAGTCAGCCGAGCCGGATTGCGCGGGCACAACGGGCAAGCATCGCGGCCTACCCTCCCATCCCGCCGTGCGCGCCCTTTCCCTCTGGTCGATCCTCCGCTACATCAGCGCAAACGCACAAGACGGGAGCGGCCGCGATGGCACTGGACAAGAAATTCGACGCATCCGAGGCCGAGGCACGGCTCTACGCCGCCTGGGAAGATGCAGGTGCCTTTGCCGCGGGCGCAAACGCCTAGCCGCGACGAAACCTATTGCGTCATGATGCCGCCGCCTAACGTCAACGGATCACTGCACGTGGGCCACGCCTTCAACCACACTCTGCAAGACATCCGCGTCCGCTGGCACCGCATGCGCGGCTTCGACACGCTCTGGCAGCCGGGACAGGACCACGCAGGCATCGCATTGCAACTCGCCGTGGAAAACGAACTGGCTGCAAGAAGGTATCAAACGGACGGATATCACCCGCGAAGAATTCCTGACCCACGCATGGGCACTACAAAGAGAAAACCGCAGGCACGATCATCGGCCAGATGAAGCGCCTGGGCAACTCCTGCGACTGGTCGCGCAACGCCTTCACCATGTCGGGCGCTCCGGGCGACACGCGAACAGGCCACGAAAACTCCCCCAACTTCCACGATGCCGTCATCAAGGTCTTCGTGAAGATGTACAACGAAGGCAAGATCTACCGCGGCAAACGCCTCGTGAACTGGGACCCGCGGTTCGAGACGGCGATCTCCGATCTCGAGGTGGAGAATATCGAAGTGCCGGGCCACATGTGGCACTTCAAATACCCGCTCGCCGGCGGCGCTACCTATGAGTATGTCGAGAAGGACGAGGACGGCAAAGAGACGCTGCGCGAAACCCGCGACTATATCTCCATCGCCACCACACGTCCCGAAACCATGCTCGGCGACGGCGCGGTTGCCGTTCATCCATCGGATGAGCGTTACGCGCCAATCATCGGAAAACTATGTGAAATCCCCGTTGGCCCGAAAGAGCATCGCCGCCTGATCCCGATCATCACCGATGAATACCCCGACCGGATTTCGGCTCCGGCGCGGTCAAGATCACCGGCGCGCATGACTTCAACGACTACCAGGTGGCCAAGCGTAACCACATCCCCCTCTACAATCTCATGGACACCAAAGCCGCGATGCGCAGCGACGGGCTGAGCTACGCCGAGAGTGCCGAGAAGGCCCGCGCCTTTGCCGAAAACATCGCCGAAATGCGAACGGCGACTTCGACGAGGCGATCATCGCGCCATGAACCATCGTGCCGATGACTACCGCGGCTCGACCGTTTCGAGGCGCGCAAGACGATCGTGGCCGACATTACCGCCGAGGCCTCGCCGTCATGGTCGTGGCCGACGATCACGCGCCTGCAGGCCCGGCCGCGCAATCCCCCTCGACCCCGAAGAAGCCGACGAGGCACGCGACGACCCCGCGCTGATCCCGCTGGTCGAGAGCAAACCCATCATGCAGCCCTTCGGCGACCGCTCCAAGGTCGTGATCGAGCCGATGCTGACCGACCAGTGGTTCGTCGACACCGCCCAGATCGTCGGTCCCGCGCTGGACGCGGTGCGCAACGGCGATGTCAAAATCATGCCCGAGAGCGGCGAGAAAGTGTATTACAACTGGCTCGACAACATCGAGCCATGGTGCATCTCGCGCCAGCTGTGGTGGGGGCACCAGATCCCGGTTTGGTTCGACGCGGAAGGCAACCAGTATTGTGCCGAAACCGACGATGAGGCGCGTGCGATGGCAGGCGACGGCGTGGATCTCACGCGGGACCCCGACGTGCTCGACACATGGTTCTCCTCCGGCCTCTGGCCCATCGGCACCCTCGGCTGGCCCGAGGAGACGGAAGAGTACAAAAAATACTTCCCCACCTCCGATCTGATCACAGGTCAGGACATCCTGTTCTTCTGGGTCGCGCGGATGATGATGATGCAGCTCGACACCGTCGGCAAAATCCCCTTCGACACGGTCTACCTCCACGGCCTCGTCCGCGATGCCAAGGGCAAGAAGATGTCGAAATCCGTGGGCAACGTCATCGACCCGCTGGAGATCATCGACGAATACGGCGCCGACGCCCTGCGCTTCACCAATGCCGCCATGGCGCAGCTTGGGCGGCGCGCTCAAGCTCGATGCGGCGCGCATCGCGGGCTACCGCAACTTCGGCACCAAGCTCTGGAATGCCCACCGCTTCGCGGAGATGAACGGCGTCTTCGAGGCGCGGCCGGTCTACGCGCGGTCTGCGGACGGCGCACCGCCACTGACACCGCAGGCGACGCTCAACAAATGGATCATCGGAGAGACGGCGCGCGTGCGCGAAGAGGTGGACGCAGCCCTTGACACCTACCGCTTCAACGACGCCGCGAGCGCGCTCTACGCCTTTGTCTGGGGCAAGGTCTGCGACTGGTATGTCGAGCTTTCCAAGCCGCTTTTGCAGGATGGCGACGGCGCGGGTGAGACCGCAAAGGAGACGCGGGAGACGATGGCCTGGGTGCTGGATCAATGCCTGATCCTGCTGCATCCCATCATGCCGTTCATCACCGAGGAGCTGTGGGGCCAGACGGCGCAGCGCGACAAACACCTGATCCACGCCGACTGGCCCGTCTATACCACGGCACAGATGCTCGGACGCGGACGCCGACCGGGAGCTGAACTGGGTGATCTCGCTCATCGAGAACATCCGCTCTGCCCGCGCGCAGATGCATGTGCCCGCGGGGCTGCAGGTCCCGATGATCGTGACGGAGATGGACGCGGTCGCGCAGGCCGCATGGGACAACAACGAGGCGATGATCAAGCGTCTGGCCCGCGTGGAAAGCCTTGAGCGGGCGGAGAGTTTTCCCAAAGGCACCGTCGCCATCGGTGCACCCGGCGCCACGTTCGGCCTGCCGCTCGAGGGGATCATCGACATCGCCGAGGAGAAGGCCCGCCTGCAAAAGTCGCTCGACAAGCTGGAGAAGGAAATCGACGGCCTCAAGGGGCGCCTGAACAACCCCAAATTCGCGGCCTCCGCCCCGCCCGAAGATCGTCGAGGAAGCGCAGGAAAACCTCGATGCGCGGCAGGAGGAAGCGGACCAGCTTCGGCGCCGCCCTGAACCGCCTCGCGGAAATCGGATACGGAACAGGCGCGGGCCTGCGCAATCGCCGCCCGCGTCTGCTGACCACCCTGCAGTCGAAGACCGCCGCGCGCTTACCGAGGGCCGCCGCGACGACCTCCATCTGGTGCGGTTTGCCCATCAGATCGGCCTGTTCGCGCGATTCCGCTTCGAGTACTGCCGACGCATCCTGCGTTTCGGCCACGGCGATCAGCCGCTTGGCCGCGCGGATCGCCGAGGGGCTCTTGCCCGCGATCGTCTCCGCCAGCGCCAGCGCGGCGGCCAGCGGATCATCGGCAAGCTCCGTCACCAGCCCCCACCGCTCCGCCTGCGCCGCGCCGACGGGCTCCGCCGTGTAGGTCAGCCGCCGCAGCACATCCGAGCGCACCAGCCGCGGCAGCAGCACCATGCCGCCCATATCGGGCACGATACCCCATTTCATCTCCATCACCGCAAACTGCGCATCGGGTGCCGCGATGCGGATGTCGGCCCCCAGCGCCAGTTGCAGCCCGGCGCCAAAGCACACCCCGTGCACCGCCGCGATCACCGGGATATCCATCCGGGGCCAGACCATCGCCGACTTCCTGCCACTGGTTGGTGGTGTTTGCACCGTCCGGTCCGCGCCGTGCGTGCGCGGCATCATGCGCGTCCGCTGGGTCCTTGCCGATCATCCCCGAGAGGCCGGAGATGTCGATCCCGGCGCAAAACGCCTTCCCCTCGCCCGACAGCACGACCGCGCGCGCATCCGAGGCCGCAACCTCGTTCCCCGCCGCGATGATCGCCGTGATCATCTCCTGATCTACCGCGTTCATCTTGTCTGCGCGGGTCAGGCGCACATGCGCGATGTGGTTCTCATAGGTCACTGAAACGCGGGCCATGGGCTTTCCTCCACTTGGGGGTTTCCAGCGATCCAAGCAGATGCCCGCACGCCCGGCCAGCAAAACGTGGCGGCATTCACTTCGGCACCAGCCGCGCGGCGGCGCGCGTTGCACACGGCTTGCCCTTGCCCCGGTGCAGGCATTAACTGCGCGCCATGACACAGCTCGCCTCACCCCGCTCGCCCAATCGCTCCCCGCGACCGTGCCCTTCGTCGGGCCCTGAGACGCAGGAACGCGCACGCGGCGCCGCCTTTGACGCGCGGATCGGCGCCAATGAGAGCGTCTTCGGCCCCTCGCCTGCCGCCGTCGCAGGCCATGGCCGGACGCCGCAATGGATGTACGGCGACCCCGAGAGCTTCGATCTGCGCGAGGCGCTTGCCGCCCATCACGGCTGTGCGCCCGACAACATCATGGTGGGCGAAGGCATCGACGGGCTGCTGGGCTATCTGGTGCGGCTCATGGTGGCGCCGGGCGATGCGGTCGTGACCTCCGCCGGGGCCTATCCGACATTCAACTACCATGTCGCGGGGTTCGGCGGCACGCTGCACACGGTGCCTTACGCTGGCCGATCACGAGGACCCGGCAAGCCTTTTCGCCAAGGCCGCGGACGTCGACGCAAAGCTGGTATATCTCGCCAATCCCGACAACCCGATGGGCAGCCATCACCGGGGTCAGGAGATCGTGCGACGCCATGGACGGCGCTGCCTGCGGGGACGCTGCTGGTCCTCGACGAGGCCTATGTGGACTGCGCGCCGGAGGGTACGGCCCTGCCGCTGCCCGCGGATGATCCGCGCGTCGATCCGGATGCGCACCTTCTCCAAGGCCTACGGGCTGGCGGGCGCGCGCGTGGGCTATGCCATTGGGCATCCCGATCTGATCACGGCCTTCCACAAGGTGCGTAACCATTTCGGCATGAACCGCGCCGCGCAGGCGGGCGCGCTTGCCGCCCTGGCCGATCAGGCATACCTCGCGCACGTCCAGCAGCAGATTGCGCAGGCGCGCAGCACCGATAGCGCAGATCGCGGAGCGAGAACGGGCTGACCCCGCTGCCGTCCGCCACGAATTTCGTGACCATCGACTGTGGCCGCGATGCGGCATTTGCCAAGGCGGTGCTCGACGGTCTCATCGCGCGCGGCATCTTCGTGCGGATGCCTTTCGTGGCGCCGCAGAACCGCTGCATCCGGATCAGCTGCGGCACGCCCGAAATGCTGGAAAAACTGGCGATCGCCCTGCCCGCAGCCTGTCGGGATGCAGAAAAAACCTGACGGCAGCGGATCCCGCGCTATTATTTCGCGTCAGGGATCCATGAGGCAAAACATGAACGATCGACCCAGCCGTGCGCCAGACTTCACCCAAGCCTGCATTTTCATGTTCGGCGTCAATGTCGCTGTGGATCTTCTTCGCGATCTGGGCGATCTGGGGCCTTATCGCCGTCGCCGCAGCCGGGCTGGGCGATCAACCGCATCATCAGCTTTCTCGCTGCACGGCAACGCTAGCCGCCTCAGGCACCGCCGATCACCTCCGCCGCGGCCTCCAGCGCGCCGCGTCCGTGCGCGATGCCGAGCGCGGACAGACCCGCCTGCATGCCGCCCAGCAGCCCCATGATCATCTGGCCGTTCACGTGGCCCATGTGGCCGAGCCGGAAGTAGGCGTCGCGCGCAGGATCGCCCGGCTCCGCCATCCCAAGTCCGATGCCCAGCGTCAGGCCCAGCTCATGCTCGACCCAGTTGCGCAGGCGCGTGCCGTCGCTGCCGGACAAGCGCAGGGAGGTGACGGCGGTGCTGCGGTGCGCGGGATCCGCGATGTTGAGCCGCAGATCGCCGCCCTGCCCCCATGCCTCGCAGGCTGCCCAGATCGCGCGGGCCAGAACCCGGTGCCGGGCCCAGACGTTTTCGATGCCTTCGGCGTGGATCATGTCGAGTGCGACGCGCAGGCCGTAAAGGTGATGGGTCGGTGCGGTGCCGTTGAAATATTCGAAGAAGTCGCTCGGCATCGCTGCGCGGGGTCCAGTCCCAGTAGCGACTGACGCGCGGCATCGTCTTGCGCACCGCATGCGCACGGTCGTTGAAGAAAACGAAGGAGCAGCCCGGCGGCACCATCAGCCCCTTCTGGCAGCCCGTCACCATCACATCGACGCCCCAGTCGTCCATCTCGAAGCGGTCACAGCCCAGCGAGGCGATGCAATCCGCCATCAGCAGCGCGGGGTGTTCAGCAGCATCAAGAACGCCCCGCAATCCCTTGATATCATTCAGGACGGAGCTTGAGGTATCCACATGCACCGCCAGTACTGCCTTGATCTGGTGCGCCTTGTCGGCGGCGAGCACCTCGGCGATCACGCTCCAGATCCATCGGGCTCGATTTGCCGAAATCGAGGACATCGACCTCCGCCCCGATACCTGTCGCCATCTCGCCCCAGCCGATGACCGAAGCGGCCCGTGGCAGGCACCAGCACCCGCTCGCCCGGCGCGACCACGTTGCTCAGCGCCGCCTCCCATGCCGCATGGCCATTGCCGATGTAGATCGCCGCGTGATGCTCGCGTGCGCGCCACACGTCTGAGGTCCGCCATCAATGCCCGGCATCATATCGACCAGCTCACCCTCATAGATGTTGGGTGCGGGACGGTGCATCGCCTGCAGCACCGCCTCCGGCATGACCGACGGACCGGGAATCGCAAGGTAGCCGCGCCCGTGCGACAGGTTGGGACGTTGTGTCATAAGTCGTTGTCCTGATGTGCGCATCGGGTCCGCGCAGGCCCGGTGCAGTGTCTTCGTGGGGCAGACCATAGCCTTCCGCATCGCTGCCGTCAATCGCGCCTGATGCTTGCCCCTGCCCTGCGCCGCGATTATGGTCCCCGCGACGCGCCTCTCGCAATGAAAGCCCTCCATGAGCAGCGGACAGACCTACACTTCGCGCGATCTGATGCGCTGGCTTTGGCGCGACTACCTGCGCCGCCACATGGGCAAGTTGGCGATCGCCGTCTTCTTCATGATCCTCGAGGGGGCAAGCCTCGGCGCTATGGCCAAGCTGATGGAGCCGATGTTCGACCGCGTCTTCGTGGCGGGCGAACAGCGCTGGCTGCTGATCGTGGGCTTCGTGCTGGTGGGGATCTTCGTGGTGCGCGCGATCTCGGGCGTGGCACAGAAGGTCCTGCTGACACGTATCGCGCAACGCTCCGCCGCGGACATGCGCATCGACCTGCTGGACCGGATGATGCAGCAGGACGGCGCCTTCCACCAGACGCACCCGCCCGGCTTTCTGATCCAGCGCGTGCAATCGGACGTCAATGCCGTGGGCGACGTATGGCGTGCGATCATCACCGGCGCGGGGCGCGATTTCATCGGGCTGCTGGTGCTGCTGGGCGTGGCGATTTCGATCGATCCGATCTGGGCGCTGCTGGCCTGCGTCGGCATCCCCCTGATGGTCCTGCCCGCCGCCGTGGCCCAGCGTTTCGTGCGCCGCCGCGCGCGCGAGGCGCGCGATCTCGGCGCCAGCCTTTCCACCCGTCTGGACGAGGTGTTCCACGGCATCGTCCAGATCAAGCTCAACGCGCTGGAATCCTACCAGTCGCGCCAGTACCGCGAGCATCACCAAACGCTTCGTCTCGACCGAAGTACGCACTGCCTTCGGCAGCTCCGCCATTCCGGCGATGATCGACATCATATCCGGCATCGGTTTCATGGCCGTGATCCTCTATGGCGGCTCCGAGATCATCTCGGGCGACAAGACCATCGGTCAGTTCATGACCTTCTTCACCGCCATGGGCTTCACCTTCAACCCGCTGCGCCGTCTCGGAGCGATCAGCGGCCAGTGGCAGGTCGCCGCCGCCGCGCTGGAGCGGATCAAGGAGCTGATGGACGCGCCGCTGCGGCTCACCTCGCCCAAGGCGCCGGTCCCTGCGCCGCAGGGCGACGCGGACATCACGCTGGAGAACGTGCATCTGTCCTTCGGCGACACGGAAGTGCTGCACGGGCTGAGCCTGCACGGCAAAGGCGGGCGAGACCACGGCGCTCGTCGGCGCGTCCGGTGCCGGTAAATCGACGATCTTCAACCTGCTCACCCGCCTGCTCGATCCGTCCTCGGGCCATGTTCGCATCGGCGGTGTTGCCACCACGGACATGGCCATCGCCGATCTGCGCAAGCTCTTCTCGGTGGTGAGCCAGGAGGCGCTGCTGTTCGACGAGACGCTGCGCGAGAACATCGTGCTGGGCCGCACCGATGTGACCGACGAAGCCCTGCAAGCGCGCGCTCGATGCGGCTTTCGTCTCCGACTTCCTGCCGCAGCTCGAACAGGGGCTCGAGACCCGAGTGGGCCCGCGCGGCTCAGCGCTCTCGGGCGGGCAGCGCCAGCGGGTGGTGATCGCGCGCGCACTGCTGCGCGACACGCCCATCCTGCTGCTGGACGAGGCCACGAGCGCGCTCGATGCGCAATCCGAACAGGTGGTGCAGGACGCGCTCGACCGGCTGTCCAAGGGGCGCACGACCATCGTGATCGCCCACCGCCTGAGCACCATCCGCGGCGCCGACAAGATCATCGTGATGGACCGGGGCCGCGCCGTGGATCAGGGCACCCATGAGGAGTTGCTGGCGCGCGGCGGCATCTATGCCGACCTCTACCGGCTGCAATTCAAGGACGGAAAGCTCGTGTCGGACCAGCGCAGGCGGAGCTGGGGCCGCAAGGATGCCCCGCACCCCGAAGCGCAGCCCGGTCTGCTGCACCGCATCGGACAGCATTTCTTCGGCAGCTGAAGCCTACTTGCGGTAGGCCGCCGCCAGCCGCTCCGGCGGGGTGCCTGCCGCATAGCGCAGCAAGGTCCACAGATTGCGGCCGCCGCGCCGCAGCCAGCCCTGCCGCCGGTACTTGGCAGCCGAAGTGACGGCGACTGCATCCAGCGCGCTCAGCCGTCCACGCAGACGCCGCGCCAGCGCCACATCCTCCATCAACGGCTGATCCGGATAGCCGCCCACAGCGGCATAGAGATCGCGGTGCACCAGCAGCCCCTGATCGCCATAGGGCAACCCCAGCAGGCGGCTGCGCAGATTGGCCCAGCCCGCCACCGCCCATGCCGCAGGCCCCTGCTGGTCGAAGGCGAGGCGGAACCAACCCGCCTGCTCAGGCGTTTCGAGATGCGCGCGCACCGCTTCTGTCCAGCCGCGCGAGAGCACAGTGTCGGCGTGCAGCACCAGCAGCCAGTCACCTGCGCGCGCAGGCGACCCCGCGCCGCAGTTGCCCGCCGCGCGAGGGCGCACCGTGAAGCACCTGCGCCCCCCAGGCCTGCGCCACGGCGCCGGTCGCATCGCGCGAGCCGCCGTCGCTCACGATCAGCTCGCGGATCAGCCCGGCCTCAAGCCCCTCCATCAGCGCACCGAAACAGGGCGCCAAGCGCGGGCTCGGCATCCAGCGTGGGAACGATGACTGAAATCTGCGCCCGCATTGCGGCGCCACCTCTCAAACCCGTCCGACGCCCCCTGTCATCGGGGCGAGAGATGTTATATTTAACGCGACGACAAAAGGATAGCCCGATGAACATCCCCTCCCGCCGCATCCTGCGCCTCTGCGGCAGCGACACCCGCATGTTCTTGCAAGGGCTTGTCACCAATGATGTCGGACGGCTCGACGCGGGGCTGGTCTATGCCGCGATGCTGACGCCGCAGGGCAAATACCTGGCTGATTTCTTCCTCAAGGCGGAGAGCGACGACGTGCTGCTCGATGCGGACGCGGCGCAGGCGGATATGCTGGCCCAGCGGCTGACGATGTACAAGCTGCGCGCGGATGTGCAGATCACCACGACCGATCTGCATCTGCACCGCGGCACCGGTCCAGCACCGCAAGATGCCCTGCCCGACCCGCGCCATGCGGCGCTCGGGTGGCGCGCCTACCGCGAAACGCCGCAGGACGGCGATACCACCGATTGGGACGCGCTCCACGTGGCGCATATGATCCCGCAGAGCGGGGTCGAGCTGACGCCCGACAGCTTCATCCTGGAAATGGGGTTCGAGCGGCTCAACGGCGTGGACTTCCGCAAGGGCTGCTATGTCGGGCAGGAAGTGACCGCGCGGATGAAGCACAAGACGGAATTGCGCAAGGGTCTGGCCAAGGTGGCGGTTGCGGGTGTTGCGCACCCCGGCGCGCCGATCACCGTCAGGGGACAAACCTGCGGGCACGCTGCTCACCCGCGCGGGCGATCAGGCGCTGGCCTATCTGCGCTTCGACCGCGCACAGGGCGAAATGCAGGCGGACGGCGCCACCGTGACCCGCATCGACTGAACGCACGCGACGCGGTGGCTGCGATGCTGCCGATGGCCGCCTCAGGCACGCTCGACGTATTCCATCGTTTCCGTGTTAACGATGATGTCCTCATCCGGCCCCACGAAGGGCGGCACGGAGACTTTCACACCGTTGTCGAGGATCGCGGGTTTGAAGGAGTTCGCCGCGGTCTGGCCCTTCACCACCGGCTCCGTCTCCACGATCTTGCAGGTGACTTTCTGCGGCAGTGCGGCATTGATCGCCTCGGCCTCGTAATACTCCACCACGATCATCATGCCGTCCTGCAGGAACGGCCGCCGCTCACCGAGCAGGTCGGCGGGCAACTGAACCTGCTCGTAGGTTTCGGTGTCCATCAGCACCAGCATGCCCGCGTCCTCATACAGGAACTGCTGATCCTTCTGCTCGAGCCGCACACGCTCGACCTTGTCGGCGCTGCGAAACCGCTCGTTGAGCTTGCAGCCGTTGCGCAGGTTCTTCATCTCGACCTGGGCAAAGGCACCGCCCTTTGCCGGGTTTTACATGATCGACTTTCACCGCTGCCCACAGACCGCCGTTGTGTTCGAGCACGTTTCCGGGGCGAATCTCGTTTCCGTTGATTTTTGGCATGTGGCAAAACTCTGGCAAAAGGTTGATGATTGCTTGACTGCGTCCTATATCTTGGGCTAGAAACCACACACAAGGAGCCGTGTCTGGTAGGCGGTACGCGCCGAGCCATGCAAGCTGAGCATGGGTGCCATGCGTAAACAGGGTATCCGAATCGATGCTTAATCTGTCAGAAAGGCCGGACGCCGAGAATGACAAGAGCAAGAATAATGGAAGGACGACGAGTTGAAAGATTTCGTTGATGGCACAGCCTTTAACAATGAACAAGGTAACCGTGCCCGTAAACTGTTTGCGGCCGTAGTATTGGCTGCACTGGATGATGCAATTGCAGACGACAAGAAGTACGGCAACGGCCCGGAGCAGATCGCCCGCTGGGCGCGCTCGCGCGATGGCCGCGAAGTTCTGAGCTGTGCGGGCATCGACCCCAACGAGCGGGTCGTGAACGGTCTGATGGAATTCGTGGGCAAAGGTGTGCGGACATCCGTCGCCCTGTCGCGCGAAGAATCAGAGCGCCGCAATGCAGCACAACAGGCCGAAGCAGCGTAAGCAGGGCGACCAGCCCTGCTAAAAAAGACGCAGCCTACGGGCTGCGTTTTTTTTGGTGCGGGCGTGAGGGGCGATCCCCCTTTCAGCTACTCAAAAGAATTTCAGACTTCACGGAACGTGTGGTGTTCACGCAAGGCCGCGGCACCGCTTTCGGGAGAATCGCCCGGCGTTCGCTTACGCGCCTACTCCAGCTCCTGCGCTGTCAGTGCGCGGTGGATCTCGCGGCGCACCAGCTTGCGCACGTTGCGGGTGATCCGCTCTCCCAGCGCGCCCTGCAATTCGGCACGGACGATCTCGCTCACCAGGTCGCGCAACGCTTCTTCGTCCATCAACTGCTCATCGCCGCCAAAGGCCGACCCGATGGGGGCCACACGCGCGTGCTCGGCACCGGGCTTTTCGGCAGCGGGCTTTTCGGCGACGGGTCCTTCGGCTGCGGGTTTTTCGGTCTCGAGCTTCGCAGCGGCATCGCCTTTCCCGATCATCGAGAAGTCGAAGTTATCGATATCACCGAGCAGATCGATCTCTTTCGCACTCAGCGGCCGTTCTTCCGTCTCGCGCAGCGGCGCGCCGCGCGCGTCGAGTTCGGTATCGTCCTCCCACGCCATCGCAGGTACATCCGAACCCGCCAGCGCGCCGTCTTCGCCGCCATCCGGTTCGAATTCCTGCTTGCTCTTGTCCACCGCCGCTTCGAGCGCGGCGATCTTGGCGGTCAGCGGCAGCACGCGCGGGTTGGCTGCAAGCTGTGCTCCCGGCCCCGCCGCCGTCTCATCCTCAGGTGAGGCGCCCTCCTCCTCAGCCGAAGCAGGTGCCATCTGCGCTGCCGTCGGCGCGTCATCACGTTGCGCGGGCGTTTCGTAGAGGTCCAGCGGTCCTACGGCGTCGAAATCCTCACTGTCGTCGGCATGTCCAGTCAGCCCGTCATCCAGCATCCGGTCATCATCATCGACTTCCCAATAGCTCTCATCGCCGTAATCCCCGTGCTCATCTGCAAGAGCGTCCTGCGCGTCGAGTGTGCTCTGTACCAGCGCGTCTATCTCGGGAGCATCCTTTGCTTCGCGCTGATCGGGCGTGGCCGACCGCTCCCCCTCCGGATCGCTCCAGGTCTGCCGTGCGACGGATCCCAGATCCAGCGGGGCAGGCTCTGCATCCGCCTCACGCGTCGGTTCCGCCACGCGCAAGGCGGGCGTCAGCACCAGCCGGTCGGCGGCGGCATCGCGGGCCTGCTCGGTCGGTTCAGCCGACTGCTGCGGCGCCGGGTTGCGCAGGCCTGCGAGGGGTCGTCTGTCTTCGGATACCAATCGGCGGATCGAAGACAAGACATCTTCGACCTCTTCATTCGTGACGGGTTTGGACATGTTTCACCACTCTCTACTCGGTCAAAATGATAGCGCGGCAGGCAGATTCCCACAATGGGGCGGAAATCCTGAAAAAATATAAAAGTGGAATGTTGCACGCAAACGGCCCGGATGCGGACGTCAGGTGCCGCTCCGAAAACGGGGCGACGAGCGGCAAATCACTTCCGCTGCAGGCTGCGGAGCACCCGGTCAAGCTGCTGGCCCTGCTCGGATTGCGAGGTGGGGCTATCCTTCACCAGATTGTAGTACTCGGTCACGTCATACTGCTGCACCGGCAAGCGCAGGCCCGTCACCGTGAGCCGCCCCGTTGCCGCCAGGACCGCATAGGCCGCGACATAGAGGCGGGACTGCGCGGAGATGCGCGTGGCCTCCGCATCCAGCAGCGCCTGCTCGGCATCGAGTACGTCGAGTGTCGTCCGCGCGCCAAGCGTCGCTTCTTCGCGCACACCCTGGAACGCGATGCGGGCCGCCCGGATCTGCTGCTCTGACGCCGCGAGAGAGGCCCGCGCGGCACTCAGCTGCGCATAGGCAACGCCCACGTTCTGTTGGATGTTGTTCAGCACGACGTGCAGGTTCGCGCGCTGGATATCGCGTTGCGCCTGCGCGCTGCGCACCAAGGAGGACCGCGCCCCTCCCGCATAGATGGTGCCATTGGCGTTGATCCCGATCTGCGCGCTGGTCGTGAAGTTGCTGCTGTCGAGGTTCTCGCTGATCGTGAGGCCGCCCTGCGCGCTGATGGTGGGCCGCTTGCTGGCCTCCGCGCGCCTGATCGCAAGCTCCGCCGCGGCGACACGGTGCTGCACCGCAAGAAGGTCGGGATGCTGGCGCACGGCCAGCGCCTTATCCGCACTGACGTCGCCTGTCAGGCGCGGCAAGTTCGGCGGGGGCGACAGGGAACCAGGCGTGCGCCCGATCACGTTGCGGTATTCCTCCACCGCGATGGCAAGGTTGCCCTGCGCCGTGGCCAGACCGCTGCGCGCATCCGCAAGCTGCGCCTGGGCCAGCGCCACATCGGTGCGCGTCACCTCACCCACTTCGAACCGGTTCTCGGCTGCGCGCAATTCCTGGCCCAGCACCCGCAGGTTGTTCTCGCGCAACGCCACGAACCGGTTGGCCTCGATCACGCCCATGTAGGCTTCCACCGCCGCGCAGCATCACCTGTTGCTCAATGGAAATGAGCGTCTGCCGAGTCGCGAGCACGGATTCCTTGGCGACCTCGACGCCCAGCGCCGTCGCCCCGAAATCATAGAGCAGCTGCTCCACGATCAACTGGCCCTGTGCTTGCAAGGTGTCGATATCCTGAACCCCCACGAAGGTGAAGTTGCGCGCGCGCCCGAAGGTCTTCGTGATGCTGGCGACCCAGCGCAGCACAGGCTCCAGTGCCGCTCCGGCTGCCGCGACATCCTCATCCGCAGCACGCAGGATGGCGCGGTTCTGGTCGATCAGACCGGAATGGGTATAGGCGCCGACCAACGCGTCGGCCAAGGTCTCCGCACGCGCCTGCTGCGGCACGAGCGAGATCGACGCCAGCGCCACGGCGACAATGCCGCCCCGTCGCACCGCCCGCAGGCCGCAGCGCATCATCAATCGATATTCCATGCCAGATCCCTTGCCCTGTGTCCGTCGCATCACGGCTTAGCGCGCAGCGGCTTAACTGTACCTATTATATCGTTAAAGTGTAAATGTCATCTCTTCTGCGAAGCCCGGAAGAACCGGCGCCGTCGCGTTGAACGCGCGCCGCCAGCTGACGATGCCCGACCGCTTGTGGCCCAGCCGCACCTCGCCCAACGCACCACGCATGAAGAGCGCCGCGATCCGGCCGCCCTCCTTGAGCTGATCGGTGAGCGCTGCAGGCACCTGCGCCACGCCGCCCTGCACCACGATCACGTCGTAGGGCCCGTGCTGCGGCGCACCCTCGGCCAGCGGTCCTTCGTGCACGACCGCGTTGTCGGCCCCCGCCGCCAAGAGCGCGTCAAGCGCCTCGCGCGCCATATCCTCATCCTGCTCCACGCCGACGACGGCCTGCGCCATGCGCGCGATCACCGCGGTGGAGTAGCCCAGCGCGCACCCCACATCGAGCACGAGCTCATCACCGTCGATGTTGAGCGCATCCAGCATCTTGGCAAGGGTGCGCGGCTCCAGCAGCACCCGACCGCTCCCCAGATCGAGGTTCTCGCCGACATAGGCCGCCTCGCGCTGCGCTGCGGGCACGAACTCCTCGCGTGCCACGCGCAGCATCGCGTCGATGATCGGGAACTTCGTGACATCCGAAGGCCGCACCTGAGTGTCTACCATTACCGTACGCCGCGCCGAAAAATCAGTCATTTGGGAATGCTCGTCTCTTCAGAATCCTGTTCGCGGAGAATGTGCCACAACCCAGCCCGTGCAGCAACGCCGCATCCCCGGCACGCGGGATTGCGGCATGAACCGTTGCCTTTTTGCCAGAGCAGCTGTCCGCATCCGCGCGCGCCCCCGCCCCGGGAAAACGACACCCCCCACATTCCCCTCTTGCAGCTTGCCCACGGAAACCCTATCAAACCCAAGGCTTCGGCGAGTTGGCGGAGTGGTTACGCAGCGGATTGCAAATCCGTGTACAGGAGTTCGATTCTCCTACTCGCCTCCAATTTTCACGCACAGCCTTTCGCGGCATGTCGTGCACGTGGCGATCGCCCCGATATAATGAGTTTCCAAATGCCGGATCGCCATTTCGGGTGAGCCTGTCCCCCTCAGCGATGCAGGTTTAGAGACTGGCCATCGCCTCCGCCGTGTCGTGCATGACACTCTTGCCGAGGTCGGTGAGGTTCGCATGTTCGTCTATGACCGCCTTGCAGTCCTGATGCGCCTCGGTGGAACGCTTCCTGATCGCTTCGCAGTATTTCCGGACCGCCGCCGCCTCCTCGCCGAGATCCATTCGGGGCAATGCCTGCAGGATCCGGTCCATAGCGACCACTTCGCGCGCGGAGACGTAGCAGGCGTGATAGATGCCATCGATCGGACGCTGCGCATCGCGCAAGGGTGAGCGATATCTCTCCGCGGGATCGTTCAGCACAAGCGCGCCATCGGCTGCGAGGCCGAAGAGGAGGTTGTGCGAATATTCATGTACGAGCCGCGGCAGGTATTCCCACCACTCGGCATGCGCCCGCCCGTTGAGCGCCATCGCGCCCCAGAGCGCGAAAGAGGACGCCCCCCCGAAGGACAGCCTCGCATCCGGACCAGGCTTTGCAAACACGAATTCGGTCGTCACGGCGGCAAGCTCTCCGTAGAAAGCAGGTGCCGCTTCTTCAAGGCATGTGAGCGCGCGTTTCAGCCCAGTGCTGGCAGCCTCGAATTCGGCGTCCTCAAGCGGCAGCAGCGCCATGCTGTTCTCGGGCTCCAGATCGAACCACCGGATGAGACAGTCGATTTCCACTGCATCGTAGTGCTCGGGTCCCAAGGTTCTGATGCTGAGGGACCGCGCAGCGCCGACATCTCCCGACGCGCTCTTTACCGTATCGGCGAGCAGTTTGGCCCGCGCCGCATTCTCATCGGATCGCGCCGTCTCGGGCGAGTGGTGAACCGCTGACGCGAGGTCGAAATACAGACCGAAATCCGTCGGTCGGGCGTCCCACGCGTCGAGTACGGAAGCGTCGATATCGAGAAAGGGATACGTCTCCGCCAACCAGGAGAAACTGGATTTGAGCCTGTCGCGCACCGTCTTGTCCACCGACCGGGCCAATTGCGGATCGGGCAAAAAAAGTTCGGCGGGACCAGAAGTGGCCCCGCCGGGATTGCCTTGAGCAGTTTCGGTCACTTTGCGGACCACATTCAGGTTGGCTTGTTATCGCCACCGACTTTGGTCGCGATCGGCAGGAAGTTCATGGAGCCGTAGGGCGCCAGGATCGCGGCTTCGTCGCCTTTTCCGTCTCTGCCAACCTTGGTCGCGATCGGCATGAACTCCATTGAACCGTAAGGCGCCAGAATTGCGGGATTGCCGACTTTGCCGCTTTGGCCAACTTTTGTCGCAATCGGCAGGAACTCCATCGAACCGTAAGGCGCCAGAATCGCGGCATTGCCGCCTTTACCACCATCGTCGCCGACCTTAGTCGCGATCGGCAGGAATTTGAGAGCGCCGTATGGCGCGAGTACTGTATGTGTCACTTAAATTTCCCCCATTCGTTAAAGGAGTTCAGGATACGGTTGACCCAGCGTCAAATCAACGAAATTTAATCAGTTGGAGCTAACATCATCCTCCAACTCACGTTTCAGCGCATCAATGCGCTCGACGGAGAGCGATTGTTCCGGATCCCGAAACGATTTCAGCGAATCGTTTACCTTTTTCACGGAGCTGACACGCAGCATCGGCCTGCCACGATAGAGCAGTTCGTCATCCTGAATCACCAGCACCAACTGGTCGGCCTGCGTGTCGTGCATCAGGGCACTGGCGCGATCGAACAACCTTGCACCCCGCGTCAACACGATTTCCTCACCATCGGCACCAATGGTGCGCTCATGCGAGGTCAGCATTGCGCTGATACCCTGCAGCGACAGACGCGCCCGGTGCGCCATAGCCTCCTCCATTGCGGCGCCGTCGCCCAGATAGCAGTGGACCGGAATGATACCATTCTGCGTGCCGAACATGGTCTCGACGTAGATCCTCGCACTGTTCGTCCCCACCTCCGGCATCGGGTTCACTTCGGTGATGCGGGCACCGGTCTCATGCCATGGGCGCGTGGGATCGCTTGAAATCAGATCAAGCCCCATACTCTCCAGCCGGAACATCCGGGCGATGCGTTCCGCAAGGCGGATGTTATCGATGTGGACCTTGTCTGTGATGACCTCGTTATAGCCGCCCTCATCGGGCGTATTACGGCGCCGCAGGCACACGACCCGCTCCGCCTCCGGGACCGATCCCGGCTGCAGTCCCTGCTCCGCGAGGCAGGCCACAGCTTCGGCATCTAACGGAAACGGCTTCTCCCGCTTGTACTCGGCCTTCTTCGCCCGCGCCGCCTCCGCCGCTTGCACCAGTTCCTCGACCGTCTTCGCCCCGTCCCCCAGCACGGCCTTGGGATGCCGGGTGAATGCGAACACGAAGCTGCTGCGGAACGTCACCAGCCGGTGGCAGTGACCCGGCACACGTTCCTCGATCAGCAGTTTTTTGGAATACGTCCGCGCCTTTTCGAAAGCCGTGCGCAGCTCTTGCTCGGTCATCACATCCACGGTTACCCCAAGGCTGCGGTCCCGATCAGCAGGCTTGACCACCACCGGGAAGCCCAGTTCCCCGGCCGCACGCAGCGCGCTGTCGGGATCCCGAACCTGTATGGACCGTGGAGTCACGATACCGTTCTGGCGCAACCACTGCATCGTCTTCCACTTGTCCTGCGCATTGACGAACCCGATATGCGAGTCCGCCTGCGTCATGCTGCGGTCGATGAGCACCGCAGCCGCGCCCATCCCCAGCTGATAAACCGAGTCGCCCAAATTCTTGAACGGGACGCCCTGCTTGTGTGCCGCTCTGAGGAGATGGATACAGTTCGGACCGCTGCCGCAGGCCTTCCTGATCGGATCGATCACCTTCGCGGGAAACGCATCCGCCTTCTGCCTTATCCTGTCGATGTCGGGGCTAGGCTTCGCGAACTCCAACGCCAGATCCAACGCAGCCCCGTAAGCCAACCGGTACACCCCCGCCGATACGTTCTCGACGCTCGGAATGGCCATCGTGGTCTGCCGGTTGCGCGTCGCGGCACGCAGTGGAAGGCTCACGATCGCCTCCCGGTCGAAGGCGGGCAGCCCCGCATCGACAAGAAGTTGCCGGGCCAGCGAACAGAACACCTCCATGAACCGGGCATCCACCTCGGCGAGCTTGCGATCCGACAGGTTGCGCGGCGCCTCGATCTGCTCCGGTTCCATCACCATGGTCTCGGTGAGGAACCTGACGGCCCCCGCGTGATCGAAGACGTTCAGCCGCTGCAGGTCGAACCGCAAAAGGCGCTGGAACTGCCTGCTTTGCCGCGCAAAGCCGATGACATCACGGCCCACCTCGAGCGAAATTGCCTCTGCCAAGATCGTTCTCTCCCACCGAACCCGCACGTCGCCGAATAGCCAGCGGACCAACGGCCGCTGCGCTGCGGTATCTACGCACAAGACCAACGCTAGATGGTTTTGCGCGGCACGTCACGGTCGATTGAAAACCGGCGCTGCCCGAAAAGCCGGGCGTCTTTCCTGGCGCACGGTTTGCGACCAGACAATCACACCGACGCCCTCGGCGCCCCCGCAAGACCCAGTGCTACCGCAAGTGCGCCAACACAGTTGCCAGAACCGGCCCCGCCGGGGTAGGCTGTGATACCATAACGATATTTCACAAATACCAATTTCACGACGACTCATCATCGGCGTGCCAAGCAGCATCGCCGGGAAAGCTATTGATGACAGGGGGTCCCGATGCCGGATACATTTTCAAACGAACGTTGGATCATCTTCGGGGACAGTCTTTCGGATAACGGATTGTTCGGCGAGCTTGCCAGCCAGTTCCTCACCATTGATGTCCCGTTCCAGACGCCGCTCACCGATTACAGCCAGAGCTTCACCAACGGCGCGGTTTATGCAGACACGTGGATGGCACTGCGCGGGGTCGCGCCGGGCAATTACATCAACCTCGCACTCGGCGGTGCGGACGCGACGGGCGTCAGCCTGGTCGGTGAATACATCGTCGAATACAGCAACCTCATGGCGCAGGATGGCAGCATCTTCAGCATCGTGACGGATCAGAATCCCGTCATCACCGACCCCGCCTCACCCTATTTCGGCGCGGCATTGTCAGATTGGGACATCAACCTCACCGGCCAAGTCGACCGCTACCTTGAATTTTTCGAGGATGATCCAACCGCGTACACGACCGCGTCCATCGCCATAGGTGCAAACGACCTTTCCCGTTTCGAGGTGAACTTTCTCGATTACCTCTTGTTCGGGCAGGTCGAGGATTTTGCCGATGACATCGGCTACTCCATTGAGGCGAACGCGCGCAGGCTTGTCGAGGACGGCGTCGATCGGATCATACTCAACACACTCCCGGTGGCAGAGTTGTTCTATGCCTGGGACGGCGCGAACTTCCTCGAACGTGCCATCGGTGAGGATCTGGTCGATGCTACCAACCTGGCCATTCGTGAGGCCGGTGCCCGGCTCAAGACAGACGGGATGGAGGTTGAAGTGATCCGCATCGACGTGCTCAGCCACGATCTGAATACGGATGCTGCGACCTTCGGCTTCGGTACGGTGGAGCCTGCCATTCTGGGCTTTGGCGGTGATCCGATCTGGGTGGAAACCTTCGAAGGATCAGAGATCTACGAGCCGGTGTTCACCCAAAACCCGAACGCGGACGATTGGCGGCTCGATCAGCGGCTGTTCTACGATGAGATCCACCCGACCGAGGCGCTACACGATGTTTTGGCGATCTACTCCCAAGAATTCGTGACCTCGGAGGTCACCTTCGGCGATGCTGGCGCGAACGAAGTCAGAACCAGCAAGGTCGATGACCTTGTGTTGTCCCTTGATGGCAAAGACACTGTCTTCCTGCAACGGGGTGCTGATGTGGCACTTGGTGGGCGCGGCGATGATTGGATCGCGGGAAACAAAGGCGCGGACATCCTGATCGGCGGCAGCGGCGATGACACACTGCTCGGCGGATTTGGCGGCGACGTGCTTGCGGGTGGTGAAGGCGTCGATTTGCTCAAGGGCTCGGTCGGAGCCGACATCTTGATTGGTGGTACCGATGGCGACGACATGCGCGGCGGTACCGGCAACGATCAGTTCATCTTCATCGAAGACATACTCACAGCCGCAAACGACGTGAACGGCGCCATGATGGACGGCGGGCTCGGGAATGACACCCTCTGGATCGTTCTGAGCGAGCAGACACTGCTCGACCTCGGCACGGACGCCAGCGTGCAGGACCTTACGACGCTGGGACTGACAGTCAGGCGGATCGAGCAGATCGAAGTGATCGACCAGGATGCACTTGACGCGCTTACATTCGACGGCATACCGGGCCAACTCCTCCAAGAAGCGCAGCTCTGGGGCCTGCTCTAGGCGCGCCCGCTCAGTACTGCGCGCGCAGATACTCCATCACCGCGCCGCGCACCGACATGTCGCCGCGCGTGCGCGCATCCGCGATCAGCCCGCGCACCGCGTTTAGATCGCAGCGGCGCAGCAGGCTTTTGACCGGGCCGATGGACGCGGGCCGCATCGACAGGGTGCGCAGGCCGATGGCCGCAAGGCACAGCGCCTCCACAGGCCGCCCCGCGTCCTCGCCGCAGAACGACAGCGGCGTGCCCGTGGCATCGCAACGCTTCACGATTCCCTCGATGAAGGTCAGAAAACTGAGGTTTAGCGTGTCATACCGTTTGCGCACCCGCTCATTCTCGCGGTCCGCAGCAAAGAAGAACTGCTTGAGGTCATTGCCGCCGATCGACAGGAAATCCACCTCCTCGAAGAACTTGTCGGGCGCGAAGGCAAGGCTCGGTGTCTCGAGCATGGCGCCCACCTCGATGGAGGACGGCAGCTTGTGGCCGAGCCGCGCCTCATGCGCCAGCGCCTTGTCGACCTCCGCCCGGGCTGCGCGGTACTCCTCGAACTGGGCAACGAAGGGGAACATAACCGTCAGCGGCCCGCCATCCGCTGCCCGCATCAGCGCCTGCAGCTGCATCCGCATGATCCCCGGCTTGTCGAGCCCCACCCGGATCGCGCGCCAACCGAGCGCCGGGTTCGGCTCGTCGTTTGGCTTCATGTAGGGCAGCACCTTGTCCGACCCGATATCGAGCGTGCGAAACACCACCCGCTTGCCCTTTGCGGCATCGAGGACCCGGCGGTAGAGCACGCTCAGATCCGAGCGGCGCGGCATCTGGTTGCGCACGAGAAACTGCAGCTCGGTGCGGAACAGCCCCACCCCTTCGGCGCCCGAATTGCCCAGCGAGGGCAGGTCCGCCATCAGCCCCGCATTCATGTGCATCCCGATGATGGCGCCGCATTTTGTCTCTGCGGGCATCTCACGGATGGAGGCATAGCGCTCCTGCGCCGCCGCCTGCATGGCGATCTTGTCACGGAAGGCGGAGGCGACATTCTCATCGGGGCGCAGATGCACGACGCCCTGCTCGCCGTCCACCATCACGTGATCGCCGTTGAGCGCCTCGTTGGTGATGCGGCCCGCATGCACGATGAGCGGGATCGCCAGCGCGCGCGCGACAATCGCCGCATGGCTGCCGACGGATCCCTCATCGAGGATGATGCCGCGCAGCGTGCGCCCGTATTCCAGCAGCTCCGCAGGACCGATGTTGCGCGCCACGAGAATCGGATCTGCGGGCATCGCGGCGCCCGTATCCTTGCCCTGCCCCGTCAGGATCCGCAGCAGCCTGTTGGACAGATCGTCCAGATCGCTCAACCGCTCGCGCATGTAGCTGTCCGAAGACTGCCCGATCCGCGACCGTGCGAGCGATTGTTCCTTCTCCACCGCCGCCTCCGCCGACAGACCCTGGGCGATATCGGCGAGCATCCGGTTGAGCCACCCCTTGGAATTGGCAAACATCCGGTAGGTTTCGATGACCTCCTGCTGGTCCTTGTCGCCCAGCGACATGGTCATCATCTGATCCACGCTCAGGCGCAGCTTGTCGACCGCCTCAGTTAGGCGCAGCGCCTCGCGATCCGGATCATCCGCGATCAGGTTGGTGACGACGACCCGCGGCTCGTGCAGCCAGATATGGCCCTCCGCCACGCCCTCCTGCGCTACCGTTCCGCGCAGCAGTACCGGCTGGCTGTGGCGCGCCGACATCGCCGCCCCCTCACCCACGAACGCGCCGAGTTCGGTCATCTCGGCCAGCACCATCGCCACCACTTCGAGCGCATAGACCTCGTCCATGTTGAACTCGCGCGCCGTCTTGGACTGCACCACCAGCACGCCCAGCGTGTCGCCCAGCCGCTGGATCGGTACGCCGAGAAAGCTCGAATAGATCTCCTCGCCGGTTTCGGGCATGTAGCGAAAGCCGCGCGCCTGCGGGGCGTCGGGGGTGTTGATCACGCGCCTGCGCTTTGCCACGCGCCCCACCAGCCCTTCGCCCATCTTCATGCGCGTCTCGTGCACCGCACTCTTTTTGAGGCCCTCGGTCGCACAAAGCTCGAGCGTCATCTCATCGCGGAAAAGGTAAATCGAGCAGACCTCGCAGCCCATCGAGCTTGCGATCAGATGGGTGATCTTGTCGAGCCGCGCCTGCCCCGCGTGCTCGCCGGCCATCGCATCGCGCAGACGCCCCAGCAGCTTGCGGCTGTCGCTTTCTGTCCGGTCCGGCATGATATCACTGGTCTCCTGCTTCGGCCCACCATACTCCCTGGCCGGGGAATTTGGGAGGACAAATGCACGCATCGCGCGCAAACCCGGAGGCTCTACGCGCAGCTTCACGCATTACATGAGGATGAGATCGCAACACCTTGTATCCATATGGATAAGTGCAGCCATCAAGAAGACCGTACCGCTCAGGCCACCTTGTCGAGACCGAAAGCATCATGCAGCGCCTGCACGGCCAGCTCCATATACTTGCGGTCGATCAGTACGCTGATCTTGATCTCTGACGTGGTGATCACCTTGATGTTGATCCCCTCATCCGACAAGACGCGGAACATCTTGGCTGCGACACCGGTATGGCTGCGCATCCCGATCCCGACGACGGAGACCTTGGCCACGCCTTCGTCCGTCACCAGTTCCGCGTAGTTGATCACACCGCCCTTGGCAGCCTTCTGCATGGCTATATCCGCGCGCTTGACTTGATCGACCGGGCAGGACCACGTCATGTCCGTACGCCCCTCCTCGGCGATGTTCTGCACGATCATGTCGACGTTCACGCCGCCATCGCTCAGCGCGGTGAAGATCGCCGCGGCGATACCGGGTCTGTCCTCGACCGACACGAGCGTCATCTTCGCCTCGTCACGGCTGAACGCCACGCCTGCTACCACATTGCTTTCCATGATTTCCTCCTCCGCGCAGACGAGCGTTCCGGCATCGTCGCTTTGTTCCTCGAAACTGCTCAGCACCCGCAGCTTGACCTTGTAGCGCATCGCCAATTCAACGGAGCGCGTCTGCAACACCTTGGCACCCAGTGACGCGAGCTCCAGCATCTCCTCGAAGGAAATCCGGTCGAGCTTGCGCGCCTTGCTTTCGACCCGCGGATCAGTGGTGTAGACACCGTCCACATCCGTGTAGATGTCACACCGCTCGGCGTTGAACGCCGCGGCGAAAGCCACGGCCGTGGTGTCGGAGCCGCCGCGCCCCAGCGTGGTGATCCGCCCTTCCGGGCTCACGCCCTGGAAGCCCGCGACAACCGCTACCTTCATGCCGTCGGCAAAGCGCGCCAGGATGTTGGCGGGCGGAATATCCTCGATCCGCGCGCTGGCGTGGGCGGAGGTCGTCATCACCGGCACCTGCCAGCCCTGCCAGCTGCGCGCGGGCACGTCCATCTCCTGTAGCGTCAAGGCCATCAGCCCCGCGGTCACATTCTCTCCCGATGAGACGACGGCATCATATTCCCGCGCATCATAGAGCGCACTCGTCTCGCCGACCCAGCCAACAAGCTCGTTGGTCTTGCCTGCCATGGCTGAGACGATGACGATCACGTCATAGCCCTTGGCCACCTCGACGCCCACGCGCTTGGCCGCGCGCCGGATCCGGTCCAGCGTGGCCACCGAGGTGCCCCCGAATTTCATCACCAATACAGGCATAGCGGTCCCGCCCTTGTCATTCCGCGCCGCGTTTACGCGAGCGGGGTGGCATAGGCAAGATGATCAGTAGGGGTGCGCGCGCCCGTCCCACGTCTCGAAACGGCCCGTCGTCTCCAGCGAAAGGGCAGCGAAGCGCGCCATCAGCCCCGCGACAGACGCCTCCACCGAGATATCCGCCGCCGCGCCGCCCATGTCCGTGCGCACCCAGCCGGGGTGATAGATGCCCACGGCGATCCCCTCCCCGCGCAGATCCGCGGCCAGATTGCGCCCCAGATTGACCGCCGCCGCCTTGCTGGAGCGGTAGATATAGCTGCCACCCGAGGCGCGCTCGCTCGATCCCATCTGGCTGGAGATGATCGCGATGCGCGGGGTTTGTGCACGCCGCAGGTGCGGCAGCAGGGCCTGCACGCTGAGAAAGACCCCCGTTACATTGGTGGCGAAACTCTGCGCCCACATATCCGCGCCATAGCCATCGTCGATGGACTGTCCGCGGTCCAAGAACACGCCCGCATTGCACACCAGCAATTCCACCGCGCGCTCCCCCAGCGCCTGCGCCATTTCGCTGTGGCTGGAGGGGCGCGTGACGTCGAGCGTGATATCGGCCACCGGAGAGCGCCCCGTGCCGAACACCTCGACCCCCTGCGCGCGAAACGCTTCGGCGAGCCCCGCGCCAATGCCCCGGCTCGCTCCTGTGATCACGACTGTCATTTCGGTATTCCCGTTCCTGCTATTGCATCTTCTGGCGCGGCTTGAAGGGCAGCGGCAGCACCGGCACGCCGTCTTCGACCAGCGCGCGCGCCTCCACGGCGCTCGCCTCGCCATAGATAGCCGCATCGGGGGCCGTGCCTTCGTGAATCTCGCGCGCCAGCCGGGCAAAATCGCCGCCCACATAGGTCGCCTTCGTCTCCACCTCCGCGCGCATCTTCGCGATGGCCTGCGCCTTGGTGTCCTCGTCCGGTGCCGCGCGCGGCGCTCCCGCCACTTGTGGCGCCATCAGCGATTTGGCCACATCGGAGCTGCCACAGACCGCACAGCGCAGATGCCCCGCCTGCGCCAGCGCATCGAACGCCGCCGCCGAGCGGAACCAGCTGTCGCTCGCGTGGCCCTGCCCGCATGTGAGCGCGTAGCGGATCATGCACCGTATCTCCGTGATTTCAGATGACTACAATGTGCGCCCGCACCCACTCAGGTCAAGCACTGCCCACCTTTTTCGGCGGTGAGAAGCTCCTTATCAGCCTCTGCAGCGCAAGCTCATCCACCAACTGACACGCCTTGCCGACGGAGACCCATTTGCGGCGGCGCTCCTGCCGTTCGGGGAATTTCGCCTTGAGCGTCCTGATCTTAACCGGGTAGAGCATCACCAGACAGGGCAACATGGCCTCATCCTCCCGCAGCCGCGCGTGGGAATAGACGCCCACGCAGGCATTGCTCGCCTCGCCCAGCGCGCCCGCTTCTTCCCAGGCCTCGGTCGCGGCGCATTCGGCGGGGGTCTTGCCCTCTATGGGCCAGCCCTTCGGCACGATCCAGCGCTTGCGCCTACGCGAGGTGACCAGCAGTATCTGCAGCCTGCCGCGCTTCATCCGCCAGCACAGGGCGGCGAACTGCGTGCGCGCACTGTCCTTTGCAGCGCCATGCAGCGTGATCGGCAACTGGTCTGTCACTACGCGGAATCCCCCTTTTCGGCCCTGTCGGCGCGCCTTGGTAGTACGTATCTTGGTACTTGACCAGCATCTTGCACCGCATCATCCGCGCCCCCTTGCGGGACCGTGCCGCTTGGCGGATAGTTCATCCGGTATGGCGCGCCTCTCCTCCCTTCTTCTTGCCTTTGTGCTGCTGTTCCTGCAGGGCGTGGCGACGCCTGCGCGCGCGCAGGACACCGGCCTCGCACCGGTGACCGTGTTTGCCGCCGCCTCCCTGCGCGGCGCGTTGGAGGAGATCGCCGCGGACTATCCCGCGCCCGTCACCTTGTCCTTTGGCGGCTCCGGAACGCTCGCACGGCAGGCCGCCGCCGGTGCGCCGGTGGACGCGGTGGTGCTGGCGCACCGCGACTGGGCAAGCTGGCTCGACGCGCGCGGGCTGCTGCTGCCCGGCACGATGCGCGAGGTGGCGGGTGGCACGCTCGTCCTCATCGGGCCCGTGGGCGCGCCGCCCCTGCCCGCGCCAGACGCCGCGCGCCTCAGCGAAGCGCTTGGCGCAGGCCGCCTTGCCATGGGCCAGCGCGACGGCGTGCCCGCCGGCATCTACGGGCGCGAATGGCTCACCCATATCGGCGCGTGGGAGGCGCTGGCCCCGCACCTCGCCGAGACCGACAACGTCCGCGCCGCCCTCGCGCTCGTGGCGCAGGGGGCCGCGCCTCTGGGCATCGTCTATGCCTCCGATGCGCTGGCAGAGCCGCGCGTGAGCATCCGCTACACCGTGCCGGGCGATGCCCACACCCCCATTCGCTATCCGGCAGCCGCGCTGACCGCTGCAGGCATTCCCTTCGTCGAGCGTCTCGCGGGCCCGGACGCCGCCGCCGTCTTCGCGCGGCACGGGTTCGCGCCGTGACGCTGGACGCGGTCGCGTGGGACGCGCTGCGCCTTTCGCTCTGGGTCGCGGTCTGGGCCACGGTGCTGGCCGTGCCGCTCGCGCTCTGGGTGGCATGGATCCTCGCGCGGCGCGACTTCTGGGGCAAATCTGTGCTGAGCGCGCTGGTGCATCTGCCGCTGGTGCTGCCTCCGGTCGTCACCGGCTACATCCTGCTGGTGCTCTTTTCGCCCAACGCGCCCGCCGGCGCGGCGCTCGCCACCGTCGGTCTCACGCTGGCGTTCAAATGGACCGGCGCGGTGCTCGCGGCCATCCTTATGGGCTTTCCGCTGATGGTGCGTGCCATGCGCCTTGCCATCGAGGCGGTCGACCCCGCGCTGGAGGAGGCCGCAGCGACACTGGGCGCCACCCGCGCGGGCGTGTTCATCCGCGTGACGCTGCCGCTCATCGCACCCGGCATCCTCGCGGGCGCCGTCATGGGCTTTGCCAAGGCGATGGGTGAATTCGGCGCCACCATCACCTTCGTCGCCAACATCCCCGGTCAGACCCAGACGCTGCCCATCGCGATCTGGACCGCGCTGCAGATCCCCGGCGGCGAGGGTGCCGCCGCCGCCATGGCGCTCTTGTCCTGTGCGGTGGCCTTGGGCGCCGTGTTCCTGTCCGAATGGCTCGCCCGCCGCGTGGCCGCCCGCATCGGCACAGTGGCATGAAGCTCGCGCTCAAGCACCAATTCGACGGGTTCACCCTCGATCTCGCGTTCGAGGCGGGCGCTGGCATCACCGCCCTCTTCGGGCGCTCGGGTGCCGGCAAGAGTACCGTGATCAAGGCTGTCGCGGGCCTGCTGCGGCCTGACGCGGGGCGGCTGGAGATGGGCGGCGAGACGCTCATGGATACCGCGCGCGGCCTGCACGTGCCGCCGCACAAGCGCCGCTTCGCCACGGTCTTTCAGGATGCGCGGCTCTTTCCGCACCTGAATGTCGCGCAAAACCTCGACTTCGGCAGCCGCTACGCCCCCACCGGCAGCGCGCTGCCACGCGACGATGTGATCGCCCTGCTGGGCCTCGGCGGCCTGCTCGCCCGCGCGCCTGCCACCCTTTCGGGCGGCGAGCGCCAGCGCGTGGCCCTGGGCCGCGCCCTGCTGAGTGCGCCGCGCATGCTGCTGATGGACGAACCGCTGGCCAGCCTCGATGGCCCGCGCAAGCAGGAGATCCTGCCCTACCTCGAACAGCTGCGCGACGGCCCGCTGGGCCTGCCGATCCTCTACGTGAGCCATGCGGTGGACGAGATCACGCGCCTTGCCGATACCTTGGTGCTGCTGGATCAGGGGCGCATCACCGCGCAGGGTCCGCTGCGCGAGGTCATGTCCGATCCCGCCACGGTACCCTTGCTGGGCGTGCGCGAGGCGGGTGCGGTGATCACCGGGACGGTGCTGGCGCATACACCCGACGGGCTGTCGGAACTCGCCATCAGCGCGGGCAAGCTGGTGCTGCCGGGCGTTCAGGCGTCCATCGGGGCGCAGGTCCGAGTGCGCATCATGGCCCAGGACGTGATGATTTCGCGCAACCGTCCCGAGGGATTGAGCGCACTCAACATCCTGCCCGTCACGATCCACAGCATCCGCAGCGGCGAAGGACCCGGTGCCGCCATCGCGCTGAGTGCGGGGGAGGATGTGCTGCTTGCGCGCATCACGGGCCGCGCGGTCGCCGCACTGGGGCTCGCCACCGGCGATGCTGTTTTTGCCGTGCTCAAGGCAACCGCCGTCGCACCCGCCAGCATCGGGCGCTAGGCCATTGCAGCGGATCAGGCCCGCGCCAGCAGCCTCATCTTCGCCGCCAGCCGCCGGTTGAGCTCGTCCGGGGCCACATCTGCCTCGATCGCGAGCTTGCGCAGGCCGAAATGCACATGCGCCATGTCCTGATAATAGCTGGTGTAGGCGTAGTTCGTCGCCGCCCCCGCAACTGCCCCCAGCACCGGCACGGCCTGCGCGGCAAGCTTCTGGCCCATCACCACGGCGAGCCGCGGCGCGACCTTGTGGATGATCGTCTGCACCGCCTTGCCCGACAGCGCGAGCCGCGCCGTCAGGAACGCGAGATCCGAGCCGTCGTCCTGCGAGAGCGGCCCCGCCGCCGAGAAGACCCGCACACAATCGAAACGGACGGATTCGAGCTCGGGGTCGAACCCATGCTCCACCGCAACTCCCTCGATCACCCGCAACAGCAGCGTTGTCGTCACCGGAAGCTCCGCCAGGGCGGTGGGCAAGCCGCCCGCGCCGCCCGCAGCCCCCATGGCGGAGGCGACGGCGGAATTGAGCCAATAGGCCTGATCGGGCACCCGCCCGCGGCTGATATGGGCCGCGGTCATCGCATGGTCGAGCGCGCGCACCGTCGCCGTCTCAAGCTGGCGGCGGATGGTGCCGGGCAGCCGGTCCAGCAGGTTCTCCGCGCGGCTGCCGATGAGGTTGAGCACGTTGATGCCGACGCCACCGGCGCTCTTGTAGCGCCGCGCAAGCCGGTCAAGCTCGGCCTCCACATCGATGGCCGCAGGCAGATCTTGTTTGGTCATGGCGCGCTCCCTTTCAAGCATATGTGGGCGCATGCAGATCCGATTTCAACGCGCCCAGCGCTGAACTTCGCCCGCGATCCCGTCCCATGCACCCTCGCGCAAGGGGCGGCCCAGCACCCGCTCCGGGTTGGTGGGCGGCGGCATGATCACGCTGTCCAAACGCGCGAAACCAAAGCGCCCGTAATAGGGCGCGTCGCCCACCAGCATCACGCGCGCCCAGCCCAGCGGCACCGCCTCCTCGAGCGAACTCACGATCAAAAGCCCCGCGAGCCCTTCGCCCTGCCGTGTCGGATGCACGGCGACCGGACCCAGCAACAACGCCGCATGGCCGCCCACCGTGACCGGCCAATAGCGTATAGCCCCCGCGAGGATCCCCAGATCGTCGCGCGCCACGAGGCTCAGCCCCGGCACCGGCGGCACCCCTTCGCGCAAACGGTAAGAGGAAAGCGCCGTGCGCCCCGGCGCAAAGCAGGTGTCATACAGCGCCTCGACCTCCCAGTGGTCATCGGCAGTCTCGGCGGCTAGCTGGTACAAGGGCTCTGGGCGCTCCGGGTAGGGTTTGGTCTGGTCAGCGGCCTATCACGGCGCTAGCTGTGAGTTCAACAATTCCCCGAAAGGAGCCAGATGTTCTACCGACCCTCCGACGGCCACGGCCTGCCGCACAACCCCTTCAACGCCATCGTCACCCCGCGCCCCATCGGCTGGATTTCGACCCGCGACGCGCAGGGTCACGACAACATCGCGCCCTACTCCTTCTTCAACGGAGTCGCCTACGTCCCGCCGCAGGTCATGTTCGCCTCGACGGGCATCAAGGACGATGTGGACGGCACCAAGGACAGCATGGCGAACATCAAGGCGACGGGCGTCTTCTGCGTCAACATCGTCGAATACGCCGCGCGCGACGCGATGAACAAATCCTCAGCCACCCTGCCGCACGGCACCGATGAATTCGCCCATGCGGGCATAGAGAAGGCCGAATGCAGCGAGATCGACTGCCCCCGCATGGCAAACACCCCCGCCGCCCTTGAATGCCGCATGACTCAGATCGTCCGGATCGAGGGCGAGGCCAATTTCGTCTGCTTCGGCGAGGTCGTGGGCGTCCACCTGCGCGACGATTGCCTTGTGGAGGGACGCTTTGACGTGACCCGTTACGTCCCGCTCAGCCGTCTGGGCTACCGCGACTACACCGCCGTGCGCGAAGTCTTCGAGATCATCCGCCCCGACGACTGACCGTGCGCCGCACGCGTCAGTCGGCGTCCTGCGCGATCGGCACCGGGGTCTTGAAGGTCAGCGTCCTGTAGGGGAACGGGATCTCGATGCCCGCGCCGTCCAGCGCGCGCTTGACCGCCGCCACGACTTCATCGCGCGAGCGGCGCACCTCAAGCGGAGTAGAGCCGGTCCACCATGTCACCTCGAAGTTGATCGAGGAGGACGCGAATTCCTGCGCGAAGATCTGCACCGGCTTGTCGCCGTCGGAGACGGTCTCGCAGCTCTGCACGGCACCGCGGATGACTTCGCGGGCATTGTCCACATCGACGTCGTAGGCCACGCCGCAGATCACCGTGACGCGGCGCAGCTCATGCTGCGTACGAATTGTCACCGGGTTCTTGAACAGGATGGAATTGGGAACAATCACCAGCTGCCCGTCGGTCTGGCTGATGTGGCTCTCGCGAATGGCGATATGGGTCACCTCGCCCTCGATCCCCTCGCACTCGATATGGTCCCCGATCCGCATCTCACGGCGGAACAGGATGATGATCCCGGCGAGGAAGTTCTCGAACACGTCCTTGAAGGCAAAGCCGATCGCAACGGAGCCGATGCCGAGCCCGGCCAGCATGCTCGACGGGGTCAGGCCCGGAAACAGGATGATCGCGGCGATCATTATCCCCAGGATCCAGATGAGAATGGAGACCAGCAGCGATATCAGCTCCTTGAGGCTCTGGCGCATCCGCGTGCGCGCGAGGATGCGGCCCGCGATCGCGCTGCCGAGCTTGTTCAGGAGGGCTGTCAGGATGATGACACCCAGAGCCACGATCAGCTGCGGCAGCAATTCGATGGCACCGCGCGCAATATCGCGCAGCTGCTGCGCAAGGATCTTTACCGGTTCCATTGTCTTTCTCCCCTGCTCAAGCCTGAACGCATCGGGCACGGGCCGCGCTGCAAGCTACAAATGACCTAGCGGCGACTGCACACAAGTCCACCGAAGCGCGGGCCAGGACCGGGAGGCGCGCAGCCTAATGGCCGCCCAGTATCCCAGTGCGGACCTGATAGTCCACCGCCACCTGGTAGTCGGGGTCATCATCGCTGTCGATCATCAGATGCCCCGCCTTGGTGAGAAGCGCGTGGCAGTCGCGGGTCAGATGGCGCAGCTCGATCCGCTTGCCCGCCGCCTCGTATTTCGCGGCCACAGCCTCGATCGCCTGCAGGGCGGATTGATCCACCACGCGGCTGTCGTCGAAATCCACGATCACGACCGCCGGATCGCCCGGCACGTCAAAGAGCTCCGCGAAGCCCTCGGCGGAGCCGAAGAACAATGGCCCCTGCACCTGATAGACCTTCGCCCCCTCCGGCGTCACATATGTCTTTGCATGGATGCGCCGCGCATTGTTCCAAGCGTAGGCGAGCGCGCTCACGATGACGCCGACGACCACGGCCACCGCAAGATCCTCCAGCACCGTCACCACCGTGACCAGCAGGATCACGAAAGCATCCGTCAGCGGCACCTTTCGCAGGATGGTAAGGGAGTTCCACGCGAATGTCCCGATCACCACCATGAACATCACGCCGACCAATGCCGCCAGCGGAATGAGCTCGATCAGCGGTGCCGCGACCACGATGAAGAGCAATAGGCAAACCGCCGCCGCAATCCCGGCGACTCGCGTGCGGCCGCCCGATTTCACGTTGATCATCGACTGCCCGATCATCGCGCACCCGCCCATCCCGCCGAAGAACCCGGTCACGGTATTGGCCACGCCCTGCGCCATGCACTCCTGGCTGGCGCCGCCGCGGGTGTTTGTCATGTCGCCCACCAGGTTGAGCGTCAGCAAGCTCTCGATCAGGCCGATGGCCGCGAGGATCACCGCGTAGGGCAGGATGATGTAAAAGGTCTCAAGGGTCAGCGGCGCCAGCGGCGTGCCATAGAGCCCTTCACCCGTCCCGAATGGGTTGTGAAAGCTCGGCAGCCCGCCTTGGATGGAGGCGAGGTCGCCCACACGCGGCACATCCATGCCGGTGAAGATCACGACGGCAGCGACGATCCCGATGCCTGCCAGCGGGGCCGGGATCGCCTTCGTGATGCGCGGCGTGACCCAGATGATCGCCATCGTCGCCGCCACCAGCGACAGCATCAGGTAGAGCGGCAGACCCGTGAGCCATTCGCCACCGCCCATGCCATGGCCGGTATCGACCATGGTGCCGGGGACCTTGAACTGCCCCAGTTGCGCGAGGAAGATGACGATGGCGAGCCCGTTGACGAAGCCCAGCATCACCGGATGCGGCACCAGACGGATGAACTTGCCCCATTGCATCACGCCCGCGAAGATCTGCAACAGCCCCATCAGGACCACGGTGGCAAAGAGGTATTCCACACCGTGCTGCGCCACGAGTGCGACCATCACAACCGCCAGCGCGCCCGTCGCGCCCGAAATCATGCCCGGCCGCCCGCCGATGAGCGCCGTGATCAGCCCCACCAGGAACGCCGCATAGAGACCGACCAGCGGATGCACACCCGCGACGAAGGCAAAGGCCACCGCCTCGGGCACCAGCGCGAGCGCGACCGTGAGACCCGACAGCAACTCGATCCGCATCCGGCTCACCGAGAATCCGTCATCGCCCATCCAGCGCAGATCGGTCACATCGTTGGGGGTGAGGGCCTTGGTGAAACTGCGAAATGTGGTGCGTGCCATGGCGGCTCCTGCGGACGGGTCGGTTGAATGAGCCCCGCACCTAGCCCATGCGCGCCCGGAAGGAAAGCCAGGCGGGGCGGGCGCCCTGCCGAACTGCGGCGATACGCAGCACGGGCGCGCGGTCGGGCAGTGTCTGACGTGCCCGTGAAGCCGCCGCCTGCCTGCTTGCAATCGCCTCGCCCCCGCGCCACCATCGACCGGAACCGGCCACAGGAGACCCCCATGCCCGCTACGAAAATCGCCGTCATCGGCGGCTCTGGCATCTATGAGATCGACGGTTTGGAAGATCCGGAATGGGTCACCGTCGACACCCCTTGGGGGGCGCCCTCTGACGCCGTCCTCACCGGCACGCTCGGCGGCACGGCGATGGTTTTTCTGCCCCGTCACGGGCGCGGCCATGTCCACTCTCCGAGCACCGTGCCCTACCGCGCCAACATCGACGCGCTCAAGCGCCTGGGCTGCACGGACGTCTTTTCCGTCTCCGCCTGCGGGTCCTTCCGGGAGGAGATGGCGCCGGGTGATTTCGTCATCGTAGATCAATTCATCGACCGCACAATCGCGCGGGAAAAATCCTTTTTCGGGACCGGCTGCGTCGCGCATGTGAGCGTCGCGCAGCCCACCTGCCCGCGCCTTTCGGATGCGGCGGAGGCGGCAGCGAAAGCGGCGGGCGTGAGCGTGCACCGCGGCGGCACCTATCTGGCGATGGAGGGGCCGCAATTCTCAACCCTCGCGGAGAGCAGGATGTACCGCGAGGTCTGGGGCGCGGACGTCATCGGCATGACCAACATGCCCGAGGCCAAACTCGCCCGCGAGGCAGAACTCTGCTACGCCTCCATCGCGATGATCACCGATTACGACAGCTGGCACCCGCACCACGGCGAAGTCGATGTCACCGAAATCATCAAGATATTGCAGGGCAACGCCGCACACGCCCGCGATCTCGTCTCGCATCTGCCATCCTTGCTGGACGCCCAGCGCGCGCCCTGCCCGCACGGCTGCGACCGCGCGCTGGAGTACGCCATCCTCACCGCGCCGGACGCCCGCGACCCGGCGCTGATGACGAAGCTCGATGCAGTTGCTTCGCGCCTGCTCTGACACTCGCGGTGCTGCAGCTAGGGCCGAAATAGCCGCAGCACCACGTCAAAAAGCAGCCGCAACACCTTGAACCCCCTTGGAGAACACGACAGGGTGGCGGCGATCCTCCGCGTCCCCTCACGGAAAGCACGCCCATGCCCTTCGACCTCTGGCTCGCCTTCGCCGCAGCCTCCACCGCCCTCCTGCTCATTCCAGGCCCCACGGTCCTTCTGGTGCTGAGCTATGCGCTCTCCAAGGGCCGGTCGGTCGCCGTCGCCTCTGCAGCGGGCGTGGCTCTGGGTGATCTGGTCGCCATGACCGCCTCGCTTCTGGGCCTAGGCGCGCTCGTGCTGGCCTCCGCGACGGCATTCACCGTCCTGAAATGGCTCGGTGCCGCCTATCTCGTCTATCTCGGTGTCAAACTCCTGCGCTCGGCGCCCTCGGGCGGGCCAGAATTGCCCGGCGCGCGCGACGTCACGCCGTCCCGCGTTTTCGGCCATACCGCCGCCGTCACCGCCCTCAATCCCAAGAGCATCGCGTTCTTCATTGCCTTCGTACCGCAGTTCGTGCGCCCGGACGCGCCGCTGTTGCCTCAGTTCGCCATCCTGATCGCCACTTTTGTCGGCCTCGCGGCGCTGAACGCGCTGGCCTATGCGCTGGCGGCGGACCGCCTGCGCCACATGATCGCCAGGCCGCACATCATCACCTGGATCACCCGTGCGGGAGGCGGCGCATTGGTGGCGATGGGCGTCCTCACCGCCACCCTGCGCCGGAGCACCTCATGAAAACGACCCGCGACTACATCCGCACTATTCCCGACTTCCCGCATGAAGGGATCATGTTCCGCGACGTGTCGACCCTTTTCGCCGATGCGCGCGGCTTTCGCATGGCCATCGACCAGATGCTTCATCCCTACGCCGGGATGCGCATCGACAAGGTCGTGGGGCTTGAGGCGCGCGGCTTCATCATGGGGGGTGCCATCGCGCACCAACTCAGCGTGGGTTTCGTGCCGATCCGCAAGAAGGGCAAGCTGCCGGGCAAGACACTGAGCCAGGACTACATCCTCGAATACGGTCAGGCCACGATGGAGATCCACGACGACGCGGTGGAACCGGGCGAGAAGGTTCTGCTGGTGGACGACCTGCTGGCCACGGGCGGCACCGCGGAGGCGGGCATCAAGTTGCTGGAGCGACTGGGTGCACAGATCATTTCGGCCAGTTTCATCATCGACCTGCCAGAACTCGGCGGGCGCAAGCGGCTGGAGGCGATGGGCATGGATGTCCAGACCCTCTGCGCCTTCGAGGGTCACTGAACGCTCCACGGTCCTGTCCGCCTCTGCAGGCCGTTTATCGCCAGGGAGTTCCGATGCAACTCAGCGACAGGGGGCTGGCCCCTTATCCGCGCAGCACGGCGCCGGGGTTCATGATCCCCAGCGGATCGAGCCCCGCCTTGATCGCGCGCATCGCGGACAGTTTGGCGGGCTCGCCGTAGGTTTCCAGATCCGCCACCTTGAGCCGCCCCACACCATGCTCTGCAGAGATCGAACCGCCGAGCGAGGCCACCAGATCGTGCACACAGGTCTTGATCGCGGACCGCTGGTTTTCGTGGTCCGCACGCGTCCGTCCGGCTTGCGGAAAGACGTTGTAGTGTAGGTTTCCGTCGCCCACATGGCCAAAGCAATTGATCCTGAAATCCCCCATCGCGGCAAGCCTGCTGCCTGCCGTGTCGATAAATTCGGGGATCGCGCCGAGGGGCACGGAGATATCATGGCTCGACACCGCACCGATCCGCCGGTTGGCCTCCGGAATGCTCTCGCGGATCGCCCAAAATGCATCGGCCTGCACGCTCGATTGCGCGATGAGCCCGTCGGGCACCAGCCCCGCCTGCGCCGCCGCGGCGAACAGCCTTTCCAGCCCCGCTTGCGGATCCATATCTGCCGCCAGTCCCAACTCGATCAGCACACACCATTCCGGCGGGCTCTCGAAGGGCTGGCGCAACTCTGGCATGGTTTCAGTCAGGAAATCGAACCCCTGCCGGTGCATGAGCTCGAAAGCGCTGACCATTTCGCCAAACTGCCTGCGCGCAAGGCTCAGAAGCTGCAGGGCCGCGCCCGGGCTCTCCACCACCAGCAGCGCCGTGCCCGTCTGCGCGGGCCGGGGGAAGAGCTTGAGCGCGGCTGCCGTGATGACCCCCAGCGTCCCCTCCGCCCCGATCAACAGGTGGCGCAGGTCATAGCCGGTGTTGTTCTTGCGCAGCCGCGTGAGGCCGTGCCAGATCTGCCCGTCGGGCAGCACCGCTTCCAGCCCCAGACACAGATCCCGCGCGTTGCCGTAGCGCAGCACGCCGGTTCCGCCCGCATTTGTCGCAAGGTTGCCGCCGATCCGGGCGGTGCCCTCCGCCGCCAGCGACAGCGGGAATAGCCGGTCCTGCGCCTCCGCTGCCTTCTGTACATCGGCCAGAATCGCGCCCGCCTCCGCGATCATCACGTTCTCTTCCGGATACACCGCGCGGATCGCCGTCATGCGCTCCAGCGACAGGATCAGCGGGGCTGCCCCATCGGGCGCCACCTGCCCCCCCACGAGCCCCGTACCGCCACCGTAGGGCACGACGCCCACGCGCGCCGCCGCTGCGTGGCGGATCAGCACCGCCACCTCCTCTACCGTGCGGGGCCGCGCCAGCAGGCCCGCCTGACCGGCATAGCGCCCGCGCGGCTCTTCGAGATAGCCTGCGGAGGCGGTGTCGAGCGTGCCCTCGGGCAATGCCGACCGCAGGGTTTCGGCAAATGTGTCATCGGCGGGCATCAGGGAATGTGTCATGCAGTTTGATCTAACGCGCCAGCGCCGGATGCAAGCGTCTTGCGCTATTCATCTCTAAGATATGCGGGGCGCAGCACCATTATCGTGGGCCGCGAGGGCAGCGCATCGCGGCCCACGTTGAGCATCGGCTCCTCGAGCTCGACCACCGCGAACTCATCCGCCATCCCGTCCAGAAAGTCGCGCAAGGCGAACTCGGAGAACCAGTGCATCGGGATCACGATGCGCGAGCGCAACCGCTTGAGCACGGCGATCATCGTCGGCTGATCGAGCGTATAGCCGCCATCGACCGGCGCCATCACGACATCCAGCCTGCCGATGGCCGCGAATTGCTCATCGTTCGGGGCATGGTGCAAATGGCCCAAATGACCGATGCAGAGCCCGGCAAGCTCGAAGATGAAGATCGAATTGCCCTTGTCCTCATAGCCCGAAAACTGCGACCGGATATCGGTGGACACATTGCGCACCAGCACCTCGCCCAGCTCGAGATGATGGGTCGACCCCCGCGCCGTGCGTCTCCCCCCAGCCACGCAGCACATGCGGGATCGCAGGATCGGGGAAAGGTGTCCAATGGGTGTCATGGGCGTGGTTCATCGTGACCACATCGGGGATCATCCGGGTGGAGCCGATGAAGCCCGTGAAATCCGTCACCATGTTGAGCCCCCGCGCGCTCCGGATCAGAAAGCTTGCGTGGCCAACATAATGCAGGTCCACCGTCTCGTCAGGCACCTCGCGCAGGGAGGCGCGATGAAAATACTGCATGCCCGGCGTCGCATCCGCCAACGCGTGGCAATGGCTCGGCGTGCGGTCAGGCCGCACCGTCTGGGCAGCAAGCGGGGCAGCGAACAACATCAGGGAAAGGCAGAGACGGATGAGCATGCCGAACGATAGCACCGGTCTTCGCATTCACAAAACCATGATGCCCTGCGCGCCCTGCGACAGATGATCCCGCTGCATTTTCGTGCAGATACGCCGCGGGTTTCAGGCCGCGTCCGTTTTGCCGCGACGGTCACCGCGCAAGCAGGCATAGAGCACATGGGTCCGCCAGCGCCCGTCGATCTGCAGATAGCTTTGCGCAACGCCTTCGTATTTGAACCCTGAGCGTTCCAGCAGCCCGCGCGATGCGGCGTTCTCCGGCAAGCAGGCAGCCTCGATCCGGCTCAGCTCCAGATGGGTGAAGGCGTAATGCACGACGGTCTCGATCGCCTCGCGCATGTAGCCCTGCCGCGCGAAAGCCTCGCCCGTCCAATAGCCCAGCGTGCCCGCCAGCGCCGGGCCGCGCCGGATATTGTCGAGCGTGATGGCGCCGAGCAGCGTCTGGTCCTCGCGCCGCACCAGGAACAGCGGCAGCGCCGTGCCCGCATTGATCGAGCGGTTGGCCCAGTAGACGCGGTTCGAAAACGCCTTGCGGCTCAGATGGTCGGACGACCAGGCCGGCTCCCATGGCGTGAGAAATTCGCGGCTCGCACTGCGCAATGCGGCCCAGGCGCGGAAATCCTGATGCACAGGCGGACGCAGGGTCATCCGCTCCGTCTCGAGCTTCAGTTTGCGCCGGATCAGCAGCATCAGGCGGCGCGCCGCGCCTCCAGGGCCTCCAGCGTGGGGGCATCGGCCACCGGACCGTAGAGTGCGAGCGCCGCAGGCGCCGTTGCGGCCATACGCTCGGCGAAGTCGCGCACATCGCCGGTCGTGACCGCATCGATCTGGGCGATCGTCTCTTCCAGCGGCGGCACACGGTCCCAGATCTGGATCAGCCGGGCCAGCCGTTCGGCGCGGTTGCTCGGGCTCTCCAGCCCCATCAGCAGCCCTGCTTTCATCTGCGCGCGCGCACGCGCGACCTCGGCGGGCGACATGTCGCTGGCGGCGCGTTTCATCTCGTCGATGGTGATGGTGGCAAGTTCGGGCAGCTGCTCGCCGGATGTGCCTGCATAGACGGTCATCATGCCGGTATCGGCATAGGCGCCGGCCTGCGCGAAGATGGTGTAGCACAGCCCCCGGTTCTCGCGCACTTCCTGAAACAGGCGGCTCGACATGCCGCCACCGAGGGCGGAGGCGTAAATCTGCGCCACGTAGATGTCATCCGTTCGGTAGCCGGGACTGTCGAAGGCGAGCGCGAAATGCGCCTGCTCCAGTTCCTTGACCCTGACGGTGCTCACCGCCCCGGAACACCGCCGGCAGCGCCTGCACCAGCGCCTTCGGCTCCATATCGCCAAAGAGCTTCTCGGCCATGGCCACCAGTGCGGCATGATCCACCGCACCGGCGGCGGCGAGGATCATCTGCTCGGGGCCGTAGTGCTGGTCGATGAAGCCGGTCAGATCCCTGCGGCTGAAGTTCGACACGCGCTCGGCCGGGCCAAGGATGGTGCGGCCCATGGGCTGGTCGGGATAGGCCTGTTCCTGCAACCAGTCGAAGATCACATCGTCGGGCGTATCGAGCGCCTGCCCGATCTCCTGCAGGATCACGCCGCGCTCCACCTCGATCTCCGCGTCGTCCATCACCGGATTGCGCAGGATATCGGCGATCACTTCCAACCCGAGCGGCACGTCATTCTCCAGCACGCGCACGTAATAGGCCGTCACCTCGCGCGAGGTATAGGCGTTGATGTAGCCGCCCACGTCCTCGATGGCCTCGGCGATCTGCAGCGCGGACGCGTGTTTTGGTACCCTTGAACGCCATATGCTCCAGAAAATGCGCGATGCCGTTCTGGGCGGGTGTCTCATGCCGGCCACCGGCGCCGACCCAGATCCCGATAGAGGCTGAGGCAAGGCCCGGCATATGTTCGGTCACGATGCGGAAACCGTTGGAAAGGCGGTGTGTTTGCAGTGTCACGAGGCAATCAGTCCTTTGATTTGGGTCTTGAGCGCGTCAAGGTCGTTCGGCACGCGGATCAGCCGCTCGGGCCGGTCATAGAGGTCGGCCATGCGCGGGGGCAAGGGCGGGCGGATGCCCGTCGCCGCCTCGACCGCGTCGGGAAATTTGGCGGGATGGGCGGTGGCCAGCGTGATCATCGGGGTCGCCGGATCGCGCAGGTCTTCGGCCACCTTCACGCCGACGGCGGAATGCGGGCACAGCAGCTCCGCGCTGTGGTTGAGGACGTGGGCGATGGTCAGCGACGTCTCCTCCTCGGAAGCGCGGCCCGATCGGTAATGCTCGGACAAGGCCTGCGCCGCCCCTTGCGAGACATCGAAGCCGCCCTGCCCCAGTTCGGCCATCAGCTGGGCCACGGCACCCCCGTCGCGGTCATAGGCGTCAAACAGCGCGCGCTCGAAGTTGGAGCTTACCTGAATGTCCATCGACGGGCTGATCGAGGGATGCACCTTGTCCTTGTGATAGCCATGTCCCGACAGGCAGCGGTGCAGGATGTCGTTCTGGTTGGTGGCCACGATGAGTTCGCCGATTGGCAGGCCCATCCGCTTGGCGATGTAGCCCGCGAAGATGTCGCCGAAATTGCCGGTGGGCACGGTAAAGCTCACCTTGCGCTCCGGCGCGCCGAGGCTCACGGCAGAGGTGAAGTAATAGACGACCTGCGCCAGCACCCGGCCCCAGTTGATGGAATTGACGCCCGCAAGCTTCACCCCGTCGCGGAATTCGAAATCGTTGAACATGTCCTTGAGCCGCGCCTGGCAGTCATCGAAATCGCCCTCCAGCGCCAACGCATGCACGTTGCTCTCCACGGGTGTGGTCATCTGGCGCCGCTGCACCTCCGACACGCGGCCGTGCGGATAGAGGATCACGACATCGACATTGTCGAGGCCGCGGAAAGCCTCGATCGCCGCGGAGCCCGTATCGCCGGAGGTGGCACCCACGATGGTCACGCGGCTGCCCTTGCGGCCCAGTGCGAGCTGGAACATCTGGCCGATGAGCTGCATCGCGAAATCCTTGAACGCCAGTGTCGGCCCGTGAAACAGCTCCAGCAGGAAGTGGTTGGGCGCGAGTTCCTTCAGCGGCGCACGGCTCGTGTGGCCGAAACCGGCATAGGCCTTGGCAATCAGATCGCGGAATTCAGCGTCGGTGAAGGTATCGCCGATGAAGGGCCGCATGACCGTGAAGGCCACCTCCTCATAGGGACGACCTGCCATGGCGGCGATGTCCGCGCGGCTCAGCTGCGGGATATGTCTCGGGCACGTAAAGGCCCCCGTCGCGGGCAAGCCCGGTCAGCATCGCCTCCTCGAAGGTCAGGATCGGCGCGGTGCCACGGGTGGAGATATAGCGCATGGTTCAGCTCGCAGGCGTTGGGGCGCGGCGGGCGCGCAGGACAAAGGCACCGCTCATCAGGATCCAGATCGCAGCGAGCGAGAACCAGGTGACGGCGTATTGCAGGTGGTCGTTCGGAATGGCGGCGGTGTCAACCGGCAGCGGCGTGATCGAGCCATCGCAAAAAGGAGGTCTGTCGCGCCACCACGAGCACCGGATCGGTGTCCGAGGGCTGCGGCCATCGCCGCCACATCGCGGGCGAACCAGATGTTGGCATCCAGATCCGGCTCCGGCGTGAAGCCGTCGGTTTCCTGCGGCCATTGCAGATTGCCGCGCACCGTCACGGAGCCTGCATGGACCGAAACGGCGTCCTGATCCACCGGCATGAACCCGCGGTCCAGCAGGACGCGGCGCCCGCCCATGTCGAACGCTGAGATGATGCGGTAGCCGGCGCCGATCTCCTTCTGGCTGACCAGCACCCGCAGATAATCTGGCTCGACCACGCCCCGGACCTCGACGGGCAGATAGGTATCCTCCTCGGGGTCGAGCACGTCCGGCAACGGGATCGGCGCCGCGGCGATGCGCGCGTCGATATCCGCGATCACGCCCTGCTTCCAGTCGAGCCGCTGCATCTGCCAGAAACCCAGCCAGAGCAGGACCGCCGCGCCTCCGGCACCGATGAGAACGAGAAAGAGAAGGCGGCGCATGACGGACCCCAAAAGGATGTGAGACGGAAAACGCGCGAGGCCATGGCCCCGCGCGCGTGTTGTAAACCGATAGGCGTTGGGTGCAAGCCCGCGATCAGTTCGCGGGGATACCCCAGATGTAGACGGCGAAGAAGAGGAACAGCCAGACCACATCGACGAAGTGCCAGTACCATGCCGCCGCCTCGAAACCGACGTGGCGTTCGGGCGTGAAATGGCCGGCACGGGCGCGGAACCAGCACACCAGCAGAAAGATCGTGCCGATGATCACATGCGCGCCGTGAAAGCCGGTGGCCATGAAGAAGTTGGAGAAGAACTTGTCGCCGCCAAATTCCCAGCCCTGATAGAGAAGGTAGTTATACTCGTATCCCTGCAGCGCAGTGAAGAGCACACCCAGCACGACCGCGATCAGCAGACCGTTCTTGAGGTCCGAGCGGTTGTTGCCATGCACCAACGCGTGGTGCGCCCATGTGACGGCACAGCCCGACAGCAGCAGGACCAGCGTGTTGATCAGCGGCAGATGGAAGGCATCGACCTGATAGATCTGCGGCGGGACGTAGGTGGACCCGACATATTCGTTCATCGGATAGAGCGCGTGCTTGAAGAAGCTCCAGAACCACGCGGCGAAGAACATCACTTCGGACATGATGAACAGGATGAAGCCATAGCGCAGTCCGATCTGGACCACCGGTGTGTGATCGCCGATCCTGCTCTCCTCGACGACCTCGGACCACCAGGCGAACATGCAGTAGAGCGTCCCCACGAAGCCGATCAGGAAGACGAATGGCGTGACGTCGTGCATCCAGAGCACGCCGCCCGTCAGCATGACGAAGCCGAACAGAGCGCTCAGCAGCGGCCAGATCGACGGCGCGAGAATGTGATAATCGTGGTTCTTTGCATGGGCCATGATGGGCGTCCCTAGTTCTGTCTCAGTTAAGCTCGGTTGCGGCGTCTGCGTCGAGGACGGCATATCCCTCCGGCAGATCGATTTCGTAGAATGTATAGGAGAGCGTGATGGTATGTATATACTGACCTTCGCGGTCATCCACGATTTCGGGATCGACGAAGAAGCTCACGGGCATCTGAACCCGTTCGCCGGGCGCCAGTACCTGCTCCTCGAAGCAGAAGCAGTCGATCTTCTCGAAAAAGCCGCCCGCCTGGTAGGGGGTGACATTGTAGGAGGCCATGCCGGCGATGGGCCGGTCGGTGGGGTTGTACGCCTCGTAAAAGGCCAGCCCCGTCTCGCCGATGCGGATCTCCATCTCGCGCACGACAGGCTTGAACTCCCAGGACATCCGATTGTTGAGCGAGCCGTCGAAGCGCACTGTGATCGTCTCCTCAAGCACGTCATCGGGTGCGACGGTGGCGTAGCCCGTCGTGCCGCCGAACCCCGTCACGCGGCAGAACCAGTCATAAAACGGCACGGACGCCCAAGCGAGACCCGCCATCACGACGACCAGACCCACGGTCTGGGCCACGGTTTTCTGCGGTCCTGTCATGGCCATCAGTCGCTCCCTCCGGCGGGGATCTGACTGCCGACACCGTTTGCCTGGGATGCGGGGATCCGGAATTCGGGCGAGGTGATCTTGGTGAAGGTCAGCAGCATGATCAGCAGCACGAAGCTGCCCAGCATAAGGCCCACGCCGATGTTGAGCCCCTTGCGGCGTGTATGGATCTCATGTTCGGGTTTGAGTGGCATTACCAGCCTCCGTATCCGATGGGTTTCAGGGTCGCCTCGAGGAGAATCGCGCCGAAATGCGCAAATAGATACCACAGCGAGAGGCGGAAAAACTTACGCTCAATGGCGAAGTTGTCGGCCTCAGACATCACTTCGTCGCGGCTGCCAGATATCATATGCGCCCTTCACGAACAGGGCATTGAGCACGAGCGCCGTCGCGAGGTAGATCCAGCCGCCGATGGCCGTGAAGGCCGTCCCGACCGCGAGGATCACGAGGAAAACGGTATAGCCCAGAATGTGGTTCCGCGTCGTGCGGCGGCCATGCGTCACGGTCAGCATCGGCACCTTGGCGTCGTCGTAGTCGTTGCGCATGAAAAGCGCCAGCGCCCAGAAATGCGGTGGCGTCCACATGAAGATGAGCGCGAACATGAGCCAGGGCTCCAGCACGGCGATCTCGCCCGTGGCGATGATCCATCCGATCACCGGCGGAAAGGCTCCCGCAGCGCCGCCTATCACGATGTTCTGCGGCGTCGAGCGTTTGAGCCACATCGAATAGGGCACCACGTAGAAAAAGATCGTGAATGCGAGCATGAAGCCCGCCAGAAGGTTCGCACTCAGCGAGAGCATCATCACCGACAGCCCCGCAAGCGCACAGCCAAGATACATGGCCGACTGCGCGCTGACCTTGCCCGCAGGGATCGGGCGCTTGGCCGTCCGCTTCATCACCGCGTCGATATCGGCATCCCACCACATGTTGAGCGCGCCGGACGCACCCGCGCCGATGGCCAGGAACAGGATCGACGCAAAGCCGATCACCGGGTTCACCGCCACGGGTGCCGCCAGCATGCCCACCAGCGCCGTGAACACCACGAGCTGCATCACCCGCGGCTTCATCAGCGCGTAGTAATCGCCAAGCTGCGGCTCGTCTTCGAAGCTCTGTGAGTTGGTCACGTCCGTCATTATCCGTGTGTCCCATGGCAAGCCGTTGAGAGTATGCGCGGCGCAGGCTCAGGCGCCGCCGCGACGGTCAGGCGGGGGAATGCCCCCGCCCGGCCAGTTCAGTCCGCCGCCGCAACCGTCACAGGCTGCGGAATACCGGCGTACTCCTCCTGCGCGCGCAGCAGCCATTCGGCATAGGCCTCCTCGGAGACGACCTTTACCGTGATCGGCATATAGGCGTGGGCGATCCCGCAAAGCTCGGAGCACTGACCGAAGTACACGCCTTCCTGCTCTGCCTCGAACCACAACTCGGCCAGACGACCGGGCACCGCGTCCTGCTTGACGCCGAAGGCGGGGATCGTCCAGGAGTGGATCACGTCCGAGCCCGTCACCTGAATCACGACCGTCTGGTTAACCGGCACGACCACTGCCGTATCCGTCGCAAGCAACCATTCGTTTTCAGAATAGCCTGCTTCTTCCAGTTGCGCGATGACTTCCGGCGTCTTGCGGTTCTCGCCGCCCAGTGCGGGTGCGCCGATCATGTAGCTGTCAAAGCCAAAGTCATGATCCACGTACTCATAGGACCAGTACCACTGGTTGCCGATCGCCTTGATCGTCACGTCTGCGACAGGAATTTCCTGCTGGCGGAACAGGATCGGCAAGGACCATGCGCCAATACCCACGAGGATCAGGATCGGCACGATGGTCCATGCGATCTCGACCGGCGTGTTGTGCGTGAAGCTCGCGGGCTTGGGGTTGCGATTGGCGTTGTAGCGGATGGCGACCCAGGCCATGAGGCCGGTCACGAAGATCGTGATCACGGTGATGATCACCAGAATCATGCCGTCGAGCCATTGCAGATCCATGGCGAGTTCCGTCACGGCAGGCTGGAAGCCCATTTCCCCGTTGGTCGGGACGCCAATGATATCGAGCCCTTCCGGATCAACGCTTTGCGCCCAGGCGGGCAGGCTCGTGAGGCCAGCCATAAGACCGGCAAGTGTGAAATGCTTTGTCATCGTTTCCGTCCTGATATTCTTGACCCTAGGTGGCTGAAACGGGCGGAATGGCAGCTCCGCCGTTGTAATCTGGCGCCTTACAATCATATTCTGGTTACGAAAGAAAGTACTATGCTTGCGTCAAATGGACCCTCGTCCCGGCGCCCCGCACCATCCATCGCCTCTTCCCCTTGCCGGAGACATCACCCATGGCCGACACCCGCTTTTCCCCCTTCGATGCCTTGCTCGACCGCGACACGGCGCTTGGCGTGCTGCGCGATGCAGTGGCGGGCGCCGATGACGGCGAGCTCTTCTTTGAGCGGCGCCGTTCCGAAGCGCTGATGTTCGATGACGGCCGCCTCAAGACCGCAAGCTATGATGCGGCGACCGGGTTCGGCCTGCGGGCGGTGCGCGGCGAGGTCGCAGGCTACGCGCATTCAACCGAGATCTCCGAGGCCGCACTGCGACGGGCGGCACAGACCGCGCGTCTGGCGGTGGGCGCGGGCGGCGGCACCTGGGCCGACGCGCCGGAGGGCACCAACCAGAAGCTCTATACCGACGAGGACCCGATCGAGGGCGCGGCATTCGCCGTCAAAGTCGAGACGCTGCGCGAGATCGACGACTTCTGCCGCAGCCTCGATGCGCGGGTGGTGCAGGTCAGCGCCTCCATCGCCGCCTCGCTTCAGGAAGTGGAGATCCTGCGCCCCGAGGGCACGTCGGTCAGCGACGTCCGCCCCATGACCCGCGTCAACGTCTCCATCATCGTCGAACATGAGGGCCGCCGCGAGAGCGGCACCGCCGGCGGCGGAGGGCGGATCGGTCTGGACGGGCTTCTGGCGCGCGAGGACTGGCAAGGCAAGGCACGCGAGGCGCTGCGCATCGCGCTCGTGAACCTGCGCGCCGAACCTGCGCCTGCGGGCGTGATGGACGTGGTGCTCGGCCCCGGCTGGCCCGGCATCCTGTTGCATGAGGCCATCGGCCACGGCCTGGAGGGGGATTTCAACCGCAAGGGCTCGAGCGCATTTGCGGGTCTCATGGGCCAGCAGATCGCAGCCAAGGGCGTGACCGTGCTCGACGATGGCACCATCCCCGACCGTCGCGGTTCGATCTCCGTGGATGACGAAGGCACGCCCAGCGCCAAGGAACGTCCTGATCGAAGACGGCAAGCTCATCGGCTACATGCAGGACCGGCAGAACGCCCGCCTGATGGGGGTCAAAAGTACCGGGAACGGCCGCCGACAAAGCTTTGCCCATATTCCCATGCCGCGCATGACCAATACCTACATGCTGGGCGGTGACACGGCGCCCGGTGATATCGTGGCGGGCCTCAAGGACGGCATCTATGCGGTGGGCTTCGGCGGCGGACAGGTGGACATCACCAACGGCAAGTTCGTCTTCTCCTGCACGGAGGCCTACCGCGTGAAGGACGGTGTCGTGGGCGCGCCGGTAAAGGGGGCGACGCTCATCGGCGACGGCGCGACCGCGCTCAAGCAGATCCGCGCCATCGGCAACGACCCCAGCCTCGATCCGGGCATGGGCAATTGCGGCAAGCAGGGTCAATGGGTGCCGGTCGGCGTGGGCCAGCCGACGCTGATGATCGGCGGGCTGACGGTCGGGGGATCGGCGGCTTGAGGCGGCGGCGCACTGCAAAGCTTTGCGGATAATATGGTGCGAGTTTCATCCCGAGTGAAATCGGACGTATTCGCAGGGCGCATCCCGACCGGACCTGCCAAGGCGTTTTCGGACGCTGCTCCCACCGGACTCGGATCTTTGGCCGATGCGCTCTTTGCTCGGCAAGCGCAGGGATCGGCGTCAGGATGCCCGGCGTCACGGCACCGCACGATGTGATCAATCGACATTTGCCGGACTGATTCATCCCTTGTTAACCACCAGCGGGTATATCTGATTCCAGCAACAGACGGAGCCGCGGGATGACTGACAAGGACACCAATCCTTCTTCCACTCACCCCTCACTCCCACCCACCCCGGAAGACGAACAGTTTGCCCGTCTCCGTCTGTTGCGCTCGCGCCGGGTCGGAATATCCACGTATAAACGACTGCTGACTGAACACGGCACTGCGCAAAATGCGCTGGCCGCGCTGCCTGAGGTGGCGCGCGCCGCGGGCGTTTCGGGCTATGAGATCTGCCCCGAAGACGTCGTGCGCGCAGAATTGCGCGCAGGCCGCGCCGCGGGGGCGAGGCTCTTGCACATCGACCATCCCGGCTATCCCGCAGCACTGGCGGAGCTTGAGGATGCACCCCCTTTCCTGTGGCTGATGGGCGATCCCGCACTTTTGATGCGCCCGATGATCGCCCTTGTTGGCGCGCGCAACGCCTCTTCGCTGGGCACCCGCATGGCCCGCACCCTCGCGCATGATCTGGGCGCGGCGGGTTTCGTCATCGTCTCGGGGCTCGCGCGCGGTATCGATGCGGCGGCCCATCTCGCGGCACTGCCCCATGGCACCGTCGCGGTGCAGGCAGGCGGCGTCGATGTGATCTATCCGCTTGAGAACAGCGCGCTGGCGCAGGACATCGCACAGCAGGGCCTGCGCCTATCGGAACAGCCCATGGGCCTGCAGCCCACGGCGCGCTTCTTTCCCACCCGCAACCGCATCATATCGGGCCTCGCCCGCGCGACGGTGGTGGTGGAGGCTGCGGCGAAATCCGGAAGCCTCATCACCGCGCGCGACGCGCTTGACCAGGGGCGCGATGTTCTCGCCGTGCCGGGTCATCCCTTCGATGCGCGCGCGTCGGGGGGCAACATGCTCATCCGCGACGGCGCCCAGTTGGTGCGCAATGCCGCCGACATCATCGAGAGCCTCGGGCCGATGCAACAGACGTCTGCCGATGTGCCATCGTCCCCTGCCCCGCAGCGCATCGCGCAGCCGCCTGCAAAACCCCGGCGCAGCCTGCGCGAAACGGCGAGCCTGCACCTGTCGATCCTGCAGCGCCTCGGCGCCTCGCCGCTGGCGGAGGATCAGCTGATCCGCGATCTCCAGATCCCCACCGCGACCATTACCCCCGCGCTTCTCGACCTCGAAATGGACGGCAAGGTACAGCGCAGCGCGGGCGGCCTGCTGTCGCGCACGGTCTAGCCTGACGGCCTTTGCGGCGCCGCGGCGCGCCTGCCCCGGCGGGCGGGATCCGGGGCGTCTTCCCCTGCCGCTCACGTTCGGGCAAAGCGGCACATGCATTGACAATGCCCCCCCACATCCCACATGACAAAGGCCAAGCAAGCCGCCAGAAATCCCCCGAAGGACCAGAATTGAATGCCAGTAGTCGTTGTCGAATCTCCCGCCAAGGCCAAGACGATCAACAAATATCTGGGCGACAATTTCACGGTTCTGGCCTCTTACGGCCACGTGCGTGACCTGCCGCCCAAGGACGGCTCGGTCGATACCGAGAACGATTTCGAGATGCTCTGGGAGATCGACAGCGGCTCAAAGAAACATATGAAGGCGATCGCCGACGCGCTCAAACTCGACAACGAACTGATCCTCGCCACCGACCCCGACCGTGAGGGCGAAGCGATCAGCTGGCACCTGCAAGAAGCGCTTACACTGCGCAAGTCCATCAAGAAGGACACGCCGGTCAGCCGCGTCGTGTTCAACGCCATCACCAAGACGGCCGTCACGGAGGCGATGAAGAACCCGCGCCAGGTCGACATGCCGCTGGTGGAAGCCTATCTCGCCCGCCGCGCGCTCGACTACCTTGTCGGGTTCAACCTCTCGCCCGTGCTGTGGCGCAAGCTGCCCGGTGCCAAGTCGGCGGGCCGCGTGCAATCAGTCACCCTGCGCCTGATCACCGAGCGCGAGATGGAGATCGAAGCCTTCCGCCCGCGCGAATACTGGAGCGTCAGGGCCCTGCTCGTCACCCCGTCGGGGCAGGAGTTCGAGGCGCGGCTGACAGAGCTTGCGGGCAAGAAGCTCGACAAGTTCGACCTCGGCGATGCGACGCAGGCCGAGATGGCCGTGCAGGCCGTCTCCAGCCGCGATCTCAAGGTCGGATCGGTCGAGGCCAAGCCCGCCACCCGCAATCCTTCCGCCCCCTTCATGACCTCCACCTTGCAGCAGGAAGCCAGCCGCAAGTTCGGCATGGGCGCGCGCCAGACCATGAGCACCGCGCAGCGTCTCTATGAGGCCGGGCACATTACCTATATGCGGACCGATGGCATCGACATGGCCGCCGAAGCCGTGGAGATGGCCCGCGAGGCGATCACCGCGCGCTACGGCGAAAAATACATCCCCGCCAGCCCGCGCGTCTACAAGAACAAGGCCAAGAATGCGCAGGAAGCGCATGAGTGCATCCGACCCACGGAAATGTCCAAGGACGCCGATGCGCTCAAGCTGATGGATGGCGACCAGCGCAAGCTATACGATCTGATCTGGAAGCGCACGCTGGCCTGCCAGATGGAGAGCGCGCGTCTTGAGCGCACAACAGTCGAGATTTCCTCCCCCGACCGGCAGGTCACGCTGCGCGCCACCGGACAGGTCGTGCTCTTTGACGGCTTCCTGCGGGTCTATGAGGAAGGCCGCGACGACGTGACCGATGAGGACGAACGCCGTCTGCCGCAGATCACCGAAGGCGACGCGCTCAAGAAAGCTGCCGCTGCGCACTACGGCGAGGAGTTCGGCAAGGCCGCAGGTCTGGCCGATGATGCGCTCGTCGATGCGGGGGATACCGGGCAGTCCGGCATGCAGCGCAAGTCAGGTGCCCTGCTGGCGGAGCGTGATGCCGTGCTGGGCGCGCAGCATTTCACCCAACCGCCGCCGCGCTATACCGAGGCCACGCTGGTCAAGCGGATGGAGGAACTCGGCATCGGGCGCCCCTCCACCTATGCCAGCATCGTGACCACCATCCAGGACCGCGGCTATGTTCGCCGCGAGGGTCAGCGGCTCATCCCCGAGGATAAGGGTCGTCTGGTGACGGCCTTTCTCGAGAATTACTTTCGCCGCTACATCGGCTATGATTTCACCGCCGATCTGGAGGACCAGCTCGACAAGGTCTCGGCGGGCGATGCGGAATACAAGCAGGTGCTCGAAAGGTTCTGGCGTGATTTCTCCGCCGCCATCGCGGAGACATCCGAGCTGCGGATCACCGAAGTGCTGGAAAAGATCAACGAGGTGCTCGCGCCGCATCTGTTCCCCGATGCGGGCGACGGCAAGGACCCGCGCCTGTGCCCCAATTGCGAAATCGGTCGGCTGAGCATGCGCACGGCCCGCTCCGGCGGTGCTTTCATCGGCTGCTCGAACTACCCCGAGTGCCGCTACACCCGCCCCTTCGGCCCGCCGGATCCGGAAGCCGAAGCCTCCGCCATCCCGCCCGAAGGCAAACTGCTGGGCGAGGATCAGGGCGAGGAGATCCGCGTGTTCAAGGGCCGTTTCGGCCCCTACGTCCAGCGCGGCGCGCAGACCGAGGAAACCCCCAAGCCGCCGCGCCAGTCGATCCCGAAGGAATGGCCGCCTGAGGAGTTGGCGCTCGACCGCGCCGTGATGCTGTTGTCGTTGCCGCGCGAGATCGGGCCGCACCCAGAGGACGGGATCATGGTCTGGGCCAACATCGGTCGCTACGGCCCCTATATCAAACACGCAGCCTCCACCTCCGACCGCGGCGGCACAAACGCAAATCTCGAAGGGATCGACGAGGTCTTCACCGTGGGGATGAACCGCGCGGTGCAACTGCTGGCTGAGAAAGTCGCCTCCCGCGGGCAGCGCGGCGTGGCCGCGGCCCCCCTGCGCGAGCTGGGCGAGCATCCCGAAGCGGGTGGCCCCGTGAACGTGATGAAGGGCAAATACGGTCCTTACGTCAAATGGGAAAAGATCAACGCCACCATTCCCGACACCATCGAGCCCGAGGAGATCACCCTCGATCAGGCCGTGGTGCTGATCGACGAGCGCGCCGAGAAGGCGGGCAAGAAGAAACCGTCGGCCAAGAAAAAGCCCGCCGCGAAAAAGGCGGCCCCCAGAAAAGCCGCCGCCAAGAAGAAGGCGCCGGCCAGGAAACCGGCCGCGAAGAAGCCCGCTACCGGCAAGGGCGCCGCCAAGGAAGCCTGACACTTCCCGGGGCGGCGACGTCCCGGGCGCCCTCTTTGCCGCAGCGCGGCATCTCATTGACACCCCCTGCCCGCAGCGTCACAACACTACCCAACACAGTGTGACATCGGGGGAGCCTCATCCATGAAAAAGATATACGCCAGCGCCGCAGAGGCTCTCGACGGGATCCTCGCGGACGGCATGTTGATCGCTTCCGGCGGCTTCGGCCTCTGCGGCATCCCGGAGCTGCTGCTCGCCGCGATCCGCGATGCGGGCACCAAGGATCTCACCTTCGCCTCCAACAATGCGGGCGTCGATGATTTCGGGATCGGCATCCTGCTCCAGACCAGGCAGGTCAAGAAGATGATCTCCTCCTATGTGGGCGAGAATGCCGAATTCATGCGCCAGTATCTCTCCGGCGAGCTCGAGCTCGAGTTCACCCCGCAAGGCACGCTGGCCGAGCGGATGCGCGCGGGCGGCTCCGGCATTCCCGGCTTCTATACCAAGACCGGCGTCGGCACCGTGATCGCCGAAGGCAAGGACGTGAAGAACTGGAACGGGCAGGATTACATCCTGGAGGAAGGCATCTTTGCCGATCTGGCGATCGTGAAGGCATGGAAGGCGGATGAGACGGGCAACCTTATCTTCCGCAAGACCGCGCGCAACTTCAACCCGCCCGCCGCCATGTGCGGCAAGATCTGCGTGGTCGAGGTCGAAGAGATCGTACCCAAGGGCAGCCTCGATCCCGATCACATCCACCTGCCCGGCATCTATGTGCACCGGATTATCCAGGGCGAGCATGAGAAACGCATCGAACAGCGCACCGTGAGGCAGCGATGAGCGAGACAGGAGACCGCATGCGGGAACTGCTCGCGGAAGCGAAAACCATCGCGTCCGAGCAATTCGACGCGCAGACCGTCGCCGATGTGCCGCTGCTCGTGACGCATATCGCACTTATCATGACACAGATCGAGGAAGGCGCACGCGCGTCCCAAGGCTCGACTGTCGGACATACCGGAAAGGAAGCCTGAACTATGTGGGACCGCAACCAGATGGCGGCGCGCGCCGCGCAGGAGCTTGAGGACGGCATGTATGTGAACCTCGGCATCGGGATCCCGACGCTGGTGGCCAACTACGTCGGCGACAAGGACATCACCCTGCAGTCCGAAAACGGCATGCTCGGCATGGGTCCCTTCCCGTTCGAGGGCGATGAGGACGCCGACCTGATCAATGCGGGCAAGCAGACCATCACCGAGCTCAACCGCACGGCCTATTTCGATTCGGCCATGTCATTCGGCATGATCCGCGGCGGCAAGATCGCCGCGGCGATCCTTGGTGCCATGGAAGTCGCCGAAAACGGCGATCTGGCCAACTGGATGATTCCCGGCAAGCTCGTGAAGGGCATGGGCGGCGCGATGGATCTGGTGGCGGGCGTGGGCCGCGTGATTGTCGTGATGGATCACACCAACAAGCACGGCGAGAGCAAGGTACTAAAAGAATGTACGCTGCCGCTCACCGGCAAGGGCGTGGTGGACCGCATCATTACCAACCTCGGCGTGCTCGACGTGGTCGAGGGCGGCCTGCGGATCGTGGAATGTGCCGAAGGCGTGACCGAGGACGAATTGCGCGCGGCCACACAGGCCACGCTGGTCTAGCGCTACTTCATCTGCGCGAATACACAGCCGTCCGAGATCAACTCGGGCGGTGTCTTGCACAGCCCCTTGGCCACCTGAAACGCCGCCAGCACCTTGGGCACATAGTCACGCGTCTCGGCGAACGGCGGCACGCCTGCATGTTTGCGCACCGACCCCTCTCCGGCGTTGTAACCGGCGAGCACCAGAATCGGATCGCCCGCGAACTCCCCCATCAACCAGTCGAGGTATTTGATCCCGCCCGCGATGTTCTGCGCGGGCACGGTGCTGTCGCTCACGCCGAACCGGCTCGCGGTATCGGGCATGAGCTGCATCAGCCCCTGCGCGCCTGCACTGCTCACCGCATCGCTGCGCCCGGCAGATTCGACCGAGATGATTGCCAGCGCAAGCGCGGGCGATACCTTCGTTCCGATGCTGGAGCGTAGAATGTCGATGCCATGCAGTGCGGCGATGTCCTGCAGGTGCTGGAGCCGTGGCGCGGACACCGCACCCGCCGCCCCCGCCAGCGTCAGCATCGCCTGCTCCAGCCGCCCTGGGCCCGATTGCGCCGCATCGGGGGATATCTTGGTCCAGAACCAGTCGTATTGACCGGGCGTCGCTGGGGTCGCACGTGCCGCAGGGGCTGCGACCGCCACGGGTTCGGGTGTGACGGGCGGTTCGGGCCGGTTGATCTTGATCTTGTCGCGCCGGCTTGCGCCCGCCTTGGGCGGTTTGACGAATTTCGGCTGGAAATCGACAAAGGGCTTTGGCTGGTCCGCCATCAGCGGGGCGGAAACCGGCGAAAACACCAGTGCTGCGCCCAACATCAGCGTCAGGGGGATGCGTTTCATGCGGCCTGCTCTCAATTATTGACTTCTTTTTCCGCAATATTGCGCAAAACGCCCTTTCGATCCAGCAAATCAGGGCATCAAAGATGGCGAAGTTGCCACATTTGGCCGATATCGAGCGCCGCCGTTAACCAGTCGGAAATTTTTTCAGGGGATTTATCAATATAAAACAGATGGTTGAGTAGTTCGTGCAAAATTATCTCGGTTGAAATGTAAATGCCGTATTTCCGGTCAAATTCATGCCCCAATCATCCGGCTATATAGCGTCATACCAAGTCGGGCAGGCCTGAATGAGAGTGGGCCGGGACGCAAGGCAGGGTTGGAAACTTGAAACCTATTTATCCTTTGGAGGGATACTGAAATGATGAAATTCGTGAAAAACTTCCGCAATGACGAAGACGGTGCCGTGACAGTTGACTGGGTTGTTCTGACAGCTGCGGTTGTTGGTCTGGCCATTGCTGCCTACGGCTCCATCCAGACTGGCGCAACAAACATGACAGACGCGACCGGCACTTACCTCGATGGCCAGCAAACCAACATCGGTGGCACTCTGGGCAACTAATCCTGGTTCAGGCATTGGCCTGATCAGTTTAGGGGGGCTGCGTTCTGCATGAATGCAGCCCCTTTTCCTGTTCTCGCCCACAACTACAATCAGTTTAATACGAATGTGAGATAATATGGTCCATCTTTTACAGACGTTTATCCGCGGTGAAGACGGTGCTGTCACTGTCGACTGGGTCGTTCTGACGGCAGCAGTCGTGGGAATTGTCCTTGCCGCGTATACGAATGTTCAAAACGGAAGCAGTTCCATGGCTGGTGCAGTCGGAACCTATATGACCGATACCCCGCTCGAAGACCTGCGCAACGGCATAAATTGATCTTTGTCGGGCCTCCAGAAGGTTTGGATCTTGCCGCATTTCTGTCCCGTTTAGCCCGTAGGCTCACGACAATGAAAGCTCGTCCGGAACTTTCCGGACCTTGAGAAAATGAGGAATACAGGATGCGTATGATTTTTGGGCTCGTGCTGTTGGTCGGCATCGCGTTGGCCGGAGGCGCGGTGTATCTTGCGAAGGGGCAGATCGGCCAATACAAGACAGCGATTGCGCGTGCAGAAGCCGCCAAATCGGAGATCATTCCCACACAAAAGATTTTTGTTGTGAACCGCGCGCTGAAGTATGGCGAAAAGCTGGTTAAGGAAGATGTCCGTGAAGTTAACTTCCCGATTGACGCCCTCCCCGAGGGTCACTTCACCGAGCTAAATGCGATTTTCCCCGAAAACACCGACGCTCCCCGCGTCGTGCTGCGTCCCATTGAGAAAGACGAAGCACTGCTAGAGATAAAGGTGACGAAACCCGGTGAGGACGCTGGCCTGACCTCGCGGCTTGAGCGCGGCATGCGCGCGTTCGCCATCAGGGTGGACGTTTCATCGGGTGTGTCGGGCTTCCTGCGCCCCGGTGACCGCGTCGACATCTACTGGACCGGCAGCATAGGCGACGGCCGAGGCCGCGAAGAAGTGACAAAGCTCATCGAGACTTCGATCTCGCTCATCGCAGTCGATCAAAGCTCGGACAGTGTCGAGGGCGCACAGATCGCACGCACCGTCACCGTCGCCGTCAGCCCAACCCAAGTGGCCGCTCTGGCACAGGCGCAATCCACCGGGCGTCTCGCGCTTGCGCTCGTCGGCACCGGTGACGATGTCGAAATCGCGGGCAATATCGAAGTGAACCAGCGCGATTTGCTCGGTCTGGTCGAAGAAGTCGCCGCACCGGCCGCGCAGGCGGAGAAGGTCTGCACCATCCGCACGCGCCGCGGCGCGGAGGTGGTCAACCTGCCGATACCCTGCACAAACTAAAGGGTTTTCACCCCCCGAAGCCCTTGCACATCAGGCGCCGCTCCCAGCCGGGGGCGGCGCCTTTCGCATTGGCATTGTTGCCATTTATCCACAGTAACTTTGCAACCGAACGCATTGATTCTTGCAAAAAAATCAAAGATGCCGCAGAGTTATTCAAACGGCGGGCACAAAGACCCTATTTTGAGGCGTGATCAAAAAGGCAGGTCACATGAAAATCGATAGATTTCTGAAGGCAGCTCTTCTGGGGCTTACGCTTAGTGTATCCACAATTGCCGTGACAGCGCCTACCGCTGTCCTGGCGGATAACCTTCGCATTGTAAAAAGCGGGACCAGCACCAAGCTGCAGGTGCCGCTCAACCGTGCGATCGTGGTCGAAAGCGAGACACCCTTCGCGGAGTTGAGTATTGCGAACCCCGGCATTGCGGATCTTTCCTCCCTGTCGGACCGCACGATCTACGTGCTCGGCAAATCGCCCGGCACCACGACGCTCACGCTCTTTGATGCGACCGGCCGGTTGATCACCAACGTTGAGGTGCAGGTCACCCCCGATCTGTCGGAGTTCAAGGAACGCCTGCGCCAGATCCTCCCGGGTGAACGCATCGAGGTGCGCTCCGCCAATGACGGAATCGTCCTTTCCGGCGTAGTTACATCGGCACAAAAGCTTGCACGCGCTCTCGAGCTGGCAGAACGCTACGCGCCGGAGCGGGTATCCAATCTGATGTCGGTCGGCGGCATCCAGCAGGTCATGCTGAAGGTCCGCTTCGCCGAAATGCAGCGCTCGGTTTCGAAGTCCCTCAGCTCGTCGCTCGCCCTCGGCGGCGGCATCGGCAGTGACCTCGGCGTGCGCGCAGGCACCGGCTCGCTCGCGACAAGCGGTGGCAGCACCGGCGCGCTGACCGGTAACCTACCCTCCGCCCAGACAAATTCCGGCGCCATACTCTTCGGCTTCAACGCAGGCTCCACCCAGGTGGGCATTCTGCTCGAAGCCCTTGAACAGAAGGGCGTTGTTCGCTTCCTCGCGGAGCCCAATCTCGTGGCGCTCTCGGGACAGGAGGCCAAATTCCTCGCCGGCGGTGAGTATCCGGTGCCCGTGGCGCAAGAAGACAACCGCACGACGGTCGAATTCAAGCCTTTCGGGGTCGAGCTTGCCTTCATCCCGCGGGTGGTGGACAAGGATTTGATCAATCTTGAGCTCAAGGCGGCTGTTTCGGCGATTGATGCCGGTAACGGTATCACGCTCGATGGCTTCTCCATCGCCGCCTTCTCGCGCCGCGAGACATCGACCACCGTGGAGATGCGCGACGGCGAGAGTTTTGCCATCGCGGGGCTCCTGCAGGACGACTTTACCGATAACTCCAGCCAGTTGCCCTGGATCGGCGATGTGCCGGTGCTCGGCGCCCTCTTCCGCTCGGCCAACTACCAGCGCCGCCAGACCGAACTGGTCATCATCATCAGCGCGCATCTGGTCACCCCCACCCGCGGCGAGGCGCTTGCGCTGCCCACCGACCGGATCAAGCCGCCCACCGAACAGGACCTGTTTCTCTTCGGCCGCACGGCTGCCGGCACCCGCACACCCAGCCAAGGCGCTGCAGGCGAGGTTGCCAAGCAGGACTTTACCGGCTCATATGGCTACGTACTGGATTAAAGCGATGCATGGCATGACCCGTCAGAGAACGATCACTGCGACACTTCTGTCAGCTTCTCTTGGGCTTAGCGCCTGTGGAACAAGCACCGACCCGGTCTATACCCAGTTCTATTCCGAGGCGGGATCGCTTGTCGATGCAGGCGATTTCGGCGAATCGACGCTCAACAACCGGCTCGTGATGACCGGCGAGCGGCAGTATACCTTCGATCTTGCGCAGCGTTTTGCCGCCGAGATCGACAGTACCGTTAATTTTGCCTTCAATTCCGCGCAGCTGGATGGCGAAGCCCAGGCGATCCTGGGCCGTCAGGCCGGATGGATCCGCCAATTCCCCGAAGTCCGCTTCAAAGTCTACGGACACACTGATGCCGTCGGATCGAATCGGGCAAACAGGCATCTGGGCCTGCGCCGGGCCAATGCGGTCGTGCATTACCTGACAACCCAGGGCGTCAGCCGCTCGCGGCTCGAGGCGGTCGTCTCCTTCGGTGAGACGCAGCCCCTCGTCGTCACGCAGGGGCGCGAACGGCGCAACCGCCGCACCGTCACGGAAGTGAGCGGTTTCGTGAAGCGCCACCCCACCGTCATGGACGGCAAATACGCACAGATCATCTACCGCGATTATATCGCCAGTGCCGTTTCGCCGACCACGCTGACCTCCGGCGACGTGACCGGCATCACGTCCGAGTAACACACTGATTTAGCAGTCATTCCGACCATTTTGGCCATCCCGCATGGCCGCGGTCGCGCGAATTCTGCGCGGGCCAATCCCTGCCCCTACCCTGTGATCGTTTCAAGATACCCAACAATCGCAGCTTTTCGGCCCCAATCTCGCCCCAGTTCTCCAACATATCTATCGCAACGAGAAAACTCTGTCCGGGCGAAGTCCGGCAAGGGTGGCGCGAGTTGCGGCGGGTTTCATGACATGGCCCCCCTGGCTCCCCTGCCCTCAGGTAGAAGGAATGAAGGCCATGAGCAGCGTGATGCCACAACCCGAAGAGGACGCGATCCTTGCCTGCACGGTCAGCCGTGACGTGCAGAATTTCGATCTATTGATCGAGGATATGGAAAGCGCGCTCGGTGAAAGCTGGGGCGATCTGGGCTTCGCGGAAGCGCTCGCCTTTTTCGGTCAGCCCGAGGCGGAGGGGATGGAGTTCATCGCCCTCGCGATGGACGAGGCGGACGAAGACAACATGCCGCTCCTGAGCGAGATCATTTCACAGGCCAAGAGCCGCAAGATCAAGGTCATCCTGATCGCTGAAGACGTCACGCCCAGCGCGCTGCATGCATTGCTGCGGCAGGGTGCCGATGAGTTCGTGCCCTACCCGCTTCCCGAGGGCGAGCTGGCTCAGGCCATTGAGCGGATCCGCACGCCCGCTCCTGCCGCCACTCCTGCGACGGCATCGAGCCCGCTGCGCAGCGGTGCAAAGAAGGACGGTGCCGTAATCGTGGTGCACGGCCTCGCGGGCGGCACCGGTGCCACGACGCTTGCCGTCAACCTTGCATGGGAGCTCGCGAATGCGGGCAAGACGGACAACCCATCGGTCTGCCTGCTCGATTTCGACCTGCAATACGGCTCGGTCTCGACCTATCTCGACCTGCCGCGCCGCGAAGTGGTCTATGAGATGCTCTCGGACACCGAGGCCATGGACGAGGAGATTTTCGGTCAGGCCCTGCTCACCTACGAGGAAAAGATGTCGGTGCTCACGGCACCTGCGGACATGCTGCCGCTCGATCTGATCACCGCCGAGGACATTGGCCGCGTGCTCGACATGGCGCGCAACCAGTTCGATTATGTGGTGATCGACATGCCCTCGACCCTCGTGCAGTGGTCCGAGACGGTGCTGACCTCCGCGCATATCTATTTCGCAATGCTCGAGCTCGACATGCGCTCGGCCCAGAACACGCTGCGCTTCAAGCGAGCGCTCCAGTCCGAGGAGCTGCCGGTGGAAAAGCTGCGCTATGTGCTGAACCGTGCGACCCAGGTTCACCGATCTGAACGGCAAGAGCCGGGTCAAGCGGATGGCCGAAAGCCTCGCAATCAGCATCGACCTGCAACTCCCCGACGGCGGCAAGCCCATCATGCAGGCCAATGACCACGGCCTGCCGCTGGCCACCTCCGCGCCCAAGAGCCCGCTGCGCAAGGAAATCGCCAAGCTTGCCAATTCGATCCACACGCTGCGCGATACAGACGCGAAAGCCGCCTGATCCGCGATCATAGAAAGCACGCCCCATGTTCTCCAAGTACAAGAAATCCGAGCCAAGCGCTGCTACACCGGCAACGGTGACCCCGATCACTCCGGCGAAGACCGCGACCGACGCACCCGCCTCGATGCGCCGCGCCGCGCAGCCCGCAGCGGCAGCACCGGTGGACAAGGAAGTCAAACGCAAGCAGCGCATGGGTGAGATCAAGCTCGAACTGCACCGCGTGCTGCTCGACAACCTGAACCTCGCCGCACTCGAGCATGCCAGCGAGAACGACCTACGGCAGGAAATCAACGCCATCGCCGCCGAATATCTCAACGACAATGCCATCGTGCTGGGCCGCGAGGACCGCATGATGCTCAACTCGGAGCTCTATGACGAGGTGACCGGCCTCGGCCCGCTCGAGACGCTGCTGAAGGATGAGACCGTCAACGACATCCTTGTGAACGGGCCCCAGCAGATCTTCGTGGAACGCGCGGGCAAGCTGATGCTGACGGATGTGACCTTCAAGGACGAACGCCACCTGCTGCGCATCATCGACAAGATCGTGAGCGCCGTGGGCCGCCGCGTGGACGAGAGCAACCCCTATGTGGACGCCCGTCTCAAGGACGGCTCGCGTTTCAACGCCATGGTGCCGCCGGTCGCCGTGGACGGATCCCTTGTCTCCATCCGTAAGTTCAAAAAGGACAAGCTCGGCATCGACGATCTGGTGCAATTCGGCGCGTTCACCGAGGAAATGGCCGCCTATCTTCAGGCCGCCGTTGCTACCCGGCTCAACGTGATCGTCTCGGGCGGTACCGGCTCGGGCAAGACGACCACGCTCAACGCGCTCAGCTCCTTTATCGACAACGCCGAACGGATCCTGACGATCGAGGATACGGCGGAACTCCAGCTGCAGCAGACCCATGTGGGCCGGATGGAAAGCCGCCCGCCCAACGTGGAGGGCAAGGGCGAGGTTTCCCCCCGCGACTGTCTCAAGAACGCCCTGCGGATGCGCCCCGACCGCATCATCGTGGGCGAGACGCGCGGCGAGGAGGTCATCGACATGCTGCAGGCCATGAACACCGGCCACGACGGCTCCATGACGACGATCCACGCCAACTCCGCCCGCGACGGGGTGTCGCGCTTGGAGAACATGATCGCGATGGCGGGCATCGAAATGCCGCTCAAGGCCGTGCGCAGCCAGATCTCTTCCGCCGTGAACCTGATCGTGCAGGCATCTCGCCTTCAGGACGGCTCGCGCCGCATGACCTCGATCACCGAGATCACCGGCATGGAAGGGGATGTCATTTCGATGCAGGAAATCTTCCGCTACCAGCGCGTGGGCCTGACGCCTGACAACAAGATCATCGGCCATTTCACCGCCACCGGCGTGCGCAGCCATTATGCGGAGCGGTTCCGCATGTGGGGCTATGACCTGCCCTCCTCGATCTACGAACCCGTCGCGGCCGAATAACGGACAACGCGCCTTCGGCGCCATCGCCAATCAGCGCCCGCAAGGGTGTCACAAGGACAAAGATTATGAGTGCAGAACCAATTATCTACGGGCTGATCTTCATCGGCGTGCTGGTGCTCGTCGAGGGCCTGTACCTTGTGGCGTTCGGCAAATCCATCTCGCTCAATTCCCGCGTGAACCGCCGGCTTGAGATGCTCGACAAGGGCCAGCGCCCCGAGGAAGTCCTTGAAAAGCTGCGCAAGGAGATGCAGCAGCACATGAAGGCGCGCTCGATCCCGCTCTACTCGCTGTTGTCGGAAAAGGCGCAGAAAGCCGCCATCGCCTTCACGCCCAAGCAACTCCTTATGGTCATGGCGGGTGTCTCCGTAATGGTTTTCATGGGGCTCACAATCGGCACCGCCACGGAGGCGCCCGTCCGCATCGTGCTGTCCATCGGCATGGGCGTCGGCGCGGTTTTCCTGTGGATTTCGATGAAGGCGAGCAAACGCATGGGCATGATCGAGGAACAGCTCCCCGATGCGGTCGAGTTGATGGTACGCTCCCTTCGGGTGGGCCACCCGTTCACCAACGCCATCTCCATCGTCTCCAAGGAGATCCAGGACCCGCTGGCCTCTGAATTCGGTGTGATCGCGGATGAGGCCGCTTATGGCCGTGACATAGGCGAGGCGCTCAAGGACATGGCCGAACGGCTCGACATGCAGGATTTGCGCTTTCTCGCGGTGGCGGTCACGATCCAGCAGCAATCGGGCGGCAACCTTGCCGAGATCCTCGCAGGTCTGGCCAAGGTGATCCGCGCGCGCTTCCGGCTCTTCCGCCGGGTGAAGGCGATCACGGCGGAGGCGAAATGGTCGGGCAAGTTCCTCTCCGCCTTCCCGATCATGGCGCTGATCGTGATCAATATCGGTGATCCGAACTACTACGACGAGGTCAAGGAGACCCCGTATTTCATCCCCGCCTGCTTCTTCGTGGGCATCTTCCTGGGCGTTAACCTTCTTGTGATGCGCGTGCTCACAAACATCAAAGTGTAAGGGGCCGATATGTTGGACAAACTCAATACCGCCATCGGCGACGTGATGGGCCCCTTTGGCCTGATCATCATCCTGGGCGTTCTGGGGCTCATCCTCGTGATGGTCACCGTCGTGATGATGATGAACCAGCCCGAGGATCCTCTGGAAAAGCTCAAGCGTCAGGCCGTATCTGCTGCAAAGGGCGCGCGCGAAGGCACCGCCCTGCGCCAGAAGGAAAGCAATGCCCAGCTCCAGAAATTCGCAACCTTCCTTGAGCCCAGCGATACCACCGAGCTGAGCCAGAAGCAGCTTGAACTGCGTCAGGCGGGCTACCAGTCACGCGACGCGGTGCGCATCTTCTACTTCGCGCAGATGTCGCTGGGCCTGATCGGCCTGGTGATCGGCGTGATCTACACGAACCTCATCGTCGAAGTCGAGATGAGCACCCAGAAGACCATAATGTGGACCCTCGGGCCGGGCGCCATCGGGTATTTCCTGCCCAAGTACTGGATCACCCGCCGCGTCGCCGCGCGCAAGGAAGAGATCGAGAGCGGCTTTCCGGACGCACTCGACATGATGCTGGTCTGCGTCGAGGCGGGCCAGTCGCTCGACCAGTGCATCGTGCGCGTCGCACGCGAGCTCAAGGCCTCCTATGCGGCACTCGCCGATGAATTCGAGGTCGTGGCGCAGGAAATGAAGGCGGGCAAGGAAAAGGTCTCAGTGCTCAACGACATGGGTACGCGTTGCGGGGTGCAGGACGTCTCCTCCTTTGTGACGGTTCTGGTGCAGTCGGCTGCCTTCGGTACTTCCATCGCGGATGCCCTGCGCGTCTATGCGGCCGAAATGCGGGACAAGCGCGTGATGAAAGCCGAAGAAGCCGCAAACAAGTTGCCAACCAAGATGACACTTGCCACAATGATGTTCACGGTGCCGCCGCTGCTGATCATCCTTGTTGGTCCCTCGGTCCTCGGCATCACGAAGATGGGTGAAATGGGCGCTCCCGGAGGCAATTGATGACATCACGGTTGGGACGTGCGACCGCACTCCTGCTCCTGCCGCTCAGCCTGGCCGCCTGTTCTTCGGGCGGCCTCGGCGCGTCTGTCTTCACCCCGCTGCCTGCCAATACGCTGGATGCGCCCGGCGTGGACCTGCGCGCGGATGGCGCCGACAATCTCGAGACGGGTCACCGTCTCATCGCCGCGGGCCAGCACGAGCTCGCCATACGGTCCTTCAACCGCGCCGCAATCGACCGCGGCGCCGTCGATGCGGAGATCCTCTCGGGACTGGGCACCGCCAACCTTGGCCTCGGCCGTTTGGGGCAGGCCGAACAGCTGTTGCGCCGCGCCGTCGAACGCGACGCCACGCAGCCCGAAATCTGGAACAATCTGGGCGTCGTGCTCATGGAGCGTGGCAAAAATGCCGATGCAACACAGATATTTCGCAAGGCTTTTGCCCTCGACAATGGCGAAAGTGTCTCAATCCGCGACAATCTGAGATTAGCACTCGAAAAAACCGAAAATTCTGATACGAATATCCCCGATACCAACGACTACAAACTGGTGCGCCGTGGATCATCCGACTACCTGATCCGCTCGGGGCTGTGACCTAAAAATAGGCACGGCACACGACCCCCCGCCGGGGCACCGCCTGAGGCAGATGCAGTATAAGGACGCACCCATGCGCCACCCTTCCGTTTTGATCACCCTGCTGGCCGGGGTCACGATGATTGCCGCCTGTACTGAGCAGAGCGGTCAGGAAACCGTCGAGCGCGCGTTCAAGGACGTCAATGTCATCGACGATGCCAATCTCAACGATGTCATGCTGACGGTGGCCGATCCCAATGAGGCCGTAACCTATTTCACCCGCGTCACGCAGGAACAGCCCGACAACATCGAATTTCACCGCGGCCTCGCGCAATCGCTCATCCGGGCCAAGCGCAACGACGAGGGGGCCGCCGCATGGCGCCGCACCGTGAGCCTTGAGGGTGCCACCGATGACGACCGGGTCGAGCTTGCCGATGCGTTGATCCGCTCAGGCGACTGGGCTACAGCGGAAAAGACGCTGATCGCAATCCCGCCCACCCATGAGACCTTCGCGCGCTACCGCCTCGAGGCGATTGTGGCCGACAGCAAGCAACAATGGCAAAAGGCCGACAGCTTCTACGAGATCGCCGTGGGCCTGACGACCACGCCCGCGCCCGTGCTCAACAACTGGGGCTATTCAAAGCTAACCCGCGGCGATTTCAAGGATGCAGAGCGTCTCTTCAACAGCGCTGTGGTGCAGGATCCGACGCTTTTCACGGCCAAGAACAACCTGGTGCTGTCGCGCGGCGCACAGCGCAACTACACCCTGCCCGTGGTGCAGATGGACCAGACCGAGCGCGCGCAGCTTTTGCACACGATCGCCCTGTCGGCGATCAAGCAAGGCGATGTCGAGACCGGCAAGGCCCTTCTGCGCGACGCTGTCGAGACCCATCCGCAGCATTTCGAGGCCGCCTCGCGCGCACTCGCAGCGCTCGAAGCCTGAGCCATGGCGATCACCGCCTATGCCGCGATGTGGTTCCTGCCCTTCGTCGTCCCGATCTGCCTCTATGTGATGTACACCGACATCTCGCGGATGAAGATCACCAACCGCGCCAATCTTGCGCTTGCGGGGGTTTTCGTGCTGGCCGGGCTGGTCGCCCTGCCCTTCGACGACTACCTGTGGCGGCTTCTGGCCATGGGGATCGTGCTCTTGGTCGGGGTGATTCTCAACGCCGCAGGTGTGATGGGCGCGGGCGACAGCAAATTCATCGCTGCCGCGGCACCTTTCATCGCCCTTGGCGATCTGCGGCTCATTCTCCTGCTGTTTCTGGCCACGCTGATGGCCTCCTTCGTGACGCACCGCATTCTCAAGGTCTCCCCCCTGCGCCGTCTCGCACCGGACTGGGCGAGCTGGGATCAGGGCCGCAAATTCCCCATGGGCCTGGCCCTTGGGCCCACATTGGCCATCTATCTGGGCCTTGGCTACCTTTATGGCGCCTGAATAACGCCATCTTTCTCCGCTACGGGTCAGTCATACCCGTATCAACCGAGGGACCACGCATATGAACGCCCCAAACACCGCCGTCCTGTCACCGCCACCGCCCAAGACCCTCTCGGACATGCGTCTGCCGATCGTGATGATGCGCGACATCCTGATCAAGACGATCTTCCGCAAAAACCTCGATCTGGTAAGCGATCTGTCCAAGGCGCTGTGCCTGCCCATCCCGGTGGTGCAGGAACTGGTGGACATGTGCCGCACCCAGCGCCTCATTGAGGCGACGGGTACGCTCAACGCGCAGAACGGCAACGAAATGGGCTATCAGCTCACCGATGCGGGTAAGGCGCGCGCGCTCGATGCGCTGGCCCAGTCAGAGTATTTCGGGCCGATGCCCGTACCGCTGACCGTCTACAAGGAGCAGGTCGCGCGACAGTCGGTGCGCAACATGCAGATCACGCGCGACCAGCTCACCGGCGCGATGGGTCATCTGGTCCTGCCCGACGCGCTGCTGGGCAATCTCGGCCCCGCTGTCTCCGCGGGCCGCTCGATCCTCATGTACGGCCCCCCCGGCAACGGCAAATCCAGCATCTCCAACGGCATCCGCGACGCACTCGGCGATCACGTCTATGTGCCCCATGCCATTGAGTATGCAAGCCAGGTCATCACCGTCTTCGACCCGATCGTGCACACCCGCATCGCTGAGGAGGAGCAGGACCCGACCTCCCTGCGCCGCATCACCCGCTATGACGCACGCTACGTGCGCTGCGACCGCCCCGCCGTGATCACCGGCGGTGAATTGACCATCGACATGCTCGATCTGGTCTACAACCCGACCGCCAAGACCTATCAGGCCCCGCTACAGCTCAAATCCACCGGCGGCATCTTCATCGTGGACGACCTTGGCCGCCAGAAAGAGCCACCGCAAGCCATCGTCAACCGCTGGATCGTCCCGCTGGAGGAAAGCAAGGACATTCTCGCGCTCCAGTCCGGCGAAAAGTTCGAGGTGCCTTTCGACACGCTGGTGATCTTCTCCACCAACTTTCACCCGAACGAGATCTTTGACCAGGCCGCCCTGCGCCGGATCTTCTTCAAGATCAAGATCGACGGCCCGAACCAGGCGAACTTCCTCAAGATCTTCGCCATGGTCGCCAAGAAGCGCCAGATGCCGCTCGACGAGGCGACGCTCGTGCACCTGCTCAAGAACAAGTACCCCACCATCAACAACGTCTATGCCAACTACCAGCCGATCTTCCTGATCGACCAGATGATCGCGATCTGCGATTTCGAGGGCATCCCCTATCAGATGTCGCCGGAACTGGTGGACCGGGCATGGGCCAACATGTTCGTCAAAGACGAACATATCGTGAAATAGCGCGGTGCCGCCGCGCACAGGGGTCAACTAGGTGCGGTCACGCACGGGGATCGCAGGGTGCGGACGCATGGGGGCGCCGATGCTGCGCGCCCTGCGTGCCGCGGGTCTGCCCGCACGCGGCTATGACGTCATCCCGATGCAAAGCCCGCACATCACCGATGACATCGCCGTCTTCGCCGAAGAACTCGACACGCTGATCACGGTCGTCCGCGATATCGAGCAGACTGAGGCGGTGCTCTTTGGCGATCAGAACCTCGTCGCCATCCCCAGCCTCATCCGGATCATCATCTGCTCCACCCTGTCGCCGCGCTACGTCCGCTCCCTGCGCGCGCGCGTGCCCTCGCATATCGCGCTCATTGACGCGCCCATGTCGGGCGCCCAGATCGCGGCGGAGGAGGCGCGGCTGAGCTTCATGCTTGGTGGCGACACCACGGAGATCGACGCGGCATGGCCGCTCTTCCGCGCCATGGGCAAGCACATCCACCGCATGGGTGAATACGGCTCGGGCATGCAGGCCAAGGTGCTCAACAACCTTCTCGCCGCCTCAAACACCGCGATGACCCGGCTGGTGCTCGACTGGGCGGATGAGGCGGGCCTCGACGTCTCCGCCCTGCTCGATCTGATCCATACCTCATCTGGGCAGAACTGGTTCGCCTCCGGCTTCAACAGCATCGAATTCGCCCGCGACGGATTTGCCCCGGACAACACCATCGGCATTCTGGTGAAGGACATCGCGAGCGCGCTGGATGCCGCGCCGGAGGGCGCCGACACAACGCTGCCGCGCACCATCCAGTCCCACATCGCCGCCCTCAAGCCACGCGCTCCCAAGGAGCGTTGATCCTTCCGACTCACTTGGCCGTAAACGCCGGTAAGGGGATCGCTGCATCGCACCCATGGGGGCTGGCCCCCATTGCCCCCCATGCTATCTAGCACTCCATGCGCACACTGCCCGCCACCTTCCACGACTGGTTCCGGACCAAGGGCTGGTCTATCCATCCGCACCAGCAGACGATGCTGGACCGGGCGGATGCGCCGGCGTTGCTGCTCATCGCGCCCACGGGCGGCGGCAAGACGCTCTCAGGCTTCCTGCCCACGCTCATCGACCTTGCGGAGACGGACCATGAGGGCATGCACACCCTCTACATCTCCCCGCTCAAGGCGCTCGCGGCGGACATCAAGCGCAACCTGACCACGCCCGTGCAGGAGATGGGCCTGCCCATCCGGATCGAGGAGCGCACCGGGGACACCTCCGCCAGCTTGCGCAAGCGCCAGCGCGCCGATCCACCGCATATTTTCCTCACCACACCCGAAAGCCTCGCCTTGCTGGTGAGCTATGAAGATGCGCCGCGCATGTTTGCGGGCCTCAAGCGTGTGGTCATCGACGAGATCCACGCGCTGGCGGAATCAAAGCGGGGCGATCAGATGATGCTGGCCCTCGCGCGCCTGCAGACCATCTGCCCCGACCTCAAGCGCGTAGGCCTGAGCGCCACCGTCGAGGACCCCGCCGCCATAGCGCATCTCATGGCGCGCCACCCCGATCCTTGCGAGATTCTGCTCGCCGATCCCGGTCCCGCTCCGGACATCCGTATGCTCCAGACGGAGGAGGCACCGCCCTGGTCGGGAGGTGGCGCGGCCTATGCCATTCCCGCGGTTCTGGAACAGGTCAGGCAACACAACACCACGCTCATCTTCCACAACACCCGCGCGCAGGCGGAGATTTTCTTTCACAACCTGTGGCTCGCCAATACCGACAGCCTGCCCATCGGGATCCACCACGGCAGCCTCGACCGCACCCAGCGCGCACGTGTCGAGGCGGCCATGGTGCGCGGGGAACTGCGCGCCATCGTCTGTACCGGCTCCCTCGATCTGGGGATCGACTGGGGCGATGTGGATCTGGTGATCCAGATCGGCGCACCCAAGAACGTCAAGCGGCTGGTGCAGCGCATCGGGCGTGCCAACCACCGCTATAATGCGCCCTCCAAGGCGCTGCTGGTCCCCGCCAACCGCTTCGAGGTCGTCGAATGCGTCGCGGCACTGGAGGCTGTGCTGGCAGGCGAGCTCGACGGTGACCCGCGCGGGCCGGGCCCGCGCGATGTGCTGTGCCAGCATATCCTGATCACCGCCTGCGCCGGTCCGTTCGATGCGGACGCCCTGCTCGCCGAGGTCCGCTCAACCGGCGCCTACAATGCGCTCACCCGGGCGCAGTTCGACGCCTGCCTCGATTTCTGCGCCACAGGTGGCTATGCCCTGCGCGCCTATGACCGCTGGCAGCGCCTGATCCGGCGCCCCGATGGCCTGTGGCAGCTGCGCGATCCGCGCGCCACGCGGGCGATCCGCATGAACATCGGCACCATTCAGGACACCGACACGCTCAAGGTCCGCATGCAGCGCAGTCGCGGCGGCAAACCCCTCGGCGAGATCGAGGAGGGCTTTGCCGCGACCCTGACCAAGGGCGACACCTTCCTCATCGGCGGCCAGATCGTTCGCTACGAGGGCCTGCGCGAGATGACTGTCGAGGTGTCACGCGACGCGGCCAAGAAGCCGAAAGTGGCCACATTCATGGGCACCAAATTCGCCACCTCCACCCAGCTCAGCGCCCGCGTGCAGCGTATGTTCACCCAAGACAGCTGGCCCGAACTGCCCCCCCACACCGCGCAGTGGCTGGAGTTGCAGCGCACCCGCAGCCAGTTGCCACAGCCGGGCCGCCTGCTGATCGAGAGCTTTCCGCACGATGGTCGCGCACAGACGGTGGTCTACGGTTTTGCCGGGCGCAACGGCCAGCAGACGCTGGGCCTTCTGCTGACCAAACGGATGGAGGAGCTGGGGCTGAGCCCGCTCGGCTTTGTGGCCACGGATTACGCCACCCTGATCTGGGGCCTCGATCCGGTGACGGATCCCGCCCCCCTGCTCGACCCGGTCGCACTGCAAGACGGGATGGAGACATGGCTCGCAGGCAACGCGGTGATGAAGCGGACCTTTCGCGCTTCTGCCACTATCGCGGGGCTGATCGAGCGTAACTCCCCGCAGGCGCGCAAATCGGGACGGCAGGCGACGTTCAGCTCCGACATCCTCTATGACACCCTGATCAAATACGACCCCGAACATATCATGCTCGATATCACCCGCGAGGAGGCGCTGCGCGGATTGGTGGATTTCGGCCGCATCGAGGAAATGCTCGACCGCACACGGGGGCGCATCGACCACCTGACGCTGGAGCGCGTCACCCCGCTTGCCGCTCCGCTATTTCTCGAGATGGGCCGTGTTCCGGTGAAGGGTGACGCGGAGGAGCGTTTGCTCGCCGAGGAATCGCGCCGCCTGATGGAGCAATCGGGGCTCGCCCGGATCACCCCTGCGCCCTCCGACAAGCCGCGCTGGCGCGTGGGCTATTGAGCCTCTTGCAGCCGTTCGCATAATGTTCCAAACCTGAGCCATGAAAGTTCACGATTTCACTCTGGCGGGCGCGCCGCTCCGTGCGATGGGGTCCGGCGCCCTGTGGTGGCCCGATCAGTCACTTTTGGTGGTCAGCGATTTGCACCTGGGCAAGTCGGAGCGGATTGCCCGGCGCGGCGGTGCGTCGCTGCCGCCCTATGACACGCGCGACACGCTCACGCGGCTGGCCGCCGATCTGGCGCTGACCCATGCGCGCACCGTCGTCTGCCTGGGCGACAGTTTCGACGATCTGACCGCCGCCGATGCACTGCCCGAGGCGGAGCGGCAGTGGATCTTCCGTCTGCAGGCGGGCCGCCGCTGGGTCTGGATCGAGGGCAACCACGATCCCGGCCCGGTCGAATTCGGCGGCGCCCATCTGGCGGAGTTGCCGATGGCACCGCTCACCTTCCGCCACATCGCGCAGACAGGCGCCAGCGGCGAGATCTCGGGCCACTACCACCCCAAGGCAAGCGTGCACGCGCGGGGCCGCACCATCACGCGTGCCGCGTTCCTCATCGACACCGACCGCGTCGTGCTGCCCGCCTATGGCACCTATACCGGCGGGCTTTGTGCCCGCACGCCCGTGCTGCGCGGTCTGTTGCGCGACGAGGCGATTGCCGTGCTCACCGGGCCCGTGCCCACCGCCATTCCCCTGCCGAGGTAGCCCATGGACCAAACAGCCCTTGACCGCATCGCCGCGAGCTTTGCCGCGCAGAGCATGATGGCGACCCTCGGCGCAGAGCTGGCGGAGATCACGGCCGGGCTGGTGCGCATCACCGCACCGATCCTGCCCGGCACGCGCCAGCAGCAGGGGTTCGGCCACGCGGGCCTCACCTTCTCCATCGGTGACAGTGCGGCGGGCTACGCGGCGCTCACCCTGCTGCCGCTCGACATGGAGGTCGTCACCGCGGAGATCAAGATCAACCTGCTGGCGCCCGCGCGCGGCGACCGGCTGATCGCGACGGGCCGCGTGGTCAAGCCGGGCAAGCGCCTCAGCGTCGTCACTGCCGAAGTGCATGCAGAGGCGGATGGCAAGCAGACCCTCATCGCCGTGTTGCAAGGCACGATGGTGCCAGTCGCGCTCTAGGCGGTCAGGTCCTCGGGCTCTGCCAGACCATTGGCGCGACAGCATGCCGTGACCGTATTGGCCAGCAGGCAGGCAATCGTCATCGGTCCCACGCCGCCCGGCACGGGCGTGATTGCCCCCGCCACCGCGGCGCAACTTTCGTAATCCACGTCACCCACCAGCCTGGTCTTGCCCACGCCTTTCTCTGGCGCGTCGAGCCGGTTGATGCCGACGTCGATCACCGTCGCCCCCGGCTTGATCCAGTCACCCGGCACCATCTCGGGCCGCCCGACCGCGGCCACGACGATATCCGCGCGCCGCACCACATCGGCCAGATCCTTGGTCCGGCTGTGCGCAATCGTGACCGTCGCACTGTCACCCAGCAACAGCTGCGCCATCGGCTTGCCCACGATGTTGGAACGCCCGATCACCACCGCATCCATCCCCGAGAGCGAGCCATGGTGATCGCGCAGCATCATCAGGCAACCAAGCGGCGTGCAAGGCACCATGCTCTTTTGTCCCGTACCCAGAAGGCCCACATTGGAGATGTGAAAGCCGTCCACGTCCTTGGCCGGATCAATCGAGTTGATCACCAGATCCTCGTCGAGATGCTTGGGCAGTGGCAGTTGCACGAGGATCCCGTGGATTTCCGGATCCTTGTTGAGCCGGTCGATCACCGCCAGCAGATCCGCCTCGGATGTGTCCGCATCGAGCTTGTGCTCGACCGACTTCATCCCAACTTCCAGCGTCATCTTTCCCTTGGAGCGCACATAGACCTCGGAGGCCGGATCCTCGCCCACCAGCACCACCGCGAGCCCCGGCGTGATTCCGTGATCTGCCTTGAGCCGGGCCACATGCTCAGCCACCTGCCCGCGCACCCGTGCCGCAAACTCCTTGCCGTCGATTACCGTCGCAGCCATATGCCCCGCGCCCCCTTTTCCATATTTTGCCTGTAAACTCATGGCCAAAGGCCAAGACGGGAGGCGGCCCAATCCCCTCCTCCCACTTTTCAGATCGCCATTCCCTCAGAACAGCCCTTCGACATCGCCATCTGCGTTGAGCTTGATGTTCTCCGCCGAAGGAACGCGCGGCAGGCCCGGCATCGTCATGATCTCGCCGCAGATCACCACGACGAACCCCGCCCCCGCCGACAGGCGCACCTCGCGCACCGGCACCGAGAAGCCCACCGGCGCGCCGCGCCGCTCAGGGTCGGTGGTGAAGCTATACTGCGTCTTGGCCATGCAGACCGGCAGATTGCCATAGCCCTGCGCTTCCCAATCCTTGAGCTGGTTGCGGATCTTGCTGTCCGCGAGCACCGCGTCGGCGCGGTAGATGCGCTTGGCCACGGCCTCGATCTTTTGGAAAAGCGGCATCTCATCGGGATAGAGTGGTGCGAAATTCGCTTCGCCCGCCTCCGCAATCGCGGCGACCCGCGTGGCGAGCTCGGCTGAGCCTTCCGACCCCAGCTCCCAGTGCCGCGACAGCACCGCTTCGGCGCCTTGTGCTGCGACGTAATCCTTGATCGCCTGCACTTCGGCGTCGGTATCGGTCACGAAATGGTTGATCGCCACCACCACCGGCACGCCGAAGGATTTGACGTTCTCCACATGGCGCCCAAGGTTGGCGCAGCCGCTCTTGACCGCCTCGACATTCTCGGTACCCAGATCCGCCTTGGCCACCCCGCCGTTCATCTTCATCGCGCGCACAGTGGCGACCACCACCACGACGGCAGGGGCAAGCCCCGCCTTGCGGCACTTGATGTTCATGAATTTCTCTGCGCCCAGATCGGCACCGAAGCCCGCCTCCGTTACCACGAAATCCGCCAGCTTAAGCGCCGTCGTCGTCGCGATCACGGAATTGCAGCCATGCGCGATGTTTGCGAAGGGGCCGCCATGCACGAAGGCCGGGTTGTTCTCCAGCGTCTGCACGATATTGGGCTGCATCGCGTCCTTCAACAGCACCGTCATCGCGCCGTCCGCCTTGATGTCGCGGCAATAGACCGGGCTGCGGTCGCGGCGGTGCGCCACGATCATTGCACCCAGCCGCTCCTGCAGATCACCGAGGTTGCGTGCCAGACACAGGATCGCCATCACTTCGGAGGCCACCGTGATATCAAAGCCCGCCTCGCGCGGGAAGCCGTTGCTGACCCCGCCGAGCGACGCCGTGATCTGGCGGAGCGCACGGTCGTTCATGTCCACTACCCGGCGCCAAACCACCCTGCGCGTGTCGATGTCGAGCTCGTTGCCCCAGTAGATGTGGTTGTCGATCATGGCCGACAGCAGGTTGTGTGCGGAGGTGATGGCATGGAAATCGCCTGTGAAGTGCAGGTTCATTTCCTCCATCGGCACCACTTGCGCGTAACCGCCACCTGCCGCGCCGCCCTTCATCCCGAAGTTCGGGCCCAGCGATGCCTCGCGGATACACACGCAGGCGTTCTTGCCGATGCGGTTCAGACCGTCGCCCAGCCCAACGGTCGTCGTGGTCTTGCCTTCACCCGCAGGGGTCGGGTTGATCGCCGTCACGAGGATCAGCTTGCCGTCGGGGCGGTCCTGCACGGAGTTGATGAAGGACTGGCTGACTTTCGCCTTGTCATGGCCGTAGGGCAGCAGATCATCCGCGGAAATGCCAAGCTTGGCGCCGATTTCTTGAATGGGTTTCTTTTTCGCTTCACGCGCGATTTGGATGTCTGTCTTGAAGGTCATTTTCTTCCCCAATGGTGCCGATGCGGCAAATCTAGGGGATGCATACAAGGGCATCCGGGCGGCATAGGTCAGGATTGCGACATTTCCGGTGCGTGATGCGGCGCCGTCCGCATGGCGCGTTTCGTTTAAGAAACCATCCGCGCCCTGCCGGACCGGCTCCTCACACCGTCAGGGCGCCCAGGCCCGCTGATCCGGCACGAAGAGGTGCAATTCGTCGCCCACCGCGAGGGGTCCCTCACGCTCGATCCAGGCGGTGACGCCGCGCTTGCCGCGTGCCGCCGCCTTGAAGCCCTTGCCATGCCCCTCGGCCTCCTTCTCGATCTCTCGGGCGGGATAGTTGCAGGGGCCGTTTTCGACATCGACCACGATCGTGGTGCCGCTCTGCGCCTGAAGCCGCGAAGCGGGCGGCAGATAAGTGAAATCGGGGATGCCTTCGATCACCATGGACGCGCCGAGCAGGACCGGATCGAGCGTTTCCACACCGATTTCCTCTGCGATCTGGGCCATCTCCTCCGCCGAGAGAATGGACAGTTGCCGCGTATTTCGGATCTCGGTGCCCTTGGGGTGCCGGTCGGTCACGCGCACACAGGACGCGCGCGTAAGCCCGCCGTGGTAGTCATCTTCGAACCCGCCATATCCCGCAAAACCGCGCGGCATCGCGACGGAGCGGATGTCGGCCCGGTCCACAGGCACCTTGCCGAGCCAGGTGATCCGGGCGGTGTATTCCGTCTTGCGATGTTCTGCCATGGCCGTCCCCTTCGTTACTGCGCCAAACCATATTCAGCGCGCGGCAAAAGAAAAGGCCCCGCGCGCAGCGGGGCCCCATTCTTTTCAAACGCTTCTCCCAAGGGATCAGACGGACGGTTCGGGCTCCAGCCCACCTGTAGGCGGGGATTTCTTGCCCTTCGCCTTCGGGATCGCCGTCACGCTCGGTGCGGAGCCGCTGTCCGCCTCGTCGTCCTCGCCGGGATCGGTCGGCGGTTTGCCGGCCATCACCCGCTTGATCTCCTCGCCGGTCAGCGTCTCATACTCCAGCAAGCCCTGCGCCAAACGCTCGAACTCCTCGGCGTTCTCCTCGATGATCTTGTAGGCGCGCGCGTAGCCGGTATCGATGATCGACTTCACTTCGCTCTCGATCAACTCCTTGGTCGCCGCGGATACGCTGAACCCGCCCGCACCACCGTTGGCCTGATACCCGGCCGCTGCCTCGGAGTAGTCGATGTTGCCGACCTTGTCGGACATCCCCATGCGCATCACCATGCCGCGTGCGAGTTGGCTCGCCTGCATGATGTCACCCATGGGACCGGAGGACACGCTATCTGCGCCGTATTTCCAGATCTCCGCCGCCTTGCCCGCCATTGTCATGGCGATGCGCTCCTCGGCCTCATCCTTGAACATCTGCAGCTTATCCATCTCGGGCAGGCTCATCACCATGCCCAGGGCACCGCCGCGCGGGATGATCGTCGCCTTGTACACCGGATCGCACTTCGGCAGCTTGATGCCGACGATGGCATGGCCTGCCTCGTGATAGGCGGTCTTTTCCTTCTGATCCTGCGTCAGGACCATGGACCGGCGCTCCGCACCCATCATGATCTTGTCCTTGGCGCTTTCGAAATCGAGCATCGCGACGAACCGGCGACCGACACGCGCCGCCGTCAGCGCCGCCTCGTTCACGAGGTTCGCAAGGTCCGCACCCGAGAAGCCGGGCGTGCCGCGCGCGATGATCCGCAGATCGACATCCGGGCCGAGCGGTGTCTTGCGTGCGTGCACGGCAAGGATCTTCTCGCGTCCCTTGATGTCGGGATTGCCAACAGTCACCTGACGGTCAAAACGACCGGGGCGCAGCAACGCAGGATCAAGCACGTCCTTACGGTTTGTGGCCGCGATGATGATCACGCCCTCGTTGGCCTCAAAGCCGTCCATTTCAACCAGCAGCTGGTTGAGGGTCTGCTCACGCTCGTCGTTGCCGCCGCCGTAGCCTGCGCCACGTGATCGGCCCACGGCGTCGATCTCGTCAATAAACACGATGCAGGGCGCGTTCTTCTTGGCCTGCTCGAACATGTCACGCACACGGGAGGCACCCACACCCACGAACATCTCGACGAAGTCGGAGCCGGAGATGGTGAAGAAGGGCACGCCTGCCTCGCCCGCGATGGCGCGTGCCAGCAGCGTCTTACCGGTACCGGGAGGGCCCTCAAGCAGCGCGCCTTTGGGGATCTTGCCGCCGAGGCGCGAGAATTTCTGCGGGTTGCGCAGGAACTCGACGATCTCTTCCAGCTCCTCCTTGGCCTCGTCGATGCCCGCGACGTCATCGAAGGTCACGCGGCCATGCTTTTCGGTTAGCATCTTGGCCTTGGATTTGCCGAAGCCCATCGCGCCGCCTTTGCCGCCGCCCTGCATGCGGTTCATGAAGTAGATCCACACACCGATCAGCAGCAGGATCGGGAGCAGCGAGACGAGGAAGGTCTGCAAGCCGCTTTCCTGCTGGCTCTCGGCGCGGAAGGGTACGTTGTTGTCGGTCAAGAGCCCGGTCACCTCGGCGTCCATCGGCTTGATCGTGAGGTAGTCATTGCCGTCGGACTGGCGGAAGCGGACCTGCTCGCCGTCGAGGGTCACATTGCTTACGTTGCCGTTTTCAACGGAGGACACGAAGTCGGAGTAGCTGATCTCACGGCTTTGCATGCCGCCCGTCCCGCCACCGCCGCTGAACAGATTGAACAACGAGAAGACGAGGATCAGCAAGACTGCCCAGAAAGCGAGATTGCGAAAATTGCCCAAGGAAACTCTCCTGAATAGATCCGGCGAGGGGGGACTCCCCTGCCACCACTCTAAGATAGAGACTGGCGCGCCATGTTCAATGCGAAAGCAGGAAAGAGCTGAAATCTGCGACGATCTGCGCGGACCACCCCTGATTGTATCCCGCAAGGGGTGCCGCAACGAGCGTATCGCCGCGCCAGACCGCCGGAGACGCCATCAGCGTAGGGCGCGGAAGCCCCGTTTTGCGCCACTCGGGCACCCGCCGGACAGATTCCCCCAAGGCGCGCACCTCCAGATCGGGTGCGTGCGGGCCTGTCAGACGCCAGCGGGTATCCCAGATGGCATCCGTCGGGCCATGCAAGCCCTTGACCGCATTATATTCCCGGGTGATGCGGTAGTACCCTTTTCGCTTCATGATCAGGCACCCCGCAAAGGTCAGGCGCTGTTGTTGCGACAGCCTGTGCCAGAGCGCGACCGCGAAAGTCTTGCGCGGAGGATAAGGCGACGACCCGACCCATTGGAGCGCAGCTACAATCAACCGCCGCTCGACATCGCTCGGGACGGGCGGGTCCATTCGCTCTGGGATCAGCAGATCACCGCCCTCTTGGGTGACATGACGCTCGGCCTCTTGGCGGGTGTAATGGGCCAGCGCGTTTCGGGCCTGTCGCAGGGCAAATGCGGAGTGATGTATGCTCTCGGCGGTGATCCCCAGATCGGCCAGCGCAGGCAGGATGCGGCGCGCTTTGGCCCGAAGATAGCGGGTGTCGTCATTACCCGGATCTTCGACCCATGTCAGCCCGTGACGCCGCAGGTAGTCACGCAGCTCCGCGCGGCTTTGCTGCCACAAGGGTCGGGCCCAACGCATTTCATGGCGCATGAAACGGGTGTCCATTTCGGCCAACCCGTCAAGACCGGCCGCCCGCCCCAGACGCATCAGAAAATTCTCGGCATTGTCGTCGGCTGTATGTCCCAGTGCGATGCCACCGATACCATTTGCGCGCGCCCAGTCCGCCATGAGGCGGTAACGCCCGTCCCGCGCCGCTGCCGCAAGATTTCCGCCGCCGGTGTGTGTGGTCCAAACGAGAGTTTCGTGGGGTACACCGAGGGAGGCGCACCACCGGGCCATGCCTTCGGCCTCTGATCGGCTTTCGGCGCGCAGGCCATGGTCAACCGTCACTGCGGCAATCGGATGCCCCGTTTGCGCAGACCAGCGCGCGAACAGGTGCAACAGCGCGACGCTGTCACCCCCACCGGACACGGCAATCCCGATCCGCTCAGGCAGCGGCTGCGAGAAACATCCGTCGATGAAATGCAGCAGCATGGCGTCCTCGCCCTGCTGCATCAGCCAGCTTTGGTCTAGCTGCATCCCAGCCGGGCGCGCTCCGCCACCGCAAGGCCTGCGGAGGGGCTGTCGGGAAAGCGGGTGGACACCTCGCCAAGGGTCACGCAGGCCTCCGAGCTTTGGCCGAGCGTACCCAGGCTTGACCCCAGTTTGAACAACGCGTCAGGTGCTACCGGACCGGTGGGCGCAGCACCGAAGCTTGCCAGATAAGCGCGCGCAGCCTCGCGGGTATCACCCAGACCCTGCAGGGCATCGCCGCGCAACAGCTCAACTTCGGCGGCTATTGGGGAACCTGGGTAGGTCTGATTGAAGGTCGCAAGCTGGTCTGCGGCGGCGCGAAAGTCACCGGATGCGAGCGCCTCCTGCGCCCGCTGGAAGTCGTCTTGCTCACCCACGGCGAGTTGGCTGGTGTTGGTCTGGGGCGCAGGCGCCGGGGGCGGTGCCGTCGCCTGATCATTGCCGCCCAGCGTCGTGGTCTCGCCCAGCGCGGAGATGTCCCCGCCCTCAAGCTCCACGAGCCGGAACTCGAGATCCGCGATGCGCCGGGTGCCGTCCTCGACGATCCGGTTGATGCGGAACTCCAGCTCCTCGGCCTTGGAGGTCACGCGGCTAAGCTCGCTCTCCATCGCGTTCACCCGCTCAAGCACGGAGGCGGGCAATGCGGCTACCCCCGCGGTGCCGGTCGTGGACAGCTCTCGCTTCAGCCGCGTCATCTCCACGTTGAGCGTTGTCAGCTCCTGCCGGATATCGGCGAGGGTCTGCGCATCCTGTGCGGCGGAACCCGTTGGCACGCTGATGGCCCCGACCCCGCCCAGGATGATCGCGAAGATGAATGCATAGCGCATGGCGCGGCCCCCTAGCTTGTCTGACCACCGGCGAGCACGGTCACGGCACGGCGGTTCTTGGCATAACAGGCCTCACTGGAGCAGATCTCGATCGGGCGTTCCTTGCCGTAGCTGACCACGCGCAGCCGCTCGGCAGGGACGCCGCGCGACAGCAGGTATTCGCGGGCGGCATTGGCGCGACGCTCACCGAGCGCGAGGTTGTATTCGCGTGTGCCCTGCTCATCGGCATGGCCCTCGATCACGGCCTGGTAGTCGCTGTTGGTCAGCAACCAGCCCGCCTGCCCGTCCAGCGTGGCCTGTCCCGCCGCGGTCAGCGTGGACTGATCCACCGCGAACAGGACGCGGTCGCCCACGGTCTGGTTGAAGAAGGCGACCGAAGTGGGATCATTGGCACTGCCCGGGACCACGCCGCCCAGTGTCTGACCGCCCACCGGATTGCCGGAACCCGCCGCACTGCCATCCCCGCCGAAGCGGTTCGGATTGGTACAGGCCGACAGCGCCACGGCTGCGACCAGAAGGCTAACGCTCAGTAGTTTCATATCTCGACCTCGTTTTGGATTTTGCTCTTTTTTGGCACGCTATCACAGCCATGTGCGCACAGGAAAGGGTTACTGCTGCAGCGGCGACCAACTCGGGTCGGATCCGCCTTCGGGCGTACGCACCTGCCGCAACACGCGCCCCGTAATGTCCACGGTATAGAGCGAGGAGGCACCGCCCTCGCCTTGGGTCTCGCGGGTGAACATGATCACGCGGCCATTGGGCGACCAAGTCGGCCCCTCATCGAGGAACGACGCCGTCAGCAGGCGCTCCTCTGAGCCGTCCGTGCGCATCACGCCGATGTGGAACCGGCCCGCATTCTGTTTGGTGAAGGCGACCAGATCGCCACGCGGCGACCACACCGGCGTGCCGTAGCGTCCCTCCCCGAAGGAGATCCGCCGCGCCTCACCGCCGCCCGCGGACATGATATAGAGCTGGGGGGAGCCGGAGCGGTCGCTCTCGAAGACGATCTGGCTGCCGTCGGGGCTGTAGCTCGGCGCCGTCTCGATGCTGGGCGTGTTGGTCAGGCGCAGCGACTGGCCCGAGTTGATGTCCATCGTGTAGATGTCGGTATTGCCGCCCTGGCTGATTGAGAAGACGACCGTATTGCCCGAAGGCGAGAACCGCGGCGCGAAGCTCATCGTGCCCTCGGCGCTTTGCAGCACGCGGCGCTGGACCGAGCCCACGTCGAGGACGTAGATCCTCGGAGATCCGCTCTCATAGCTGGTATAGAGCACCCGGTCGCCGTTGGGCGAGAAGCGCGGCGCGAGCACGAGCGCACTGCTGTCGGTGAGATAGCGCACGTTGGCGCCGTCGTAATCCATGATCGCCAGCCGCTTTTGCCGGTTGTCCTTGGGGCCCGTCTCCGAGACATAGACCACGCGGCTGTCGAAATAACCGCCCTCGCCGGTGATGCGGCTGTAGACCTCGTCGGCCACCTTGTGCGCCATGCGCCGCCAGCCCTCCACCGTGCCGGAAAACTGCAACCCTTCGCCCAGGTTGGTGCCCGACACCACGTCGTAGACGCGGAATTTCACGTTCACGCTGTTGCCGCTGACCGCGACGGCGCCAGTGATCAGCGCCTGCGCGTTGATCGCGTTCCAGTCGGGAAAGGAGATCGGCGCATTGAAATCATTATACTGCGCGATGAAGGCGGCACTGGGGATCTCACGGAAGACGCCTGTCCCCTCCAGATCTGCCGCGATCACCCGCGCCAGATCCCCCGCGAGCGCGCCTGCCTCTGCCGTCTCGGCCTGGAAATTCGGCACCGCAAAGGGCAAGGGCTGAATGATCCCCTCTTCGATGGTGATGCGCAGCGGGCCCTGCTGGGCCTGCGTGGCGGGCGCCAGAAGCATCGCACAGATCGCGGCAAGGCAGAGGGAGAGGTAATTCATGTCAAACGTATCCTTTCAGGGGTAGACGTCTTCTCAATATTTAGCCCTTCGGCATGTTTCTCAACGGGGAGAGTGGCGCGCAACCTCCCACAGCACGTTTTCGCCGGCGCGGATGTGCAGGCGGGCGCGCAAAGTGTCATCTGATCCGCATCCGCTCGGGGTTGAAGGTCATTTCGATCTGCTGCCACTGGCCGTATTTCTCCGCAGGCAGCGGGTAGCCGCCCTTTTCGCACAGCAGGATCGCCCGCCGGGCCGCCCCGAAGGCCGCGTTGGCGGTGGAGGCATCGCCGCCCTCGCTCCCGACCATGCGCAAAGAGGATGCCACGACCCTGCCGTCCTGCGTCATGTCCATCGCGATCGTCACCGTCGTCTGCGCCCAACGCGCGGCAGGATCCACGTTCCAGCAGTTCTGCACCGCAAGCCGCAGCGCGTCCTTTTCGCCCGAGGACATCGGCGGGCCGGTCGGCACCGTGTTGGCGGCAGAGCTGAGCGCGGATTCGAGAGCTGCCTGAACGGCGGCGTCATCCACCGTGGTCTGCGGTGCTTCGGTGGGTGTCGGCACGGGTGTCTCGGCGGCCTGCACGGGTGCAGGTGCCGACGGGCGCCGCGCGGGCGGGCGCGGCGATGCTGTGGGCGAGGCTGCAGGGGGTGCTGCGGCCTCGGTCACGATGCGATTGGTGGCCTCGGGCGCCTGGGTCGCCTCGCGCGGCGGCTCCACCGTCTCGCCCGTCTCCTCGGGGATCACGGCTTCCTGCGGCTCGGGCTCCTGCACGGCCTCCGGTTCCGGCGCGGGGGCGGGCGTGGGGGCGATCCGCTCGGCGGGCCGCTCCACAGGGCGCTCGGCGGGAGGCGCGTCCTCCACGGTCACTTCCGCCGGCGGCTCCGGCAGTTCCGGGGCGGCCTGCGAGATGTCGGGCGCGATCTCCTCGACTGGCTCCTGCGCGGGCTCGGCCACCTCCGGGATCGGTGCCGCCTCGGGCGCCGGGAGGGCCACATCCACCTCAGGTGCGTCCGGCGTGACCTCCGGCGCGGCAGGCACCGGCGTCTCGGAGAGAACGGCAGGCTGGCGCGCAGCGGCCACCAGGGCCGCGAACTCCTCGCCCGATACCATCGCAACCTCCTGAACCTCCACCGGCTCCGGCGCGGAGGAGAACAGGCCGCCGAACAGGACCCAGCCGATAAAGACTGCATGCCCTATCCCGGATACGATGTTGCCTGTTTTGCGCGCGCGCGACATGGACAGCTTCACACTTCCTGTTTTCCGGCCCTAGTTTCCGGCGCCGTCGAGCGTCGGCCCGCCGATATCCGTCACCAGCCCGATATTCGAGAACCCGCCCGCGTTGAGCGCGCCCATGATCTCCATCACGGCGCTGTAGGGCACGCCGCCATCGGCACGCAGGAACACCCGGTCGCCCTCGCGCTCTGCCGCGATCGCCTGCAGCTTGGTCACCAGCTCCTCGCGGGCGGTGGGCGTGCTCATGATCTGAACCTCGCCCTCCAGCGTAATCGTCACCGTAAGCGGCTCCTCCTGCTCGCCCGGCAGGGCGGAGGCCGCGGTCTTGGGCAGCTCCACCGGCACACCGACCGTCAGCAGCGGAGCGGCCACCATGAAGATGATCAGCAGCACCAGCATCACGTCCACGAAGGGCGTGATGTTGATCTCCGACATTGGCTGGGCGCCGCCGCGCCGCCTGCGACGGCCCGTGCCGCCGCCGCTCTTTTGCATGACACCGCCCGCCATCAGAACCTATCCCGTCTCATATCGCGCATCCTCAGCTGTCGAGCTGGCGGCTGAGGATCGTCGCGAACTCATCGGCAAATGCCTCATAGCCGCCAAGGATCCGGTTACTGTCGGAGTTGAACTTGTTGTAATAAACCACCGCCGGGATGGCCGCCATCAGACCCAGCCCGGTGGCGAGCAATGCCTCCGCGATACCCGGTGCCACAACCGCGAGCGATGTGTTCTGCTGCTCCGCGATCTGCACGAAGGCATGCATGATCCCGAACACCGTCCCGAAAAGCCCCACAAAGGGCGCGGTGGAGCCTGTCGTGGCCAAGACCGGCAGACCTTTTTGCAGCCGCTCAGCCTCCTTGGCGATGGCTACATCCATCGAACGGTCGATCCGCGCCGTAGCGCCGGGAATGAGCGCGCCATCCTCGCGGTGCGAGCGGCGCCATTCGGTCATTCCGGCGGCAAAGATCTTTTGCGCCGCGCCGTCGGGCTCCGGCCCGATCTGGTCGTAAAGCCCGTCGAGCGGCTCCCCCGACCAGAAGGCGCGGTCGAATTCCTCCGCCTCGCGCGCGGCAGTACGGTACTGGATGTATTTCTGGACGATGATGGACCAGGTCCAGAAACTCGCCACCACGAGCGAGATCATCACGAGCTTCACGGTGATGGTCGCCTGGGCAAACATGCCCCATACGGTAATGCTGCCGCCGACTTCGGCCGCGATCAATGCTGTCTGCATATTTGTGCTCTACTCTTCTGCCTCGGGCGGGCCTGTTCTCAGGCTCCATTTGTGGCGAATCTATCGCAGCACAAGAGGAAAAGCGAGGGCCAAGCGCATCGCCGCCCGATCACTTTTCCAGCAGGCGACATTCCGCCGGAAGGCGCACGGGTTTGCCCTGCGCGCCGATGCACACGATCAGCACCTGCGCGGTGAAGATCAGCGCATCGCCGCAGCGCACCTCCTGCGCCATCACCATCCGCGCGGGTCTCAGGCTCTCCAGCCGGGTGCGCACCTCCAGCATATCGCCGTAGCGCGCAGGCGCGATGTAGTCCGCCTCGACCCGGCGCACGGCAAAGACCACGCCCGCCTCCTTCATCGCCAGCTGGTCGATGCCGACCTCGCGCACCCAGTCGCTGCGCGCCCGCTCGATGAAGCGCAGGTAGTTGGCGTAATAGACGATCCCGGCCATGTCGGTGTCTTCGTAATAGACGCGGATCTGCTTGATATGGCCAGCTGGACCGGGCGCGCTCATTGAATGCCCCCCGCCGTCATCCGCGCATAGAGCCGCAGCGTGTGGCTTGCATCCGCTGATGCCACCGGCAACATCGGATCATAGGCCGCACGGATCAGTCCCGCGATATCGGGGCGCAGGATCGTGCTCCCTTCCTGACCGGCCCCCGCCCCCACGACCGCCAGCGGCGAGCGGTCACGGAACGCCAGATCAGACCACAGCAGATAGCTCTGCACGACCTGGCTCAGCGCCAGCGTCTGGACTGTCGACCGCCGCCAGATGCGCGTCCATGCGCAAAAACACGAAACACGCCTTGATCCCGCCCGCCTCGTCAAAGCGGAAGATGCGGTATTGGTTGGCCTCGACCTCGGTGAGCCGGGCCACCAGAGGGACCAGATCCGGCACCAGCCGGTCCATCCCCGGCACCTCCGACAGCTCCGACCAGTCCGAAAAGAAAAACACCATCATATTGGAGCCGAGCTCCATATCCGTTTGCGCCATCTTGTGACCTGCAAGGGCCGTCACCGCCTCCAGCGCGCCCTTGACCACCTGCAGGGTCTCCTCCTGCACGCCGAAAACAACGGGCGCGATAGGCCGCCCCCAGCGCGCAAACGCGAACTGTCCGTCGCCCCGCGTGAAAAGCGCCTCGATATCCTCAGGTTCCATTTGCATTTTACCCTTTACTCCAATCTGCCCTCAACCGAACAGATCCGCGTCCCTTTGGGGCGGCGCCATGCCCAGATGCTCCCAGGCCTTGCGCGCCAGCATCCGGCCCCGCGGCGTGCGCTGGATGAGCCCCTGCTGCAGCAAGAAGGGCTCGATCACCTCCTCCAGCGCATCCCGACTCTCCGACAGTGCCGCCGACATCGTCTCGATGCCCACCGGCCCGCCCTGGTAATTCTCCGCGATCAGCCGCAGATAACGCCTGTCAGCGCCGTCGAGCCCGAGGTGATCCACCCCCAGCCGCGTCAGCGCCATATCCGCGAGCGCCTGTGTCACGCGCCCGTCCCCCTCCACCACGGCGAAATCCACGACCCGGCGCAACAGGCGCCCTGCGATCCGCGGCGTGCCGCGTGCGCGGCGGGCGATTTCGCGCGCGCCGCCCTCATCGGCGGGCGCGCCAAGCTTGCGGGCGTTACGCTCCACGATGATGAACAGCTCGTCCTCGGTATAGAACTGGAGCCGTGTGGGGATCCCGAACCGGTCGCGCAAGGGCGTGGTCAGCAGCCCCATCCGCGTCGTGGCGCCGACCAGCGTAAAGGGCTGCAACTCGATCCGCACCGTGCGCGCCGCGGGCCCCTCGCCGATCACCAGATCGAGCTCGAAATCCTCCAGTGCGGGATAGAGCACCTCCTCCACCGCCGGGCTGAGCCGATGGATCTCGTCGATGAAGAGTACGTCGCGCGGCTCGAGGTTGGTGAGGATCGCCGCGAGGTCACCGGCCTTCGCCAGCACCGGCCCCGAGGTCATGCGGAACCCCACGCCCAACTCGCGCGCCATGATCTGCGCCAATGTCGTCTTGCCCAAGCCGGGCGGGCCGTGGAACAGCGTGTGGTCCATCGCCTCCTCGCGCTGACGTGCGGACTGGATAAACACCTTGAGGTTGGCGCGCGCCTCCGCCTGACCGACGAATTCATCGAGCATCTGCGGGCGCAGCGCGCGATCGAAATCCTCGGGTAACCCCTCGGGCCGCACTATCGGATCGCTGTCAATCATGCCGCCGTCCCATGCCAAGAAAGCCACCAACGGCTCGATTGCCGCACTCTACTCTTTCGGGGCAAGGAGTTTCAACGCCGCGCGAATGAGCGCGGGCGTCTGCGCCTGCGGCATCTCACCGGCGGCCTGCGCCACAGCGCCCGCCGCCTCGCCGGGCCCGTAGCCCAGATTGCCCAGCGCGGAAAGCGCTTCGGACTGCGCACTGGCGTTGGGCGCGGGTGCGGGCGCCTTGCGCGGCGCCGTCCCTTCGATCACGTCGGCCTCCGTCTCGCCCATGGCCTGCGCCACGGTGCCGCCCATCGCCATCATCGCGGGCGCCTTGTCCTTGAGATCCAGCACGACGCGCTGCGCAATCTTTGGGCCGACGCCCTTGGCCGCTTTCACCGCGTTCCAGTCGCCCAGCGCGATCGCGCGGCTCACACCGTCGGGCCCCAGCGCCCCCAGAATGGCCAGCGAGGCCTTCGCGCCAACCCCCTGCACCGACGTGAGCAGGCGGTGCCATTCCTTTTCCACCAGCGTCGGGAAGCCGAAAAGCTGCATCAGGTCTTCGCGCACCAGCAGATCCGTGTAGAGCGCCGTATGCTCGCCCACCGCGGGCAGCGCCGCCAGCGTCCGCTCGGAGCAATAAACGAGGTAGCCCACGCCGCGCACGTCGATCAGCACATGGTCGAGCGCGCGGTAGTCGATGCGGCCTGTGATCTTGCCGATCATGCGCTCGCCTTCGCCACCGCCGCGGCATAGCCCGAAGCGCCGCCATGATGCGCATGGGTGATCGCCACGGCCAGCGCATCCGCGGCATCCGGCCCTGCGAAATCGACGCCGGGCAGCTGCATGCGCACCATATGCGCCACCTGCCCCTTGTCCGCATGACCCACGCCCACGACCGTCTTCTTGACGTTGTTGGGCGCGTACTCGCCCACCTCCAGCCCCATCTGCGCGGGCACCAGCAGGGCGATCCCCCGCGCCTGTCCAAGCTTGAGCGTCGCCACGCCGTCCTTGTTGACGAACGTATGTTCCACCGCAGCGCTATGTGGCCGGTACGTCACGAAAACCCGGCTCAGCTGTGCATGCAGCGTCAGCAGCCGCTCAGCCAGCGCCATGCCGGTTTCGGAATGGCAGATGCCATTGGCCACATGGCTCAGCTTGCTGCCGGAGACGTCAATGATTCCCCAACCCATGTTCCGCAAGCCCGGATCGATCCCGATTACCCGTATCATCGCGCGCTGCCCCTCGGTTGTTGTTGCTTTTTTGGTGCAGTAGCACGAAGCGCGAACATTGCCTACAATTTTTCGCAGATACGACAATTACGGCAGGCGTGCCACAATTCATGCGGCAGCGCAGCGAAAGCGGCATGAGGCGCGCTGAAAGCGACTTTTGCCTGCCTTGATTTTGCCATATTCTACTGCGTGATACCCGCGCAGAGCGGGTTCTTGCCGCTATGCAGAAAGTGCATATCAGATGTGCGTGGCGTGGCCTTGCGCAGTGTTTTCTTTCTGCCTATCTGCCGATCACAACGATGAACAAATAAACACACCCCACAGATATTTGAAGGACGGCTCCAATGGCTGCTTTTTACACCCCCCGCACGACCTATGGCGTCGCATCTTTCGCCTCCCGGACAGTCGCATTTTTCGCCGATATGGCGCAATCTGTGCAGGCATGGAACGATGCACGCATCACCAGCAACGCGCTCGCAGGTCTGACGGACCGTGAACTGGCCGACATCGGCCTGGCGCGTGGCGACATCGACAGCGTCGCGCGCAGCACGTTCATCCGCTGATCGCGGCGGCGCCGAGGCGCCCCGCCGCCGGACAGGACCGAACCAGATACGACGACACGGTAAAAAGGCCGCACCGGGCACTCCCGATGCGGCCTTTCCCTTGTGCGGTTGGGAAAACGCGCGCAAGCACTGACGTGACGCCCCTCCCCCCAGAGGACCTGCCACATCAGCGATGATCATCCGCGAAAGAGCGGACCCATCTTTTCGGACAGGAATTGGGTCACCGGGTCGACCGCGAGCAGCTGCGCGCCCATCTGGCCGACGATGGTGCCGCCCCTGAGCACTTCGAGCCGTTCCTGATAGGTCTGCGGGCCGTTCGCCGACAGCATCAGTGCCTTGAAGAGGAAAAAGCCCAGGACGGTCAATGCGGGAGCCCGCACCGGAATGCGCATGCGGCGCGGTTTCGGCTTCGAGATAATGATACCGTTCTTGTCCACTTGGGTTGTGTAACCGCGGCGAAGAATGCTTTCACGCTTCTTGCCTGCGTTCCCCACACGGGTTTGAAAGTCTTCTTTGGTATAAACCATGGCAGCGGTCTTTCTCAACAACAGCCCCCACCGTTGTTGAATTAATTTTTTAGCGGCCAAATGTGGCGAAAATGGGGCAAATGCGGCGGATTCACCTCAAATGAGGTTAAAGCTCGTCCAGTTTTCGCAGCACAATCGTCGTCCAGTCACCAATGCTTTCGCGGCGCTCGAGATTGATGCCGTTTTGCGCATAAACCTCTGCGACCTCGTCCGCCTGTTCGTTCAGGATGCCCGAGAGAATCGCATATCCTCCCGGCGCCAGCGCCGCCGCCATGTCAGGCGCCAGTGCGATCAGCGGTCCCTTCAGGATATTGGCGAACACCAGATCGAAGGGCGCCGCCGCTGCCAATGCCGGATGATCGAAGCCCGCCGCCTCGACGCACTCCACGCGCCCCTGCAGACCGTTCGCGGCCACATTGGCCTGCGCCACCTCCACGGCCACCTCGTCGATGTCCGAGGCCAGCACCGGATCCTGCCAGATCCGCGCCGCCGCCATCGCGAGTACCGCGGTGCCGCACCCGACATCGACCACGCGCCGCCCGACAAAGCCCGCATCCGCGAGCTGGTCGAGTGCCCGCAGACACCCCAGCGTCGTGCCGTGGTGCCCGGTCCCGAACGCCATCGCCGCCTCGATCAGCAACGGCTCGCAGCCCTCCGGCACCCTATCGGCGTCATGCGAGCCATAGACGAAGAAACGCCCCGCCTCGACCGGCGCGAGCTCGCGGCGCACATGGGCGACCCAATCGGTCTCGGGCAACTCGGACACCACAAAGGGCTTCGCGCCCATCGCCGCGGCCAGCACCGCGAGGGCGGCCTCCTCCGGCGGCGCCTCGAAATAGCCGCCCACTTCCCACAGCCCCGAGCCATCCTCCATCTCGAAGACCCCCACGCCCGTAGGCTCGGGTGTCATCCCTTCCATCGCCTCGCCCAGCCGGTAGGCGGGCATCGCGGCCGGCAAGCGTCGTAAGTGCGGTAAATGTCGGCATCATCGCCTCCTGTATCTGTCGGGGTTCGGGTAGGGCGCCACGGGGGCAGCGTCAAGCACCGGCGCGCCCTCGGGCTGCAGGCCGCGCACATAGAACCACCCCCAGACCGCCGAAGCCGCCCCGACGACGATACCGGCCACCGCCTGCCCGTAGATCACCCCCGCCGCCCCGAAGATGCCCGCGAGCCAGATCGCCGCGGGCATCGACAGAACGCCGTCCTTGATCCAGTTCACGAGCGTCGAGCGTCCGGGCCGTCCGAGATTGTTGAACGCGGCGTTGGAGACGAAGAGCGCGCCCACGAAGACATAGCCGCCGACGCCCACCACCGCGAAGGCGCGCAGCACCTCCGCCCCCTGCGCGCTCAGATCGAAGACTGCCACGAGATAGGGCAGCGCGAGGATGAAGAGCCCCCAGGCCACCAGCGTGTAGATCAGGCAGAAGATCAGCGCATCACGGTAGGTTGCGCGCACCCGCGCCATCTGCCCTGCGCCGTAGTTCTGCCCGAAGATCCCGCCGATCGCCCCTGACAGTGCAAATATTCCGCCGAAGACCACCACCGTGAGCCGCCCCACCACGGCCCAGGCCGCCACCGCGTCATCGCCGAAGGGCGCCATCACGACCGTCAGCAGGTAGTTGCCCACAGGCACGCTCATCTGCGTGGCCATCGCGGGGATGGCGACCACGACGAAGGGCGCGCCGATATTGCGCAGCGTGCGCAGCCGCGGCCGGTCAATGAGGTTGAGCTGGTAGACCGCCAGCCATGTCGCCATGCCGAGGAGCGTGAAGCGAAAGAGCACGAGCCCCAGGGCCGCACCGTCAAGCCCCCAGCCCGAATAGAAGATGAGAAATGGATCAAGGATCAGCAACACCGTCCCGCCCGTCAGTGTGATGTACATCGCCTTGGCGCCATAGCCATCCGCGCGCATCACGCCCGACATTACCAGTGCCGCCGACATCGGGATGAGCGAGGGCACCGTCATCGCGAGATAGCGCGCAGCAAGCCTCGCCGTCTCCCCCTCGGCCCCCGCGAAGCCCACAAGGCTATGGCGGAACCCGACCACCAGCGACGAGACGACCATCAGCGTGGCCACCGCGATCACCACTGCCGCGCCCGCCTGCCGCCGTGCGCGCGCCCGGTCCCCCGCCCCGATGCTGCGCGACACCACGGCGGTCGCCGCGATCATCAGCCCCACCGCGATGGAGACGGTGAAGAACTGAACCGCATAGGCGAAGCCGATCGCCGCCACCAGCTGCTGCTGGCCCAGCTGGCTCAGCCACAGCAGGTTGGCGGCATCCACGAGAAACACGAACGTAATGCCGAGCGCGCCCGTTGCCGTCATCCGCACCACATGCCCCAGCGTGGGCCCGGTGAGGAAACGCCCTCTTTCGCTCACTCCGCCGCCCTGAGCGCACGCGCCACGAAAACAGTCTCGTTTCCTTCGTCGGGATGGCGCGGTATCAGCGTGGCCAGTGCGAAGGACACCGACGCCATTGCCGCCGCCAGCAGAAACACCGCCGCGGGCGAGGCAAGCCACAAGAACCCCAGGCTCACCGGCAGAAACACCGCCGCGATATGGTTAATAGTGAAGGCCACCGCCGCCGTGGGCGCCATGTCGCCCGGCGCGCCGATCTTCTGGAAATAGGTCTTAAGCGCCAGCGACAGCCCGAAGAACATGTGATCGAGCACGTATAGCACCGCCGCCACCTCGAAGCCGAGGTCGAACCAGTAGACCGCTCCATAGGACAGGAACACCATCACCAGCCCAGTGTATTCGAACATCAGCGCTTTGCGTTCGCCGAACCGGCCCACGATCCGCCCCAGCAGCGGCGCGATCAGCATGTTGATCACCAGGTTGATCAGGTAGAGCCCCGCCACCTCATGCACGGCAAAGCCGAATTTCTCGACCATCATGAAACCCGCGAAGACCATGAAGATCTGGCGCCGCGCACCCGACATGAACTGCAGCGCATAATAGAGCCAGTAGCGCCGCCGCAGCACCAGCTTCTTGATCTGCGGATGCGGGCTTTCGTATTGCGGAAACGCCAGCAGTGCAAAGAGCGCCGCCGCCATGGTGATCCCGCCGCCCGCCATGAACACGGTGTTGTAGGTCAGCCCCAGAGGCTCCCACAGGACCATGATCACGAAATAGACGCAAAAGGTCGCCGCCGACCCTGCCGCCATCAGCCAGCCCAGCATCTGCGGCGCGCGGGCCTTGGGCAGCCATTGCAGCTGTAGCGACTGGTTGACCGTCTCGTAATAGTGGAACCCGACCGAACTGAGGAACGTCAGGATCATGATCCCGGTCAGCTGCGGATACCACGCCGTGATCGCCGTCGCCGCCCCGAGCAGCATCAGCGAGACGAGCCCGAGCACCTGTTCGCGCAAGACGATGATCAGAAAGATCACCAGAAACGACAGGAAACCCGGTATCTCCCGGATCGTGTGCAGCAGACCGATATCTGCGCCATCGAAATCCGCCATTTCCTTTACGAAATTGTTGAGCAGCGCATACCAGGTGAAAAACGCAATCGGCATCGCCAGCGCCATCACAAACAACAAGGCCACTGGCCGCCGCCAAACCGGCTGGTCCTTTGCCTCCCCGAGGGTCAGAAACTCTATCATGCGACAGCCTTACGCCTGAGCCTTGCCAAACGCCACGGATTTCTGCGCTGGCCAAGGGGAGCGACCGCGCGGCATCCGGCGTGCGTGGCGTGACCCCTCACGACGGGGTACATCCCCCGCTTCATTCTGCCCTTGGGCTTCCCTTCAGTCCTTTTGAGCCGGACGGCAACGCTCAATAAAAGCTCTGCGGGTCGATATCGACAGCCAGCCTCAGATCCCCCTTGAGCCTCACTTGCGCCACCCATTGCCCCAGTGCGCGCTGCAGCGACACACCCTTGCCCGCCTTCACCAAGAGCCGCACCCGGTGCCGCCCGCGGACCCGCGCGATGGGGGCGGGTGCGGGGCCGTAGACCTGCGCGCCGATGTCGCGCAGCACCGCGTCATTGCGTGCCAGCCTGTTGCCCGCATCAAAGACCGCCGCCACATCGCCACCGCTCAGGATGATCCCGGCAAGGCGGCCGTAGGGCGGCATGCCCGCCGCCTCCCGCTCGGCGGCTTCGGCGCGCCAGAACCCCTCCTCATCCCCCGCCAGAATGGCGCGGATCACCGGATGGTCGGGCTGATAGGTCTGCAGCAGCGCCGCCCCCGGCGCCTCGGCGCGCCCCGCACGCCCCGCCACCTGCCGCATCAGCTGGAAGGTCCGCTCGGCTGCGCGCAGATCGCTCCCCATCAGCCCCAGATCCGCGTCGATGACCCCGACCAGCGTCAGGTTGGGGAAATTGTGCCCCTTTGCGACCAGCTGCGTTCCGATGATGATATCCGCGGCACCCTCCGCGATCCCGGCGATCTCCGCCTTCAGCGCCCGCGCGGAGCCGTACATGTCAGAGCTCAGCGTGGCGATCCGCGCATCGGGCCAGAGTGCATGCGCCTCCTCGCCCAGACGCTCCACGCCCGGGCCGACGGGCGCGAGCTTGTCCTCCGCCCCGCAGCCTGGACAGGCCGTCGGCACCGGCCTGGTCTCGCCGCACTGATGGCACACCAGCTGCTTGAGGAACCGGTGCTCGACCATCCTCGCGTCGCAATGATCACAGCCGATCTGATGCCCGCAGGCCCGGCACAGCGTCACCGGTGCATAGCCGCGCCGGTTGATGAACAGCATCGCCTGCTCGCCCCGCTCGAGCCGCTTGTCCACCTCCGCGCGCAAGGTGGGGGAAACCCAGCGGTCGCCCGGCAAACCCTCAGCGCGCATGTCGATCGTGCCCATCGCAGGCATCACCGCCGGCCCGAAACGCGATGCAAGCTCCAGCCGCGCGTATTTGCCCGCCTGCGCATTGGCCCATGTCTCGAGGCTCGGCGTGGCAGAGGCCAGCACCACCTGCGCGCCGCAGATGGAGGCGCGCAGCACGGCCATGTCCCGCGCGTGATACATCACGCCATCCTCCTGCTTGTAGGAGGTATCATGCTCCTCATCCACGACGATCAGCCCGAGGTTCTGGAACGGCAGGAACAGCGCCGAGCGCGCACCGATCACCAGCTGCGCATCGCCCCGCCCCACCATGCGCCAGATCCGCCGCCGCTCCGTCATCGTGGCGCCGGAATGCCACTCGGCGGGCTTCGCGCCAAAGCGGGCCTCGACGCGGGTCAGAAACTCCGCCGTGAGGGCGATCTCCGGCAACAGCACCAGCGCCTGCCGCCCGGCCCGCAGCGCCGCGGCAACCGCTTCGAGGTAGACTTCCGTCTTGCCCGAGCCGGTGACGCCGCGCAGCAGCGTCGTGCCGTAGCGGCCCGAGGCGACGCCCGTCGCCAGCATCCGCGCCCCCGCCGCCTGATCCGCGGTGAGCGCCTTGCCCGGCAGATCGGGGTCCAGCCGCGGATAGGGCAGATCGCGCGGGCTGTCCTCCTCGCGCACCACGCCTTGCGCCACCAGCCCCTTGATCACCGATCCGCTCACCCCCGCCAACTCCGCAAGCTCGCGCAGGGTGAAAGCCAGATCGCCGTATTCCGCCAGCGTTTCCAGCACTTTGGTGCGCGCCGCTGTCACGCGGTCGGGCGCGCCCGTGCCGCGGCGGTAGATCTTTTGCATGGAGGGCGGATCGCCCAGACCCGGCGCGCGGGTGCACAGCCGCAGCATCGCGCTCATCGGGGTCAGCGTATAGGCCGCCGCCTTCTCCAGAAACGCCATCATTTCGTCGCGCATGGGTGCGGCATCGAGCACGCGGATGACGCTGCGGATCTTGCTCAGGTCGTAGTCGCCGCGCCCCGCCCCCCAGACAACGCCGATCACCTTGCGCGGGCCAAGCGGCACCTCGACGAAAGCACCCAGATCGCACCCCCCCTCGGGCGCGCGGTAGTCGAGCGCGCGGTCCAGCGGCTGCGCCGTCAGCACCGCCACCAGCGTGCCTTCGTCAAAGAACGTCTGTTGGCTCACGCGGGGGGTTCCTGTGGCGAGGTTTCGGGCGCGGGGGGCTTTCGGCACTCCCGATCATAGGCTAAAGCAAGGGAGATATACCCGTTTGCGCTCTCATTCCAAGAAGGAAGCAAAAGAAATGAAGTTTTTCGTAGATACCGCCGAGATCAAGGACATCGCAGAGCTCAACGACCTCGGGATGGTGGACGGGGTGACGACGAACCCCTCGCTGATCCTGAAATCGGGCCGCGACATCATCGAGGTGACCAAGGAGATCTGCGGCATCGTCTCGGGCCCCGTCTCCGCCGAGGTGGTGGCACTGGAAGCGGATGCGATGATCGCCGAAGGCCGCAAGCTCGCCGAGATCGCCGAGAACATCACCGTCAAGCTGCCGCTGACGTGGGACGGGCTCAAGGCGTGCAAGGTGCTGTCGGGCGAGGGCAAGATGGTCAATGTCACGCTGTGTTTCTCTGCCAATCAGGCGCTGCTCGCGGCCAAGGCCGGTGCCACGTTCATCTCCCCCTTCATCGGGCGGCTCGACGACATCGATCTGGACGGCATGGACCTGATCGAAGACATTCGCACGATCTATGACAACTACGGCTTCGAGACGCAGATCCTCGCGGCCTCGATCCGCAGCGTGGGCCATGTGCGTGAATGCGCGCTCGTGGGTGCCGATGTGATGACCGCGCCGCCAGAAGTGATCCGCAAGCTCGCGAGCCATCCGCTCACCGACAAGGGGCTTGAGCAATTCATGAAGGATTGGGCCAAGACCGGCCAGAACATCCTCTGAAATGCCAGCCCCGGAGGGCCTCGCCCAGCTCGGGCGGGGCCCTGCGCACCGCTGCGGCGGCATATTTGGCACGTTTGCGCGGCATCGCGGCAAAAAGGGGCAGAAAAGCTCAAACCGCCATGCTATAGACGATCAAAACAAGACGAGAAAAGCATGAGCAGCAGCCCGAAAATCGAAGACGCCCTGCGCGAGGCGATCATTTCGCAACCCGATGTGATACTGGACGATACCGATGTCATGCAGGCCCTGATTGCGGCGAACGAGCGCGCGATGGGCGGCAATATCGTCGATCTGCGCGGCATCGCGATGGAGCGGCTGGAGACGCGGCTCGACCGGCTGGAAGACACCCACCGCAGTGTCATCGCGGCCGCCTATGAGAACCTCGCGGGCACCAACCAGATCCACCGCGCCATTCTGCGCATGCTCGATCCGGTCGAGTTCGAGGCTTTCCTGCGCGATCTGGGCGGCGAAGTGGCCGAGATCCTGCGCGTCGATGCGGTGAAACTGGTGCTCGAATCCGTCCAGAATGACGCCGATCCCGCCATCCAGCGCCTGGGCGAAGTGCTCAGCGTGGCCGAGCCGGGGTTCATCGACAGCTACCTCACCCAAGGCCGCGGCGGCGGCACCATGCGGCAGGTCACGCTGCGCTCGGTGCAGGACGCCTCCGCGCAGATCTACGGCCCCAACGCGGAATGGATCCGCTCGGAGGCATGTCTCAAGCTCGATTTCGGCCCCGGACGCCTGCCGGGCATGCTGGTGATGGGGGCGGAGGACCCGCATATGTTCGGGCCGCAGCACGGCACCGACCTGCTTGCGTTCTTCACCGGCGTGTTCGAGCGGGCGATGCGCCGCTGGCTGTCTTGAAGGACACGGTCGATACGCTCGCCATCAGCGCCGCGGCGCGTGATGCGCTATCGACCTGGCTCGACCATCAGCGCGCGCTGAAAGGCGCCGCGGAGAATACGCTCACCGCCTATACCGGCGATGTGACGGAGTTTCTGGCTTTCATCACCGTGCACCACGGCGGCACGCAAGGGCTCGGCGCGCTTGCGAAGATCACCTTGAGCGACATGCGCGCCTGGATGGCGCAGACGCGCGGGACCGGCGTGGGGCCGCGCAGCCTTGCGCGTAAGCTCTCGGCGGTCAAGGCGTTCTACCGCTGGCTGGCAGAGCGTGAGGGGTTCGAGCCCACCGCCGTCCTCTCCACCCGCGCCCCCAAGTTCACCAAGAAGCTGCCCCGCCCGTTGGCGATCGACGCCGCGCGTGAACTCATCGACTGCGTCGAGACCAGCGCGCGCAGCCCTTGGGTCGCCGCGCGCGATGTGGCGGTGCTGACGCTGCTGTGGGGCTGCGGGTTGCGCATATCCGAGGCGCTGGGCCTTAGGGGCGCCGATGCGCCGCTGCCGTCCGTGCTGCGCATCACCGGCAAAGGAGGCAAGGAACGCGTCGTGCCCGTTCTGCCTGCGGCCCGCGAGGCGGTGGATGCCTATCTGCGCGTCTGCCCGCATGTCCCCGGCGCGCAGGAGCCGCTCTTTCGCGGGGTGCGCGGCGGCGCGCTCTCGCCCGGTGCGATCCAGAAGGTGATGGCGAACGCGCGCATGCAACTGGGGCTGCCCGCCAGTGCCACACCGCATGCGATGCGCCACAGCTTTGCCACCCACCTGCTGGATGCGGGCGGCGATCTTCGCGCGATACAGGAGCTTCTGGGCCATGCCTCGCTCTCGACCACGCAGGCCTACACGGCCGTGGACACCCTGCGCCTGATGGACGTCTACAACCGCGCCCACCCGCGCGCCTGAGACCGCGTGCGTTTTCCCTTTGCATCCCCCAGCCCGATTTGTGAGACATCCCCATGACGATCAAACAAAAAGCGCTTGCCGTTCATCTGTTCACCGCCACGGGGGCCGTCTTTGCCATGCTCGCCATGCTCGCCGCGATCGAGGCGAGATACGACATGATGTTCCTGTGGCTGGTGGTGGCCTTCTTCGTGGATGGCATCGACGGGCCGCTGGCGCGCAGATATGACGTCAAGACCAACGCGCCGGAATTCGACGGCGTGCTGCTGGATCTGATCATCGACTACCTGACATATGTGTTCATCCCCGCCTTCGCTCTGTTCAAATCGGGCCTGATGGACGGGTGGAGCGGTTGGCTCATGATCATCATCGTGACCTTCGCCAGCGCGCTCTACTTCGCCGATACCCGCATGAAGACGAAGGATAATTCCTTCTCGGGCTTTCCCGGCTGCTGGAACATGGTGGTGCTGGTGATCTTCGCGCTCGGCGTGCCGTGGTACGTGAGCCTGGTGCTCGTGACCGTCCTCGCGATCACCATGTTCGTGCCGGTGAAATTCGTGCATCCCGTGCGCACGGAGCGGTGGCGCGCAGTGACACTGCCCATCGCGCTGGCCTGGACGGGCTTCGCCGGCTGGGCGGCCTGGGTCAATTTCCATCCCGAAAGCTGGGCCGCCTGGGGCTTGGTGATCACCTCGGTCTATCTGCTGTTCGCGGGGCTGGTGCAGCAAATCCTTTATGACGGGCGCAACCTCTAGAGGAGGAAGCCGCCCGCCCCTTCGTGACGCAACAGCGCCACTTTCGTCTCCACGCCGCCCGCTCCGGAAAACCCGGTAAGCCCCTTGGCACCCATGACGCGGTGGCAGGGGATGATCACCGGGATGGGGTTGCCGCCGCAAGCCTGCCCGACCGCCTGTGCGGGCACGCCCAGCGCCTGCGCGATATCGCCGTAGGTCCGGGTCTGCCCGAAGGGGATGGCAGACATGGCCGCACAGACCGCACGCTGGAAACCGGAGCCTGTCACGTGCAGCGGCAGATCGAAGGTCTCCAACTCTCCCGCATCATAGGCGGCAAGCTGGCGCAGCGCCTCCACCAGCAGATCCGTGCGATCCTCCGCAGGGGCGCGCCCCCACTCAAGCCGGGTGATATGGCCATCCGTTTCCGTCAGGATCAGATCGCCGAAGCGTGTGGGCACGGTGCAGGTTTTCATAAAGGCATCATGCAGCGGCACGCGGCCCGGCTCAATCCGAATGATGCGCAAGACCCAAGCGAATGGGCCCCTTGGCCATCTTCGCCCTGACCACCTCCCCCTTTTGGCTGACCCGGATCGCCTGCCTGCGGGCCAGATCATCGGCCACGTCGCGCACCTGCGGCATCAGGGCGCGCCAGTCCTGCGCCAGCGCGCGGGCGACCTCGGAGGGGCAGATCGTCTTGCCTGCCCCCCTGGCGGTCACTTGCCGCAGGATCTCCGCGGCGATCTGCGCCTCAGAGGGCGGCGTCACAGCGCCCGCACACACCCGGATGGCTGTGCGTGCCCACATCGGGCAGCACCTTCCAGCACCGCGCGCATTTCTCGCCCGCGGCCTTGGCGAAATCCACGCCGACCCCTGCCACGTCGGGCAGTGTGAAGGCGCCTTCGGGCGCGTCGCCGGTCACAAGCGTGATCTGGCTGGTGATGCACAGATCGGCAAAGGTCTCTGGGTTGGTGATGACCTCCGCCAGCGCGGGCGAAAGATAGACCGTCGGTGCCGCCTCCAGCGAGGAGCCGATGACCTTGGCCGTCCGCTGCGCCTCCAGCGCGCCGGTGACCACGCGGCGCGCGGCGCGCACGGTCTCGGCGCGCTTAGCCAGCACATCGTCGCGCCAATCCGCTGGCGTGTCGGGGAAATCCACCAGATGCACGGAGGTCTCCGGCCCGTTCCGCTCCAGCCAGACCTCCTCCATCGTGAAGGGCAGGATGGGCGCAAGCCAAGTGGTCAGCCGCGCATAGAGATGATCGAGCACCGTCAGCGCCGCGAGGCGCCGCGTCGTGTCGCCGTCGCAATAGAGCGCGTCCTTGCGGATGTCGAAGTAGAAAGACGACAGATCAAGCGTCGCAAAATCGAAGATCGCGCGGAACACGCCCTGGAAATCGAACCGCGCGTAGCCTGCGCGCACGATACCGTCGAGCACCGCAAGCTTGTGCAGCATCAAGCGCTCGAGCTCGGGCATGTCATCACGGGCCACCGCCTTCGAGGCATCGAAATCGGGCAACGATCCGAGCATGTAGCGCATGGTGTTGCGCAGGCGGCGGTAGCTGTCCGCGGTGCCCTTCAGGATCTCGTCCCCGATCCGCTGGTCCTGAGTGTAGTCGGTCTGCGCCACCCACAGGCGCAGGATATCTGCGCCGTATTGATCGACGATCTTTTGCGGCACGATGGTGTTGCCGATGGATTTGGACATCTTCATGCCCTTCGCATCGAGCGTGAAGCCATGCGTGACCACCTGCCGGTATGGCGCGCGGCCATAGGTGCCGCAGCTTTGCAACAGCGAGGAATGAAACCAGCCGCGGTGCTGGTCGGTCCCCTCCATGTACACATCCGCGATGCCGTCCTCTGAGCCGTCCTCCCGGTCGCGCAGGGTAAAGGCATGGGTGGAGCCGCTGTCGAACCATACATCGAGGATGTCGCTCACTTGCTCGTAGTCATCGGGGTTCACGATCCCTTCGAGGAAACGCTGCTTTGCGCCCTCCTCGTACCACGCATCGGCTCCCTCCTCCTCGAAGGCGGAGGTGATGCGGCGGTTGACTTGTTTGTTGCGCAGCAGAAAGTCGGGATCTGTCGGCAGAGCACCCTTCTTGGTGAAGCAGGTGAGCGGCACGCCCCAGGCGCGCTGGCGCGACAACACCCAGTCAGGCCGCGCCTCCATCATCGCGTGCAGGCGGTTGCGGCCCGATTTGGGCGTCCATTTCACGTTGTCGATCTCGGTCAGCGCCCGTTCGCGGATGGTCTTGCCGAACTGGTCCTGCCCGTCGCCCACGGGTTTGTCGATGGCGGCGAACCATTGCGGCGTGTTGCGGTAGATCACCGGCGCTTTGGAGCGCCACGAATGCGGATAGCTGTGCTTGATCTTGCCGCGCGCGAGCAGACCGCCCACCTCCACCAGCTTGTCGATGACGGCGGCATTGGCATTGCCCTCCTTGCCGTTAGGCTTGAGGATCGCCTTTCCGCCGAAGAACGGCAGATCGTCGCGGTAGCGCCCGTCGGGGTTCACGTTGTAGGTGATCACCTGTTCGAGCATGCCCAGATCGCGGTAGAGGTCATACTCCTCCAACCCATGGGACGGCGCGCAATGCACGAACCCGGTGCCTTCGGTATCGGTCACGAAGTCGGCGGCGCGGAAATCGCGGATGTCGTCCCACTCGCCCTTGCTGCCTTCGGCGCCCGCCAGCGGATGGCTCAGCGTCATGCCGGCCAGCTGCGCAGGGGTGATATCGCGCAGGCGGCGGTACATCGTCTCGTCCAGCCGCGCGGCTTTCAGCACATCCGCCGCGAGGGTGTCGGCCAGAAGGTAGCGGTCCCCGATGCGGACCCAGCTTCCTCCGGACGGCCCGTCACCTCGTAGAGCCCGTAAGAAATACCCTCGCCGAAAACCACCGCCTTGTTGCTTGGCATGGTCCAGGGCGTGGTGGTCCAGATCACGACGTAGGCGCCTTCTATGTCGCGCGCGACATCCATCTGCGCCTTGGCGATCGCCTCGAGGTTCTCGGCCGTCTCCTCCTCGCCCATGGTCACCAGATCAGGCAGCTCGAAGGACGAGACCCTGAACTTCACCCAGACGGTAAAGCTCTCCTTGTCGTGGTACTCGACCTCGGCCTCGGCCAGCGCGGTCTGCTCGACCGGCGACCACATCACGGGCTTGGAGCCTTGGTAGAGTGTCCCGTTCATCAGGAATTTCATGAACTCCTCGGCGATCACCCGCTCGGCGTGGAAATCCATCGTCAGGTACGGATCCTCCCAATTGCCGGTGATGCCCGAGGCGCTTGAACTCCTCGCGCTGCACATCGACCCAGCCCAGCGCGAACTCGCGGCATTCGCGCGCGGAACTCGTTGATCGGCACCTCGTCCTTGTCGCGGCCCTTCTTGCGGTACTCTTCCTCGATCTTCCATTCGATGGGCAGACCGTGGCAATCCCAGCCCGGGATGTAGCGCGCATCGAACCCCATCATCTGGTGGGAGCGCACGATCATGTCCTTGATCGTCTTGTTGAGCGCGTGACCGATGTGCAGATGGCCGTTGGCGTAGGGCGGGCCGTCATGCAGCGTGAAGGGCTGGCGCGTCCGTGTCTTGGCTGCCTCGCGCAGGCGGTGATAGATGCCGAGGCTCTCCCAGCGGGCGAGCCATTCCGGCTCACGCTTGGGCAGGCCCGCGCGCATCGGGAAATCGGTGCGGGGCAGGTTCAGCGTCTGTTTGTACTCGGGCGTGTCGGTTGTGGTGTCGGCGCACATGGGTGGCGTCCTTTGCAGGCGGATATGTCAGGGAGGGGATCGGTGCGAGAGGCTCGAACACCTTTGCCCGGCGGCTCAGCGCAGGCTGAGCGCCGGGGACGTAATTCGCGGTATGATTACAAATCCTGTCATCTTGGCATGGCTTATAGGCACCTGCCCCAAAGGGGGCAAGCCTGTCTTGGCCCTCAGGCGGGGGGAAGCGCGGGCGGCAGCGGCGGCGGGCTCGTCCCCTCGGCGCGGTCGCGCGCCTGCGCCCAGCGGTTGAGCCAGGCAAGTGCCGCGAGCGACAGCCCCAGCACCAGCAGCGAGAACACCCGCGTGAGGCCGTCGAGATCGCTCACATCCACGAGGAATACCTTGGCAACCGCAAGCCCGATCACCACCAGCCCCGCGCGGCGCAGCACCGCAGTGCGCCGTGCGAGCGACTGGTAGAAGAGCACCGCGCCGCCGAGCAGCAGCACGATGGTGTAGCTGTACTGCTCCGGCTGCGAGATGCCATAGGAGAGGGGCATCGCGCCACCGCCCTGCCAGAAATGCCGGATCACGGCAAAGAGCCAGAAGGCCGCGAGCCCGCCGCCCAAGGCACCCAGCGCCAGCCGCAGACGCAGACGCGCATCCAGCATGCCCAGCCGCCACGCGCCAAACCCCAGGATCAGCGCGGGCATCAGGTAGGCCGCAGCCAGCGTGTTGAGAAGCACAGGGCCGAACACGCGATGCGTCTCGCCCCCGGTCAGCAAGGGGTTTGCGACCGTGAGCGCGCCCGATAGCGCCGCGGCAGCGACGAGCCCGAACACCGCCGCCAGCACCCAGCGTGCCCGGTCGAGCAGGCCCGTCACGCGCCCGCGCGTCCGCTGCATCTGTGCAAGCGACAGACCCGCCCAGATCGCGGCGTTCAGGCCAAGGCTCCAGTGCGTTGCGACGGCATCCGCGCCGACCTGCGCCTCGATCCAGCGCAGCAGCAGGATGCTGACCGTCAGACCCCCGATGGCCCAGGCCGCGGAACTCCAGCATGACCTGCGCCATCGGGCGCGTCAGCGGGCGCAGCAGCCAAAGTGCCGCCAGAAAGCTGCCCCATGTGCCCAGATAAGCCAGCAGGACCTCCGGCAGCGGGCCGTCTTGCGCAAAGTCGAGCCCTGGATCGATCACCAGCCGGTAGCCGAGGGTCACGACCCCCACCGCGATGAACCACCCCAGATGCGGCAGGTTCCACAAACGGTCGAGCGCCGCCGCCGCGAGCACGGTCACCGCCAGCGCGATGGTCAGCGCGACCGAACTCAGCACGATCACGAAGGCGAACGCCATGCAGGCCAGCGCCGACATCACCGCAAAGCTCACGCGCAGCCGGGCTGCCCCGTCGCGCCGCGCCAACCGCTCGGCAAAGACCACCATCAGCGCGGCAAGCCCTGCCGCGTGCAGCGCCCAGGGGTAGCTGCCGATGACCGCCGCAGGCTGCCATGTCAACTCCATCAAGATCGCCATGACCGGCACGTAAACCGCCGCGACCGCAGCCCAGATCACGCCGAATTGCCCGCCGCGCAGCGCCCGCCACAGCGCCAGCACCGAGATCACGCACCCGATGCCCAGAAGGATCGTCACCGCCCAGGGAAAGGCTGCATCCGGTCCCTGCGCATAGGTGTTTGCGAAGTCCGTGTAGGTCGCTTGCCGGTTCTCGCCCTGTGCGGCCACCGACAGCAGCAGCGCCAGCGGCGGCAACAGCGCTGCGTCCTGCAAAGCAGGCGCGCGCTCGGACCAGCTGATGAGTGCCGCGCCGAGGATGCCGAGCAGTGCCACACTGAGCCAGATCTCCTGTGCGCCGGGCTTCCAGGTCATCAGCAGTATGCCGGAGCTTGCCGCGACCGCTGTGAAGGCCAGCAGCGTGGCAAAGCCGGGTGCCGCGACCCCGCGCTCCTTCGCGCCGAGCGTCAGACGCCCCAGCAGGCCCAGCAGCGCGGGCTGGCCTGCGTGGTCGGGGACGAGGCCGCGCGCGGGGATCAAGACCGCCAGCAACGGCAGGACCGCGAAGTAGAGCTGCCCCGTCCAGGCCACGGCACCGCCCCCGCCCAGCAGGACGCCGAAGCCCGCCAGATAGGCCAGCACCAGCGTCAGCACCGATATCCAGCCCCAGCGACGGACCGCGTCCACACCGAGGCCCAGCGCCGCGACGATGGCAAAATAGGCAAAGAGCGGACTTGCATCGGCGCTGGCGCTGTCGAGCACCACCGGTGCGGCATAGGCGCCGATCACACCCACTGCCACCAGAAGCGGGCCGTGCATCCAGCCCAGCACCACCGCGATGAGGGCCACGACAGCCATGCCGCCCATCGCTGCCCCGCCACCGATCAGGTCATAGAGCAGCCGCGCCGACAGAATCGCCCCGAACAGCGTGACGATCCCCGCACCGGAGAAGACCGACGGCAAGTAGGCCGTGGCCGATTGCGTGCCGTCGCCGAACCGGCGGCGGATGAACTCCCCCAGGCCGATGAGCCCGGCCCCGAAGGCCAGCGCCGCTGCGACCCGCGCGCGCGGCGGCAGCAGGCCGTTCTCCATCCCGTATTGCACGAGGAATATCCCCGCCAGCGCCAGCGATGCGGCAGAAACGGCATAGAACCAGTTCTGCTGAAGCCAGGGCCCCAGATCCGCAAGCGCCTGCGCCACCGGCGATGGAGGGCGTGGCGCGGGCGCATCGGAGCGTGTCAATGGGGGCGGAGTGACGATGGCACTGGCGGGTGGCCGCGCGGCTGGCGGTGCCTCGGTGGGCGCGTCGGGCAGAGATGTAGACGCCTGAGGACCAACTGGCACACCTTCATGTAGTAGCTGAAGATCGTAGCGCAACACACTGATTTCGCTTTCCACTTCAGAAAGCCTGCGGCGCAGACGGACGTGCCCGACGACGAGCGCCACGAGCGTTACCGGCACGGCCAGAAGCGCCAGTACCCCGATCACCAGAAATTCGTCCATACCCGCCAACTCCACGCAGAGATCACTGCCGCGGACCCTAACCCCTCACCATGTGAAGCAATAGTAAGGAAAACCCTAATCCCGCGGCGCGGTCTTGCCGGATCTGCCGACAAGCCCGGCGAGGCTTGCAGTGATGATCTGGCGCACCTTGGGGCGGGTGCCAGGACCGAAGGGCAGCGGGCGGCAGACCTCCATCGCGGCCACGCCGACCCGCGCGGTAAGCGCCCCGTTCACGATCCCCTCGCCGAAGCGGCGGCTGAGCTTGCCCAGCAGCGAGCCGCCCAGAATGGGCTCGAGCATGTCATCCCCCACCGCCACGGCCCCCGTGGCGACCAGATGCGACAGCACCGCGCGGGTGAGGCGCCAGCTGCCGAAAAAACCTGACCGCCCGCCATAGATCTCCGCGATGCGGCGGATCATCCGCAAGTTGGAGGTGAGCGCGGCGGCCACATCGGCCAACGCCAGCGGCACAAGGGCCGTGACGGTGGCCACCTGCCGCGCCGCCGCCTCCACCTCGCGCTGCGCCGCGGTGTCGAGCGGCGCGAGCAGTTCCGTCTCGGCCACCGCCAGTAGGCTTTGCGCGTCGAGTTGGTCAGCTCGCATCTCGGTCAGGCGCTCGCGGCCCCAGCGCGTCTCCTCGCGACCCTTGTAGAGCTGGACGAGCCGGTCGATCACGTCGCGCGCCTGCGCCAGATCCTCCTGGGCCCGCGCCTCCGCCGCCGCATGGCGCAATCCATCGAGCCGCGACAGACGCCCGAACGCCGCCATTTCGCGCAGGCCGACCAGCACGAGCACCAGAAGGAAGGCCCCCATCAGCAGGCTCATTGCGAGCCCCAGAAGCGGATAACGCGCCAGCAGGTCGGTCACGAACGTCCATGCCGCGATCGAGACCAGCGCTGCCACCAGCGCGCCGGCAAGCCCCCACATCAGCCGGGTGAGCCGGGAGGGCTTGCCCGCCGCGAGCCGGGCCGCGGTCTGCATCGCCTGCCCCTGCGGCGCGATCATCGGCAGATCCTCCACGGGCGGCGCCTGCGCCACGGAAGGGCGCGGGCCCGCATCTGCGTCAAGGTCGAAAAGGATAGGACCCTTCGCCGCCATCACTCTGCCTCCCGATGCCATTCATAGCGGATATCGGGCAGATGCGCCTCGTTGCCCGCCCCATCCGTCCGTGTGATCTCCCTGAAGCCTGCCTTCTCGTAGAACTGGCTGGCGTGGGCGTTTGCCACGTAGCTCCACAGTCCCAGCTTGGTCGCATTGCGCTGCGCATCGCGCATGAGCGCACGTCCCACGCCCCTACCCTGCAAATGCGGCTGCAGGCAGAGCGCGTGGATCTCCGTGCCCTTGCGCGCGATGAAGCCCGCCAGCGCATCATCGAGATACGCGCAGCGCACCCAGCCCGCGTCGATCATGTCACCGATGATGTCGATCTCCTCGGCGGATGTGAAAATCCGGGGCAACCAGTGAAACTGCGCATTCCCCGCCGCGAGGATCTGCGCGAGCCTGCCCGCATCGAGCGCGTGTGCCGGGCGGATGCTCACGGCGTTCACAGGCGGTCTCCGATCAGGAATTCCGCGGCGCGGTCGAGCCTGATGTGCGGCGGCCCGTCGCCCGGCCGCAAGCTCAGGGGCGCCGGCGCGAACCGCATGATCGCGTAATCCGCGTCAAGCCAGCGCTCGGCGCCCGCGCGCGCGGGGCTGAGCAGATGCGCCGGGTCCTGCGGCAGCGCGCCGGGATAGAACGCCGCCTGCTTGCCGGTCTCGAGCAGCGTGCCCCGCACCACATCGACGGGGCTGCCCTCATGGGTCATCGTGTCCTCCGTGGTGGCGCGCAACGACGCGATCGCCAGCGCCTGTGTCTTGGCGCCCGCAAAACGCGCCCGTTCGCGCGCATTGCGGATGAGCGCCTCCATGATCGCCGTCAGCTGGGGGTGCTGGCTATGGTGCAAATGGTCCGCCTTGGTCGCGGCAAAGAGGATCTTCTCCACCCGCCGCGCGCCCAGAAGCCCCGCCAGAAAGCTGTTGCGCCCGGGCCGGAACGCGCCGAGCGTCTCGCTCATCGCGGCGCGCAGATCCTCGACCGCGGGCGGGCCTGCGTTGATCGCGCCCAGCGCATCGACCAGCACAACCTGCCGGTCAATCCGTGCGAAGTGATCGCGGAAGAACGGCTTGACCACCTCGCGCTTGTAGGCCTCATAGCGGCGCGCCATCTCGCGGCGCAGGCTCTTGCGGGCATCGCCCCCGGTGCCGCCGGGCAGCGGCGCGAAGGTGAGCACGGGCGAACCCGCAAGATCGCCGGGCAGCAGGAAACGCCCCGGCGTGCAGTCCGAAAACCCGGCCCGACGCGCCTGCGTCAGATAGTCGGCATAGGCTTCGGCAAGTGCCTTGGCCTGCGGCTCCTCCAGCACGGCCTGCGGGTCCGTGGCCTTCATCAGCGCGAGGTAATCCTCTGCCTGCGCGCGCGGGGCGATCCGCTCCAGCGTCTGCGCGCACCACGTGTCGTAATCGATGTCGAGCAATGCCAGATCGAGCAGCCATTCGCCGGGGTAGTCCACGATATCGAGATGGATCGTGCGCGGCCCCTGCAGCCCCGCGAGCATCCCCTTGGGCCGGACCCGCAGGCTCAGCCGTAGCTCCGACACCGCGCGCGTGCTGTCGGGCCAGCGCGGCGCAGGCGCGGTGAGCGCGCCCAGATGCGCCTCATATTCGAACCTTGGCAGGGTATCATCGGGCTGTGGTTGCAGGAACGCAGCCTCGATCCGCCCCTCGCCCGCTGCGACAAGACCCGGCATCCGCCCGCGGTCAATGAGGTTGGCCACCAGCGAGGTGATGAAAACCGTCTTGCCGGAACGCGCAAGCCCGGTGACGCCCAGCCGGATCACCGGCTCGAAAAACGTCTCGGAGACCGTATCCTGTACGGCTTCGACCTGCCGCCAGATGCCGTCAGCAATTTGAGAGAGTACCACGCGCGCCCAGACCTGTTGTGTTCGTCCCTACATAAGGCCATCGCACGGGGATTGCCACAGGCCGGAGCGCGCGATAAAGCCCGCTTCATGCCAAGATATGCCCTTCAGGTCGAATACGACGGTGCCCCTTTCCACGGCTGGCAGCGGCAGACGGCGCTGCGCTCAGTCCAGGGTGTGATCGAGCAGGCGCTGGCGAAGCTCGAGGACCGCGAACACCGCATCGCCGCCGCCGGGCGCACCGACACGGGCGTGCATGCGCTGGGTCAGGTCGCGCATTGCGACATGCACCGCGACTGGGAGCCGTTCCGCCTCTCGGAGGCGCTCAACTACCACCTGAAACCCAACCCCGTTGCGATCGTGAACTGCGCGGTCGTGGGCGAGGATTTCCATGCGCGCTTCGGCGCGTTGGAGCGACAGTACCTCTTTCGCATCCTGTGCCGCCGCGCGCCCGCGACCCATACGCGCGGCTATGTCTGGCAGGTCAAGCAGCGCCTCGACCTCGATACGATGCGGGAGGCCGCGCACCACCTGCTGGGCGAGCATGACTTCACCACCTTCCGCTCGACGATCTGCCAGGCGACGAGCCCGGTCAAGACGCTCGACCGGCTCGACGTAACGGCGGTGGACACGCCCCATGGCCGGGAGGTGCATTTCGATGTGCGCGCCCGGTCGTTCCTGCACAACCAGGTCCGCAGCTTCGTCGGCACGCTGGAGCGCGTGGGCGCGGGATCGCTGACGCCCGCAGATGTGAAGGCGGCGCTGGAGGCGCGCGACCGCGCCGCCTGCGGGCCGGTCTGCCCGCCCCACGGGCTCTACCTCGCGCATGTGCGCTATCCGCAACCGCCTTTCGGCTAGTCGTTGTCGCTCAGCCCGGCCCCGGCGCCGGTGCGGCGCGACGCCTCGCTTTCCGGCACCAGCAGCCGCGCCGCCAGCTTGCCCCATGCCGCCACGACCTCCGGGGCCAGATCGAGGCGCGGGAGGTCGCAGCGTAGCGCGGGCTTGGCGAGGTCGATCTCGAGGATGCCGTCAGCGCCGAGCACCGCTTGCCAAGGCAACGCCTCGACGTAGCTGTGCGCGAGCGGCTCCTGCGCGCCATCCAGCCTGGCGGAGGCGCATGTGCCCTGCGCCGCCTCCGCCACCCGCAGGAGCGCCAGCGGCAATTGCAGGATCGGCCCCTCCGGCAGGGCCGCGAGGGCCGCGTCGAGGGCCGCGACACCGCGCCCTCGTGCCAGATGCTGAACCGCCGCTGCGCCGAACTGCGTCGCCTGGGCGGCGGGCGCACCCGCCCCCCGCGCGGCATGCGCGGCCAGCGCCATCAGTTCATGCGCGGACCAGCTCACGCCACGAAGACCGGCAGCCACCAGTCGTCCACATCGCCGCCGGCGGCAATATCTTCCGCGAGCGGGGCACCCTGACAAAGGGTGATGCGGGTCCAGCGGTCGGATTTGGGGTCGAACTTCGCCGCGCCGAAGAACGACAGCTTGCAGCGCAGCATATCGATGGGCAGGCAGCTCTGCGCGATGAGGTTGTCGCGGATCTCCGCGTAGGGATAGCGCGCGGCGAGCGTCACCCGCTCCACCGCCAGCGCATGATCCGGGTGCCGCGCGAGAAAGGCGGAGACAGGCTCGGGGCACGCGGGCAGGTCGGCATGCAGGGCCTGAACCCGGCGCGCGATGTCCAGCGGCGACTCCAGCGCCGCACCCTCCTCCGCATAGCGCAGGCCGAGGCGTGGCTCCTTTTTGGCCTCGGAGACATACCAGAACTGGCCGCTGTTGACGGCGGCGGTGTAATCCACCCCAAGTGCCCAATCGAACGACTGCGCGATGGCGCGGCGCAGCGCGCCCGTTTCCCGCATGGGTGGCACGCAGGCACCGAACGGATCGCCCATGCACTCCGCCAGCCCGTCCACCAGATCGCCGAAAGGCTCAATCAGCAGCGCCGCCATCAGCTCCTGCACATCGAGGCTCAGCGCCGCAGTGCCCCGCATCGCCGTATCGAGCGGGGTGTCCCGCGCCAGCCGCTCAGGCGTGAGCAGCGCGCAGGCCCCGGCCCAATCGCGGCGCAGCGCGTCGATCCTGCCCTGATGCGCGGGCTCTGGCACGTGCCATTGCGCCAGATGCGCCGCCGCGCGCGCCGACAACTCCCCCAGCCGCGCAATCTCATCCGGTGAGAGGGTAGGCTTGGCGCGCACCCGCGCCAGCGCAGTCTCCCGCGCCATCATCCAGTTGTTGAGCAGCACGGGGTGGGTCACCAGAAACGGCGCCATGCCGAGGCCCGTCGCATTGCCGATGCCTAAGTGGCGCTTGAGGTCGGGGGCGAGGGTTCCCTGCCCCACATGCTCGACCAGCGCATGCGTAAAATGGCGGATAAGCCAGACGGTCAGCATCTCCGCTGCGAAAGGTCCCTCCAGCCCGGGGCGGCTATCATAGCGGCTGCGATCCGCGATCCCGAACTTGCCGTTGCCATAGACCGCCGTCGTGCGCATCAGGTAGCCCACGTCGCGGATCATCGCCGGATCGGGCTCGCGCCCCGCGCGCAATGCCTCCACCACATGGGCAAAGAGCCGCACGGATTTGTTCGCCCGGCTCAGGATTAGGTCGCGCGGCCCGAAACGCCCCGCCTCCTGCAGCGGGGCCTGCGCCACGATCCGCGCGATATCATCCGCCTCCGGAACCCCGTCGAACAGCACGTAGGCCGTGTCCCACGCCGTGGCGATCACCCGATCGGTGCGCATCTCCTCCGGCAGATCGGTGGAAACGGCGACCAGCGCGTAGCGGTGCCCGCCGAGCGTCACGGTGAACACCGCGTGACCAAAACCCTCCGGGCAGATCTCCCAGACAGCGCGCGCCACCTGCGCCCGCTCTGCCCCGAGCCTGCGGATGAGGCTGCGCAGGAACGACAGCCGCGTGGGGAACATCGCCCCCATCCGCGCAAGGCGCATCACCTCGCCGGGCGCACGCAATGGCATCTGCGGCGGGGCGTCGAACACATCCTTCATGGCATCGCTCCGAAACTCTGCTCATAGAACCGCAGCCAGTTGCCGCCCATGATCCCGTCGATCTCCGCCGCGCTGAGGGCGGTCGCCTCAAGCCCCGCGCGGATGTTGCCGAAGTCGCGGTTGTCCCCGAACCAGCCTGGCATCGGCGGGAAGCCCGCCTGCGCGGCGGAGCCTTCGCCGTAGTCGATGACCTTGGACCACCGACCCCTGCGCATCCATTCCACGACGCTGTCGGGCTGGTCCTGACACAGGTCGGTGCCGATCCCGAGGTGCCGCGCGCCGTATCGCCGCGCCGCCTCCTCGACCATCTGGCAAAAGCTCTGCAAATCACATGATGAACCGCCTGCAAGATGATGAGGGTATACGGAAAAACCCAGCATGCCCTCCCTGTCCGTGAGCGCGCGCAGCACCTCGTCGGACTTGTTGCGCAGGGCCTTGTGCCACCAGTCGGGGTTGGCATGGGTGATGGCGATGGGCCGCTCGGACTGCGCGATCGCATCGAGCGTGGAACGCGGGCCGGAATGTGACATGTCCACCACCATCCCGACGCGGTTCATCTCTGCCACGACCTGACGCCCCATCCGCGTGAGGCCCGCGTCATACTCCTCGTAGCATCCCGTCGCGAGCAGGGACTGGTTGTTGTACGTGAGTTGCATGAAACGGACGCCAAGCTGGTGGCAGATCTCCACCAGCCCGATGTCATCCTCGATGGGGCTGGGGTTCTGGAAGCCGAAGAAGATCGCCGTGCGACCCGCTTCACGTGCGCGGTGCACGCAGGCGGCGCTCTCGCCCTTGCAGATCAGATCAGGATGCGCCTCGAACCAGCGGTTCCACTGCTCCAGGTTGAGCACCATTTCCCGAAAACTCTCGTGATAGGCGATGGTCACATGGACCGCATCCACCCCGCCCTCGCGCATCTGTTCGAAGATGCGCGGCGAGAAGTTCGCATATTGCAGACAGTCGATCAGCGGTGCTTTCATATTCCTTTGATGGCCTAGCCTCCGCAACGGGTCCAGCATATTCTGCCTCAGAGCATCCTTGGCCCGCCTGTGTCCAAGAGACCCGCCAACTGGGGGCGATACGCATCTAAAGTTGAAAAAGTGTAATTCTGGGAAGGTATTCAGGCGTGAAAAAGCATGAAATAGTCGAATATTTCTACTCCGCCCATTCCGCCTATGCCTACCTCGGCGCACCGGAGTTGGGTCGGATCGCCGCGCAGAGCGGCTGGAAGGTGGTGCATCGTCCCTTTGATTTCTGGCCCGTCGTGGATGCTGCGGGCGCGCCGGGCCTGCGCGGACGCTCCGCCGCGCACATCGAATATTTCTTCGGCAGGGAGTTGCGGCGCTGGTCCGAATGGCGCGGGCTGCCGATGATCGCCCACCGCCCGACGCATCACGACAACCCTCTGGCACTGGCCAGCGGCATGATCCTCGCGGCAACCGATCCGGACAGGCTCAGCTTCGCCATTCTGGAGGCCCACTGGCGCGATGATGCGGACATTGCAGCGCCTGAAACGCTCCTGCACCTCGCCGACGGCTGCGGCGAGAATGCGGAAGCACTGCTGCAAACCGCGCGGACACAGGAGGTCCAGTCGCAATTCGCCGCCAACACCGCCGAGGCGATTGCCCGCAGCGTCTTCGGCTCGCCCACCTACTTCGTGAGGGGCGACATGTTCTACGGGCAGGACCGGCTGGAGCTGGTGGCCCGCGCGATCGAGACACCTTTCGCCCCCTGAAAACCCTCTGGGCAATTGCCCGTCGCCATGGTTATCGTGCGGCATCGCAGTTTGCCGGAAAGCTCTCCCATGCCGTCCCCCCTTCGCACCAGCTATGATGTCGTGATCGTCGGCGGGGCGATCTACGGGTCCGCGGTGGCGTGGTGGCTGACACAGATGCCAGGCTTCGACGGGCGCGTTCTGGTGGTGGAGCGTGACCCCGGCTACCGGTTCGCCTCCACCTCACACACCAACAGCTGTATCCGCCAGCAATTCAGCACAGCCGCGAACATCAAGGTGAGCCAGTTCGGTGCGCAGTTCATCCGCAATTTCCGGGCTTTCATGGGCGGTGATCCGCAGGTGCCGCATCTGACCTTGCAGAGTTTCGGCTATCTCTACCTCGCCGATACGCCCGCCTTTGCGCAATCGCTGAAGCGCGCGCAGGCCGTCCAGCAGAGCCTCGGCGCGGGCACGCGCCACATGAGCCGTGATGAGATCGCCGCCGCTTACCCCTTCTACCAGCTCGACGATATCATCGCGGGCAATCACAATCCTGTGGATGAGGGGTATTTCGACGGCGGCACCATGTTCGACTGGTTCAAACGGCAGGCCCGCGCAGGCGGGGTCGAGTATCTGCACGGCGAGGTGACCGCGATGACGCGGATGGGCCGCAGCATCCAGAGTGTGGCGCTGGCGGATGGCAGCGAGATCGCTTGTGGTTGGGTGGTAAACGCCTCCGGCCCCCGCGCCGCAGCCACGGCGAGGATGGCCAAGCTCGACATCCCCGTGGCGCCGCGCAAGCGCTACACCTTCGTCTTCGATGCCGCGCAACCGCTCGACCGCGATCTGCCGCTGACGATCGACCCGTCGGGCGTGCACCTGCGTAGTGATGGGCGCTACTACATGGCCGGCTGTGCGCCCGATGATGACCACGACGTCGCCTATGATGATTTCGCCTTCGACCACAGCCTGTGGGAAAGCAAGGTCTGGCCCGTGATCGCCACCCGCATCCCGCAATTCGAGTCGATCAAGGTGATAAATGAATGGGTCGGCCATTACGCCTACAACACGCTGGACCAGAACGCGCTTCTGGGTCCGGCGCAGGAGTGCCCGAACTTCATCTTCGTCAACGGGTTTTCAGGTCACGGGCTGCAGCAATCACCCGCCATGGGCCGCGGCATCGCCGAGCTGATCGCCTATGGCGCCTACCGCAGCCTCGATCTGAGCGCGTTCGACGTGAACCGCGCGGCCCAGAACGCCCCCTTTCTCGAGACCGCCGTCATCTAGGAGCCTTGCCCCATGTCCCTGACCATCCGCCCGCTCGCTGCCGCAGACCGTGACGCCTGGGAGCGGCTTTTCACCGCCTATGCGGAATTCTACGGCGTCCCGCAGACCCCCGCCATGCGCGAGACGGTCTGGGGCTGGCTGCATGATCCGATGCACGGATCGAGCGGTCTGGTCGCGGAGCAAGACGGCACGGTGATCGGCATCACGCATTTCCGGCCCTTCGTATCGACACTGCGGGCGATCACGAACGGATTTCTGGATGATCTCTTCGTCGATCCCGCCGCGCGTGGCTCGGGTGCGGCACAGGCGTTGATCGAGGGGGTCGCCGATGTGGGGCGCAGCAAGGGCTGGGGCACGATCCGCTGGATCACCGCCGACGACAACTACCGCGCGCGCGGCGTCTATGACCGGCTGGCGGCCAGGACGCCCTGGGTCACCTATGACATCAAGCTCTGATAGACTACTGAATGAAAAGGACTTCTTCCCATGGCACCAAAACTCCGCAAGATCGTTCTGACAGGCGCCGCGGGACGGCTCGGCTCCTACCTGCGCGAACCTCTCGCCGCGCTGTGCGATACGCTGGTCTCCACCGACATCAAGGAGCAGCCCGGCACGCTCTATCCTGGTGAGGATTACGTGCAGGCCGATCTGGCGGATTTCGCCGCCATGAGCGCGGTGATCGAAGGCGCGGAGATGGTCGTGCACATGGGCGCCTTCGTGGACGAAGGCCCGTTCGAGCAGTTGCTCGGCCCGAATTTCGTAGGCTCCTACAACGTGTGGGAGGCCGCCTCGCGCCACGGCGTGCGGCGGATCGTCTACGGCTCCTCGATCCATGCGGTGGGCATGTATCCCAAGAACGAGTTCATCGACACGGAGGTCGCCCACCGGCCCGATACCTTCTACGGCCTCGCCAAATGCTTCACCGAGGATCTGGGCCGGATGTATTGGGAAAAGCGCGGATTGGAGAGCGTGCACATGCGCATCCTGTCGTGCGCGCAGGTCAACAACGCCCGCGCGCTCGGATCCTGGCTCAGCTATGATGACTTGATCCAGTTGGTGACGCGCTGCATCGAGACACCGGTGACAGGCTTCGCCGTCATCTACGGCGTCAGCAACAATGACCGCGCGCCGGTGGACAATGCCAAGGCCAGCTTTCTCGGCTACCGCCCCAAGGACAACGCGGAACAATTCGCGGCGGAAGTGCTCGCCGCGGAGCCACAGATGGATCCGCAGGACCCCAACCACATGTGCCACGGCGGCCCCTTTGCCGGGGTCGAATTGGGCAAGTCGGGGCTGGCGGGCATGAATGTGGTGGATGATACCAAGAAAACCTGAGGCGTCTCAGCCGTCGGTGTAGGGCGCAAGCATCTGCGCCACCGGCAGGCGCGCCCCGAGCCGGGCACCAAGCAGGAACATGCCGCCGAATTTGCGCTGCAGATAGAGCACTTCCATCGGGACCACGGGCGGGATGAAGCCGTCACGCGCCAGTGCTTCACCCTCCAGCTGCAACTGGCGGGTCAGCGTTTTTTCGGTGAAATCGAAGACCGGCACGCGCAACCCTTCGAAAGCGAGCCGGATCATCTCGAGCACGCGGGCGCGGTGGGCGGGCTTCGTGGTCTCGTCGATGAACCCGATCGTGGTGATCAGCTCTTCGAGGCAGGCGTGATCCTGCGCGAGCCCGGCCTTGAAAAGCTGGCGGTAGAGGTCGGAAATCCCGACGCTGATCTCACGGGTCGCGCCGAAATCGAGTAGCACGATATCGCCCGTCTCGGGATCGTGGAGGTAATTGGCGAAATTGGGATCGCTCTGCATCAGATTGAATTCAAAAATTTCCCTCAGCGTGAGCGTGACGAGCCGGTGCATGATGCGATCACGCGCGGCCTGATCCAACGTCGCGGCCTCCTCGATCGGGCGGCCACTGACGAAGCTCATGGCGAGAATACTGTCGGTACTCCAGTCCGGATGCACCTTCGGCAGCACGAAGCCCTCCGCCCCGTCGAGCAGGGCACCGAAACGCTCAAGGCACGCTGCCTCGCGCAGGTAATCCGTCTCTTCATGCAGTTGGGCCGCTGCCTCCGCCAGATACGGGTCTAGCGCGAAACCGCGCGGCAACAGGCCCGACATCCGAATGAGCGCGCCCACGTTGGCCACATCACTGTCGATGCTGCGCGCTACGCCGGGATACTGCACCTTGATTGCCAAGTCGCGACCATCATGCAGCTGCGCGCGGTGCACCTGCCCGATGGAGGCCGCTGCAATGGGCCGCACGTCAAACCGGGCGAAATCACGCAGCCAGCCGTCATGCCACTGCGCGCCGAGCACCTTCTTGAGCTGGGCGGGCGGCATGAAATGCGCATCATCGCGCAGCCGCGCCATGATCTGCGCCAGTTCCGGCGGCAGCACGTCGCCCGTGTCCATCGACACGAGCTGTCCGATCTTCATCGCCGCACCGCGCATCTTGGCCAGCTGGTCGGCGATGCGGCTGACATTTGCGGGCGTCAGCAGCAGGCCGCGCCATTCGGGGCGCTGTCCGCGGCCCAGCTGCGCCATACCGCCCATCGCCATATTGCCAGCAACCCCCGCCGTCATGGAGCCGAGCCGCGCCAAACGTCCCAACCGGCTGGCAGGCACCGCCAGCCCCTTCTCGCGCGCGCTACTCATTTGTAGGTCTCCCGCCGAGTGCCGAAATCATGCACGCGTTTGCGCCATGCACGGTAGCTGCCGGGTTTGAGCATGCGGCGCATGAGTGCCTGCACGTCTTTCTCGCGCAAGCCGTATTCCGCCTCAATGGTGGCAAAGGGGATGTGATCGCTCAGCGCCATCTCGATGATGGCGCTTTCATGTGATGGATCAAGTTCGGCTTTCTTATTCATGAAGATCAACGATAAAAATGGATGGATGCCACAGCGATATCCGCCTCCATCTCCGCCCCGATCGCCAGCACACCGATGCGGCGCAGGCGCGCGGGGTCGAAAGCGGCATCGATCCTGTGCGCCTCAAAGGCGGTCCAGGGCAGGCGCACAACTTGCCATTCGGGCGTGACATTGAGCGGCGCGCGATAGGATTGCCAGGGGCGCGACAGCTGGTCGGTGCGCAGGCGAAGCTCATAGTTCTCGCCGCGGCCCTGGACTTCGATCTCGATCCCGGACCAGTCGCAGGCGTCCATCACCTCCCCGTCCGCCAGATCGAAGGCCATCTGGATGAAACCGCCGTTGTTATCGAGCGAGACTTGCCCTGTCAGCCGAATGGCCGCGCGCCCTTCGATCTGCCCGGTGCTCAATTCCCCGGTTGAGACGCCGCCCATCACGGTATCGGCGACATACTCCCACTGCGGTTGCAGTTCCATCATTCGCTCCTCTGCCTGCAGCGCCGTGGCGGCAAACATAAGTAGTGTCACCAAGCCTTTGAGCACTCTTAAACTCTCCTTTGAACATCCCATGACTTAGCGGGCTGAACCCCGCTGACCAGCGTATCGCGGCAAATGGACCCCGTTCGGGCGATTGCGGCTGGCCTTGGCGCAAATCTGCGATAGGTCAGGGAGCAGGTTGGAGGCTCCCATGCTGCTCAAGGTACACGCGCTCAAGAAATCCTACGCCGCTGCGGACGGCGCCGTAGCCGTGCTGCGCGGCATCGACATGGAGGTCGCGGCGGGCGAAACGGTGGCCCTGACCGGAGAGAGCGGGTCGGGCAAGAGCACGCTGCTGCATCTCATCGGCGGGCTCGATACCGCGGACGCAGGCCAGATCCTGCTTGATGGCCAGGACCTTACCCAGATGGACGACGCGGGCCGCGCCGCCGTGCGCCGCGCGGGCGTGGGCATCGTCTTTCAGCAGTTCAATCTCATCCCATCACTCGATGTGCGGGCCAACATCGCCTTTCAGGCGCGGCTGGCGGGCGTGCACGACAACGACATTGCGCAAGCTCTGGCGGAGGAATTGGGACTTGGCGCGCAGCTGCAAAAATACCCCGAGCAGCTCTCCGGCGGACAGCAGCAGCGCGTGGCGATCGCGCGCGCGCTGGCAGCCAAGCCCAAACTGATCCTGGCCGATGAGCCGACAGGCAATCTCGACGAGACGACGGCGGCGCAGGTGATGACGCAGATGCTGGCACTGGTACGCGAGACCGGCGCGGGGCTTGTGATGGTGACCCATTCGCCGCGTCTGGCCGGGCAGATGGGGCGGCAGCTACATCTGCTGCAAGGAGTGCTTGCATGAGGGCAGCAGGCATCGCCGCGCTCTGGTCGCATTGGCGGCGCAACCCGCTCCAGCTTTTTACGCTGATCGCGGGGCTGGCGCTGGCCACCGCACTGTGGTCGGGCGTGCAGGCCGTCAATTCGGAAGCGCGCGCAAGCTATGATGCGGCGGCTGCGACCTTGGGCGAAGGGCAATACGACCAACTTCTTCCTGCCACCGGCGACCAAATCGCCCAGGAAAGCTTCATCGCGCTGCGCCGTGCGGGATGGCTTGTCGGGCCAGTGGTTGAAGGGCAGGTCGGGCGCGGCACCGACAGCGTCCGGCTCGTCGGGATCGACCCGCTGACCGCGCCGGGCGGGCTCGGGCCGGTGGGCGGCGGCAGCATCAGCCTGCCCGATTTCCTTCAGGAACAGCCGGTTTTCGCCAATGCCGCCACCGCGGCGAAGTTGGAGGGCCTGCTCGATGCACCGCTGCTAATCGAACCCTCGATTGCGCCCGATACGGCCATCACCGACATCTTCGTGGCGCAGCGCCTGCTGGACAAGCGCGGACAGCTCAGCCGCCTGATCCTCGCGCCTGAGCAGCCCATCGGCCGCCCGCCGCTGGAAGAAGTCGCGCCCGATTTGATGCGCCGCGCGGCGCAGGGCGGCTCCGATGTCGCGCGGCTCACGGACAGTTTCCACCTCAACCTCACCGCCTTCGGCCTGCTGAGCTTTGCGGTGGGGATCTTCATCGTGCACGGCGCAATCGGCCTCGCGTTCGAGCAGCGCCGCGCGATGGTCCGCACGCTGCGCGCGCTCGGCATGCCGTTGCGCGTGCTGGTGGGGCTCTTGGCCGCCGAACTTTTTGCGCTGTCGCTCATCGGCGGCGTGATCGGCATCGGCCTCGGCTATGTCGTGGCAGCGAGCCTGCTGCCCGATGTCGCCGCGACGCTCAAGGGGCTGTACGGGGCGCAGGTGGCGGGTACCTTGCAATTGCGGCCCACGTGGTGGCTCTCGGGGCTCGCGATCAGCGTGCTGGGCACGGGGTTTGCCGCCGCGGGCGCGCTGATTTCCATTGCGCGGATGCCGCTGCTGGCCTCGGCGCGGCCCCGAGCCTGGGCCGCGGCGCGCGGCACTTCGCGCAGGCTCCAATGGGTGGCAAGCCTCGGCCTGCTGTCGCTGGCAGGCGCGCTCGCATGGCTCGGCTCGGGCCTGCTGGCTGGGTTCGGGCTGCTCGCCTGCCTGCTTATCGGTGCGGCGCTGGCGCTGCCGCTGATGCTGGGTGCCCTGCTGCATCTGGCGCAAGGGCACGCGCAGGGCGTGACCGCGCAGTGGTTCTGGGCCGACACGCGGCAACAGCTGCCGGGGCTCAGCCTCGCGCTGATGGCGCTGCTGCTGGCCATGGCGGCGAATGTCGGCGTGTCCACCATGGTGTCGAGCTTCCGGCTGACCTTCACCGGCTTTCTCGATCAGCGCCTCGCGTCCGAGCTCTATGTGACCACCGAAGACGCACAGCAAGCCGCTGCGCTGGAGACCTTCGTGGAGCAGCGCGCGCGCGAGACCCTGCCGCTGCTGTCGGTGCAGGCGACGCTCGCGGGCCTGCCGGGCGAGCTTTACGGCGCGCGGATCGGCGCGACCTACCGCGAGAACTGGGGCCTGCTGGCCGCGGCGCCAGATGTCTGGGACAGCGTGGCGGCAGGTACGGCCGTGCTGGTCAACGAACAACTCGCGCGGCGCGCCGGGATCTGGTTGGGCGATGATCTTGCCGTGGCGCCGGGCACGGTACTGCCCATCGCCGGGGTGTTCGGCGACTACGGCAACCCCATCGGACAGGCCATCGTGGCAGAGCCGCTGTTTGCCGCCCTGCATCCAAACATAAGCGCGACCCGATTTGGCCTGCGCGCGCAGGATCCTGCCGCGCTGCGAAGCGCGCTCGTGGATGAGTTCGGCCTGCCGCCGCAAGCGATCACGGATCAGGCGCAGATCAAGGCCTTCTCGCTTTCGGTGTTCGAGCGCACGTTCACGGTGACCGCCGCGCTCAATGTGCTCACTCTGACGGTTGCGGGGTTTGCGATGTTCATGAGCCTGCTCACGCTCGCGGGGCTGCGGGTGCCGCAGTTGGCGCCCGCTTGGGCGCTGGGTCTGACCCGGCGGCGACTGGGGCAGCTGGAGCTTGCCCGCGCGGTGGTGCTGGCCGCGCTCACGGCGGCGCTCGCGCTGCCGCTGGGGCTGGCGCTGGCATGGGTGCTGCTCGCGGTCGTGAATGTGGAGGCGTTCGGCTGGCGCCTGCCGATGTATGTCTTTCCGTGGGATTATGCCGTGCTGGGCGTGTTTGCGATGCTGGCTGCCGTGCTCGCCGCGGCATGGCCCGCGCGCAGACTGGCCCGCACGCCCCCCGCGGATCTGTTGAAGGTATTTGCCAATGAACGTTAAGATCTGGCTCATGGCGCTGCTCCTTTCCTACGCCGCCCCCCTGCACGCGCAGGGATTTGCGGGCATGGGCACCACGGCCGAAGGGTTTTCGACCCCGGCCCCGGCGCCGCAGTTCGACTTCCCCGACGATCACGGCCCGCATTCCGACTACCGCATCGAATGGTGGTATCTGACGGCGAACATGACCGGTCCCGATGGCACGCCCTACGGGCTGCAATGGACGCTCTTTCGCTCTGCCTTGGCGCCCTACAGCACCGACGATTGGGACAGCCCGCAGATCTGGTTTGCCCATGCCGCGCTCACTTCGGCACAGGCGCATCACACCGCCGAGCGCTTCGCGCGCGGCGGCACCGGACAGGCGGGGGTGACGGCGGAACCCTTTGATGCCTGGATCGACGACTGGCACCTGCACGGCGATGATTTCGACACCCTGCGCATGCGCGCGTCCGGGACCGATTTCGCCTATGACGTCCGCTTGCGCGCTCAGGGGCCGTTGGTCTTTCACGGCGACGCGGGCTATTCCGTCAAATCCGCGCAGGGGCAGGCAAGTTATTACTACTCCCAGCCGTTCTTTGCGTTGGAGGGCACGATCACCCTGCCGCAGGGCGACGTCGCGGTGACCGGCACCGCCTGGCTCGACCGCGAATGGTCCTCGCAGCCGCTGGCCGCCGATCAGACCGGATGGGACTGGTTCTCCCTCTCCTTCGATGCGGGAGAGAAGCTGATGGGCTTCCGCCTGCGCCAGTCGGACGGCACCTACTACACCTCCGGCACATGGATCGCACCAGACGGCACCACCACCGCCCTGCCCAATGGCAGCTTCGACGCGACGCCAACCAGCATCACGGACGTGGACGGGCGCGATGTGCCGACGGGGTGGCGCGTGCAGGTCCCCGATTTCGGCCTCGACGCGACGGTGGAGGCGCTCAACCGGCAAGCATGGATGGACATGGCCGTACCCTATTGGGAAGGGCCGGTACTGGTCTCAGGCAGCCACGACGGCATCGGTTACCTCGAGATGACGGGCTACGACTGATCCGGCTCCAGCACGCGGCGCGCCGCGCGGAAACACTCCAGCGCCTGCGGCACGCCGCAATAGATGCCGATGACGTGGATGATCGCGCGAATTTCCTCAGGGCTCACTCCGTTATTGAGCGCACCGCGGCAGTGCAGTTCCCATTCATGCATCTTGCCCAGCGCGCCGATCATCGCGAGGTTCATCATGCTGCGGGTCTTGGCGTCGATCACCTCGTCGCCCCAACCGAAGCCCCAGCACCAAGCGGTCATCGCCTCCTGAAAGGGCCGCGTAAACTCATCCGCCGCTGCGAGGTTCTTCTCTACATACGCCGCCCCCAGCGTCGCCTTGCGCTGCTCCAACCCCTTGAGAAAGAGATCCTCGTCAAAACTGCCCATCACGTATCCTTTCCGCGCTACAGATCCACCTCGATCACGCCGCCCGGTCGGGCCGCGCGCGACTGGCACAGGATCACCTTCGTCGCGCGCTGCGCATTGGACAACACGAAATCGCGGTGCTCCACCTCCCCAGACAGGAGCGTGCATTGGCACACACCGCACAAACCATCCGCGCATTTCACATCCAGCGGGACGCCGTGATCGGCCAGCACATCCGTCGCCGCGCGGTCGGCGGGCACGGTGAGCGTGCGGCCCGAGCGCGCGAGGCGCAACGTGAAGGGATGGTTCACGCGCTCGGGCAGATCGGGGACGCTGAAGTACTCGGTATGGAGCGCATCCTCCGGCAGGCCCCCGGCGATTGCCGCCGCCATGACCGCGTCCATGTAGGGCTGTGCGCCGCAGATGTAGGCATGGGTGCCGCCCGGCAGATCCGCAAACAGCCCGGCCAGATCGGCGCGGCTGCCTTCCTCCGAGATATGCACATGGGCGCGCGCGGCCCAGGGCGCGCGCGCGATCTCGGGCAGAAAGGCCATTTTGGCGCGGGCGCGGCCCGAGTAATGCAGCGCGAAGCTGCGCCCCGCCAGCTGCAGCGCATGCGCCATCGCCATCATCGGCGTGATCCCGATGCCGCCGCCCATCAGCAGCACATGTGCTGCCTGCGGCGCCACCTGAAAGTGCTCGATCGGGCGCGAGACGAAGACGCGCCGCCCGGGCTTGAACACCCGCTGCATCAACTTCGAGCCGCCGCGCCCGTCCTCCTCGCGCAGCACGGCGATGCGGTAGCATGAGCGGTCCGCCGGATCACCGCAGAGCGAATATTGGCGCAGGAACTCCGGCGCGACCACGACGTCGAGATGCGCGCCCGCCTCCCACCGGGGCAGATCGCCGCCATCCGGCGCCCGCAGCGTGTAGGCCATCACACCCGCCGCGACCTCTTCGGCCTGGGTCACCTCGACCTGCAACATCGGGCTTTCCCCCGCTACGGCATAGCGGTGCGCCACCTGCTCCACCGTGCCTGCACGCAGATGGGCACGGTAAGCCTGCGCGGAGATCATCGCGCGGTAGGCCGCGATGCCCGCCTCACGGTCCATGGGCTGTGGGAAGGGCGCAGGATGCGGCGCGAGGTTGGCGGGATAGACCGCCAGCGTCTGGTCCTCGTAGTGGAGCTTGAGGTCCTTTTGCAGGCCGCGCGCATTGACCGGCGCCTTCGCGGCGAGATAGCCGCCGCTGTCGTCAAGCTCCAGATCCCACCACCATTTCTTGACCGGGTTCAGCCCGCCCCTGCCCAGCGCATCGTCGAGGCGCGCGAGGACCGGCGCCGCCGCGGGCACGTTCATCGCCGCCCAGCGAAACGGCTTCTCCGCAAAGAGCCCCTCGAGGTTCCATGGGCAGGTCTTCATGCAGCGCCCGCACATCGCACCCCCCGGCGTGGTGATACGGTAGGTCGCGCATTTCTGGCTGTCGGATTTCCAGATCTCATAGCCGTTGAACATCAGCTTCGGGCCCGCGGTGATGGCGCCCGAGGGGCACTCGCGCGCGCATTTCTTGCAGGCCTCGCAGAACTTCTGCAGGCCAAAGTCGATGGGCCTGTCATGGGTCATGGGCAGATCGGTCGTCACCACACCCGACTTGAGGCGCGGGCCGAGAAAGGGATTGAGGATCACCTCCCCGATCCGGCTCACCTCGCCCAGGCCCGCAAGCAGCAGCAGCGGCGGTTGCAGCACCTCGCCGTCGAGGACGGTATGCGCCTTGGCGGCGTAGCCGAGGTTGCGGATCTGCTGCGCGATGACGCCGCCCAGCAGGGAAAAGCGCAGGTAGGCGCGCATGGATTGCGCCACGCTGATCCAGTCGTCGCCGCTGGCACCTTCCATCGTCTCATGGCCCTGATCGATGATGATGCTGATCGCCTGATCATGGGGCGGCGTGATCGGATCGCCGCGCGCGTCATGGCTGTACCATGTCCAGTCGGGACAGGCCGAGATGCCCACCGCATCGCAGCCGAGCCAATAGGCTGTAGCCTTGACCAGATCGGCGGCCTCCTGCGGCGCGACCTGCGCGCGCGCAGCCGCCGGGGTGCCGTCCTGCAGCAACAGGAGCGCCCCCAGCGCGCGCCGTTGCGCCATGGAGGGGGCGGCCTTGCGCGTATAGTATCCGCCCGCCGCACCCTTCTGCACCGCTTTTCCCAGATCGCCGAACTGCGCGCGCGCGAACATATCCGTGCGTTTGGGCACACGCGCCACGCGCGCCGCGTCGATATAGGTGGTGGGATTGTCCACGCGTTTGAGGGTCTCGAAAGGATGCGCGCCATCGACGAAGCGGCGACCGGCGAAGGGTACGGCGTTGCTCGCGTTGCGCGCCTGCGGACCGCCGATGCGCCAGCCGATCCCAAAAGCACGGCGCGGCTGCTGCGTGAGCGGGGCCAGCGGGCGGTCGGGCGCGAGCGCAAGAGCGGTCGTGACCGCCGCAAGGCCGAAGCGCGTGCCGAGATAGGGATGCCGCAACACCCCCTCCTCCGGCGTGGCTAGCCCTGCGGCCACGGCCAGCCGGTTGAGGTCCACATCCGCGCAAGCCACCGTGTGCGCGCGTGCGTCAAACCCCAGCAGGCGGATGTATTCGGCCAGCACGACGGCAGTTTCTGCCGCACGCAGCCCGGCGCGATGCACCTGCGCGCCCCTGAGCCAACCGGTTCCGGGCTCCTGCGCGCCGGGCGGGCGCGGATTTTCGTACATCAACACGACTGCATGGCCGTGATGGGATACCGGACCGGGCGACGTGGCGATGGAATCGCACAGATCCGCCATGATCACGTCGATCCCCGCCGCCAGCGTCTTGGTCTGGCGCGTGTTCAGCACCTCGGCCAGGCGGTCAAGCGCCGGATTGCGCAGCGGTGTCTCCAGCAGCGCTGATTGCGGCAGGGGACAGACCCCCACCACCGCAGCATCCGCGAAATAGCCGAAGGACTTGAGATGGTCCGCGCGCGCCTGCGCATCCTCGGGGATGGCGGCCCGCACGGGGTTCGTCGTGCCCGCCCTGATCGCATCCAGCATCGCCTGATAGTCGGCCATGGCGTGAATGATGCTCTGCGCATCCTCCGCCTGCGCGAAGTCGAGCGCGCCGTGCAGCGGCACCGCCGACAGGTCCGGCAGATCCGCGCGCCTTGCCAGGCTTTCGGTCGGGAAAGGCCCCATGTGTACGGGGCGATTCGTGCTGGAAAAGAAATTCACTCTGGCCGCACCCGCCTGTTAGCTCGCATCGTCCCAGCCTATCTGCTCCGGCATCCCGCGTCACGCGGCTTGCGGCAGGCAGTCATCCCCTTCCGGCGCTGAAATCTGCGCAGCAGCTTGCCACCGCGACAGTTTTGCTCTGGCATTCCGGCGGCAATTTTTGTTTGTCTGGGCGAAGCCGTTTCGGCACAGATCAGGAAAGTTGCACGCGCCATGGCGGATTACGATTACATCATCATCGGAGCAGGGTCCGCAGGCTGCGTGCTGGCTGAACGGCTGAGCGCTTCGGGCCGCTGCAAGGTGCTGGTGCTGGAGGCGGGTGGCCGCGGCAGGTCGCCCTGGATCGCCCTGCCGCTGGGCTATGGCAAGACCTATTTCGACGCCTCCGTGAACTGGAAATACGAGACTGAGACCGAAGACGCGCTCGGCGGGCGCAGGGGATACTGGCCGCGCGGCAAGGGCGTGGGCGGGTCTGGGGCGATCAATGCGCTGGTGTATGCCCGCGGGCTGCCGCGCGACTTTGAGGATTGGGTGGCGGCGGGGGCCACCGGCTGGAGCTGGGACACCGTGCGCGAGACCTACGAGGCGATGGAGACGCAGACCGCCCCCGACGGCACGCGCCAGGGTAGCGGGCCACTGCACGTGCAGGATGTGTCGGACCAGATCCACAAGGCGAACCGCCATTTCTTTGCCGCGGCACGCGAGTTGGGCCTGCCTGCGACGGACAACATCAACGGCCCCGTGAACGAGGGTGCGGCTGTCTACCGGATCAACACCAGCGGCGGGCGGCGCATGCATTCGGCCCGCGCGTTCCTCGCGCCTGCGCTCAAGCGCGCCAATGTCACGCTGATGACCGGCGCGCTGGTCGAGCGGATCGTGCTGGAAGGCCGCCGCGCCACCGCCGTGCGGCTGCACCATAATGGCCGCACGCTGACGCTGCGGGCGGGCCGCGAGATCATCCTGTGCGCGGGAAGCGTCACCTCGCCGCGCCTGCTGCAACTCTCCGGGGTGGGCCCCGCGGCGCTGCTGCAGGGCCACGGGATCACCCCAGTGATGGACGCGCCGCATGTGGGCGGCAACCTGCAGGACCACCTCGGCGTCAACTACTACTTCCGGGCGACCGAACCCACGCTCAACAACCTGCTGAGCCCGCTGCACGGCAAGATGCGCGCGGCACTTCATTACGCGCTCACCCGGCGGGGGCCGCTTTCGCTCTCGGTCAATCAATGCGGCGGCTACTTCCGCTCGAGCCCGGATATGCCGCACCCCGACCAGCAGCTCTATTTCAACCCGGTGACCTATTCGACCACGCCGGGCGCAACGCGCAACGTGGTACGGCCAGACCCCTTCGCGGGCTTCATCATCAGCTTCCAACCCTCGCGCCCCACCAGCCGCGGGCGCATCGATATCAGCGCCAACAACCGCGATGCCGCGCCGCTGATCCGGCCCAACTCGCTCGGGACCGAGGAGGACCGCGCGCAGGTTGTGGCGGGCGCGCAGCTCTGTCAGCGGCTGATGAACACCCAGGCGCTCCGGCAGCTGGTCGAGAGCGCGATGGACCCCGATTTGCGGGCGATGTCGCCCGAGGACATCCTCGCCGATTTCAGGCAGCGCTGCGGCACCGTCTTCCACCCCGTCGGGACCTGCCGGATGGGCGCGGACGCGTCGCAAAGCGTGGTATCGCCACAGCTCAAGGTGCACGGGCTGTCGGGGTTGCGGGTCGTGGATGCTTCCGTGTTTCCCAACATCACGTCGGCCAATACCAATGCGCCCACGATGATGCTGGCGTACCGCGCAGCGGATCTGATCGCGCAGGATGCAACATGAGCATTCCCTACTCCGCCTCGGGTGCCGTGCCCGTGCGCAATGACCGCGGCAAGGACGACACCGGCCCGCGCATCACCCGCATCGAGACATTCTGCACGCCGCTCATCGGCTTCGTGCGCGTCACGGCGGAGGATGGCACGGCAGGCTGGGGCCAAGTCTCTACCTACAACAGCGATCTGACCTGCGAAATCCTGCACCGCCAGGTCGCGCCCTGGGCGCTCGGGCGCGGCATGGACGCGCTGGAGGCGGTGATCGCGGAAATCCCGCTGCGAGAGCACAAATACCCCGGCACCTACCTGCGCCGCGCGATGGCGGGGCTAGACACGGCAGTCTGGGACTGGCGCGGCAAGGCCGCGGGCCAGCCGGTCGCGGCGCTGCTCGGCGGCTCGGCGGGTCCGCTGCGCGCCTATGCCTCCTCCATGCGCCGCGACATCAGGCCGGACGCGGAGGCAGCCCGGCTGATCGGCTTGCGCGACCGCTTCGGCTTTGACGCCTTCAAGGTCCGCGTGGGGGCGGAATGCGGGATGGACCGCGACGAATGGCCGGGCCGGACGGAGGCGATCATCCCCGCCATCCGCAGCGCCCTGGGCAGCGATGCCGCCTTGCTGGTAGACGGCAACTCGGCCTTCGGCCCCACCCGCGCGATCGAGGTGGGCCGCATGCTGGAGAGCGAAGGATACGAGCATTACGAGGAGCCCTGCCCCTTTTGGGAGCTCGGGCAGACCGCCGAAGTGACCCGCACGCTGTCCATCGACGTGGCGGGGGGCGAACAGGACTGGGACCTGCAGAACTGGAAGCGGATGATCGCTCTACGGGCGGTGGACATCGTGCAGCCGGATGTCCTCTACGTGGGTGGCATGTCCCTTGCGATGGAAGTGGCGCGCATGGGGCATGCGGCGGGCCTGCCCTGCACGCCCCACGCGGCGAACCTGTCGCTGGTCACACTGTTCACGATGCACCTGCTGCGCGCGGTGCCGAATCCGGGCCGCTACCTCGAGTTCTCGATCGAGGGCGACGACTATTACCCCTGGCAGCGCGACCTGTTCGTGCAGGATCCGTGCACGATCACCGACGGCAAGGCGCATGTGTCTGAGGCACCGGGCTGGGGCGTGGAGATCCACCCCGAATGGCTTGCCAAATCGGCCTATAAATGCAGCGATCCGGACTGAGCAGCTGAGCGGAGTGGCGTTGGCCAAGGCCTGTCGCAGCCTATGTCGGCGGCGCAGCTTCAGCCGAGGCCGGGGCCCTTGCCGACCCTTGGATGCGCGCGCGTGCCGTCCGACATGCCGATGGCGAGAACGATCTCATCCGCGCGTGGCGCGTCAGGCACGCTCAGGGTCATGGTATCGATGAAGTCAAACGACCATGCCTCATCCTTGTGCCCGAGCGGCAGGTCAATGGCGCCGCCGAGTGAGACGACCTTGTGGTTGGACGGCATCAGGGACTTGCCACCGCCCAGCGCGGCGCGGACGGGTTTGCCCAACCGTGGGTGCAGCACTGCCGCGCCATGTTCCATCGCGCCGGACGCCCCGACAAGCGCGGCCTTGCCATAGCAGATCGGCGGCGCGCCGAACATGCCGACCAGTTCCGCCGCGAGGGATTGGCCGAGGGCTGCGCCGATGTCGAAAAGCCGCGACAGGTCTAGTTGGTCGACCCCGGCGTACGGGTTGGCAAAGACGGCAATCGCTGCCACCCGTGTGATCGGATCACAGGCCCTGCCCATCTCATCGGCGGTGATGATTTCTCTGGTGAAAACGGTCTTTCGGACGTCCATGGTCAGACCTTTCCCGGCGCAACCAGCGGCTGTGCGTCCTTGATGTGCTGGAATATGAGTGCGAACGGCACGACCGACGCAAAGAGCGCCATGGCCAGCCATATCGGGCCCTGCGCGGTGCCGGTTGCATCGCGAAGTGCCCCCGCGGCAGTGGGTGTGACCAGCATGATGGCATAATACGCGGTGAAGAAGACGCCCATGCCGAATTCCCGCACCTGGGGGCGCAGCGCCGCGCCGGCCAATGCCATGATCACACCTGCGGGGGCCATGCCGATCAGGCCGAACAGGACGCTCGCGCTGAGCCCCGCACCCGGCTTGCCCAGCAGCAAGAGCGCACCTACCGCGCCGCCCATGCAAACGCCCAGCACGATATTCCGCCGCCCGAAGCGGTCCGCGATCTGCCCGCATATCGCGCCGGAGAAGACCATGAGCCAGCTGCCGATGCTGACGATGCCGGCAGCCGCGATTGCGGTCTGGCCGTGCTCTTCCAGAAGCTGCGGCCCGAACGACAGGTAGGTCACATAGGCTGCGTTGAACACGCCCCAGGCAGCACCCGCATAGAGGATCAGATTCCATTCCTCACGTGACATCCGGACCACGGAGCCGGATCTCGCTGGTGGCAAGTCATGGGGCGGCCTGTAGAGCCCGAAAACCGCTAGCGCCGCGATCAGGCAATAGACGGAGGCGGCCTGAAACGGGACCTGCCATCCGTAGGTGACCGCCAGCCAGGCGTGACCGACCTGCCCCGCCGCGATGCCGAAGGGCCAACTCGTGACCAGAATGCTCATAGCGGTGGCGATCTCGCGCCCTTCGAACCAATCGGCGACCATCTTGGTCAGATAGAGCGTCGTGAAGAGGAACCCGGCCCCGGCGAAGACGCGGCCGGTCCCGATCATCGACGCGTCCGTGGCCAACGATGACACGAAGCCGCCCAATCCAAGCGCGCCCAGACCGAGCACCACCATGATGCGGTCCGGGACAAAGCGCCCCAAGTACCCCGCCGGAAAAGCCAGAACGAGGCCCGGCGCCATGAAGAGACCGATCAACAACCCGATCCCGGCGTAGTCGAGGCCGAAGGCGACGATCAGATCATCGCCCACGGACACCGCGGTCTGGAACTGAAGCCCCAGCCCGATGCGGGCAAGGAACAAGAGCCCCAGAATGCGCCAGCGCATTACGCCCAGCCAAGTCCGCGCAGCGCGTGCACATCGTTCCAGATCTTGGTCATATGCGCGATCTTGTCGCCGTCGAATTGCATGACATAGGCGTAATCCGACACGACCGATTGGCCCGTCGGCGGCACCGGCCCGCCTTCCCCGGTCTGGGTGCCGTGGAACTCCGCTGTCGCCACGACGGTGCTGCGCGCCTCATCCGTGGCGAAACCCGTGAGCTTGTAGCGACCATCGGGAACGGGCGTCAGAAGCCCCTTCATCCAATCTGCATATGCCGCGATTGTCCTGGTGTCGGCCAGCGCATCCGCCTGACAGGAAAACCCCGCATCAGGTTTGCACCACTGCTGACAAACCTCTGCGCCCTGACCGGTTTCGCAGGCCTCAAAAAACGCTTTCGCCGTTTCGGTAATGCTCATCGTCCAATCTCCCTTTTGCAAAATGACGCGGTGCCCCATATCGGCGGGCACCCAAAACACCTCCATCATGCCACCGAATGACCTCTAACGGTATCATCAAGATGTATCAGCAGATGTGGGAGGAATGTGGTGCCGCGACTAAGCTCACGCAGAAATGCGACAGGGAACGGGCTGACGGAGCAGGCAAGAAAGGGGCTGAGTGAGCGCGAGGTAGCGACCGCCTATGTTGATGGCCAGGGCTCCAAGGAAATCGCCCGTCCTCGGTATCGCGCCCTCGACCGTTCGGACCCATCTGCGCACGGTCTACCGCAAACCGGCCGTCACCTCGCGCGCGGCTATCACGTAGACGCTCGATGCAAGACTTGCGGCTACATCTTCCAAACCACTCGATGAGGCGGATCTGATCGCCGAGCTTTCGCTGGAGCTCGACGAGGCTGTCCGCCGCGAACGGATACTGGCGCGGGTTCTGCGGATCATAAGCCAGCAGGGTCACAGTCTGGACGCCGTGATCGGGGCGGTGCCGGATCACGCGCTGGAGATCTGCGAGGCGGAGTTCGGCGCGCTCTTTGAGTATCACGGTGATCTGCGCTTCGGGGTCAGACAGTCACGCAACCTTTCTCCCGAATTCGCCAGAGGGTTTGAGGAACAGGGCATTTTCGCGGTTGATGCCGGGACCGGTCTGGGCCGCGTGGTGACAAATCTGACTACGATCAATATCCTCGATGTGCGCGCCGAGGGTATCTACCGCGACGGCGCGCCATTGCGCATCGCCACTGCGGATTTGGGCAGGGCGCGTTCCTTCGTGGCGATCCCGATCATATGGGGCGACAGGCTGCCGGGCGCGTTCACGGTTTACCTGACGCGGGTGCATCCCTTCAGCGAACGCACGCTGGAACTTGCACAGCTCTTTGCGGATCAGGCCGCCATCGCGATCGAGAATGCCCGTGTCCAAGCATGCAACGCCGCGGATGTCGGGGGCGGCGGCATACCCGGCCAGTCCACCGGCAGGACTGTCTTGCCGCTTCTCGCCATCCTGCCCTTCCGGCCAAGCGAAGAAGGTGACGCGACTGCGTGCGCCACAGGCCGCAGACTAGCGTCTTCCACCGCGATGGAGCTTGTCGGCAGCCCGCCTTTTCGCTTGATAGATCAGGCGTCGAGCTTCTCGCCCCGCTTGCGCGACATGACGCCGTAAGAGGCCGCCGAAATCCTCGGCGCGCGGCTGATCGTTTCCGGGACGGTCCGCGGCCTGCCTGACGGAGGATACCGCATTGCCGTGGGCCTTCTTGAGGCAGGACGCCCCACGCCCATCTGGAGCGAGCTCTTCACCTCCCCCGACAGCGACACCGACACCCTGTTCGAGCAGCTGCTCACCCGTCTTTGCGCGGCCATCGGCACCGGCGTCGAACGGCGCCTTCTGGACGCGGCCAAGACGCACAGGCCCAAAAACCCCTCCGCCATGGATCATTTCCTGAAGGGTATAGAGCTGCATCACCTGCACGCGGCGGGCAATTGGTCGGCCGCCCGCGCACATTTCGAGGCCGCGTTGGCGCAGGATCCGGATTTCGTGCGCGCGCGTGCCGCGCTCGCGATCACTTTCGTTCGCGAGTGGTTCTGGAAAAGCGCGTGCACCGATCTGGTCGATACTGCCGGGGACCACGCCAGGATGGCGATGGCGCGCGCGCGCCACGACCCTTGGGCGCAGACCGTCCAGGGGGTCGTCGCGTTTTACAACAGGCGTCATGCCGAGGCTGCGGCATGCTTTGACCGGGCAATGGTAGTCGCCCCCTACCACGGCTACGTCGTCTCCTGCGCGGCCCTGGGCAAATTCTACTCAGGCGCCTTCAACGCTGCGATAGATCTCTTCCAGCGCGCGATTGAGCTTGACCCCCTGTATGCCGACCGCCAGCGCGGGATGCTCGGCCATGCCTACTTCCACACCGGCCAATACGACCTCGCGATCGCTCAGCTGGGCGCGATAGAGAAACCGCTCAGCTGGGAATTGGCATGGCTCGCGTGCTGTCAGGCGCAGACCGGCGCAACGGACCTCGCCACAATCGTTCAGATGTACCGTGCCGCCGTTCAGGACGCCTCATCTGAGTACAGGACGGACATGCGGCCCTTCCGCAACGAGGCCGATCAGGAAAGGCTGGACACCGCAATGCGGGTTGCCGGTGTTACTCGGGATCCCTGAAGACAGGCGGAGCGATTGCTGCCGGTGACGGAAACGCGCGCGGTGGGCCGTATTCACGATTGTAGATCGTGAAAGGTCTCACGGGAGGGCAATCCGGTCCGGCTTCAGATGCTGGATAACCGTCGTTGATCCTCCCTTTCCGCACCACAGGCGCCGACCGCGTCGCAGAAGGAGGACCAGCAAGACGACCAAGCGTATCCCCCTGTGACGCGCGTCACAGCGTCCCGGCACGCGGTCAGGCAGCCTCTGCCAAGCGAGGACGAAGCTCCCGCGATATTGGACAGAAGGGATTTGAGACATGAAAGAGATAGTTTTGACCGCAAGCCTGATCGCCATCTTTGCCGGGGCGCACGCGATGGGCGACTCGCACCTGCGAGGGCACGATATCGCGCGCATCGATCCGGGCAAGACGCTGGAGCTGATCAAGCGCATCAAGTCCGCAGGAGAGAGCGTCGCATCCTGAACGAAGCGCCGCGCCCGCCGGAGCAGCCAGCTAGGCTGGCCACCAGATCATTTCCTGTTTGGAGCATGCCCCATGAATCGCCGCATTTTCACCTCCCTTCTTGGCGCGCTGCTGTCCAGCGCCGCATTGCCCGCCTTCGGCCAAGCCGGGCGGGAGCTTGACCGGCTGCTGAGCAGCGCGCCCGGACAAACGACGCGGGCGGTCATGCGCGGGACCCGGGCGACGAAGCGTTACGCCGTAGTGATTGGATGCTCAGGCTACACGTCGATCCCGACGCTGCCCAACGCCCATGCGGATGCAGCGGTCATGGCGCGCTTTTTCAAGGAGCAGGGATATCAGGTGAACACCCATCTCGACATCACCAAGCGCGGGTTCGAGGATACCCTGCGCCGTGTGCTGTTCGATGTGGACAAGGATACCGAAGTCGTCGTGTTCTTTGCCGGGCACGGCTTTCAGATCGGGTCCGAGAATTACCTCGTGCCGGTCGATGCCGACCTGAATTCCGTCTATGACGTGCCCTTCGAGGCGGTATCGCTGGGATCGCTTCTGGCGATCGTGGGCGCCCGGGCACGGCTTCAGGTCGTGATCCTCGACAGTTGCCGCGACAATCCGTTCGCCGGAAAGACGGCGGTCACGCGCATCAGCAACGAATTGCGCGAGGCGCGCACGGGGTTTTCGTCGCAGGCGGCACCGCTGAATTCGATGATGATCTTCTCGACCGCACCCGGATCTGTCGCCTTCGATGGCAACGGCGACAATAGCCCCTTCACGGCGGCGCTGATCGGAGAGGTCAGCCAGCAACCGGATGCGATGGTAAAGGACATCTTCGTCGGCGTACGCCGCGCAGTCTATGAGAAAACCGACGGGCGGCAAGTGCCGTGGGACAGCTCGACGCTGGTGGAGGATGTCAGCTTCGGGCTCAACAGCCAGCTGTCCGAGCCGATCCTCGTGGCGAGCGCGGGCATCGGCGTGACCCGCGGTCTGGCGCGGATCGTCGATGCGCCGACGGTCGTGCCGGTCAAGGCGGAGGCCCCTGTTTCGGCAGCGCTGGAAGTCGATTTCCTGCCCGAGGTGGAGATCGGCTTCGCGCTGCGTGATGCCCTTGATCTGACCCCGGCCGACACCGTCCGGATCACGCAGGCCCCCAGAACCGGGCGGCTGGTAAAGCCCGACGCCAGCGGGTTTCAGCGCGATGTCGAAGGGGATGATCTGGGGGTCGCGCAGGTGGACCAGCTGCTACTCATCAATAATTCGGTACAGATCCCCGCGGTGTCTCTGGAAAACGGCGTTATCGAGGACCAGATCGAGCTGGAAGTCGGCGGTATCGCGCAGACCGTGGTGCTGCGCCTGCTGCCCGATCCCTGTGACTTCGAGGCAGGCGATCATCTGGACCCAGATGGCATGGGGCTCACGCGCTTTGCCAACGAAATCCGCCCGGAGATAGCGCTCGCCGCCTGTGACGCCGCCGTTGCGCGCGACCCCGAAAACGGACGGTTCCATTATCAGCGCGGGCGGGCGCTGACCGCGCTGAGGCGGTTCGACGAAGCCACCGACGCCATGCGCCGTGCCAGGGATCTGGGTCACGCGCGGGCGCTGCACGGATTGGCGACGGCGCTCCATAACGAAACCCGGCGCACAGGCGGCGAATCCGAGATCAAGGCATCCGATGAAGTGCTTGGCCTCTTTGCGCAGGGTGTGGAACAGGGTGATCCTTATGCCTTCTACGCACTGGGGCGGCAGTTCATGCGCCACGGCGGCACCAACGCGATCGAGATCGAAGGCTATGACCTGATGATGCGGTCGCTGGAGGTGGGCCATACCTTCGCGATGAACGAACTGGGGTTCTTCTATCTCGACGCATCCAACGCATACAACGACCCCGAGCGCGGTCTGCGCTACCTGCGCGAGAGCGCCGCGCGCGGGGACATCTACGGTTTCAACAACATGGGGCTGGTGTATCTCCAAGGGCTCGGCGGGGCGGAAATCGACCTGCCAGCGGCGTTCGACATGTTCGAGAAAGCCACCGCAGGCGGGCATCCCAGCGGGCCGTTCAACCTTGGCCGGATGTACCGCGACGGGCAGGTCACAGGCGCGCCGGACCTGGTGCTTGCGGTCAAATGGTTCGCCGAAGGCCTGGAGCGGGGCGACCCCTGGGCGGGCGGCAACGCGGCGTTTCTCGTCGCCACCAACCCGATTGCGGGCTACGATTCATTTGACGCGGCGATCCTCGGGGCAAAGTCTGCGGTGCTGGGCAACGAACGCGCCGCAGCACAGGCGCGCGGGCTGATCGCGGGATTTGATGCGGTGACGCTGAATGGCGGCACCCAACGGATGATCAATCAGCTGGGCGGCGACGTGCCGGTTGACGGTGACTTCGGGCTGCAGTCCGATGCGGCGCTGACGCAGGTACTGATGGCCCACGATGCCGACAGCGCACCGGCAGACCCGCTCGAGCGCGCATTGCATGTCGCACGCGTCGTCTGGACGACGTCACCATTCCGCGTGGACCTCTATTAGAGCTGTGCGCGTTCCTCGGGTGACAAGCTTTGCGCGACCATCTTGCGCTGCATCAGTGCCGAGATGCGGTAAGTGTCTTCCAGAAACCCGTTGGACGCGATCAGCACCCGCTTTTGATCCGACGAAATGCGACCGTCCTCGCGGCGGTCGAGCAGCTTGCCGTAGCGCAGGTCCTCAATCAGCTTTTCGGTCGTCTTGGGCGACATGTCGTCGATCAGCAGGTGGCCATATTCGTAGATCGCAAAGATCGGGCTGCGGAAATGGCGGATCGTATCGAGGATCTTGGCCCGCCGCTCGGGACGGATGATCGCCTTGCGGAATTCGCGTTCGGACTTGGTAAATCCGGGGCGGGAAATCTGTTCTTCGAGCTTGGCGTTATGGCTGTCGATGAAAGCCGCGATCTGGTCCGCGTCGGTGCAGTTGAGCGCCTTGAGGAAGAACAGGAATTGGGTGAAATGCAGCAGGTAATCGTGACCGTTCGACCCCATGACCGTCGGAAACTCGGAGAGCGGCGCCGTCTCCTCCAGCTTCTTGCGGACGGTTTCGAAGAACCAGTTCTCCGCACGCAAGGACGCTTCGACCGTCTCGAAGGCGCGCATGAGCGAGTCCCCTGAACTGCCAACTGCGGCTTCCTTTCGTGCTGTCTCTGACATGTCCAAACTCCCGTCGCGGATGCTCAGCTGTGCCTTGCGTGCTGTCAAGTAGCTATCAAACGGGCGCGCGGGATTGATGATGACGCGCAGGCGGTCAGTTATTTCGTAGGACATCGCCATATTCCTTCGTTTAGAACAACGGACCGCCGAACCAGATCAAGAGCTGCGCCGCGCCGAGCGACGGGGCCAGCGGCACGCCTGTGTCCTGCTGTACGTGCGTGGGCAGACAGATTACGGCCCGCGGCGCCGCGAGGCTTTCGGCCGCAAGACGCAGGCACAGCAGCCCAGCCGCAAGAAGGATCACATCCGGCAGCAGACCGGGGCCAAGCCATGCAACGGCCCCCGCAAACAACAAGACATCGCCACCGCCGACCCAGCTTTCCGCACGGATCAGGATTTGACCCGCGAGGCCCAGTACGATGATCGCGAAGCTGAAGCCGCCGAAGATCCACAGGTTCAGCCCGCTGAGATGACAATGCACCAACCCCAGCGCGATCATGGGGACTGAGATGGCATCCGGCACCGTGCGCGTGGTCGCGTCGATGACCGACAGGGCGCTGAGGGCGCCGACAAGCGCGAAGGTCCATAGCGCGACATGCAAGGGAACGCCCGCGCCCGAGAACAGCATCGCCAGCACCGCCGGGATCGCGCAGGCCACCACGAAGCCGCCGGGTGTGAGGGTCACGCCGTCGAAGCGCGAGGCCAGTGCCGCACCGCAGGACCCCGCAAGGCTCACCAGGCAGACGAAGGCCCAGGGTTCGAAGAACACGGCGCTACCCATCACGGCCCGCGCGCGTGTGGAAAGGGAAGATCGCGAAACGCGTATCCGGCGGGACGCCAAGCCGCAGAACCTCCCAGAAGTCCGGTATCTCATGGCTTCCATGGAAACCCGACAGGCCACTTATCAGTGTCTGCGGATCGCCTGCCACCTCGATGGCGATGATGTGATCGGCCCCGAACGGCGCCTGCACCTGCAGGCTCAGGTTCAGCTTGTCGTGTGGGGCCAGTGTCGCCGGGTCCCCGAGGTCGTGGCGCGGATAGAGAAACGCAATCTCGCCGTTAGCGGCGATGTTGAGCAGGATCAGGCTTTGCCGCGCGCGGCCCCGGATTTGCACGGTGACCCGTTCAGCCTCATCATAAAGCTTGTCTCCGCCCGCAAAGGCCACGTCAAGCGCAGAGGGCATGCCGCGCAGCGCCGCGACCAGCCGCAGCGTGTCGATGGTGCGTTGCACCTCTGCATCTCGCGCGCGGTCAGGAAGGTCGCGCAGGGTATCGCCGACCATGGAAAACACTTTACCCGCAGAGAGGTCGACGACGAACTCCGCTGATTGGCGATCAGCGACCAGCCGGATGCCACCGGGTATTGCCGATGCGCTCTGCGTGAAATGAACAGCCGGACGGGGCAAATGGTCGAATGCGCGCGCAAGTGGGTCTTGCGCCGCAGGCGGCGCGGCGGAAGCCCCCAGCGCGATCAGCCCCACCTCTGCTCCGCCCGCCGGAGAAACCTGTGGCCGCTGAACGCCGCGGCTGACATCGCGGACGATCTTGCGCACGAAGCCTTCGATCTCTCCTTTGCTCAAAACCCGATCGCCGTTCGCGTCGGCGGCGGTTTCGCGCAGGCTCCGGGCGAAGGCGTAGCTGAGCGCGCCGCGCGGCTTGCCGTCGATCAGGAATTCGGGCGTCTTTTCGCTGTCGGCGCCCGCCGCGAGGAAGAGCGCGGCGGCGGCGTTTCCATCTTCGGCGCCATTGGACGGCGGCGGTGGCGGCGGCAGAGGGTCCTGCACGATGCCGTCGACCTCAACATAGCGGTAGCCCAGCGTGGGGTTTAACGTGCGCGATACCGTGCCCGAATGGCAGGCGTCCGCGATGAAAATCGTACGACCCGCAGCCAGCGCCAGCAGTTCGGCGATCTCATCGTCGCGTATGCGCTCAGCCGCCGCCGAACCGTAGGGAGAGAACCCCGACAGCAGGAGCGTCTCATCGCGCCCGTCGGCCTCGCTGCCCTTGTAGTGCTCCGGCTCATGGCTCCCGTGGCCTGCGTAGCTGACGATGAGCTGATCCCCGGGCCCCAGACCGATCGCCATGCTGCGCCACTTCTCTAACACGCGGCTACGCGATGCCTCCTCATTGAGCAGCATCGTGACCTCGGCACCAAGGCCCGTCAGCGCATCGGCGATGTCACGGGCATCGTTCTCGGCGCCGTGAAGATCGCTGATATGGGCATACTCGTCGATCCCTATCACCAGGCCGTAGGTCTTGTCAGCCCAGACAGGGGCGGGGGCCAGCAGGACCGCGGCCAGACAGGTTGCGATAAGGGGGGGCATGCGCATCTTTCAGCGTGTCCGGAACGCGACGCGACGCGCGATCCGGTGATGTTCGTCGGATCCTTCGGCAATGCCGGGGGGCGGCGCGGGGATCTGCGTCTCGCCATGTCCAGCTGTCTCCACTTCGCCGTCGAAACCCTGATCCCTCAGAAACGCCGCCAGCGCCTCGGCGCGGGCCAGCGACAGGTCCATGTTGAACGCCTCGCCGCCCACGGGGTCGGTATGCCCATCAAGCGCGATGCGGTCCGCGCCCAGAAGACCGAGATGCTCCACGAGCGTCATCGCGTAGCTCTGCCCCATCTGATCGAATTCGGTGGAGTTGAACTGAAAGGTGATCGGCAGCTGCACTTCCTCGACCGTGAAGCCGCGGATCGCGGTTTTGAACACGCCGCCGATATCGCCCGAACGGGTCTTGGGCATGTCCACCGCAACGTCCGCCAGCGCGAGGGCGGCGGTGGCCAGCGCGTAGATCTCGGCGATCTCGGAGGTGTCGGCACTGTGGTCCGGGTCACCCTCGGACAGCTCGTTGAGCGCCAGTTGCAGATGTGTCGCGGCAGCGGCGTATTTCTTTTCCGCCCAGTCGAGACGACCGAGTTCGGCAAAGCTGCGCCAATGGGTCTCGAAGCGGAGCGCGCGCGCCAGCGCATCGCGCTTGGCCGCAGGGGTCGTCGCATCGCGGGCAGCCAGAAAACTCTCGCGCGCCAGATAGTCGCCGACCCATTCGCGCAGGGCGTCGTCGCAGTGCGGCGATACGGCGATGATCTCATGCAGCAAGGTGGCTCGGGCCGCATCGCCTGCGGTGATCGCCTCCACCACCGCGTCATATTGCGGGCAGCCCAACGCCGCGCCTGCAGTAAGGGGTGTCAGCGCGAGAGCGGCAAGCCGGGATTTGAGCGACATCGGGGTACTCCTTTCCTCAGTTCGGCAGGATCTCATAAGGCAGGTAAGTGGCGGACCATTCGGTTGCGACAGTTCCCGCCTCGCCTGCCTGAAGTTTCAATAGATCTTGTGCGATTTCATACAGATACTGTCCCGCATTCGGGATCGGTCCGCCACTCAGGTTCTTCGGCAGCAGGGCCGTCAGTCGGGGCAAATCGCCCTCCACGAAAAGTGCGAGCAGAAAGCCCCTGCCGTGTGGCTCGGACACGCGGATGCGCAGGGGGACGTCATTGGCGCTGTTCCCGCTCGGGATCACCAGCCGGGCACCGGCGGTCATCTGCGTCGCCCCCTCGACCGACAGCGTTGAGGGATAGATCTGCGCCAACTCTCCGTTGGGGTTCACATCAAGGAGCACCAACATGCCGTCCCGCGCGGCATCCACGGTAAAGCTCACGCTCTCACCGATGCGCAGGGGGCCGTCCCGTGACATTGCAAGCCGCAGCTGCGCATCGTTTGACGGCGTGAAGAGGTCCGTGACGAAGCCGAGCAAGTCGTTGTAGGTCAGGCTCTGCTCCTCGAGGGTCGAGACCGGCAGCACGTTTTTCTCGCGTGGCGGGGCGATGGGCGCCGCGGTTGTCTGGACGAACGGCGCGTCCTGAACCGGGCCGGAGAAATTGGGCGTCAGCGCGTCGCATTGCCCGGAGGCGGCACACCAATCCTGCGACCGGGCGCGCAGGAACGTGAGCAGCTCGGCGTTGGTCACGCTGCCGTTGTCATTCGCATCGGCCGACAGGGTGCCGAGGCCTTCGATGAATGCCTTGGTAAAGACACCCTGCCCGCCGCTCTCCCACGCTGCCTCGCCGGGCGCGGACGCGTTCCAGATGGCGCGCGGTGCCTCGCCCGTGCCGAAGGGTGCCAGCATCGTGCTTGCAGGAAAGCTGTGCGGCGCTGCGCGCGGTGTGGCAATCCCGGGCAGATCGGGATCTGGCATGTCAAAGGCCGCGTCGATGACGACGGTTACCTCGTGATCCGGGATCAGGTCGAGGATATCGGCGATCGCATCGGCGGGCACGTTACCCAAGAGATCAGGCGCATCATGGGCAAGCAGCACCGGCAGGCCTTGCGTCCCGACGGATCGACTGCCCAGCCCCGCGAAGTATACAACCGCGCGATCCCCCGGAGCCGTCTCCCCGATCAGCTTCTCGATCAGGACCGTCATGATCGCCTCCGATGTGGCCTGCGCATCGGTCAGCAGGGTGATCTGGTCACTCTCAAAGCCCTGATGCTGAGTCAGGAAGGCGGCGAAAGCCTCGGCGTCCGATACCGCCGAGCCCGGCGGGGTCGCGAGGGTCAGACCGGGATAATCGTCGATCCCGATCACGAGGGCGCGATCCTCGGCCAGTGCGATCTGCCCTGCCGCGGCGATCAGCGCCGCGAGGGCGGTCGCGCGCGCACCCCTCATTGCCACGCCTCCAGGTCGCGCGCGCAGCGAAAGCCGAAATCGACCCCCGGCGCATTTTCGGGAACCGCGAGCCGGGCGGCGATGCGCAGGTCCGCGGGGTTCGCGGTGTTCCACGATCCACCCTTCAGGACGCCGCCGTCTTCGGCGATCACCCATTCACGTGCGTTGCCGGACAGGCCCTGATGGCCCTGCGCCGTCGCACCACCCGCCTCGGCCACAGATTGCGGCAGGCGTTTTGCGGCCTCTGTCGCCCCGCGCCAGACGATGGCATCCCCGGACCATGAGCCCCATGGGAACGCCGCGACCCTCAGCACCGCGCGCGGCGAACTCCCATTCGGCCTCCGTCGGCAAACGGCCCCCGGCCCACTCACAATATGCGGCTGCGTCCTTCATGGAGACATTCGTAACCGGAAGATCGGGCGCATCTTCGTATGTCGTATTTTTTCCGCCAGGTCTGGCCCAGCTGTAGTCGCCCTGAATGAACCGGGCCTCTCCCGAGGATGTAAGTGCTACGACCTTGCCGTTTTGCTCGGCCTCGGTGGTGTATCCAGTGGCGGCGGCGAACTGGGCATACTCTGCGGCGCTGACCTCATGAGGGTCGAGCGCGAAGGGCAGGATTTCGGCGAGCCGCGCAGCCTCGTCATCCGGGCGCGCACGGGGGCAGGAACTGTCCGCGATCGGCGCGTCGTCGAGACACATCCGGATCGCCGCGACGAGCTGCACCTGCGTGTCGCCGAGGGTCACCGCGCGCGCCTCTGCGGACGCCGACACCGGTGCCGCAGCCGGCGTCGTTGCATTGCCGAAGCTGTTGGCGGCGGCCTTGTAGAGTTGCGCGGCATCCCCCGCGGCCCCCTGTTCGAACGCGGCATCGGCGCGACGCTCCAGCCCGCTGGCAAGGACGAAACCGGCGGTCTTTGCATCACCGGCGCGCGCCTTCGCCGCCTGCATGTCGCGGCGCGCCTGTTCCGCCCGCACGGTCATCTCTGCCGTCGCCGCATCAAGCGCTGCGACCGCCTCACGCCACGCGGTGCCTGCAGCCTCGAACCGGTTCTCCGACCAGCCTGTGCCGGCGGCATCCAGAAAAGACGCTGCGGTGCCGTAGGTGTCGAGAGCTTCGGCGCCGGCCATATCAGCCCTGCCCTGCGCATCCGTCGCCTGTGCCTGCGCGGCTTCGGCGCTGGCGCGGGCTTGCGCGACCTCATCAATCGCGGCGGCGGCACGCTCCGCTGCGGTCTCGGCCTGTGTCATCGCCTGTGCGGTATCGTCCTCGCCCAGCGCGGCCTGAGCCGATTGCAGGGCCGCACTCGCCGCGGCAAAGCTGGCAGCTGCCGCATCGGACGCGGCGTCCGCCCCTTCAAGCCGTGCCTCCGTCGTGCTGGCGACAGCCACGCGCATCAGCTGACCCGCCTCCTTGACGCTCGCCACCAGCGAACGGGACGCATCCAAATCGCTCTCCAGCACGCTGATCTTGGCGACGGCCTTAAAGAGAATATCCGTCACGTCACGGTGTTCGACGTAGTAATACACTGCAGCAGCGGTCGAGATCAGGAACCCGCCGAAAAGCCCGAGCGCTGTGAGCCGAGAAATGCCCCAATTCGTCGGTGTCGGGGCGAGCGCGGCAGAGGCCATCGCCATGTCAGGCTGCGGCGCCATCGAGATACGGTCCTGTCCGGCGACCCCGACACTGGGGTTTTCGACCACCGACCGGAACGCCTTGAGCGCGGCCCCGGCGGACGAATAATCGGTCGCATTGGGCAGCCGCCCTGTCATCCGCGCGAGGAGCCGGGCGATCTGATCACCGCTGGCAAGCCCCTCGGGAAACAGCTCTTGCCCAGTGGGGGCGGCACTATCTTCGCCCAGGACCGCCGATACCACGACAGGTCCGTCGTGTTCCTCCGCGGTGCCCGTCAGTACCTTTTCAGCGCCGTAGGGACCCAGGAACATGCGGTAGCCCAACATGCCCGCAGCGTGGATATCATCGGTCAGGCGCGGCTGGGAGGTATTGATGACATGTCGCGACTGATAGGCCGGCGGCTGCGCCGTCACCTTGGTGCCACGCGCCCCGCAGAAGGTGAAATCGCACAGCCGCAGCGCGCCGCCCGAGTTTTCACGGCGCACGGCGGCGGGGCTGAGATTGCCATGTGTGATCCCGGCGGCATGCAGCACCGCAAGACCGTCGAGTATCTCGTCGAAGATCCGCAGCTTGGCGTCGGTGCCGCGTGTGTCGAAAGCATCGTCGAACACCGGCTCGGGGCACGCGAGCAATCCCAACGCCGGAGATTTCTTGAATGCGCGCGAGGTGAGCAGGCGCTCGGACGATTGCAAACGGTTGCTATTGAGCCGCTCGTAGACGGCGAAAGCCTTGCCGATCTCGGCGGTGATGGCGTCATCCCGCGCGACTTCGAAACTGGGCGTGTAGATGTCGACGGGCGCGCCGTTCTGCTTGCGGATGCCTGTCAGAATGGCGCAATCGCCGACCGTCTGGCGCAGGGTGACGCCGTTGAAATATTGGCCAAGCGCCTCTTGCAGCCGCGCGTCGATCACGTTGTTGGCGATGTCATTCATAGTCGGGTCCCGTTAAGAAAAGCTATGGCCCGCCTTGCAGCTCCAGCATGGCCAGATCGAAACGGGCTGCCCTGAGAATAGGGCAATCGCCGTTGCCCACGGGCATTACGTTTTCCAAACGGCGAAGCGTGCGCACGGCCTCTGCGGTCTTGTTCTCGGACACCAGAAAATGCGCCTCGGCGATGATCTCGCGGATGTCGCGCTGCAAACGACCGCGCAACGCGCCGGTTATGTCCGCATCGCTCAGGATGGCGCGGAAGAGATGGTCGGGCGCGTTCGGGTCGGCCCCCGCGAGCGTCCGCGCTTCGGGGGACAGCCCCGAGGCGATGCAGGTCGCAAGCGGTGCCGTCAGATCAGCGGCACCAGTAAAGAACCCTGCCGTCGCAAGATCGCCGCCACCCGAAGGCCGGTGCCCCGTGGTCACGAAGGCTACCGCTAGCACCATCAGACCCATGATCGGCAACGCGACCCCAAGAGGCACCGTCGTCTTTTCAGCTTTGTCGGGTTTGTCGCTGTAGCCTTCGGGGGCCGCGGTCTTGATAATCTCTATGCAGGTTTCGCCTCCCAGGACGAAGCGGGTCCCCGGCTTCACCTTGCCGGTGCGCGGGTTGCCCTGCCCGACCCGCGTCTGCCCCCGATCGGAAGAAAAATACTCCCAGTCCTTTGTCCCTTCGATACGGATCAGCGTCAGATGCTCCGGCACGACGTTGCGCGCACCGAGCACCAGATCGTCGTTGGCGCCGGACCCGATCGTGATGCGGTCCCCGCTCAGCAGAACCTGCGCCTCAAGATCGATCCCGTCTGTCACCTCCGCGCGCAGAAGTTTCAGTGCGAATAGAGCCATCAGAAGAACCCCTGCCCACGGATGGAAACGATTGTCGGCGTCAGCGCCGCGAGGATGATGGCCATCATCATCAGGAAGACGGGCAGCACGATATTGGTCTTTAGACGCTCCGCGGTTCGGCTCGCCATTTCCTCGCGCAGGTAGCGCAGCTCTTCGGCCTGATCGCTATAGAACTGTTCTGCCTCACCGCTGGATTTCTCACCCTGTGCAAGGTTCTTGAGGATCGTCTTGACCGAGATTGGCTTCACCCGGTCGATCATGCGGTGCAGCGCATCATCAAAGCTAGTGGTATCGGCGTCCTTGGCAGTGATGGCGATTTCGCGCGACAGCGGCGTGCCGGGTGCTGCCTCCACGTATTTCGCAAGCGCCTTGCGCGGCGTGCCGCCCGCCTGAACGACCAGCACCGCAAGATCGAGGAAAAAGGGAAACTCGCGCTCGAGCTCATCAGAATTGCGCGCAGCGCTGCCGCGGATGTCGAGGATGAGGTAAACCGCAATGCCGATCGCGCCGAAGACCGCCCACCGAAGGCCATTGCTCAGCACGGCAGGCATGTCCGCACCCTGCATCAGCGTGTTGAGCCCGAAGAATGACCCCACGCCCAGACCGATGAGCACGCTCAGCACCAGCGTCGCGGCCAGGTATTGATGGCCGTTCACACCGCCATAGGGCCGTCCGGCGAACGTCAGCTGTTGGTCGAGGTCCGTCGCGAGCTGATCGAACGGGCGTGCAAGGCCCTGAAACGTGGTGCCAAGAGCGCGGATCACACGGGCCGAGGGGTCGCGCGTCTGCGCTTCGGCGTCGTATTGCACGGCCACACGGTCAGCCGTCCGGGTCAGCCACCCGACGGCGATGGCGCACAGGCAAAAGAGCCCGACAAACAGGCACCCGGCAATGATGAGCGGGGCGGGCGTCATACCTTAGCCTTCGTCAGCAGATGCCCGACCACATGGGCCGACAAAAACGCCAGCAGCGCCACGCCGATCAGCAATTGCCCCATCGGGTCTTCGAGCACGGAGGTTTCATGATCGACCACGAAGGCCGACGCCCCCGCGACCAGTGGGCCGATGATGGACATCAGATAGAGGTTGCGCCGCCCGTTCTCAGAGGCCGTGCGGATTTTCTTGTTGAGCCGTTCGATCTCGATCAGCGTCCGCGAAAGGGATTTCAGCGCCTCGATCAACCGCCCGCCCGATGACGTACCCACTCGCACGACCGACGCCGTGAGGGTGAAGGCCGGGGACTCCAACCGCCTGGCCATTTCGGAGAACGCCTCGTCGATGCCCATGACCTCGACCCGGCGTTGCAGGCGCGCGATCTCGATGTCGGCGGGTGGCGGAGCAGAGGCCGCAACCTTTTTCAACGCTATTTCCAACGTGGCCCCGGCGGCCATTTCGTTGGCGACCTGTTGCAACGCGAGGGGCAGCGCCAGTTCCAGCTGCCGCGCGCGCTGACCTGCGGCGCGGCTGTAGAAGAACACCGGCACGCCCATGCCGATCACGATGAGGATCACCACGGACACCAGCGTCAGCCCCAGAAACATCATCACCGCGCCGACGATCGCGTTGATGAAGATCAGCAAGGCCAGCGCATCAACGGCGGTGATGTTCTTGCCGAACGAAAACGCGAGCACGGCAGATATTTTCTCGCGCAGATCAGGTTCGAGCGCACCCCAGCCGCCGTGAATGGCCCGCAGCAACAGCGCCTGCACCGCGAGAATCCCCGCCCCCAGCAGGACCGCGATCAGGATGTTGAAGACGCTGCCCGGTTCAAGCGACATGAGCCTGCGCCTCCTCTTCCATGTCGAAAAAGCCTTCGATGTCGATCAGACCGTTCATCGCCAGTTCCTCGAAAAACGTCGGGATGTAGCCCGCGATGGCGAAGCGAAGTCCGGCGGGGCTGTCGGCGACCTCGAAGATCGGATTGACGGGGATCTCCCCGGTGTCGGGATCGTATTCCCCCATTTCGGCAATCTCGACGATGGTGCGTTGGGTCGCCGTCACGGGCGCGCCGGGGGCCAGGGATTTCGTCTTGCGCACCTGAACGATCACGTCGATCGCAGCGCTGATCTGCTGGCGGATCGCGTGGATCGGCAGGTCCTGTCCCGATTGCAGCACCATGGTTTCCAGCCGCAGGATCAGGTCCGCCGGGGAGTTCGCATGTGCGGTGGTCATCGACCCCGAATGGCCGGTGTTCATCGCCTGCAACATGTCCAGCGTCTCACCGCCGCGACACTCCCCAACGACGATCCTGTCGGGGCGCATGCGCAATGCGTTGCGAACCAGATCGCGGATGGAGATCTCGCCCCGGCCGTCCATGTTCGCCCGGCGGCTTTCCAGCGTCACGAGGTTGCGGTTCAGCAGGCGCAGCTCCGACGTGTCCTCGATCGTGACGATGCGCTCGTCTTCGGGGACGAACATCGACAGCGCGTTCAGCAGCGTCGTCTTGCCCGACCCCGTGCCGCCCGAGATGATGATGTTCTTGCGGGATTTCACGCAGGCCTCCAGAAACCGCTCCATCGGCAGGGACATCGCGCGGTTGCGGCGCAGGTCGCTGACGGCCCAGTGACCCTTTCCGAATTTGCGGATCGTGAGCGATATCCCGTTGAGCGCGGTGGGCGACGCCACGATATTCGCGCGCGATCCGTCCGGCAGCCGTGCGTCCGCCATCGGCGCACCTTCGGTCAGCTGTTTGCCATCGCGCCCTGCAATCCGGGCGGCGACGGTGAACAGCTCTCCTTCGGAGGCGAAGCTGAGCCCGGTCTCGAAAATCCGGTTGCCTTTTTCCACAAAGATCCGGTCCGCGCCGCAGACCATGATCTCGGAGATCACATCGACGTCGCACAGAAACTGGATCGGACCGAGCCGAAAGAACAGTCCCATCACCTTCTCGCGCACCGCGTCGCGGATGAGCGCCAGCTTGAACGTCTCGCCGATCATCCCCGACACCTTGCGGTAAGCATCGTCGAAGCTGCGATGCAGCTTTCTGAGGTCTTCGGCGGTGGCGTGAAATTGCATATCGAGCCCGATCTCCAACGCCAGCTCTTCACGCAGCTCAATGGACCGGGCTTGCTGTTCGGCGTTCAGTTGCGAAAACGACAGCTCGATATCGCCGCGCGTGCCGGCCATCAGACAGGCCGAGATCAGCGGGCGGCGCAGCGCCTCCTTGCAGTAGCGGTTGATCGTGGCGATCATGTCGGGCTTTCCGGCAAGGTCCAGCTCTTCGCCCAGCAGGCGGTCTAGCTCGGCCCCCAGAAGCGCCTCGCGCTGCGCCTCGTCCCCGTCGAAAAGATCGCGGCGGCGGTCTTCGTAGTCCAGCATCGCCTCGTTCATCATCAGCTCGATGTCCGACAGTTCCGGCATCACGGCGGCAGCGGTGACTGATTTGCCCAGATCGAGCAGTTGCAGCAGGTTGTTGCCCAGCCAAAGCTCCGTTCCGGTGGTCAGTTCCGTCTGGACCTCCCGCTCCAGCGGGTTTTTACCGAGCTTGCCCCCCTGCCCCATCAGCAAGACGACGGTCCATTTCCCGGTGGATGGGTTCTGCATGATCCGGGCGGTGCGCGGCTCCACGCCCGACCCTTCGAGATGAACGAAGCCCGCCTCCCCGCGCCGGGCCTGGTCGGCACCGATCTCGTAGAACTTGGCCTCAAGGGCGATCATCGCCTTTCGGTTACCATAGGCATCGCAGACGCGCAGATGCGGACGGGATTTGGCCTGCGGGCTCATTGGGTCACGTCCTCCGCGTCGCAAGACGCGATTTCCTCGCAGGGGTTGCGCAGCAGCAGCGTGAGCGCGCCCGACACGCCTTCGGCCTTGGCGACGTAAGCCGCCACCAATGCCGCCGGGGCCATCACCGTCACGCTATCGTAATCGGGCCGGTCGCGGGTTTCGAACTCGCCGCGCGTGTCGATGTCCTCGACGGCCATGACCTCGACATTCTCCAGCAGGATTTCGGAGGTATGGGTATTCTGCGAAGCCTCGAAAGCGCCGATGATGTCGACCCGCGCGCCGGGCATGATGAAGTTCGCGACCGCACGGTCGGATTCCACCGGGATCGATACGGCGCGGTAGCCAGGCTTGATCCGGCGCGCAAAGGCGTTTTCCTGCGCCACGAAGAAATGCGTGCGTTGCAGGAAATTCCCGGCGGCGACGTCCTGCCCGAACTCGCGGTCTTGCAGGTTGATCCGCGTCACGGGCGTGTCGTCGAGCACCCAGTCGAACTGGGCTGCAAGGGTGGCGGGCACGGCCTGACTGATGACATAGCGCTCCATGAATTCCGCATCCACGATCGTGCCCGCCTTGATCACAACGCCGTCCTCGGCGACCAGCCGCAGCTTCTGCACGGTCGCAGTCTGGGCAGAGACGTCCTCATAGTAGTAATACGCTGTGCCGAAGGCGATCAGGGCCGCCAGAAAGTAGAAAATATTGCGCATTTATTCCTCCGTGAACCGGACGACGACCAGCGTGCGGTCAGGCGTCGTGAAGTCGGGTTGAGCATAAAGGAACAAGCGGCACGTTCCGCGATGTCCGGCAAAAAACGAAGCAGTCGTCTGCGCGGGCGTTTCCATGGTAAAGCCCGACGCTTCCAAAGCGGATAGATAGGCTGGGGCGGCCTCCTCGGGCGCGGCAGGATGCGCCAGAACGACCTGGCCCCGGCACTGTCCGGCAGAGGCATCGTCCATCAGCACGACGGCACCTTTCGGCACGCCGGCTCCGAACACCGCCTTATCTGCGCGCGGGAGCGACAGCATCACACGGGCGAGCGACGCGTCGCCATCGGGAATAATCGCGAGCGACAGGCTCACCGGCATGTCCTTGGCCAAGGCGCCGGGGTCCATTTCGGGAAACATCCGTATCAGGTAGTCGCGCAAGGGCGCGGGGGCCTCAAAGCCTGCAAAGCCTGCCATCACGATGCCATCGACCTGCGTTAAGGCGATGAGGTGGCCAAGTTCATCCTGCAAGGTTTGCACCGCGTCGCCCGCCGGGATCGGCATTTCGGCGGTAAAGGTCTTGACGACCATCTCGGGTCCCTCGGGGCGATCCGCCATATTGAGCGTCTGGGCCTGCGCGAGCGATGCAAGCATCACGAAGACGAGAGATCGAAGAACGATGTGCATGTCAGTTGTTCCTGCTGGGAAAGACGTTGGGGAAGAGCTTGTGCGTCTTGCCGTTGCTGCGCAGCTCGCGGTAGATCACGCGGTCGCTGGCCTGCTTCAGGGGGCGCTTCTTGTGGTCCCAGACGCGTGTCGTGGGAACGAGGTATTGGTGTTGCACGGCCGTTCCGCCCTGACGTTGCAAGAAGTCGGGGCGCTGAAACTGCATCGTACTTTGGATACGCCCGGTCACGTCGCGCTCGGACCTGCTGGGGTTGGCTGGCTTGTAGTCGCGGATGATGTCGGGCCAGGGGCGCGCGCCTTCCTCGACCCGCCGCCAGAACCGGTTTCGCTCGGTCACGCCTTCCTCGGCATTGCGCCACAGGCAATAGGCGAACTGCCCCTGCGACACGTCCGCCTGATCCGAGAAGGGCGCGCGGTCGGACCGGCAGTTGCGCACCATCTGCGCGGTGGCGAGCCCGCCGGTGTAGCCCCCCGCAACCGCTGCCGCATTGACGGTCGCCGCGCGGATGTAGACGGCCGTTTCCTGCCGCGACACCATCGCCTCGGAGACGAAGCGCGCGACGAGGATCATCATCACCGCGACAGGCACGATCATCACCGCCTCCAGCCCGATGGACCCGCGCCGGGATCGCAGCCTAATGCGCATTGACCCGGCTCCATGTGCCATGGCCAACGCCGTTGAGGCTTTGCGACAGATCACCGAACGCGCCGGGGGCTTGCCGCGACAGGTTACCGGCAAGATCACGGGCATCATCGGCGCGTGTGGCGGGCATCATCCGGTACTGCCAGTTCTGGCTGTAAAGGCTCGCGTCGTCGGGGTTGTAGACGCCGACCTGCCCATAGCCGAAGTGGTTCTGCACATTGTCGGTCAGCACTTGGGCCGCGAGGCGCTTGCCCTTGGCGGCCTGCGTCAGCGCAAGGATACGGAAGGCATCCGGCATCTGGTCGGGCTGCACCCAGGGCGGGACCTGCAGTGTGGGCACGTCTTTAGGCTTCAACAGCACCGGCAGGGGCGCCTGAATGTCGAGCGCGATCATCCACTTGAACGGTACCCAATCGGGCAGGTCAGCGATACCCGGCAGGCCGGAGGGGAGCAATGAGGCCATCGTCACACCGGAACAGATCGACGCCATCTTCAGATCGAACCGCCGGGTAAATGAATTCGGGCCGCTCGTCGCCTGCGTGCCGATCAGGTTCGCCCATTGCCCAAACGGGTCCAGCCCCGGCACCGTCCAATGCCGCGGCATGTGTGACAGGATGTTGTCGCGGCGGTAGAAGTCCTTGAAGTCATGCAGGATCTTGCCGATGCTCGTGGTGTCGTTCAGATGGCGTTTCAGCACGGGCGTGCCGCGGGATCCGCCATGCATCAGCGGACCGCGGTTGTTGGGAAATCCGCGCGCCCTGAACGTCGTGTTCATCAGGTTGAACGGGCCCGCACCCGGCGTGCCGAGGAAAAACGCCCCGCAGTACCGCGCGCGCTCCGTTGCCCCCGATGTCATCGCACCGAAGTCGACCGTGCTCTGGGTGTCGAAACCCGACCCCATCCCCAGCATGTTCGGCACCTCTTCGAGCGGCAGCGCCATGCCGTTGTGGGTTGCCGATTGCGAACAGCCGGAAAGGCTGGGGTCCTCGCAGGGGTCGTTGAAATGAAACGCGTCCACCTCATGCAGTCGCGCATATTCCTCGCCGATCTCGGCCATGACCTGCGGGAACTGAGAGATGATCGCCTCGTCCATCCCGATGACCGCCTCCAGCGCCTTGTGGGACACGTCGATGCCGTGCTTGGGTGCATATTTCTGGCGAATGTCCCAGACGCCGACGGGCCGCCCCGACAGCAGGTCCATGGGAGGCCGCAGCGCATCGAGGTCCACGCCGGAGTCCTCGAGTGCTTCGCGTTCCTCATCAGACAGATCGTCCGGGTCGAAGTCGATCAGATCCTGAATGCCCGATGCCATTCCGGGCACGAACGATGTCCCCACCACGGCCTTGAGCGCGGGCACACCGATCAGGGCGTGCCAACCGGCGCACACGGGTGTCCACCAATACTCATCCAGCGGCACGCGCCAGCAATGCGAAGCACCGTGGGCCGCCAGCTGTGCCGCGACCAGAAGGGCGGTAAATTCGACCTCCTGCATCGCCCCTTCCAGCGCTTCGGACCCGGCAGCCACACTCAACAGCTGCATCGAGGTGATCCGGTTCATCGCCAGCATGTTCATCGACCGAGCGGTCCACGCACCGTGGGTCATCGCCAGCGCGTCGGCGGCGTCCTGCATCTTGCGGCGTTCCTCGACCATCTGGCCGGTGTTGGCATTCGCGGCGAACATCGCCGTCAGCGGGATCATCGCCGCGACCGAAATCATCGCGATCGCACCCTTGCGACGCCGCTGCACAGCGACCCTGAGCTTGGCTAAGATCATTGCAACACAACCTCCGCTTCGACCCAGCGCCAGTAGGTACCATCGCCGCGTTGGCCGTCCTGGATGAAGCGCCGGAACGGGGTGGCCAACTGCGCCTTGTAGCGCACGGTCGCGCGCATCGGGATCGACGCACCGCCGGTGATCTGGGTGAGGGATGACAACTCCCAATCGGCGGTGACTTCAACGCTGTCGGGCTGATAGGCATAACAAAGCGCATTCTCTAGCGCCGCATCCAAGCCGTCGAGCTTGCCGCTGGCGCGCGCGATCTCGAGCCCGGCCTGGATGGTCGGGCAGCCGCGCCCCTTGGCGAAATCCGATGTCGGCGACGCCGCGACCAGCGCCCAGCGGGCGGCGTCCTCGATCCGCTGTTGCTTGTCGCTGGTGTCGCTGCATGCAAACGCGTTGCGCGCCGCCCAAGGCGACCGGAGCGCGTCCATCACGATCGCAGGCGGGCATTTGTGCACAAGCGCCGCACGCGCCGCCGAATAGGCCGCCATCTCGACGTATGTGCGCTGCTGCGCGAGGATCATCACCTGGCTGACGGCACCGAACAGCACGAGCATCGGCACGAACAGCAGCACGGCCTCAAGGCCCAGCGCCCCGCGCCGTCTGCAGCCAAGCATATGGCGCAGCCGGTCCATCACCGCATCTTCTGGAGCATGTCGGTGGTCTTGGTCTTGTAGCCGTCATAATCGGGGGCGCGGTTGTTGGCCATGTTGGTGCCCGTCACCGCCAGCGCGGTGACGACGGCGAGCCCGAAGCCAAAGATGAGCAGCTTTTCAAGGGTCATGGCAACGCTCCCGGTCAGGTCCGCTCAGAAGCCGGAGTTCTTGAGGCCATCGACCTCTCTCTTGAAGCCCTCGTTGGCGGTACCGCGGTCGGACATCATGTTCGTGCCCACCGTGGTGATGGCGAACAGGGCCGCGAGGGCGAAACCGAAGATCAGCAGTTTTTCTAGGGTCATCTTTTCGTTCCTTTTCATAAATTTCGGAATTTCAGGCATGGGTCCTACTCAGGTCATGAGCTGTTTGACTTGTTCGATGACGAAATCGACGATCTCGGTGCCCATGGTGGCCATCACCGTTGCGACGGCCAGGGCCAGGGCGAAGAAGAGCAAATATTCCAGAGACATGTGGGTGATCCTGTGTCTGTAGCGATTTCGTATCCGACAAGATCAGCCTAGCAAGGCGGCGGGTCTGCCGGGCCGTGTCGTATCCGTTGCGACAGCGCGTCTCAGACACGCTCCAGCGGGACCTGACCGGGCTTGCCGCGGCGCTTGAAGACAGGTGCCATGGCGTACTGCATATCGTCCATGCCACCCTTCACGACCTCGGCGATCTCGACCACCTCGCGCCTTCCATCAAAGCGTTGGATCTGGATCACCAGGTCGATAGCTTCGACGATCTGACGGCGCACAGCGATCAGCGGGATGTCGACGTCGGACATCAGGCACAACGTCTCAAGCCGCGAAAGCGCGCGCATCGGGTCGTCGGCATGCACTGTCGAGAGCGACCCAGCATGGCCTGAGTTCATCGACTGCACCATATCGAGCGCTTCGCCCCCGCGGCATTCGCCCACCAGTATCCGGTCGGGCCGCATCCGCAGTGTCGCGCGGAACAGATCGCGGATCGTCACGCCGCCGCGCCCCTTGGCGTCGGGCATCTGCGCCTCGAGCGATACGACATGCGGCATCCGCAGGTCGAGTTCGGCGACGTCCTCTATGGTGATGATCCGTTCATCCTGCTGCATCATGCGTGCAAGAATGCCCAGCAGGGTCGTCTTGCCCGTCCCTGTGCCGCCAGAAATGATGATGTTCCTGCGCTCCAGAACCGCGTTGCGCAGATAGGCAATCGCTTCGGCGGACAATGACCCGCTACGCTCCAGATCCGCGACCGTCGGCGGGTTCGAGGCGAATTGCCGGATGGCCATGGTCAGCCCCGCACGCGCGGCGGGGTCCTGCACGATATGCACGCGGCTGCGGTTCGGCATCCGCGCCTCGAGCGACAGATCGAACGGGCCCAGCCGTTTGCCGGAGAATTGCAGCACCACGCGCGCGAGCGCCCTGAGCGCCGCCGCGTCGCGCATTTTATGCTCCAGCCTCACGATCCCTTGCTTGCCGTCGATAAAGATATCGTCGGGGCCGTTGATCATGATCTCGGACACATCGGGGTCATCGTAATACGCCACGAGCGGCCCCATCAGGTGCCGCACCAGCGCATCATAGGCTTTTGCATCACCTTGCATCGCGTCAGCCCACAGGCAGCGAGTAGAGCAGCGTCTTGATCTTCATCGACGACACCAGGACGCGCTCGAGCAGCATCATGATGCCCATGAAGGCCAGCAGCGCGCCCGCGCCGGTCAGCAGATATTCGAAACTCGCCATGGCATATTCCTCCGTCGGGCCGATCCTATCGGGGTCTGACCCGACCCTATGTGACGCGCGTCACACCACCCCGCCTGTCGTTTGGCAAACGACGAGGCCGCCGGGGCGCGGCCCTCCCCTAGACTGGACCCAGTAGAGATGCGACGAGGATGGACCCCGTGATGCGACTGATCTTGGCGATAGGAATGAGCGTGACGCTTGCCCTGCCTGCGTCTGCCGACCCCTGCGAAGGGCTGGGCCTGCGAAACGCGTATCTGACGCAGCATTTCTGCAAACTTCTGGGCGACATCCGCACAGAAGGCGCCACGCGCGGTGTCGGTATCCAAGAAGCGGACCCGCTTCAGCCGGACTGGCTGGAAATCCCGGTCCTACGGGACGCCTACCGTGCCGATCCGCGGAAAACACTTGAGCTTATCCGCCGCATCAAGGACGCGGGCGGCCTCACGGCAGACTAGGCCGGATTTACCAAACACGATTAATCAGACCCCAAAGAAGGAGACCTCCCCATGACACTTAAGACCCTCAAGAAACTCAATCGCAAGAAGATGGCAGCCCTCTGCCTCACCTCGGCCCTCACGCTGGGGGCCTGCGCCCCGGTGCCCCAGGCCAGCGCGCCCAATACGGCCAACGCGCTCACGCAGGTGACGCCTACCCGGTCGGTCAGCGTCCGCGCGGCGTCGACACCCGCGCCGCGCGCCACGCAACCCGCCCCGCGCCGGGTGTCCGCACCGGCCCCGCGGCCCGTTCCCACAGCCGTCCGGCCCGCCCCGGCACCGAAACCAGTCGCAGCGACGGCCACCCCGACTGCCGCGTCCTGCGCCGTGAACCCGGTCCCCGGATGCGCTTTCATCAACACCGCCGCCGGTGAGGGCGGGGGCGAAGCTGGCGGCGGCGGTGCAGGCGGCGGCGGCGGCGGCGGCGGCGGTGGAGGTGGTGGCGGTTGGGGCGGCTGAGCCCCGCACTCGCTCCCGCTGCAAAGCCAAGGCCCGGCGCTTGCCCCACCGGGCCGTACACATTTGAAGTGGACCAGTTCCAAGCGGGATTGACCGACCCATCCGCCGCGTTGCCTACTGCCGTCATGACGCGCGCCTCCGACACCTTCGCCACCAACAGCATCCTGCTGTCCTCACTCTCCCGCGAGGATCACGACGCCTTGATTGCCAATGCCCGCACGGTCCGTTTCGCCGCCGGTCATCTGATTTTCGCCCGCGAAGACCCCGGCGATGCGCTGCTGCTGTTGCAGGAGGGGCGCGTCGAGGTGTCGGTCACCTCCCTGTCGGGGCGTAAGTCCGTGCTCAACCACATGGGTCCGGGCGAGGTCTTGGGCGAGATCGCGTTGCTCGACGGCGGCGTGCGCAGTGCCGATGTGGTGGCCACCACGGATGTCATCGGCCTGTCCCTCTACCGTCGTGATGTGGTCGCCTTCTTGCAGACGAAGCCCGCGGTGATGATGGGGCTGATCTCGGAGCTGTGCGGCAAGGTGCGCAATGCATCCGATATGTTTGCAAGCCAGGCGCAGACCGAAGCTCCGACACGCCTTGCGCGCTGTCTGCTGCGGCTCAATGAGAAATGGGGCAGCCTGTCGGGTTTTTCCCAGAGCGATCTGGGCGAGTTTTCCGGCATCTCGCGCGAGAACGTCAACCGCAGGCTGAAGATATGGGAGGCGCAGGGGCTGCTGGAGCTGTCCGCTGACGGGATCATCCTGCATGACGCGGATGCGCTGGCCGAGATCGGACAGCTATAGCCGCGCGGCCGACACCTGCTGCGGGACGCCTTTGAGGGTGAACTCCTGCAAATCGCCCTGGCCGCCCGCGGCGGCGATCGCGGCGGCGCTGGCGAGCACCTCACCGGCCCGCGCCTCGGCTGCGAGACGCGCGGTGATGTTGACGTTGACCCCGAAGATCGAGATGTCGCGAAACAGACCCTTCGCCGCCTGCACCGTACCGATGTAGACCTCGCCTGTGTGCACACAGACACCGACAGGCACATCTTCCGCGCCTCCGCTGACATGCCCAGCCACGGCTTTCGCGGCGCGGACGGCCTTCCTTGCGTGATCCTTACCCGAAAAACCGGGCGGCCAGACCGCGACCACGCAATCGCCGTAGAACGCCATGATGAATCCGTCGTGGTCGGTGATCGACCTTGTCGCTTCGTTCAGGAACCGGTTGACCCGCTCGGACGCGGCCTGTGGTCCGGCCTGCGCGGCAAAGGCGGTGGAGTTGCGAATATCGGCAAACAGCAACGACATCTCGGTCTCGACGCCGCCGGGGAAGGTGTCCAGAAACCCGTCGCAGGCATTGCAATAATGTCCGTTGCGGCTGGATTGCTTCTTGCCCTTCCATTTCATCCAGAGCCCGCCGATGCCCGCAAAGGGGGCCTTGCACAGACGGCAGCGCGGGTCCTTCGGCAAATTGGCATGCAGGTTTTGCTGCTTGCTCAGATCCGGGTGCCCTTCGGCAAAGATGGTGTGCCAAAGCTCCGTGTTGCCGTTTTCCTGCTTGAATTCCGTCATGTGGATCCGCCCTCCAGCGATCTTGGGAAATTAGTGCCTATTTCCAGTATTTCTCCGGCATGTCCGAAATGATGAAGCTCATGTTCGGCGCGCTCGACTGGAGCTCTTGGGAATTATTGACCGTGCTGCCCCAGAAATAGGTCGGCCCGACCACCACGTTATAGGCAGGGTTCATCCCCCGGTAGAGCACCGGGATAACATCCTTGGGCTTGAACGGCGGTTCAGGCATCAGCACCGTTTGCCCGGTCTGAGGGTCCTTCCGCAGGATCGACGGGACCGACACCTTGATCCCCGCCGTCAGCATATCGTCCGAAATCCACTGCGGCACCTCGCGCAGGCTCATCACGTGGTCATGATCGAGGCCGAAAAGCGGCGGCGCGTGCGGCCCGGTCAAAAGGCTTGCGGTCTGGAGGTTGGTCATATGCGCTTCCAGCGTGGACCCTTCGCGCGCGGGATCTCGCGTGCCCCAAAGGTAGTAGATCGCCGTGTCGGGCGCGATTTCATTATGGCTGAAAGGCGCGAACAGGACGATGCGTCTCACCTTCACCTCGATCTTGTCGATAACGGGGATGCAGTCCTTGTCGTTCCATGGAAACCAGTTCTCGTCGATCGGCGGCACCGGCGGGCGGAATCCGCGATAGAGCGCGCCGGTGAATTCCGTGCGAATCCCGCCGCCGAGCTGCGGGATGGAGTATTTGTCCTCAATCCTGTTCGACAGGACGAAGGTATCGTCCGGGTACATCTCGCGTTGCCGCACATATTCCGCCATGTCGTTTCGGGACGCGAAATCCACTTCCATGACCAGCTGGTATTTATGCTTTTCGCAGTGGTATTGCGTCATGTGAACAGCGTAGGCGCGCCCGGTGCCGACCATGATAAAGGCATGCTGGCATGGCGGGTTGTGGACTTCCGGCTCCGCAAATTCGAGCTGGGGCGGAATGTTGAAGTGCACCATCTGCGTCAGTCCTTTTTCTTGTCGAGCTTGTGTTTCGCGATGATGTTCTTGCGCTCCGCCTCGACCGCATCGCGCATGATGTCCATCAGCGTGGGGATGAAATCACCCGCAGCGGTCGCCGACAGGAACGGGTTCTGCGTGGTCGAGATGAGGTGGCGCACGGCCGTGCCCGGCGTGGGCCTCACTTTCAGCCGCTTGCAGAAGCCTTCGATGAAGGCCGCCGAATGCGTCGCCGGGCTGAAGCTGGAGGAGGTGACGAACATCGGTTGCTCGGGCACGGCGCCTTCCACCTCGGGCACCTCGAAACTGAGGCGATGGTAGATCGCATTGTTAAACTCGTTCATCAGATCTAGCCGCTTGTTGATCTTGCCATTCACCTTGAAATTGAACGCATAGGCCAGCACCGTCAGGTCCGGACCAAGCGACTGGAACAGCTTTTTAAGCTCAGCATCCTTGTCGAAGGCCGCGATCAACGCGTCATTGTCGCGGCTGAAGATGGCCTCACGGATATGCACGATCTGCGCGTCGATCTCCGCATCCGTCGCCCCCTCCTTCCGCCGCTCGACGGGCAGGCGCATCATGGGCACGACGATGAAATCGTCCTCTGGTGTGGCCAGCTGCACGATGCCTGCATGAAACCGTTTCGCGTTGAACAGGCACCGACCGAGAAGACGGCCGTAGCCCGTGGGCGTGGTGGGGATGGTGATATGGCTCAGCGCGACCCCCACGGCCGCCGCGCCGGGCTTGGACCCTTCGATACCGTAGACCCCCACCGTCGGCGCGTCGCCATCGTGATACACCACTGGAGAGGTCTCAGAGATGAGATAGATCATTTCCTTGTCGCGGTAGCACAGCGCCCCCGCCGGATAGGGAATGAACCCGGCCTTGTGGGGATCGACGGTTATCGTGTCGCACCCGCCCATCACGGCGAAGTGTTTGCGCGAATGGGCGTTCATCGCCTCGTGCGGCTCCGCGTCGAAGGCGGTTTCTTCTTCGTCGATCTTCAGCACCCGCGCGTCCTCCCTCTCGAGGGTCGCGGCGAAGTATCCGCCCCAGGCGGCATCCGCATGGACCGCGAAACTGAGCCCGCGCGCCTCGAACTTGGCGCGAAGCTTCAGGATATCGGCCAACGGATCGACCGCGCCCTCGCCCGTGGACCCCATGACGGCGACCACCTGCACGACGGGGCGGCGTTCGTGCAGGCACGTCTCAAGCGCACGCGCCAGCGCCGACAGCTTCATACGGCCTTCGAGATCGACCTCGATCGACTGCATGGCATTCCGGCCCAGGCCCAGCACCGTCGCGGCCTTGGCCCAGGAATAGTGCGCCGTCGCGGGGACCATGATCGCGGGTGTCATCTTGACCGTGTTCGGCCCCTGTTCTGCATGCAGGATATGCTCATGGAATTCCGTCACGCCGATATCGCGGATCGAATAGGTGCACAGGATATCCTCGATCTGCTTTTTGCTCAGTCCGCCCTCAACTTCGAGAATGCGGGGCAGCGCTAGAAGCTGATCCATCGGCAAGTTCACCATCTCCCAGGTCTCGAGGTCGACGAGCCGCGCGGCGATCCCGTCCCCCTTGGTGATCATGATGCCGCGTGCTGCTTCGAGGGCAGGGTCCATCAGCAACGCCCGCGCGATGGCCACCGCCTGATAGCGAAGGTTCCGCGCGGCCCACATGCTTTCGATGTTGGCCACCGTGCCGTCGCAGGTGATGTGGCCCCAAGGCGTCGGCGCGCCGGACATGTCGTAGCCCAGCATCTCGCACAGCTCGCCCGCCGCGCGAATTTCCAGATTGGTGGTCACCGGCGACGCCTCTGCCGCGCAATTGTTTTGGTTGTAGAGCAGTCCCGCGAAATAACCGACCGCACCGGGCATGGTGATGTCCCAATACATGTGGCTCATGTTGCGATGCGAAGACAGTGGGATGGAGCTGCGCAATTCGCGGGTGATGACGCGCAGGTTCTGCTCCATGCTTGTCACGGTCGGCATGAACTCGGGTCCGCGCCCGCCCGTCATGTCGGGATCATTGGGCGCGTAGCTGCGCCGCGCATCGGCGTGATCGTCCATGACGATGCCGACCATGGTCTTCAGGATATCGAGGTTTTCCGCGTTGGGCCCCAGAAACCACGCTGACGGGGTATGTGTGCCGGGCGGCGTCAGCCCCAGTGTCCTCTTGATCGACGCTGCATTACGCGTCGACAGCACCCTGTCGAGCTTGACCCCCATCTTCCGTCCCCAATCCACAACTCAAAATATCGCGGGTGGATGACCCGCTGTGTACAATGCCTTTAGGGCAGTCTAGCAACAATCGGGAAGGTGTCGAAAGAAAAACTAATCCGCTTGGCGCCGCCGCCTTCTGTTTTGCTCGATGAAGGTCGCTGGCCCCAAGCCTCTGATTATATTTCTGATTTACGGTTTTCAACTGCAGGCCTTGCGTCATCTCAACCCTGTTGAAAGCCAATCTTCGTCAAACCTCCCGTGTCGCGGGTATCGTGTCATCCGACATGGTAAGTCGCCATGCCTGCGATCTGCGCGCAGCGTTGCAAGACCCCAGAACGGCCATCCCCGCACCCCGCGCACCCGTATTCCGACGTGCGGCAATTGAATGAAACAGCTCTTCGGGATCCGACGGCTGAAGCAGAAATCACCGTACTTAACGATGTTGCATGTCGGAAAACTGGTCTTCGATATCGCCTAAGGCTCTGGGAAGATGCCAAAAGCCGAAGCGGAACTGATACGAAATAATATCTAAATGGTGCCCGGGGGCGGCATAACCTGTTGTTTTTATAGCACCAAGTTACGAGGCGGTGGGACTTTTTTCTTTCACCATGTTTATTGGATTTTTCCGGATTTGTGTCCCACTTTTCCGAGGGGAGTTTTGACGCAAACGTCTTCAATCAGGACAGCCTGATTTTCCAGAATGCGACAGTCACAAACGGCGTGAGCCCAGCCGACCGCTATGCGTTCGGATGCTCCATCAGCCAATCCGAAACGTGCTGCACAGTCGGAACCAACGCTTCGCGCGCAAGCTCGCACTCCCACACGACAAGGACCCGCCAACCTGCCGACTGCAGCTGATCGATGTTCCGCCGATCTCGCGCGGTGTTCTCGGCGAACTTGTTCTGCCAGAAGTCCTCACGCGTCGCGGGGGTAGTTGCCTTCGGGCATCCCGGGTGACGGTGCCAGAAGCAGCCGTGAACGAAGACGGCAGCTCTATACTTGGGAAACACGAGGTCAGGACGACCCGGAAGACCCTTCTGGTGCAGCCGATATCGGAATCCGCGCGCATGCAGAGCACGCCGCAGCAAGAGCTCCGGCTTCGTGTCCTTTCCACGGATGCTGCGCATCATCCGCGATCGGGTTTCGGCATCGACGATGTCCACCATCTCATCTCCTTGCCATGTCTGCGAAAACCTGGGAAGAGGAGAGGCAGGAGAATTGATGTGTCGAAGCCCGTTCAAATCGTTGATCTGTTTTCAGGCCCGGGAGGCCTCGGAGAAGGATTCTCCTCCTGCAGAAGGAGCGATGGGTCACGCGCCTATGCAATCGCCGTTTCGATCGAAAAGGATCCTGCTGCGCATAAGACACTGAGACTTCGTGCATTCTTGCGCCAATTCGATGAATACCCACAGGAATACTATTCATGGATTGCCGGGAAGCACGAATGCCCGGATTGGAAAGAACTGTACCCTCGGCAATGGAAAGCTGCCGAAAACGAGGCTCTATGCGCAGAGCTCGGGAAACCGGAGGCTGCGTCGCTACTCTCCGAGAGGATTTCTGCGACAAGGCGATTGGCCGGTGATCGCACTCTTCTGATTGGCGGCCCTCCCTGCCAAGCCTACTCCCTTGCCGGCCGATCTAGAAACGCCGGCATCAAGGACTACAGACCGAAGAATGACGACCGGCATTTCCTCTACCGCGAGTATTGTCGAGTTCTGAGACAGATGAGCCCCGCGGTGTTCGTGATGGAGAACGTCAAGGGCATGCTGTCCTCATCCGTCGAAGGCTTGGCCATCTTCGAGCAGGTCATATCTGATCTCGAACATGCTGGCCCGGGTTACAAGCTCATCGCTTTGTCGGCCAACATCCAGCCGGGCGATCATACGGTGGAGTGCCCCCACTGAAGTGGTCCACCAACTGGGATAGTATTATCCCGTTTCAGGAGGATCAGAGATGGCTGGAAAGCGAGACAAACCCGAAGACGTGGTGCTGAAGCTTCGGCAGGTTGAAGTGCTGCAAGGACAAGGCATGGGGATCGCAGAGGCGGTGCGCCAGATCGGCGTGACCCAGCAGACCTATTACCGATGGCGCAAGCAGTATGGCGGCATGAACCGGGATCAGCTCAAACGGCTCAAGGAGCTGGAGACCGAGAATGCCCGGCTGAGGCGCGCCGTGTCAGATCTGACGCTGGACAAGATGATCCTGACCGAGGCCGCACGGGGAAACTTCTAAGCCCTTCCCGCCGTCGTCGATGTATCGATCATGTGCGGCAAACCCTCAGCGTATCGGAGCGCCGGGCCTGCCGCACTCTCGGGCAGCATCGCTCGACGCAGCGCAAGGTGCCCTGCGGTCTGCCGGACGAAGAACGGCTGACCGAGGACATCATTGAGCTGACACGAGAGTTCGGGCGTTATGGATACCGCATGATCACCGGGATGCTGAACAACAGCGGCTGGCATGTGAACCATAAGCGCCCCTCTCGGCAGATTTGCTTTGCAAATCGCCTGTCAGGCAATGGTCGAACGGATCTGGCGGCGTGAAGGGCTGAAAGTCCCACAAAAGCAACCCAAGAAGGGTCGACTCTGGCTGAACGACGGGTCGTGTGTCCGGCTTCGGCCGGAGCGGCCCAATCACGTCTGGTCCTATGACTTCGTCCAGGACCGCACCCACGACGGGCGGATCTTCCGCACGCTCAACATCATTGACGAGTTCACGAAGGAGGCTCTGGTGATACGTGTCAAACGCAAGCTCAATTCCGTCGACGTGGTCGATGCCCTGACCGACTTGTTCATCATGCGCGGCCCGCCGGAATACATAAGGTCCGACAATGGCGCCGAATTTATCGCCAAGAAGGTGCGGGCATGGATCGGCGCGGTGGGCGCCAAGACGGCCTTCATTGCGCCTGGTTCACCATGGGAAAACGGCTATTGCGAGAGCTTCAACGCCCGCTTTCGGCCCTCTCGGCAGATTGCTCTGCAATCGCCTGCCGGGTAATAGACGAGCTGCTGAACGGTGAGCTCTTCTACTCGCTGCGCGAGGCCCAGATCCTGATCGAGAGATGGCGTCGTCACTACAACACCATCCGACCGCACAGCGCTCTCGGATACCGTCCACCAGCGCCCGAAAGCATCGTCCCGATAGACCAAAGGCCGACCATGCACTAACATTTATACTGGACCACTCGATGGGGGCAGACCAGCCCTGTTGGCTCCGTCCAACTCCCCGGCTTCGGTAAGTAGATTGGACCTGTCGCGGTTTGATGCCGCTCCTTTGATAGCATTTACTGCAACAAAGGAGATGAACTATGGGACTGAAACGGACGGACGAATTCCGGCAAGATGCGGTGCGTATCGCATTGACCAGTGGGCTGACGCGTAAGCAGGTGGCTGACGATCTGGGTGTTGGCATGTCGACGCTCAACAAATGGATCACCGCAAACCGAGACACAGACGTGGTTTCCAAAGAGGATTTGAGCCTCGCTCAAGAGAATGATCGGCTTCGGCGTGAGAACCGTCTTCTCAAGGAGGAGAGGGAGATCTTAAAAAAGGCCACCCAGTTCTTTGCGGGCCTAAAGCAATGAGATTTAGGTTTGTCGAAGAACACAGGTGGACCTTCCCAGCCAACCGGCTGTGTGATGTCGTTGGCGTCAGTGGTCTGCCCCCATCGAGTGGTCCAGTATAAATGTTAGTGCATGGTCGGCCTTTGGTCTATCGGGACGATGCTTTCGGGCGCTGGTGGACGGTATCCGAGAGCGCTGTGCGGTCGGATGGTGTTGTAGTGACGACGCCATCTCTCGATCAGGATCTGGGCCTCGCGCAGCGAGTAGAAGAGCTCACCGTTCAGCAGCTCGTCTATTACCCGGCAGGCGATTGCAGAGCAATCTGCCGAGAGGGCCGAAAGCGGGCGTTGAAGCTCTCGCAATAGCCGTTTTCCCATGGTGAACCAGGCGCAATGAAGGCCGTCTTGGCGCCCACCGCGCCGATCCATGCCCGCACCTTCTTGGCGATAAATTCGGCGCCATTGTCCACTGCCCGGCAGGGCATGCGCAGCATGCCCGAGAGGGGGACCTTATGTATTCCGGCGGGCCGCGCATGATGAACAAGTCGGTCAGGGCATCGACCACGTCGACGGAATTGAGCTTGCGTTTGACACGTATCACCAGAGCCTCCTTCGTGAACTCGTCAATGATGTTGAGCGTGCGGAAGATCCGCCCGTCGTGGGTGCGGTCCTGGACGAAGTCATAGGACCAGACGTGATTGGGCCGCTCCGGCCGAAGCCGGACACACGACCCGTCGTTCAGCCAGAGTTGACCCTTCTTGGGTTGCTTTTGTGGGACTTTCAGCCCTTCACGCCGCCAGATCCGTTCGACCATTGCCTGACAGGCGATTTGCAAAGCAAATCTGCCGAGAGGGGCGCTTATGGTTCACATGCCAGCCGTTGTCGTTCAGCATCCCGGTGATCATGCGGTATCCATAACGCCCGAACTCTCGTGTCAGCTCAATGATGTCCTCGGTCAGCCGTTCTTCGTCCGGCAGACCGCAGGGCACCTTGCGCTGCGTCGAGCGATGCTGCCCGAGAGTGCGGCAGGCCCGGCGCTCCGATACGCTAAGGGTCTGCCGTACATGATCGATGCACCGACGACGGCGGGAAGGGCTTAGAAGTTTCCCCGTGCGGCCTCGGTCAGGATCATCTTGTCCAGCGTCAGATCTGACACCGCACGCCTCAGCCGGGTATTCTCGGTCTCCAGCTCCTTCAGCCGTTTGAGCTGGTCCCGGTTCATGCCACCATACTCCTTGCGCCATCGATAATAGGTTTGCTGCGTCACGCCGATCTGGCGCACCGCCTCTGCGATCCCCATGCCTTGTCCTTGCAGCACTTCGAACCTGCCGAAGCTTCAGCACCACGTCTTCGGGTTTGTCTCGCTTTCCAGCCATCTCTGATCCTCCTGAAACGGGATAATACTATCCCAGTTGGTGGACCACTTCAGTGGGGGCACTCCATCAGCACACGTGGGCTACGCGCATTCCGCAGCCGCGAGCCAGTCGCAGACAGCGATCTGACCTCGTTACACTGGCGCATATTAAGGAACAGTCGCGGCTTAGTTTGGGGAGCTATGGCCGCCCACGCATGACCGAAGAGTTGAAGGAGATCGGTTTGAACGTGGGCCACCGTCGTGTTGGCAGGTTGATGCGCCAAAACGGGATATCCGTTGTTAGAACACGCAAACACAAGATCACGACAGACAGTGACCACAAGTTCAATATCGCGCCGAACTTGCTGGATCGAAACTTCTCAGCTGACCTACCAAATCAAAAGTGGGCGGGGGATATCAGCTATGTCTGGACCCGCGAAGGCTGGTTGTATCTGGCCGTGATCCTGGACCTGCACTCGCGTCGTGTCATCGGCTGGGCCGTGAGTAACCGGATGAAACGTGATCTGGCGATCCGGGCGCTGAACATGGCCATCGCATTCAGGACACCGCCCAAGGGCTGCATTCACCACACGGATCGCGGCAGCCAATACTGTTCTCACGATTATCAGAAGATCCTGCGCCAACATGGCTTCCAGGTCTCGATGAGCGGCAAGGGCAATTGTTATGACAATGCCGCCGTCGAGACGTTTTTCAAAACCATCAAGGCAGAGCTGATCTGGCGACGGTCATGGGAAACACGGCGGCAAACCGAAATGGCAATCTTCGAATACATCAACGGCTTCTACAATCCGCGCCGCCGCCATTCAGCACTGGGCTGGAAAAGCCCAGTCGCTTTCGAGCGGAAGGTGGCCTAAACGAGCACCGGGGGCGGCACAAAAAAGGGACAGGTCCACTTCTGGGGTAAGAGACAAAGTCCTGTTAGCTCTCGAAACACTGAGACCACAGCTTAGGGCATGTCATGGAATGTGAAGACGTCGTATCACTGTCAGGGTTGCGTACCATTTGCAGGTACGAGGAACTAACCAAGATCGATGAAATCTCGCTTCGCAACTATGCAACCAGAACTCGATCGTTTTTCGGCTCAACTGCTAGAGATTTTGACGATGATGCCAACGCTGAATGGCTTATTCGAAGCTATCTCTCACTAAAGTACGTGCTGGCCTCCACTGTGCTTGGAACCTCTGCAATGCATGCGGAAACTGAAAACCTAAAGGTCACGCTTCCGTATCTGAACTACTACACGATGTTTAACTGCGCACGGGCGTTCATTTTCTCACTGCCTTGCGTCGATTGGAAAGGCGAAAAATCAATTGAAATGACGCATCAGAACATCATCAATACTACTGGCGACAAGCTGCGCCGGGTTGATGACGCGGTCGCCTCAGCAGTGAAAAGTAGGCTTTTGACGGGCCAACAACAACGAGAGCTATTCTCATACCGATTTCCGGCAAGCGGACTGAACATTTTTCAGGATGATCTATTGCTTCCAGTGCAGGCAATTGAAACCGCTCGTTTGTTGGCTGAATTGGCGCAGTTCAATCTTGCTTGTTTAGAGGCGGCCGTCCGAAAGCATACAGATCAAAATTTTAAGGTAGGTGGCCAAGACAACCTTTGGGATCTCATGCGTTACGACACCAAGACCTCAGAATTGATTGATGATGCCGACTATCATCGGGTCGGCTATTTCATAAGGAAATACCGTTATCCGTCCGAGCTCATCTCTTTGGGAACGCACGGTCTTTTAGAAGACTTTTTCGGTGCTTGGGTCGATGAACGCGAACATCCCGACTGTTATAACCCAGACGCCGATTGGAACCTATTGCTCGATTTTGGATAAGTGTTTGTTATTTTTCGTATTTTTATCAAGGTATTACGATTTTCTGAGCGCAATGAACGGCTCAGCGTTCATTCCATCCGCATAGATGAATTGCTTGGCGTCCTCGCGAACTTCAAGCGTTGCCCCGTCAATCGCGCCAACGGCAAGGCCTGCGTTCACTCGCCGGGCTGGTTTCCCTGCACTCAGCCACTTCCCCGCTTTATCGACCGCGAAGCGCCCCTTGCGCGTTCCAGTGCCCTTACCTTCAGCCGCGTCCATGATGACCACCGCGACTTCCTCCATCCGGAACAGCCCGCCTTGGCTTGCCGGGGGCATCTTGCGCTTCTGCAGGGACTGGCGAGTGACATCCAACCGTTTGGCTACGTCGGCCAAGCTGACGAGGTCAGGCCGCACTTCCCGCAGCACCGAGCCCTCCGGCAAATGCTTTTGGATCGCACGCGCCGCATCAAGGATCGCATCCTCCGCGCGATCACTCGCTGCTTCCAGCGCAACGCCAAGCATGCCAGGCACGCCAGTGCCGACTATGGCATCCTCGAAGCCAGCCACGAAGACTGCGTCCACCAGATCGAACGCTTCATGTTCACCCTCAGGAAGGGCGAAGATCAGTTCAAACTCGATTTCTGCCATATTATTCATCCTCTTGCGGGCCTTCATTCGTGTTGTCGAGCTTGGTGCAACCAAGCGCCCGACTTCTCAATTGCCGCGCGAAGCGGCCCGGATTTTGAGGCGTCGACCAGACACCCATCTGACAAAACTCACCGCACCGGCATTCAGGATCGTTGTTAGGGCACCTGATCAGACCCCAAGCATGACCGCGTCCCGAACGCAGAGTGACCGTCCACCCCAAGGACTCCAGTTCGCGCAGGACAGCCTCGATCTCCTTAGACTTGTGCGGCTTTCGAGGCATTAGATAGCCCTTCTGTTTTAAGTTGTCAACCGACAACTTTGGTTGCTAAAGTACTGAGTTGGCGAAGCGAAATCAAACCTAACTGCGCGAAAACGCAGGAAGATACAAAAGCGGGCAAACCCCACTTAGCGCATAAAAAAGTGTAAGCCCAAGGGTTGCCCACGATTCTCAGTAGATAAAGAACTGCTCATTTTCGTCGTCCTCCGCTTCAAGTTCGTCGAAATCGAGCCATGCCTCATCGTCGTCCTCTTCAGGATTAAAGTCGTTTTCGACAAGGCTCCAAGGAAATGCAGACACTCCGAAAGCCGCAACGTCGTAAAAATGCACGTCATTATCTTTCATCAGCTTGAAGAAATTTTTTGGATCGCCTGACTGACCAATCTTGTTGACACCAGCAGCAGACTTCCATCCGCGGGCCTCTGTCTCATAGAGGAACAACCAGCCCGACGAACTCAGACCCATGTTCTGATACCTGCCGAGTGCCTCTGCAAATCCACCCTTTAAAAGCGCATTGTGATCGGCATGAGCCAACATCAAATCAACTAGCACAAATTCAACCTCGAAGCAGAGCTTCTTTAGAGTTTTCGTCAACTTTAGATCAAATTGAAGATGCAGGTACAGAAACCACAAAAGTGAAACGATGTCATGTCTGCGTGAGCACTCTTGCACCCCCCAACGGAGCATTCTTTTCTGGGCTTGATTAAGAGCATCGCCGCCCTTCAGGCCAACAAACAGAGGAGCCACCCAGCTGACAAAACGCGGCGAAGAATAGAGCAAAGTTTGAAGATGGCGCAAAGACAGCTCTTTATCCGAACAAGATGCGATCTTCTTCGCAAAACGGCTTAGGCCGTAACCAACGATGTTCGAACCAGGGTGAGCGACGCGTTCACTGGCCAACAATGAAAAGAAACCATCCAGGAACTCTTCAGCTTCCAGCCCCTTTAATAGGTTGAATTTGGGTTCCCAGCGGAGGTTTTCGGGCAATTCGCCTGAAATTACACCCGTCTTTCCGTCGTGGCTCCTCAACTCGAACTTTCTGATTTCCTTTTCAAACCTAGCGATCACCCTTTCTGCTTCCGTGGTGTTCTCAACGCCGATCTCGTAATCGTCGATGTTGTGGAACACCTACCGCTTCTTCAAGCCCGATCCATTCTTCTTCAATTCATGATCGATACGAGACAACACGAGCTCAGAAACTACACGGGAGGTGTCAGGGCCAATTGGAATACCAATGGTTTGATTTCGGTTGCAAGCCCTGACCAAACGGTCAAGTTCCGAACTCCAATGCTTGTCCAGTGTCTTGGCTTTGTGCTGCTTCAAGGCTTCAGTTTTCCCCAAGGCAGCCCAAGGGATCGAATGCGAGTAGATAGAACCATAAAACCTGTTGATGTCCAAATGTACGACAGATGGGTAAGCGCTTGACAGATACGCTTGTTTTTTAAGCTTCCCTGAAAACGATGATCTCTGAAACGCCCGCCCGCCTACCGCAACGTTGTCTGGAAACACGACCTTGAATGCGGAGAACTGGCTGATTGCCATGACCTTTTCGACATCAGGCCAATTCACGGCCAAGAACTCCGAAAGCAGTGCGTAGTTGATTGGATTTATAACACCAAAGGTTCTGTGATTGCCTTGGAAGGTTGCCCCATCCAAAAAGACGGTTTCACCGGAGAAGTTCTTTTTGCGGCTTTAGATAGGCCGGTTTTGAGGCGAGTAATGAACCAAAGTTGACAGTTCGAAAGGTGGGAGGCAGCTCACGGGGATAAAACCCTCGCTCAAGAAGCCGTTGAAAAATCAAATCCTTGCTTGCCACAGATCAACTGCCCATCATTCTAGCTTCAATCCAAACTTTCTTAACAATTGCGCAGCACAATGTCGTTTATTTCGCTTGGCTGAAACGCCACATCCCACGACCATCGCCCAAAGCCTCCTGCAGCATTCACAGCCTCAACCCACGCTGCCAAAGCTTCTCGCTTTGCCTTGTTTTGTGGGCTATCCGTACCTTTGATTTCTAACGCTAACAGTTTACCGCTGGCGAACTTCACAAGAAAATCAGGAATGTATCGCCGACGAGAACCAGACCATAGATACTGGATTTGAAATCCTAGGTGATCGTTCTTTGCATACGCAAATACTTCGTCTGATTGCTCAAACACGTTGGCGGCGTGACCTTCCCAGGAGGAGTCTCCAACCAAGTGGCTGATGTGCGACTTGATGGCTGGAAAATTGGGTTTCGTCGTGTACCAGGTCCGCATCTGAGCCGTGGACCCAATGGGATTTTCCTCGTCGAAGATTGGCGTCAGGCTTGTTCGGTTTGTCTCGTTAACGCTCCTCATCAGATGCTGAACAATCAGGTCGATGTTCAAGGCGATAAGGAACGGCGGCGCAGCGGGTCGAAGTGAAAGAGTGAAGGGAATTTGAACCATCGGACTCGATGAACTCTTCAACGATCCGCGGTCGAGGAACTGGTGCGGATCGTTGAGACTTGGTGAAAAATCCGATGTTCTTCAGATTCCTTCACTCTTTCACTCTGACCCGCTGGCCGCCAAATCCTTATCGCCTTGAACATCGACCTGATTGTTCAGCATCTGATGAGGAGCGTTAACAAGCAAAACCGAACAAGCCTGACGCCAATCTTCGACGAGGAAAATCCCATTGGGTCCACGGCTCAGATGCGGAGCCGCTGACGAAACCCAATTTTCGGCCGTCAGTCGACAGCATCAGCCACTTGGTTCGATTCCTCCTGGGAAGGTAGCACCACCAACGTGTTTGAGCAATCAGACGAAGTATTTGCATTATGCAAAGAACGATCACCTAGGATTTCAAATCCAGTATCTATGGTCTGGTTCTCGTCGGCGATACATTCCTGATTTTCTTGTGAAGTTCGCCAGCGGTAAACTGTTAGCGTCAGAATCGAAGGTACGGATAGCCCACAAAACAAGGCAAAGCGAGAACTCGGCAGCGTGGGTTGAGGCTGTGAATGCTGCAGGAGGCTTTGGCGATGGTCGTGGGATGTGGCGTTTCAGCCAAGCGAAATAAACGACATTGTGCTGCGCAATTGTTAAGAAAGTTTGGATTGAAGCTAGAATGATGGGCAGTTGATCTGTGGCAAGCAAGGATTTGATTTTTCAACGGCTTCTTGAGCGAGGGTTTTATCCCCGTGAGCTGCCTCCCACCTTTCGAACTGTCAACTTTGGTTCATTACTCGCCTCAAAACCGGCCTATCTAAAGCCGCAAAAAGACTTCTCCGGTGAAACCGTCTTTTTGGATGGGGCAACCTTGCAAGGCAATCACAGAACCTTTGGTGTTATAAATCCAATCAACTACGCACTGCTTTCGGAGTTCTTGGCCGTGAATTGGCCTGATGTCAAAAGGTCATGGCAATCAGCCAGTCTCCCGCATTCAAGGTCGTGTTTCCAGACAACGTTGCGGTAGGCGGGCGGGCGTTTAGGAGAATCATCGTTTTCAGGGAAGCTTGAAAAACAAGCGTATCTGTCAAGCGCTTACCCATCTGTCGTACATTTGGACATCGACGGGTTTATCGTTCTATCCTCCCGCATTCGATCCCTTGGGCTGCCTTTGGGGAAAACTGAAGCCTTTGAAGCAGCACAAAGCCAAGACACTGGACAAGCATTGGAGTTCGGAAACTTGACCGTTTGAGTCAGGCTTCAACCGAAATCAATACCATTGGTATTCCAATTGGCCCTGACACCTCCCGTGTAGTTTCTGAGCTCGTGTTGTCTCGTATCGATCATGAATTGAAGAAGAATGGATCGGGCTTGAAGAAGCGGTAGGTGTTCCACAACATCAACGGGCATCGGCGTTGAGAACACCACGGACAGAAGGGTGACCATTTGAAAAGGAAATCAGAAAGTTCGAGTTGAGGACCGCGGACGGAAAGACGGGTGTAATTTCAGGCGAATTGCCCGAAAGGCCACCCGCTGGGAACCCAAATTCAACCTATTAAAGGGGCTGGAAGCTGAAGAGTTCTACCCCTGGATGGTTTCTTTTCATTGTTGGCCAGTGAACGCGTCGCTCACCCTGGTTCGAACATCGTTGGTTACGGCCTGAGCCGTTTTGGAGAAATACGCATCTTGTTCGGATAAAGAGCTGTCTTTGCGCCATCTTCAAACTTTGCTCTATTCTTCGCCGCGTTTGTGGCTGGGGATCCTTTGTTGGCCTGAAGGGCGGCGATGCTCTTAGATCAGACCCAAGGAAGAATACTCCGTTGGGGGTGCAAGAGTGCTCACGCAGACATGACATCGTTTCACTTTTGTGGTTTCTGTACCTGCATCTTCAATTTGATCTAAAGTTGACGAAAACTCTAAAGAAGCTCTCTTCGAGGTTAAATCTGTGCTAGTTGATTTGATGTTGGCTCATGCCAATCACAATGCGGTTTAAAGGGTGGATTTCAGAGGCACTCGCCGTATTCGAACATAGGTTCTGAGTTCGTGGCTGGTTGTTCCTCTATGGTTCAGAGGCCCGCGGATGGAAGTCTGCTGCTGGTGTCAACAAGATTGGTCAGTCAGGTGATCCAAAAAATTTCTTCAAGCTGATGAAAGATAATGACGTGCATTTTTACGACGTTGCGGCTTTCGGAGTGTCTGCATTTCCTTGGAGCCTTGTCGAAAACGACTTTAATCCTGAAGAGGACGACGATGAGGCATGGCTCGATTTCGACGAACTTGAACGGAGGACGACGAAAATGAGCAGTTCTTTATCTACTAGAAATAGTAGGGCAACCCTTGGGCTTACACTTTTTTATGCGCTAAGTGGGGTTTGCCCGCTTTTGTATCTTCCTGCGTTTTCGCGCAGTTAGGTTTGATTTCGCTTCGCCAACTCAGTACTTTAGCAAAGTTGTCGGTTGACAACTTAAAACAGAAGGGCTATCTAATGCCTCGAAAGCCGCACAAGTCTAAGGAAATCGAGGCTGTCCTGCGCGAACTGGAAGAAGTCCTTGGGGTGGACGGTCACTCTGCGTTCGGGACGCGGTCGTGTTTCATGAGACAGGTGCCCCTAACGATGCCTGAATGCCGGTGCGGTGAGTTTTGTCAGATGGGTGTCTGGTCGACGCCTCAAAATGCGGGCCGCTTCGCGCGGCAATTGAGAAGTCGGGCGCTTGGTTGCGCCAAGCTCGACAACACGAATGAAGGCCCGCAAGAGGATGATTCATCTGGCAGAAATCGAGTTTGAACTGATCTTCGCCCTTCCTGAGGGTGAACATGAAAGCATTCGATCTGGTGGACGCGCATCTTCGTGGCTGGCTTCGAGGATGCCATAGTCGGCAACTGGCGTGCCTGGCATGCTTGGCGTTGCGCTGGAAGCAGCGAGTGATCGCGCGGAGGAGGCGATCCTTGATGCGGCGCGTGCGAAAAAGCATTTGCCGGAGGGTTCGGTGCTGCGGGAAGTGCGGCCTGACCTCGTCAGCTTGGCCCATTAGCCGAACGGTTGGATGTCACTCGCCAGTCCCTGCAGAAGCGCAAGATGCCCCCCCGGCAAGCCAAGGCGGGCTGTTCCGGATGGAGGAAGTCGCGGTGGTCATCATGGACGCGGCTGAAGGTAAGGGCACTGGAACGCGCGAGGGGCGCTTCGCGGTCGAAGTGGGAAGTGGCTGAGTGCAGGGAAACTAGCCCGGCGAGTGAAGGCAGGCCTTCCGTTGGCGCAATTAACAGGGGCAACGCTTGAACCTCGCGAGGACGCCAAGCAATTCATGTATGCGGAAATGGAGTGGACGCTGAGCCGTTCATTGCGCTCAGAAAATCGTAATATTTTGATAAAAATACGAAAAATAACAAACACTTATCCAAAATCGAGCAATAGGTTCCAATCGGCGTATGACGGGTCCGGGATGTTCGCGTTCATCGACCCGACGCCGAAAAAGTTGTTCTAAAGACCGTGCGTTCCCAAAGAGATGAGCTCGGACGGATAACGGTATTTCCTTATGAAATAGCCGACCCGATGATAGTCGGCATCATCAATCAATTCTAGGTCTTGGTGTCGTAACGCATGAAACGCCAAAGGTTGTCTTGGCCACCTACCTTAAAATTTTGATCTGTATGCTTTCGGACAGCGGCCGCCTCTAAACAAGCAAGATTGAACTGCGCCAATTTCAGCCAACAAACGACGGTTTCAATTGCCTGCACTGGAAGCAATAGATCATCCTGAAAAATGTTCAGTCCGCTTGCCGGAAATCGGTATGAGAATAGCTCTCGTTGTTGTTGGCCCGTCAAAAGCCTACTTTTCACTGCTGAGGCGACCGCGTCATCAACCCGGCGCAGCTTGTCGCCAGTAGTATTGATGATGTTCTGATGCGTCATTTCAATTGATTTTTCGCCTTTCCAATCGACGCAAGGCAGTGAGAAAATGAACGCCGTGCACAGTTAAACATCGTGTAGTAGTTCAAATACGGAAGCGTGACCTTTAGGTTTTCAGTTTCCGCATGCATTGCAGAGGTTGGACAGGATGTGGAGGCCAGCTTTAGTGAGAGATAGCTAAGAATAAGCCATTCAGCGTTGGCATCATCAGTCAAAAATATCTAGCAGTTGACCGAAAAACGATCAAGTCTTGGTTGCATAGTTGCGAAGCGAGATTTCATCGATCTTGGTTAGTTCCTCGTACCTGCGAATGGTACGCAACCCTGACAGTGATACGACGTCTTCACATTCCATGACATGCCCTAAGCTGTCGTCTCGTGTTTCGAGAGCTAACAGGACTTTGTCTCTTACCCCAGAAGTGGACCTGTCCCTTTTTTTTGTGCCGCCCGGTCTCGTTTAGGCCACCTTCCGCTCGAAAGCGACTGGGCTTTTCCAGCCCAGTGCTGAATGGCGGCGGCGCGGATTGTAGAAGCCGTTATGTATTCGAAGATTGCCATTTTGCGTTTTCAGCCGTGTTTCCCATGACCGTCGCCAGATCAGCTCTGCCTTGATGGTTTTGAAAACGGGTGCTCATGACGATGCCCTTGCCGCTCATCGAGACACGTGGAAGCCATGTTGGCGCAGGATCTTCTGATAATCGTGAGAACAGTATTGGTGCACAATCCGTGTGGTGTGATAGACCCCTTGGGCGGTGTCCTAGATGCAATAGCCACGCCGGATCGCCAGATCACGTTTCATCCGGTCTTCACGGCCCAGCCGTGGCACAACACGAGGTGCAGGTCAGAGGATCACGGCCAGATACGACCCACCTTCGCGGGTCCAGACATAGCTGATATCCCCCGCCCACTTTTTGATTTGGTAGGTCAGCTGAGAAGTTTCGATCCAGCAAGTTGGCGCGATTGAACTTGTGGTCACTGTCTGTCGTGATCTTGTGTTTGCGTGTTCTAACAACGGATATCCCGTTTTGGCGCATCGACCTGCCGACACAACGGTGGCCCACGTTCAAACAATATATTCAACTCTTCGGTCATGCGTGGGCGGCCATAGCTCCCCAAACTAAGCCGCGACTGTTCCTTAATATGCGCCAGTGTAACGAGGTCAGATCGCTGTCTGGACTCACTGGCCGGCTGCGGAATGCGCGTAGCCCGCGTGGCTGATGGAGTGCCCCCACTGAAGTGGTCCACCTTTTGGGATAGAATTATCCCGTTTCAGGAGGACGAGAGATGGCTGGAAAGCAAGACGAACCCGAAGACGTCGTGCTGAAGCTGCGACAAGTTGAAGTGCTGCAAGGACAAGGAAGTGCGGGATCGCAGAAGCCGTGCGTCAGATCAGCGTGACCCTGCAGACCTACTACCGATGGCGCAAGCAGTATGGCGGCATGAACCCGGATCAGCTCAAACGGCTCAAGGAGTTGGAGACCGAGAATGCCCGGCTGCGGCGTGCCGTGTCAGATCTAACGCTGGACAAGATGATCCTGGCCGAGGCCGCGCGGGGAAACTTCTAAGCCCTTCCCGCCGTCGGCGATGCATCGATCATGTGCGGCAGACCCTTAGCGTATCAGAGCGCAGGGTGTGCCGCACTTTGGGTCAGCATCGCTCGACGCAGCGCAAGGTGCCCTGCGGTCTGCCGGACGAAGCACGGCTGACCGAGGACATCATCGCGCTGGCCGAGAGTTCGGGCGCTATGGATACCGCATGATCACCGGGATGCTGAACAACAGCGGCTGGCATGTGAACCATAAGCGCCCCCGCAACCCCCGTCGAACGGATCTGGCGGCAGGAAGGGCTGAAAGTCCCGCAAAAGCAGCCCAAGAAGGGCCAACTCTGGCTGAATGACGGGTCGTGTGTCCGGCTACGGCCGGAGCGTCCGAACCATGTCTGGTCCTATGACTTCGTCCAGGATCGGACCCACGACGGGCGGATCTTCCGCACGCTCAACATCATCGACGAGTTCACGAAGGAGGCTCTGGTGATACGGTAAAACGCAAACTCAATTCCGTCGACGTGGTCGATGCCCTGACCGATCTGTTCATCCTGCGCGGCCCGCCGGAATACATAAGGTCCCCGGCAGCGCGCAGCCGCCAGGACAATGGCGCGGAATTTATCGCCAAGAAGGTGCGGGCCTGGATCGGTGCGGTGGGCGCCAAGACGGCGTTCATCGCGCCTGGTTCACCGTGGGAGAACGGCTACTGCGAGAGCTTCAACGCCCGCTTTCGGCCCCCGGCGCAATCGCCCCTAAAGATGAGCTGCTGAATGGCGAGCTCTTTTACTCGCTGCGCGAGGCCCAGATCCTGATCGAACGCTGGCGTCGTCACTACAACACCATCAGACCGCACAGCGCTCTCGGATACCGACCGCCAGCGCCCAAAAGCATCGTCCCGATAGACCAAAGGCCGACCATGCACTAACATTCAAACTGGACCACCCGATGGGGGCACTCCACGACGCCCAACATCACACAGCCGGTTGGCTGGGAAGGTCCACCTGTGTCCTTGACTTAACCTGAATCACATTGCTTTATCCCGCAAAGAACTGCGTGGCCTTTTTTAAGATCTCCTCTCCACCTTGAGAAGACGGTCCTCTCGCCGAAGCCGATCACTCTCTCGAGCGAGGTTCAAATCCTCGTTTGCATACCACGTCTGTGTCTCGCATTTGCCATGATCCATTTTTTGAGCGTCGACATGCTGACGCCCAGATCGTCAGTTACCTGCATACAGTCAGCCCACTGGTCAATCGATACGCAGCCATCTTGCCGGAATTCGTCCGTCCGCTTCAGTACCATAGTTCATCTCCTTAGATGCAGTAACCTATGCTCTCAACAGGTACCGAAATTCGAACCCGCGACATGGTCTCAATCTGCTTACCGAAGCCGGATTGGACGTACAGCAGCGCTGGTGTGCCCCCATCGGGTGGTCCAGTTTGAATGTTAGTGCATGGTCGGCCTTTGGTCTATCGGGACGATGCTTTTGGGCGCTGGCGGTCGGTATCCGAGAGCGCTGTGCGGTCGGACGGTGTTGTAGTGACGACGCCACCGTTCGATCAGGATCTGGGCCTCGCGCAACGTGTAGAAGACCTCGCCATTGAGCAGCTCATCTATTACCCGGCAGGCGATTGCGGAGCAATCTGCCGAGAGGGCCGGAAACGGGCGTTGAAGCTCTCGCAATAGCCGTTTTCCCATGGTGAACCTGGAGTGATGAATGCCGTCTTGGCGCCCACCGCCCCGATCCAGGCCCGCACCTTCTTGGCGATAAATTCCGCGCCATTGTCGGACCTTATGTATTCCGGCGGGCCGCGCAGGATGAACAAATCGGTCAAGGCATCGACCACGTCGACGGAATTGAGTTTGCGTTTCACGCGGATCACCAGAGCCTCCTTCGTGAACTCGTCGATGATGTTGAGCGTGCGGAAGATCCGCCCGTCGTGGGTCCGATCCTGGACGAAGTCATAGGACCAGACGTGGTTCGGCCGCTCCGGCCGAAGCCGGACACACGATCCGTCGTTCAGCCAGAGTCGGCCCTTCTCGGGTTGCTTTTGTGGGACCTTCAGCCCTTCCCGCCGCCAGATCCGTTCGACCATTGCCCGACAGGCGATATGCAAAGCAAATCTTCCGAGGGGCGCTTGTGATTTACATGCCAGCCGCTGTTGTTCAGCATCCCGGTGATCATGCGGTATCCATAGCGCCCGAACTCTTCCGCCAGCGCGATGATGTCCTCGGTCAGCCGTGCTTCGTCCGGCAGACCACAGGGCACCTTGCGCTGCGTTGAGCGATGCTGACCGAATGTGCGGCAAACCCTGCGCTCAGATACGCTGAGGGTTTGCCGCACATGATCGATGCATCGCCGGCGGCGGGAAGGGCTTAGAAGTTTCCCCCGTGCAGCCTCGGCCAGGATCATCTTGTCCAGCGTCAGATCCGACACGGCACGCCTGAGCCGGGTATTCTCGGTCTCCAGCTCCTTCAACCGTTTGAGTTGATCGCGGCTCATGCCGCCATACTCCTTGCGCCACCGGTAGTAGGTCTGAACGGTCACGCCGATCTGGCGCACGGCTTCCGCGATCCCCATGCCTTGCCCTTGCAGCACTTCAACTTGTCGAAGCTTCAGCACGATGTCCTCGGGTTTCTCTCGCTTTCCAGCCATCTCGTCGTCCTCCTGAAAACGGGATAATACTATCCCAAATGGTGGACCACTTCAGTGGGGGCACTCCA